>CAVSYM010000024.1:0-49890 GCA_963732165.1 uncultured Acidobacteriaceae bacterium
GCGTCAAAATTTGAACCGCCAATGCTGCGTTCGCCGAAAGTCCGAAGAGATTTCGAGCGGAAATAGCCGATTTCGTGCGCGTGAGATGAGCGGGAAAAGGAAGACCGGATGAGCGAAACCACAGCAGTTGAAGCGGCGGCGCAATCGCTGCCCGAGAACGCGTACAAGCCTCTCAAGAAGGGCGAAACATACCAACCGCTGATTGGCGCGGAGGTGACGCGGCCGGAGCTGACGCTACGAGCATTGTTCTGGGGCGTGCTGTTCTGCATTATTTTCTCGGTCGCTTCGGCGTATTCGGCGCTGAAAGTTGGCCAGGGGATGGAAGCGGCAATTCCGATCTCGATTCTCACCATCGGGCTGGCGCGCATGTTCAAGCGGCGTTCAACGCTGCTCGAGAACGTAATTATCACCGGCATTGGGGCGGCATCGGCAGCCGTGGTTTCGGGCGCGGTGTTTACGGTGCCCGCGCTCTACACGCTGCATCTCGATCCGCATCCCGTGCAAACTATTTTCATCTGCCTGGCCGGCGGGTGCTTTGGCGTGTTGTTCCTGATTCCGCTGCGGCGATATTTTGTGCGCGAGACGCATGGGCATTTCCCCTTCCCCGAAGCAACCGCCATCACCGAGGTCCTGGTAACTGGAGAAAAAGGCGGATCGCAGGCGAGGTTGTTGTTGCAGGCGACCGCCGTCGCCGGCGTTTATGACTTTCTTGTTACCACGTTCCACACCTGGAAGGAGTATCTCGATTTCCAGTTTGTGCCGGTGGTGAGGACGCTCGCCGATCGTGCGCGGATGGTGTTCAGCTTCGACGCGATCAGCTTTGTGCTGGGCCTGGGATATGTGATGGGCATTCGCAGCGCGATTGTGTTTTGCGCGGGCGGCATCTTTTCAAACTTTGTGCTGACTCCGCTGTTCTGGTTTACGGGCAGCCACATGGCCGCGGCAGTGTATCCGGGAACCGTTCCAATCGCGCAAATGACGGCGATGCAGATTTATCGCAATTACGTGCGGTTTATCGGCGTGGGCGCAATTGCTTCGGCGGGAATTGTGGGCGTGCTGAAGTCGCTGCGCGTGATTGCCGGGGCATTCGGAATTGCACTGCGCACGTTCACCTCGGGGAAAGCCGAAACCCAGGAGCGGACCGACCGCGATGTGCCGATGATCGGAATCCTGCTGGGAATTGTGGTGGGAGCAATTGCGGCCGGGATTTTCTTCTCGCGGCTGGGCGTATCGTGGACAGTGCTGGCAGCCGGGCTGGCGCTGATGCTCGTGTTTGCATTTTTCTTTACCTCGGTGGCCGCAAACGCGATTGCGACAACAGCCAACAATCCGGCCTCGGGCATGACGATGCTCACTATCATCATTTCGTCGGTGGTTCTGCTGAGCTTTGGCTTGAGCGGAACAACGGGAATGTTCTTTGTGATGGCGATTGCGGGGATGGTTTGCACGGCATTGTGCTCGTCGGGCCAGTTCATCACCGACTTGAAGGCCGGCTACTGGATTGGATCGACGCCGGCGGCGCAGGAGAAGGTGAAGTTCATCGGCGTGATTGTCGCAGCGGTAACAGCGGGGCTGACGATTGTGCTACTGGCGCATACCTTCCAGTTTGGCGAAGCCGCTCCAGGCGACGTGCGGCAGGTATTGGCTGCGCCACAGGCATCCATTATGAAGGCGCTGGTGGTGGGATTCATGAGCCGGCAGCCGGTCGCGTACCTGCTGTTTGGCATCGGCGTGGCTGTCACGGTGATTATGGAGATGCTGGGCAAATCGTCGCTGGTATTTGCGCTGGGAATGTATTTGCCGCTGGGTTTGACGACGCCGATTCTTGCCGGCGGTTTTTTGTCGCACCTGGTCAACCGGAAGGCAGAAAAGACTGATGGCGAGCCGGGCAAGCGGATTCGCGAGCGTGGCGTGATTCTGGCGTCGGGATTGATGGCGGGAGGGGCGCTGGGCGGCGTATTGGGCGCTGCCCTGCGATTGCTGCCAAGCTATCGCGAGGATTGGATTCAAACACCGTTTTACGGGAACGATGCGGTGTCGCAGATGGTGTCCGCGGTTTTGTTTATCGGGGTATGCCTTTATATCTGGCTTGGCAGCCTGCGGCCAAAGTCAGATTCGGAAAGGGCATGACTTTAGAGCTTGAAGAAAAAAAGCCGTCGGAGCGGAGTTTTGTATCAGGGCACGACTTCAGTCGTGCCGACAGGCCTCAAAAAATGGCGGGCTTTAGCCCCTGCGGTATGTCTTTTCAGAAATGTCGAATTGCACCACAGAATCTTTGGGACATTGAAGAAAGAGAAGGTGAGTTGATGGATGCGGCCGGGAAATTTGTAGCGGATGCGGTGTTGGGTATCGATACGTTGTGGGGAGGCGATGTGCTGTGCGCCTCGGGAACGGGCAGGTTTATTGCGGATTCGTGGTTCAGCGATGAGCCGTTGCCATTGGCGTATACGCATGAGGCTGCGGCAAAGCTGCGGCAGGCAGGCGGCGTGAGCGGAAAAGATTTGGACGGCGCGGTGATCGACACCTACGTGAAGGAGATCGATCTGCGAGGCGCGATTGCCGGTGTTCGCAAAGAGGCGGCCGTGGCGGCCGGGTTGCGCGGAGCGTATCTCGATGGTCTGGCGGTGTGTCTCGATACGATGTTCGACCTGGCGATGGAGGTCGCGGGCAAGGGCGATCCGGTTCCCTATTCGCGGGCGGTTGAAGCTTCGACGGCCAAGGGGCCGGAACCGTCGCAGCCTGCGGCGAAGCGGGCAAGGGTTGAAGATCTGCTGGGACTCGCGGGATATACAGGCAGTCTTCTCGACGCTGTTGACGCATGGCGCAAAGAGCGCGTGGTTCCCATGGCGTCAGTCAAGGCGTTTGGCGCCGCGGTGATTGCCTACTTCGACCAATTGAGCGAGAAGAACCTGCTGCCGTATCTGCCGGCGGAGTTGCGGCCAGTTCCAAGGGCAAATATCGGTTTTTTGCCGATCAAGGAAGCGTGGTTTTCAGGCTCGATGAACTATATTGGCCGCGCGCGCAACGCAGATGGCAGCCCGCAGTACGAAGCTTCGTACGAGATCAACGCTTCCCTCTCGATCTCGTATCCCGAGTTTGAACAGCTCGTAAGCCACGAAGTTGTGCCGGGGCACGTAACGACCTTCGCCTATCTGCAGAATCTGTACGTGAGGGGCAAGGCGGCGTTTGAAGCCTCGGTGCTGACCATGAACACGCGCGCGGCCACGCTGTTTGAAGGGATTGCGAATAATGCGATCCTGATTGCGCATGGCGTGACTGAGGTGGAGGATCTGCCCGATGAGGACTTGCAGATCGGCGTGCTGCTGGCGCTGCTGCAGGACGATGCAAAGAACCAGTCATCGTACATGACCTGGGGCGAGGGCCGCGAACAGGCCGAAGTTGCAGCAACGCTGCGCCGGGATTTCCTGGTGACGGAAGAGCGCGCCAACAAACTGTCGGGCGCGTGGGGACGGCATCCCCTGCTGGGGCGCATGTATCTGCCGGCCTATCGCGCGGGAACTGACAAAGTTGCAGCGATCCGGCGGGCGCATCCTGCAGAAAAGGCGCTGCCCGCGATTTATGGTTGCAACGGTCTGGTGGATATTCGTACGATCGACGAGGTGTTGATTGGCTGAGGCGGCGAATACCCCTTTAGTGGCATAGTGCTGAATCGGCGACAGGGTTATTCTTCAGCAGAATCCAGGGGACAACCTGTCAGCGATGTCCGGCTCTGGCGCTTCGCGCGCCCGTGCGATGCATTGAAGGCCCCTCCGAACACCAAAGAGCGTTCTACGGCTAACCCGCATTCGGCCTCTCGCGCATGCTCTGAGAAATGCTGGTGATCGGCCCACCCCTCAGTCAAGCCCTTCCGCTTTAAAAGATCATTCAACACACTGCTCTTCAGCCACTTGCGACAGCCGTACGTTTGCTTGTTTTCTCCGCCGATTCGCTAAGCTTGAATGCAGGTGATTCGATCGGGTTACGCCTTCTTCGGCAGCAGCCCGCAGTCATGCTCATTCAGTTCCGTTCGAAGTCCTTTAGTTTGAGGAGGTTGAGACTTATATTCTTGAAAGGAGACCACTTAAGATAGATCCGTACCGGCAACGATCCTGAAATCACGAGCTTGCAGAAACCACCCGGGGGGCGGCGGGGGTGGGGGGTAGCTGCCTGCGTGAATCGGCCCGCTTCTCCCGCCCATCGAATCCAGCTTGAGGCACTTGAGTTACGAGAATTGCAGCCTCGGATTTACCCCTTCAAGCTTTAGGCATTTCGGAGCCCGGCGCCGGCACCGACGCACGCAGAGTCACGGCCTTCGTGGTGATCGTCAGTTCAGCGGATTGCAGCGACGGCCCCTCCCAACCTTCCTTGGCAGCCTTGATGGTGATTGTTCCCGCTTGCTTGGTCGATTGCAGAATCACCTGCGCGAGTCCGTTGAAAAGCGAACGCTTGGGTTCCTTGTCGCTCTCCTGGCAGTTGGGATCGCCGTTACCCACGCCAATTAGAGCGCCTTCGCCGGAGACATGGAAGTTGATGAAGTTCTGAGCGGTCGGCACGGGACGGCCGCCCTTGTCGAGAGCCTCGACAGTGATCACCGCAACGTCTTCACCGTCGGCATTGATTTCGGTGCGGTCGGCAGTCAAACGAATCGCCACTCCCGCGCCGGTGGTCTCGCGCTTCTCAGTCAGCACAACCTTGCCGTCTTTGGTGCCGCGCGCCTCAATAGAGCCCGGCTCGTAGCGAATCTTCCATTCAACGTGGCCGAGATGCGGGACCTTCTTTGAACCCTGGCTCTGCCCGTTAACGAACAGCTCGACCGAATCGGCATTCGAGTAGACCCACACTGGGATCTCCTCTCCTTCCCAGCCCTCGAAGTTCCAGTGCGGAAACAGGTGCAGCGTCGGCTCCTTCCCCCACCACGCCTTGTAGTAGTAGAAGTAGTCCTTCGGGAAACCGCACATGTCCACGATGCCAAACTGCGAGTTGATCGACGGCCAGCCATAAGGAGTTGGCTCTCCGCGGTAGTCAAAGCCGGTCCATGCAAAACCGCCCGCCTCCCACTCCCGTGTGCCGTAAAAAGTCCACCAGACTTCCGGCGTCTCGCCCCATGGCACCACTCCGTTATACGAGTTCACAATATTGCGAAGCTTGTCGTTGACATACATGCCCCGGGTGCTCACGGCGCTTGAGGTCTCAGAGCCGTAGAGAGGTCTCTCCGGATGCTTCTGATGGTAGCGATCGGGAGACGGCAGGTTGTAATTGAATCCAATGATGTCGAAAGCGTCGGAGACTCCCTTCGAGTTATCTCCGTTTACGGCTGCCGACACCACGCGGGTAGGGTCGAGCTCATGGCAAAGATCCACCATGGAGCGCGCAATCTTTGCGCCTTCTTCGGCCATGGGGCCCTGGAGTTGCCCCTCTTCGTTGCCTACCGACCACAGAATGATGCAGGGCGAGTTGCGATAACGCTTCACCATCACTTCAAGCTGCGCCAGGCCTTCGGGGCTGGAACTCATTTGCCGGGTCTCGCACATCATCATCAGGCCCAGGCGCTCGCAGGCCTGCACCCACTCCGGCGTAGGCATGTTATGCGAAGTGCGAACAGAATTGCCTCCCATCTGCTTGAGCACCGCCGCCCTGAAGTAATGCAGCCGATCAGGCAGCGCAGCGCCAACGCCGGCGTGGTCCTGGTGGTTGCAGGTGCCCTGAATCTTGATGTTCTGCCCATTGAGGAAGAAGCCCTTGTCGGCTGTGAATTGCGCAGTCCGAACTCCAAAAGTTACGTTCTCCGCGTCCACCACTTTGCCCCCTGACATCACGCTGACCTCGGCCGTGTAGAGGCTAGGAGTGTCGGGCGACCACAACGCCGGCGACGCGAGCTTCGCAGTGGCAGTGAAGGCTGCAGAGCCGTCGGCGCCGACAGGCTGCGCAGAAGTCTCGGCAGTCGCAACCTGTTTCCCCGAGGAGTCCATGATCTTCCACGAGACTGAGGCGTTGGCGGCGGCGCGGCCCTGATTCACAACGACCGTGGAGAGAGTGAGCGAGGCCGAGCCATTGTTGACCTCGGAGCGCACGTAGCTCTCCCACTTGCCCAGATGGACCGCGTCGGTCTTGGTCAACCACACGTGACGATAGACGCCGGCGCCCTCGTAGAACCAGCCGTCGCCGAAACTTGCATCTACTCGGAGCACGATGTAGTTCTTTCCACCCACTGCGAGGAAATCGGTGATGTCGAAGCGGAAAGGCGCATAGCCGTTGTTGTTGCGGCCGATGAAGCAGCCGTTGACGAAGACCAGCACGTCGCGGAATGCGCCGTCGAATTCTACGCTTACGCGGCGGCCCGCGTCGGAGGCGGGGATGTCGAATTCATGGCGATACCAGCCGACAGAAGTCTCGGGGTACCGTCGGCCGAGCGGTTTGAAGCCGTGAGATTTCTGCTCCTCGTCCCAGACAAAGGGCAGTTCCACAGCCCAGTCGTGTGGCAGGTTGAGCGTGCGCCACTTGGAATCGTCGAAATGCGCCTTGGCAAAGTCGAATTCACCGGTTTTGGCAAAATCTCCCTGGCCGTAACCGAAACCCAGATCTTTGGAGGGATCGGTTCCATTGCCGAACATGAACTTCCAGCCGAAGTCGAACAGAAGCTGTTCACGGGGCCCGGCTGCTGAAGCCGCTCGAGGAGCGGCGGCCTGCGCGTCAGCGGCAAGGCGGGCGGCGGCGCGTGCAAATGCCGATTGTGAGGCAATTGCGGAAGCGGAAAGGGCCAGGCCGGAACGAAGAAGATTGCGGCGGGAGATACCAGGCATGAAGTTCCCTCTTTCGGGTGGAATTTGCCGCTGGCGACGGTGCGGGGCATGCGGCGAGCAACAACGCAATATAAATGACCCGGCGGTGAAAAGTAAACGATTTCATTACTAGCGATAGAAATGTGTGAGCCGCGCGCCACAAGGGGCAGGGGAGGAAGCGATTATGATGGTTATATCAAGCGACGTGTGGTCGCGGAGAGATGGCCGAGTGGCTGAAGGCGCACGCTTGGAAAGCGTGTTTAGGGGAAACTCTAACCTGGGTTCGAATCCCAGTCTCTCCGCCACGATTCAAAGGATCCTTCGACTCCGCTCAGGATTTCGCCTGCAGGCTCCCGCTGCGCTCACGCCTGCAATACGGCTCAAGTTCGAATCCCACTCTCTCCGCCACGATTCAAAGGATCCTTCGACTCCGCTCAGGATTTCGCCTGCAGGCTCCCGCTGTGCTCACGCCTGCAATACGGCTCAAGTTCGAATCCCACTCTCTCCGCCACGATTCAAAAGATCATCCAGGCAGCCGAGTCTGAGTGGGGTTGCTCCGAAAATATAGGAGTGCTGCCATCGAACGATGGGGATTGGGTTTTTCAGAGGGAATTGTCACGGTGCGGTTGTGCGCCGTGCCAATTCAACGGTCGGGTTCCTCCCTTCCAGTGAGCCGGCCGGACGCGCGCGGACGGGTAGGGGCGCTGCAGACACCAAGACCGGGTTAGGGCACCTTGTGAGACATCAGCCATTCTGCGATCTCATCTGGATCGAATCTGGCCATGTATTCAAAGCGGTAGTGTGGGATCTGCCTGCGCTTCGCCTTTGCGTGGATATACTACGGCGAAGATCGGATAGAGCATCTTTCGTTGCGATTTTGGCGTACCCAACTGTCGTCGAACATTGCGATGGGACGAAGCGACTCTTAGCAATTGCCTCAGATTCAAGATACTTTGAAGGACACCTCACCGGTTTTGGCCTTTTGCCATATTCCGCAAAACCTTGCCCGTGGTAAACTGCGTGCGATTTCCAATCTGCCATTTTCCAAGCCGTATGTGCTTCCGCACTGGCACTCCGCGATGTCGGATGTGGAGTCCGGTTCGCCGGCATTTGAACTCACCATCGCTTCCGCAGTGCCGATTTCGAGGGATCCCTTTATGTCTCGTGGCCTTAAGAGTGCCAATCTGTTGAATTTCATCTCCAGCGTTCATCGATTCAAAAGCCATTCTCAGCAACGAAGCAGATTTGCGGCGCTGTGCGCGATGCTGGCCATTGTGCTGTTTGGAATCTTGAGTCTGGGCAACGCGCAGACCAAAGCATCGACGACAACCTCGCTGGCCGTCACTTCGGCATCTGGCCCGGTAACGTCGGTAACGTCTGGGACCGTCGTCACGCTCACAGCCTCAGTCAAAGCCGGGGCTACCGCGATCACTGTGGGCCAGGTGAACTTTTGCAACGCGGCCGCGAAGTATTGCACCGACATCAATCTGCTGGGAACCTCGCAGCTGACCAGCGCAGGTACGGCGACGATGAAGTTCCGCCCGGGCGTTGGCAACCACAGCTATAAGGCAGTTTTTGCAGGGACCAACGCGGATGCCGGGAGCGCGTCGAACGCGTCAGCATTGATGGTGAGTGGGAAAACTCCGACGGCCGCAGCCATAGCATGGAGCGGCAGTCCGGGTAATTACTCTTTGACTTCGGCCGTAGGCGCTCAAGGTGGAACAAGTGCGCCGTCGGGCACAGTTTCATTCCTGGACACGAGCTTCGGCAACGCCGTGGTAGCGACTGGAGAGTTGGGGCCCGGCGTCTCAGGAGTCGACTTTGTGCGCTCAGAGACGAACGATACTGACAATCAGTCCACTTCGGTAACCGTTGGAGACTTCAATGGCGATGGCATACCGGACTTGGCAGTCGCAAGTTACTTCGACGGTGTCGTTTCAATTCTGCTAGGCAATGGAGATGGCACATTCACTCCTGCACCTGACAGTCCAATATCGGGCCTGTTCGACCCGGATTCGATCATCGTGGCCGACTTCAATGAGGACGGAAACGAGGATATTGCCTTTAAAGTCGGATCTTACAACGGAGGGGTCGCCATCTACCTCGGTAATGGCGATGGAACATTCACAGAAGCTCCGAGCAGTCCCGTCATAGTCGGTGGCCCTTACGACTTTATTGATGCGGTGGCCTCGGGTGATCTCAACGGAGATGGGATTGCCGACCTTGTAGCCACTAAGGACGCAGATGAGTACGGTCCGAGCTCTGTGGCAATTCTTTTAGGAAATGGTGATGGGACGTTTACGCCTGCGCCAGACAGTCCCGTGGAAGTAGGCTCAGGGCCGACTTCTATTGCGATAGCGGACCTTAACGGAGATGGCATTCCCGATCTGGTTACAGCCAATTTCTTTGACTCTACGGCAACCGTCCTCCTCGGCAACGGGGATGGCACCTTCCTGCAGGCATCGAACAGCCCGATTACGGTCGGGCAATTCCCTGGTTCGGTTGCGCTTGGAGACCTCAATCAGGACGGAAAGATCGATATCGCGATAGCGAATGAAAACTATGAAGGCGGCAATCCGGGTTCGGTATCTGTGCTCCTCGGAAATGGAAACGGTACGTTTACCCAAGCCGAAGGCAGTCCGGTGACAGTCGGGCATTCTCCGCAGGCTGTGGCCGTCGGAGACTTCAACTCGAACGGAGTTCCTGATTTAGCCGTGGTGAATAACGACGATGATACCGTCACGGTTTTGATGGGGGCGGGCAACGGTGAGTTCACGCCTGCGGGTGCCAGCCCGATTTCGGTCGGTGATTGGCCAGAGTCAATTGCATTGGGAGATTTTACTGGCGCGGGAATTCCGGACATAGCTGTCGCGGACGAAGCCGTAGCGACCGCAACCGTGTTGATGACGGAAACAAACGAAGCGACACTCACTGTCGCCGGTGTTGCGCCGGTAGGCACCGGGACGCATAACGTGGAAGCGCGATACGGCGGCGACAGCAATAACAATCCCAGCAACTCAATCACGGTTCAGCTTACGGCGGGGGTGGCGCCGCTTGTCATAACTCCAGCTTCCGGCACTTACACAACCGCCCAAACGGTCACGATCACTGAATCGATTCCAGGGACCACGATTTATTACCAGGCAAGCGGCATCGTGAATACCGGTGGCTATGTCGAGTACACCGGCCCGATTCAGCTATTCGAAAATGGAACCGAATCTATCAGTGCATATGCTATTGAGAACGGATACTCAGGGAACGGGGAAGTTTCGGCAAACTACACAATCGATATCAACCTGCCTGCCGCGCCAACGCCTACGTTCTCGCCGGCTCCCGGAAGTTTCACCGGCTCGCAACAAGTCATGATTACAGACAGCGCGAACCAAGCCGCCATTTACTACACGATCAATGGTTCTACCGGGAACTTCGGTTCGACGCTTTATTCCGGTCCAATCACCGTATCCAATTCAGAGACACTAGTCGCGATTGCGATTGCGCCGGGGTCCTCGGCGAGCGTACCCGCAGCCGGAACGTATTTCATTGACTCGGCTGCTATGCCGTTCATCTATACCGTCGCCGGAAACGAGGCGTTCGGTTATGGCGGCGACGGGGGCCCCGCGACTTTCGGCGAACTCAATAGTCCTCAGTCGGCGGTCAAAGATAGCGCTGGCAACCTCTACATTTCCGACGAATACAACAACGTGGTAAGGAAGGTAACTGCGGGAACGGGCATTATCAGCACAGTTGCCGGCATCGGCACACCCGGATACAGCGGCGACGGCGGACTGGCGGCAAACGCGCAATTCAACGGGCCCGGACCCATGGCCATGGACACCGCGGGCAATCTGTACATAGCAGACCTGAATAACTCGGTGATTCGCAAGATCGCCGCCGGTACCGGACTGATCACCACGTACGCAGGAGATCCAAACGCCACTACTTGGGGCGACGGTGGCCTGGCGACAAGCGCGGAGATCAGCCCACCCGGATCGCTCGCAATTGACACAGCCGGCAACCTATACATCGCCGAGCCCTATTTAGAGACGATTAGAAAAATCACCGCGGCAACGGGAATTATCTCCACGGTCGCCGGCAACGGCAGTTATGGATTTAGCGGGGATGGGGGGTCCGCGCTCAAAGCGGGTTTTGCGTTTCCTTACGGAGTGGCTGTGGATTCGGCCGGAGATCTCTTCATAGCCGACACTGACGACAATGTGATCCGCAATGTGAAGGCTTCAACGGGAATCATCTCGACCGTGGTGGGCTTATGGGGGAATCCCGGGTTCTCCGGCGACGGTGGCCCGGCCGCTAGCGCGCAACTTAACTCACCGCAGGACCTGGCGGTTGACACCTCAGGCAATCTTTATATTGCCGATACCTACAATAACCGCGTCCGAAAAGTAACTGCATCGACGGGAATCATCAATACAATGGCAGGCAATACTGGTTTCAATTGGTGCAGCAGCCTCGGGGGAGACGGAGATCCTGGAGCCGACGCGTCGCTGTGCCTTCCAATCAGCCTTACCGTTGACGCTGCAGGTGACGTTTACGTAGTGGATGAGCGAAGCCGTGTTCGCGAAGTAACTGCCCCCCAGGTTCCGCCAGCCAGTGCCGCTGCAACTCCCTCCTTCTCGGTAGCGCCGGGAAACTATGCCGGCTCGCAGACCGTCACCGTCAGCGACAGCACTTCTGGCGCTGCTATCTACGTCACCCTGGATGGAACCACGGCAACCACGGGCGGCCAGGAATATAACGGTCCAATAACCATAAACGGCAGCGTGACCATTGGCGCTGTTGCCGTTGCTCCGGGTTTTCTGCCCAGTGCGCCAACTTCAGCTTCCTACACCATCGCGGCTGTTCCGCCGACTGTCATCAATACCATCGCCGGCAGTGGCATTTCCGGCTTTGCGGGCCAGGGCGGTCCTGCACTGAGTGCAGAGTTGGCATCTCCGGCATTTATGGCCGTCGATGCTGCGGGCAATGTCTACTTCTCCGATCCATCTAACTACGTTGTATGGAAGGTTTCGGCAGCGACCGGAACCATCGGCATTGCAGCAGGCAATGGTACCAATGGCAACAGCGGCAACGGCGGACCGGCAACCAGCGCGGAGTTCATTGCTCCGGAAGGCATAGCCATTGACAGCACCGGCAACCTCTATATCGCGGATACCTCATCGCGTGTAGTACGCCGAGTCGACGCCAAGACAGGAATCATCTCCAATTTTGCGGGCAGCGGAACGTTCACAACCGTGGCTGGCACGGGAGATGGAGGGCCCGCCTCTCAGGCAGAGTTTGGCGGACCTTGGGGGTTGGCGCTCGATGCTGAGGGAGATCTGTTTATCTCCGACATATCCGACAATTGCGTGCGCGAGGTTTCGGCTGCTACGGGCATCATTTCGACAGTGGCCGGGAATGGAAAACAAGTGGGAGCCCTGGGCGACGAAGGGCCGGCAACGAGCGCTGTGGTCCAACGGCCTGAGGCATTGGCGATTGACGGCGTGGGAAATCTTTACATCGCCACGCCTAATGTGGGCCGAGTGCGTAAAGTCGATGCAGGCACCGGCACTATCTCAACAGTAGCCGGCGATGGGAGCCCCTATGGCTCGACAGGAGACGGTGGCGCCGCTACAAGTGCGGAAGTAAATCCGGCCGGACTGGCGGTTGACGGCGCCGGAAATCTCTATATTTCCAATAACCTGGTCATCCGCGAGGTCAATACAACTACTGGCATCATCACGCGGTTCGCCGGCAACGGTTATTGGGAACCATATGGCGATGGCGGTTCAGCATTCATGGCCAGTCTGTGCAATCCGGAGGGGATGGCATTCGATTCTGTCGGCAACCTCTATTTTGCGGACAGTTGCAATTACCGAATCCGCGAAATCTCTCCCACGAATCCTGCTGCGACTCCTGTAATCAGCCTGGCGGCGGGAACCTACGTTGGCGCGCAGAGCGTGACCATCCTCGATTCAACGGCGAACGCCAAAATCTACTACACGACCGACGGCAGCATTCCAACGACCGAATCGAGCAAATACACGGCGGCCATCCTTGTTTCGGCGTCGGAAACAATCAATGCCATCGCGGTGGCGTCGGGATATACCAAAAGCGTCGCCGCAACGGCGGCATATGTAATCACTCCGCCGGCCACGCCCACCATAACGTGGCCGTCACCTGCAGCAATCAATTATGGAGCGGTACTGAGCGCAACCCAGCTTGACGCGACGTCCTCAGTGCCAGGAACCTTCGAATACTCCCCTGCAGCCGGCACGTTATTGACGGCAGGAAAACAGACGCTAAGTGCGACATTCACGCCGACTGACGCCGTCGACTATACTACTGCGACCGCTGGCGTGACGATTCAAGTAAATCAGGCGACACCGACGGTTACATGGCCCCTGCCTGCGGCAATCAACTACGGCACTGCGCTCAGTTCGACGCAACTAAACGCCACGGCATCGGTTCCCGGAAAGTTTGTCTATTCACCGGCGGCTGGGACAGTGCCTCCGGCGGGAAATGACACCCTCTCAGTCACCTTCACACCGGCCGACACAACCGATTACGCGCAGTCAACGGCGACCGTTATGCTGGTCGTTAATCCTTTCAACCCGGCTCCTGGAGTCGGCTCGCTCTCGCCTGCACTTGAAGGTGCGGGCGGCGCAGCGTTCGCGTTAACGGTGAACGGCTCTGGCTTTGTATCTTCGTCAATCGTCAATTGGGGCACAACTGCTCTCACAACTCAATACGTAAGTGGCACGCAATTGACGGCACAGGTTCCGGCCACGGCGATTGCTACGACCGGAATCTACACAGTTACAGTGGTCACCTCTTCGCCCGGAGGTGGCACCTCGAATTCGTTCCAATTCGACGTCGACACAGCTGGTGCTACACCGCCTGAATTCACGACCCTCACTGCCAGTGTGACTCCCGGCTCATCGGCCACCTATGCGGTAACGCTTCCTTCTTCGGCCACCAATGTTGCGGTGTCTTGTTTGAACTTGCCCGGCGGAGCCGCCTGCAGTTACTCGGTGTCCACTGGCACAGTGACCATCACTACATCGTCGAGCACGCCGGCGGGTACTTACCAGGTCGTGGTGGTCTTCACCGAGACACTACCTGGAGCGGCAACTGCGATGATATTTCTGCCCATTCTCTTGTTGCCTTTGCTGTTAATGCGGAGAAAGCTGACAGTCAAAGGACTCTGGTTCGCGACAAGTCTTGTTCTGCTGGTATCGCTGGCCGCAGCTATCACCGGATGTGGCGGGGGAGGGAGTACATCAACCCCGCCACCACCGCAGACTCACCAGGTTATAAGCTCCGGAACGGTGACCTTGACGGTACAGTAAGCAAACGCAGGGCCTGCCAATCGTAAATATCCTGCGCCTGGCAATCAATAGAAGAGGGGCAACTCATCTCGAGATGGTTCGTATGACCGGTCGAGTTGCACTGAGCCGAAACTTGACCGTAATCGAACAGGCGTTGCGCATTTCACCGGAGTTAGAAGCAGCGCCTTCCAAGGCGCCGGGCAATGTGAGAAACAACAACCCGGAACTGCTGATCCCAACCAGATGAATCCCGGTCACTCTGTTCTGGAAACACGCTTTGGCCTGTTGGCAACAGTTGTCGATTCAGGGTGACGAAGACTCCTGCATGCTGGCCGAGTTCGCAGCACTAATAGGTACCAAGTGAAAATCCGGACTAAAACGTAAAACGAACACCAAGCTCCAAGCGGCGAGCGGTTTCGGCCGCAATTGGTTGTCCTACCGCGCCGGAAGAGAGAATCGTGTTCACAGCAGTGACGTTGGAGTGATTCAGCAAATTGGTGCTTCGCGCATTGAAGGTCAACGTGCGGGGATGGTCTTTGTCGCGGGGGTTCAGAGCGAATTCCCGGCTCAAATTCATATCGAGGTGGATCTGGTCGGGCATAGAGCCCAGATTGCGGGGAACATTCCCATTCACTGTGTTAGTGGTCATCAGGCCAAACGGTGTGGTGTAAACTCCAGGGCCGGGCGCGGAGGCATAAGAGGGCCGGTCGTTGAAATCGCCATCGCCGTTCGCGTCGGTGCCTGTGGTCATGTTGTAAGGCCGTCCACTCGAGAAATCGAGAAACGAGGACAGGTCGAGCTTCAAGGGAAGGTTGAGGTTGACCGAGGCAAAGAAGAGGTTCCGCATCAATGCATCCCATCGGGCGGACTCTCCCTTTTCACTGTAAGTCGACTGCGGATTGGCGGCGCCCGGTAAGTCACCGAGGCGGAATCCACCGTCGGAGTGAAAATCCAAATGCAGGTAGTCTGCAGAAAAATTGAATCGCTTATAGCTATTCTGCTCGAGTGCAAATTCGACCAACCCACCTCGACGATGAGCAAGCTGCTCGTAGCGAAAGATGTTTTCGTTCACGGCGATGGGTCTGGGTGCAAGAAGCGCCGCCAGCGGATCGGGGGGCGCGCCAATGCTGCTGGCGACCATCGGCGCATTAACGTTTACTTGACGCATCCAACCCCACGCCTGCCCAAAATCGAAATCGGCCTGCAGGTGCCAGTGCTGCGGGAACTCATGTCCGAGACCGGTTTGAACCATGAAAGAAGGGAGTTGTGTAACGGTGTTGGAAAGCTGCCAGATGGTGCCGACACTGATGGAATCAGGAGCCGGCGTCTTGGGGCTCTGGAAGTTGGGGGAGTAGATTGTCGTTTCCTGCTGACGAACGCCATTCAATCGCTTGGCCTGAATGGCGTACGCCTGATCCAACGGGTTGATAAACAGTCCCCCGCTGAGATGAAGCACCCAATTCGAGTTCTTATCCGGCGCCCAGGCCAGACCGGCGCGCGGCGCAACATTCGCAAATGAGCCGGGAGAAGTCTGAAACTGATAGCGCAAGCCAGCATTCACAGTCAGACGCTGGTTGATTTTGGCGCGGTCCTGAACGTACAGAGCGAGCCGCCATTGGGTCTCAGACACGACAGGCGAGCCGGTGGTGAGTTGATAGGTTGTCGGCGCACCGCCAGGCAGATTTAACAGCGTACGGCGGTACTGCTCGAGCGCATCGATCGTGGTTGTTTCGCCAGCCGGATTGTTGTTTGCATCAAGCGCCGGCGCGCTTCCCCCGCCAAAGACAAACGTCCCATTAAAAGTGTCAGGGTCATAGTCGTGGATGACGAACGCCAAAGACTCCAATCCAGCCTTGAGGGAGTGCTTGCCCTTCGTCAGGATGAAATCATCGTCGGCTTCGAGATTGCGCTCGCGGTCATTGAGATTCCCGCTGGTCGAGCCTCCACCGGTGAAGTAGCCTGCCACCATCAGCGAAGGCTCGGTTGAAAGCGGCGTTTGCTCGGTTCTCAGCCATGAGTAACCGATCCGGGTTTCATTCAAAAGGTGGAAGCTGAGAATCTGCGTATTAAGGAGCCGCAGATCGTATTCGCCCAACAGACTGTCGAATCCGGTTGAGGCGAGATTCAGTCCCCCGACTCCCTGATTGTCGAGATCGCTGAGGTTGGACGAAAACGAGAGGGTCGCGGCATCTTTGGGAGTGATCTGCCAATCTCCGCGGGCAGAGCCGATCCACAGATGCTGCGGCGCGGCCACTGTTTGTTCGAGAGGCTCGGGATTGTATCCGCTGTCGAGGGTCTCGGCATCGACCACATTGAATTCTTTAATGTCGCGCTTATCGAGCGCGAGAAAAAAGTCGGAGTTGCGGCTGATTGCCGGACCGCTGAGCTCGAAACCATAGCGCTGCTTGCTGGCCGGGGTCGCCGTTACCGAAAACGGGTCGGTGGCGTTCCACGGGCTGTCGCTTTCGACGAAGAAGAGCGCCCCGTGAAATGCTGTTGCGCCGGGCTTCGTAGTGATTTCAATGTCCGGGACAATCCAGGGAGCCCTCTCGTATTGGGACGAAAACGGGTCAGGATTGATGCGAATTTCGGCGATGGAACCCTTGGGAGGCAGAGGGCTTCCATTCTGGAACCCGTTGACGGTAATAATGGCGCCCCCGGGAACGCCGCCCCCGCCAACGGCCATCGCCTGCAACTCACGAAGAAGATCGTCCGGATCATCTGAGAGCCTCCGCACCTCTTCTGTTCCCAGCACAGTCGTACCCGCCGTGTCAGCGCTGTCCACGCCGCTTGTGTTCGCGTCTACCACCACGTTCGTCTCTACCCGCGCCACATAAAGCTTGAGATTGACGTGTGCGACACCGCCCATGCGGGCATGCGCGTGCGCGGTAGCCTTGGCAAATCCCGCGGCATCCGCAGTAATTGTGATGGAAGTTCCCGGCTCACACGCGAACATGTAGTGACCGGTTGCATCGGTCAGCGCCGTTGCCCCGCTGGACGCCTGCACGCGCGCTTGAGGAATGACCGCTCCCGTAGGATCGGTAATGACCCCGCCGATGCGCATGCCCTGGACGCAAAGCTGCTGCGCGTAAGAATGTGCAGCGGCCATCATCCCCAGGAAGATAGGAATGCAAATTCGTCTGGCCTTGATGCGGGCTTTGAAATAAAACTCACAAAGGGCTCCGAGCGTCTGCTTGTTCATCTCGCCTCCGGTTCACCGTGCTTGCAGTCTCAAGCTAGGTGTTCCGGGACGAATTCCGCTTCTCCTATGGAGCGAATCGCCAGATTTTTGGCGCGAACCGGATTTGTTCAGGTCCCAGGCAAGCTTATTGGGATGATGAGGGTGGTACAGGGTTGGCGCTCATGCAGATTTACCGGCTCATTTCGCGAAAAAAGGACTCGCGAAAACTGCGGCTTAGCGGAGCTTCTTCTCCGTTGGCCAGCTTGATGATGTAGTCGCCGTGAAAAAGGGGATGCATGCCACGGACAGCGGCCTTCTGAACGAGAGTCGATCTGTGGGTCCGAACAAACTCTCTTGGATTAAGATTTTCTTCCAGGCCCTGAATCGTCTGCCGGGAGATGTGCGTTCCGCCCGGCGTGTGAATTACGACATATTTATTGGCTGCTTCAATCCAGATGATCTCGTCAACGGGCACGAACAGGATTCGTTCGTCATCTTTGATCGAAAGCCGCGTGAGCCATTGGCTCTCGCGGGTGCCTGGAACCGAAGCGTTGAGCCGCCGCAAGGCTCGCTCCACTGAAAGCAAAAGCCGCTCTTTATCGAATGGTTTGCACAAATAATCTACGGCATCAATTTCGAAAGCTTTCACGGCGTACTCGCCGTAGCCCGTTACGAACACGAAAAGAGGCAGCCGGGTTCCGGCGATCTGATCAATCATGCCGAACCCGTCGAGACCCGGCATCTGGACATCGACAAAGACGATGTCCGGCGACAATTCTCGAATTTGCCGGACCCCCTGAATGCCGTTCGAACTCTCGCCGACCACCTCGATCTGCGGTTCGTCCTCCAGCAATTCACGGAGATATCGGCGCGCGTGCTCTTCATCCTCAACGAGGAGCACGCGTGCCGGCGCGGTGGTCAATGCCCCGTTTTGGCCTTTCGATCCATGCATCGTTGCATTCTGCATTGCGTATCGGTTTCAAATCTTTCTTCAGCTGCGGCCCGTGGCCGGAACAGGCGCACGGCTTTCCTGATTCGAAAGCTCCCCTGGCGATTCCGACCTCACCTGCGCCTGCAGCTCGCGATTCAACTCATTCTCCTTGTCAGCGTCGCCGGTAACCGCGTAGGGGATGGAGATCTCAATCTGTGCGCCACCCTCCGGCCGATCGGAGTACTTAAGAGTATGAAGATGTCCGTAATGAATCCGCAATCGATCCACTGTATTCGTAAGCCCAACACCGAATCGAGGAGGTCCGTGTGACACATCGCGTTTTGGCCCATCGTTACGGATCGTTATCTCAAGTTTATTGCGCTGACGGACAGCGCTGAAGCGAACCTCGCACGGTACTGTCACATGGCTAACGCCGTGGCGAATTGCGTTTTCGAAGAGCGGCTGCAAAAGAAACTGCGGTACGAGGGCACGCGCGGCCGACGGCTCGATGTCGTAGTTGAGTGCCAAACGGTCGCCGAGCCGGAGCTTTTCTATCCCCAGGTACAAATCCGAATACTCCAGTTCTTCCGCGAGTGTTCTCATCTCGCCGCCGGTATCCTTCAGCGTACTGCGGAGAAGATCTCCGAGCGCGATTACCATTCTGCGAGCCGTAGTCGGGTCCTCAATTGTGAGGCCGGCGACGGCGTGGAGGGTATTGAAGAGAAAGTGCGGGTGGAGTTGCATGCGCAGCGCCTCAAGCCTCGAGACTGCGAGTTGACGCTCCAGGTCCATCGACCGCGTTCGCTCCGCCTGAAGATCTTTCAACACCTCCCATGCTTTGAGTGCGGTCACCAGTACGATTCCAATCAGGATCTCATTGGGAAGAAGCCCAAATACCTCATTTCGGAGCACAGCGGAAAAGGTGGGGTCGTAAGACCGATACGGGAACCAGGTCAGGAAGGCGACTGACCAGTGTGCAAAGGAGACGGCCAGCGCGAGAAATGCGACAAGAACAAGGTAAACCGCACCATTGCGGATTCGGTTTGGCCTTTTCAGCGGGAAGAGCCGGATGCATTTTCCCATGAGGGGCAGCGTTAGGCCCCAAAACGCAAAATGCACGGCGTTGGAATAGAGAGCAAAACCGAGGGGCTTATGGCCGAGTTCGCTAAGCTCCAGGACCGCTGTGAAGAAAACAGAAGCGCCGGCCCAGGCCAGAATTATCAACTTGAAATGGGTCCACCTGAACATCGACTTATTATCGCGCCTGACCAGACTTAGTGTCGGTATTTGTCGCGAAGTGCAATTTTTGCGGTGCCAGTTGAACTGCGCGGCCCCGCAATTCTATTCACCACCCTTGTTTAACAGGTTTCGGTGTTTCGGCCCTGCGATCTATTGCCGAGTGTCGACCGTCCCGGTAGGAACGCTCATCGCTGAACGCCCCCGGACGGATCCGTACGTGCGCGTTTACGCGTACGGCTCTTATGAAGGATGGGTGGCGTCCCCCTCCTCTTTCATCTTCGAGATTTTCCGGCGACCTGCGGGGGCTGCCTCTAACTTGCATTGCCCCCCGCGATGCATTCCGGCAGTGTTGATCCCCTCTAAAAGTTCACCTTCCCGCCCAGCTGGATCTGGCGCGGGCTATTCGATGTGTAGCTGATGACCCCGAAGTTAGGATCGTCGACGGCGGTATCCGGCGTACCGAAGACGGGATGGTTGAACGCATTCTCGGCTTCGAGACGAAGCTCAAAACTCATCCCTTCACGCAGTTTCGCCATTGAGAAATCTTTGTCCACCGACAGGCTGGTATTGAAGGCCCTTGGCGACCGCACAACTCCGGTAGCTCGAGGGGCATTGCCGAATACATAGAGGGGCGGTAATTGGAAGACTCCAGGATTGGCGAAATAATTATTGATCCAGCTGGAGTCCTTTCCCTTGCTGCGGAGCGGCATAGCCACAATGTTGGGCCGCTGCCCGCCATAGGTCGGGAGGGATGTGCCGTCGTAAGTGGAAAAAGCGAGCGGTCTTCCCCAGGAAATGCGCCACACGCCATTGGTCTTCCACCCTCCCAGAATCGCATTCAGCACCGACGGCATGTTACTGAAGAATGCCTGGCCGCGGCCCACGGGTAAATCGTATGTGTAAGTGAATTGATAGACGAAGGGTATATCGAAGGTGGAGAGACTCCGTTCCAGCCACGGCTTGTTGGGGTCCTCAAGGCTCGAAAAGCTGCCCAGCCAGGTAGTGTTGTCGTCAGGAGCCGAGGCATCGTCCATCGACTTGGCCCATACGAAGCTGGCCAGGAATTGCAGGCCGTTGGAATAGCGCTTCTCCGCGGTCAGTTGCATTGCGTTGTATTCCGATGTCGCAATCGGAGGCGGTTCAATGGTGACACCACCTGGAAATTGCGGATACGGAATCTGCAGCATGAACTCGGGTATCTGCGGAGCTGAAAGCGTGCTGTTGGGGTCGGTGTTGATGCCGTAGAAAGGATTGGCCACCATGGTTGTGAGGTTGTTAATCTGGTTGGCGTTGTAACTCTCCACTTCAGGCCCGAGATGGTTGATGTAATTGTCGCCGGAATAATAAAGATGAGTACCTTTCTTTCCGACGTACATCATGTTGGTAATCACCTTGTAAGGAAGCTGCATCTCGATCCCCATGCTCCAACTCTGTTCATAGGGAGTGCTGGTCACGTTGCGCAGCGGTCCATTTGCGCCGTAGCCGTAGTCGTTCAACAAACCGAGGGCGCTTCCCGGCGGCTGGATCAATCCATTCGGGAAAGGATTGTTCAGGCGCAGGTAGGGCGTTGCACCGTCATTGTTGTAAGTTGTAATTGCATTGGTGTACTGGTTGAAACCCTGTGAGCCATAGGGAGCCACGCCGGTAGCGCCCGAGCGCGGCTGCGAGTAGTAGATGCCGTATCCACCGCGAATTACTGTCTTGGGGTCGAGCAGGTACGCAAAGCCGAAGCGCGGCTGAATATCTTTCCAGTCGTCATTCACAATTGTGCGCTGTTTTGAACTTGCGAAGACTTCGCCACCCTTCAATGTCAGCCCCGGAACAGAGATCGGAAATGGCGCGTTCAGATCCAGCCAGTTCTGGCGGTTGAAGCGATCGGTGCGGGGCATGGACACGTCGTAGCGCAGACCGATGTTCAGAGTCAGTCTCTTGGTCGTCTTCCAGTTTTCCTGAGCATACCAGGCAAACTGATGGTCCTCGGTGGCCGGGCGATCCTGGATTTCGTAGTACGCGCCTCCATCGGGATTGCCCAGCATGAAGGCTGCCATGCCGTCTCCGCCGCAATCGGCAAAGTCGTTCGGGCATTGCGACGTTCCGAAGTGGTCGTAGTTGAAAATGCCGTTGGGGGCATTGGTTTGAATGTAGTTCATCTGGTGCTGCCGGCCTTCAAAGCCAAATTTCAACTCGTGGTTGCCCAGCACTTTGTCCAGGGCAAATGTAAGTTGGCCCGAATCCTGACCCTGCCGGTAATTGCCGTACGGGTCGCCGCCGATGCTGGTATAACCGGCGGAATAGTATGTGCCCTGATCGATAAACATCGAGGGAACGCCCTGGAATCCGTTGGAGTTGAGATAGGACGGGAATCCGAGTTTGCTCACCGGATTCGTAACTCCGCCGTCCCCGTTATAAGCCAGGATCTCTTCCGCGCCCCGCGTAAAGCCAAGCGTGGTGGTCAGCAGCAGTGTTTGAGTGAAAGTATGCTCATCGTTAAAAGTGAACAGGTGAGCCGTTGTTTTGTTGGGTCCGCCGGCGCAGGGATCGGCAAAGTTGCCAAAGCAGTTATAGGGAGATGCGCTGGACCACTGTTGCGAGTACTTGGCGCTCATCAGGTTCTTTTCGCTGAATCGATTGTCGACCTTGATGTCGAACTGGTTATTGGGATAACTGCTTGCCCCGGAGCCAATCCAGTTGTCGTAAATGGTGGGATTCGGCATGTTTGCCGACGGCTCCGGGAACATCTTCATCATCGCCTGGGCGATGGGGTCGATCAGGTCGCCGGGGCCTCCCGACAACTGGTACGGCGTGCCGGCCAGATTGGGGTTTCCCGGGCTGGCATACTTGCCAATGTTGTTGTATGGAATGAATGTTTTCCGATAGGCTCCCGAGGCGGTGGATCCGTCGGGGGCAGCGGGTTCATACACGCCGGAATAGGGATCCCATAGCTGTCCTGCGGCTACGCTGCACATGCCGGTGCTATCGAACGATCCGCCTTGCGCAGAGCACACCGCGCCAAAATCGCCATTGTTGCGCTCGGCGTCGGTGGGCACACCCGCCTGATAAGTGCCGGCGGAGCTTTGCAGCGTAGCGTCGTAGTCAAAGAAAAAGAAAGTCCTGTTCTTGATGATGGGACCAGAGAAAATGCCGCCGAAGTTGTTGCGATGCACCGGCGGAATCGGCACTCCACTCTGGTCGTTGAACCAGTTGTTGGCATCGGTGATCGTATTACGGATAAAGTCGTAACCCTCGCCATGAATGGCATTCGATCCTGAGCGCGTAATCATGTTGACCACCGAAGCGCCCGAAAATCCGTACTCGGCACTGAAGTTCGATTGCTCCACGCGAAACTCGTCTACCGCTTCCGACGATGGAGTATAGGTGACATTTGTGATGCCGCCATTCGGCTCGTAGTTAGTGATGGTAGCGCCATCCATCAGCACGTCGGCGGTGGAATTGCGGCTGCCGTTGGAAACAAAGTTGGTTCCGGTACAGCCCGTCGAGCATTGATCGTCTGCCTCTGTTACCCCCGGCGTAAGCGACACCAAGTCCATTATGTAGCGATCAACCAGCGGCAAATCGTTAATGAACTTTCTGTTCACCACCAGGCCGGTCGTTGCGTCTTCCACTTCGAGCGCCTTGGCTTGCGCGTTCACTTCGACGGTCTGCGAGGAACTGGACACCTTGAGACTAAAGTTGGCCGTCGCATTCAGGTTTACATCCACCCGAATACCGGTGCGCACCATTTTTTCGAAGCCCGGCACCGCTGCGGTCACCGAATAGACGCCCGGAGGGATGGAGCGAAACAGATACCGGCCTTCGCCATCCGACGTTGCATGGAACATGTAGCCCTTATTCTGATCGGTCAGGGTCACCTGGGCACCCGGAATCACGGCTCCTGTCTGGTCAGACAGCACGCCGGATACAGTGCCCAAATAGCCTTGACCGAAGACCCCTGCGGGCGTTGCCATCAGGAATGCAGCCAGTAGTATCCAACAAGCCTGCGACAGGCCCTTCTGAACCTGTTCGTGAACGATGCTTCTCTTCATGGCACCTCCAATTTCAAAAACGGTCTTTGCGGCAGGCTCTGCTAATTCATTGCGCTTTTCTGAACAGCCTCGAGCCCGGTTTCCGCCTGCAAACAATCTCTTCTTTTGGAAAAACAGAGTCAATCCACAATCGAAATCAAGTTATCTGACAATATACCCCCATTGAGAGACAGATTGGTCGATTTTTGAGCGCATTACGTCGAATTGGTCGATTATTTGAGCGCATCATGGGACAGGCACAAATCGAACATTGACTGATACACTTGGCACGCGCAAGAATTTACACATTTTGACCCGGCCAGTCCGCCACTGGATCGAAGCGATTCCGAACGTATACCTTGCCAAATGTGGGGTGAGAAAGTGGGAGCGAGACAGTTTGTCGAAGCGAAAAGCGTCATTCGGTGGGGTTCGCGGCTGCTCGCTCTCGCGTACATTTGCTGTAGTTCTGTATTGTGCGCCGCCGCGTCCGCTCCCCAACCATCGATCGTGGCATACGTCTTTCCCATGGACAATCCGCTTCTGCCGGGTAATATCGCGGCGCAGAAACTGACGCGCATCAATTATGCTTTCGCCAACATCAAGGATGGCCGCATCGTGGACGGCTACGCCCACGACGATCGGAATCTGGCTTTCCTGGTCGCATTGAAACAGCAGAACCCCTCCTTGACGGTGCTCGTCAGTGTCGGCGGTTGGCTCTGGTCGGGCAGCTTTTCTGACATGGCTCTCACCAAACAGAGCCGGACAAACTTTATCTCGAGCGTGGTGGATTTCGTCAGCCAACATCAACTCGATGGGCTGGATATTGACTGGGAATTCCCGGGAATGCAAGGCGTAACCAATCATTTCCGCCCCGAAGACAAGCAGAATTACACGCAACTGGTAAAGGAACTGCGTTCGCGCTTCAACAAGCTGGAGAAGGAACTTCATCGCCCGCTTTACCTCACCCTCGCGACCGGCGCCGGGTCTGACTGGCTCTCGCATACCGAAATGAAAAAAGTCGCGAAGTACGTCGATACAGTCAACCTGATGGCCTACGACTATTACGAACCGGATTCCGACCCAATCACCGGCAATCACGCCCCTCTCTACACCGACCCCGCCGACCCTAAAAAGTGCTCGGTTGACGAATCGGTTCAGGAATATGAGAAGGCCGGTGTTCCTGCGGAGAAGATCGTGCTCGGCGTTCCCTTTTATGCGCATGTCTGGGGGCAGGTATCCGCAGTGAACCACGGGCTGTTTCAACCCGGGAAAGACATTCCGCACAGCTATGCAGGTTTCGGCGATGGGCCGCAGGCCATGATGAAGAATGGATTTGTCCGCTACTGGGACTCTGCGGCTTCGGTTCCGTACCTCTATAACGCAGACAAGCAGATCTTCGTCTCCTACGACGACCCGGAGTCGCTTGGCTTGAAATGCAAATACGTCTTGTCACATAAGCTCAGGGGCATTATGTTCTGGGATTACGAAAGCGATAAAACCGGAGAGCTGCTGAACGCAGTGAATGACGGGCTCTACAAGACTGCAAGCTCACAAGGCGGAATGAAATGACCACGACCGCATTTGCGACCTCCGTTGCTCGGGAGGGACAGACCACCGCTCCTCGCCTGGCCTCCATCGATATCTTCCGCGGCCTCACCATGGCATTGATGATTTATGTCAATGAGCAGTCGGAAGTGCGAGGGCTGCCCTGGTGGAACTATCACATGAAGGCCAACGTCGACGCCATGACCTACGTCGACATGGTCTTCCCCTTCTTCCTGTTCATCGTCGGCCTGTCAATTCCGATCGCCTTCGCCAGCCGGCTCAAGCGGAACCCGTCGACACTTGCGCTATGGGGGCATGTAGCGCTTCGAACCGCAAGCCTGATGATGCTGGGGCTCATCCTGACCAACGCCGACGACGGCGATACTTCGAGAATGATCATTCCCTCGGCATTGTGGGCCATCCTCGCCCTCTCCGGCGCGGTTCTCTTCCTCAACGACTACGGCAAATCCAGCCGCCATGCAAAACTGATTGGCGGGCTCCGGATCTTTGGTCTTGTGCTGGTGATTGCGATGTTCGCGATCTTCCGCCACACCCCGATCGACGGACACTCTGCGTGGATTGAAGTCGGTTACCCTGAGATTCTCGGTCTCATCGGCTACACCTACTTTGCCGTCGCAATCCTGTACATCCCCACGCGCCGCTGGCTCTGGACTCCGCTGGCATGGTTCGTTGCGTTGATGGCGTTCAATGCCTTGACCGCCGCACGGTGGATCACCTTTACCCGCCATCTCCCCTACTGGTTTTTCCCATGGGACAACGGCGCAATGGCCGGAATCGTATTCGCCGGCATCGTCACCTCCGTCATCTTTCTAGGGGCCCATCCCTGGCAGACACTCGGACAAAAGACATTTCTCGGTGTCTTGTTTGGCATCCTGTCATTGATCGCCGGATGGTTTCTTACACCGCTCGGCATCTCCAAGATCAGGGCCACGCCTACATGGAGCCTTTACAGCATTGGCGCAGCAGTTCTCGTCTTCACGGCGCTCTATTGGATCTGCGACGTTAAAAAGAAGACGGGATGGGCCTTCTTTGCACGCCCCGCAGGCGCCAATACGTTAACCACCTACCTGCTTCCCGACTTTTGGGTCTACATCCTGGCCGCGTTGGGCATTCGGTATTTTGACTTGCATTTCAACTACGGCTGGCATGGTGTCGTGCGTTGCTTCGTGTTTACAGCCTTCATCCTCGCCGTCGCCGGCCTTCTGACTCGCTGGCGGGTGCGATTGCGTCTCTGAGAGGCAACACCCGAATTCCCCGAATTACAACCCTTTCACCTTTCCCACCAACACCGTCATCGACGCCTCGGGCAGCAGAAAGCTCTGTCCGTCTTTCCACTGCACCTCTCCACGCGCCGGGGGGCCCATCGGGGTCTGCGTGACTGGTGCCCTCCGACGAGTGCCAGACGTATTCCGCTGCGCCAAAGGTTACGAACTTCACCGTGCCTTCGAATTGCGCTCCCGTATCCACACCGCTCTTTTCGAATCTGATCTTCACTTCGTGGGCGTTGCTCGGGTCTTTATTGATGATCAGCAACGACCAGTCCCCATCGGGCAGCTCCACCGGATATGCCGTGATCAGATCGCGGCCGGTCTCGTCGTGCAGGTTTGCCGATGCGGGGTATAGCTGATGAATCCCGCCGCCGTGTTTCACCCAGTCCAGATTCAATATCTGGCTGGCGAAGAACTGCGCCGTATACTGCTTGATTTCAAGGTTTGGGCCGGCCACAAAATTGCCATAGGTGCTCCACGCGTGGCATCCCGGCCGCAACGGTTCCGGTTGAATGGGTGAGTGGATGTATGCCGCGCCGGGTCCGGCATCGGTTAAGAACGCGCCGACGCTATCCGCCAGCCACAGCCCCGAAAAGATAGCCTGCATGGGATCGGTCAAAGACCACGACACGTTGCTCTCAGAGTTGATCAGAGGAACTCCGGCAGGAACTCCATCTTCGCGCCACGCATTTAAAATTGTTTTCTCAAATTCCGGCTCGCGGAATAAATCGGACCAATTCACCACGCACGGATCAAGCGGGTAATGCTCGAAAGATACGAACGACAGGTCATCGATACTTCCGTGCGCCTTCAAATAGTCAATGAATCTTCCCAGCCACGAGGTACGGCCCTGGGCGTCCGGCCACACTTTGATGTCGTCGTTCTCACCGGTAAACACAGGGCCGCCCAGCTTCAGCCTGGGGTCAACTTTATGCAATGCCCTGGCCCACTGCACATAAAGCGCGGCGTAGTCCTCCGGCATCATGAAGGCCCCATCCGGCTCCTCGCCCATCTCGACATATGAAACCGGATAGCCCCGCTTCTCGATATACGCAAGCTCCGCGGCGCTGTCTTCGGGAGTGGTATAGATCATGGCGATGGGAATCATCGCCGGCAGGTGGTTGGTATAGCCGCTGGTAAAGAACAGGTCAAACCCGGTCTGGATGCGCGACGCCACCATACCTTCAGACGTGTGCCAGGGATCGACAGACGAAGCCTGCGTGATGGTCTGCGTCTGGTCGGGTGCATGCGCCACCAGGTCAACAAACTGGCCGAGCGAGTTGAAGTTTCCGGCGCTGATTTCGCTAATCGCATATCCCACGCAATTGCGGGGATCGGCACTGCCGTGGCTGTCGCAGGTGTTTGAAGACTCGGTCATCAGGATGCGCATAAATCGCGTCACAATGGGGTGATCCGCGAGCCTTTGTACTTTGCTTTCGCCGGTTCCACCGGATACCGAGCCGTATGGGAATTGCGTCCAGATTCCGTCAACCGGCTTGTTCAGGGCATCTTCCTTTCCCGTCCAGTACTCGATCGCATATCGGGTCGCATAGGGGCTGGCCCAGTCGATTTTGATTGCATCGATCTCCTGCGGCAGCCCAAATTCGATGACCACCCACTGCGGATGATCTGAATCCGGTTCTCCCGTGTATTTCTCAGTCAGATACGGATTGCTCTTCCAATAGCTGGCGGGATCGCCATCCGTCATTCGCGAATACTCGTTCTGCCCCGAATCGCTGCGCGTGGTTCCGCGGTGCGGCAGCCGATAGCCAAAGGACTCGCGGAGAAATTCCTTCGGTTCTGCGTTCCCCACGAAGTATCCGCTCTTGTCGGCCTCGTCGCTCCACGTCCCATCGGGATTCCAGTGCCAGGCATCGTAGGTTAGTTCTGTATTCTGCCGGTACGATATCGGTCCCCAGCCCGCCGACAAACTCGCTTTGATAACCGGCGCTGAGAAACACCGCGTCAAATTGCTTCGTCTCCAGAATGTCCAGCGATGTTCCCATCGCTTTATCCGGATCGAACGCGATTGCTTTCGCCGGACTCGCATCCACGGTTACGGTTTGCGCCGCGGCCGCGGCGAAGACGCCCAGCATGAATATGAGCACGAAGAGACGAATAGCAGAAGCTATCAGCAACCTGGCGTACATCGTTTCCCTCTCAACAGGCTGTCGCATCATGGCGTGCCCGATGTTTTGTGCCCGTAAGAGAGCTAGTGTAGCGCACTTCCCGCATTCGTCAGGTCGCCGGCAGCGCGATCTACTTCGTCATCGAGATTTCCAGACCGACGCCCGACTCCGTAACCTTGGATTGATTGAATGTGGTTTGAGCCAGCATTTGTTCAAACTGCTGCTTCGTGTATGCCCTGCGTAAAAGGAAGAACCGGAATGCAAGCTGCGTGAGGAACCTGTTGACGGTGGTCAGTCTCATTTCGTCCACCTGGCGGCGTATTTCATTGGGCGATGCGTCTCCCCTCAGGTCGATGATGAGCGCGCGGCCGCCGGGTTTCAGCACCCGGCACATCTCTCGAAGCGCTGCGACGGGTTGGCCGAAGTTCTTGAAAGCTGCGCGGCAGAGCAGGAAATCAAAGCTGTTGGCCTGGAGCGGCATGTTCGATGCTGAGCCCTGCACAAAGCGCGTCTTAACGCCGGCCTGCGCGGCGCGCTTTGCGGCCATCTCCACGAACGTATGGCTCAGGTCGAGCCCGGTAATCGAATAGTTGCCGCGCCTGGCAAGTTCGATCGAAAAGTAGCCCGGACCGGGCGCAACTTCAAGCACCGAGCTGCCGGGCGCGAGTTCGCCGGCAATGCGGTCGGCCAGTTCAACATACTGGTTCATCATTTCGGCGGTATTGGCGGCGTACCACTTCGCCACCATGCCTTCCATGCCGCTGTCGCGGCGTGGCCGGGGCACAGCTAAGGTTGTCATCTGATTCTCCTTGATTTGAGTTGGCCCGGGCACACCGGGGCTGATTCATCGGTCAAACGTGCGAACCGAAGATGTCTTGAAAGGGCACGAGCTTACTCGTGCCGATAACGCCCGCGAAATGATTGGGGCCTTAAGCCCCGCAGGCTTTTGGTTTTTGGCTTTTGTCTTTACCGATCACTGACCACTGACCACTGATCACTGTTCACTGCCCTACTCGCAGAACACCTTCACCTTTACGGTCTTGCCGTCGTTTCCGTTAACGTCAACGGTCAAGTCGTCAAGATAGTCGATGAGCTCTTCAAGATTCTCCGGCTTGATCTGTGAGAGCGTAATGGGCACGCCATGTTTGCTGAAGGCCTCGTCGAGCTGGCCGTGGGCCTGCGCCGGGATAAGGCTGGCCAACCGCACGCCGGCGCGCAAAAACTGCAGCGGCACGCGAACATTCACGGTGGTGCCACCCTTGATGCCGCTCATTGACTCGTCGGCCTCCACCAGCACACGAAGGTATTTTGAGCGAGCCTTTGGCGGCAGCGCTTCCCCGCTGGCTGCAGAGGCGCTGCCGGCGCGGCCCATCGACTCTCCGGGCGCCGGCGCGGAGCCGGGTTCGATCGCGGTGAGCAGTCGCTCAGCCTCATCGGCACTAATCTTGCCGGCGGCAAGCATTTCAAGAATCTGGCGGCGGTTCTCGTTCATCAGTGTTCCTCCCAGTCGCGCTGCGACTTGTAACAGAAAGTGAGCGAGCGTTGAAATCCGCTCGTCGGTCACAGTCCTGATTGAATGCACCATCCCGGCGAGGGCGTGCGGTTGCAGCCCGGCGAGGGCGTGTGAATGAAATTGGACGAATCCGGCGCATAAGGCGCAGCCGGCCAGCAGCCACCACGCCTCGCGATCGCTCGAACATGCGGCGATCAGTCTCTCTGCCTCGAGCGGAGTAATGCGGCCATGGGCAACCAGCGAAAGAATGGCGCGGCGATTGGTATACATGGCGGACCTCACAGAATCTTCACGAACACATGCGTGCCATCGGCGGTGACGCGCACATCGGTTCCGGGCAGGGCGCACAACAGCCGCCACAAGACGGCGATGGCGCGCCAGGGGCTTATGCGAAACGCGATGCCGGCTCCCACAAACACGAGCAGGATGAGCGGCGAAAGCACGATTACCGGAATCCACAAAAGAAACAGCGGCAGCCAGAGGCGCGGCACGTGCCAATGCGGAGCCCGGATTTCAAGGACGGCGAGGTTCGGAGTCATTTCAGCGCCTCCAGGGTGCGAATTGCCTCAACAGCGCTGATCTCTCCGCTCTTGAGCTTCTCGAGCACATCGGCGCGCGATGGCGATGGATCGGTGTCGACAAACTCGAACTGGCTTGAGATGCGGTTGAGCCGTGCCTTGATGGTCGGGTAGCTAACGCCGAAGGTCTGCTCCATCTCCTTGATCGAGCCGTGGGAGCGCAGAAAGGCCATCACAAAAACCTGGTCTTCAAGGCTGAGCTGGGCGAGCTGCGGCAGAGTGAACTCGCCCTCGACCGCAATTCCCTTGCCCGGGATCCTGACCCGCTCAATCAGAATCTGATTCCCTTGCGCGATGCGGAGCAAGTCCTGCCACTCTGAGGCCGGTTTCAAGGATGCGTCATTGTGGTCTTGAGTCATGATTGTTGAACTCAAGAGACACATTAATTAATTTATTTAAGTTTGTCAATATTATATTTCACTTTTATAGATTCGTAAGCAGTCCAATATTGAAATACGTGATTTTGGAGGGACGTAGAACCCGACCAGCCCTTGAGATTCGGACCGTCTCGGTGAGCACACAGTCCACATAGAGCGCCAAGATCCGAATCACCGGAAATACGGCCCGGTGGATAATTTCTGGCAAACCTGGTCGTAATTAGGGCTCAGGGCAGGTAGTTGGAGGCAGAGTGGCGGCTTTGCCGGCCATGGTGTACAAGTCGTAGCTGGCCAGGCTGTACCAGTCCTGCAACGACGGCGGACCCGTGGTGCCGTCAGCGAAAGTCTGGCATTGATGCTTTGGGTCTTGCGCATACTGCACGTCCACCCAATCCACCTCGACAAATTGGATGGGTGCATTGTCGATGGGGGGAATGTTTGACGAACCGCCAAAATCCCCCGCGGCCGGAGTTCCGTCAAAGAAGACTCTGAAAGTGTTGTACGCGCCGGTTTCAGGGTCGAGATTCTTGCAGTCCTTTGGGTCGGGATCATTTGCGGAATAGTCGGGACAGCCCTGTTGCAGGAGCGACCCGGGAGCCGAGACTTGAAAATCAAACTCGGCTCCTCCGAGAATCGGCGGCCTCGGCGGAGGCGTCAACGAAGTGAGAACTTTGAGACCGGGCACTCCGATATTGCCGGTGTAAAAATTGCTTCCCGCCCTCATGCCACCCACCTGCGACGACTTTTCGTTGCGGCCAGGCGCGCCAACAAAGTAGGAGAGAATTTCGGTCTTGGCTTCGCACGACATTGGATCGGTAGTCGCCGTGGAGCAATCCACGGCATGCAGAAAATTGTCAGGGTGCACATGTACCGGATACGGCTGCTCAGGCAGTGCGTCGCCGTCGTCGGGGCTGATCACAAGCGTGATGCCCGAGAAAATCCACTCGTAGGCGTCGATGGCTTGCTTCCAGGTATCAATAAAAACCTGGTCGGAGTCAGCGTAACCAGGCACGAAGGGGAACGAGTGCTGAATCAGGACTCGCCAGGCTTTATCGGCTTGCATGCCTGAGAGTTGCGTCGACCCGTACGCGGTAGTGGGGAAAATGATCTCAGTCGAAGCGCAGATGGGACCGGCCATGGCGATGTAGGTGAGCGCGGGATTCGAAGAATAGCGGGCGCTGAGGTGGATCAGGAAGTCATCCCAGGCAAAAATGTAAACAGGATTCCACGGGAGCGGTAGCGGCGGATCGGTGCTGTCGGCATGCGCCTGCTCTGGAAAATTCTGAAACGTGACTTTGCCGCAGTCAAAGGGCGCTGTGCCCTCGCCGGTGAACAGGCCGTCGCACGAAGGAAGTTTGTCCATCAGCCATTGCGGGCTTTCGACGCCCGGATTGATGAGGAGCTGGATGGATTTGTGCGCGGCGTTAGCGGCAGCGAAAGCGTCGTCGAGGTAGCTCCAGTCGTAGCCGCCGGGCCCGTCGACGCAGGAATTGGTGAAGACGCAGAACGGATCGTCTGGCTGGATGTGATCCCAGTGCTGGCCAACGGTAAGGCCGGAGATGGCGGGGTCGGTGAGCAGCCCCGTGAAGGTTTTCTCCATATAGCGGTGGAGATCGGCAGACGTCGCCGGAGTGGCCCCTTTGTAGGCATTCAGAGCGTCTTCAACGCTGATATGGGCGTAGACGCCAAGAGGCGTTCGGACAGATTGTGGGCGCTCAGCACGCGATTGGATCGCGGGGCCGAAAATTGCTACCGCGGCGACGAGAGCGAGACCTGTTTCCAGGAGCGGTGTTGCATTCCGGCGAAGACTCTGCCGACTCCGCAAAATAGCTGCTTGATTGATTGTCGATTCAAACGGGGAGTGGAAACGGGAGGGCCCAGTCATTGCAACCTCCTGAGGGGCTGGAGTGTACCACAGTCAGTATTCCCCTTGGGAGAGGTAACTTTTGCGGCTTTGCGGTTGGGAATGAGAACGTTTCTGGAAGCTGCAGTGATTCCATGCTGCCCTTCCTGGACAGGCGCAGGGGGAGCGCTCTTTCGTACTCGCCCCTGTGATAACTTTGAGGTAGCGGCATTCCGCGAGCTCGTAGCTCAGTTGGTAGAGCAACGCCCTTTTAAGGCGTGGGTCCTGGGTTCGATTCCCAGCGAGCTCACCATAAGAATAGTGGTCAGTGGTCAGTGATCCATGGCTAATGTAGAGACCGCGCCTCCCGCAGCTTCCATTCCGAAACACAATTCTGAGGGCACCTTGGAGCCCTGAGCAGTTACCCCCTCGGCCAGAAATGCGTCTCAGAGCACGCCCGCAGCTGCTCCGCCGCCGACTCGGGCGTAATGTCGCGCTGCGGCATGCCGAGCATTTCAAATCCCACCATGAATTTGCGCACCGTTGCCGAACGCAGCAGGGGCGGATAGAAGTGCGCATGAAAATGCCATTCGGGATGCGCTTCTCGATCGGTTGGCGACTGATGGAAACCCATCGTGTACGGGAAGCTGGTTTCAAACAGATTGTCGAAACGGGTCGTGGTGCGCTTGAGCGCGTCGGCTAATGCGTCGCGCTCGACTGACGAAAACTCCGGCAGTGCACCTGCGTGGCGGCGGCTCAAAAGCAGCACCTCAAACGGCCATACGGCCCACCACGGAACCAGCGCGACAAAATGGTCATTGGCGAAAACAACACGCTCGCCGGTGGCAAGCTCGGCGGCAGCGTAATCGCAGAGCAAGCAGCGGCCGGTGCGGGCGAGATGATCGCGTTGAGCCGCAGTCTCGGCAGCCGGCTCGTCGGGAACAAAACTTGTCGACCAGATCTGGCAATGCGGGTGCGGGTTGCTGGCGCCCATCATGGCCCCGCGGTTCTCAAAGATCTGCACGTACTCGATCCAATCAATTCCGCCCATCTGTTCATATTCGCTCGACCACGCGTCCACCACCGGTCGAATCTCCTCGCGCGTCATTCGCGCCAGCGTCAGGCTGTGATCGGGATGGAAGCAGAGCACCTTGCAGAGACCGCGCGCCGGCTCTGCGGCCAGCAGCGGCGACGAAGACACGTTCTGAACTGCGGGCAGCTCCGGCAGCAACGCGGAGTAGTCGTTTACAAACGTGAAGACATTTTCATATGCCGGATTCACTGCCCCGCCTGCGCGCTGGTTGCCGGGACACAAATAACACTGGGGGTCGTAGGTGATGGCCGTCGGCGCGGCCTTTTGCGCCACTTCACCCTGCCAGGGCCGTTGCGTGCGGTGCGGCGAAACCAGCACCCAGCCCTGCCGCAGCGGATTCCACCGCCGGTGCGGATACTGCCAGCCATTGCTCATGAGTCGATTGTAAGGCGCAGAGGGAACGGCTGTAAGCTCTCAGCTTTCAGCAAATACGCAATTCACAGCTGCAGGCCGCAGGACGGAAACAAGGTTCCGGCCGTGCAAGACCGGCCGGAAATGCACGTGAATCAGGCGCCATCCGTCTTCAATCCGTTGCAGCCGGACATGTACGCACTTCCACGAGCTCACGGGCCGGTCTGCACCCTTTCTTGTCGCGCTCACGCGAAGGAAGCCATCGCAACGTGCGAAGCTGCCCGCGACGTCAATCTTGAGGTTCTTCCATTCAAATAAAAGAGGCGTCTGCCAATGCTCGTCCCAGGCGCTGCTGCGCGTCAAGCCTCCGAAGTTGCCGAGCGCTGTTTGGGATTTGGCGCCAATCCCGCGAAGGCGGATGCGCCCGACGGATCCGATCAGGCTTCTGATGGCGGCCTCGTCGCCCGACACGGGAAGCAGTAACGTTGCGGCGGACATGATTTGACCTCCTGACGATTGAAGTTAGTACAGCTCAAGAAACTGGAAACATGCCGGGTGCAGAGGAATGGAAAGCCGCAGTCAGCGGCCGAAGCTTACGGCCGAAGATCGAAAGCTCCGCGAAAAGTGCCGTCCATGTAAAACGGAACGGAAGTGTGTTCGTGGACGATGCGCCATTCACCGTTCTCCTTGTGCAGGCACAGGGTTTCGCGCATCCAGAAGTTCACCTTCCCTTCGGAACCTTTCTTCGTTCCGGCAAGGCGCATGAAACCGTAGGCGAATGCGTGGTCGCCGCTGACAGTCACCTTGAAGTCTCGCGGCTCGATTTCGATCGGAGTAGACCACGAGTCGAACCAGGTCTGCTTCTCAACCGGATCGACTCCGTGGTGCATAAGCGGAGGCGCGAGGTTAAAGACGGCCGCATCGGAGGTAAACGCCGACACGAATTTGTGTGGGTCTTTGGCGAAGAGCGCTTCGCGCATCGTGTCGATGACGCCGAGAATCGCGGCTTCGTCAGTTGCGGCGTGAGTAGGCAAAGTTGCGGTAGACATGATGGGACCTCCTTGTCCGGTGTGATGACCTGGGGAAATCAGGCAATCAATTTGTCGGGAACATAATCTCGGTGACCGATTGCTCCTGCGGCGTGGTGCGCGGGTCGGTAACGTAGTTCTCTATGTTGAACCCCTCGCGCAACTGCACCTGCTTTTCGGCAACAATTCCGAACGCTTTTGAAGTTGCTTCAGGCAGCTGGCTGTAAGGCCCGTGCAGAACCAGCCTCGTGTATTTGCCGGCTGGTACCTCTTCGTAGCAGAGGCCCTCGGGAACGCTTACTGGACGCTCCGCGACCACATATCCCGCGCGGTAAACATCGGGCCCGCATTTGTAGAGCGCACAAGCTCCGACGATCTGGGCTGACTGGGCAATCTGGCCCGCAAACTTTTCCACGGTCTGCCAGGTACCTTGCGCGATGGAGGGAATGTTGCCGGTCTTTTCGATGTAGAGATAGTGAAAAGCGGGCCGCGTAACGACCTCCGGCTCCGCGCTCAGGTTAATCGTAGTGCTCATTTTCGTCTCCTATGCAGCGCTGGGCTGCTTGTTGGATTGTTGCGTGGTGAGTTCGATACGCGCACCGATCTACCTTTCGAAATCGGCGGCCTCAAACTCCGGACGAATTTCAACTTCCGAATCCTCTGGCATCGGATTCGGGCAGCGCTTGAGCCATTCAACTGCCTCGTCCATCGAATTGACCTCCCAAAGCCAGTAGCCCGAAACTTGCTCCACCGTGGGGTCAAAAGGGCCATCGATCACGGTTCGGTTCGCTCCTGAGAACCGCACTCGCTTTCCTTTCGATGTCGGCTTCAAGCCTCCGCCGCCTTTCATGATGCCCGCCTTGATCAGAGCTTCATTGAAATTGCCCATCGAGGCCAGAAGTTCCACACTCGGCATCACGCCTTTCTCACTCTGCTTGCTGGCTTTCACAATTACCATGCACTTCATTTTCATTTCTCCTTTTGGTTGGAATCGTGAGGTTGACTGAATAGCAGTTCAATGTAACGGCGAAGATGATCGAGGCAATCGGCCGCAACCTTCGGGCCGTTTTGCGCCTTGGCAAGAATGAAGCCTCCCTGCACCACTGCCTGGGTGTAGAGCGCCAGGCTTCCAGCGGTCCATTGGCCCTCAACCGGATACTTCTTTATGGCTTCGGCCACCAGCGTTTCAACGCTTCGGGCGTGCGACATGATGCAGCGCTCGCATGCTTCGCGGATCGCCGGATGGGTCTCGTAAGTGTCCTGCACCATGGTCCCGAGCAGACAAGTGTACTCGGGCAGTTCGCCGAGCAGCAGGGCCTTGCGAAAATCTACGTACCCCAGAAGGCGGTCAAGTGGATCTGCGGGGGCGTGGTAGGGAGCAGATGCGAACAGCCGGTCAGCCATATCTGAGAAATACTGCGCGGCGGCCAGGGCAAGCTCTTCCTTGCTCTTGAAGTGGTGGAAGAAACTGCCTTTGGTAAGTCCGGCGATGTCGCAGACGTCTTCGACGCGTGTTGCCGGATAGCCCTTGGCGCGAATGACATAGAGAGCGGCGTCAAGGAATTTTGATTTTGATTCGTGCTGGATTTCAGTAGGAGTCATAGAATACCAACCAGTTGGTATGTAACATACCAACTGATCGGTATGTTGTCAAGAGCGCTTTTCCACAACCTCTAAAACGATGATTGATGAGACTCGCAACTCGATTCAGGCTGCGGCCGGTTGGCGGGTCAGAGATTGTGGGCGAATAAGCCAATACAGTGCGAAAACATTCGTGATCATCAGCAGGGGCACAAAGATGATCGGAATCGCATACGCAGCACCCAATTGCCCGGCCAGTGCAGGCAGCCCGGCCCGCATCCCGTGAATGTAGTCAATTACGATGTCCGCCGCCCCCACAACGTTGAAGGCGCAAACAAAAAGCCAAAAGAGCGGGCGAACCCTTACAGTGAGAAGCGCCAGCATAGCCAGTAAGCCCGTTGCAAAATCGCCGTAAGCGGCAAACGTGGCGAAACGGGCCGGCAAAGCCGGGCCCACGACGCCTGGCAGGATGAAGATCAGGCCCAAGAAGCGAAAACTATGCAGCGTCGCGATGGCGCGATGCGCTTCCACACGTCCCATCGACCTGAGTTTGGGCAGAATCCAGGTGGCGAAGCAGAGCAGCCACGCGACGTAGCCCAAAAACAGATGGATCAGAAAAATCGTTTGGGGTGACATGGTTGAACGTCCTCCTTTTCTTTTAGGATGATCTACATCATCCTATGGACTCGACTTTTTTCGACTGCTGCGGCCGCTTGCATCTTGGGATGATTGCGAGCATCCTAAGAGTCATGCGTTACCGTCCTGAACACAAAGCGGAGGTCCATCGGAAAATTGTGAAAGACGCCTCGCGGCGCGTACGCGGCGAGGGGCTGGGCGGCGCCGGAGTTGCGGCAGTGATGCGCGATACCGGCTTGACCCACGGAGGATTCTACAAACACTTCGAAAATAAGGACGCGCTGCTTCTGGAGTCGCTCCGCGAAGCGTTCCGGGAGATCGCAGACAAGCTGGGTCAAGCCGCCGAAAAAAACCCTTCAAATACGGCGTGGAAGGCGATTGTTAAGACCTATCTCAGCCAACAATATTGCGAACAGGCTGAGCGCGGCTGTCCGCTGACCGCGCTAGCCCCCGAGTTAGTGCGTGTCGACAAAAGGATGAAGCCACATATTATCGCTGAACTTGTAAATTACAAGAGTCGAATGCTTCCCTTTATGCCGGGAAGGAAAGCGCAAGACAAAGAGCGCGCCTTTTTTTCGATTTTTTCGACAATGATCGGGGCAGTTCAAATCGCCCGGCTGATTCCGCAGCCTGGAATGCGAGAAAAAGTTCTGGCAAGCGCAAGAGATTTTCTCCTGCGAAGCTTCTGAACTTCCGCTTTTGTCTTCGATCGCCGGCAAAACCCAACAGCAAATCACCGTATGCCGCCGTCAGCCGCCTACGCAGGCGTGAGTCTTTCCATGGGCGGCAGCTTGGCCAGAAAGCGATTGCTGAATTCGGTCGCGTAATGATCCAGCAGTTCCTCCACGCGTTTTGAATCCGCAGAGCGAACGATGAGACCGGCGTGGTGATGCTTTTTCACTCGTACTACAATCTCGGGCTCGTTGAACTCCGAGGTGTCGGGTTCGGCGGTCTGTGCCAGGCAAAGAACGCTGCCGGCGTAATTCTCTGAGGCATGTGGCAGCGCATACGGCTGGCCGCGCAGATTGGCGACCTCAATCTTTGCCCACTCATGCCACAAGTTGATGCTTGTACCCACTTCCACCAGGTCGGCGATAAAAGCGCCTCCGATTCGGGCCGCGATCTCAAGAAAATAGTACCGTCCGTCGGCATGGGCGCGAATGTATTCTGCATGCGTCACTCCGCGAACCATGCCTAGCGACGGCGCGAGCTGTGTATTCAATTTTGTGAGTTGCTCCCAGTCCTCGCTCTTGCGGTCGACCGTGCGCGTTGTAAACACGCCTCCCTCATGCATCAGCTGCATTGGCGGTCGGCCATACTTGTGCACCACTGAAAACACCACCTTGCGCTCGCTTACGATGGAGTCCACATGGAAGATGTCGCCAGGGACAAACTGCTCGAGCAGATAGCGGCTCTGATAGTCTCCCAACTCGTCGAGCGTGCGCCAGAGCTGCTCCGGTTCCTCGATTTTGCGGATGCCGACGGCCGAGGCCTCGGCTCGCGGCTTCAGCAACCACGGTGGTGCGACTCGGGCCATGTAATCGCGAAGCTCGTCGTAATTCAGAACCCGGCAGAACTCGGGCACCAGAAATCCGGCCTCCCTCGCGCACGTGCGCATGGCGAGCTTGTCGCGATAGTAGGCTGCCGTCGTGACGCCCATGCCCGGCACGCGCATGTGTTCGCGAATCTGGGCCGCGGCTTCAAGATCGAATTCGTCGAGTGCGATGACGCGATCGAAGTTGCGGCCGCGAGCCATCCACGAAACCGTGTTCAGTATCTGATCGCGGGTCAGGCCCGGCGGCATGGTTGTGAGCTCTTCGACCGCCTCCCGGGGCCAGTCCGCGTCGCGGAGTTTATCGAGAGTAAGCAAGGTGCACTTGACGCCCATCTCGGCGCACTTAGTTAAGAAGTCGCTTCCCTTCTCAAAACTCGCCAGGCAAAGAAACCGCTCGGTGTATTCCGGCATCGCTCCCCCGTTTGATAAGCATTCGCAGATTCGATTGAATCCGCAAGGATTTGCTTTGCGCGAACGGTCCAGGCAATTGGGACCGTGTTGCCTGGACCGTGGTTGAAGATAGTTCTACCATAGCTGTTTCTATTAACCTTGATCGGGACGCGGTCGCCGGCGCCGTAAAGCGCGGACAGCGGATAGAGGAAGAAGAATGCTCTCAGCAAAGGCAATTGTCGAGCTTCACGACGAACTGACCTGCCTATGGCACAAAGCCGGCGGGGCCGAACCGGAGGTTGCCGAAGCAGAGATTGCCGACGTGTGGCTCGATTCGGTTGCGCGCCAGCATCGAGCCAACTTCGACCTCTGGCACATCGAGGACGAGGCACGCACGCCGGATGCGACCGACGCCAAGATTGCCAATGTAAAACGGGGGGTTGACCGAACCAACCAACGCCGCAACGACCTTGCCGAAGAACTGGATCGAGCCCTGCTGGCATGGCTTGGGGCGCGAGAACTGCCCAAGGGAGATGCCCCGCTCAACTCCGAATCTCCGGGCTTGATGATCGACCGGCTTTCAATCCTGGCATTGAAGATCTACCACACCCGGGAAGAGGTAGAGCGCAAGGACGCTCCAGCCCGCCACGCCGAACTGAATCGCGGCCGGCTCGCGATTCTCAAAGACCAGCGCCGCGACCTGGCCGAATGCCTTGACGCGCTGTGGAGCGACACCCTCGATGGACGGCGCCGGTTCAAGCTCTACCGCCAATTGAAGATGTACAACGATCCTGAGCTGAATCCAGCTATTTACGGCAAGATCCGGGGCTGAATCCGGTCCCTCGCGTCGGCTCCGTGGTCAGCCCATTGACGGATGGCGGGGTTATGCGTATAAAGATGGCTCAAGCCGCATTTCCCTCGAACGATTGTCTGCTGTACGATTCCGGCAGACCAAAAGGGTAAAGGGATTGTGCGCAACATATACCATGACGCAAGAGGCCAGATCCGCGGCGTCGAGCCGCAAGCATAATTCACCCTCGGGCAAGCCCGACGGGCGGGCAGCCGCGGTATTTCAGCATTACCAGGCTGCGGTTCAGCTGCTTCAACAGGGCAAATTTGAAAGAGCGCTCGCCGCTTTGGAAAAATTGTTGCTCGAGGCGCCGGACGAGATCAAGGAACGATGCCGCATGTACGTCACCACCTGCCGAAAGCAGTTGGATAGACCGGCCCTTGTCTTCGACACGCCCGAGGAGCAGTACGACTTCGCGGTTTCGCAGTTGAACACCGGATACTACGACACAGCGCGCGAGCAGTTCAACCAGATCCTGGCCGGCTATCCTCGCGCCGATTACGCGTTTTACGGATTGGCTGTCCTCGACGCCATCACGGGGCGCGCCCAGGACTGCTTGAGCAACCTGGCCCGCGCCATCGAGTTGAACGGCAAGAACCGCCTGCAGGCGCGCGTGGATAACGACTTTCAAAGCATGGTCGACGATCCCCGCTTTACCGAACTGCTGTATCCTGAAATCCCGTAAGGCCTTTTTGTTCTCGCAGGCGCAGGCCCCGGACAACGTCGAATCTGACCCTTTTGAATACCTCCCTCTTGACACAAGACGAAATCTCGCAGACTGTAGCTGGGGAACCCACCCCAACCGTCGGCACACGGCCCTTGCGCGTGGTGGCAATGGGCGGAGGGACCGGCCTGTCGACCCTTTTGCGGGGACTTCGCCGGCATGTGGCCGCAGCCGGCCAAAGCGCGGGCGAATCCCCGGCTATCTCAGACCTGGCAGCCGTGGTGACGGTTACCGATGACGGAGGGTCGTCGGGGCGCCTGCGGCAGGACTTCAATATGCTTCCGCCCGGCGACTTGCGCAACTGCATGGTGGCGTTGAGCGAAGAAGAAGACCTGCTCAGCCGTCTCTTTACCCACCGCTTCCGCAGCGGCGACGGTCTCAAAGGCCACAACTTCGGCAACTTGTTTGTGGCCGCACTCACTGAGATCACCGGCGATTTTGCCCAGGCGGTGCAATTGTCGTCGAAGATCCTTGCTACCAGGGGCCGCATCTACCCTGCAACCACCGCCAACACCACGCTGGTGGCCCTGATGGACGATGGCGAGCTGGTGCGGGGTGAAACCAACATTACGGCCAGCCGCAAGCGGATTGTCGAGCTCATGCTCGATCCGCCCAACCCCTCGCCGCTGCCCGAAACGCTTGACGCAATTGAACGGGCCGACCTGATTAGCGTGGGACCGGGCTCGCTCTACACGTCGCTCATTACCAACGTCCTGGTCGATGGCATCCCCTCCGCGCTGGCCAGCGCACGCGGACTGCGGGTCTACATTTGCAACCTGATGACACAGGCCAACGAGAGCCTGGGCCTGGCAGCCTCAGAACATATCGAGCGAATCTACGATCACACGCGCGCGCCCATCTTCGATTGCGCTTTGGTCAACACCGCCCCTTTTTCAAACGAGACGCTGGCCCGTTACGCCGCCGAGGACGCGTCTCCGATCGTGCCTGACATCGAGCGAATCCAGGCGCTGGGTGTCAAGTGCATTACCGGCAACTTTGCCAGCGAAGAAACGGTAGTCCGCCACGCCGCGGCCCGCGTAACGAACGCGCTGCTTGCCCTGGGCCAATCGCACTCGACGCAGCGGGACTCTACCGGAAGCGGCTCAGGGGAGCCAATCTAATCCGCGTGTCTCGCAGTTAACGCGACCAAGGCCGGGTCCCCCCCTACCCCCGCCACCGCCCGGGGGAGGTTTGGCAAACTCGTGAATTGAAGAGGGTTGCCGGCACGGATCTGCCCTAAATAGGCTCCCTTTCAAGAATATAAACCTCAACCTCCTCAAACTAAAGGACTTGCAATGGAACTGAATGAGCATGACCGCAGGCTGCTGCCGAAGAAGGCGCAGCCCGTTCGGATCACCTGCATTCAAGCTTATCGAATCGGCGGAGAAAACAAGCAAACGAACCGCTGTCGCAGATAGTTGATGCGCGGTGAGTTGAAGGATCTTCTCAAATTGCAGACCTTGACTGACAACCGGAAGGGCCGATCAATCGGACTCCGGCGGCAGATCGGCTCTGGCGGCATGGAGAGATGCTGAACGTGCGGTTCCTGCGGAACGCAACAGCCCGGAGCTGCACAATCCCCTCATTTCAGAAAAATTCACTTCCAAGGCTCTCCCGAAGCCTGTAAATTCCTCGCACAGAAGTATGGAATCTGCGCCTACGGGCGTTCGGGGGAAAGCCCCAGGAGGATTTATGAGCAAGGGTCGAATCGGGATCGCGCTGCTTTGTTGCCTGCCGATGCTGGTATCGGCGGCGCAGGGGCAGACGAAACAGAAGCCGGGCCTATGGGAAGTGACCAACCAGATGACCATGGCCGGCATGCCGCAGATGCCGCAGTTACCTCCAGGAGTGCAGCTGCCCCCTGGAGTGCAGATGCCGCAGTCGCCCTTCGCTCCTCATACCTCCCAGGTTTGCGTCACCCAGGCCATGATCGACAAGTACGGCGGCCCCACGTCGCAGCCGCCCCGGGGCGACTGCCAAATCACCAACGTCGTGATGAAGCCGAATGGCATGACCGCCGACATGGTCTGCACCGGCCAGATGAATACCAAGGGCACCGTCGCCTCAACGTGGACCGACGGCAACTCGACCGACACCACAGTACACATGACCGGTACGATGCAAATGGGCCAGAACAGCCGCCCGGTCGATATGACGATGCACGCGACCTCGACTTACAAGGGACCCGACTGCGGAGACGTGAAGCCTGTGGGGATGCCCCCCGGCAATTGATGCTTAAGAACCTATCCGTAAATAAGTAGCGCTGGCCTCCAGGCCGGTTGTCGTGTGGGCCTCCCGGCCCGCATCCGTCGGTATGGTATCTTTTGTGATACCATACCCGCGCGATCCAGATACCGCGGTACGTTGATCGCCTGGGCCGCAATCCATTTCAAAAGTGGTTTGAAGAGCTGGATGGCAGCACGCGGGCGCGCATTTCGGCGACGCTTGACAAGTTGGAACGAGGCAATTTTTCTACCGTTAAAGGCGTGGGCGCCGGAGTATTTGAAATGCGAATGGATTTCGGCCCCGGATACCGGATTTACTTCGGCGAGGACGGTGAACGGATCGTGATTTTGCTGGGCGGTGGCACAAAAAAGCGCCAACAGAACGACATTGATAACGCGCGCGAACTTTGGCGAGAGTACAAGAATCAGAAGCGGGAGGAGAGATGATGCCACTCACAAAAGATTTTAACGAGACAGTTAAAGAGCACCTTCAGAAAGACGCAGGCTTTCGGCGTGCATATCTCAAGGAGGCCGTCGGCTGCATGATTGCCGGCGACGTTGAAAGCGGCAAATCTCTGCTGCGGAAATACATCAACGGGACGGTTGGGTTTATCAAGATGGGCAAGGACCTCGACCGGTCACCCAAGGCGCTGATGCGCATGTTCAGCGCAAAGGGCAATCCGCAGGCGAGAAACCTGTTTGAGATTGTGGCGTATCTGCAGAAGATCGAGGGAACGGTGCTGGAGGTGGTGGAGCGGGCGGCGTAATCAGGTATGGCAATCAAGAGAATTAAGATCGATTACACGGTTTATTCGCCAAACCATCAACCCGGGGACGGCTGCTGGGATTTGCGTAATCTGGGAAGCGCGAAAAGGAAGGCGCGTGGCCTTGGCGTCGGATCACGGATATATCGAAACTTCAATCAAACCAATAAGCGCGGGAAGATTCTGGGCGATTGGTGGACAGGAACACACTATTGGACTTGGAGCGGCGCATTCTTCATGCGCAGACCCGACGGCGAGCGATTCATCGGCGTAGAGAATGAAAGCTGAATTCTCATCCCTCCACCGTCCGCTTCAGTTGCCCGCAGGCCGCGAAGATGTCGCGGCCGCGCGGCTGGCGCAGATACGCGGGAATACCCTCGGCAACCAGCCGCTGTCTGAAATCCTCAACCGCAGCCGGCGACGGCATTGTGTACGGTATACCCGGCCCGGGATTCCACGCGATGAGGTTCACCTTCGCGGGCAGGCCGGTGCGCCGCACCAGTCGCGCCACCTCGGAAGCGTGTTCAGGCCGGTCGGTCACGCCGCTCAGCAGCACATACTCAAACGTCACTCGCTCGCGCGGGCGCAGCCGTATCTTGCGGACGGCCGCAATCACTGCGTCAATATTCCATTTTCGATTGATTGGCATTATCGCGGCGCGGACCTCGTCGTTGGGTGCGTTCAGGCTGATTGCCAGATGCGGGCGCAGTGTCGGCGGTTCCTGCGCAAACTGCTCAATGCCAGGCACAATGCCGGACGTGGAAACTGTCATTCTCTGCGGACTTAGGCCGACTTCCTCAACCAGCAATTTAACTGCTGCCATGAAGTTGGCGTAGTTCAAAAAGGGCTCGCCCATGCCCATAAAAACCAGGTTGACGCGGTCGCGGCCAACCTCTACGGCATGGCGATCGAGCACCGAAACCACCTGTCCCGCAATCTCGCCGGCCGTCAGATTGCGCTGCAGGCCCAGCTTGGCCGTGAGGCAGAACTGGCAGTTGACTGCGCAGCCAACCTGCGACGAGACACAGATGGTGGCGCGAGACCAAGTTTCTTTGATGCGGGTCGTTGAAGATTCCTGCTCTCCCACCCTATCGCCTGAAGAACTGCGAAAGGATGGGGCACCCTCATCTTGCTCGGCCTCTTCTCCTGTCTCGCCGCCGTCGCCTTCCGGCATCCAAACCGTTTCTACGGTTTGCGCACTTTCTTCATCGCAGTCAACAAGATAGCGCTCCGTTCCATCAATCGACTTGAAGATTTGCGCGATGCGCGGCCGACCGACCTGCCAGCCTGACTCATCGAGACGGCGGCGAAGCTCCAACGGCAAAGTTGAAATTAAACTTATCTCGGTAAGCCGCTGACGGTAGATGGCTTCAGCCAACTGGCGTCCTCGATACGCCGGTTCGCCCATTTCCACAATAACCGCAGCCAGCGCGGCTGCATCCAATCCGAAAAGAGCCCTGAGGATTTCTCTGCCCTGGGCTGCAGGCTCTAAGCGGACGAATTGGCTCGATTCCCGGTGCACGGCTGGGGCCAGCATAGAGCATATATCCCTGATCGTGCATTCCAACCTTTCGCCGGTTCGAAGCAGGCCCGCCAATCGCAAATTCTCTTGGCATGCTCTCGCTCACCGAACCGCGTTCGCCTACAATCGAGATTCGACCGATGCCAATGACGACTGAACGCAATCTTCGCCGCACGGTTTTGCCCAACGGCCTTATCGTTCTCACCGAGCGAATGGAACATCTGCGCTCGGTGGCGATGGGCGTGTGGATCAAGTCCGGCTCCCGCTGCGAACCCGCCGAGACCAACGGAATCTCCCATTTTGTGGAACACATGCTGTTCAAGGGCACACGCTCGCGCTCGGCGCAGCACATTGCCCGCGAAATGGATTCGATCGGCGGCAATCTCGACGCTTTCACTGGCAAGGAGACCATCTGCTTCAACGTAAAATCGCTGGCCGAACATGTCCCCATCGCGCTTGACGTGCTTACCGACCTGGTGCTGAACCCGGTTTTTGCCCCTCCCGACATCGAGCGCGAGCGCGGCGTCATCCTCGAAGAGATCAAGATCGATGAGGACAATCCGGATGTGCTGGTGCATGAGTTGTTCACGCAGAGCTTCTGGAAAGGCCACCCGCTGGGCTGGCCGATCCTGGGAACCACCGAGACGGTGACGCGCCTCGATCAGCAACAGCTTTTCTCCTACCACGGCGACCGATTCCACGGCGGGAACATGCTGTTCTCAGCAGCAGGGAATCTCGACCATGACGAATTTGCCGCGGCCGTTCTGGAGAAATTCAGAAACTTGCCGGGCGGGGCAACGCTCCATGAGCTCTCAGCGCCGCAGCCGAGCGCAAAAATCGTGCTGCGCAACAAAAAATCGCTCGAGCAGGTGCAGATCTGCCTCGGAGTGCCCGCACCGCCTATCACCGACGACAACCGCTACGCCACGCTGATCCTCAACACAGTGCTCGGAGGCGGCATGAGTTCGCGCCTCTTCCAGACCATTCGTGAAGAGCGTGGCATGGCCTACTCGGTCTACTCCGACCTCAGCCCCTACCGGGATACAGGAACGCTTTGCGTCTATGCGGGAACGTCGGCTGACAAGGCAATGAGCGCGGTCGACCTGATTCTTGCCGAATTCCGCAAGCTGAAAGAGTCGCTCCTGGCCGATGAAGAGCTGATTCGCGCCAAGGACCAGCTAAAGGGCAACATCCTGCTGGGCCTTGAAAGCTCCAACTCGAGAATGGCCAACCTTGCCCGGCAGGAGATGTACTTCCGGCAGTTTTTCAGTGTCGACGAGATCATCGCCCGCATCGAAGATGTGACCGCGGAACAGGTGCAGGCGATGGCGCTAAAGCTATTCAGGCCGGAAAGCATCGCCGTTACGCTGCTTGGCCGGCTGCAGGGCGTCAAGCTGCAGCGCGAGATGCTGGTGTGCTGAGAAAAGCAGCTTCTAGCTTCTAGCTGCTAGCTTCTAGTCCTTCACCGGCGTCTCCGACCCGCGCGGGATGAAACATTGGGGTGCCCCATCCATCGAGCGTTTTTTGCTCGATGGGTGGGATGCCACGAAGCCCAAGTTGCAAGCAGCCGGTTTTGTTTCTTATCAGTCCTTCACCGGCGTCTCCGACCCGCGCGGGATGAAACATTGGGGTGCCCCATCCATCGAGCGTTTTTTGCTCGATGGGTGGGATGCCACGAAGCCCAAGTTGCAAGCAGCCGGTTTTGTTTCTTATCAGTCCTTCACCGGCGTCTCCGACCCGCGCGGGATGAAACATTGGGGTGCCCCATCCATCGAGCGTTTTTTGCTCGATGGGTGGGATGCCACGAAGCCCAAGTTGCAAGCAGCGCCTTCTTATCGAGGAAGACGTTGAGCGCGGTGTAGATTGCAAGCAAGACGGAAAACAGGATAATGAAGGACCACCGGTTTTGTTTCTTATCAGTCCTTCACCGGCGTCTCCGACCCGCGCGGGATGAAACATTGGGGTGCCCCATCCATCGAGCGTTTTTTGCTCGATGGGTGGGATGCCACGAAGCCCAAGTTGCAAGCAGCGCCTTCTTATCGAGGAAGACGTTGAGCGCGGTGTAGATTGCAAGCAAGACGGAAAACAGGATAATGAAGGACCACCGGTTTTGTTTCTTATCAGTCCTTCACCGGCGTCTCCGACCCGCGCGGGATGAAACATTGGGGTGCCCCATCCATCGAGCGTTTTTTGCTCGATGGGTGGGATGCCACGAAGCCCAAGTTGCAAGCAGCGCCTTCTTATCGAGGAAGACGTTGAGCGCGGTGTAGATTGCAAGCAAGACGGAAAACAGGATAATGAAGGACCACCGGTTTTGTTTCTTATCAGTCCTTCACCGGCGTCTCCGACCCGCGCGGGATGAAACATTGGGGTGCCCCATCCATCGAGCGTTTTTTGCTCGATGGGTGGGATGCCACGAAGCCCAAGTTGCAAGCAGCCGGTTTTGTTTCTTATCAGTCCTTCACCGGCGTCTCCGACCCGCGCGGGATGAAACATTGGGGTGCCCCATCCATCGAGCGTTTTTTGCTCGATGGGTGGGATGCCACGAAGCCCAAGTTGCAAGCAGCGCCTTCTTATCGAGGAAGACGTTGAGCGCGGTGTAGATTGCAAGCAAGACGGAAAACAGGATAATGAAGGACCACCGGTTTTGTTTCTTATCAGTCCTTCACCGGCGTCTCCGACCCGCGCGGGATGAAACATTGGGGTGCCCCATCCATCGAGCGTTTTTTGCTCGATGGGTGGGATGCCACGAAGCCCAAGTTGCAAGCAGCGCCTTCTTATCGAGGAAGACGTTGAGCGCGGTGTAGATTGCAAGCAAGACGGAAAACAGGATAATGAAGGACCACCGGTTTTGTTTCTTTTCAGTCCTTCACCGGCGTCTCCGACCCGCGCGGGATGAAACATTGGGGTGCCCCATCCATCGAGCGTTTTTTGCTCGATGGGTGGGATGCCACGAAGCCCAAGTTGCAAGCAGCCGGTTTTGTTTCTTATCAGCCGTTAGCTATTAGGCCTTTCTGTGCCGACGCGAAGCACCGCGGACTGATCCGAGGAGATTTGCTTGTGAACAGATTGCCAGTCACGCGAGGGCAAGCTAGCAGCTAGAAGCTAGAGGCTAGAAGCTGCTTTCCGAGCGCCTGCTTTCCATAATGCGTCCATACGGTATAGCATTTTCACGAACGCGCCGGGGCCCCGGCGAATGATTTTTATTCGCTGGGGTGGTTAGCCGGGGCCACAGCCCACTCCACGAGGCATTGAAACTCATGATTCGCAAGTCACTGCTCTCCCGCCGCCGCACGGCGCACGGTTATACCATGATGGGCAACGGGGTTGCCAATGGATTCACCCTGCCCAACGGCTTTACCTTGATGGAACTGCTGATCGTGATTGCCATCATCCTGATCCTCATGCTGATGGCCATTCCGACCATCGGCGTAATGAAGCGGAACGCAAACGAAACGTCGGCCATCAACTCGGTTCAGGCGATCATCAAGGCCGAGATTCAGTACGAAAGTTCGTTCCCGGCCAACGGCTACGCGTGCTCGCTGCAGGCGCTGGGCGGCGACACAGGCAGCACCCCTCCGACACCGCAATCGGCGCAGTTGATCCAGTCCGATCTCGCCTCGGGATACAAGTCGGGCTACATCTTCAACATCACCAATTGCACCAAGGTGACGGTGAACAATACCGACCGCATCACGGGATTTACGGTCACCGCCGTTCCGCAGGCGGTTGGCAAAACCGGCAATCGCGGATTCTGCAGCGATGAGAACGGCGGTGCTCCCAAGTACGACCCGACGGGTGGCACAAACTGCACCCAACTGCTGCAATGAGCCCACTCCCGCTATTCAGGCGCGGCGCTGGCCTGCTGCTCGCCGCGCTGTTTCCCATCTGCACTCTGGCTCAGCAAAAAGCGCCCGGCGCGCGTGAGATGGCCGCGGTTGTCAACCGGCACTACGACCAGCTGCATACGCTCAGGGCCGCATTTACTGAGTCGTACGCCGGCATGGGCGTCCAGCGCACTGAGAGCGGCCAACTGCTGCTCTCGAAGCCCGGCAAGATGCGCTGGGATTATACGTCGCCGCCGGGAAAGATCTTCCTGCTCGATGGCAAATACGCGTGGTTCTATGCGCCGGGCGACGCGCAGGTGCAGCGCATTCCTGCCAAGGAGCTGGACGATCTGCGCTCGCCGCTTCGCTTTCTGCTCGGTCACACCAATCTTGAGAAAGAGCTCGACAGATTGTCGCTGGCGCCAGGACCAGGCGGCGAGTTCGTGCTGAGCGGCGTGCCCAAAGGCCAGGAGAATCGCGTATCGAAGCTTTCCTTGACCGTCACGGCTGCCGGGGTAATCACCGGGATCGATGTGGAAGAGATGGACGGCGCCACAACAAAATTCAGCTTTTCCGGTGAGCTGCCCAACGCG
>CAVSYM010000025.1:0-57164 GCA_963732165.1 uncultured Acidobacteriaceae bacterium
TGGGAAGCCACCGACAAGGCCACCAAGCCGGCGCAGGCAGGCTGCGACTGCAGCAAGTAGTTTAGTACCCATTTATGGATAAAGCGTCGCCCAAGGCTTAAAAGCCTGGCCGATGCTTTTTGCTCAGTTTAGCTCCCATCTGCGTCCATGAAATAGAATCCTTCGAAGACGCCAGGGCGTCTTCGCTCGGGAGAAATCGATGCGCCCTTCTGTTTTGCTGTCTTTTTCCTTGACTCTGCCTCCTTGGCCGCCGCGCAAACCGGCGCCAAATGGAGCTACAGGGTCACACCGGGCCGCTGGTCTGGAGCCATCTCGATCCCTCGTACACGGCCTGCAACCACGGCCACGAGCAGTCGCCCATCGACATTCGCGGCGCGCGGCTCAACAAGTCGCTGCAACCCATCCAGTACCACTACATCGCGGGACCGGTGACCATTGAGAACACCGGCCGCGGCATCGTGGTGCACGTTGACAAGGGCAGCTACATGGTGGCCGGCGGCGTACGTTACGAGCTAGTAGATTGAGTTTCACCGCCCCAGCGAGCACATGGTGAAGGGCAGCTCACCGATATGGAAGTGGATCTGGTGCACCGGAGCGCGGACGGCAAGATGGCGATCGTGGCTGTCCGGCTCAACCAGGACCGCGGCAATCCCAACGCGACCATGGCCACGCTGTGGCCGCACCTGCCCACGCGTCCCGGCACCAGCACCAAAGTGACCGATATGATTGACGCCGGCGGATTCATCCCCGCCGATCCCGGCTACTGGACCTACACCGGTTCGGAGCTCACTCCGCCCTGCAGCGAAGGAGTCGAATGGATTGTGTATGAAGAACCCATCGACGTAAGCCGCGATCAGCTGCGCCAGTTCACAGCGCTCATCCGGATGAATACCCGGCCGGTCGAGGACTTGCACGGGCGGAAGATTGAGGCGAACGAATAAGACAGCCAGTAGTAAGTAGCCAATAGCCAGTAGGAAAACCTTGGCCTGCGGCTACTGGCTATTGGCTATTCACTATTGGCTATCGCCCCATTCTCAATCATCTGAAACCTACTGTAGAATGTTCGCTGCGAGAGGAAGAAACCCATGAAAGGTAATCCCAAGGTCATCGAGCAGTTAAACCTGGCGCTCCGCGACGAGCTCACCGCGATCAATCAATACTTTCTCCATAGCGAGATGGCGGAAAACTGGGGATATGAAAAATATTCCAAGAACATCAAGAAGCAGTCCATCGACGAAATGAAGCACGCCGAAGCACTGATGGAACGCATTCTGTTTCTCGACGGCATACCCGGCATGGAGCCAATGTCTTTGTCGATCGGTCAAAGCGTGAAAGAAATGATCGAGTCCGACTTGAAGCTCGAACTGGGCGCAGTTGCCTCCTACAATAAAGCGATCAAAATCTCCGTCGAAAACCAAGACAATGGGTCTCGCGACCTTTTTGTGCGCCTGCTGAAAGATGAAGAAGGCCACGTGGACTGGCTCGAAGCGCAACTGCACCAGATCAGGGAAATTGGCTACGAGCGCTATCTGATTACGCAGACCGAAGAATCCGCGTAGCGCAGCCAGCAGCCATAAGGCAGCCAGTGGTAAGTGGCCAATAGCCAGCAGGAAAACCCAGCCCTTCGGCTACTGGCTATTGGCTATTCACTATTGGCTGTTTTTAGCTACTGGCTCGCGAGCGGAACAAACCTCAGCACAATTCCCTCCGCGTCCTGCGCCACCGTCACTCCGGTCAAATCTTCCACCAAATAATGCGCCGCTTCAAGCGATTCCACCGAGTGCGAGAACGTCGTCGCAATCACGGTGCAGCCGGCGGCGCGGCCGGCAATGGTTCCTGAAGCCGAATCCTCGAAAACAACACACTGGACCGGCTCGAATCCAAGCAACGCCGCGCCGGCAATGAACGGTTCGGAGTGGGGTTTGCCTCGTGTGACCTGGTCCGCGGTAACCAGGCGCGCGGGAACAGGAATGCCGCCATCGGCCAGCCGCGCCCGCGCCAGCTTTTCCGTGGCGCTGGTCACCACCGTCCAGCGGTCGGCCGGCAGCGAGCGCAGCAGATCAAAGACGCCGGGCAGCGCGCGCAGGCCCTCGTTGTCGGCAATCTCCTGGTCTTCAAGGATCTTGAGCTCGGCTTCGCTGTTGAGGTCCGGCCGCAGCATTGCAATGGTCTCGATGGCACGGCGGCCGTGCGTCAACTTGAGAGTCTGTTCGACGTCGATGCCGCGCAATTCGGCCCATTTCGTCCAACTGCGCTCAACTGAGCCGAGCGACGAGATCAGAATCCCGTCCATGTCGAACAAAATGCCCTGGCAGCGGATCAGAACGGGGGAAGGGGAAAAGGACGAAGCCATGAATTCAATTTTAGTGGGCCGGCTTGTCCGCGATTTTCTGTTTCGGAGCGGTCAGCGCCACCTCCGGCGGATCGCCGAAGGTCACCGAGCCAGCAACTGAATTCTTGCGCGAGCCAAGCAGGACCTGGTTCTCGCCCAGCGTGACGCCTCCGGACGCAATGGCCGCATTGCCCGTCCAGCGATCGAAACGTGTGAGCGATGCGGGCAGCACCGCGGCGCGCGATTTGCCCGCACCCTTGCCGTTGACCGCGCCATGCGCCCATTGCCCCCGCTCCCATTCAAAGTCCACAGTGCCCTTGGCTGAGGCCGCAAGGTCTTTTTCAGTGTACCCATCAAGGTCCACGTTGCCGCCGGCATTGAAGGTCCCGCCCTTCCAGTGCTGGCCTACCAATTGGCCAACCGCGGCGGCGTTCAGATTCTCAAGCTTGCCTTCGAACGAATAGCCCGGCTTATCCTGGTCCGACGCCGCGCGGGTAAATGAGCCTGTTGCTTCAAGTCGGCCGCCCAGCAAACCCGCGGTGATGGATGTGATGCGAGCGCCGGCGGGCACAATGCGCACCTGTGCAGAAGGCTGGTTGAGCGTTACCGGCCCGAGGACCAGCGACTCGGCTGTGAGCGAGCCGTCGAGTTCGGGCCACGGCGGCGCCGACGAGGGATGCAGCCGGTCAATTAGCGACGAGAGCAGCGTACCCTTCTCATGCGCGCCGAGAATCGCAGTTTGCAAATCGGCTGCATCCAGTGTGCCCAGGGCCACGGTGAAATGCGGGCGGCAGGTTTCGCCGGGGGCGCAATCGGTCCTCAGCTCGAGCGTGGCCGTACCTTTGAGCGGACCGTAACTGAAATCGACCGGGTCCCAGCGAATCTCGCCGGGTGAGAGATTCAGCGTGGCCTGTGCGATCTCAACATGGCCGGCCAGGAAGTCGGCGCGCCAGTTGGCGTTGCGCAGAGACACAGTGCCCGTCAGAGAATCCTCAACGGGAATCGATGCCGGCGCGTTCTCAACTTTGGCAGCAGGCGCAGTTTTGGCCGCAGGCACAGCAGCCTTCGCCGCCGGTTCTGCGGCCTGTGTCTCGGGCGTTGCCGTCTTCGCCGCTGGCGGACTCTTCTGCTGCACCAGCCACGGCCCGGCCGCGGTCAGATCCACATCCAGCGGGTCGCCGGCCAGACCGTCGAGCGCCGGAGCCTGCGCCAAACCCGCTGCCCGCGTCAGTTCCCTTGCCCGCGCCATCGAGGCCTGGCCGCGCAGCTGGGCCGAGTAGCCCGCAATGCTGAGGCTCAGGCCCACGGTCACGGGAGCGGTGCCGCCCAGAGGTACGGCTGTCGAGCCGGCAAGTGCGAGCCGCAGATTGGGAGACTGAGATAACACTGGTTCGAGTACGATTTTGGTGACCTGAATCGGCTGACTCAGCCCGCCGCCGCTCAGCGTCAATCCTTCGACCGTCAGACTGCCCGTGAGCGGACCTGTTACTACCTCGGCCGGGCGCGAGTGTTTCGACCGCGAAGTCTTCGCAGGTTTGGCGGGCGCAGTTGCATCATACGCGATCTTTCCGCTCACAGTGCCGGCAATTTGCAGATCGGGCGCGAGGCCGCTGCGCACCGTTCTCAACAGGCCAAGGCCCGCAGCCACCGGCAAGTGGTCGAGTTCGGCAGTCAATCGCGTGGCAACGTCGGCAGCCGGCCGATCGCCGGTGACGCGGATGCGCCCATCGCCGATCGGAGAGTTGCAAGCCAGTTTCTCAAAGCTGCGTCGCGAGTAGTGGTAAACCAGGTCGCAGTTGGCGTCGAAGTCGAGCGGCTCGGCGGGCGCGAATTCGGCGCGGTGCACGCCCCCGGCCCGCAAACGCGTGATCACATGCGCGGATTCTGCCGTCCCCTCGAGATGCAGGTTGCCGGTAAGATCGCCGCGCCAGCCGATATCGGTGCCGAACACAAGCCGGTAAAGCTGGCCGAGCTGGGCGTCGCGCCAGTCCAGATCGAGCCGCACCGGCCTCTGCTGCAGCGTGGGCGCGTGCCGCATCGTGGCCTCGAGCCGCACCACGCCGGTGTCTTCCTGGTAGAGGCTCAGATCGGTGCGCGCGGGCTGGCCGCGCAGACGGACGCGCCAGTCGCCGGGGCTCTCCTGCCAAAGCTCAAACTCGGCGTTAACCAGCGAGAAGGGCAATTTCTCAGCGCCCTCTTTGAAGTTGATACGAGAATCCGTTGCCTCGAGGTATGGCAGCGGAACGGCGCGCCGCGAACCGGATCCGCCGGAGGCTGACCCGGCCCTGGCCACCGCCGTACGAAAGAGCGGATCGAGGTTCCATTTGCCGGGCCCGTTGTGGACCACATTGAGGCTGGCTTCGTCGACGCTGATGGTGCCGATCTCAAGCCGGCCGCGCCACAGCGAAAGCAGGCGGATGGAGGCGCGCACCGTATTGGCGTGGAGCACCGGTTCGGCACCATAAGCCGGATCCTCAGCAACGCTCAGGTTGGTGATCTCGAAGCCCGGCCAGGGAAATATGCGCAGCTCGACTGAAGAAAGCCGCACCGGACGGCCAAGCGACTCGGAGATAAGCCGCGTGATCTGGCTCTTATAACGACCGATGCTCACCAGCGGAGGAACCACAAGCAACAGAAGAAGAAACGCTGCCAGAATCAATATCGGGCGAAGACTTTTGCGCCAACGATTCCGGCCTTGCTGGTGTTCTTCCATCTGATTGATTTTAGCTGGTGGGGGTGAGAGCCAGCAGCTATCAGCCATCAGCTGTCAGCTATCAGCTTTTCTGCGCCGAAACGGGGAGCAGCGGAAACGAAAGACCAAAAGCCAGGCCGCATTGCTGGCAGCAGCAGTATGAAGCTGAGAGCTGATAGCTGAAAGCTGAAAACTGTTTCTCACCTAATCGCGTGCAACGTTCGCGACCAGCGCGTATCGCTGAAGAAATGGGATGCAACGTGCAGCATCCACTGCAGGCGATGGCCCAGGCCGGTCTGCTCAAGATCCCCGTCAGCGGCCTTGAACGACCAGTAATTAAATAGTGGCCGGCCTATGATGTTGGCTCTCGGCACAAATCCCCAATAGCGCGAGTCGAGGCTGTTGTGCCGGTTGTCGCCCATCATGAAGTACATGCCCGGAGGAACCACCAGATCGCCCCCCTTTACATGATTGGGAAAGTCGATCGACCAGCCTTCGGTCGCGCCTATTGAAGGGTCCGGCGGCACGGAAGGAAACTCGTCGAGGAAGGGTGTGTAGTTGTCCTGCGTCGTCGGCTGCGCGAATGGCTGCGGCTGGGCCACGCCGTTGACGCTTACAATGCCGTTGCGTAGATGAATATGATCGCCCGGTTCGCCAATCAATCTCTTCACCAGTTTAGTGTATTGCGGTGTCCCATCGGCGTCAGTAGAATCGATTCCAGGCTGATAAACAGGTTTGAAGAACACCACGACATCGCCCCGCCTCGGCTCGCGATACCTTATTAGCGGCATCCACTTCGCGGGCGGAGCAATGGTGACGCGATCGACCATCAGGTGATCGCCCACCAGGAGAGTGTTTTTCATCGAGCCCGATGGAATGACATAGTTCTGGGCAATAAACGTGAGGACGAACAGGCCTACGACCAGCACCGAGCAGATGCTTGCGACCGCTTCGAACGGCGTCTCCTCCACTTTGACTGGAGTGGAATCAGACTGCGGTGGCGTCTTGTTATCTTTCATTCAGGCACCACGCTACCGGATCACGTGCAACGTTCGCGACCAGCGCGTATCGCTGACAAAATGCGTCGCCACATGAAGCATCCACGAAAGGCGATTGACCAATCCGGTCTGTTCGAGCTCTTCTTCATTCGACTTGAACGACCAGTAGTTGAACAGCGGCCGTCCCACTATATTGGCACGCGGCACAAATCCCCAGTAGCGCGAGTCGAGGCTGTTGTGCCGGTTGTCGCCCATCATGAAATACATGCCCGGAGGAACCACCAGATCGCCCCCCTTTACATGATTGGGAAAGTCGATCGACCAGCCTTCGGTGGCGCCCATTGAAGGGTCCGGCGGCACGAAAGGAAACTCGTCGAGGAAAGGCGTGTAATTGTCCTGCGTTGTCGGCTGCGCGAATGGCTGCGGCTGGGCTACGCCATTGACGCTTACAATGCCGTTATTCAGGTGGATGTGGTCGCCGGGAATGCCGATCAGGCGCTTGACGAGGAAGAAGTACTGCAGCTTGCCATCCGCGTCAAGCTGCGGCTCGGGAGAAGGCTTGATGAACACGATCACGTCGTCGCGCTTCGGTTCGCGGTAGTAAACCAGCGGCATCCATTTTGTGGGCGGCGCAAGGGTAATGCGGTCGACTACAAGGTGGTCGCCCACCAGAAGCGTCTTCTCCATGGACCCCGACGGAATAACAAAATTCTGGGCGATAAACGTGAGAATGAAGAGTCCCACAACCAGCACGCTGCAGATGCTGGCGACCGCCTCGTAAGGCGTTTCCTCAACTTGTTCTTTGTTTACGGGATCGGCATCTTTCCTGGCCGGAACCGGCCCGGATTGAGTATCGGACGGCGGTTGGCCGGCCACGGTTTTCTTTTTCGTCATCCTGTCGCTCTTTTTGAGATTTTCGGTTGGAGTAGCGCGTCTCTCACTCAATGCACAATGCGGAAGATGCGGTTCCAGCGGGCAAAGCCATAAAGGCGCACGGCGAGATCCCGTTCGTGTCCGAGTCTATCATCCGACGCCTGCTGGGTAACCGGTTGCACATCGGTGGTGGAGGGGCGCGTGAGCGAGAAATAGATAACCAGCGGGCGCGCCACGACGGCGTTGCGCGGCACAAATCCCCAAAAACGCGAGTCCTCGCTGTAGTTGCGGTTGTCGCCCAGCACAAAGTACTTTCCGGCGGGCACAGTCAGTTCGCCGTTGTGGGTGAGCGACTGCATTTGCCGCCACCATTCAGGATCGACAGCGGGATCGGTGTAAATCTTTGCCGGAAAGTTGTCGCGGAAATCGTTGGGCGGAGCCGGCTCAAAAGTGGCGTAGGGCTCGTCGAGCAACGATCCATTCACGTAAACCTGGCCGTCCACGATGCGCAGACGGTCGCCGGGCAGACCGACCACGCGCTTGACCAGCAGCGGAGGTTTGGGGTGGTGAAAGACGATAATGTCGCCGCGCTGGACGGGACGATACGGCAGCATCCAGGCGGACAGGCTGCCGGCGGGTGCGTAAATCTGCTTGTTGAAGAGTAGAAAATCGCCCACCAGCAGCGTGTGTTCCATGCTTTCACTGGGGATAAGAATAGGCTGCAGAACGAAGGTGAGCGCAAAGAGCGCCACAACGATAGTGCGCAGCAGTGAAGCAGCCGCCTCAGGCAAAGTGGGCAAATGCAACCGCAACAGCCTGAACTTTCCAAGAGGAAGTTCGATGAGAACCGGATGCGCAGGGTCGAGCGCAGCGCCCTGGGTCGGGACGGCATCCTGAACCAGGACTGGATCGGGAACTTGACCGGCGGGACTGCTCATTGCGCGGCGGGCTCCTTCTCAACCCGGTCGTGTTCTGCGCCGGGGCTGCCGGCTGCGGTCGCGTCGCCCGGCTCTGCATCGGCGTTAAGCGCAAGATGCGCGAGATCAAGATGCTCCAGCGCGCGCCGCGCGGCGTCCTGTTCGGCATGCTTCTTGGTCGATCCCAGGCCCCGGGCCAGGGGCTCCCCGGGAGCGTTTGCGTCAGATTTTAGACGGACTTCAACCATGAATCGTTTACGGTGCCCGGGACCGGTTTCGTGCATGACGCGATAGACGGGACTTCCGGCGCGCGTCGCCTGCAGTCGCTCCTGCAGGGCCGATTTGTAGTTGCCCAGCGCTGCTCCCGACCGCAATTCGGCGGCCAGTCGCTCGGCGGCCTCGCCCATCACCCGGCTGCGGGCAAAGGCCCTTACCGGCTCCAGACCACCATCCAGAAAGAGCGCTCCCATCACCGCTTCCATGGTATTCGAAAGCACGGTGCTCTTGCGGCGCAGCCCGCTGCGGTCTTCACCCTTGCTGAGCCGCAGATGCTGGCCCAGGTCGACCACCGCGGCCACGCCGGCCATGTGCTGCCGGCTCACCAGCTGCGCGCGGACCCGGGTCAGTTCGCCCTCGTGCCACTCAGGATGCGCACAAAAGAGGGCTTCGGCCACTACCAGGTTAAGCACCGCATCTCCCAGGAATTCGAGACGCTCGTTATCGCCGGCCTCGATCGCCTCTTCGGTGCGGTTCTCCTGCACAAGCTGGTTGGCCAGCGACCGGTGCGTGAGCGCCCGCAGTAGAAGCCGGGAGTTCAGAAAGCTGTACCCCAGCGCCGCTTCGAGTTCATGCAGATCTGCTTCCACGTGCGCCTCAAATCATTGGTAACCGGCTTCGTGCCCAGCGAACTATCACTGCTGCTTCGGTGCGACGGTCTGCGGGGTTGTAGGGCCGCTGGCCGTCTTGTCCTGGCCTGCAGGCGGGTTACCTGCCGCCGGGGCATTGTCGTCGCTCGCGTCCTGGCATTGAGACGGGTGTCCCGGAGCCAGGTACGCGGCCTTCACTCCGCGCTCGGCGGCCAGGCGCGTGTCCAGCCGCCCATCGCGCACCGCCAGGGCGGCGTTATACTCGGCAACTGCTTCGTCGCGCTTGCACTCCAGATCGAGCACGCGGCCAAGATAAATGTGCGACCAGGCAAGCAACCGCTGATCCTTGCTGGTAGCCAGCGTCTTGTTGAACTGGTCAATGGCATCGTTGACGGTTGTCTCCGCCTGGTCTTCCGTTTCGTTGGCATGGACCGACATGAGATCGACGCGCGCCAGTATGAAATGTGCCCGCGCCGCGTCAGCCACCGAATCGACCGTGTCGCCCTGGTGCGAGAGCACCTGCTTCGCCATTTCGCTGGCCGTATTGACGTCGCCGTTCGAGAGCCGGGCCTCGGCCAGATCGAGACCGGTGAGCTTGTGCGGCGCGCTGTGCTGCAGCACATCCTGGTCGGCTTGCTTGTCGAAGATCGTATTGCGCGCGCGATGCACCTGCTGATCGACGTCCATCCCGTATACCATCTCGCCGATGTCGTCTTTCAGGCTGGCCGGATCCCTCTCGAACTGCAGCAACTGCTCGTAGAAATACTGCGTGAGCACAAAACCCTGATTCATGTCGTGCTGCACCAGCGCCCGGCGCACCGCTTCAGCTTTGTCAAGCGTGAGCTGCCGCTCGTGCTCGTAGCGAGGCAGATCGGAGCGATCGATGCTGCCAGGAATCTTGTAAATAGCCACTCCCGTGTCCATCGTGCGCGCCTCGATTGCCTTGATCAGGCACTCGATCGTGAGCGGCAAAACATCGCTCCGGTAGCGGTACTCGAGCGGAGCGTCGCGAATCTCCTTCAGAATCGGCTGCTCGCGATCGATGGCGTTGGAGCGCGCGTAAAGCAGCGGATCGATCACGTAGTGCAGATAGGTGTGGCGTACGTCGCTCATGCGGACGCTTCCCTTTTCCGCCGAAACAACCACAACGTAATCGACGCCGTAGATGCGGGCATTCACCATGCCCGGCGACAGCAGGGGTTCGACGATAACGATGAAGCGGCTGCCGGTGTAAGTCTCCGCAGGCATTTTGAGGTAGAGGTTGGTGTTCACGATCATCTGCGAGAGCGCATCGTGAATCTTGGCAGCCTCATCGTCGTAGGTGAGGCGAACGGTAAGCCAGATGCCATGCAGGTCGGTGGCCGCCGCGAAAGTCCGCAGCAGCGGCACAAACTCGGCTACCTGGGTTGCATCGGGAGGCATCTCGGCGAGGTCGGCCGTTGTCTCGAGTGCAGGCGGAGGCGTGAGGTAAAGAGCCAGCGAGATGTACTGCGAGATATCGTGCTCGGTGCCGGTCATGCGGTGTTGAGCCACAAAAAGACATACCGCATCGCGGGCGGCGCGAGCCTGTTCGCTCTTGGCCAGGGCCTGGTCAATCTCTTCGCGTACGCGCTTGCGGACATCGGGGCTGTCGTTCAGGCCTTCGTCGTAGCCGCAGGCATTCAGCGCGGCAGCCACCGCAAAAACCTGCTCCGAACTGATGAGCGAAATGGTTGGCCCAGCCGGATCGATAAGCGTCGGCGTCCGCTCCTGCACATAAGCCGTCGAAGGAGAGGCAGTGGACTCCGTGCCAGCGGATGAGTTGGAGGAAGAGGAGCTGCCGCCCTGTGCCTGCGCGCCTGCCGGCGCCCCGGTTAAACCGAAACAAACGCAGAAAAGCGCCGCAGAAAGGAGAGACAACAACCGAAATCGAAAAAACTTCATGAATCGAACCCTGCCGTAAGTCTAGTTAGACGGAGGTACAGGGTCAAACGGGAGGGACGAGCTACTAGCTGCTAGCTTCTAGCTTTTAGCTTTATCTTTCTACTGGAGGCTGCATCAATCGCCCACGATCCAACGCAATATCGCAGACGACGGCAGTTGTGTGAATAGGCTAGAAACTAGGACCTAGAAGCTAGAGGCTAGAAGCTAGAGGCTGCTTTTCAGCCGCGCACGCTTACCCCGGCAAACGACAGTACCGCCAAGCCGCGTACTGGTTGGCCAAAAAACCTGGCCGGCTCAAAGCGGCTGCCCACCAGCAGGTTCTCCACCTCTGCGCGGGTGGCCTGATCGTTGGGGCCCGACACGATGCGATAGTCGTAAACTTCGCCCGCGTCGTTCACATATGCCTCAACTACAACCGGGCCGGGAATGGTGTTGATATCGTCGCTGCCGTCGCCGCTGGAGAGATAGAGCAGGTGCGGCGCGGTAGCCATGCCAAGCGGCTCATCCTTGGTGGCCTGCGCCACTTCAGGCTGAGTAAACATTCCCACCAGCACAATCACTGTGCCAAGAAGCAGAACCGCGCTGGCAAAGCCGGCCGAGGCCTGCAGCAGGAACGGTCCCACGGAGTTTCTCCACACCATCGAAAGGCCTTCGAACCGCCGGCGACGGTTGCGCGCCCGCTCCTGGCTTACGGCAACGCGGATGCGTAGCGAAAGATCCGGCGGCTCGGGCACCGGGCCCAGCATCGCCAGCGAAGCTTGCGTGCGGCGCAGCGACTCCCACTCGCGCCCGCAATCGCCACAAGCTTTAAGGTGCGCGTCCATCCGCTGCATCTCGCGCCCACTCAGCCTTCCGTCAAGATAATCGTTGAATATAGCCTGAATTGAAGTGCACCCGTTCATCGCGCCTCCTCTGCAGCGGGCACGTCGAGAACCGTCAAGGAAGCAGCGCGCTGACCAGCTTTCGGCTGCAACAGGACCGCCTTCAAAAAAGCGCGCCCGCGCACCAGCCGCGACTTGACCGTACCCAGATTCACGCCCTGCATTTCGGCAACTTCCTCGTAGACAAACCCCTCGATATCGCGCAGGATCAGCGTGGTCCGGTACGGCTCAGGCACCTCGCCCAACGCCCGTTCCACCCGCTCCCGGGTCTCAGCCTGGGCGGCGGCATCAAACGGCGACTCGCCCGGATCGACCAGTAAATCCTTCAACCGAACTGCAGCTCCCGACTCGCTCTGGGAGATTTCCTGCTCAATCCCAATCTCATTCTGCTTGTGCCGTGCCCACCAGCGCCGCTGGTTTGAGGCTTCGCGCAGCGCGATTCTGTAAATCCACGTCCGCAACGACGATTCGCCGTGGAATCCGCCCACACCCCGGAAGACTTTGATAAAGACATCCTGCGTAAGGTCGGCTGCGTCGGCGCGATCCCGCACCGTGCGGGCCAGCAGAGAGTAGATCGGTTGATGGTAGCGCGCGATAAGCCACGCAAACGCTTCCTCTGAGCCGGCCCGCAGCTCATCGATGAGAGCCGTCTCTTCGGTCTGAAGCGTCAACGCGCTTGCAATATTACCCATGGTGAGGTCCGCCTGCGAGTCAGTGTCTCCCACCTTACCGCAAATCGGCCGGGTTTGGCTCGCCCTCAGTCTAACCCATTTCGAATTACGGCCGCCCCGGATGGCCAGGTTCGGCCATGCGAGAGCTTCCCCGGAGCGCGCAGGACCCGGTATGCCTTTTCTTGGCCGCCGGGTCTTTCGTGCGCTCCATTCTCTTAGACACCGGCACCCCCTGAAAGTGTTCCCGGTCACGAGGTTGTGCGGAACAATATTACGGAGGTTTTCCCGTTTTCAGACGGCGAACACAATCCTGCGGCCCTTTTCCACCCGGTTCCACGCCGATTCAACCTCCGCCAATGGCACGGGTTCTACATCGATGGTCAACTTGCCGGCCGCAGCCTGATCAAAAAGCACCGGAATCGCCGCAAAGATCGTCTCGAGCGAGGCAGAGCCAAACCCGCTGCCCTTGAGAGTGAGATCGACACTGCGCAGCACCTCCGCCGGAAGATTGATGTTTCTGCCTGCCATGGAGCCCACTTGAATGAATCGCGTCGCGTGCGTCGCGGTGGCCTTGAATCCTTTGGCGAGGGCTTCGAGCGTCAGTTCTGCCGGACGCCCCCACACGTAGTCGATCACCACGTCGATGCCACCGGCGACCTCTTTTGCCAGAGCCCCGGCAATCGCATCTTCTGACTCGGCGAGACCAATTACGGCGTCAACATCAGCGCCGGAAAGTGCAGCCACGTTGCGGCCGGCCGCAATCACGCGTTTCGCACCCAGAATCCGGGCCGTCTGGATGGCAAGCTGCCCGGCCACTCCCGTCGCGCCCAGAATCAGCACCGTCTCGCCCGACGCAAATTCCGCGCGCACCTTCATCGAGACCCACGCTGACATGCCCGGATTGGCAATCGCCGCGGCATGAATGTCGTCGAGCCCGTCGGGCACCGGCACGCACCAGCCTTGAGGGGCAGCGGCCAGTTCCGCCATGGTGCCCCACGGCCGGCGTGCGCCCCCAAAGTAAACCCTGCGGCCGTCAGGCAACACGCCAACCGCATCCACACCGGGAACGGCCGGCAATCCGCCGCCGCTCGAGTAATGCGCCCCGCTGGCAATCGCCTTCACCACCTGGTGCAGCCCCGCCGCGCGCACCTTGATGAGTACCTCGCCTGGCTGAACCTCGGGGTCGGGGAAGGATTGATACTTGGGCGCCTCACCCAGAACATTCACCACCGCTGCCTGCATGTGTTGTGACCTCCATCAACTGGTTTTCACCGCATCGATTGTCTTTCAAGTTTAATTGCCGACGTGCAAAATCCGACGCGTTCAATTCCAGACCTAGACCCGATACCATCCCATTAACCTGCTTCGAAAATGCTCGGATTCGGCCGCGGAGGCCCGACCAAGCAGGAACAGTGGGTGCCCAAGATCCTGATTTTCGGACCTGGGACGGTACAAATCTATGGGCCAGGTTCTCAACAATGTACTCCCCCCGACGCTCCGGTTAATCCCCATCCCCGCGCAACCATTCGGCCTTTATTCGCCGCTGGACGCACCCCGCGCTCGCCATTTAATTTGGATTGGTTCATTGAGAGTCGATAGATTCCCTCAGGAGTGGTCATGAAGCGGCGTGATTTTGTTCGCACTCTCATCTCATTCTTCGTTGCCGGCAAAGCGGCTTTCTCGCAACAACGCGTCAGCGACCCCACGCTGCCTCCGCCTGCGCCCGTACCTTGGTTTACCGGCCTCAACTCGCGCACTCCCGTGCCCGTCACCGAATTGGCCGACCAGGCCGCCACAACCGAGCTCACTTTCTTTACCCCGATCCAGATGCGAACGCTCACGCGCCTCAGCGACGTGTTAATGCCACCACTGAACGGCAAGCCCGGCGCGGTAAAGGCGCAGACGCCCATGTTTCTTGACTTTCTGATTGGCAGCGCGCCCGAGCCGCGACAGAAGATTTATTCAGGCGGCCTCGACTGGCTTGAAGAGAGTGCCCAGGCAAAATACCAGACCGCGTTTGCGCAACTCGACGATGAGCAGGCCGGCGAATTGCTCAAGCCCTGGCTGCGCACCTGGATGAGCGACCATGCGCCCGCCGAGCCTCACGCCGACTTCATCAATATTGCGCACGACGAAATTCGCAACGCCACCGTGAACTCGAAGGTATGGGACGAAGTGCCCTCGGTAGGCGCGGAGCCAAGCACCGAAGTGGACGTCTACTGGCTACCCATCGAGCCTGACATCTACGGCCTGAATCCTGCTTATACGCACACGCCGCCCCACGTGCTCGCGCAACCAAAAGACGGAGAGAAGATGCCGGTCTACCGGCGGTAAATGAATTCTGATGCGCCAATATAAATCAATGACGCTGGGAAAAACGCAAATGAAGTGCCCGAATTCGGCGCGTGCCGAAAAAAAGTCTCCGCATGCGGGTCTTGTATCAGTCCTTCACTTGCGTCTCCGACCGGCGATGGATGAAACATTGGGGTGCCCCATCCATCGAGCGTCTTTTGCTCGATGGGTGGGATGCCACGAAGCCCAAGTTGCAGGCAGCCGGTTTTGTTCCTTATTAGGCACGAATTCAGTCGTGCCGCAAATTCTCCCCTCAGAATGTCGAACTTTAGCCCCTGCTGCCTTCAGCGCTTGCAAAACTGGCTCTCCAGCAAGCTGTTTACCCCTGCGCCAGAAATTCTTGCAAGCGCGCATCCAGCAGCCGCCAGGCTAAAAGGGTCACAATTCGAATCATGACAAATGACATCCACGACGTGTTGATCATCGGGTCGGGCCACTCCGGTGGCATGGCCGCAAAAATTCTTACTGAGTCGGGCATCCGCTGCCTCATGCTGAATGCCGGGCCGGTTGCCGACATCACCCGCGACGCCGAGCGGCTGCCCGCGAGCGATCTGCCTTATCGCGGATTCAGGCCGCCGGGCCATGTCGATCACATCGCTCAAGCCAACGAGTTCAATGCCAACGTGTGGGTCGACGAGAATGAGGTTCCATATACCATTGAGCCCAATCATCCCTACAGCTGGGTACGCGTGCGCCTCTTCGGCGGACGGTCGCTGTTCTGGTCGCGCCAGTCGTTCCGCCTCAGCGACTACGAATTCAAATGTAAGTCGCACGACGGCTTCGGCGAAGATTGGCCCATCGGCCTCGCCGATCTTGCGCCTTACTACTCGCGCGTCGAGCGCATTTTTCGCGTAGCCGGCGCGCTCGACGGCCCGCCTCAAATGCCCGATGGCGCCTTCATCCTCGACACCGATCCGTGGTCGCCATCCATGCAGCGCTTCATCGACGCTGCCACGCCACTCAAGATTCCCGTATGCAAGCAGCGCCGCGCCCTTGGCGTGAACGGCCTTGCAAGTTCAGTGAATCTGCTGCTGCCCGATGCGGAAAAGACCGGCAACCTGACCTCCATTGCTAACGCTGTGGTCCGCGAAATTACGGTGGACAAGAACACCGGACTGCCCAACGGCTGCAACTTTGTTGACCGCATCACGCGCCGCGAGATGAGCGTAAAGGCACGTGTAGTAGTCCTGGCCGCCGGCACGCTTGAGAGCACGCGCCTCTTGCTCAACTCAGGCCTCGCCAATTCGAGCGGCGTGCTGGGCCGCTACCTCACCGATCAGATTTACGGCGCGGGCGTTGTCGCATCGGTCCCCGAGGCCCGTAATCGCAAGGGCGAAAAAATCATGGGCGGCAGCGCGATTGTGCCGCGCTTCCGCAATATCGATACGAAGAGTGACACATTTCTGCGCGGCTACGCATTCAACACCACCAGCATGACCGGCCCCTTGGGCGCACGAAACTTTGCGGCCTACGGAGCGGAGCTCGAAAAGAAGCTCGAGGAGTACTACGGCAGCGGCTTCATCATGACCATCATGGGCGAGGTGCTGGGCCGCTACGAGAACCACGTCAGCATCGACAAGAGCAAAGTCGATGCGTGGGACATTCCCGTGCTCCACATCGACACTAAGTACACTGACAACGAATACAACATGGCCAAAGACGCCGTGGCTGTAGGCTCCGAGCTGTGTGAGACCGCGGGCTTCGAGGTGCTTTCGAAAAATGAAGTGCCCAATCCGCCCGGCTACAGCATTCACGAAATCGGCACCTGCCGCATGGGCGACGACCCAAAGAAGAGCGTCGTGAACAAGTGGAACCAGAGCCACGACTACAAGAATCTCTTCGTAGTGGATGGCGCCTGCTTCACCAGCGGCGGATGGCAGAACCCGACCATGACCATTCTCTCGCTATCGATGCGCGCGTCAGAACATCTGGCCAGCGAGATGAACCAGGGGAACCTGTAGCGGCCATTGAGTAGCGCCAACCTCCAGGCCAACAGTAGCGCCGTGTATGACAGCGTCGGCTTTGTCAATACTCTTTTTTCGTGTGTTTTTCGCAAAACATCGCAGGGATCTCCCGTGGCGAGGATTTGAGTGTCAAGGGCGCCGTTGTTTGGCGTTCATCTCGACCCTTGACACTCAAATCCTGGCCTTCACAATTGGCTTTGGGTTGAATCTCAGGTTCTTTCTGAGATTCGACCCATAATTGAAAACCGTCTTTCGTTTGCATCCACGACCCAAGCCCGTCACGTTGAATGAATCATTTTTCGATGGCAACCCAATTGGTTCCATCAGCCATGTATTCGGTTCGGTACCACTCCATGATTACTTTTTCAAACTCTCTCAAAGATCGAGAGAGACGGGGCGTCCAATCAACCTCTCGGCCCTAAAGGCCACGGCGCTACACGGACTGCCCCGCATGCGAACCGCGCTCCCTCACCTTGCTGTAGTCGTCGCCGGAGCGCAACATCCAATACAACCGAACCGCCAGTTTGTGCGCGATGGCCACCTTGGCCACCCCATGATGCTTGGTCATCGACAGCCGTACATACTGCCGGTGCCAGCTCGCATCGTACCTTTGCGCCGTGGTGGCTGCCTCCACCAGCAGCCAGCGCACCAGCGAGCTGCCCTGCTTGCTTACCTGGCCCAGGCGCCGGCTGTTGCCGCTGGACTCCTCCACCGGGATCAGGCCCAGATAGCTTCCCACCTGCTTGCCCCGCGGAAACCGTCTCCAGTCCCCGATGGTCAGCACATAGGCCAGAGAAACAATCGGCCCCACTCCCGGATGCGTCATCAGCAGACGTGCCTCCTGGTTGTCTTCCGCCGCCTCACTCACCGCCTTGTCCAACGGCTTGATGCGCTCGTCTAACTGGTCCAGCAAACTCAGCAGATCCGCTCGCCGATATGCGTACCAGCCTGGCAACGGCAGCCCCTCAATCTCGCCGCGGCGCTTGGGCGACCACACCCTGGAACTCAACAGCCCCTCGTTCTTGGCCATCGAGTCCAACTGGTTCTTGATCCGGGTGCGCATCCGCACCATGCGACAGCGATGGAGCAGCAGCTGCCGCACATGGTCGTTCTCCACCGAAGGCTGCCAGACAACCGGAAACCGATCCTCCACCAGCATGGTCAAAATGTGCCTGGCGTCCCGCTTGTCCGTCTTCTGCTTGCGAGGGCAGGCGGCCCGGATCGCCGTTGCATCGCCCAGCAAAAACTCGTAACCCAGTTCCTCCATAAGGTGCCGAAACCAGCGAAAGTTCCCCGTGGCCTCGGCGCCAATCCGAACCGGCCTGCCGGCTAGTTCCCGGTAAAACCGCTCCGCTTCTTGCGGATGACTCAAGCGGCGCTCGCCATACTCGCCCGTTTCCTGGTCGATAAAGGCGATCTGCTGAAACCGCGGATGAAAATCACATCCTATAATCATCATGCTCGGCTCCTTTCCTCCCGAGCTCGTGGTCGTTTTGCAGCAACCAGTGTACTCAGGTCGGAGGAGCCGACGCTGTCATGTAATCAATCTCCAGGCCAACAGTAGCGCCGCGCTCCAGCGCGGTTGTACTGCCGGCCTCCAGGCCGGTTGTAGCGCGGGCGTCCACGTCCGCATCGAAAAATCGGTTGGCAACCAAATTCACCCCAAGGCCCGGAGGGAGCAGGGGCCTTCAGGCCAATGTCACTTACTTTACAACGGCGACATGATGATTTGAGATTGCCGGCAGAGGCGATCGGGTTCAGTCTGGAGTTGCTCAGGGCTTTCCGCGGATAAGCCGCGATGCAGACAGAGGTTGACGATCGGTGGTTGCTGCGGTTGTTTGAGTCGGTTTTGCCGGTTGCGCGATGGAAAGCACTTGAAGGCCGGTCGAAGGCGCAGATTTATTCTCTGCGCGTGGTGGTATGGATGATGCTATTGCAGCGGCTGGACAATCGAGGTACGCAGCAGCGCGCCGTGCATGAGATTGCCCAGGGGCACCTGGAGCGGCTGCTGCCGGAGAGCAAGCGGGTGCGGGAGGGCAGGATTTCGCAGAACACCGGCGCTTATGCGCGCGCCTGCGGCCGGCTGTCGAAGGAAACCACCGCCGGGGTGTGCGATGAGGTGCTGGGGGAGTTGAGCAGGCGCATCGTGCCGGCGGCGGGGCTGGACCGTCCGGTGATGCTTTTGGATGGCAGCAGCTTGAGCGTGGAGCATAGCGCGGGCTTGCTGGATGCGTTTCCTCCGGGGCGCAATCAGCGCGGACTGGGCCATTGGGGGATTGTGAAATGGGTGGCCCTGCACGACGTGCGGACGGGCATCGCCCTGCGGCCGGAGTGGGGTCCGATGTTCGGTCCCGAAGCGGTAAGCGAACAGAAGCTGGCCCGCCAAGCCGTAGAGCGCACCCCGGCCCGAAGCGTGATCGTGGGCGACGGCAACTTCGGAATCTTCGCGTTTGCCTATGCGGTTGTCCAGAGCAAGCGTGAGGTGCTTTTCCGGCTCACGCAGGCGCGCGCCCAGGCGCTGGGAGCCAGGCGATTGCTGCCCAACGGGGAGTGCCGGGTCTGCTGGCGGCCAAGCAGCTTCGAGGGAAAGAAATATCCTGAATTGCCCGCCGATGCAGCCATCGAGGGCCGCTTGATCGTGGTCACGCAAAAGGGATTTCGCGACCGCCTGTATCTGTTTACGACGTTGAGTGAGCAAACCGAGGCGGCGCAGATCATAGCCTGGTATCGGCAGCGATGGAACCTGGAACTGGACCTGCGGACGCTGAAAGGCACGCTGCGCTTGAAACACATGCAGGGGAAAACCAAAGCGGTGGTGGAGAAGGAGTTGCTGATCGCCGTGGTGGCCTATGGAATGGTGCGCGCGCTGATGGCCGAAGCCGCTGCCCGAGCCGGCGTGCACCCGCGCGAACTGAGCTTCACCCGCGCGCATGGGTTGCTGAACGCGATGACCGGCAAACTGTGTTCTGCCGACGAGAAACAGCGCCAACAGGCCTATGACCGCCTGCTGGCCTACATAGGCCAAGCCAAATTACCCAAACGAAGTAAAACGCGCATCTACCCCCGAGCCGTGTGGGGTTCCGGAAAATACTATCCGCACAGACAGCCGGTTGGCACACCGAAGTAAAGTAAGTGACATTAGCCTTCAGGCCCCCGAATCGCGATCGGGTAGGAGGCGGGATCACTCCCGCCGTCCTCCCACACCACCGGACGTGCCGTTCGGCATCCGGCGGTTCATGAAGTAGACGGGAAGCGTTGCCGAGTTTCCAGCAACGAAACCAGCCCCATACGGTCGAACCAGGACTTCGGGTAGGCGGCATTCATGTGCGAGGCGCCGCTGTTCCACCACGGACCATGCCCGTTGGTGGCCGATTGCCACGCTCGCACTTCCCCCAGCCCCGCTCGCCTCAGGTTCTTCGCCCGTGTGTAAGTGCGCTTCCATTGCCGCCAGAGCAGAGCCCGCAGCTTGCGCCTGATCCATCCGTCGAGGTCTTCCAGCACACCTTTGACTTCGGTAAGCCGGAAGTACACGACCCATCCCCGCAAAATGGGATTGAGCCGCTCGATGGCCCGTTTCGGGCTTCCACCGCGTGCCTCCCGCATCGTCTTGCGGATTTTCTCCGCCAGCCGCTCGCGGCTTTGTTGCGCGATCTTCAGCTTCGGTTTCTGGTGCCACGTCATGCTGTAGCCAAGGAACTTCCGCTCCCACGGTCGCGCCACCGCGCTCTTGGACGCATTGACCTTCAACTTCAGTCGCCGCTCCAGAAACGCCGTGACCACTTGCATCACCCGCTCCCCTGCCCGCCTGCTGCCGACGTAGATATTACAGTCGTCCGCATAGCGGCAGAAGCTCAACCTGCGCCGCTCCAGTTCGCGGTCCAGATCGTCCAGCAGGATATTCGACAGCAGGGGAGACAGCGGGCCGCCTTGCGGTGTGCCTTCCGTGCGTATACTCGTTATCCCGCCTTCCATCAGACCCGCCTCCAGGTAGCGCCGGATCAGCTTCAACACCCGTTCGTCCTCCACCTTGCGCGCCACGCGTGCCATGAGCACGTCGTGATTCACCCGGTCGAAGAACTTTTCCAGGTCAAGGTCCACGACCCATCGCTTGCCTTCCGCAACGTAGCCCCGCGCCGCCTGAACGGCCTGGTGTGCGTTGCGTCCGGGTCGGAAGCCGTAGCTCGACTTGGAAAACTCCGGATCGAACAGCGGTTGCAGTACCTGATTGAGCGACTGTTGAATCAGACGGTCCAACACCGTCGGGATGCCCAGAGTGCGAACCCCGCCTTGCGGCTTGGGTATCTCCACCTTGCGCACCGCCGCCGGTTGATACACACCCGTCAACAGGTCCTGTCGCACCCGTACCCAGTGCCGTTGAAGCCATGGCTTGAACTCCGAGACCGAAAGTCCATCGACTCCCGGCGCTCCTTCGTTCTGCACCACGCGCTCGTAGGCCCGGAACAGGTTGCTGCGTTCCACCACGGCTTCCATCAGCCGTGATGCCTCCGGTTTCGGCATCCCAACAGCCGCCGTGCCCGACTCAGCACCAAGGCCGGCCCCGGACAGGTTCCGCCCATCCGCCTCCGATCTGGCCGCACTCGCGTGCGCTTCTGCTTCTTCGTCCTGCATCGAGGTCTGCTCTCCTACTCCCGTACTTCACGTTTGGCCCTTCATCCCGCTCACGCGGAACTGTCGGGTCGGAGGAGGCGCGCTTGCGCGCTGGCCTCCGTCCGCCGCCCAAACCGTGCATGCAGTTTTCCCGCACACGGCTTTCACGAAGACTCAACGAGCCGAGGACGCAAGAGAAGGAATCAATCCGATCAGATTTACCAGCCCAAACTGGCCATAGAGCACCGACTCCGGCAGTTGCTTCCAACCACAGTTGCGCCAGCGCCTGAATCGATGCGACCAGATGCGTCGCACGATCCATCGGTCAAGTTGGTTGAAGAGCTTTCGGACGTGGGCACGCTTGTAATACTCGCCCCAACCTCGCAAGAGCGGGTTCAGCGCTTCGATCAGCTGCTCGGTCGCCAGAGGTGCGCGCCGCTTCGTGCGCTGCCGCACCTCATCCTTGAAACGCCGGATCGATTTGTCGCGCGGGTAGGCATACAACCCACCCGAGCGAACCTGACTACGGATCTTAGCCGCAGGAAGATAGAGCCTCTTCCCACGCTTGATCATGTAGCCGAGGAACTCGAAGCCGTACCGGACATGAACGATTCGCGTCTTCTGCGGATGCAGTTCCACGCCCAGTTGTTTCAGGATGCGGCCAGCAGCATCGATGGCTGCTCGCGCTTCTGCCGCGGACTTGCAGGTGACTACCCAGTCGTCCGCGTACCTCGTCAGCTGATATCCCTTGTGCCGCATCTCCCGATCAAACGGCGTCAGGAGTATGTTGCTGAGCAAGGGTGAAGCTACCCCGCCTTGAGGAGTCCCGCGCTCGGTCGGAAAGAGTCGCCCTTTCCCGTAGCTTCCCGCCTTGAGCATTGCCTCGATGAGGCGCAGCACTCGGCCGTCGGCTATCCGCTGGGCCACCAGCATCAGAAGTTTCTCGTGGTCCACCGACCCAAAGAAGTCCTTCAGGTCCGCATCCACGATCCACTCGCTGCCGCTGTCGATCTCCTTCCATACTTTGCGCAAGGCATCCTTCGTTGATCGCCCTTGACGGTATCCGTAGTTGGCTTCATCGAATACCGGCTCGAAGATAGGCTGCATCCGGTTGAGCAGGGCTTGCTGGCATACCCGATCGTAGATCGTCGGAATGCCGAGCCCGCGATACTCCCCCGGTTTGCCCAGCTTTGGGATTTGCACCTGCCTCACGGGCCGCGGTTGATAGAGCCCCTCTTTCAGTTCGCTTTGTAACCGGCCCAGATTCTCGTCCAGTTGCTCGGCGAAATCCTTCAGAGTTTGTCCATCGACTCCTCCGCTGCCCCGGTTGGCTTTTACTCTCTCCCAGGCCATCTCCAGGTTCTTCCGCTTGTATACCTTGTCGATTAATGAATGGACCTTCTTTGCTCCCGCCGGGTTGATCCAGTCCACCAGTCTCCTCGGGCGCGGATGTACGGGTTTTTCACTCATGGAACTGATCCTCCTCCCCGCCCTTACTCACTGGTCTTCTTTCTCCGCCCAGCCATCTTCGTCGGCTGCCTTCCCCGACCCATTTCTGTCGCCGGTTGCCCGGTCACATGGCTTTCGCCATGCTTCTGGTACCTTTCAGCCGTCCGACTACTGACAGTGCATCGCTCGCCATTTCGCTCACGCTTATAGGTCCGCTTACTCCGGTGCCGCCCGGAGACCCTGCCAGTCCTCCTGAGGTCACGCACTGTTCTTCCGTACCGTGCCGTCCGCAAACACCTTGGTGCGGTGGGTGAATGAGAACGCCTTCGCCTCCATAGTGCAGGCTCGACCTTGTCCCACCTTTGGCCGACCGGTTCATCGGCGGGGCAGCCCCCATCGATTACGGCCCGGTACTTCTCCTCATGCCCTTCGGATTCCACCTCGCGATGGACACCCTGCCCTCCGCAGTGCCAAACTCGCGCTGCGGCCAGCGAGTCGTTACTTCCGCTTTCGGATATGGCTCCCCTCATCTGGGCGCCAGAGGGACTTCAACCCTCCTGAACAATGCGCTGCTCAGCGCACACTATGGCCGCTGCTGACTTCTGGCGATTCATCCCAGCACCTCTCGATGCCGGTAGCCCAAGGGCAAACCGCCAGACCTCCCCGGGTATTACGCACTCACCTTCACGCTTATCTCTGTCGGATCTACGCCGCAGCATTCCGTGCAAGTATTGGGCTTTGCATCTAATGGCCTGCTCACCCCACTGCGTCGCCTCTATCCGCTGGCTGTTCGTCAGAGCAGCGCTTTGCCTACAGCTTCCTTCAGATTCCACCTCGCGATGGACACCCTTGCCGTTTGGCTAACACTTCCCCTTGCCGGGTGTGTAGGGGACTTCCACCCCCAAGTGAGTGCGCCCTGCCGGGCGCACCACAAAAAAGACTCGGCCTTTAGGCCCGGGCCTCTGACGCTTTCCCCCACCGCCCACCCATCCCCACCGAAAGCGTTACGATGAACCCATGTTCACCCCTCAGCCCATCGCCTATATTCGCAGCCCCTATACCGAAACATCCAAAATCCCCAAAGGCCTGGGCGCAGAACACAAGGCCGAGGGCGCAATCGAATTCCTGCGCGAATTCGAACCAGGACTAATGGACATTGAGGGCTTCTCGCACCTCTACGTGTTGTGGGTCTTTGACCGCTCCACAGATTACGACCTGGTTGCCACGCCCCCGACCGATGAGCGCCGTCCGCACGGCGTCTTTGCCACACGTTCGCCGCGCCGGCCAAATCCGATTGGTCTCACGGTTGTCGAACTGCTGCGCCGCGACGGTGTCACTCTGCACGTTCGCGGCGTTGACATGCTCGACGGTACGCCGGTGCTCGATGTAAAGCCGTACCTCTCCAGCATTCCCCAGGAGAACCTCAAGCGCGGCTGGCTGGCAGAGGCGGAGAAAAGACAGGGTGTAGGGAATAGCCAATAGGGAGTAGAAAGCCAGCGTGCAGCTGTTGGCTATTGATCTCCAAGCCTCTTGATTTTCTATTCCCTACTCCCTATTGGCTATTCCCTGCCCTTACGGTATTCCCAGCAGCTTGTGCGTCTGCAGACTCATCCGCCAGCGCGGATGCGCCAGACAGTATTCGAGTGCGAGCCGGGTGTTCGCCTCGCGGACCGGGCCATCCATGGGCTGCAAAAAGAAGTGCCTGAAGTTGAGACCCTCGAATCGCTCTGGCTCGGCGCCCAGTTGCGGATAGACCAGCTTCAACTCGTCGCCGCTTGTTTGCTTGAGCAACGCACCGGCCTTGGGGCTCACGCAGATCCAGTCGAGGCCTGCAGGCGCGGCAACCGTTCCGTTGGTTTCGACGGCGATCTCAAATCCGCGCGCATGCAGCGCATCGATGAGCGGCCCATCGAGTTGCAGCAGCGGCTCGCCACCGGTGCAGACGACGAACTTCCTCCCAACCGAGTTGTCATCCTGAGCGAAGTCTGCCGCGGCGGACGGAGTCGAAGGATCTGCAGTTGCTCTTCCGGTTCTGCGAGTCATCCAGGCAGCGTCAACTGCATCGGCCAACATCTCCGCCGAAACAAACTTGCCGCCGCCGGGCCCGTCCATGTCGGCGAAATCGGTATCGCAGAACTGACAGATGGCCGACGCACGATCGGCCTCGCGCCCCGACCACAGATTGCACCCCGCAAAGCGGCAGAAGACCGCGACGCGCCCGGTCTGCGCGCCCTCGCCCTGCAGGGTATAGAAGATTTCTTTGACCGAGTACATAAATGCAGCTTCTAGCTTCTAGCCTCTAGCTACTAGCTCATCGTGGAACGGCACTCGCCGTCAACCCGCTACGAAAAAGCTAGCGGCTAGAAGCTAGCAGCTAGAAGCTGTTTCTCAGCGGATCCTCGATTCCATTCTCGCGGAAGCCCTTCTCGCGCAGCAGGCACGAGTCGCACCCGCCGCACGGTTCGCCGTGGGGGCCGGGATCGTAACAACTGCTGGTCAGCGAGTAATCGACGCCGAGTTCAAGACCCTTGGCGATAATCTGCGCCTTGGTCATGGCGATGAGCGGCGTGTGAATCTTCAAATGCTGTCGGCCTTCGACGCCGGCCTTGGTGGCAAGGTTCGCCATCTTCTCAAAGGCTTCAATGAATTCGGGCCGGCAGTCGGGGTAGCCGGAGTAGTCGAGCGCATTCACGCCGATGAAGATGTCGCTCGCGCCCAGAACTTCGGCCCACGCCAGCGCGAACGAGAGAAAGATAGTGTTGCGGGCCGGAACGTACGTAATCGGAATGCCGTGCGACATTTCATCGGGAGCGCGGCCCTTCGGCACGTCGATGTCGGCGGTAAGCGCCGAACCGCCAAAGGCGCGCAGATCGATGTTGGCAATGCGATGTTGCGCCGCGCCCGAGCGTGCCGCGACGCGTTTCGCCGCCTCGAGCTCCCACACGTGGCGCTGCCCGTAGGAGAACGAGAGCGCGTAGGCCTCGTAGCCCTGGGCGCGCGCAATGGCCAGCACTGTGGCGGAGTCGAGACCACCGCTCAACAGGACGACGGCGGGTTTGGAGTTCGTTTTCACTGCTAGTTCCAGATTACAAGCCCGCGAAGCGATCGCGAGAGGATCGGACGCAAGCATCATAAGTTCAGCCCGCGAAGCGGGCAAAAGAAGGTAGCCCCAGGCGCAAGCCTGGGGTGAACCGAAGACATCGCGAAATCAGCCCGCGAAGCGGGCGAAAGAAAGCTATCGCCACAGATACTGCTCTTCGAACTCGACACCATGATTCTTCAGCAATGCAATGAACTCATCGTGAAATGAGATGCGTTGATGATGACGCGCCTGGTCCCGAATATAGCGAATCACGGTGCCACGGTTAGACTCGCTCACGCTAAAGGCTCCATAACCACGTTGCCAAGAAAAAGCGCGTCGTTCCGGCCACTTTTCTTTCAACCAGCGCGAAGAGTTGGTTTTGACGACGCGCAGACAGTCGGCAACCGCCATTTCCGCCGAAAGCCCTACTAGAAGATGAACATGATCGGATGTCCCACCAATCGCGATCGGCGTTGCACGCAATTCCCGCAGAATGCCTCCGATGTAGGCATGAACATCGGGTCGAATAGTGTCGGAGAGATACGGAATGCGTTCAGATGTGGAAAAGACTACGTGGGTGAGCAGGTCGGTGAAGGTGTGCGCCACTCTTACGCCGCCTCCGGGGGCTGCGACTCAATTCTCAACTTTATACCCCAGGCTTGCGCCTGGGGCTACCTTCTATTGCCCGCTTCGCGGGCTCAAATGCAAGGCCGTCCCACGCCGACGAGCCATCGATCTTTACCCCTCTCGCGGGCGGCTACGGCTTATTCAAATCTCCGCCTTTGCCGATGTCCATCGACGGCGAGATGGGATTGCTCTCATCGATCATGGCCTCGACGCACTGGTCGAGCACGCCCTTGGCCTTGAGAATGAACTCGATGGCGTCGCGCGCTGCGCCGTGGCCGCCGCGATTCGGCGTGACGTAATGCGCCTCGGCCCTCACGCGATCGCGGGCGTCTGCCACGGCCACGGCCAGGCCGCACTGGCGCATTACCGGCAGATCGATCACGTCGTCACCCACGTAGCAGATCTCGTCGAGAGTCACGCCTTCTTTCTCTTGGATCTCGCGGATCGGTTTCATCTTGAAGGCCTGACCCTGGTACACGAACTCGAGCTTCAGATCGCGGGCGCGCATGGCCACCGTCTCGCTGATGCGCTTGGTGATGACGCCGCACTTCAGGCCGCCAAGCCGCGCCAGCGAGATTCCCGCGCCGTCGTGCGCGCTGTATCCTTTGGCCTCAATCATCTTCGAGTCCGCGCGGCCATCCGCGGCCAAGGGCACGGGTACGATCCAGATGCTGCCGTCCGTCAGCACGCCGTCCACGTCGAAAAGGATGATCTTGATTCTGCGGGCGCGGTCTTCAGCGGAAAGGGTCATGCTTCGATTTTACCGGCTCGCAATGCGGCTATGCGCGGCGCTGGGCCAAGCGCGAGACAATGACAGCATGGAACGCGACGACACTTCGCCCGCGCCGCCGGCGCCACTCGAGCCCGAAGACTACTACACGGAAAACGGGTTGATGGTATTTACCGCGGCCTACCATCTGAAGCGAGGATACTGCTGCGGATCTGGGTGCAGGCACTGCCCGTACGATTACGTCAACCTGCCTCTTCAGTTGCCTGCGCCGCCGGAAGGTTGAGCGACCGCCGCGGAAGTAGGCGTTCCCGATGTTGCCGCGACTGGCGCGGGTTCGCGCACCAGCACCGCAAAGCGCGGAAACGCGAAGCTGCCTGCGGCATCGTCAATCACGTTCAACTGGCACAGATACTGGCCCGGCTTCAGTCCGCTGAGCGGCACATCGAGTTCGAAAGCAACGGCATCGCGCCCTTCGACGTTCACAGTCTTCGCCTGCACGATCGGCGTCTCATACACCTTGGTGCTGCCTTGGATAAGCTCAAGGCTGCTGAGCAGACTGATCGCCGATTTGTTTTCTTTCGCGCCCACGGCCGGCTTCTCGTGAGCGGGATCGTAGATTTCGTAGAGCAGGTACATGTGCTGATTCTGGCGGAAGACGTGGGCGATGTTGGGTACGTACTGCTGGCCATTGCGCACCAGCGGGTCGGGTTGATTGTCTTTGGCTTTGCTCGGTTCGCGCGTCGAGGCCAGAACGATGGAGCTCATCTTGAGCGGCGCTTTCTTCATATCCGGCAGCGTGATGTTGGCCTCAAACGACCCCATGCGGCCGGTCTGGTTTTCGCGCACCACGAATTTGACGTCGTACTTACCGGGCGGAAGATTGAAGCTGGTGGTGTATTGGATGTTTTTCTGGCGAGCGCCGACTGATTGATCGAGATTGAGCTTCACCGTCTGCCGCGCGCGACCCACGGGGCGCTTCACTTCGTCAATCACTTCGCCGATGATGTCGAGCGTGGCCTTGTCTTTGTCGCCGCCTTTCACAAACGGAATCTGCGAACCGGGGACGAGCAGCGAGACCGGAACGTAGAAGCGATTCTCGCTAAGGCGGAAGTACATCGCGTCCATGTAGACCGGAATGTCAGTGGCGGGCAGGTCGCTGGCGAGTTGGTCTTCCAGCTCCTGCTCGCGGTCTTCATGACCGGAGTGCTTGAAGTCGGCGGGCGCATAATAGCCGGGGCGGTACTCAAGCTTGATGCCGGGCCTCAAGATTTTGATCGAGAGCTTGCGGTATTTGCCGTCGCGCGCGGGATTGGTGGAGCGGAAGCCGATGGCGTAGTAAGCCGATGTGTCGCTCTGCACCTTTGCAAACGCGGGCGCAAAATCGTTGGAATCGAAAAAGGCTGTTCCGCCGGTGTCGGTGCTCAGGGTCGACATCGTTTCCTGCGTGGCGAAATTCGCGTTCATGTTGTTCTGAACGGCACCGCCGTTGAAGCCGCCCTGGCCGCGCAGACTCCCCGTTGAGGCGTCGCCGACAGGCAGCACCGCCTGCAGACCGCGCGTGTCAACGCTGTAGATGGCCAGGTTGGCGCGTACCGCAGAGTTTACTGCCGCGCGCAGCGAGGCTTCATTCTCAATGCCGTCGCGCTGAATGCCGCCCGAGAAATAAAGCAGCGATTTGCGCTCATCGATCTTCGAAAGCGACTGCGAGATGGCCTTGAGCGCGAAGAGTTCGCGGTCCGTGTTTATGTCGTTGTACTCGCTCTCGTCGGCGGTGTATGAGGTGGTGTCTTCAACCTGGTTGGTGGTCGAGGTTGCGCCGGCGACAAAGCCCTGGCCTTCAGTGCCGTTATAAGCGCCCACCTCGTTGATGAGCGCGTTTTTGTCGGCGGTAAAGTCCTGATCGACGGTGAGCGCATCTCCGAGTGAAACTAGAGCCACGAGGTCGGCCGGCTGCAGTTTGTTTTTCAGGAAGTCCTGCGCCGCCTCAACGCTGCGATCGAGATCTTCAGGCTGCATCGAGGTCAGATCGAAGAACATCACAATCAGACGGTGATTGCGCAATTCCTCGGGCTTGGCGACAACGACGGCCTTGGGACCTTTTGTGGGAATGCCCGCTGCAAGGCCGCTGACTGTAGCCTCGTTCAGCGGAGTGGCCATGTCGACGCTTTCAAAATCGAAGGTAGAGATTTGCTGTGGCTTGCCGTTCTCATAGATCTTGAAGTCGCTCTGCTTGAGGCCCTTCACAATTTCACCGGTCTTCGCGTCGCGCGCCACCACGTTGGTGAGCACGAGTTCCGCGTTCTGCTTCAGAACATATCCGCCCTGCGGGGTTGACGTGACCACGCTGGTGGAGTTCTGTTGCGGGAAGGCAGGCGCGGAGGGACAGATGAGCGCGAGGAGCGCGGCCGATGCAACGAGTTTTTGGGACAGATTCGTCATGATGGCTAATTCTCTTCGACCATGTGCATCTCTCCGCAGGGGCTAAAGCCCGAATCACGCCTTGCGCGTTTCAGGGGCCTGGGGCACCCACGTTCGTCCGACTCGCCGACTTGACTGAAATAATTAACTCCGCTAGCGCCGCTAACTCCGCTGCATTTCTAGAACCTGAATCTGGCCATGAATTGAAACGATCGCATGGCACCCACTGAAGTCACTTGGCCGAACTGCGGTGTTCCCAGGGTTGCATTCACGCCCGAGTACTGCACAGTATTAAAAACGTTGTCGATGGTGGCGCGCAGTTCCATGCTGCGCGTGTCGCCAAGCTGCATGGTCTTTGAGAGCGCCATGTTGTTGCTGATGGTGCCCGGCCCCTCAATGGAATTTCGCGGCGCATTGCCGAAAGCCGCGCAGGGAAAACTGGCGTTGACCGCCGGCGCAGCGTAGGCCGCGGTATTGAACCACTGATTGAAACCTCTGCCGCCCGCGGTGGGTGATTGTCCCGCCAGAAGGCTGGCGCGCAGGCCGTTAGTGGTGCCGCATTCAACGTTCTCGTTGTTCTCGGTGACGGTAGGCGTAAGCCACGCTCCGGTGGCAAAGCTAAAGGTCCCAGATATCGAGAATCCCTCGAGAATGTGCGAGCCGACGCCGGTCGTCACCCAGGTTTTGTCGGCGCCGAAGGGCAGCTCATACAGGTAAGTACCGGATACCTGGTGGCGGCGGTCGAGACTCGAGTGGCCCTCCTGCGCAGCAAGATCCTGCCAGTTCTGCACCACTGCGGTAGTTGTGCCGTTCACCGAGCTGGCGTTGTCGATGGCGTGCGAGTACTGGTAATTCGCGCCGAGAGCGATGCCCTTCTGGAGCCGCTTGTTGGCGCGCACCGTGAGGGCGTTCATCTTGTAAAAGCCCTGGGCCTGGTCGTAGACAAATATCTGATTGGTCGGATCGGTGCCGGGGCTGGAAGGGGTTGCGCGCGGCGCGCTGGTGATGTCGAGGTGGTTGGCGCGCGAGCCGTTGTAACCGACGTTCAACACGATCTGCATCGGCAGAGTCTTTTGAATATCGAGATTCCACACCTGAACATAGGGCAGGCCGTAGTGAGGATCGAGCGCGTAGTTGCCCACCTGGTCGGGTGCGGGGAACCCATTGGCCAGTGTGAAGCAGGAGGCTGGCACGGTTCGGGCGCAGGCCGACGATGCGGAGTTTCCGATGGCCGCGGTGTTGGTCTGCTCGTTCACAATCGCGTTGCCGTTCGCATCGAAGATGGGCTCGCGAGCCATCTCGTTGCCGAAGGTTGCGTACTCGCCCACCGTGTAGTTCATGCCGAAACCGCCGCGAACCACCATCTGCTTGATCTTGGGAACGCGCCACGCAAAACCGGTGCGTGGAGCAAATCCCTTGCGCCAGGGATAAACAAGGCCGCTGGGAAGTCCCGACGTTCCAGCCTGTTGCTCGGTCTCGTTGGTGAATCCACCGTCGGGATTGGTGGCAACGTCGGCCAGGTGGTTGTATTTCTCGGTGTAGGGCGCGAAGAACTCCCAGCGAACGCCGTAGTTGAGCGTGAGAGAAGGACGGACGCGCCAGTCATCCAGGGCGTAAGCGTCGAATACGTTGTCGCGGAGGTAGCTTTTGGCCAGCGTGGAGTCGATGGTTGTGGACTGCGGCAGGCCGAGCAGCAGATCGGCCAGCGCGGAGCCGGTGCCATAGACGGGCTCTTCAGCTCCGTTCACATCGGTAAAGTTCTCGGTGAAGAGGCCGGTGAAAGTGAAGTTGCCGGTGGCGTTGGAGCCGGCAAGAAAGTCGCGATGTACGCGGCGATAGTCGCCGCCGAAGCGCATATTGTGCTTGCCGTGGATCCAGCTCAGAGTTTCTGAGAACGAGATTGTCTGCGAAATCGAGAAGCTTGGCTCCTGCTCCGACAACCCGGTCAGGTTGCTGAGCTCGATCTGCGGCAATCCGTAGTTGAGTGGAACATTGTTAGGAACAGTAAGGCCGGCCGCGGCCGCAGGATCTGTGCCGGTGTTGGTGAAGTAGTTTGTCGAGTGGCTGTTCGAGCGGTTCCAGTTGGCGTTCGAGATACTGGTGACGCGATGATATCCGACCGTGTATCCGGCCTGAACCGAGTAGGAATCCGATGCGATCTTGCCGCCCAGCAGCGGAATCATGTTCACGTTGTCTGACGCGGAATCGCTCCAGTTGAGATTGAAGTTGATGCTTTGCCGCAGGCCCTGGTTTGCCGATGAGTTTCTGCGTCCGCCGAGTCCGCCGAAGGGGCCCATCTGCCCGGCGTTCGCTCCCAGGCTGCGCATGTAACGGACGCCGGCTTGAGTGGAGTTCGATTGCGCGGTGGTGAGCAGGTGGTAGTTGTAGTTATTTACCACGCTCGCTGCCGGCGATATTGGGCTTCGGATAGTAACCAAGCAGCGCCTTGGCCGCATCGGTAATGCGGTTGGGTGGAATCACGTTGGGCGTGCCGTTGTAAGTGAACTGCTGAAGCGTACTTGGATCGTAAATGGGCGGCAAGCCGGAGGCGGAAAAGTTGCCGGCAATTTGATCGGGCGTGGGAACGGTTGCGTAGAAATCATCGGGAGTCGAGTTTCGCGAGCCTGAGAGCGAGAGGAAGATGTTGTCTTTTCCGCTGGGCTTGGTGAGGTGTGGAATGTAAGGCTCACTCATAAACGTGAGGCCGAAACGGTTGGTGCCGTTGGCCGGCTCAATCTGCGGCTGGCCTCGCAGGGCAAATGGCTCGGCGTTGACCGCGGAGTTGGTGCCATTCCAGAAGATGGCGCCGTGAGGTTGGCCGGGATTAAAGCCGCGGAAGTTGCCTCGCCCGCCGCCCCGGCCGCCGAAACCTCCTCCACCAAAGCCACCACCGCCAAAACCACCGCCTCCAAAGCCCCCGCCGCCGAAGCCGCCTCCTCCAAATCCGCCAAACAGCCCACCGCCGCCGGGCACCTGGCCGCCATTCTGGTCGCGGTATTGCTGGAACTGCTCGCGTAACTCATCCATGTTGACGCCGGCCATCGCGCTCACCTGCCCGGCTTGTCCGCTGATGGCCACCGATTCACCGCTGAAGTCGCTGTTGCTGGCCACAGTGGGCAACTCTGCTCCACTCACGCCGGCGGTACCGCTGCCGGTTTCAGTGCCGGATGAAAGCGCGCTGGTGAGGCTTAGATTTTCAGGCGCGTCGCCGGCCAACTGCCTCATCCCCTGTTGCTCGGCGCTCTGCTCGCCTTCCTGCCCCGCGGCGCTCGCCTGCAGCCGCTGTTCGGCTGCGGCGCGGGAGGCCAGCATGAGATCGAAGTTCACTTGGCGATCGTGTCCTGTGGCGTTGAGCAGCGCTTCCTCCGATCCCTGCGCAAAAGCTGCAAACTCGGTGCGAATCACGTACCGGCCATTTTGGGGAATCGTCATGGACCAGGCGCCGGTGATGTCGGTAGTGGTGGAGTAACGTTTGCCGGTGAGTGTGTTTTGCGCCGTAACTGTGACGCCGGGCAGCGGGATGTTGCCGCTTTTGACAATACCGTGCAACCGTCCGCCTGTTACGGTGTCAGAGGACGCGGGATACGCCGCAGAGGGTGGAGTGTTTCCGGCGCCAGTTGCCTGACAAGAAGCAGAAATCGAGAGCGCGGCGGCTGCAACAACCCACACCGAAATCAAGCGCCTGTTGAGCATCCGCGGCAATCCCTCTCGCTTCCATTCAGTTCCCTGTATTCAGACTGACGGGCAAGCCGCTGCAAAGGTTTACCGAAAACACCGTGAGTTAACAACGTAAGCTGAAGCCCGAATTCCTGCGCGCAAAACGACTGGTAGAACCCAACCGCGAGTGATATACCTGAATGCGCTCAAGGAAATCGATCCCACTTCATTTTTGTTCAAGAGTTCAAGAGAGGTTCCTCATGAGAGCACGCCGTTTGATTGTTTGCGCCCTACCATTGCTGCTGGTATCGCTGGCTCTTCCCGTCCGCGCGCAACAGGCCGTCACATTTCCCAGCGGCGACGCGACCGCCCAGGGATTGCTCTATCTGCCCCATGGACCGGGACCGCATCCGGCGCTCATCGTGATCCACGAATGGTGGGGGTTGGCCGACTGGATCAAGCAGGAGGCGGCGCGTTACGCTTCTGACGGATACGTGACGCTGGCTGTGGATCTTTATCGCGGCAAGGTGGCAACCGATCCCGAGATGGCTCATGAATTGATGCGCGGACTGCCGCAGGACCAGGGCGTAAGGGATTTGACTTCTGCCATGACCTGGCTAAGCCATCGCAAGGACGTGGACAAGCGCCGCATAGGCGCCGTGGGTTGGTGCATGGGCGGAGGGTACGCCATTCAGCTCGCGGTTGCCGCGCCCAATCTGAAGGCCGTTGCCGTGAATTACGGCGCGCTGCCTACCGACAAAGCGGCGCTGGCCAGCATTCACGCCGCGGTGCTTGGCAACTTCGGAGGACAGGATCGCGGCATCACGCCCGACTCGGTCCACACCTTTGAAACGGCGATGCAATCGCTCGGCAAACCCGTGGATGCGAAGATTTATCCGGACGCAGGCCACGCCTTTGAGAATCCGACCAATGCCGCCGGCTACCGGCCAGCCGATGCCGCCGACGCGCTGGGCCGAATCGACCGATTCCTTGCGCAGGAGCTGCATCCATAAGGAAATCATAAAGATCGCGTCATTTTTCTGCCATCAAACAGCTATCGGAAGATAGGTTGAATCCCTCGCGAGAGCGTGTTAACTATTATGCTAATAGTTTGCTGACTGCTACCGCGCGAGTAACTCTGGAGCAGTCGAAAGGCCTCCCACCCCATGAAAATCGGCACGACGATTCGCACCTACCGCTTGCAAAAAGGATTGTCCCAGGGCGATATCGAAAAGAAAACCGGTTTGTTGCGTTGTTACCTGTCGCGAGTGGAGAACGGACACACCGTGCCTTCGCTCGACACGCTTTCAAAGATCGCTTCGGCTCTCGATCTGCCCATTGCGCAATTCTTCGCCGACGACACTCTGGGCCGCCAATTCAACACCCAGAAATTATCTGACGAAGAGTTGCGTTTCCTGACTCAGATAAGGCGCTACTCAAACAACCTCGACGAAAGCGACCGTAAACTGCTGCTGGCAATGGTGAAAAAGTTCGCGGCGACGGCCACCCGCTAGACCGGGACTTTGACTCGCGGGTCAAGCCAGGTTCGGTGCATGCGCGCATCAATTTTGCGGCGGCAACTGCACCAGGAAGAAACCGAACAGTACCAGGATGCCTACAATCAAGCCCACGGCAACGCGCAGGCGCAGGTTGAAGGCCGGTCTGGGCGACCCGAGGCGTGGAACCATGGGCCACGCGAAGAGCAGGCCGCAGGCACAGCCCCCAAGGTGGGCATAGTTGTCGATGCTGAGGCCTTTGTGAAGTACTTGCGTGCCGACGCTGATTGAAATGCCAATAAACAAATTGATAGCAGCAAAATAGATAACCGACCGGCGCAATTTCTTCAGCTCGATGTGCGGAACGGGAAGCCGGTTGGACTTGAGCAATACGATGAGCGCGCCGGCTATGCCGAAGACCGCACCCGAAGCGCCTGCGCCAGCCGGAAAAACTCCAGGGTCGTGAAATTTCAGCCAATCCGCGTGGTACCACCACCAGTTGGCGAAGGTCGACAGCAGGTTGCCCGCTGCACCGGTGAGGATGTAAACCGCCAGCACCCCCCAGGAGCCCATCAGCGGCTCGGCCAATAGCCCAAGGTTCCATAAGCACCACATGTTGGTGGCCAAATGTAGGATGCCTACGTGAAGAAACATCGCGGTGACGATTCGCACCCACTGGCCTTCAATAAGTACGTTGCCGGCACTTGATGCACCCCAATTCATCAATTGATCGACGGTTGGGCTCAAGGGGCTCACCCCCTTTGCAACCATGGCCAGCCAGACCAGGCAGTTGATGGCGACCAGAATATGCGTAGCCGGTGCGGCCAGCCATATGGGCTTGCGGCGGCGTGGCGCGCCCGGCGGAGCACCACTGGCCCCGGCAGGCGCGCCGTCAGGCGCATTCACCCAACCGGAGCCATCTGTTCGAGAACCTGACTCTGTGGGAAGGTATTCAGGGGAGCTACTGCCCATGGTTTCACTCTACTGCATTTCGAGTGCGCGCCGATGCGGCTTTCGGTCACCAGGATGAGGTTACCCTGCTAACTTAGCCTTCAGCTGTCAGCTGTCAGCTCTCAGCTCTCAGGCAAGCCGTACGTTCGCTGGGCCCATGAGTAAGGAATGATCAGTTGCTTCCACTGCACTTGCTTTCGCACTGAAAAGCTGAAAGCTGACGGCTGAAAGCTTGTCCCTCGCTCCCTGTTTTATCCTGATTCTGGATCAAAAAGGAGTCATACATTGCAATCTGAAGGCGGCAAGAAGCAGGTGCGGCGTGCGCTTTTGAGCGTGACCGATAAGACCGGACTGGTGGAGTTTGCCAAAGTCCTCACAAGCTTCGGTGTTGAACTGATTTCAACCGGCGGCACTGCCAAGGCACTCCGTGCCGCGGGACTCTCGGTCAAGGACATTAGTGAGTTAACGGGCTTCCCCGAGATGCTCGACGGTCGCGTGAAGACGCTGCATCCGCGGGTGCACGGCGGGCTTCTGTACATCCGCGGCAACAAGGAACACGAAGCTGCGGTAGCGGAGCACGGAATCGAGCCCGTCGACATGGTGGTGGTTAACCTGTACGCGTTTGAAAAGACCGCGGCCACGTCAGGCGTAAGTCTTGGCCACCTGATTGAGAACATCGACATCGGCGGCCCGTCGATGGTGCGCTCGGCGGCCAAGAATTTTGAAGACGTGGCGATTGTGACCCGCGTGGCGGATTATCCGGCGCTGGCCGAAGAGTTGAAGGCCAACGGCGGTGCTCTGCCGCGCGAGACGCGCTGGAAGCTGGCGAAGCAGGCCTTTGCGACCACGGCGGCGTACGACGGCGCAATTGCAGGCACGCTGGAGCAGATTGCCGGCACTCCTGCGCCCGAAGAGACGGCGGCAATCGACTCCGCAGCCTTCCCTGAAACGCTGCGCATCGTTATGCCGCGCGCGCAATCGCTGCGTTACGGCGAGAATCCGCACCAGAGAGCTGCGCTTTACAGCGATGGCACAGGGCAGGGCGTTGCCGGCGCAAAACAACTGCAAGGAAAAGAGCTGAGCTTCAACAACCTCGTCGATCTCGATGCCTGCTGGGACCTGGCGCAGGAGTTTGGCGAGCCCGCCGTCATCATCGTCAAGCACACCAACCCGTGCGGCGCGGCAATTGGCGCAACCGTACTCGAGGCCTACAAGAAGGCCCTGGAGTGCGACCCGGTTTCTGCATTCGGCAGCGTCATCGGCGTCAATCGCGAGGTAGACGGCGCCGCTGCCGATGAGATTGCCAAACTGTTTGTTGAAGCCATCGCCGCGCCGGCTTTCACGGCCGAGGCGAGAGAACGATTTGCGGTGAAAAAGAATTTGCGGCTGGTGGAAGTGAAGGACGCAACGCCGAAGCCGGTCGTCAAGCATGTTTCTGGAGGCCTGCTGCTGCAGGACGCCGATACGGCCCGCGTGGTGGAAGGCGAAATCGACGTGGTGACATGGCGGCCGCCCACAGCCGAAGAACTGCGCAGCCTGCTGTTCGCGTGGCGTGTGTGCAAGCACGTGAAGTCAAACGCGATTGTGTACGCGCGCGACGGCCAGACCCTGGGCATAGGCGCGGGACAGATGAGCCGCGTGGATGCGGCGAAGTTCGGCGCGCAGAAGGCAGTCCTGCCGCTCAAGGGATGCGTAGCGGCTTCCGATGCGTTCTTCCCGTTTCCCGATGGGCTTGAAGCGGTAGCCGCAGCCGGCGCGACGGCAGTGATTCAGCCGGGCGGCTCGGTGAAGGACCAGGATGTGATTGCTGCGGCCGACAAACTTGGAATGGCGATGGTGTTTACCGGAATTCGGCACTTCAGGCACTGAGGTGGTGCATCAAAAGCGGATCGGCGCGAATCAAAGCTGGAGCGTGCTTCGATTTTGCGATGGTAATTCAGCTAAATTCGCGTCCAGACCCATGCACACGCGACAAATGGCGCGTAAAATCGTCTTTAACAGCAGGCGGCTAAGAGATCGACGGCCACCTGCGCAGCTTTTTGGCTCCGTGGAAGACGTTTGCGCATCATACATGGAGCAAGAAACAGCGCGGAATCCCCTGAATGATGACACTTAAACTGCCTCTCCCGCCCTTCCGGCTCGCCCTTGTCGCCGTTGCCGTGCTGCCAGTTGCGTTTGCACATGCCCAGAACGCTCCAGCAACCCCGGCGCCGTCGAATCAGGGCCAGGCCATTCAGCCGCTCCAGAAGCCGACGACCCAGGTGCAAAAGCCAAACCAGGTTGCGATGGCCGACACCAGGCCTTCGACACCCTCGACGCCCGAGCCCGAGCCAAACCGCTCCCAGGCCTACTATCACCTTGCGCTGGCGGCCACCTACGAGGACGATGCTCTCTCTGAAGGACGGCCCGACGACATCACGCGCGCCATAGAAGAGTACAAGCTGGCGCTGGACGCCGATCCCAATTCGCCTGAGCTGATGAACGCGCTGGCCGATCTTTATTTCCGCACGCCGGGTCACGAGCACGATGCTGAAGTTACCGAGCGCACGCTGCTGAAAACATCGCCCGACAACATCGACGCCCACAAGATGCTGGGCCGCATCTATCTGCGCCAGCTTGGCGAAAACGAGAACGGCGTTTCTTCCTCGTCGCCCTCGGGCAACGTGCTCGATCAGGCGATCACCGAGTTTGAGAAGATTGTGTCGCTGCAGCCACGCAGCGTTGAAGACCACATGGTGCTGGGCCAGCTGTACACCGTGAAGCACGACCAGACCAAAGCTGAAGAACAATTCAAGATAGCGCGGTCCATCGAGCCGGATTCAGAAGACGTGGTGCTGAACCTGGCGCGGCTCTACGCCGAGAGCGGAGATGTTCAGCACGCCATCACGGTGCTCGAATCGGTTCCGGTGAACGACCGCACGCCCAAAATCGAGTTCACGCTGGGCGCAGCCTATGCACAGTTGAAGAAACCCAAAGACGCGATTGCCGCGTATCAGCGCGCCGAAGACCTGGAACCCGACGATCTGCGCACCGTCGACGCCCTGGCCGAGGCGCTCTACAACGACGATCAGTACGACGAGGCGCTGAAGCAGTACCAGCAGCTTGCCGCCGCCGATCCTGAAAGCCCTGAGGCGCTTGACGCGCTGGTGCACATCTCTGAGATTCAGCGCCACCAGGGCAAGTTCGAGGATGCGCTGGCCACGATTCAGAAGGCGCTGAAGATTGACTCGACGAACCTTGAGGCAGGCTATAACGAGGGCCTGCTTTACGATGTGCTGGGCAGATTTGGAGACGCCGAGCAGGCCTACTTGAGCATGCTCGACCAGTCCTCGATCTCACCAGCCAAGGGTGGCGCCTCCACCGACGAAGAGAAGAACAATCGCAGCATTTTCCTTGAGCGGCTGGCCGGAGTCTATCTCGAAGAGAACAAGATCGAACCGGCGCTGGCGACCTACCAGAAGATGATCGAACTGGGCGGCGACAGCGCGGTACGCGGCTACCAGGGCGAGGTGGACGTGTGGCGCGCGGCGCACAACGTTGACAAGGCTGTTGACATTGCGCAAAAGGCGGTTGCCGCGAATCCCAAAAACCGCGACATGAAGCTGATGCTGGCCCAGGAAATAGCCGACCAGGGCAAACCGGACGACGCGATCAAAATGGCCAATGAACTGCTCAAGAACACGCCTGACGATCGCACCGTGTATTTCGCCATCGGCCAGATCGAGATCCGCGAGCGCCATTGGAAAGAAGCCGAAGACGCATTCGCCAAGGCCGATCCGCTGTGCACCAAGAAAGAAGATCGCACCTATCTGCTGTTTTTGCGCGGCGAACTCGCTGACCGTCAGAAGAAAATGGATCAGGCCGAGGGGTTGTTCCGCCAGGCGCTGGAGCAGGACCCCAACAACGCGATGACCCTCAACTACCTGGGCTATATGCTTGCCGACAAGGGCGTGCGCCTGCCCGAGGCGCTCAACTACATCAAGAAGGCGGTCGACATTGAGCCGATCAACGGCGCGTATCTCGATTCGCTGGGCTGGGTTTACTTCAAGCTGGGCGACTATGAGCTGGCCGAAGATAATCTGCGCCAGGCCGTCGAGCGCGACCAGACCGATCCCACCGTGCACATGCATCTGGGAGACCTATACGAGAAGACCGGGCGCATCCGGCTGGCTGCCGCACAATGGCAGCTCTCGCTTGATGCGTTTTCAAAATCGCTGCCGGCCGATTACGAGACCAGCGACGTAACCAGGGTGCAGAAAAAACTCGAAACCGCGCGCGTCCGCCTGGCTAAGGAAGATCACGCAATGGAGCCTCAGGCCAAGCCCGAGTAGGCGCACCGCGCTTGCGCACCAAAGTTTACGGCGGCCAGTCCACTTCGGACTGGCTGCCGTTTGTTTCTCCGGCGAATTGCCCGTTCGCTCTCCCGTCGGAGCCTTGTTACTTGGCGTGCGCCGCCGCCGCCGACAAATAAAGATCCACGTTGCTTTTATCCACCAGCGAGGTCCCGGTGTCGATAAACGCCGGGTAGGGTGCGAACGCGTCCGAACTGTAATCCTTGCTGAGCTGCGCGGGCGGATAGTGAAATACCTCGTCGAGTGCCTTGAGGCCGACATACCCCATCGTGAAAGGCTTCTGCACAAGCGTTGCGTCAATCACCCCGTCCTTGATTCCCTGCAACGTATCGGGATTCACGTCCCACGTAACCACCGTGCGGGTGGCATCGTGACTGCGCTTCACTGCTTCGGCCACTACCGCGCCTGAGGCCGACTCAAGGCAGATGAATGCGTCGATCTTTTTGGCCCCGGTCTGGGCAATAAACTGCTCTGTTCTGTCGAAGGCAACGCCGGTGTCGCCCTTGATGTCGACCACTTCAACAATCTTGATCCCGGGCTGGGCCGCAAACGCATCCTTGAAGCCCTTCAGCCGCTCTTCGGTATTCGGCTGGCCGGCAATGGTAAAGAAGACCACATTGCCCTTCCCGCCCAGTTTCTCCGCCACCCGGCGGCCGCCCAGACGGCCCGCATCAAGGTTGTTGGTGCCGATAAAGTAGAGCCTTCGGCTGCCGGCGGCGTCGGAATCGACGGTAATGACGGGAATGCCCGCATCGACCGCAGCATTGAGCCCTGGAGTGAGCACGGCTGCATCCGAGACCGAGATCAAAATGCCAGCCGGCTTTGCGGCAACTGCCGATTGCAGCTCGGCAAGCTCGTCCTGCGGATCGTATTTGTCGGGACCCACAGCCCTCGCAGTCACGCCATATTCCGCCGCCGCTTTCTTGAATCCGGCAACGGCTGTCTGCCAGTAGTTGGTCGACATATTTGAGGCGACCAGGTAATAAACTTCCTTGAGCGAGTGTCTCGCCCCGCAACCCGGGATCAAGAACACCGCCAGGGTCGCCGTGGATAATGCCAATCCCTTCATGAGTTTCATCATTCCCTCCCATTCAGGCAAGAATTCTTCGCCGTAGCCTGCATCGGCCGTTCCCGATATCCGCCGACCCGCCAGAAAATTCGGCAGGATAGTACTCCGTGCCGCATGGCATTGTCCATCCCGCTGCGCAAGAAGCATTTATAGCGGCCGCGGCCCATGGAACTCGGTGACCACCAACACCCCTACGCGTGGATCGTGTTGTCCTGTCCCCTTTTGCGGTATAACCAGACGAGAACAACGGATGATGCGTTCGCACGATGAAGAAGAAATCTGATGGCGCCTAAGACTGAACCCCTTGCCAAAGTGCCGCCAGGCATTGCCGTTTGCGGCGATGAAGGCGCGGAGCTCACACAGCGAGCCTACGCGCAGCCGCCGCACGCCTATCGCACACCCTTTGCGCGAGATGCGGCGCGAATTCTGCATGCGCGAGCCTTCCGGCGGCTGGCGGGAAAAACCCAGGTGTTTACGCGGCTGGCGGGCGACCCCGTCAATACTCATCTGAGCGACCACTTTCGCAGCCGGCTCACCCACACGCTTGAGGTGACGCAGATTTCGCGCACTCTCGCCGGCGCGCTGGGACTGAATGTGCAGCTTGCCGAAGCGCTCGCGCTGGTGCACGACATCGGCCATCCGCCGTATGGGCACGCGGGCGAGAAGGCGCTCGACACCGCGCTCAAGGCGTATGGGCTCGGCTTCGACCACAACCTGCACGCGCTTCGCATCGTCACCTGGTTTGAAGAACGCTACCCTGCGTTTCGCGGACTCAATTTGACGCTGGCCGTGCGCGAAGGCATCATCAAGCACTCGCGGGACTATTCTCCGGCCGAACATCCCGGGCTGGCCGAGTATTTTCTTGACCAATATCCGCCCCTCGAGGCGCAGCTCATCGATCTGGCCGATGAAATTGGGTACCTGACGGCCGATCTCGACGACGGTCTCGACTCAGGGATTCTCGCGCTTGACGATGTGCGCGCGGCAGTACCGCTCTTCCGCGAATTTCACGATACCGCGCTCCAGCGTTATCCCAATGCCGCGCCGCGGTTGGCCGTTTACGACGCGCTGCGCCGCCTTCTCAATGTGTTCGTAACCGACCTGCTGAGCCAAGTGCGTTCGCGAGTGGATTCGCTAGGCGCCCTCACGCTGGCAGATGTTCGTCAAACGCAGGCCAGGCTTGCGGGCTTGAGCGAGGAGATGGAGCAGGCGCGGGCTTCAACCAAGAAGTTTCTGTACGAAAACTTCTACAACTCTCCAACTCAGGCCGAAGCGCATGAGCATGCGGCGAGAGTGGTAGGGGGACTGTTCGCCGCGTTGATGGCTGAACCGGAACTGATGCCCGCCGATCATCAGGCACAGATTGCAAACCAGGGCCTGGCGCGCACGGTGACTGACTACATCGCCGGCATGACCGACAGCTACATTGAACAGATGTGGGAGCGGTGCGGCGGGTGAGCGTCGTGCTGACCGGTTATTTCGCAGGCAGGAATTCGATCCTGGCCAGATCCTCCACGGCCTTGAATCCGTAGTCGGCGGTAACAAGTATGCGGTCGGTTGAATCCAGCGCAAGATCCATCGCGAATCCGTCTGCGTAAGCTAATTTTCGGTCGACTTTAAGAGCTGCAGCCCTTACCGCGCGGTCTGCCGTAACCGCAACAATGGTCGCTTTCGACGGGAGCAGTTCGGCCATCACGGTCGCCTCGGTGGAAGCACCGAACCGCTTTCGCAGGTTTCCCGAAACCTCGCCCCATTGCACGGCCGAGATGCAAACCTCCGCCTCAGCGGAGGCGCACGCAGTAATAATCTCCTCAACTCGCCTTGCTCCCGGCTCATTGTCCAGGTAGCGAATCAAAGCCGAAGCATCTAAAACGTACTCGGTCATCTTCAGCTTTTACCAGCCCTCTTCGCGGAGTTCCCTCTCACGTTCACGCCGACGGTCTTCAATCAGCATTTCGGTGCCTGAAGGCCCACCTGCCGTGATGCCGCGTAGTGATCTGATCCGTGCAAGTTCGGCGTTCAGATTCTGAGGATCAACGATGATGCTTCCATTCTCAACACGAAACGAAAGCTCAGTTCCACGCTCGATGCCAAGCTGCTCGCGAATGGCAACCGGAATTACGACCTGCCCCTTGCTGCTGACTTTGGCGATGTTTTGCTCGATAGTCTTCATGGCTTACATTCTAGCAAAAGTAAGACTTGAATATATTTGTAAGACTACATGTCGACAAGTAAGACATGAAAACAATCGCAAGAATCGCACAGTGTGTCGAGTCACTCTATCGGTTTGCGAAAGCTTGTCGCTACGGCTTGTGAGAGGACTCAGACCGGTTCCTTGACGAGCCGGTTGTAGAGCCACGCAAAAACTGCTCCGCCGATCAGTCCATCGCAGATGGCGTAGAGGGTAACGATGACGACCTGAACCACGGTGGGCGACGCGCGATAGCCAGGGTACCCGGAGGAAAGCAGCTCAAGGAACTGGTGGCAATAGCTGTTGCAGAAGAGATTCGCGAGAGCGACGAAAAAGACGCTTCCGCCCCAGAGGATAGCGCAAGCAATTGCGAAGGCTTTGACCTGGAATTTCATTGGTCCCTCCCCGCCCTGAATTGTAGCCCTGGCTCGGGAATCGAGGCATACCGGAATCAAAAGAGATTTTGACCACACGAGAAGAGCGCCCCGAATCAGCTTGGAGCAACGCGGCCCTACTGCACCAGCCCCTGCGGCCTCAACCGCCGCAGATCGAGCGCGCAGGCCACGGCGTTTTGCACGTTGAGCCGCAGATTATCTGTCGCCGCCCAAAGCCAAACCTGCGAAACGGCAGTTCCGCGCGCCGGAATCTCGGGGCGCAGCCGCACTAGCACGTCGTTCTGCCCGGTGGCGGCAAGGTTCGACGGCGAATCCGTATCTTCAAGCACCAGGTCGACGCGCTCGCCGCTCAGCGCCTCTTCAAGCGCGGAAACCTCGACGGGACGCTCCAGCTCGACAAAAATCGAAAACGTGTGGCCGTGGAATACCGGCGCGTGAACCACTTGCATCCCGAGCGACGGCCAACGCCCTTGCGACAGAGCTTGGTAGTGACGACGAATGCGCGCTTCGGCTGCGGCCAGGTTCACCTTGGTGCTTTCACCCAAACCGCCGAGCACATTGTAGGCAGCCTGCGCATCGTACACGTCACGCGGCAACGTTTGGAAACTGAGCAGGTTGATGGTCTGCTGGTGGAGCTCATCCATGGCGGTGCGACCAAACTCGCTGGCTGGCTCAAGAACTGTGGCCGCGGCTGTGCGAATGGGTGCAGCCTGCTGCAGCCGCTCCATCAGGAGTCCAAGTGCAAGCGCGGCAGGATGGGCAGGAACAACCGCCGGCGTGAACAAATCGGCCGATGACGCATCGGCGCCAAGCCAGGGAGCACGAACCAGCACGCCGGTCTCCTGGTCCAGCACGCCGGAGAGATCGAGAACCGTGGAACCGGCTCGAAGCGCCTGGCGCCAGTGCAGGCGGGTCAAGTCCTCGGAGCCGCAAAAGAAAGTGAAGTCGGCGTGCTCGAACGCTTCTGAAGTAAGAGCCTGAATAAAAGTGACTTCGTCGCCTACCTGATCGATTTGTCCCTGTCCCTCTTCTTCGTCGAGCAGCGCAATGTTGGCAGCGGCCAATGGCGATTCATTGAGCGCGTCTTTGAGTTCGCGGCCAAGTAACGATGAAGCTCCGGCGATGGCAATCTTGTACACAGGTGTCCTTTGGAAAACTGCAAGTCAGCCTGCCGGCAAACACGCAGATGGCGGATGATAGCACCGAAACACTTAGGTCAATCGGTAAATCTCGGTCCCAGCGGTTCGGGTTCCGGCGCGGGGGGTTGCGCTGCTGCGGGTCTGGGTCGGCGGCGGCGGCGCGACCATCCATATACCGCGCGGGCCCAGATGCCCGAGAACATGTAAGCCAGCGCTCCCAGGAAAAGAATCACGTTCGAATAACGCAGCGTAATGTAGAAGATCACGGCCAGCAACAAAAGTAGCTGGAACGGATGCCGCCGTGTGAGGTTGATCTCTTTACCTGACCAGAATCGCCAGGTGCTCACCATCAGGAAGCCGGCCAGGCCCACCAGGATGAGCCAGGGGATAGCCACCCACCACTCTTCAATCGGATACGCGTTGAAGAAATGGACGGTGGCCGCGAGCAGGCCTGCTGCGGCGGGAATCGGCATGCCGACAAAATATTTACGATCCGGCCGGCCGGGGTTGCGCGGCTGCGCGTCGTGACTGATGTTGAACCGCGCCAGACGCGACGCGCCGCACAGCAGAAACAGGAAGCAGATGAAGGCGCCTGCTTGCAGAAGATGCTGATGCAGGATCGGGTTGATCGAATCGGGTAGAAAGTGGAATCCCCATACAAATGCAAGCAAGCTCGGTGCCACGCCGAAGGTGATCACGTCGGCCATTGAATCGAGCTCGCGGCCAAAGTCGGTCACGGTATTGGTCATGCGCGCGATCCGGCCGTCGAGCGAGTCGAACGGGATTGCAAAGAGGATGGCGATGGCGGCCCAGTCGAGGTGCACCTGGGCATTGTTATTGGTGATGGCGTCGATGGTCTGCGTGATCGAAAAGTAGCCCGCGCCGATGTTGCCGGCCGTAAACAGCGATGGCAACAGGTACATGCCGCGGCGCAGTCTTGCCCGGTTTCTCGCGCGCGTCTCCTGCGCATCCAGGTGGTTCATGCGCCCTCGCTCTCCGGCAGATCTTGGTATACCCTGGCTGATGCCGACCGTTCGCTGGTGCGCACAGGCACGGCCGCAACGGCTTCAAGCATTTCTGCCAGCACAGTGGCGCCGCCCTTCACGTCGTCGCCCACCTTGACCCGCACAACTGCATCGGCGGGAACAATGACATCGACCCTTGAGCCGAATTTGATTAGACCGACGCGCTCGCCGCGTTCCACTTTGTCGCCCGCTTTGAAGTTGAAGACGATGCGCCGCGCCAGCAGTCCGGCGATCTGCTTGAAAACCACCTCGATGCCCTCGTCCTTGCCATGCCCTTTCACCGTGACGACGTTCTGCTCGTTGCGGTCGGCTGAGTCAGGGTTCATGGCGTTCAGGTACTTGCCCTTCTGGTACGAAACCCGGCTGAGAATGCCGCTGATGGGCGCGCGATTGATGTGCACATTGAAGACGCTCAAAAAAATGCTGATGCGCTGGCGGTCGCCTTCGGGGGTCTGGATGAGGATGGTCTCGGTAACTTTGCCGTCTCCCGGCGAGACAATCAGCCCAATGCCGGAAGGAATTTCGCGCTCGGGGTCGCGAAAAAACTGAAGAAAGAAAATGGCGAGGAGAATGGCGGGGAGGCTCCAGCCCCAGTTGCCGGTAAGCCACACCAGAATAACTGCGACTGCTAAAAGGCTCAATCCGTATATGTAACCATCACGAACCATCGTCCCAACGATTATACGGTGAACCATGAATCGGCTGGAGGCAAGGCCACAGCGCGGGAACCGATTGAAGAGGTTGGTCGAAGGCCTCGTCAGCAGACACAGTCGCCGACACCCAGCCCGTGGGTCGCACGCATTGCCCGCTTGCCGAGCCGGGAGGCTCGCGTAACTGAATCTTATGCCAGCGCCAGGGACCGGCGCTCAAGCGCAAAGATCAGGTCCTTGGCATGCAGCTTGAGCTTCTTCAAACGAACTTCTTCAAGCTGCTCGTCCGCACTAAGATAGGGCTTTTGAATCAATTCATCCAACCGCTGAGCGTAGCGACTATGTTCGGCGTGCAGGCGATTAATTTCTTCGCCCAGCGTGGAGTCCTTTATTTCGTCCATCAAGCACCTCCGTACCGCGGTCCCGGCTTTGTTGCCAACCGGTGCTCCCGTTATTTGCAGAACATTCACATATAGCTCCGTCGCATGTGTTTCCGCAAGTGGGAAACGAACAGAAAGTAATGACGGGCTGTGCAAAATCGGGAACGCCCTCCCACAAGCGTGATGAGAATCACTCGCTTGCGCGGGAAAACGTCGCCGCCAAATACGTTTTGCCCGGTAAAACGGGATTGGCGGGGATTTAGTCCAGGTGCAGCGTCATCAGGACGGCATCCTCAACGGGGTCGGAGTAGTAGCGCGGACGGCGGCCGGTTTCGTTGAATCCAAACGAGTTGTAGAGGCCTATTGCCGCGCGATTTGACACACGGACTTCGAGGTGGAGGGTTTCGACGCCGGCTTGGCGGAGATCTCTGACGAGCCCCGCGAGGAGCTGGCGGCCAATGCCCAGGCGCTGGTGAGCCGGAGACACCGCGATGGACTCGAGCTCCGCCTCGGGAACGACAAGGCTGGCGAACGTGAAGCCAGCAACCTCACCCGTGCTGGCGTCAGTTGCGACCAGCGCGACGCGGCGCGCCCGGAACTCGCCGGAGAGCATCTGGACAAACGTCTCCTGGGGCCAGTGCGGAGCTTCTTCGAGCGACTCGACGAGGCCGACGACGGTTTCGAGGTCGGACTCGGCCAGGTTTCGAATTTCGATAGCAGCGGGATCGAATCTCATGCTCGTGTTTCATGGCTCGTGTTTCATGCTCTGCCGGGCCGCGGCGATGCCGGCGCGGCCATGTTGGCCGGGCCGAAAATCTCGGCGTCGGAGCGGCGAAGGTAGTGTCCGTCGAGCAGCGCCAGGTCCTGCGCCACTCCGGCCACAAGCAGCGCCTCGCCCAGCCTCATTGCTTCTGACGCGCGCGGCGCGGCGACGCGTACCTGCTGCGTTCCGGGCCAGGCTGCGGCAAGCATCGCCGCTGCGCCTTCGTCGCAGACCGCGATGCGAACCGGCGCAGGCTGGATCGACGCGAGTTCTTCAGGCCCGGCGAGCAGCTCTTCCGCATCGTGGCCGGTGCGCTCGAGGCGCAGGAAAATCTCTCCGCGACGCGCGTCGATCGCCGCCGACGGCACGCCGGACTTGCGCGCCAGTACCTTGAGCCGCGAAACGGCGACGACCGGAATCCGATCGGCTTCGGCCAGGCCTTTCACCGCGCTCAGCCCCACGCGCACCCCGGTAAAGCTGCCCGGACCGTTCACGGCGACGATGCCGCCAAGGTCGCTGACTGACGCGCCGGCAGCGTCAAGCAGATCGGCGACAGCCGTGACCAACGTGGCCGAGTAGCTGCGCCCTTCAAGCTCGGTCTCGCCCAGGATTTCGAGGTCGCGTCCGGCGAGCCTGCCCAGCGCTACTGAACCCGAAGGACCGCAGGTGTCCACGGCGAGAAGAAGTTTGCCGTGCATGGGGGCGGTGAATGGGTCGGCGTGAGTCACCCATCCATGATGACACGGTGATCCTTAAACCACCGCCAGAGCCTGGTCGAGGTCGGCGATCAGGTCTTCCTTATCCTCGATGCCGATGGAGAGCCGGATGCGGCCTTCGTTGATGCCCATCCTCTGGCGCACCTCTTCGCTCACCGAGCCGTGTGTAGTGGTCGCCGAATGCGAGGCCAGGCTTTCAACGCCGCCCAGTGATTCAGCGTTCAAGAAGATCTTGATGGCCGCCAGGAACCGCGCCGCTTCGTCGCGCGAATTGAGCTCGAAGCTCATCATGGAGCCGAACCCCGTCTGCTGCCTGCGTGCGAGTTCGTATTGCGGATGGCTCTTGAGACCCGGATAGGCCAGCTTTTGCACCTTGGGGTGCGTGGCGAGGAATTCGGCAACAGCACGACCGTTTTCTTCGTGCTCACGAACGCGCAACGGCAGCGTCTTGATGCCGCGTAGAACCAGGAAGCACTCGAAGGGCGACATCACGCCGCCAGCGGCTTTCTGGATGAGCCCGAACCTTTCTTTGTGCTCGGGCGTCGAGCCGATAATAGCGCCGCCCAGGCCGTCGGAGTGGCCGTTGAGGTACTTGGTGGTCGAGTGCATCGCGATGTCTGCGCCGAGCGCCAGCGGGCTCTGCAGCACCGGCGACATGAATGTGTTGTCGACGCTCACTTCGGCGCCGTGCGCATGCGCGATTTTGGCCACGCCCGCAATATCTGTGAGCACCATGAGCGGGTTCGAGGGAGTCTCAATGTGCACGAGCTTGGTGTTCGGCTTCATCGCTTTCTCGACTGCGCCGAGGTCGCTGGTATCGACGTACTCGATCTCGATGCCGTAGCCGGAGACGATCCGGTCGAAGAGGCGGACGGTGCCGGCGTAGACGTCGAGCGAGCAGACCACATGGTCGCCGGCGCGCAGCATGGCCACGAGCGCCGAAATGGCTGCCATACCGCTGGTGAACATGTGCCCGCTCATGCCGCCCTCGAGAGCAGCCACCGCGGTTTCGAGCCGGTCGCGGGTGGGGTTGCCGGCGCGCGAGTAGTCCCAGCCGCGGTCGGTGCCGATGCCGGTGAGTTCAAACGTCGATGAAAGATAAACGGGCACATTCACCGCGCCTGTGAGCGGGTCGGGGTGCTGCCCGGCATGAACGGCAAGGGTCGAGTATTTGTAGTCGGCCATGAATTCAGCTTCTAGCTTTTAGCTCCTAGCTATTAGCTTATCGTGCGAAGGCAGGCGTATTAGATGGCTCGACAGCGAATGGCATTCAGCGAAATGCGGGAGGTTAGAAACGCGTGGCGAAATGCGGGGAGCGGCCTTACCTCGTTACTTCAGCCGTCTGCTTCTGCTTGGGCACGACCGGGAAGTACCCGGTGCGGGTGCGGACGGTGAGCTTGCCCATGCCGGGCGCTGCGGCAGTAACCTCGATGCGGCGGAAGCCCGGCTGGGAGGTGGGCTTGGTGGAGTGGTAGCCCAGCGTGTACTGGCTGCGGATATCGCGCGCCACCTCGGCCGCGATCTGGTCTACTTCTTCGATTGACTTGGGGAAGAAGGCCATGCCGCCGGTCTCGCCCGACAGCAGTTCGAGGGAGCGGCGCGCGTGGCGCACCTCGGCGCGCGTCATCTCATCGCCGAAGAGCAGGCCGATGGTATAAATGACGGGGCCGGAGAGCTCCTGCACGCGGTGGATGGTTTGCTCGAGGTTCAGCGTCGATGCATTGTCGTCGCCGTCGGTAATGAGCACCAGCACCTGCTTGGGCCGTTTGCCCTGCTCTACCAGGTGGTCGGCCGAGGCTACAACCGCGTCGTAAAGAGCCGTGCCGCCGCGCGAATCGATATGCGAAAGGCCGTCGCGCAGCTTGTTGATGTCGCTGGTAAAGTCGCAGTCGATGAAGGCCTCGTCAGAGAAGTTCACGACAAAGGCCTCGTCGCTGGGGTTTGAGGCCTCGATCAGGTCGAGCGCGCTTTTGTTCACCGAGGGCCGCTTGCGGTACATGGAGCCCGAGTTGTCGATCACCAGGCCGATGGAAACCGGCAGATCGGTGTGCTGAAAGCTGAGCAGCGTCTGCTTGACGCCGTCCTCGTAAACCTGGAAATCGTCTTTGGTGAGGTTCTGTACGAGCTGCGAGCCATTGAGCACGGTGGCGTTGAGCACCACCTCTTCAACGTCGGTGCGTATCAGGTACCCAGGGCCCTGCTTGTTAACTGGTCCCGTTTCCGGCGCGGCGACGGTGCCGGCAGGCGCGCGCACCGGGTCGCGGTCAACGGTGAGCGGAGCAGCCGGAGCGGGCGCGGTCTGGCCCGGCGCGGTCTGTGCGGGTGCGGTCTGCGACGGCGCGGCGGGTTGTTGCGCGGCCGCGGCGAGCGCGGTTCCGGCCACGAGTACCGCCAGGATCATGTTATTGCGATGGCGCATAGTAGCCGGATCGAGCATAAACCGATAGACGAGACAATCCCTGAGGTGGATTAACCTTCACCTTCACTTTACGCCACTTACCGTCGTGGGTCAGGTCGCCGGGAATGTAACGAATCACATAATGGTGACGCAATAGAATGGATATCGTTTAGGTCTCCAGGCCCAATTGCGTGGGATTTTCCTCGGAAGAAGGCGTGTACCGGATTCCTGGCCGATATTTGCGAGGAACCCGAGCTTACGCGGCCTCATTGAAGAGGCGCATAGTAGCCGGAACGGGCATAGACCGATAGTGGAGGCAATCCGGGAGGCGGATTGACTCTTACCTTCACTTTGCGCCATTTGCCGTCGTGATTCAGGTCCTTGGGTTTGTAACCGATGACGTACTGGTTGCGCAGCTCATTTGAGATTTTCTCGGCAATGTCGCTCATTTCGTCAACGTCGTCGACGCGGAAGAGGCGCCCGCCGGTGGAATCGCTGAGGTCTTCAAGCAGCTGCGGACCGGTGCGCTCCTCGGGAGTGGGCGCGTAGGCATCGAAGATGCCGATCGAGTAAATCTCCACATCGGACTCGCGTACCTCGGCACGGACCTCGCCTTCGGTGTAGCGGGAGCGGTTGTCGCCGCCGTCGGAGACTACCAGCAGCGCTTTGCGCTCGTGGTGCGCGTCCTTCATCTTCTCAACTCCGTAATAAATTGCATCGAGCAGCGCCGTGCGGTGGCCGGCCTGCACCATCGCCAGGCGGGCCTGGATGTCTTCGACCGAGCTGGTGAAATCCTCGATCAGCTCAGGCCGGTCGTTGAATCCGATGACGAAAAACTCGTCCTGGGGATTGGCCGTCTTGATGAACTGCAGAATGGCCTCTTTGGCGCGGACGAGTTTCGAAGACATGGAGCCGGAGAGATCGAAGATGATGCCGATCGAGACCGGGGCATCCTCGCAGGCAAAACTCTCGATCTTCTGCTCGCCATTGTTCTCGTAAATCTGAAAATCCTCTTTTTCGAGGCCGGTAACCAACCGGTTCATGGGGTCGGTGATGGTTACCGGAACCAGCACCAGGTTCACATCCATGCGGATGAAGGAACCGGGGTGGATTTTGAGGGACTTGATGCCGGCATCAGGCGGAGCCTCGGCACCGGCCGGCTCGGTTCCCTGCGTTTCAGTTGAACCGGGAGGCTGCACATGCACCTTGTTCAACTGGTCGTCCTGCGCATGTGCGTGGACCAGGAAAACGAATGTAATAAATAGAATTAACCAAACCTGGCGGCGAAACATAATTTGTCGACCGCCCCAAAACTGGCGTTCGCGAAACTGGGGAGGGATCGTCATGGTATTGCACCCTGGGTTGGAGGCGATAGTAGCACGATTTGAACACTTCCTGCGCGCCCAATATGGGATCTCTGATCCTTGTGTGACGTTCCCGACGATAACAGGGTAGCAGCGAGTGCTGGGATACAATCGAAGCTGAACGCCCCGGCCATCTGAATTGGCTCGATGAGCGAATGCCCGGGGCCCAGAACTCCAACCGTTTCAACGCGGAGCACGACCTTCCCGATGGCTCGCATTTATCCTTTTCGCGCCTGGCATTACAACGCTACCGCCGTTCGCCTGGATGATGTTGTCACCCAGCCGTACGACAAGATCTCCCCTTCCATGCAACAGGGCTACTACCAGCGCAGTCCCTACAATCTTGTCCGCATCATTCTGGGCCTGCCTGAACTCTTCGATGCCGAACGCGGCGAGAGCGTTTACACCCGGGCGGCGCGCGACTTCAAAGCCTGGCGGGAGCAGGGCGTTCTGACACAGGAGAAAGAACCCTGCGTCTTTGCGTACTCGCAGAGTTTTAAAGTGCCAGGCTCGGGCGAGACGAAAGAGCGGCGCGGTTTTATCGCTCTCGGCAAGCTGCACGACTACTCCGAAGGGGTGGTTTTTCGCCACGAGCAGACACTTTCAAAGCCCAAGAGCGATCGGCTGAATCTGCTGAAAGCCACGCGCGCGCACTTTGGGCAGATCTTTATGCTCTACAGCGACCCGGGCGGCACGGTTGAGGGCATTCTGTACGACGGCGCGGGTGCGGCCGACGCAGAAATTACCGACGAGTACGGCGTGGTGCACCGGATTTGGCGCATCGCCGATCCGGCGGCCATCAACATGCTGACGACCGCGATGGCCGACAAGAAGCTGATTATCGCAGACGGCCACCACCGCTACGAGACGGCGCTTAATTATTCGAAGGAGCATGCCGGGGAACACGCGGCAACCGGCACGTATAGGATTGAGTACGCTGCCAATCATGTAATGCAGCCGGCGTATCCCGAGGCCGCGGTGATGATGACTTTTGTGAACATGGATTCGGACGGGCTGGTGATTCTGCCTACGCATCGAGTGGTGCACAGCCTGGCGAGATTCGATCCGGCTGAGTTTGTGGAGAAGGCGGGCGAGTTTTTCACCATCGACCCGCTGCCGGAGGGTGAAGCTGCGACCCTGCTTGAGACACTGAAGGCGCAAAGCGGCACGGCATTCATCGCGGTAATGCACGGCACAGATCTTCTGCTTCGCGCCAGGCCTGACAAGATGGCCGCTGCCTTGGCCGGCATACCCGAACGTCAGCGGCAGCTCGACCTGACCCAACTGCATTCGATCATTCTTGACCGGCTGCTGGGCCTGGATGCCGAAAGGGTGCGCGAGCAGACCAACCTGCGCTACCTGCGCGATGCCGGCGAGGCCGTTGAACAGGTGCGCCGCGGCGAGGCCGATGTAACCTTCCTCACCAAACCGGTGACCATGGAGCAGCTGCGCGAAGTCGCCTTTGCCGGCGACGTGATGCCGCAGAAATCGACGGATTTTTATCCCAAGCTGCTCAGCGGCCTGACGATTTATGCGCTGGAGTAAGCTCAACGCGGACATAGGCGGGTGGTTCGACCGATCGAGAAACCGAGGAGATCCATGCCGACGATTAGCAGATTTTACGGCATCTTGATTCAGATGTACTTCGCGGATCATCCCCCGCCGCATTTCCACGCGTTGTATGCTGAATTCGAGGCTTTGATAGCCATCCAGACATTCGAAGTCCTCCGCGGAGATTTACCCCCGCGCGCAATGGCGCTCGTCCTGGAATGGGCGCAGCAACACCGGAATGAGCTGATGAGGGATTGGGAACTATGCGTTCAGAATCAAATGCCGGAGAGAATTCGTCCACTGCCGTAGCGACTGAAGTCGCGCCCCGGTCGTCTTGGCGCGTGACAGGGGTAGACGCGCTTCCCGGTTTCCGCCTCCGGGTTGCATTTGCCGACGGCCTTCAAGGCACCGTCGATCTGTCTCGATTGGTGCATTCGCCGAAGGCCGGGGTCTTCGCCGCCCTCGCCGACGCGTCGCTCTTCGCACAAGTTACGCTCGATGGCGGAGTTGTGACCTGGCCTGGTGACCTGGACCTTGCTCCGGATGCGATGCACGCCGAAATCAAGCAACGTGGCGAGTGGACGCTTTAAGAGCGCGAACTGCGCAATACGCCGCTCCGGCTGCGCGGAAGGCCGGAGCACCCACTCCCGAGGTGTGTCCCTTGCCTGCTGGGCTCAAATCCCGTTCTCTGGCTCGAACGAGTAGCCATGCGCTCGGAAGCCGCCCATCTGCCTGGGTGCTTTTAGTTTTCGCATCCTCCATGCAGCTCCTCGCCCTTCATCAGATGGCCGTCGCGCAGGCTCCGCCGGCTCCGGCTTCGCGCTACACGGTTGTTCTTGACGCCGCTCACGGCGGCGACGACACCGGCGGGCACAGCGGAGCCCAATCCGGGAACTGGATGGAAAAGAACACAACACTGGCCTTGAGCGTGCGCCTGCGATCGCTGCTTGCGGCGCGCGGCATCAACGTGGTCACGACGCGCGAGACAGATACGAATGTTGACCCCGTGAAGCGCGACGAGATTGTGGACCATGCCAATGCGCAGGCGTGCCTCAGCCTGCACGCATCTCTGAGCGGCACGGGCGTGCATCTGTTTATTTCGTCACTGGCGCCCGCTCGGCCGGTGAGGATTGAGCCCTGGCGGACCGCGCAGGCGCCATGGATCAATCGCAGCCTGGGCTTTGCGGGGGTATTGAATTCCGCTCTGCAACACGCCGGTTTGAATGTGACGCTGGGCCGCACCGCACTGCCGGTTGTGGACAGCATGGCCTGCCCGGCCGTTGCGGTTGAGATGAGCCCCGAGGGCGCTACAGCCGGATCGGGGCAATCTGGATCGGGCCACTCCGGCATCGACAGCCTGAACGATGCCGACTACCAGGCGCGGATCGCTGAGTCAATTGCCGCGGCGATCGTGGAGTGGCGCTCGACGGGATCGGGCACGGGGGCGGGCCAGCCATGATTCCCCGCTTTCAGACCGTGCTTTTTATTCTCCTGCTGGTGGCGTCGGTCATCATGACGGTGTTTTTGTGGCGGCAGCTCGACCGCGCTCACCAGAAGATGCTTGAGGGCCAGAACTCGGCGCCCACCCAGGCGCCGCTGGTTGCTCAAGCCGAGCCGGCAACCCTGATGGTAGCCAGCGATGCCGATGGCTCGCTGCAGCCGCGCGTTCTGTCGTTGCCGTTGCCCTCGCTTGAGGCCAATCCTGGAGCGAGGGCGCGCGCCATCCTGGGCAGGCTGCTCGATCTCTACGCGGCTTCGGATTCCGCACATCCGGTTCCCGGCGGCGCTCAATCGGTCGAGCAAGTGTTTCTGCTGCCCGCGCCGGCCGGCGACACGCGTTCCGGAACTGCGAGCCCCGCGCCTGCGAGCCGGAAAGATGCTCAGTCCGGTCCCGAACTTGCTGTCGTGAACCTGTCGGGATCGTTTGCGGCAAACCACCCGTCAGGCATCGAGACTGAGACTCTGACGGTGCTGTCAATCTGCGCCACGCTCCACGCAAACTTTCCGCGCATTGCGTCGGTGCGCTTCCTGATCGACGGACAACAGCACGACACGCTCGCCGGCCACGCCGACCTGACGCGAACTTATCTCACTTCGCAAGCCGTCGCCGCCGAGGCAGTGACTCCATGAACGAATCAAATCATTCGACCGCTCCCACCATCGGCGTCTTCGACTCAGGTTTCGGCGGCTTAACAGTTTTGCGCGCGCTCATTGAAAAGCTGCCGCGGGCGCGTTTCGCTTTTGTTGGCGATACAGCGCGGCTGCCTTACGGTTCCAAATCACGCCGCACCATTGCGCGCTACGCCGCCCAGAGCGCGCAGTTCCTGGTGCGCGAGCAGGGCGCCGAGTACCTGGTAATCGCCTGCAATACCGCCAGCGCGCTTGCGCTCGATGCAATTCAGGAGGCGGTTCCGGTGCCGGTGCTGGGCGTGATCGAGCCTGGCGCGACGGCGGCGCGCCTGGCATCGAAGACCAACGACGTGCTGGTGATCGCCACCAACGCGACCGTGCAGAGCCAGGCGTACACGGCCGCGTGCAGCGCGCAGGGTTTGCGCGCGCTCGAGAAGGCCTGTCCTCTGCTGGTGCCGCTGGTTGAAGAGGGATGGACCGACCACCCGGTGACCGAAGAAGTGATTGACATCTATCTGAACGAACTGCGCGCCGAAGCGGGGGCGCACGGCCTCAATCCCGATACGCTGGTACTGGGATGCACGCACTATCCATTGCTGCGTAGGCTGATTGAACGCGCAGTGAGGCCGGGCGTAAAGGTGATCGACTCTGCCGAAGCCACAGCGCAGGTGGCCGCGCAAATATTCAACGGGGGGGGGGGGCCCATCCTAACTGAGTCTGCACCCGCGAATTCGGTTAGGGTGGAATCGAATTCAAGCCAAGAGCAGCAAACCGAAATTCGGTGCTTTGCGACCGACTCGGTCGAAAAATTCGAAAGGCTCGGTTCGCGTTTTCTTGGCCGTCCGGTGGGCAAAGTCGAGCTGCTCGATCTGGGCGGGTGAGAGGCGCACCGGTGAGGTCGACAGGATTTGCAGGGGCTGATGAGGCTGCGGAGAATCGCGCGTTGGGACGTTTCGTAACAAGGGCACGGCTTTACAGGTTGCCGAAAGACTCGTCGGTGCACAGACAAAGGAGGCTTTGTAACAAGGGCACGGCTTCAGCCGGGCCACAAACGCTTCCCTTTCACCGCCGGGCTTTAGCCCCTGCTGCTTCTCGCGCTTGCAGAATCACTTTTCCCGCAACCTGCTTAGCCGGGCCGAAAACGCCCGTAAAAATACGTCCGGGCTTTAGCCCCTCCGGAATCGCTCAACCAAAGCGGCGCCAACACGACTGATATTCTAAGAAACGCAGCTCCGCTGTTTAACTCTTTGGTCTAGTTCCCCGGAGGAACCTGAAACACATGATCGATTTGTCGGGCAAAACGGCCGTCGTCTTCGGGCTGGCCAACAAGCGTTCCATCGCATGGGGCATCGCCCAAAAGCTGCACCAGGCTGGCGCGACCCTCGCCATCTGTTACCAGAACGAGCGCATGAAGGCCGAAGCGCAAGACCTCATCAACGAGCTACCCGGCGCGTCGGGTTTCCAGTGCGACGTCTCGAGTGACGCCGAGATCGATGCGCTCTTCGCCGCGCTCAAGGAGAAGTACGGCACGCTTTCGATTCTTGTCCATGCGGA
>CAVSYM010000026.1:0-528677 GCA_963732165.1 uncultured Acidobacteriaceae bacterium
CTTCGATATCGCCTGACGGCTCGTCGTCAGCAACGCGTTGTGCGCCGCGGGTGATCAACCACAAGCCGCGCCAATGCGGGCCCGGGAGCGACGCGAGCAGGCGCTGCGTCAAAGCGATAAGGCCTTCCGCCAGCCCCTGCTGCCGGACTAACATCTCCCGGCCGCTGACCGTTTCGAGTGCAGGCGTGGACCCTGTCGAACCCACATATACACATCCCCACGGCTCGCCCGATGAGGCGACCTCCACCAAAAGGTCCTCGCTCCCCTTGTCCACACGTGCCATGCTGCCGGCCCTCCGCAATTCACGAATGAAAGCGGGGATCTCGGCATTTAGAGAACCGAAAACGAGCCACCTGCATGCGGTCCGCGAGGTCTCTTGGAGCGGTTGTTCAATCCATTTCGCCTGGTAGAAGTCGTGCGTGGTCGATGGGACAACTTGCCGCCAGTTGGCGTCGACTGGGTGAAAGACTGCGTCAGTGACTTCGAGCAGCGAAACTCCGTCGTCATCGCAGAAATGGAGATCGGCTCCGCCATCGCGCAGGATCGCATGGCACCACACAGGTCCCCGTGCCTCAGCGAAGTTTTGAATCCGTCCAAAACTCGCAGGGATGTAGCACGCGTTGATGTCCTCGATCGCGGCATAGAGCGCCTGGAACCCTCCATCAAGGACCGCGGGATGGATGGCGAGTGAGTCCAGTGTCTTGATCGGCGACAACCTGGCCAGCACTTCCCTGCTACCCCGCCAGATCCGATCGATCCGCTGGAATGCTTCGCCGTAGTGGAGTCCTCGGGCACGCAGATCCAAATAGAACGCTGCGCTACCAATCTCCTCTCGGCAACACTTCCGAATTGACGCGAGATCGACTGAGGGCCGCGGCGTGTTTTCGTTGTCTGTCGTTTCAAAAACACCTTCGCAATGCGTGATCCAGTGTTCCGGGTCTGGGTCAGGGTCCTGGTCTGGGCCAGATGCACGGCTGAGAATGCGAAACCTGCCGTCGCTGGCGATCAGTTGAACGGTTCGCGGCTCGGCAGGCGTCAGAGGCTCAAGGATCGAAAGCTGCCGGATACCGTTTGCGTCGCCGCTCTCTCGAGCCGCCATCAGCGCCATTCCGATGTAAGCGCTGGCGGGAAACACGAGCTCGCCGTGCACGCGGTGACCGGCGAGCCAGGGAAATAGGGGCAACGAGATTTGCGATTCATATTGAGTTTCACGAAGAGGTGAGCGCAGCCGTTTCCCCAGGAGCGGATGATCCAAAGACGGGACTGTGGCGACTTCACAAGTGACTGGCGCGTCGAGCCAGTAGCGCTGGCGCTCGAACGGATAGTTTGGCAGCGCATTGGGAATCGTGGCGCGTCGGGAAAAGATTTCTTCCAGGTTCAGCGTCTCTCCACTCATATAGCGGGCGGCTATCTTATGCGTCTCACCGGTTACGGGTACCGGCGTGCCTTCTTTCTCCAGTTGACTGAGAGCTTCGTGGCACGACGTAGCTATAATCGCGGTGCGATACGCGAAGTGGTTACGGCCGAGCGCCGCGGTTACGCAAATTGCTGGCCAGTCCCTCGCAGGAGCTGCGCGGAGCATCTCGCAATAATGACCGCGGAGAACCTCCAGCGCTGCAGCGCTCTTCGCTGAAATGACCAGCAAGCCCGGAACCGGATTGGCAGGCGAGGCAGGAGCTGCTGGGGCCTCTTCGATCAATACATGTGCATTTGTGCCGCTGAACCCAAAGGCGCTCACGCCCGCCAGTTTTGGCTTGTCGGTGACAGGCCACGATGTCAACGCAATAGGGAATTCAATTGCATTTGCGTAGGCTTCGATTTCAGGATTGAGGCGATTAAGATGCAAATGAGCAGGAATCTCGCCGTGCTGAATCGCCAGAACAACCTTGATCAAGCCCGCGAGCCCGGCGGCGGCTTCAAGGTGACCGATATTGGTTTTTACCGAGCCTGCGATGAGCTTATGCCTGCGTCCCGGCTGAGCAGCCAGGGCGGCGTGCAGCGCCTGGATCTCGATCGGGTCGCCGAGCGGTGTTCCGGTGCCATGCGCCTCTACATAATCCACCTTGCCGGCGTCTAGCTGGGCTGCCGCCAGAGCCGATCGAAGGACTTCCATTTGCGCGAGTCCGCTTGGCACGGTCAGCCCGGCGCTGCGTCCATCGTGATTGACCGCACTGCCGGGAATTACGGCCATCACGGCGTCTCCCGCAGCAAGAGCATCGGAGAGACGCTTGAGCACGATAGCAGCGCAGCCTTCGCTACGGCCGTAGCCATCGGCGGCGGCATCGAAAACCTTCGATATGCCGTCGCGTGCGAGGGCGCCCACTTTTGTGAGGTAGATGCTGGGCTCGGGGCTGAGCATCAGGTTGACGCCCGCGGCAATGGCGGCATCCGCCTCTCGCGCGCGCAGGCTCTGGCACGCAAGATGAACTGCGACCAGAGACGAGGAGCAGGCGGTGTCCACGGGGAGGTTAGGGCCGCGCAACCCAAGCACATACGAGATTCGCCCGCTGGCTACGCTGCCGGCGATGCCGGTTCCGCTCCACGGGTCGATGCGCGATCGATCGTTCGAAAAGAAATGACGGCGCCCGTAATCGTTAAAACAAATTCCCGTATAGACCGCCGTGCGCGAGCCTGCTAGACAGTCGGGGGGGATGGCCGCATTTTCAAGAGCCCCCCAGATAACCTCCAGCAGAAGCCGCTGCTGTGGGTCCATGCACGCGGCCTCTCGCGCCGAGATTCCGAAGAAGCTTGCATCGAACAAGTCGATCTCATCGAGAAATGACCCATAGCGAGAGCCGATTTTGCCGGGAGCAAGAGGATCGGGGTCATACAACGCATCGGCGTCCCATCGGCTGTCAGGAACCTTTCTGACAGCGCAGCGGCCCGATTCGAGCAGATTCCAATACAAGTCGAGTGTACTGGCGCCTCCGGGAAAGCGGCAGCTCATGCCGACGACGGCAATCGGCTCGCGGCGGTCGCGCTCTGCAGCCTCCAGGCGCGCTTCCATCTTGCGCAAGGCGATAAGCAATCGTTGCCGTTCGGCTAATCCGTTGCTGTGCGAGGCGTCATGCATCTGTCATGTACCCCGGGAACTCTACTCGTAGGCTTTCAGTGAACGATCCAGCTCTTCTTCAGAAAGTTGAAGAACTTCGTACTCAATGGTGTCGAGCTCGGCATCCGGTTTCTCCGGCCAAACTTCGCTGCAGATATATGCAGCCAGCGCCGCCGCCGTGGGATAACTGAAGAGGGCTGCCATCGAAACATCGATCCGGCGATGAAGCAGGCGCTGAAGACGGTTGCGCAATTCCACGAGCATCAATGAGTCGATGCCGAGATCGAAGAAACCGGCATTCTCATCGAAGGTCATCGGCTCGGTTCGCAGTAGCGAACGGATCTGGACATGGAGCCATTCCATGAGCATCATTGTCCGTCTTGCTCGATCTGCGGCCTCGATCGCGATCAGGAACGGATCGGGCGGCGCATTGGCGACCGGCACATCTTGGGAGAGCGGGACATTTAAAAAGGCTTCACGCCCCGCCGCACGGAGGCGCAGACCGCGAACTTCAGCGCAGGGAACTCCGGCGGAATCCGTGAAAAAAGCGTCTCCAAGGATATCGGTGTCATCCGCGCCGATGAGGTTGGCATGGCCAAGCTCTAGTTGGGCGGTTGTGCTGATTTGCACGGCCTCGACACTGACGGGAATCCAGGCGGCCTCGAATCGCGGTTGCGTGACCACCGCGAGCAGTTCCACCGCGGCCTGGAGTGCCGTTCCAATTTTGCCGGTGCGGTTCAGAGATGCAGCCGTCAAGTCCAGGCGGCTCGAACAACGCGACGCAAATCGCTCGAAACCGAGAGAGACGCGCATCTGAGGCGCCAATTCGATGCCTGCCTCTCGGCAAGATGAATAAAAAACCTCCCCGCTCAGCAACTCTCCGGGACCGCATGCCGCTTCGGCCTGGCAAAAAGAGTTCAGATTGCGACTGGCAACGACGCCGCACTCGGCATGAAGGAGCCACTTGGTATATTCATTTGCGGCCCGGCTGTATACATTGCAACGGAGTCCATCTCCTCTGTCGTCCTCAAACAGCAGATGCAGCATGCGACCTTCTGTGCTGAACCGAAGCGGGGTCAGTAACTCCAAATCTGTGAGCGAACAATCGCCAATGTTCCGTTGCGCGGCTTCAGCAATCAACGACGCGAGCAACGGACCCGATGCCACCGGACTGCCGTGAACTCTATGCCCTGCGACGCATTCCATCTCCGGCTGAAGCAAAGTCTCATACGCAAAGCCTTTGAAAGCAGGGGAAGCGAGGCGGCTAAGGACCGGCGATTTGTTCACGGACTTCCGGCGCGGCAAATACGGCTTCTGCTCAAACGGATAACCGGGAAGCGAAATGCGTTTGCCGGGAGAGTCGTATCCACCGTCGAAAGGAGCGACCTCGCCCGTCCGATGGAATCTCTTTAGCTGGCCGACTCCATCTGCGGTGTTCGACGCTCCAATTGAAATGGAAACAGGCAATTGTGCGCGTCCCGCTTTTGCCGTGAAACAAGCATCGGCCCAGCAGATCTCAGGGTGCGCGGCAATGTATTCTGCCCAGCAGCCAGCCAATGAGCGCAAAGCCTCGGGAGTCTTTGCGGAAAGCGCCAGCGCGCCGCCCGATTGATGATGATCCGCGGGCGCTCGCTGAGGACCCTCTGCAACCAGCGCGTGGGCATAAGTGCCGCCGAGTCCGAACGAATTGACTGCGGCGACACGGCGCGCAGTGCCGCGAGGCCAGGGAGTTGTTCTCGAGGGCAGTTCAAGTCTCCCTTGTGACCGGCCCAGCGCCGCGTTGGGATTCTTTAGATGAAGTAAAGGCGGGATGCATTCGTTTTCCAGAAGTTGAACAGTCCTGATAAGTGCCGCCGCGCCCGCCGCAGCTTCCAGATTGCCGATATTCGTTTTTATCGAGCCGACCAGGCATGGCTGCCCGTGTCTCTGCTCTAGCAGCCTGGCGAAACCGTCGATCTCATTGCCATCCGCACGCGGAGATCCGGCTCCATGCGCTTCGATATAGCCGATTTCTTCCGTGCTGATCCCAGCCGCCTTGCAGGCGGACTCCATTGCAGTGCCCAATCCCAGGTACCCGGACGCATCCGAGCCGCAGTGAGCCACGCCGGACCCCAATATGACAGCGCGCACCGGATCCTCATCCCGGATCGCATCGGTGAGCCGTTTCAACACCACCACGCCGCAGCCCTCTGCGCGTATATACCCATCCGCTGATGCGTCGAAGCTCTTGCACTTGCCTTCGGGCGACAGCATCCACGCTTCCGCCAGTGCCAATGAGACTTCGGGCGCCCACAAGGCATTTACGCCGCCCGCGAGAGCGAGTTGCGACTCACCTCGCTGTAGGCTTTGGCAGGCCAGATGCACGGCCACCAGCGACGAACTGCATCCCGAATCCACGCCCAGGCTCGGGCCCGTGACCCCCAATAACCGTGAGAGACGATTCACCGCCACGCTGGGCGCGTTTCCCATGGCTTCGTACGCGCTCATGGGGCCGAGAGACTTCATTCGCATTTGCCCATATTCGCTGCCGCTGATCCCGATGAAGACACCGCACTTGGTCCTTGGCAGCGAATCCGGCTTGAGCGCTGCATCTTCGATCGCATGCCAGCCAGTCTCAAGCAACAGGCGGTGCTGCGGGTCGAGCGCAGTTGCCTCGGTCTCAGAGATTCCGAAGAACCCTGCGTCGAATTCTGTGAGGCGCGAAACGAACCCGCCGCGGCGCACAAAAGCTAGATCGGGGTCGTCCGGAAATGAATTGGTCATTTCATCGGAGCCCCACCTGTCCGATGGAAATTCCGTACTGGCGTCTATCGCGTCGCGTTGGATGGCCCAGAAGGCATCCAGATCATCGGCGCCGGGAAAGCGGCACGCCATGCCGAGAATCGCGATCGGGTCCACAGTTTCTGTCGCTGCGGTCAGCGCCTTATCTGCATAGAGACTCATCCCGCAGCCTCCTGCCGGGCCTGGTGCAGACGGTCTACCAGCTCGTCAATGTTTTTCAGGCCAGTGAGTTCGGCGCGGGGAATCTTGACTTGCAATTCGCGCATCGAAGCGGAGACGATCTCGACGATATCGAGGCTGCTGGCGCCAAGATCCAGCATGGCTCGCGATGCGTCGATCTGGTGCCCGTCCAGGCCGTAGACATTCGCGCGGATGTGCTTGAGCACCACCAGCATTGTCTCTTCACGAGTCATGATGTGAGCCCCCCGTTGCCAAAAATACTTCTTCGCGCACTGCTCCACTCTGCGGCGAAAAACAGATCCGGTGCATCAGGTGTTCTCTCGACATCGCCTTGGCTAAGATCGCGCGCCGCGGCTCAGCAAGCGCGGATTTGGTCATTTCGAGCACGTGGCGCGGTTTGGACTTGAGCTGGCGAGCCAGATCGAGAGAGAGCGCAAACACTTCGGTTGAGGGCACGGCGGCGTTGAACAGCCCGCGGCGGACGAGTTCGTCGCCCTGGAAGAATCGTCCAGTAAGCAGCATTTCCGCAGCCAAATGATGCCCAGCCAAGGCAGGCAACAGGCCGGTGATTCCCATGCCTGGGGTAAACCCGAGTTCGGTGAAATTGAGCCCATAGCGTTTTTCCGACGCCGCAATCACCAGATCGCAGCAGAGCGCGGCAACCAATCCACCTCCAACCGCATGACCCTCCATTGCGGCGATCACAGGCACCGGAAAGCTGAGAATTCGATCGGGGAGCTCAAGGTCCCGCACGTCGAAGCTTCCGCTCGAGAGCATCTCCAGAGTGGCGGTGGATGCTCCGGAGCAAAACACCTTGGGAAGCCCGGCGATCACCAGTACTCGCAGTTCCGAATCCGGCGCAAGGCAATGCATAGAGTCGAGCCACGCGGAGCAGAACTCAGTTGTGAGGGCGTTCTCGTTGTCAGGGTCGCAGAGCCTCAGAATTGCGACGCCGGCTTCGCTGTATTCAATCGTGATTGGGGGCATGATGGTCCTCCGCCGGCGTCGCAACAACGCCTCCTGGTTCAACAGCAAATGCGGCAATCGCTTCAATCGCCCCTGGTTTTGAAAGCCAGTTGGAGAGGCGCACGATCGCTACTTCGAGTTCGATTCGAATCCGTTGCTGCTCACCCTCCTTTATGTGTCTCTTGCACTCTGCGAGCGCGGCGGGAGACGAACGGAGGATTCTGCGCACCTGTCTCTCCACGCAGCGATCCAATCTGAGATCGGCAGCTTCGTCCACCAAGCCGATGCTGTGCGCTTCGTGCGCGGATATCGGCCGGCTGCTTAAAGCAAGATAGTGGCAGCGACGCTCACCAATGCGCCTGGCCAAAATTGGCGTTATCAACGCGGGAATCATCCCGATTGCCACTTCCGGCAATTGAAAGATCGCATCCGGATCGGCGATTACGATGTCGCAGGCCGCAATCAAACCAACGCTGCCCGCGGTTACTTTTCCATTCACAGAAGCGATGGTGATCGCATCTGCCTCGCGGATCGATAGGAGACAATCGGCAAACAGCCTGGCGACCGTAATGTCTGCATTCGTGGCAGCGTCGCATACTTCGGCAAGGTCGAAGCCCGTGTGCAGTCCGGCTGCGACGAAGACCAACACCTTGGCGCGCGTACCGGCGACTCGACTCCGCAGGGCCAACAGCCCCTCGATGGCAAAGGAGCCCGCGCCCAAGTCGATGTATTCGACGTCCGTTATTGAGCCGTTGCCCATTACCTCGCTCACATTCAACTCCACGCATAGTTACGCCGGAAATCTTTCACTCCCTCAAGGAAAAGAAGATGTCGACCCACATAAAGCTCTTCGAATTCAGCGATCCCAGGATCTGAGAGCGCATGAAAACAGGGCTGATCGATCTGAGCCTGGCGGGCACGAGCCATCTGATCGTACTCTTCGACAGAGATCGTTTTGCGCGTTGCCAACTGGCAATCGATACTTTCGAAATCAACGGCTTTCCCCGCGCCTTCGGGAACAATCCCCTCATAGAACTCCGCCTGACAACCAGACCCGTAGCTGTAAATGGAAACTCTGTTCGGGCCGGCTAATGTCTGGCACTCACGCAGAACACCGAAGAGGCTCACGAAGTTCGAGGCTCCGTAGGCGGTCCCAAGCTTCCGCGCAAATGTCAGACCGGGCAATACCTTGGATTGAAAACTGTCCGCGATCTTTTCCGCATTCATCGTTGGATCGCGGGCGAGCAGGCACTTATGTGCTTCGCGGGTCATTCCGGGGAACGGCGCATGATAAATGTGAGCGTGGAAATCAGAATCGTAGTTGCAGGCGCCGGCCTGTTGCAGATAGTTGTCATATGCGCCGTCGAGTGCGTCGAGATATGTACACAGGCTGAGCTGGTTATCTCCGATTTCGGACGAGGCGGTGGGGCGAAATGTGTCGGCGACCTCCAATGTCCAATAGCCGCAGCGACTCATATCTATCTTCAGAATCCCCGCGTTGTCGCTCACCAGCAAGGCCACCGCAACCGCGCCCCCGGCGAAGTCGTATCCCTCCTGAGGAAAAGGTCGCGTCAAGTCGGAACAGATAACAAGTGCCTTGGCATTTCTTCTTCCCTCGGTCATCAACAGGGCAATTGCCGTCTTCAGCGCCGCCGTTCCTCCAAAGCAGGCGTGTTTGATTTCGAAGTTGCGGCATTCAGCGGGAAGGCCGCAGTGGCGGTGAACCCATGTGGATATGGGCTTGCCGAAATCGATGCCCGATTCGGTGGCCACAATCAGCAACCTTACCGCCGAAGCATCTTCGCTCGATAAGACCTGGCGAGCGGCATTGGTTGCCATAGTCACGGTGTCTTCATAGGGGGGAGCAACGGAGCGCGTATCGAGCAAATATCGCGCCCGGGCCGCCTCGGGATCGCGTCCGCGCGCGGCGGCGAGTTCCACCGCGCTCACCGAGAACCGGGGAGTATAGATGGCAATACGCTCGACTCCAAAACTGCTCATATTGCGCCCACCCCGACGAGAGATCGCACTTCATGTGGCTCAAGCCAGCACCGTCTTCGTTGAAAGGGATACGTGGGAAGCCCAATCCGAACTCCGCCGGATTCCACCTGCAATGCGCTCCAATCGATGGAGTGGCCGGCAACGTACAAGTCGCCGAGAATATGCAGCAGGTGCGTTCGGGGGTCGCACGAGGCGTCCAACGGGTATGCGTCCGTCACGGGAGCGGTTCCGATCCAGAGAATCTCGGTGCATCCGCGGCCGCGTAGCAGACTTGTAGTTTCTTCGTTGCTTCCGGGGTCGGGAGATTCATCGTTCTCTTCTCGCGCGGCTTTGCGTAACGCAGTCTCCAGCGGAGTCGTTCCATTTAGCGCCGCGGCCACCCAGTGGCCCGCCCCTCTGCCTCCCGCCGACCAATCGGCCACGCCCAGGGAAATGAACAGCCGCGCTTGAGTGTATTGGAAAGCAAACTTTGAGATGCCGCGGGCCTCGGGATGCGGGTTCGCCAATAGCTCCGCGAAAGATTGAGATGTTAGCGCTCGTAGCGGAGCAACAAGTTCCTCCGAAGCGTGGCGGAATCGAGCTTCCGTTGCGTAAAGCGTCGCCGCCCACGTTCCGTCCCAGATTTCCTGGTTGACAAAAACAATCCCCATTCGGGGCGTGGAGCCCAGGTTCGGCGTAGGACGTGGAACTGGCAATGGTCCCTGCGCGGCCCGGCCCAGCGCTGCCGCCATCTCGGTAGTGGAACTTGCCACCAGAGCGAACCGGTAAGGAAAGTGAGACCTTCCGCAAGCTGCCGTATAACAGACATCGGCGACAGGCAGGTCAGGATGGAGCGCAAGAAACTCCGCCATCCGCAACACCACGGGCCTCAGCGCTGCCTCTGCTTTGGCGGAAAGGGGCAATAAATGAGCGCCATTTGTAGTCATGCCTGGCCTGGGTCTCAACGGGGCTTCGCCGACCACGAGATGAACGTTGGATCCACCGAAACTGAAGCTGCTGAGACCGGCATAGCGGCTGCCGCGGGGCTGCGGCCAGTCCGCAATTTGCTCTGGGATAATGAACGGCACAGCGCCGAATGAGATCTTCGGGTTCAGGGAGCGGAAATGGACAACGGGCGGAATGGCTTCATTTTGGAGCGCGAGAATGACCTTGATAAGCCCGGCGACGCCGGCCGCAGATTCAAGATGGCCAATGTTGCTCTTTGCAGCGCTCAGGACACAGACCTGATCCGGCGCCCTTCCGTCACCCAGCACGCTGGCCAGCGCGCCCACCTCTACCGCGTCACCGAGGGGCGTGCCGGTGCCGTGCGCTTCCACGTAGCCGATTTGATCCGGAGTCAGACCCGAGGCATCAAGCGCGGCGCGAATGACCGATTCCTGCGAGACTCCCTTGGGAGCGGTCAATCCGTTCGTGCGCCCGTCCTGGTTGGTGGCCGAGCCGCGGATTACGGCAAGAATCCGATCCCCGTCTCTGAGGGCGCGAGAAAGTCTCTTCAGCACCACCATGCCGCAACCTTCGCCGCGCACATACCCGTTGGCTGTCGCGTCAAATGTTTTGCAGCGGCCGTCGGGCGCCATCATACCCGCCTGCGCGAAGCTGACCGTAGTCATGGGCCACAGAATCACATTCACGCCGCCGGCAACCGCCAGTTCGCATTCATCGCGGCGCAGGCTGGCCGCCGCCAGATGAACAGATAACAGCGATGCCGAGCATGCTGTATCGACGACCGCGCTTGGCCCGGTCCAGTCAAACCAGTAGGAAAGGCGATTGGCCGCGATACTCATTGACACGCCCGTGTTGCCGCGTGGCGGTGGGATCGCGTGCAGAGTTGCATAGTCCGGGTTGCACATCCCTACGAAGACCCCGGTCTTGGTTCCGGCAGTTTGATCGGGCGGAATCGCTGCGTCTTCGAGCGCTTCCCACGTCGTTTCCAAGAGAATCCGTTGCTGGGGATCCATGATGGATGCCTCGCGCTGACCGAGGTCGAAAAATGTGGGATCGAATTGGTCGACGTCGTCAATAAACCCGCCCCAGCGCGTGTTCATCGTGCCGGGCGAAAGATTGGGATCGTAATAGTCGTCAGCATTCCAACGGTCGCGAGGGATCTCTCGAATAGCGTCGGTTCCATCGCTCAGCAGTTGCCAATAGTCTTCCGGAGTTTTAACGCCTCCCGGCAGGCGGCAGGCCATTCCCAATACGGCAATCGGCTCAGTGCGCGCATCCCGCGCGCGTTCCAACTCTTCCCGCAGGTGCTTCATAACCACAGCAGCGCGTTGCAGGGCAGTCAGGTCCTGATTCATCCCAACCCACCTCCCCGCATCTCGCCCTTGGTAGTGAGCTGGGCAAACTCCTCATTGACTAGGTATTCCAGTTCCTGTTCTGAGAGTCTCAAAACCTCCGCCTCCGAGTTCGATTCCGGTTGCTGCTCACGGTCTTTTTCCGGGCAGGGGAAAAGCAACTGGTTCAGGAATCGGGCCAGTCTCTCCACCGTGGGATAGTTGAATGGAAGCGTTGGCGGAAGTGTTTGACCGATATCCGAGCTCAGCGCCTGAACCATTTCAAGCGCGATCATCGAATCCATCCCCAGTTCCTGGAATGGCTGTTCGGGTGGAATATCGCGATCCGATTCTTCTCCAAGCACCGAGACGAGCAGACGATTCAAATACTGGCGGATCGCTCGCAATCGCGCGATCACAGGCCCGGAGCGCAACCCTTCGATATCTAGTGGCAGCCTTGTGAAGACCGAGACCGCCGGCTTTGAAACTACCGAGGAGAGGAAAGGGCGATGCCGCGGAAAATCCTCACCGGCCCTGAAGACGGCCACCTGGGCCGGGCCATCCTTGCAACGAGTGAGGAACGCGGCGGCGCGCGCTGAATCGAGCATCTCCAGGCGGCGGCTGAGGCGGCGGCGCTGTGCCTCGCTGAGGCCGGCCACCACCGGGCTATCCAACCATGGAGCCCAGTCTATGCTTACGGCGCACAGCCCCCTCGATCTGCGGTAGCGCGCCAATCCATCAAGGAACGCGTTTGCAGCCGCGTACGCACATTGACCTTCTGAACCGCTCAGACCGGCCATCGACGCCATGCAAATGAAGAAATCCAGCGGCAGCCCTTCAGTGGCCTGGTGAAGCAACCAGGCGCCGGTCACTTTCGGAGCCATGACTGCGGATAGATGTTCCTCCGATTCGACTGCAATCTGGCAGTCGCCGAAGACCCCCGCAGCGTGGATCACGCCACGTATCGGGGGATGCGTCGCGGCGAGCAGGCTGGCCAATTGCGCCATATCGGAGTGCGAGGTCACGTCGCAGTCGACCGGCATCAGCTCGACGCCGGCGCGCCGGAGTGCATTCATCTCCGGCCCATTCATATGCACGTTTCTCGTTGCGCTTCGGCCCGCCAGGATTAGACGGTGAGCCCCGTCCGAGGCCAGTTGCACGGCCACCTTGCGCCCCAGGCTGCCCAGGCCCCCGGTGATCAGGTAGGTCGCATCGGCGCGAATCTCCCATTTCCCGCTTCGCGCGTCATCCAGGAACTCAAGACGGGGTGTAAGCCGAGCTCCCCCGCGCAGTGCAACGATATCCTCGTCAAACGAAACTAACTCCTCGGCGAGCGCGGAGATATCTCCGTCATGATCCAAAATGCCACCCCATATCTGCGGATGCTCGAGGGCGATGGTGTTGCCTAAACCCCAAAGCGGCGAGTACGAAAGCTGGTGCCATGCTGGCTCGCTGGCCGACAGTCCCTGCGTGACGAAGAACAATTGTGGCCCGGGCCGCGCCTCCAGGATCGCCTGCGCAAGGACAAGCGCCGACTGGCACACCGCAGTGGCGCCAGCAACGGACTCGTCGCTCACCGCAGGTACATACAGAACCCTATCGAATGATTTGTCCGAAAAAACGGCGCGCCACTCTGTCCGCGTATGCACCGCGGACACAACCTCACACGTCGCCCCTCGAGCCTCCAGTTTGCGGGCTAAGGCAACGGCCGACTCGATGGATTCGGAGGCGATAAGAAACCGAACGAAGTTTGCGTGACGGCTGTTCCGCCGAGGGGCGCTCCGCCATTCGATCTGGTAGAGGCAGGCATCCGTACGGTCGGGCTTCTTCCGAGCGAGAGCATGGATAGGCGCCCGTTTCAGAACCAGGCCTTGCACCATGGCAACGGCGGCGCCGGTTTCATCGGTCAGCCGTAAATCGGCTGTGATGGTCTCGTAGTTCTCCGTGTCATCGTCCGGCGCGCAAAGCAGTGCATTCGCTCGGGTCTCCCCGGTAACAGGAAGTCCATAGTATTCGAAGCGCTCAATACTGAGAGGAACAAAAACGTTATCGAGTTCGTGGTCCAGCGGAAAAAATGCGCGCACCAACTGGAACAGCGAATCAATCTGGCCTGGATGTAGGGCCTGCCATCTCGCCCCGTCCTCGGGCCCGCGAGCGCGCATGCGGGCCTCCACTTCCCTACCCTGATGCCAGATTGCCTCGTTCCAAAGAAACGATGGATCGAGCTCAAATCCAAGCCGCCGCAATGCTTCCCCGAAGACGTGGGCCGATGCTGGATGCGACGACTCGTACGCTCCTGAAGTCGGACGGAGTGAGTCCGGATGCGACTGGGCCCGCGGCTTCAACAAGCCGTACGCGTGTTTCGTCCACAGGTCTTTTGCATTCTTGCTATACACCTCGAATTTGGCCTGTTCGCTCGTCGTCTCTGGCCAGAAAATGAGTTGAATTGGATGGGCAACACCCTCCTTCAGGATGAGCGGTTGGGGGAAGACCAGATTCTCGAGAATGCAGCTCGAGGATCCGAAAGCTCGGCAGACTCCTTCAAGAACCAATGCAATGTGGCCGGCGGCGGGCACCACGATAGCGCCGTCGATCTGGTGCCCGTCAAAAAACGAGTCGCCTCCAACCAGATCCATCTCAAACACAATCGCATCATGCAATGGGGAGAATCGGCGTTCACCCGGAAGCTGGGAGGACTGCGAGAAGGATCTGTTCGTAGGATTTCGATCGATCCATATGCGCTTCCGCTCGAACGAAGAAGTGGGAAGAATCAGCTTGGGGCGAACCTCGTCTCGATAAAAATCTTTCCAATCGATTGAGTTCCCGCGAAGGAAATCGACCCGCATATTTTCGAGGATCGCGAGCCGGTCCGCGGATTCGGGTCCTGCATTGGGTTGCACCGGCTCGCGTTCACCCTCGACCCAGCACTTCAAGAGTCTCAGCAGTTCTGGAGTGTTCCCGGCCAGCAGCGCCAGGCGTTCGGTCATCGCCATCCGGCCGGCATTCAGTGAATAACAAATATCGGCAAGGCTAAGGGCGGGGTTGGCCTCAAGCCACGAAACGAAATCCGAGGCCAGTCGAGCAAGCGCTGCCGGAGTCTTCGCTGACAGGGTAAAGATGTGTAACTCGCTAACTCGGCCCGGTCGCTGCGGGTTGTGGTTCCCAGCCCGGAGAATGGCATGTGCATTGCTCCCGCTGAAACCGAATGAACTTACGCCGACTATCGTGTGCTCCCGATCCGCTATCGACTCGCATTCGACTGGAACTCGAATTGCGAAAGTCTCCCACTGGATGTGCGGATTGGGATTTGAGAATTGGATCTGGGGCGGAATGACCCCATGGTCAACGATGAGCAGCCCTTTTATTAACGCGGCAATGCCCGCAGCAGCCTCAAGATGCCCGATATTCGCCTTGACAGAGCCGATCCGCAACGGATCGCCGGTTGCGCGCTCCACGCAAAGCACTGAGGCCAGCGCCGAAACTTCGATCGGATCTCCCAGCGGAGTGCCGGTGCCATGGGCCTCGACATACTTGATCTCAAGCGGATCCGCCCCGGCGCGTCCCAGTGCTTCACGAATCAACGCTTCCTGCGCGCGCCGGCTGGGAGCCGTGAGGCCGTTGCTCCGTCCATCCTGGTTGATGGCTGTCGCGGCGATCACTCCAACGATGGAATCGCCGGCGGCGACCGCGTCGTCCTCTCGTTTTAGAACCACGACGCCACAACCTTCCGAACGCACATAGCCGTCGGCGCCGGCATCGAAGACTCTGGAGTGGCCGCTCGGCGACAACGCCCGCATGCGCGCCAGGGAAACCGACGCGTCCGGTGCCAGGATCAGATTCACGCCACCTGCGATTGCGAGATCGCATTCCCCGGCGGCCAGGCTTTCGCAGGCGAGATGGACGGCGGTAAGAGAGGACGAGCAAGCCGTGTCTACGGATAAGGCCGGCCCATGCAGACCTAAGGTATATGCGATTCTGCCTGCCGCAATGCTGGGGGAACTGCCGGTCACGCTATATGCGTCGACCTGGGTTGGGTCGCCAGAACGCAAGTGGCGGCAGGCGTAATCGTTTCCGCAGATTCCGATAAAGACGCCGGCGCGCGCACCTGCCAGCGCGTCAAGCGGTTGCCCGGCACGCTCCAGAGCTTCCACGGTTAACTCCAACAGGAGTCTCTGCTGTGGGTCCATGGAGCGCGCTTCGGCCATCGAGATGCCAAAAAACTCGTTGTCGAAGCGATCGATATTTTCGATAAAACCGCCGCGCCTCGTGTAGATCTTCCCTCGCGACTCCGGGTCAGGGTCGAACAAGGATTCGGAATCCCACCGCTCTATCGGAACATCGACGAGGCACTCTCGCCCTTCCTCAAGAAGCTGCCAAAATTGTTCCGGTGAGTTTGCCCCCGGAAACCGGCAGGCGCAGCCAACCGCCGCAACCGGGAGAGCCCTTCGATAAACTGGTTTGGCCGGGATCGTCTGCGCTTCTTCCCCCGCCAGGTGCTCCGCGACTTTTTCAATCGTAGGGAAGTCGTAGAACAGCGTTGCCGGAAGCGCCTTTCCGAGCCACTGCGCCAAGGCGCCACTCAGAGCGACAGCGCGCATTGAGGATATTCCAAGACTCGCAAACGGCAAAGTCACATGGATCCGCTCGGAAAGATGAGGCAGCTCTTCCCGTATCCGGTCAATGAGCCATGACTGAATCCGATATTTCTGCGCCGATCCTAGGGCAGCGCTCTCGGCCGGTCTTGCAAGGCGCTCACGACTCGCCGTATTCGCTTGATAGACAACTGGCAGGCGATTCTCCAGCCAGGCGCCTTTGCACGCCGCCCTTTGCACTTTTCCGCTCGAGGTTTTCGGAATTCCGCCTTGTCTGGTGAACACCAGCACGCCTATCTCGATGCCGTGTGCTTCGGTAACGGCGAGACAGACCTCGGCGATGAGCGCATAGCGTTCCCGCTCTGCGATTCGGCGTGGCACTTCGCAGACGATCACCAGCTTCTCTTCATTGTCTAAATCCGCGCCAAAAGCCGCCGCGGCGAGTGGCGAGACTGGTCCTGCCGCGTCGAGCACAGTGCGCTCGATTGCCTCTGCTTGGTAGTTTGCGCCGTGCAGAATGATGACGGACTTGCGGCGCCCTGTCACCACCAGATCTCCATCATCGAGGACCCCAAGATCCCCGGTGCGCAGATACTCGCCAGAGCGCTCGCCGGCGAGGCGCGCGCGAAATACTTCGCGCGACAGTGCAGGCTGTCCCCAATATCCCTTGCCAACACTGGGGCCGCGGATCCAAATCTCTCCCATCGTGCCCGACTTGCAGCGAGTACAAGAATCGGGATCCACAATCGCGATCTCAGCTGGTCCGGCGCCAAGCCGGAGTCCGGAAGTGCGGGAGAATTCCTCTGGGGTAACTTCCGCATGCGGTTTTGGCTGGAAGCGGGTTCCACGCACAAACAGTGTAGCTTCGGCCAGGCCATAGCAAGGATAAAAGGAGTCGCCGCGAAAGCCGCATCCGGCGAAAGCTGAAATGAAATGTTCCATCGTGCTTCGACGCACCGGTTCTGCGCCATTGAAGGCCACACGCCAACGGCTCAGGTCGAGCCCGGCTTTGTCGCGGTCCCCGATCTTGCTCGCACACAGCTCATACGCAAAATTGGGTCCTCCGCTCCATGTTGCGCCATACTCCGAGATCGCGCGCAGCCAATGCACCGGATTTTGCAGAAACCTTTGCGGCGCCATCAACACCATGGGCGCTCCAACAAACGCGCTGTGAAGCAGGTTTCCAATCAGCCCCATGTCATGAAACAACGGCAGCCAACTCACAGCTACCGAACTTTCGTTCTGGCCAAAAAAATCCCGCAGCAGAGTCAGATTCGAAATCACGTTCAGATGTGTGAGCATTACTCCGCGCGGAGTGCCCGTCGAGCCCGACGTGTATTGCAGAATCGCGAGAGAGTCGACGTTGCCCCCCGGCGGCTCCCAATCCGAGACGGACGAAATATCGATTTCGTCGACAGCGATCCACCTCAAACTGCGCAATTCGGGGCACTCGTCAATCAGTGGGGTCAGAGTGGTCCTGACTGCCGAGGTGGTGACCACCATTCGCGCGTTGCAGTCGATTGCGATATGGCGGAGGTTGTCGATCCCGTTCCGATTTCGCCGCCAGGCGACCGGAACAGCAATTGTTTCCGAATAGAAGCACCCCCAGAGTGCCCGCACAAAGTCCAGGCCAGGCGGGCAGAGAAGGATGGCGCGTTGTCCGCAGCCGCCCTCGGCGCTGAAGGCCTTGCCCAGCACTCGGGCTCCACCATCAAGTTCGCCGAATGTGAGAGAGACTCTTTCCTCAGCCTCGGAAAGAAACGTGCATCCAATGCTCGAAGGCTGGCGGGCTGCTCTTGACAACAGCAATTCCGGCAGCGTTTTGAACGTTGCAAGCGTCATCAGGTTTTCTGCTCCACCGGGAGGGGGACTTTGGTTTTTCCGCCAGCCAACGATATGCCGGGACTAGAGTATATCCCAAACAATCAATCACAAATCAAGAGAAAGTTCAATATTGTGGCGTATGAACGCGAGTTTTTTGCGCTCCTTTGTTGAACGCTGGTTTGGGAAACCTTTGCTCAATGCTGCTTGCGAAATGATAGAGCTAAACCGGCAATCCCTCCCAGCAAAAGCGGAAGAGTCGCGAATGGTAACACTTTGAAACTGGCCAACGAGGCGGATAATGCCACGAGCGCCAGACTGATCCCGCCTGTGATGCGACGTGCCCAACGCTCGTCACGGCTAGAAGCTTCAATCCTTACCGGAAATAAGTATCCCGATTGGGGCAGGTCGATCAGCCTGGTCTGCCATGGTGGCCGGCTGACGATAATTCTTGCTGTCTGTTTCGCAGCTCGTATTGCGGTTGGGCTCATCAGCCCCTCTGTCTCCGTTTTGCTAAAGAATGCGATCATTTCGGCATTAAGGTCCACGCGCGAAGAAAGGTGAGACGCCACGGCATCGAGCACGATGAATGTCCGCCAGAACAGCAACAAATCCATGTTCATTCCCACGCGGTGCGAACGAACCACTGCCGATATCCGGTCTGAGAATTTTCCCGCCAGGCGCTCTTGGTAAGGGACAGCGGGGTTCGATGCCAGCGCGTACCATTCACGCAAGACGCGGATGATGCCGCGCCGAAAGCCTTGATAATCCGAGTCGCTGTGGAACGAGAATAACTGCGAATAGCTCTGAAAGCTCTCTTCCACGCGTCCGAGGAGAAGGTTCGCCAGATATTCGCGAAGAAGTTGGCGCTCGCGGACAGTGAGCTCGCCAAAGATGCCATAATCCACAAACGCGACTTGTCCCGCACGGGTGATCAGAATGTTTCCAGGGTGCGGATCGCCGTGAAAGAATCCGTCGATGAAAATCTGGCGCAGACATGTCTGAGCCAGGTCATGGAATGCATCGGCAAGGTCGACGCCTGGCAATCGCGTGCGCAGCCAATCCGTATCCTCACGCTCGGCTGCCGATATCACTTCGCCGAGACTGGTGCCTTCGATGTAATCGAGTGTCAGAACCCGCGGTGTGGTCAAATCCCAATGAATGCGCGGAATCACCGCAACTCCGTCGCTATTTGCGCGCAGACGCTCTGCCGTGCAGCCTTCCTCGACAAAGTCGAGTTCACGCCCGGTCCAGGCGGCGAATTGCTGGACGGCTTCAGTTAAAGAAATCGTGCCCGCCAACGAAAAAAAGTCGGCTACGCGTGCAACTGAGAGCAGAAATTTAACGTCGGCGGTAAATGCTTTTAAAATGTCCGGCCTCTGCACTTTGACCGCAACTCTGGTTCCAGATGTCGTAACCGCAAGATGCACCTGGGCGATCGAAGCCGAAGCCATCGGCGCGCCTAGAAATTCTCTGAAGCGGGCTCCCAGGGGAGAGCCAAGCTCTTCTTCAATGAATTTTCGGATCCGTTCAAATTCCACAGGCCGGACATTTTCAAAGAGCTGCTCCAGATCCTTCCTCACTTCAGGGGGAAGAAGATCGAGGCGAAGGGCAAGGTATTGGCCCACCTTGAGGTAAGTAAGTCCCAGCCGTTCGAACAGCTCCCGCAGGCTGATCGGCCATTGACCGCGGCGGCGCGCTGCGGTTCTGTTCTTGAGAGCGCGGCCAGCGTATTCGAACAGAACTCCCGCGATGAACAAGAACCTTCGGACACCAAACCACCGATCCGGCCATCGCGATTTTTTTCCGGTTCGTTCCGGCATAGGTCGAATGAAACGAAGACTTGAGAAGTTGTTTCAACGCGTTCAATCAGGATGTTATAGTACCTCATCCCTGGAACGATGACGATACGATCTTCCAGGCGCGGCATCGGCGAATGAAAAAGATTGGAACCAAGGGAGCGTTCTCATGGGACGTTGCCGGCGCAGGGCCGGCCCGATTCCGTGAGCGCCTTGAGGCATGGGGACCAACGTTCGTAAAGTTTGGCCAATTCCTGGCTCTGCGTCCCGACCTCATACCCGACGAATATTCGCTTGAGCTCATGCGGTTGTTTGATGATGCGCCTCCATTCCCCTGGTCCGAAGCGCGGAAGATACTGCAAGATAGCCTTGGCCAGGATGCGCTGGCTTCGTTTGCCTACATTGAGCCGACCCCGATCGGAGCCGGTTCGCTCGCACAGATCCACGCTGCGCAGTTGCGCGACGGGCAACAGGTCGCAATCAAGATCCAGCGGCCGAACCTGCGCGAGCAAGTGTTGCGCGACCTGAACCGCGCGCGGCGCATCATTCGCGCGCTGCGGCTCTCCCGGGTCTCGTTTGCCTTCGATACCGACGACTTGCTCAGCGAGATGACGGCGTGGATGATGGCAGAGATCGATTTCGGACGCGAACTGCGCAATCTAAAACGGATGTATGAAGAAGCAGAAAACCGTACCGAGAAGTTTCCTCAGCCTTACGAGGAGCTCAGCGGAAGCCGGGTCGTGACCAGCGAGCTTTTGCGCGGCACTCGAGTCTCGATGCTGCTGAGCCAAATTCGATCTGGCGCGAAGGGCACCCGAGCGCATTGGGAGGACGCAGGCCTCGATACCGAGAAGTTCGCCAGCAACCTTTTACACGCCAACCTCGATCAGATTTTTCGCCGCCGATTCTTTCATGCCGACCTGCATCCCGGCAATCTGCTCCTCATGCCCGGCAATGCCGTCGGCTTTGTGGACTTTGGCTTGTGCGAAGAGACCGATGAGAGAGTACGCCAGAGGCAGGTACAGTATTTCACCGCCGTCTACGATTCTGACCGGGAAGGCATGTACCGCGCGTTGACCGACCTCCTGATTCCCGGAGAGAAAACTAATTCCGAAGCGTTTCGCCAGGACTTCTTCCATGTGATGGAGCAATGGGACAGGAGCAGCAACGAGGATGAAAACGAGCGGTCACCTGTTGGACAGGCCATTGCGGCTGTCATGAAAACCGTGCGCCAGCATGACTATCGAATATCGCCCCGGCTGCTCGGAATCTATCGCGCACTGCTGGGGGCCGATACGGTTGCTTATCAACTCGGAAGTTCTGTCATGCTGCGCGACGTGGCGCGCGATTTCTTCCGCGATCTTCAACGCGACGAATTCCGCCAGTCGATCGATGTCGAAAACGTTGAACGATATCTGTTGGACGTGCACCGCTTGCTGATTAGGTCTCCGCGGCAGGTGAATCAGTTGCTTTCCGACCTTGCCGAAGGTAGATTCTATTTGAATGTGAATGCCGAAGAACAGCCGCGGACAACGCGGTTTCGCAATCGGCGCATGAAACTGATTACCACGGGGTTGATCTCCATAGGCATCTCACTGCTCTGTGCGATTCCGCAGCCCTATCCGGGTTTCGATAGAATCATCCGCATATCGCTGCTTGGTGCGCTCGTGCTCGTCTACCTCTGGATTCTCGTACAGTGGCGCCGGTTGGATTAATTCTCCCGTCTTCATACACCGCTTCTCGATAGTACCCGGCGAAGAGGACTCTATGGCGACAATATCTGCGGGTTCCGATCATTATGACGTGCTGATATGTGGTGCGGGTTTGGCCGGACTAACCCTCGCGCGACAACTAAAGCTCGAGATGCCGGATATCTCCGTCGCCATTCTCGACCGGCTGGCGTATCCGCTTCGTGAAGCGGCACACAAGGTCGGAGAATCTTCCAATGAACTTACCGCTTTCTATCTAGGCAAGACGCTCGGCCTGGAGCGGTATCTTATCGAACGCCAACTGGTCAAATTCAGTCTCCGATATTTCTTTGGCGATTCGCACGGACCATTTGAGGACCGACCCGAGATTGGCGTGAAGGTATGGCCGCCCATGGTCACGGGGTATCAACTCGATCGCGGCCGGCTCGAAAACGACTTGCGAAGGCTGGTTGCGGAAATGGGAGTCGTCATCGTTGAGGATTGCATCGTGGACGACATTGTGATCGCTCCAGACGGTGGATCACACCAGGTGCGTTGCCGGTCACGCGCTTCGCAAGAGATGCAGACGTACTCTTGCCAATGGGTGATAGACGCGCTCGGTAGAAGGCGCCTTTTGCAGTCAAAGCTCGGTTTGATGTGCGGCAACAGTCACTCGGCAAGCTCTGCGTGGTGGAGGATCGAAGGACGTATCGACGTCACCGAGATCGGCCGTGGGCCGGAATGGCGGAAACGCGTCTCAGGAGACCGCTATCTCTCGACGAATCATCTTATGGGGCGCGGCTATTGGGTGTGGCTCATCCCTCTTTCATCCGGCGCAACCAGCATTGGCATCGTTACGGATGAGACTATCCATCCTTTTCGTACTTACGGATCGTCGTATACACAGGCATTAGCATGGATCGCTCAACATGAGCCATCTTTGTTGCCTCTCCTTGAGAGCCGAGAGCCTCTTGATTTTCACGGGCTGAAGAACTACAGCTACCACTCCCGCCAGTTATTCTCATCCCAACGATGGTGTTGTGTCGGCGAGGCCGGCATTTTCCTTGATCCGTTTTATAGCGTTGGCGGCGACTTTATCGCCATCGGCAACACGATTTCTGTGGAACTGATTCGAAGGGACTTCGAAGGCAGTCTTACCCCGACCGCATTCGATGAATTCAATGCTCTAGTGCTCGACCTTCTTGGCGGCTTGGGCGTGTCCTTCTACAGGGATGCATACAAGACCTTCGGACACGCTCATATCTTCGCGGCCAAACTGGCCTGGGATACCGCTATTTACTGGTCAATCATGGTGCCCCTCTTTGTCCAGAAGATCGTTTCTCGACCATCTCCTGAGATCATGACGCTGATTCGCAGATACACCGAATTGAACCTTCGTGTTCAACGTCTATTTGGTGACTGGTGTGAGACCGTTCCTCCCCGACTCACTTACACTCACGCCGACCTGACGCGTATGCGATTGCATCAAATGCTGTATCTGGAGTTATTCGCTCACCGCACTCCGGAACAGACCCGCCACGCGGCGCAATTGAATCTAGACCGCCTGGAAGAACTCGCGCAGGTCCTCTTCTGGCAGGCCGTGGCGGAATGCAGTCCGGACTTTGCATCGAAGAAGAAAAAACCGCCCTGGATCAATGCCTGGCGGATAACGTTAGATCCTGCCCGCTGGCAAGACGAGGGGATTTTCTGCCCCACTACACAACCTCGCTCTCTGCGAGGTATCCAGTCGACGTTTGCCGGCATCTTTGGCCCCATGACGATCCATGAACTCCTTCAGGTAGAAGCATTCTATAAACTGAGGCATTTTGCGGGTGGAGGGATGGTCTCCGCCGCGGCTCGTTTCTTGCTGCGCCATTTCATTCAAGACAAAGCAGCCTTTTGGATCCGAAGATTTTATGTGAACGACTATCCGTCACGGCCCATTCCGCCGACAGCGACAGAGTCCATGTAATGCAGAGAAGGTACAATTCGCGATGTTTTTGATTCACCAAGTGTCTTTCGCCGCGACGTCATGGTTCCTCCGGCACTCTTGAAGAATGCAGCGCGCCGCGGGAGTATCCCATTCCATGGTAGGACAAGTACTATGCCCGTATTGCTGCCTCAGGATGTACATATCTGGTCGGCCCGCAGGCCGCCAATTCTTCCTGTGGACTTCGAAGCAGTCTTGAGCGATGGTGAGCGTACTCGGGCAGCTGGCTTTTTTTTTCAGCGGCATCGACTCGCATACGTGTTTGCCCACGCAATTCTGAGAGACGTGCTGAGCCGGTACTTATATTGCCGCCCGGAGGACGTCCGCTTCGGTGAGGATAGGTTCGGTAAACCCTTCCTTGACGGGACCAATTGCGGCCAGGTACTGGAGTTCAACCTCTCCCACTCCGGCAATCTGGTGCTGTTCGCGTTGTGCCAGGGGCAGCGCGTCGGAGTTGATTGCGAGCAAATCCGACGGATCAATGATCTTCTGTCGATCTCCAAATCGTATTTCACACCAGAGGAATGTGCATTCATCCTCCGGCAGTTGCCCTCCGATAGAGAGCGTGAGTTCTTACGCTGCTGGACAAGGAAGGAGGCATATGTCAAGGCAGTTGGCAGGGGCCTTGCAATTCCGCTGAATTCCTTCGACACCCAAATCTCCAGGGGCAACGCAGCGGTCTTTCTGGAGTCCGACCTGAATTCGATAACAGAATGGGAAGTGGCAAACCTCGATTTATGCGAAGGCTACGTGGCAGCCGTCGCAATAGAAGAGGGTATGCACAACCTGGTTCACTATGAGTGGTGCGCCGCCTTCGCGGAACAATAAAACTCAGGAACGGAATAAGCGTATTCGCCGTTTTCTGCTATATTTCGGACGTCGGCTGTAGCTGACAAACCTCGAGGGCCTGACGTAACCGATGTATACCAGCAGGTCATGCATGAGCGGCATATCCGTGAGGTAGACCGAGTGATTCAGCGGAGAATCAAAGAAGACAGTGGCGAGTCTCTCGACAATCTCGTCTTTTCGTTGATCGACGGGATGATTGAGATCCCATGCGGCAGATCCTGAACTCTCGGCGCTGTTGGATTCGGAGGTGCCGCATCGGGCTGACGAAATGCAGGAAGTCTCAATCAGGCTGCGCGACAGCTTCCGGAGTGCTCTTGCTCCGCACGCAAAGGTCCTCGGTGGTACAACGAAGTTGGACATGCGGGCGTTTTTGCTGAGCAATATGGTTGACACTTTTGGTCACGCTCTGGTGCTGCGCCGGCCGACCGGGCTATCGCTCCGGACTGCAGAGCCGAGGTTTGCAAAGCGCTTCTGGCCTGTCTGAGATGCTGACGTGTGCCGTTGAGCTCGTTAGCGGACCCACCCAGTTTCTTGCTGAATGCGGTTAGATCGAAGACTCGCCCGACGCAAACCGCAACATGGGCTGGAACGCGTATTATCCGACTTCGGTCCATACGTGTTTTTAATCGCATAACAACAGATAATTGTGAGGAATATAGATATGCAAACAAGACGGGATTTCCTCAAACTTACCATCATGCTCTCCGGAGCCGCAGGGCTATCGGGAGTTGTTCCTGAATCCATTCAGTGAGCGTATGCAATTGCGCCTGAATCAGGCTCAACGTTTCTCGATGCCGAGCACATTGTGATTCTGATGCAGGAGAACCGATCGTTTGCGCTGCGTTATGCGCGTTCGGAATAACGGTCTTCGTATTTTTCATTGGACTCTGCGGCCAGACAGCGCGACCCTCGCCTCCAAAGGAGTGAGAACAGCGCAGAGTTCTTGCTTGTCATCTTTGCGAGGGCCGGGCCATGGCGGCCACTTCCTTGATTGCAGTCAGGTTCCGCACAACATGGATGATGGAAGGTCTGCTATGAGCGAACGATACCTGACAGAGATTGAGGTCGCGGAGCGCACGAAAATTAGTCTCAAGACCTTGCGCCGGTGGCCCTTGGGGCGACGGGGAACCGCCTATCGCAAGTTCGGCTCACTGGTGCGCTATGGGGAGGAGGAGCTGATCCACTGGGAGCAGGCCCAGCCACAGGGCGGTGACGATCCAGTGAGACGCTTCGATGTTCGACCCGAGCGGAACGGCAATCGCCTGCAGAGAGCGGGATGAAGCGTGAGCCTGGTAATTCTCCTCTGAGGCGGGTAGAATTACTGCATGACAGACAAGGTTTACACGCCCGCCGAGGCATCGGCTGTTGTCAGGCTCCCTCTGAAGGCGGTGCATAAAGTGCTCGATTCTCGTCTCATCCGGCCTCAGCGATCGCGCCAGGGGAATCATATCCAGCGACTCTTGTCCGCGGAGCATCTTGTATATCTGCGGCTCGAAGCCGAAGGGGTCCGGCTTCTTCCGGTGGCGACGCGACGGGAAGTAGCGCGAGAGATCGAGTCGGCGCCAAATGCAGACTTCGTAGCCGTGTCCGGAAGTTCGGCCCTGGTCATTCAAGTTAAGAGTGCACGCAAGGATGTAGAGCGGGAATTGAAACGCCTTCATAAGGCGCAACGCATGGCTGTTTCCGATCCCGAAATCATGAGCGGTACGCCGGTCTATCGCGGTACGCGGGTTCCGGTGGATATGGTGGCTGCCATGCTTGCGCAGGGCGCTTCGACCCAAGAGGTACTGGAGGGCTATCCGTCCCTGAATCAGGAGCAAGTGGAACTGGCGCCGCTTTATGTGGCCGCCTTTCCGCGCCGTGGCCGGCCTGCCCGCCGTCCGTGGGCGAAACTAAAACCATTGCATGTGGCACGGTACAAACTTGCAAAAAAGGCGTAGTGGCGAAACTGCTCATCGACGAATGCCTGCACACTTCCTTGCTCGAACTGGCACATGCGGCGGGACACATCGCCGATCATGTCACGTACCTCGGTCTCGGAAGTTCCAAAGACCGGGAGCTTGTGAAGATCATCGTGGAGCGGGACTACGCGTTTGTTACGAACAACCGGACGGATTTTCTGACCCTTTATCGCTAAACACCGCTGCACGCTGGCCTGGTAATCATCGTTCCGAACGCCAAACCTGCTCTCCAGGGGCAACTCTTCGAGGCGGCGCTGCGCTTGATCGGTGAACGAGATCTGGTCAATACCGTAATTGAAGTCGGATTCATCGATGAGGAGATCGAGTGCCGCCAATATCCGCTGCCGCCGGGTTAACGGTAACGTGTCCCGAAACCTCATTCAGGTGATGAGGGAGGATGTATGAGCCTTTTACGACGTGGTGATGTCTGGTGGTACGAATTCTGGTTTGCGGGCCGGCGCGTGCAGGAATCAAGCAAGAGCACGTCCAAGACGGTTGCCAAGACGGCAGAGCAGAATCGTCGCCGGCAATATAACCACATTCGCATGGAGGCGAAGCGAACGGCGCTCGAATCCATTGTCAAGAAGTCGGAAACAGACACAACTTCTCGCGCAGCAAACTGGCCAATGCGCGGTCGACCAGTCGCACATAGATCAAATCTCATTTCACGTTGATCTCGCGCCCGATCCCGCCCGGCAGCGCGCGTTAGCAGGCTGCCTCAGTCGCATACGTGGTGAGACCGCGATCAGGTGTTCGGCATTCATCCAACCTTTTCGCCACCTATTTCATTTCGCATTTTTTCGGGCCGAGCTGCATTTTGTGCGCTCGTGGCGGTGGTGCCAAGGCTTCTTACACCTTATTCTTTAGCCGATGGACCGGAGTTCGGGCTTTTTTGGCGGGTGAAATTGCTCCGGATCGCTCGAATCGAAACACTCTCGTCATGGTCGTTCTTGATCGGAAACTGGCGCGTAATGTGTGACATTCTCAAAATCCTCGACGAAAGAACATCAGCCATGACTATCCAGAAGTGCGCCGATCTTCTTGAAGCCGACGAGACCACTCTATACAGGCATTCGAAGACCGGAAAATTTCCTACCTTCTCTGTTGCCGGGATGATTCGTGTCAACCCAGCGGCACTCGCGGCCCTGATACGGGGTGGCAGCAACACTCCATCGAAACCTGACCACCAGCGGAAAGATGACGCACGCTGACGCTGTACGGGCGTAACCAGCTTGATGCAGATTTGATTTATAAGTTCGTCGGTCGCCTAAAGACTTCGCTATTATTTCGCCAATCATGTTATAGTCTCGCTGATGATCAAGTACGCCAAACTGCCGCCTTCTCTTCGCTCAGATTCCGAGCAGGGCCGGTGCGACAGCTTACATGCTTCAAGTCGGTCCCCACGCAAAACCCGCCCGACATTTTTGACACGCTACGCTCATTATAGTGATGGCAACTTTCGTCATGGTATCCATTTTTGGTATCCAGAATTTGCAAAGATCACTGCTTATGATTGCAACGATTGCATACTATTGCATTCGATTGAAACTCAATCAAGATACTCATTTTTATATACTTATAGTGTATTTTTCTTTAGAACAAAAAACTTGGAAAGGGGTAGCGAGGAGTATTCGCTATAATGCGCGCATGGCAGTCACCAGAAGGCAAAAAGAAGTTCTCGATTTCCTTGAGTCGTTTGTGGCTCGCAACGGCTATTCCCCGTCGTTTGAAGAGATTGCACGCGGAATGGGTCTGAAGAGTCTGGCCACGGTCCACAAGCACATCACCAACCTTGAGAAAAAGGGGATGCTGGACCGCGTACACAACCGGAGCCGGTCGATTGACGTGGTGCCGCCGGGGACACGGACTCGTTCGAGCCTCAGGCTGCCACTCGCCGGACGAATCGCCGCCGGGCTGCCCGTTGAGACGATGGAGACACAGGAGACTATCTCGCTGCACGACGTGGTGGGCAACCGCGATGTATTTGCGCTCGAGGTGCGCGGTGACTCCATGCGCGACGAGCACATTATCGACGGCGACTACGTACTGGTGGAACGGACCAAAATCGCGCGGCAAGGCGAGATTGTGGTTGCGCTGGTGCACGGAGCCGAGACGACGCTGAAACGTTTTTATCCGGAAGGCAGCGTGATCCGCTTGCAACCGTCGAATATTGAGATGGACCCGATCTATGTACCGGCGGCTAACGTCGCTATTCAGGGCCGGGTGCTGGGCGTATTGCGCAAATACCGGTAAACCGTGGCGCACATTATCCGCGGCGCCAGTTTCGGTTTGGATCTTCAGCGGATCATATTCATGATCATATTAACGACATGTGCGCAGATTGGTAGTTATAATTGTGAACCATGCGCACGGTATTGACCGCTGACAGCCTCTGGACCGGCTCCAAAATCATCCCCTACCCCATCGTTGAAATTGACGGCGGCCGCGTAGTCGCCATTACTGAAGGTTTTGGTGCACACGTTGAGGTTCCCGGCGCTGAAGTGCACGAATTCGGCAGCGCGATGCTGGCGCCGGCGTTCTTCGATGTGCACATTCACGGCGCGGCCGGTCACGATGTGATGGAGGCAACGCCCGAGTCGCTGGGAGCGATCGGCAGATTCCTGGCAACGCGTGGCACCGGAAGCTATCTTGCGACCACCGTTACCGCCCCGCTCGATATGACGTTGCGCGCGCTCGATGGCATCGCGAAACTGATTGACCATCCTGACCGGTTTGCAGATGGCGACGCGGCTCTGCCTCTCGGAATTCATCTCGAGGGACCTTTCCTGTCACATGCGAAATGCGGCGTCCAGCCCAAGGAGTATCTGCTCGCACCCGACATAGCCACGTTTGACCGGCTGTTTGACGCGGCGGGCGGGCACGCGCGATTAATGACGCTGGCTCCGGAACTGCCTGGCGCTGCCGAGCTGGCCGCTCATGCGACTGCGAAGGGCGTGCGGGTATCGGTGGGTCACTCGAATGCAACAGCGGCGGAAACGCGCGCGATAATTGCCGCTGGAGCGGTGAGCGCGACGCACACTTTCAATGCGATGCGGCCGCTCGACCATCGCGAGCCGGGAATTCTGGGCACCGTGCTTGCCACCGATTCACTGTATGCGGAACTGGTTTGTGACGGAATCCACACCGCGCCGGAGATGGTGAAAATCTGGTGGAAGACGAAGGGTCCCGAGCGCGGAATTCTTGTCACGGACGCGATGAGTGCCGCGGGAATGCCGGAGGGCGAGTATCACCTGGGCAATTTCGTCGTGCAGGTGGCCAACGGCCGCGCCATGGCGCGAGGCGTGCTCGCCGGCAGTGTTCTAACCCTTGACCGCGCGCTTGCGAACTTCGTTGCGTTCACCGGCGCAACGCTCGATCAGGCGCTGCGGCTGCTCACCGTCAATCCCGCTGCCATGACCGGTTTCTGCGCCGAGACCGGCACGATTGCCGTTGGACGAAAGGCACATCTTGTCGCAATCGATAGATCGGGCAAGCTGGCCGCGTCAATTCACAATGGTGAGCTGGTGGGTGCAGTGGCGGCCTGCTGATTCACTCTATTGATCTGGCCCATAAATACAACCACCGTACCCCATCCACTTCGCAGGTTTAATTGCGAAATGGGTGGGGAACCAACGCCATTTACGGGGCGGATCAATAGCGGCACTGTGCCAGCCTCTTCGCCCGCCAGATTGCGCCTTCAAGCCCGACCACCGCCGTTTCGCGAACCGGCATCTCGGGTGCAACCGCCTTAAGGCCAGCGAAAAAGGCTTCATGCACCAGCGGAGTTTTCTCAATCACGCTTCCGATGTAAGCAACCGGGACCTCGCCTGCGATCGAATGCTTGCGCCTGAGCTTGGAGCGTACCAGCAGAACAAAATCGACGAGATCCGCCGCAGCCTGCTGTAAAACACCAATCGCTACTGCATCGCCTGCGTCGGCCAACTCGCTGATGGCCGGAGCCAGTGCGGCAAAATCGGGCCCCGGCGTGCTGTCGCCCAGGTTCACCAGCGCTTCAATCGTGGGCGTACCCCAAATCTCGCCCACCTTTTTTAAAACCTCGGTCGGCTCCTCGCGATCGTACGCCTTCAACGCGCGGCGAATGGCGTGCAGGCCGATCCAGTAGCCCGAGCCTTCGTCGCCGAGACGCGAACTCCAGCCGCCGGCACATTCCAGTCTGCCGTCGGGCGCGCGCCCAATGGTGTTCGAGCCGGTCCCGCCGATCTGCAGAATTCCCGGACCGCCTTCAAATGCGGCATCGAGCGCAATCACCTCGTCGCCAACAACTTCGGATTTTTCGATCTTGAAGTCGCGCAGAACGGCGGTAATCCATTCGGGAATGCCGGGCATGGTGGCGCTGGCCACGCCAACTGAAGCAGCCTCGACACAAGTAACTCCGGCGTGCGCGTAGACCTCGCGCAACAGGGCGCGGAGATTCTCTTCGGCGGCTCGCGCACCCACGCGAAGACGTTTGATGGAGCCGCTTTCGGCAAATGCAAGAACCAGCTTACCGTCGGCCGCCGCAGCATCAACAATGGAGGCGCGGGTGCGCGTGCCGCCGCCATCGATTCCAAGGACAAGACCCATTTCCACTTGCTCCTGTTATTTTTCCCGCTCGTGCTTTTTGAGCTTCTATTTATCCTGTTCGGTTTTTTCTTGCTCGCCGCCGTTGTCACGCAGCGTGCCCGCCAGGATGTTCAAACTGCCATCGTTCTTGGCCGGCTCGAGGCCGAGCATGTGCGCGATCCACGGATAGAGGTTGACGTTTTCGAAGGGCGCAACGGTTTTGCCGGGAAGAATGTCAGGACCTGCGGCAAAAAAACTGGCCTTCATCTCAGGAACCTTGGCCGGGTCGAAGCCGTGCATGCCCAGAGGAGGCGCACGATCGATGCCGCCCTCCGGTGCAGTCGCGCGGATCGCGAAAGGCCCGGTCGCCACCACCACCGGATCGCCCTCGCGCTGATTCTGGTTGTAATTCAGCTCCGGCGGCACATCCTTCAAGCGATAGACCGTGAACTCCGACGACGCCTTCTTGAGCTGGTTATAGACGCGCACGCGGTCTTGCTCATCGGTGGTGTAGAGCAGCGAACCGGCAGTCTCAAATCCCATCAGATTTGTAAAGGAATCGAGATTGATCCAGCCGCCCTCGGTGCGCGCCATGCCGTGATCGCTCACCACCACCAGGTCAATCGGCAACCCGGTTGAGTCCAGCACGGACTTCAGCTTGCCAATCTCGGCGTCCATCTTCAGCACCGCCTTGCGTGTCGCAGATGAATCGGGACCGGATTCGTGGCCCTCGTGATCCGGCTCGGGATAGTAGATGGCGACGAAATGAGGGCGGTCGGCAGGCGGAAGGCGCAACAGTGTGACAACGTTGTCGATTCGTGCCTGCAAAGCCGCGGGACTATTCGCCGTTTCCGCGTCCCAGCGCGCATACCAGGTGGGACGGAAGCCTGCAATCTCCGCTTCGGAACCAGGCCACAATAGAACCGCCGCGTGCATCCCCTGGCTTTCAGCCAGGCTCCAGAGCGGCGTTCCCGAGTACCAGCTGCCGTCGGTTACGGCATTCTTATCCTTCATCGCATAGGTGGCTTTGCGCGCGGGGTCGTAGAACTCGTTGGCGACAATCCCATGATGCTCGGGGTAAAGTCCAGTCACCAGCGTGATGTGGTTGGGAAACGTCACCGACGGATAACTCGGCAACATTCCCTGAGGGGCCCAGGCGCCGTGTTTTCCCAGCGCCAGCAGGTGCTCGGCATGATCGCGGGCCGCGTAGTCCCAGCGGAAGCCATCGAGCGAGACCAGCACGACGTAATGCTGCTGCTGAGCCCAGGCGCTGTTGGGCGCATTGTCGACATGGGTAAGAGGCAGCGCGGAGTTGAAACCGCTCCCTTGCCCCTCGACCGCAAACGGCAGCGCAAAGAGCGCGGCGACAGCGGCGAACGCGACGAGCATACGCCGTCGGAGGGCCATGAAATGGGGTAAATCAATCACTGAACAAGCTTATCGCAAGAGGGTGACGCCGGAGTTATGAGCCTGCTGCCCCGGAAATCTGAGGAGACCGGCCGCTGCGGATATCAAAAATAAGGAATCGCAAAATTCACACTTGACATTGACAGAAAACCCACTACCATATGGTTGTGGATCGATTGGGTACAACATTTGCGGCTTTGTCCGATCCAACCCGGCGGGCGATGATCGAACGGCTCAGCCATGGCCCTGCCTCAGTGCATGGATTGACGGACCCGTTTGCACTTTCGCAGCAGATGATTTCAAAACATATTGCCTACCTGGTGCGGGCGCGGATTGTGATTAAGAAGAAGCGTGGACGAGAGAGTGTGTGCACGCTGAGGCCAGAGACGATTAAGACTGTCAGCGACTGGGCGTTTTACTATCGCCGGTTCTGGGAAGAGAGTTTCGACAAGTTGGATGTGGTGGTAAATCAAATGAAAAAAACGGAGGAGAGAGATGGCAATCAACACGGTTAACGAAATTGAGCGGATGGTTGTAACAAGAGTTTTCGATGCCCCACGCGAATTGGTTTGGAAGGCGTGGACAGACCCGAAATACATAATGCAGTGGTGGGGGCCGAAAAGTTTTACGGCGCCTTTTTGCAAGATGGATTTTCGCGTGGGAGGAAAGCTTCTCTGCTGCATGAAATCGCCGGATGGGCAGGAGTTCTGGAATGCTGTTGAATACCACGAGATTGTTCCGCCCGAGAAGATCGTTTCGTCCATGTACTTTTCCGATCCGCAGGGAAACAAGGTTGACCCTGAGCAATACGGAATCGAGCATGAGGCCATAGAAGGTGCGTACGATGTGGCTACCTTTGAGGATCTTGGAAACGGCCAGACGAAACTCACCTTCACTGGAAATGAACCTATGGAAAGCGCAAAGAACAGCGGTCAACTCGAGGGCTGGAACCAGATACTCGATAAAATTGCTGAGGTTCTTGCGGGGCTGGTGCAGGCGAAGTAAGCAGTTGAAGTCTTGATGGTCGTCACGCCATTCAGCGGGCTCTCACGGGCGGATTTCGTCTTGTGAGAGCCCGCAAATGGCGGGCTGCCCCCTGGGCCCTTCATCACTGCCTGCGCGGTTCTGGCGCTATCGCGTCGATTCCTGTAATCGACGGCTTTGCGAGGCTGCCTGCGCTGATTGCGATGCCGGCCATACTCTGGTGGTCAGGTCTTCACGTTTTTTTGAGACGCTTCAAATTGGATAGAAAATCACAACTGCTTGACGCGTGCCCGGTTCAAGTCAGGCACTGTGCGCCCGCCAATATTCCAGAAATCTGCGATTCCGCCTGACGGCAACGACTGTTACCATGCCCCAATGTTCAACTTTGGCAGGCCGGCCACGCCGGGACAGTGGATCGGGCACATTTTGCTTGGAATTGTCGCGCTCTTTCTTGTCTGGTGGCTTCTACGAGTGTTCGTTTGACGCGACCTTGAAATGGTCTCTCCATAGAAAGAAACAAAAGGTTTTCGTGCCGGCCCTCCGGGGCGGTTGGTTGTGTTGATGCATCTACCCACGGTTCCGTCTTCATTCTCTGCCGCGAACGAAGCCCCCGCCGTGGGCTATTATCGTTCGGCCCCGACGGGGCCGGTGGCAGCAGCGAGGCAGTTTCATTGATCGCGGGTCGGAGACGCCAGTGGCGGACTGATAAGGAATCCGATCGCCATCAAAGCGTCGCGGGATTAGGCAGGCAGGTCGTAGCGCTGAATAACTAGGTCATTGACCGCGTGATTTTGTGCTTTCCCACATTGGTGCAAATTTATGCGACCAGAGACCTAGACGTCGATGGCAATCACCTCGTGATCGAGGATTGAGGGCACGGTGACAGACATCCGGCCCCCCGATATCTCAACGGAAGCGACACCTCCGGCGACCAGCATTCGCGCCTGCATAGCGCGGATCTGAATGGGCAGTTGAATCTTCACCTTCAGCGGGCCGACGGGAAAGAAATCGCGGAACGGGCCTTTCATTGCCATCGGATTGGTCAGGTTTACCAGATGAATTGCGATCGACGACGGATTGCGCCATACATTCACATCCAGAAGGCCGGGACCATCGACAGTAATCACCGGAGCCTCATCGAGGGCCCATAGAACGGTGTTGCGCAGGATGTGAAGATGGTCGGCGCCGAGCACCTCCCAGAAGGTGCGGTCGATGTCCATGGGGAAGTACGCCACGCGGCCGCCGGACTGGCGAAGATAAAGGCAGGAGATGTCGGTTTTCTCGACGCGCGGATAGACTTTTTCCATCGGAAGATCGGGATAACTCGGAATGAGCGTGAAGGGCGTCTGCGCAAATTTCTGGCGCGGAGTAACCCGAAGACGGTTGACAGCGTTGATGACCCGCGGAGCGTGCTCAAGGCCACGAAAGAATTCGCTCGCCGGTTCGGAATCGTGCTCAAGACGAATATAAGAGTTGAGCATCGGACCCTCCGGCTTGCCGGCCAGATCGACTCCAAACAGATCGGCGAGCCCGAAGTTCGGCCGCACTGAACCATCGGGATTGAGCAAGCTGGTTTCGTGCGTGGCGATTATGCCACCGCCTGCAGCAACAAAGGCACGTATCCGGTCGCACTGCGCATCGCTGAGTACGGCAATATTGGGCAGGATGAGCAGCCTGAACGGCGCCAGATGCGCGGGGTCGAGCAACTGATCGTCCATCATCTCGAACGGAATGCGCGACTCGATCAATGCCTGGCACCAGCCGAGCGCGTAGTCCTCCAACCTGGCTTGCGCCTGGCCGCCGAAATGCCACGCGGTCTGTTGTGAAAAAACAATGGCGACGCGGGCCAGCGACTGTCGATGCATTAGATGGTCGCGGTTCTTCTCGGTCCACACGTAGAGCTCTTCCACTCCGGCCAGCCAGCGCTCATCGTGCAGCGTGCCGCTGAACTTGCTGCACCAGGGGCGCATGCCGTTGGCGATGGCTTCGAGGGTCCAGATGCGGATTTCTGCGTCGCTGGTCACGCTGTCTTTCCAGCGGTAGCGCTCCTCAAGGCCCACGCCAAAGAGTCCGATCGCCGGCTTCGTGCCCAAAGTGGCGCGGAATTCCTTTGCCGTCTTGCCGATCAGCCACGGCGCGGCCAGGCCGCTGCGGCCCTGGCGGTCGGCCACCAGCATCGGTGCACGATTGCTGAAAGCGACCGAGTCGAGAGAACTGAGTGCTCCGCCGCCGTTGTTGGGGATACAGCTCGATTCAGGATTGATGGCGCGAATGGTGCGATTCCAAAGATCGATCAGGGCCAGCAGGCGGTCTCTGCGCCATTGCTGCCATGCAATAAACACAGGGTTGGCGGGATCGGTAGTGCGGGGCAGATCGAGATTTGCCGCCGCGCGAAAGTTCTGCGTGCAATGGACGCAGTAGCAAACCCCGTTTCCATCCCAGCGATTGTGAAACAGGCCGTCCGGGTGATAAAGAGTCATGATCTCTTTGTGCACGGCGGTCATGAAGTCAAAGTTGTATGGGCCATAGGCGCAGGTCAGCCACATCTCCGACGAGGCCCAATGTCTGCGTGGATTGCCCTCGGCATCGACGGCGATCCAGTCGGGATGGGCAGCTTTCGCGTCGTCGTATGTGGCGTGCGGATCGGTGCGCACTAGAATCGACATGCCCATCTTGCGGCAACCAGTGATGAGTTCCCCAAGGACATCGCGATTGCCGAGCCAGGCGCTTCGATGGTGATAAGGAACCTGCGTTGGATAGTAGGCCACGCAACCCCCGCCGCTGAGACAAACGCCCTCCGTTTTGGTGCGCTTGAAGTATTCAAGCCAGAAGGCCGGGTCGTAGTGAATCGGGTCGTCTTCAACCAGCGTGAGCTGAAACCAGCGCATGGGTTTCGAAGCCCATGCGGGGATGGTTGACTTTGGGTCAGCTATCGACTCGGACCAGATTGCGGTGGAACCGAGATTGGCGACGGCGGCAGCGGCAGCGGAGGTAGAGAGAAACTCCCGACGGGTGAGAGAGCGCGGCGTCATGCCCGCAATTGTAGATGCGCGATGATGAGCCGGGCCAAGAACCACCCTCGAGGGTTCCCAACGGTTAAGCAAAAAACACCAAGAATGGGCCAGCGCGGGGAATTAACGGCTGCATGCGCAGGCGCGAAAGCTGTCGGCGCTCATATTGGTGAGAGCGCAGGTGGCCATCGGCCAGAACGGCGCCAGTTCAATCGAACGGTCACCCACGAAGTAATTGCGAAGGTAGGCTTTGCTTTCGGGCGATTTGGCGCCGGTATCGGCACTCAAGCCGCCCAGCAGAGTGGCAAGCGCAGAGTCAGAAAAGGCCGGCTCGCCGTAGGTCTGCCCGTAGTCGTATTCCTGTTTCCATTGGGCATCCACTCCGGTCTGGTTCGATGCGGCAATCACGCGATAATCGACCATTGTGCCGGTGCGCGGGTCGACCTCTGCCACAGTAATCGATGGATTGTTGCCATTGATGGGCGAGATGGAGGAGACAAATTTCACGGGCACTGCGTGATCCGGATTCGGCGTGTCGATCGAAGTTATCAGGCGCATCTCGTCCATGTGAGTGTGGGCGAAAATGGCCAGCGCGATCACATCGCCGTAGGGTGCAAGCGCGTTGGCCAAATCGTCAGACGATAGAAACATTGTCGGGTCTTTGCCTGCGCAAATGCTCTTTCCCCCGGCAATGGTGCTGTGCGGGTCAACGCCCGGCGGAATGTGCGCCATCACCCACACTCTCTGCTTCGCTTGCCGCGCGCCATCGAGCCCGGTACGCAGCCACTCGATCTGTCGCGTAGCTTCAGCGGGATCGTTTTCGCCGGCACAGGTCCGGTAATTGCTCGCCATGAACAGGTCGTCGAGCACAATCAGGCGCGTGTTCGCAAAAGGCCTGGGAAGAGCGGTGCTGAAGTTGCCGCCGATGGCAAAGTCCGCACGCGCCTCATCCAAATCAATAGCGGGAACGTCGGCGGTAAAAACTTTATCCAGGTCGCCGAGAAAGCTGCTGTTCGCGTCGAGCTGATAGTCGCTGCAATCGGAGTCGTTATTGCCCAGCGACGCATAAACACGAACGCCCGGCAGCGCATCGTGAAGAGCGAGGATAACGAACTTGATGGTCTTTTCAACAAAAACGCGGTATTCGCCCGGCCTGGCTTTGGGAAACACCTGGGCGAACTTGCAGTTGAAAGAGTGGGAGATGAGATCGCCGCTCACGGTGACAAACTTCGCTCCGCCCGCATTGGCCTTCATCGCGACCAGGCTGGATGCAAAGAGCGGATAAGAAGTGTCTGCTCCGCGTGTGCGGCAGGCCTGCTGAATGGCTGCGAATTGGGTTTCACGATCAGGCGAAGCAGCCGAGGCAAGAATCTCCGTCCACTCCGCCTCCGGCGCGGCAGCCAGTTGCGCAGCTTTGCCCGGATCCCAGAAAGGCTCGAAGTGGATGTCGCTCACCATCAGAACGGGCGCCGTTGCCTGGGTCGCAGACTTTGAATAACACGGCATGACGCCAAACCAAGGCAGCAAAAGAGACACAATGACTTGCGAAGTCCGGAATTCCGAAACCATGGCGGGAGCTCTCCTCAATGGGGGGGAATCGAGCATTTACAGAATAACTGAAACTCAGTTTCGCTTTAATAGGAATCGCGCTACCCGCGAGCTCAGTCGGCGCTTACTGCACATCCGCAGTGTGGTGTGTTATACGTTTACCGATGAATCGTGACAAGCATTTCCTGATTGCTGTTTTGATCGCACTCGCAATTGGCGCAACGCCCTTGCGGGCGCAGACAGTGGCCTCAACTCCGCCCATGGGCTGGAATAGCTGGGACGCCTACGGACTGACCATCGACGAAGACCAGTTCAAGGCGAACGCGACGGTGCTGGCCGGCGTTGCGCAGTACGGTTGGCAGTACGCAGTCATCGACGAGGGCTGGTACATGGCCAATCCCGATGGGAAGAACCTCGCTGAGAGGAAGTATCAGCTCAACGCGAACGGGATTCCGATTCCTGGCCCGGACCGCTTCCCTTCCGCGGCCGATGGAGCGGGATTCAGGCCGCTGGCCGACTGGGTTCACCATCAGGGGCTTCGATTCGGCATTCATATTGTGCGGGGAATTCCGCGGGACGCTGTCGCCAGGAACTTGCCCATCGCCGGCTCGAAATTCACGGCGGCTGACGCGGCCGACATGACCAGCCCGTGCCCATGGGACGACGGTAACTGGGGCGTGAAGGATAATGCCGCGGGACAGGCGTGGTACGACTCCCAGATCAAGGCGTTCGCCAGCTGGGGCGTGGATTTTCTCAAGGTAGATTGCATCAGCAGCCATCCCTACCGGCCGACCGAGATCCGGCAAATTGCGTTGGCGATTCAAAAAGCCGGACGGCCAATGGTGCTGAGCCTTTCGCCGGGGCCCACGGCATTGACCGATGCCGCCGAAGTGCAGAAGTATGCGCAAATGTGGCGACTTGCCGATGACCACTGGGATGGTTGGACATTTCCGCATCCCAAAGGCGGGGATTTCCCCTTTGGCACGCGTGACGAATTCGACCGGATCGCGCAATGGTATACCTACACCGGTCCGGGAAGCTGGCCCGATCCCGACATGCTGCCGTTCGGATGGCTTGGACCGCATCCTGGATACGGCGCTGCACGGCAATCCCGATTTACGCCCGATGAAGAGAAGACCGAGTTCGCGCTATGGGCCATCACCCGCTCGCCGCTCATTCTGGGTGCCAACCTGACCAAGCTCGACGATCTGACAAAATCGTTTCTCAGCAACCAGAACATTCTCTTTATCAATCAGAACGCAACTTACAGCAGGCCGGTGGATGCGTCCACTCTCGGGCCGGGGTTTGAGAACGTACGCGTCTGGAGGGCCAGCATCAACGATCCCGGCGCGCGCGGATACAAGGAGTACTTCGGGTTCTTCAACCTGGGCGATGCAGCAACAACCGCTAAGACAACCTGGCTCGCGCTTGGCCTTGATGGGAAGAAGCACACGGCCACCAACCAGTGGGACGACAGCGAGACCAAAGACAGCAAAGAGATTGTCGTGGTGCTGCCGGTCCATGGCAGCCAGGTCTACGAGGTGCAATGAGCCGAGGTCCCATGCAGCACGCGGGTAAAGCCCAATACTGTTCACTTAGTTGATCTGCCTGCAGTCAGAGCCAAGTCGGTACCCCATCCTAAACGCGTTATTTGCGTTTAGGGTGGGATTGGCAGACGCTCCCCGCGTGCAGGTTCTCTAAGTGAACAGCGTTGGGGTAAAGCCCCCGCCTGCCAGGCTCTTGCATCATCGGGAATCGGCCTACAACTTAGAGGTTAGAACACCGCCTGCAGCCGGGGTCTTGTGCGACACTAAATAGTCCGCAGAAGAGCGACATAGCAGCGTTCAGCGGCTGAGGCTTTTGATGCCTGTACTTCGTTCGGCTTTTATTGCACTTTCTCGTAATCGTACTTTGCGCCGGTTCTGCGAGCAATCCAAAATCGGCACCCGCCTCAGTTCGAGATTCGTCGCCGGCACTGAGATTTCCGATGCGCTTCGCGTGGTGGAGTCAGTCAATCGCCAGGGCATGACGGTGACGCTGGACTCGCTGGGCGAAAGCGTGACATCGGAGATTGAGGCGCATCGCGCGGCCGAAACCTATCATCAGCTGCTCGACACAATCGAGGCACGCAAGCTGAACGCCAATATCAGCGTCAAGCTGACGCAGATGGGCCTTGAGCTGTCTCCGAAACTGGCCGAGAAGATCGCCGCGAGCCTGGCGCAGCACGCCAAGTCCGGCGGGAATTTTGTCCGCATTGACATGGAAGACTCCAAGCTGACGCAGGTCACGCTGGACATTGTGCGGCGGCTCAACGCGCGCCCCGAGTCCAAAGGCGCGATCGGAGTCGTGATCCAGGCGTATCTTTACCGCTCGCAGGCCGACGTGGAGCAGTTGCTGGCCGATGGAATCCGCATCCGGTTGTGCAAAGGAGCGTATAAAGAGCCCGCCGAAGTGGCCTTCCCCCGCAAGAGCGAGGTGGACGAAAATTTTGTGCTGCTCTCGAAGATGTTACTCGACTCAGACGTGTATCACGGCGTGGCGACGCACGATGAGGCCATGGTGGCGGCGGCAAAAGCATACGCCGCAGAGAACCGAATCGCACCGGAGCGGTTCGAGTTTCAAATGCTGTATGGTGTGCGCCGGGACTTGCAACGTGCGCTGGTCAAGGAAGGCTACAGAGTTCGGGTCTATGTGCCCTTCGGGCTCGAATGGTTCCCGTATTTCATGCGCAGACTGGCAGAACGGCCTGCAAATGTGCTGTTCCTGATCAAGAATTTTTTCAGGGCGTAGGGTAGATCGATGCCAGGGCCGAAGAGATCCTAACTTCCCCGCTCCACGTATTGCTTGTGGTTGGATTTCGAGCGGTTACGCTTGCGAAGCAAGAAAAACGTGCGGCAGTCCCGGCAACTCCACGGGAAGTAACCGAACCAGGGATAAATATGCTTCTGCATAAAACCCTTGCGTTCCACCCTGCGAACGCGCTTGCCGCCACATTCGGGACAAAAAACCCTGGAGCCTTCCTTAACCTTTTGAATTACACCTTCGGCAGTCCGGGTTTCATTTCCGTATGACACTAGGCGCTCCTGTCTATGGCAAAATGTCGACCGTTATCCCAGCCTCTCAAAGTCCACGTAACCTGTAAAAAGCCTGGGGAAAGAAACCCACGTTTTGAAGCTTCGGGAAAGCGATAAAAAATATTGTACCGGCAAGAATTGTAAAAACAAAGAACTTGTAGCGCTGAATGCAAATTGTTTGGTGTCACCGAAGTTTTGATTCCGGGTTACGCCAGGAGCCGATTGAGAGAATTTCTTGCTAGATCAGCGATTGCTTTGGCCAGGGTCAATGAAGCATTAAGTGATTCAGGACGTTCCAATCGAATTCCTATATTGACGGAATAGTACCTAAATAGATGATCCACGTCAAAGAGAATCTCAACGTGGTCGCAGAGAAAACCTATCGGTTGAAGGATCAAATATTTATGTCCTTCAGCCGCAATAGAGTCCAAAGTTTCATCAACCGAGGGGCCGATCCAGGGGCCTCCGCTCGCGCCCTGGCTCTGAAAAGCAAACCACCATTTGGAAATCTCCGGAACGCGTTCCGCGACCAGCTCGGCGGTATGCCGAACCTCCTCGGCGTAGGGGTCGCCCCTTTGCCCGGCTCCCTGCCCCGGCCAATTGCGCCGATCCGATTCGGAGCCGGCAGCGGATGGTTGGACCGTGCGAGTCGGAACACTATGCGCTGTGAAGAGCACCGGCACAGGCTGGCCCGCTTCATCGGCCAGCAAGCGGAGGGCGGGACGAAGCCGTTCGGCAAAAGCATCCGCGAGCAGCGGATGGCGCGCCCAGCCATCGGTAAAATCGATGCGAAGATTGCCCGCCTCGGCTTCGACCGCGCGACGATAGAGACCTACGCTGGTGCGCGAATTCTGCGGAGCCATGCAGATAACAGCGGCCTCTTCAATGCCGTCGTCGCGCATCTTGCGAACCACATCCGGAATGTATGGGCGCCAGTTTCGCATTCCCACGTAAACCGGCACCGGCAGTCCCATCGCGGCCAGCTCCGCCTCAACCAGCTTCGCCTGCTCGAACGTGATTTCGGTCAGCGGGCTGCGGCCGATCAGCGAATAGCGATGCTGAATCTCCGCAATCACCTCGGGCGGCAGCGGCCTCCCGCTTGTCACATTGCGCAGATACTCGGGAATCTGATCGATGGTTTCCGGCGTACCGTGAGCGAGCAGCAAGACAGCCTGCTTAGGCATGTGCCGCCTCAGCTTTCTCGTCGAGCCGGAACCCATGAACCATCTTCACCACCGCCTGCACATTCTCAACCGGCGTGCCCGGAACGATGCCGTGACCGAGATTGAAGATATGACCCGGCCGACCTTTGGCGGCATGCAGAATTTCTTTGACGCGCTGCTCGAGAATCTCAAGCGGAGCAAAAAGCGTGATGGGGTCCAGATTTCCCTGCACCGCGCGATTGTGCCCCACGGCGCGCCAACCTTCATCCAGCGGCTGACGCCAATCGAGACCGATCACGTCGGCCCCGGTTGAGGCCATGGCCGCAAGGTGGCCAGTGGTCTCCACGCCAAAGTAAATAACGGGCACACCCATGGCCTGCACGGCGCGAATAAGCCGCATCGAAGCCTCGAACGCGTAATCGCGATAGTCCGCGACACTGAGGGAGCCAACCCAGCTGTCAAATATCTGGATGACGTCGGCGCCGGCTTCAACCTGGAGCAGGCAGTACTCAGTGAGCACAGCAACGATCTTGTCCAATAGGCTGCGCCACGCACTGGTTTCGCCGTACATAAGCTGCTTGGTTTGGATGTAGTTGCGCGAGCCGCCGCCCTCAATCATGTAGCTCGCCAGCGTGTACGGAGCGCCGCAGAAGCCGATAATGCCAAGACGGCCGCCGAAGTGAGTGGCAACCTTCTCGATGGCGCGGGCTACGTAGTCCAGCTGATCGGCGCGATCGGTGCGCAGCGCGGCAACGTCGTGCGCCGTGCGTACGGGATGATGGACCACCGGCCCTTCGCCTGCCTGGAATTCGAAGGGCAAACCCATGGGCTCCAGAGGGAGCAGCAGATCGGCGAAGATAATTGCGGCGTCGACGCCGAGCTTTTCGGCGGCGGTGATAGTGACTTCCGCGGCGAGCTCGGGCTGCTTGCAGATATCGACCAGCGTGTGGTGTTTGCGGACGTCGCGATACTCCTGCATGTAGCGGCCGGCCTGGCGCAGAAACCACACCGGCGTGCGGTCCACGGGACGACGTAGACAGGCGCGAATAAAACGGTTCCCCACAAGCAGGTTGTCTGCCGGGGCTGCCTCTTTCTTGCTTGATCCCATATCCATCCAATTCTAAAGCGTGAATTGGAGGAAGCAGCAGCCTTCCACTTGCGTGAACTGGGCAACTGCATTTGGATTAGGATCACGAGCTTTGAAAGCGCACGGCTTCAGCCTTGCCGATAAGATAGGTCAAAAACTGCATCGGCTTTAGCCGCTGAGGGATGTATTTCCCCCTCTCAACCCCGTCCTTGAGGGCCTAAAGGCCAGGAATTCTCCTTGCAGCTCTTTGCGGCGCGGCTCAAGCCCTGCCCTTTCAAAACAAATTCTGCCCACTTCTTGAAATGCGATTGCCATGCTCGCCCGGATGTTCCGCGCAGTATCGCCTCCCGGAGGGAGGCAACGAGTTTAGTCCTGGGTGGACACGCAATAGGAAACAGCCGCCCTGTAGGAGAGGCGCGAATATTGCCCGCTCCCCCATAAGAACCAGTGACGCATGCAGAATTCGCCGCTATCTGCCGCGCGAAATTCCCGCGCCGCACAAGCACTCCAGGGTCATCAGCCCACTACTCCGCGCTCGCCCGCCAATCGCCCGGCAAGTCCTTCGCGAAACTTAGGCAACCCTATTCGAAATCAATAATTTCAGGCAAAAAGTAGAACTGACGCCTGAATAATTACGAGGCCTTCCCACGCAGCTCCTGCTCGGCCCGGAACCAGTCATCGGCGTCCCGCCCGTGCTGATATCCACGCTCCGCCCAAAGGCGATGCGCGAGCGCCGCAATCTGCTCTCGCGAGGGCTGCATAACGGTCAGGTTGCTGGGCTTGCCGCTGGTCTTGCCATTAATCTTAACGTCGGTCTTGCCGTTAGTCTTGGCCGGAGCTTTGACGGCCTTGACGGCCGGGGTCTCGGTCTTCGGCTTGCGGGTTGTGGATTTCTTCACGATCTCAGTCATTTTCAGCTTTCCTCCTTGGGGGGTGTGCGTTCCGGCAAGAGCAGTTCTACACCGATGCGATGGCCCAACACAGCTATTTAGCTGCCTTGAGTCCTTAAATCAGGGTCTTGCTTTTACTGGGTCGCGCCAGGGGGCCGACACCTTCGGCCGTCTGCTTTTATTCTAACGGAAGGTGGCGAGATGCGCTTCTCGAAACCCGGTTAAAGTATATCGGGCGTCAACCCGGCCCTATTTCCAGCGCCCTATTTCCAGCGAAAGATGCGGAGCGAGACCGCGAAGGGCGCCACAAACCACGCCAGCAGTATTGCGACCGGCACAAGCAAGTGATTTAACTCCGTACCCTGCAGCATGTTGCCTCTCATGGCGTCGATGGCCGCAGTCAGCGGCAGCGCCTGCACCAGGGGCTGAATCACCGCCGGAAATCGTGAAGCCGAGAAGAAAATGCCGGAGAGAATCCACATGGGCAGCATCACCAGGTTCATGAGCCCGCTCACGGCTTCCATGGTGCGGGCGCGCGTGGCAACCAGCAGGCCGAGGGCCGAGAAATCCATCGACGTAAGCAGGCAGATGAACCCGAGCTGCCACAGTGACCCGCGAAACGGCACTCCGAACACCACCTTGGTAAAGCCGAGAAAGAACGCTACCTCAACCACCAGCATTGCCAGCCGCGACAGCAGGAACGACGTGAGGTACTGCCACTTGGGCATGGGCGATGCCACCATGCGTTTCAGCAGCTTTTTCTGACGGCCCTCCACGATTGAAAACCCCAACCCCCACATCGCCGACCCCATCAGGTTCATGCCCAGCAGGCCGGGAACTACGAAGTCGATATACCGCGATCCAGTTTCGTGAACCAATTCATTGCTTGCAGCAACCGCGTCGCGCCGTCCCGCCGCATTCTGAATCGCGCGATCGACCAGCAGCCGCGCCGACCTTGCATCGGGATTGGTGTCGTCGTAACGATAGACAACGCCGGTGGGCTGCTGAATCGCCAGCAAAACAATCGATCCCGTTGCCAAGTCGTGGCGCCCTGTTGTTTCATCGGTCAATGTGGCTTTCAACCCCGGGTCCGCGCTCATTGCCGCCACAAGCTGAGGCGTCGTGGCGCCAATCGGCAACACATCGGCCGGACGATTGCGAAACGCGATCCCCAGCCCCACCGCCAGCAGGATGGGAAAAATAAATATCCAGAAGATTGCTTCAGGCTCGCGCAATAACAGCAGGAAGCGGATCTTTGTCAGCTGGAACAAGCTGCTGCGTTCAAGGTTACTCATCGCGCAGATTCCTTCCCGTCAGGCGGACAAACACGTCTTCGAGCGTTGCGGAGTGGGTGCGGAAATCGTTCAGGTGCAGCCCCTGCTGCTCAAGCGAAGCAAAGATCAGCGGCACTGTCACGTGCAGCTCGTCCACTGAGAGCTGATGGACCGACGCATCGACGCGGTGCGACTTGACGCCGGTAATTGCAGTCAGCGTCGCGGCAACGTCGCGATGCGCGGCCTCTGTCGTCAGTTGCGGCACAGAGTCTACCGCGAACTCCACAATCTCTTCCCCGCCTACAGTCGCAATCAGCTCCTTGGGCGTGCCCAGCGCAATCACCTTGCCGTGGTCCATAATCGCCACGCGATCGCACAGCCGCTCCGCTTCCTCCATGTAGTGCGTCGTCAAAATAATTGTTCTGCCCGATTGCTTCAGCGCGTCCACCAGGTCCCACAAATGCCGTCTCGCCTGCGGATCGAGCCCGGTGGTCGGCTCATCGAGAAACAGCAACTCGGGATCGCCCACCAGCGCCGTGGCCATTGCCAGCCGCTGCTTCTGCCCTCCGCTCAGTCCGCCAATCCGCGACCGCCGCTTCTCTTCAAGCTGCGCCGTCTTGATCGACACGTCGATATCGATGCCGCGGTGGTAGAAGCTCCTGAACACGCGCAGTATCTCCTCAACCGTCAGCTTGTCGGGAAACTGCGTCTCCTGCAACTGAATCCCGATGCGCTGGCGCAGCTCCTTCGCACCGGTTTTCCAGTTGAGGCCGAGCAGTTCCACCGTACCCGAGTCCGGCTCGGTGAGCCCTTCGCATATCTCGATGGTCGTGGTCTTCCCTGCTCCGTTCGGGCCAAGCAGTCCAAAACATTCACCTGCCCGCACCTCAAGACCGATGCCATCCACCGCTTGCACATCGGCAAAAGCCTTCTTCAAGCCGCGAATCAGCAGCGTGGGACCGTCGCCGCGCAAGGCTCTCCGGTTTTCGCTGTTGGTTTGGGACACCAGGCTCATGATCGATTCAGCTTACAGCATCGCGTCTTAGAATTCAGTAAATCCGGGAGCGGCCCACTGCTTCGCGCCAACTCGCTAACTCGCCATGCCTGCGGAGCAGGCGCTAACTTGCCAATTCCTTCCTAATGCGTTTTCAACCCCCACAAAGTGCCGTATCCTCGATTGCATAGTCTCGAACCGGTTCTTCCCGGGAACAAGAAAATCCACGCAAAAAGAGAGCGCCACCCAATTGGAGGCAGCATTGCAGCGTCGCACCTTTATCAAAACTCTTCCCCTGGCCGCAGCTTCGGGCGCAGTCAACGTGCAAGGCGATCGCCGCGGAGCCCGCGCAAAACGCGCAGTCCCCTTCCGACACCGCTGAACTGCCAAAGTTCCAGCCGCCCGGCGCGGAGAAGTTCATTCGCCCCGACGTTCACTCCGGCGATCGCCCTTCTGGCGCAAGCTTTGCCACGCGATCGCCGGCGCTGGGGCTCAACGGCGCTGCCGGCACGGCGCATCCCCTGGCCACGCAGACCGCAATCGAGATGCTCAAGCGCGGCGGATCGGCCGTAGACGCGGCCGTTGCTGCCAACGCTGTGCTCGGTTTCGTCGAGCCCACCAGTTCCGGCCTTGGCGGCGACTGCTTCGCCTTCGTCTGGGACCCGAAAGCTGGGCAAACTCGCGGGCATGGCCAGTTCCGGCCGCTCGCCAAAATCGCTTACTCTTGCCACTGTCCGTTCGCGCGCCGTCAACGGACACATCCCCGCACTCGGCGCAATCGCCGTTTCAACTCCGGGCGCGCTCGGCGGCTGGTGGACTCTGCATCAGCGCTACGGCAAGCTGAAGTGGGCCGAGCTGTTTGAGCCGGCCATCCATTACTGCGAGGCGGGCGACGCTACGCCGCAGATCATCGGCTACTACATCAAGCGCAACCTCGCAGCGTTTCTGCGCCCCAACTCCGGCATTGAAGAAACCGCCAACGCACTGCACACATACATGCTCAACGGCGTGGCGCCGAGTGAGTACGACGTTCGCCGCAATCCCGATCTCGCCCACACCTACGGCATCATCGCCGCGGGCGGCCGCGACGCTTTCTACGACGGCCCCATCGCCCAGACTATCGACGCCTACTTCAAGCGCATCGGCGGATGGCTCAGTGCCGAAGATCTGCGCGAGCATCAGGCCGAGTGGGTTGAGCCGCTGCAGTCACCGACTATCGCGGCACCAGCGTCTACGGAATGCCGGCCAACACCCAGGGTCTGGCCACGCTGCAAATGCTCAACATGATCGAGCTGTTCGATCTGCGCGGCTACGGTTTTCAGTCGGCGAACTCAGTCCAGGTACAGATTGAGGCCAAGCGGCTCGCCTACGAAGATCGTGCTCGCTACTACGCCGACCCGCACTTTTCGAAGATCCCATCGACTGGCTCATCTCGAAGGACTACGCAAAAGAACGCGCCAAGCTCATCAAGCTCGACAGCATCATCGATCCAATTTATCCCGGCCAGGCGCCCGGCCACGCCGACACCACATACTTTGCCACCGCCGACAAAGACGGCATGATGGTGTCCATGATCCAGTCGAACTTTCGCGGCATGGGCTCGGGACTCGTGGCCGACGGTTTGGGTTTTATGTTTCAAGACCGCGGCCAGCTCTTCTCGCTCAAAGACGGTCACCCCAACATCTACGCGCCGGGCAAGCGCCCATTCCAAACCATCATTCCCGGCTTCGCGGCCAAAGACGGCAAGCCCTGGATCGCCTTCGGCGTGATGGGCGGCGACATGCAGCCGCAGGGGCAAACGCAGATCATCGTTAACCGCGTGGACTACGGACTCGACGTGCAGTCCGCCGCCGACAGCCCGCGCTGGTATCACGAAGGCTCATCGCAATCCATGGGCGAGGACGCACCCAACCTCGGCCCGCATGGCCGCCTCAATCTCGAGTCCGGCGTCCCGGAAGAAACCCGCAAAGCCCTCGAAGCCATAGGCTGGAAAATCGGCGTAGCCACCGGCGCATTCGGCCGCTACGAGGGCATCGAGCACCGAATCGAGGGCGGCGAACGCGTCTATGCCGCCGGCAGCGAAATGCGCGCCGACGCCGTAGCCCTGGCGTATTGAGGCGTTGCCTCAAGCGCGATCGGGTAAATACAGTACATAGGGGTACTCACATTGGTGAATAGGTATCATGTCACCGTATTTCTCCACTGCGACTCGGTCGAGCTCCGCCTGCGCGTCGGCTTGGGCAACTTTCGCACGGATGGACGTGTCGTCGATCTCTGCAATGACTTGGTTGGCCTCGACGTGGGAGCCGACAGTAACATGAAGCTTCTTCACTATGCCCGAAAGTTGCGACCCAACCCGGACTTCTGCCCCGACTTGTAGCCTCACGGTCCCCGGTGCAGTTACGGTGTTGCCAACCATCCGCAACTCTGGGTAAACGCCATCTGGAGGCGGATCCACAACCGGCTTCGGTCGGGCACGGTGGAAGTAATAAAACGTCGCGGCCCCTCCCAGGAGCAGCATCACGATTAACCCAAGAGCCGATCGTGCCACTCGTCCGTCACTTCCTTCGAGGACAGAATTCCTCAAAATGCTCGGAACCATTCAAACGCCTTTACGCATAGCAGGCTAAGGCGAACGGCCTAATTGTTCGCCACGCCTCCTCCCGCTAGCGTGAACTCTACTCTTTTCAACAGTTTCTCGCCCTTATATTGGAACATTACACTTGCCTCGTATTGTCCTGGCTGCAGCTTAGCCGCCGGTATGCTCGCAATCGCGGTTGCTGCTCCATTGGTGTCAGGCGACACAGCATACACTGGGCTTTGGGCCACTAGATTGTCGTCCTGATAGATTTCAACCTTCATCGCCACAGGTTGGTCAACAGGCGCGGCAGGATAGGCGGCGGCGTAAAAACGAAGATTGCCGCTGGTGTCGGGCAATATGGTGTCGCCCAGTTGCGGCGTCACGTCGCCGCCTCGCGATTCGAATGGATCGTAAGGATTGGCGTCTCCGCGAATGTCATCGAGGCGGCGCACAACGACTACATCGCTGATCGAAAATCCCGATTCCTGATCCACATCGAGCGAGGAACGGTTGACGCTGGCCTTCATGCTGTTGCGGTCAACAGCTGCCACGTCGATTGTGTAGTGGCCGGGAGCGAGGAAGAATGGCGCGGTGAAGCTGACCGTGCCTTTTTCCATCTCGGCTTTTTTCGCGATGGGCACGTCATATGGAATGTCTTTGCTGATTTTTTCGACGACCTGACCCTTGCTGTCTTTGATGAGCGCGGAGACGCAGACGTGCACCTTGGCCCACTTGTCGTCGGTGACGACGGAAAGATCTTTGGTGGGGGCCTGGAAGACGAAGGCGTATTGGGTGCGAACCGGGCCGGGGCGGAACTCGAGTGTGGTGGAGTTGAAGTCGAACTGGTGCAGGTCGGGGTGCATGTTGATGGCCTTGAGCGTGGCAATCTCGAATGGATAAACCTGATGGCCATTGATCATGGGCACGGCATAGTAGCCCGAGCGAGCGAAAACGGTAACGCCGGGGCGCGAGACTTTGACTTCGATCTTTCTGAAGCTGCCGTCGACAGCGGTATTGGTGGGGGCGTAGGTGACGTCGTAGTGCATGCGGGCGCTCTCGATGGCCTCGCGAATGGGCTCGCGGAGGTCGAGCGTGTCGGGCAAAAGAGCGCCGCCGGTGCCTTCGGCGAGTTCCTGCATGTTGGCTCGCATGTCGGAGTGGATGGCGGTCTCGGCAATCTCCATGGCGACGGCCTGGTCAGGAGTTACCTCCGCGGAGCCGCTGTTGACGGTAGACAACTGCATGTTCATGCTGGCGCTGGACGCGGAAGCCAAGCGGCGTTTTGCGTCCGCAAGAGTGTCGGCCTTCGAAATTCCCCGCGTGTCCAGGCAGTAGATGCTGACGTTGGAGCGATTGGCGGCGCTGATAATCGAGTGCAGCAGTTCTGCAGTTTCGGCGTGGACAAGGATACCTGCGGAAAAGAGCAGCATGACCTTTCGGCCCGGAAACTGCGCCTGCGCGTCGACAAGTGAGCGAAGCGGGCTGAGATATTGCATGCTGCCCGTGTAGACGTCGTGCATCTCATTGACCCAGGCCGCCCCGATAATCCTTGCATATTCAATGCCGGGGCCGTGGCTGGCACCGCCAGTTAACGAGAGTTGGCTGACTGGCGGCGCAACATCGCTCACCGCCCCAAGGCCGCCGAATCCCATTGCGCTTGAATCGATGGTTTGGAGCTGCCCGGTCAAGGCCTGGCTCACTGCTTTCTCGACGGCTGTTGAGATTGTGGCGGCGTCGTTGGTGTACGGCTCGACATTGCGAAGACCCGCCATGCCAAGGGTGAACACCCCAACGTAGGTATTGGGGCCGAGATCGGTTTTGGCGAAGTCGCGCATGGCGCTGATGGTCATCTCGTGCCCGCGGGGATCAAGGTTGCCGATAACCACCGTCACCACGCTCATGTCGCGAACCTCGTTCATTGTCATTGGTGCGGCCTGCGCAGTGTCGCCAGTTGCCGCAGTAGTCGCGGACCGCGCGGATGTTGGAGCCGCCGTCGCCGGTGCGGCAGGCGTCTGCGTCTCCGTTCGCCCGTCGTATAACTCGAAGTGGCGGAGGGGCTGCGGGACGCCGTCTTCGAAGACCTGCACTTCGCCCGGCTTGAGGTCGCGAACAATTTTGGCGTTCTTGTCGCGCACCACAAAATCGAGCAGAACTTCTGAAGTCGTGGTGCGGATGGTTGGAGCGTCTTTTTCCTGCCCAATTGCCGTTCCGGCGAGCAAAGTTAATGGAGCCAGGAAAACCACCGGAATTATCTTCGCTAGCCGCTTCAGACTCCATTTCGGTGGCTGGTCAAGAATCTCGAAATCCGTCTTGCCCGTACGCAAATATTTCATCGACGTGCCTCCTTGGTCACTGTCTCGCTTGCGCATTGTGGGTTTCAAAGGTGAGGAGAAACGTGGAGCAGTTTCTCACTGAGAGCCACGTAAAATGCGCTCTGAAACAAACTGCAGCTAAATAAGGTAGTCCTTGAGTTCCAGGATCATTCCGGGAATAGGGGGACATGATACCTATTTCCCTAATCCCGACAAACCTCCAGCCGAGCTAACCACCGACCCTCGAGCCCTCAGCTCCGCCAACCCCGCCAACCCCGCCAACCCCGCTCCTCTCCGTCCGCGAATTGCCCCGGTCTAGTTCCATAAATTGTCAAGCCGACGGTGCCCCCGGCCCCCAGCCTCTAGGGACCGAGGATAGAATCTAACCATATGACCCGCAAGCCTTTAACTCCGCTGACGACGCTAACTCCGCCAACCCCGCTGCCTTGCTGGCAATTAACTCCCCCGGGCGCACAATCTAAATCGGAGACCTTTATGCCGTACATTACCGTTACCGTCGACCAGACCGCCGCCCGCATTGCCGCTTTCCAGTCCGCCCGATCCACTCAAAACTGAAAAAGTTCTCTCGACCGTGAAACTGTGAACCATTTATTGTCAATGCTTTACCGGCACTCCCTTCACAGTTTCACCGCGAAACTGCGAATTCAAGGCACTCTTTCGCCAACAATTTCGCCATGCAGGTAAACTAGAAACATGGCTGAGATTCAGCGCAGAAAAACCCCGACCGTCAAGATTGGCAACGTTCGCGTTGGCTGGGAAGTTCCGGTCGTCGTTCAGTCGATGACCAACACCGACACCGCCGACATCGACGGCACTATCGAGCAGGTTGCAGCCCTGGCAATGGCCGGCTCCGAACTGGTTCGCGTCACGGTCAACAACGAAGAGGCCGCCGCCGCCGTTCCCCACATCGTCGAAGGTCTCGACAAGCGCGGCATCCGCGTGCCCATCGTCGGCGACTTCCACTACAACGGCCACATCCTGCTCAAGAAATATCCCGCCACGGCGCGCGCACTCGCCAAGTACCGCATCAATCCCGGCAACGCTTCAATCGGCAAGAAAGACAACGACAACTTCCAGGTAATGGTTGAGTGCGCGGTCGAGAATCAAAAGCCGGTGCGCATCGGCGTCAACTGGGGCTCGCTCGATCAGAGCTTGCTCACGCGAATGATGGATGAGAACAGCAAGAAGGCTGACCCGCGAGCCCGCGCGCGACGTCATGATGGAAGCGATGGTCGTCAGCGCCCTCGACTCCGCCAAAGCCGCCGAGCGATTCGGACTGCGCAAAGACCAGATCATTCTCTCCGCCAAAGTGAGCGGCGTGCGCGACCTGGTCGATGTCTACACCAACCTCGCCGCGCGTTGCGACTATGCACTGCATCTCGGCCTCACTGAAGCCGGCATGGGCGCCAAGGGTCTCATCGCTTCTACCGCTGGCCTCGCGCCGCTGCTGCTCGCCGGAATCGGCGACACCATCCGCGTAAGCCTCACGCCCAAGCCCGGCGGCGACCGCACTGAAGAGGTGCAGGCCGCGCAGCAGATTCTGCAGTCGCTCTCGATCCGCAGCTTTATGCCGCAGGTCACAAGCTGCCCCGGCTGCGGCCGCACCACCAGCACCTATTTCCAGGAGCTGGCCGAGCAGATCCAAAGCTACCTGCGCACCTCAATGCCCGAGTGGCGCAAGAAGTACCCCGGCGTTGAAGAGCTCAAGCTGGCCGTGATGGGCTGCGTAGTCAACGGCCCCGGCGAATCGAAGCACGCCAACCTCGGCATCAGCCTGCCCGGTACTTTCGAAGAACCCAAGGCGCCCGTCTACGTAGACGGCAAGCTCTTGAGGACCCTGCACGGCGACACCATCGTAGCCGAGTTCAAAGAGATTCTCGACAACTACGTAGTGAGCCACTACGGCAAGAAGAGCGAGGAACTGGTGGGAGCGCGGTAAAACAGTGGTCAGTGGTCAGTTGTCAGTGATCAGGGCGTTTTGGGCGCGAGAAACGGATTCTCGATCCGCACGCCGTCGACGAACTGACCATGCTGCAGGTCTTCGGTCAGCAATGTCGAACACTTGGCCTCGACTGCTGCGGCGACGATTAGGCCATCCCAAATCGAAAACCCGTAACTTTTGCTTAATCCCAAGGCGCGCATGTGTGTCCCGATGCTCAAGGACCTGGGCGCCGGACAGAGTATAACGATTTTTTCGATTGCCTCTTGAACCTGAGGCCATGTAAATCCAAGTTTGGCGCGCGCGACGGATGCAAATTCATTCAGCACCTGTACGCTAACCACGCCACCCTCGAAGAGGATCTGCCGGGCGATTGCTGTTCGATCATCTCCTTCGCGATGGGCGTAGACCAGAATGTTCGTATCCAAAAATCGGTCCGAACTCACCGTGTCTCCTGTTCCTTCTTGTGTCGCGCCTCAAGTTCCCGTCCCATCACGCTACGATCAAAGCGGTCGTAGATTTCTTCCCGATTGAACTTGTATCCAGGTGGAAGCGGAACGGCGAGCCTGCGGATCGCTTCAATCGCCTCTTGGCGGCGCCGGTCGCGCCTCACCTCGAAGGAACTATCTCCGGTGACCTTAATCTCCACCTCTTCATCAGGAGCGATCCCCAACTTCGTCACCACCTCCGCGGGGATACGCACCGCCAAACTATTTCCCCATTTCGCCACGCGCATATCAAACCTCCATAGATATACATGTTATCATGTATATCCTTAACGTGCGTGTATCACTTGAATTCGCACCGAGTACCCCAGCCCCGCCGAGTAATCCGCCACCGACAGAAAAGCGCATCCTGAGACGCACATCACTTCCCTAACCCTGCAAGTCGCGTTACCCTGTCTCAAATTCCCCAAGGAGCCTTGATATGAGCCTGAGCTATGTGAGCCGGCTCGCGATTCTGCTTGCCTGCGCGCCGCTGGCAGCCTTCGCCGGCAAACCCGCTCCCTGCGTCACCGCCGATCAGGCCGCGACCATGGTCAATAAAGACGTCTGCATCTCGGCGCATGTTTACGACGTTGTGGAACTGCCCGACGGCACGCGCTTTCTCGACGTGTGCTCGCCCGACACTCCCGATGAAAAATGCCGGTTCACCGTCGTCAGCCTGTGGGAAGACCGTGAAGAAGTGGGTGAGCTCCGCAAGTACCGCGACATGGACGTGCAGGTTCGCGGCCTGGTGCAGTCGATGCACGGACGCGCCGGCATGGTGCTGAGCCACGCGCGGCAGTTCAACGGAGGTCCGCCGAAGTTCAAGCCCAACCCGATGCTGGCGCGCGGATTCAACGCCGAACAGGAGCGACCGCCGGTCAACGACCCCAACCTGCGCTCACAGGGCGGAAGACGGGCGTTTATGAACTCCCGGGACCAGGAAACGCTGCCGGGAAAATAGCGAGTCGGCTCGGGCGGCGGCGGATTGGAACTCGATGTATCCCACGTCCCAGAATCGGGACGTGGGGCACCCATTTCCGTGCCTGGTCGAGAGGGGTTGGTTGAGATTCGTGGTTCCCACCCAAGCAAAGCTTGGATGGGGCACCCAAGTCCGTGGTTAGTTGACAGGTACAAGGCACCCGGCTCACATGCCGACTCGCTATTCCAGCCTTGGCGCATACCTCGCTCCGCTAAACAGAATTACCGCCGAAATCACCAGCGAGATCAAAGTCACGCCCAGGCCGATACTGAGCTTTGTCCGATCACTGATGGCGCCGATAATCTGCGGCGAAAATGTATCGCCGAAGGCATGAATGAAGAAGAGATTGATTGAGATTGCGGTGGCGCGGACGGCTCCGTTCACCGAGTTACAGAGCGCGGTGTTGAGCGGCCCGGTATTCAGGAAGAGAAAGAACTCCGCGCAGAAGAGCGATGGCAGCGCCCACGCGTGCGGCCCAAAGAAAAGCAGCACGCCGAACGGTAGCGTCAGCGCGACGCTCCAGGCCGAGAGCAGGTAAAGCGCGCGGTGATTGGTGCGCAGCCAGCGCTGTGCAATCGCGCCACCAATCAGAGTTCCGGCAATTCCGTCCACCACTGTGATGCCGCCCACGGCCAGGCTTGCGTTGCCCATTGAGAGGCCCACCGAGCGGCGAAGAAACTCCGGCATCCAGAACGAAATGCCGCCCATGGCGAAGGTAAGCGTGGCCAGGCCGAAGGTTGCGGTAAGGAAAGCCGGATTTCTGAGAATGCCCAGGACCGTAGTCCGTTTCAAGTCCGGCGGAATGTGGTCGGTCGACCCTCGTTCAGGCTCTCGGCCCATCAATCCATAAAGACCTGCCACCACAAACCCAGGCAGCGCGCACACCAGAAATGGCGTTCGCCATCCCCAATGCGATCCGATCTGGCCGCCTGCTAAATAACCCAGCGCCGCGCCCACGGGAATGGCGACGTAAAAAACCGAGAGAATGCGATTGCGCTCGCGCTCGGGATAAAGATCGCTGAGCACCGCCGGCCCGAAGATGCCGAAAGTGGCTTCGCCGATGCCCACCAGCGCCTGGCGCACAAAGAACGTCGGGTAACTGTGGATCCAGAGTGCGGCCAGCGTAGCCAGGCTCCAGAGCGTGGCACCCGCAATGATGAGCGGCTTGCGGCGAAAGCGGTCCCCGAGCCAGCCGGTTGCCGGCGCCGCCAGCATGTAGACAAAGAAAAACGCTGTGCTCAGCGCGCCCATCTGCTGGTCTGTGGCGTGGAACTCGTGCTGGATGGGCTGCACTTCTCCGGAGAGAATGTACCGATCGATGTAATTGAGCAGGTTGAGAGAGACGAGCAGCGAGACCGTGCCGAGTACGGCGTTGAGGCGGGCGCGGCTTGGCGAAAAGGCAGTTGGCAAAGGGTTGACTCTCAACGGGACAGTTCATGCTTGCGCACTTACCAGGCAACCTTCTCGGGAAGGAACTCCGCAAAGAGTTCGTCGTAATACGGTTTGAGAGCTTTTATATCGGGCTTCGCGTGGCCTTTGGAGTAGAGGTCATACTGGTTGAACTTGAGGACCCACTCCAGCATGGCGCGATCCTGCTCATCGGTCAGGTGCTGGTAGGCGCCGTGACGGTGCCAGGGATAGAAGGAGTGGAAACGCAGCATGTAGAGCGTCTCAGTGGGCATATAGGGCTTCATGACTTCGGCGATGTAGCCGTCGTGGCCGAATGACATGTGAACGTTCTCGAGACCGCAGTTGGGCTCGTAGATGCCGTATTTCGTCTGGTACTCGGGGACATTGCGGTCGGAGTTGTTGGCGAAGTACTCGGGAAAAACAATGTCTGCGGACCAGGCGCAGCCGACCGGGAAGGTGTCGCCGACCACGCCCCACTGCGGCTCGCCGTAAAGGCAAAGAACCTTGCCGAGGTCGTGCAGAAAGCCGGTGAGGACCATCCAGCGGGGTTGGCCGTCACGGCGAATGGCCTCGGATGTCTGAAGCAGATGCTCGGTCTGGCTAAAGTCAGTGTCGGGATCGCTGTCGTCGACAAGGGTGTTGAGAAAGTCAGCAGCTTCCCAGATAGATTTCATGCCCCTGGTCAGGCCGAAATACTGCTCTTCTTTGCTCAGGACATAGGCGACGGTCTGATTTTCGTGATTAAGGCGGTAGAACTCGGCAACGCCGGGGAGGGCCTCGGCGTCGTAAACCCGGAATTCTTCTTTCGACTTGCCTTCTTTGTATCGGCCTTCGACAAAGTCGTCCCATTGATCGAGAGCGGCAAGAGGTTGAGGATCGGTGCTTGATGTATGGATAACGCTCATGGGGACCTCCTCGCGATGTCGGAACGCGCACTCCTGATTATTGCTTCGTTTGCGCCAGGGATTGCCACCATTCGAACAATAAATTCCGAGCCAATCAATTCCGAACAACGATGGGCCCTCAGGTCACCGGCCGCGGCCATCTAGCCTCAACCGTAGTCCCAATGCCTCCCCGCGGCCGGAACTCGCCCTTTACCACCGCCCACACCGGGTTGCAGGCCTTCACAATGTCATCCAGCACCTGGTTCACGATGTTTTCCTGAAAAATTCCCAGGTTCCGGTAGCAGAAAAGATACTCCTTGAGCGATTTCAATTCGAGGCAGTGCTCGCGGGGCATGTAGCGAATCGTCAGAACGCCGAAATCGGGCAGTCCGGTTTTGGGGCACACCGAAGTCAATTCCGGGTCGCCAATCTGGATCTCGTAGCCCGGGAACTGATTTTGCCAGGTCTCGATGGGCGGAAATGAAAAGTCGAGGCCGGCTTTGGCGTGCTCGTCGGTGTAGCGGTGATCGGTCATGGAAGTATTTTACTTTTGCGGCGCCCCAAACGTCGGCGAGGATTTTTGCGATTCTCAAGGCCTTGTTTTTGAGTCTTATATACTGACTTTGGTTGACTGAATGGCACAAGCAAGTACGCAATCAAGCAGGCGCTGGCTCTGGATCGGTGCGGCGGTGGTGTTGGTGGCCGTGTTTTTCGTCGCCCGCGACTTGCTGCGCGAGAAACTCGTGGTCCAGGAGGCGCAGGCGGTTCGCGAGGTGCTGAAGAGCACCGAGAGTACCAATGGCAAGGTCGAACCCGAGAAGAACTACGACTTCTACAGCCCGCTGGCGACCACGGTAAAGGCCGTCTACGTGCAGTCCGGCGATCGGGTTGCCGCGGGCAAATTAATGATTGTGCTCGACGATGTTGAAGCCCGGGCGAGAGTGGCCGCGGCGGAGAGCGGACTGAAGACCGCGCAGGCCGCTGAGTTTGCGGTTACACACAACGGAACTCAGGCCCAGACACAGGCATCGGATGCCGAGATCGAACAGGACCGTCTGACACGCGACCAGGCGCAACACGATCTGGATGCGCTGGTAAAGCTCGAGGCGAGTGGGGCAGCTTCAGCCGGAGAAGTGACGTCGGCTAAGCAGCGGCTGGCCAGCGCACAGGCAAGCCTCGATGCGGCTGCGCACAGCGCGCGCGACCGGTTTTCTCCGCAGGAGATTGCGCGGGCCGAAGCAGCCGTGAAAGATGCGCAAGCCAGCCTGGACGCGGCCCGGCAGGTAGAAGCTCAAACCCGGTACTACGCGCCGGTGGCGGGGACGGTTTATGGTCTCGACGCCGCGCCCACCGAGTTTGCCGAGGCCGGCAAAATGCTGCTTCAAATGGCCGACCTGACCCACGAGCGCGTGAGAGCTTATTTTGACGAGCCGGACCTTGGCCGCCTCGCCGTTGGACAACCGATTGTGATCAAGTGGGACGCCAAGCCCGGCGTCGAGTGGCATGGGCACGTCGAGCGTCTGCCGGTAACAGTGGTCACTTATTTGAATCGCACGGTCGGCGAGGTGCTTGTACAAATCGACGACTCCAGCGCCGGTCTGCTGCCCGATACCAACGTGACGGTAACCGTGACCACCTCAACCGAGCCCGACATTTTAAGCATTCCACGCGAGGCTTTGCAATTTAAGAACGGAAGCACCTTTGTATTCAAGGTGGTCAACGGCTCGCTGGTGCGAACTCCCGTAACCACAGGCACCTTCAACGTGACCCGCGAGGCGATCCTCTCCGGCCTGAAAGAAGGCGATTGGGTGGCAACTGGCGCCACCAGCGGACAACCGTTGCAAGAGGGCGTTCCGATCAAGGTTTTGCGGTGATGCAATCATTTTTGCATGGCGTGCGGGTAGTGGCTTTGTTGCTTGGCGCAGCTTTGCCGGCTGTGGCCTCCACGCAGGTCGTTCGCCAGCCGCTGGCCGAGATCAACGCAGATCTGCAGGCCGGCGAAGCCGACAAGGCACTGGCTTTGATTGGGTCCCTGCCTCAAGGCGGGTCGAACATTGCGCAGGCCAAGTTTCTGGAGTGCCGCGTCCGTTACGCATTGCGGCAATTTGACGCCGCAGCCGGCGCATGCGGGCGTGCGGTTCAGCTCGACGGCCAGAATTCCAGCTACCACATGTGGTATGGCCGGGCCCTCGGTGAGCGGGCCAGCAACGCATCGTTCCTCAGCGCATTCTCGCTTGGCAAGCAGGTACACCAGCAGTTTGAAACCGCGGTCGAGCTCGATCCGCACAACGCCGAAGCACTCTCTGACCTCGGCTCCTTCGACGTGGAGGCGCCCGGCATTGTGGGCGGCGGTTTGGACAAGGCCGAGCAGATTGCAGCCCAACTGGAGAAGATAGACCAGGCGCGCGCCCACCAGTTGCGGGCCGAGATTGCATCGAACCGCAAAGATTATGCGACCGCTGAGAAAGAGTTGAAAGCAGCCGTTGCCGTGGGCGCACATCCTGCCCTGCAGTTGACCGTGCTGGCAAATTTTTATCGCCACCGCCAGCGGTGGAACGAAATGGAAGCTGCGGTGCGCGGCGCGCAGAGCACTGCCGCCAGGGACCGCGCTTCGAGCGTTGCGCTCTACGACGGCGCGGGCGTGCTGATCGAGGCCCGGCGCGATTCCGCATTGGCCGCGAAGATGTTGGAGGACTATCTGGCCGGCAACTCCAAGACCGACGAGGCCCCTGCGTTTGTGGCCTATGGCCGGTTGGCACTGTTGGAGCAGCAACTCGGCAACAGCACCGAGGCGGAGCGCGACCAGGCCGCGGCCCAGTCACTTGCCCGCGAATTCCGGCCAAAGGATGCAAAGCACTGATGACGATGGCGCGCACCTTTGAAGCTCGATCGTTGCACGCGCGGCTGACGCGCGGCACAGCTCTTATTGCACTGGCAGCAGCTACAGTAATGGCGCGGGCGCAGGTATCGCTGCGCACGGTGGTTGAGCTTGCGCAAAGCAACAGCTCGAGCGTAAAGCTGGCGCAGTCCGATCTGCTCAAGGCCGAGTCGGCCCTTTTGCAAAGCCGCGATGCCTTCGTTCCCTCGCTCTCGTTTGGCTCGGGTCTCCCCGCATTTCCAGAGGTAGGTTTCACGGGCAGCCTGCCGACCATCTGGGACGCGAATATTCAGTCCATGGTCTTCAGTCTTCCCCAGATCCGCTACATCCAGGCCGCGAAAATGGGCGTGAAAGCCGCGAAGCTTGGCCTGGACGATGCAAAAGAACAGGTGGCGCTCGATGCATCCACGGCATACATCGAGCTCGACACCGTCAACCAGGAGCTTGCGGCAGCGCATGAGCAGGAAAGCGACGCTGCTCGCATGGTTGAGATCGAACAGCAGCGCGTGGATGGCGGCGTCGATCCAAAGAGCAACCTGCTGCAGGCGCAACTTGCGGCGGCGGAAGTCAAGTTGCACCGCCTGCACCTGGAGACGCGCGCGGCCACGCTGAACAAGCAGCTTTCTACCTTGACCGGTCTGCCCGTGGGGTCGATCATTCCCAGCCATGCAAGCATCCCGGAGATTCCAGCCGTGACTGCTGACGAACCTGCGAAAAGAACGCCGGGGCTGGAATCGGCCGAGATGCTGGCGCAATCCCGCGAACGCGCGCAAAGAGGCGATGTAGCACGCACATGGCTCCTGCCGGAGTTGGCCTTCGGCGCCATTTATAACCGCAATACCACGCTGTTGAACAATATCAACCAGTATTACAATCACTTCCTGCCGGCCAACAACTTCAGCACCGGATTTTCGATCCGCCTGCCGATCTTCAACTTTGAAGATCGTGACAAAGTGAAGGAGTCGGCAGCCGAGGCGTTGCGCGCGCGGGTCGAGGCCGAGCAGGCCCAACAGCAAAACGATATCCAGATCGCCGAGCTCTCAGGTTCCCTGCGCGAACTCGATACGCTCGCCGAGATTGCCAGGCTGAAGCACGAGATCGACGTCCAGCAGTTAGAGACCGTATCCTCGCAGCTTGGTCTTGGAAACGGCACCAGCGGCGCCAACGCGCAACCTCAGCTTAGTCCCGAGGCCGAGCAGCAGGCGCGCGTCGACGAGCGCCAAAAGTTCATTGACGCCCTGGATGCCGGTTTTGACCTCAGCAAGGCACGGCTCGACCTGATTCGCGCCCTCGGCCACATGCAGGATTGGCTTAACGAACTGGGCACCAAATAGTTACCCTATCAGGCACAGCTTTAAATCCGCAGTAATGGTAAACTTAAAGGGATGTCTACGAACCTGAAAACGCTCTTCCTGAACCCTCCGTCGTTTGAAAACTTCGACGGCGGCGCGAGTTCTCGCTGGCCCGCCACGCGCGAGATCGAGTCCTATTGGTACCCGGTGTGGCTCACCTATCCCGCCGGCCTGCTTGAGGGTTCACGCCTGCTCGACGCGCCCCCGCATCACGTCTCAGCCAAGGAGACCATCGAGATCTGCAAGAGCTACGAGTTCCTCGTGCTCTTTACCTCGACCGTAGGCTGGGAGGGCGATCAGCGATTGGCAGAAACCATCAAGGCCGCCAATCCCTCTATCAAAATTGCGTTCGTCGGCCCGCCGGTCACCACCGATCCCGACCGCGCGCTGAATGAGTGCTCGGCGCTCGACTTCATCTGCCGCCGCGAGTTCGATTTCTCCGTGGTCGAGTTTGCCAAGGGCAAACCGCTCAACGAAATTCTCGGCATCAGCTACAAGCAGGACGGAAAGGTGATTCACAATCCCGACCGCCCGCAGGTTGAAGATCTCGATGCCATGCCCTGGGCCACCAAAATCTACAAGCGCGATATGGATGTGACGCGCTACAACGTTCCTTTCCTTCTGCACCCCTACATCGCCCTCTACTCTACGCGCGGCTGCCCGGCGCAGTGCACTTTCTGCCTGTGGCCGCAGACGTTGAGCGGGCACGCGTGGCGCAAGCGCTCCACCGACGATGTAGCCGCCGAGCTCAAATGGGCCAAGCAGAACTTTCCCGATGTGAAGGAGTTCTTCTTCGACGACGACACCTTCAACATTCAGAAAGTCCGCACCATCGAGCTGTGCGAAAAACTCAAGCCTCTCGGCATCACCTGGAGCTGCACTTCGCGCGTCACCACCGACTACGACACGCTGAAGGCGATGAAAGAAGCCGGCTGCCGTCTGCTGATCGTGGGATTCGAGTCCGGCGATCCGCAGATCCTCAAGAACATCAAGAAGGGCGCAACGGTCGAGCGCGCGCGGGCATTCGCAAAAGATTGCAACGACCTGGGCCTGGTGGTTCATGGCGATTTCATCCTCGGCCTTCCCGGCGAGACCAAAGAATCGATCCGCAACACCATCGACTTCGCCAAGAGCCTCGATGTTGAAACCATCCAGGTATCGATCGCGCACGCGTATCCAGGCACCGAGTTCTACGAGTACGCGAAGACGAACGGCTTTATCACCAACGAGCGCATGGAAGACGGCGGCGGCCACCAGATGGCGCACATCGAGTATCCGGGCCTGCCCGTCGACTACGTAATGGAGATGGTGCACCGCTTCTACGACGAGTATTACTTCCGGCCCAAGGCTGCCTTCCGCGTGGTCTGGAAGGCGATTGTGAATCGCGACGTGCCGCGCCTCTATGTTGAGGCTAAGGCGTTCCTCAAGTTGCGCGCGCAGCGCAACCGGCAGGTGAAGGAAACTCGCAAGCAGCAAGCCAAGCCACCGGCGCCGGTGAGCGCGGGCGCGTAGAAGCCAATCGAGCTACGCCCGAGGTATTCGAGCGCACGGGCACGAGAACGGGTGCCCCATCTTAGGCGCAGTTTTATCGCGCCTAAGGTGGGATAGCACGAACCTTGATCTGAGTCCTTATAGTCCCGTGCCCAACCTTTCCGCGTCTTTCTGCGGAAAGGTTGGGACAAGCACGAACCTGGATACACCGACCGCTTTATCGGCGTCACAACCTGAATGCCCCATCACAAACTCACGCCGCGGCAATACCTGGTTCTGGGGCTGGTTGCTGTATGCGCGCCGCTGGGTGACACCTGCCTTTCGCGCGGCATGACGCACATTCCCGCAATCTCTCTTTCACACCCGGGCGTCTTGATCGCAGCCGTGTTTACGCCGTGGATCGCATTCGGAATCGCATTGCTCATCGGCTTCTTCGCCAGCTATCTCACGGCGCTCTCCTGGGCCGACCTCACATTTGTGCTTCCGGCCACGGCCTTCGGCAATGTAATCGTCGCGCTCCTCGCGCGGTTCTGGCTCAACGAGCCAATCTCCATCGAGCGCTGGGCCGGCATCCTGCTCATCACCCTGGGCGTCGGTTTTATCGCGCAGGGACCTTCGCTTACCGAACGGCCCGCGCCGCAACCCGACACAGAGCAGGTGAAAGTGCCATGACGGCTCCCTTCTCTCAAATTAATCCCGGCGTTTGGACGGCGACAGCCATGATTGCGGCAATTGTGCTCAGCTCTACCACCGGCGAGGTGCTTACCGCAGCTGCCATGAAATCCCTCGGCGACCTCGACGAAATTCGCGCGCACTCGGGCTTGAAGGGCGCAATCCGAGCAGTGCTCACATGTCCGTTGTTCTTTGCCGGAGTGTTTTTTCTTGCGCTCGCCTTCTTCGCGCTGCTCTTCGCGCTCAACCATCTCAACCTCAGCCTGGTCGCGCCGGCTTCAGCGTCGTTGACGCTCGTCACCAACGCCATAGCCGGCAAATTCTTTCTGAAGGAAAACGTCGACCGCCGCCGCTGGGCCGCTGCCGTGTTCGTTTGCGTTGGTGTGTATCTGCTGGCGCACTAATCGTTGAGGCGACCTATCAACGTTGGGTCACCTGTCCACGTTTGGTGTGCACGTTCAACGCTGGGTGCCCCATCCTAACGGCGCATTTTGCCGTTAGGGTGGGATGCAACAGATCTCAACCAACCGACCTCAACCCGGCAAACACTCAAATCAAGCCTGCTGAAGGCTGTCTTGCGCTACTTGCACTTTCCGCAGACACATCAACGCAACAGCCAAGCAAATAACAGTAAGCGATGACATTGCCGCCGGCCTGGCCGAGACGTAGATCGCGGCAATCGCAATCCCTATTATCTGCCAGGCAATAAGACCCCATGCGATGGCCCGCACGCCGCCATCGCCGCGCCGCGCCATCGTTCCCAGAGTCCACGCCACCCACGCGCCAAACAGTTGTGCCGCCGTAATCGACAGCCCAAATGCCCTGTAGAAATGGCCGTACGAGTAACTGCCTCCGTCGATGGTAAAGCTCACTCCATTCATGCCATTCCACACCGCCATTCCTTCAGCCGATGGCGGCCGAAGGCTGAGAAAGCCGATCGTGTGCAGAACCGCAAAGAGCAGCATCACGATGGCCGTAATGCGAAACCAAAGCGACGCCGTCATGCGCTCTCCTCGACCTTCACCACAAAGTTGGCGAGCACTCCATTCCAGCCGCCTTCCGATCCAACCGCACCTTGCATCAGTTCCCAGCCTTCGCCGTGGCGCTCAAAGTGCCGATGCTCGAGTTCAACCAGAGTGGTTCCGTCGTCAGCCGGAGTAAAAAGCACCTCGACCTCGCTGCAGCGTGCGAAGTCCGGCTCGTACTTCCAGTAAGGCGTAACATGCCATGCAAATGTGAATCGGTGCGGTGGTTCCCATGCAATCACCGAGGCCCACGGGCAATTGGTGCCATCTTCCTGCACCGTGTAAATCGCGCCGCCCGGCCGGCCCTCCACCACAATTCCCTTCATCGGAGAGCTGCCGATGTGGTGGCTCTTAGGCCACCATGTATCCATCTGTTCGGCGAACACTCTGAACGCCCGGTCGGGACTCGCCTTCACACGTACGCTTCTCCGCAGCGGCTGCATCTGCGCTTCAACTTGCAGGGCGCCATGCGCGCCTTCACCTGTTACGGCTTCCACCGGGTCCATCGCTCACTCCTCCTCAACTTTCGCTTTGAATGCATCCAGGGCATCGCCCCAGAATCGCTCGAAATAAGACCTGAGCGCCTCAAACCCCCGCGGATCGAGGCGATAGTAATTGCGCGTTCCCGCAGTTTCGCTCTTCACCAGATGCGCGTGTTTCAAAACGCGCAGATGCTGCGAAACCGCCGGCCTGCTCACCGGCAGCCCGCGAGCCAACTCACCCACCGGCAGCGGCCCGCGCCGCAGCCGCTCCAGCAGTGCGCGGCGAGTCAAGTCGCCAATCGCGTCGAGTTGCCGTGCTCGGTAAGTTTCCACTAACGGTAAGTTACAGCTTACCAATTTTTGTGTCAAGAACTCTTTTTTCGGGCGGAACGCAGAGCCGGTCGGGATTCTTTGCCGGATTTTGCATGCAATTTCCCCTCAATTCGCTACTCTTGACATGGATGGCGTCTGAGCAGCACCCGGAAAGAGGCAACTCGTTGATTCAATAGAATCTGCCCATAAAGGGTTTATGCTTTCAGTAATTTGCGGTAACAGACCGGGGCCAATCGTGAGAAAACACACCACTTATAAAAAGATTCCTTGAGGGATATATATATACCCCGGCCTTGCGGCAATAACCCAATCGCTTCCGGCGAATCACGGGTTGAGGCGTTCCAACCTTGCGATAAAGACAAGTCGCAACGAAGGGGCCGGGCTGTACGATTGCCGCGACCCGCGAGAAATGCGTCTCAGCCAACCAATCGCATCAACCCGCGCGGCCTCAGGTCGGACGCCAGGAATTTCTCCGGAGCGCTGATCGCAGCGCAAAGGGCCTCAGCCGCCAGATGTCCGCTGCGTGCCGCGCTCTCCATCGTTGATGGCCAGCCGGTTGCGGTCCAGTCGCCGGCGAGGAAAGAATTGGGCCACGGTGACTGAGTAGACTTGGGACGAAATGCGTCGATGCCTGGAGGAACACCGAAGGTGGCGCGAACCTCTTTGACCAATGCCGCTTTCTCGAGTTTCGCCTCGCGAACTAACGGGAAAAACTCCGTGAGCTCAGAGACAGCCTGCTCGATCGCCTGCTCGCGCGGGCGAGCCGCAAACTCACGCGAGGCGCTCTGCACCAGCTCGAGGTAGCTGCCCTTCACTTTGCGCCAGGGCTGCAAGCGTCCCTTGTTGTACATCCAGTGGATCTCTCGATCGAGCAGCACCGCGTGAGGCAGATCGGTGATCTCGCGATCGAACCACAAATGCACGCTCGAGATGGGCCAGTGCTCATGACGCGCAGTTTGCGCAGCCAGAGCGTCGACGCCATCTGCAGGCGGCAGATTGGAAATGAGTTTGGCCGTCGCTTCAAATGGCAGGGCAAGAATCAGGTAGTCTGAGAGGATCTCGCCGGAGCGCGTCGTGATGGTCCACTGCGAGATTTCTTCGTCCCACGCAGCGGATTCAATGTTCGAGTTCAGGTGAAGCTCCGCGCCTTTGCTTTTCAAGAACGCTTCTGCTCCCGCGTAGAGTTGGCTCAGAGGCACAGTGCTCATGCCCATGCGGCCGGCCTGGGCTGAATTCATGAAGAGCTCGCGAATCACCTTGGCCGCGTAAGGCACGCCGATCGCGTCGAGATCGGCGTTCAGTGCGCTGGCAATCACCAGCCGCCAGAATCGCTCGACGGCGCCGGCGGTTTGCTTGTGCCGCACCAGCCATGCGCTCAGACGCTCCGCGCTCTGAACTTCTGGATCGGTTCTGAGGATGGCTGAAAAGGCGCGCGCCAGCGAGAGCTTGTCAGCAAAAGAGAAAGCATGCGCCGCGAGCAGTTTCGGAAAACCGTGCAGCGGGGCCGGCAATAACGAGGGACCAAGCACGGAGCGCGCTTCCGCCGGGCTCGATCATGGTCATGTCGCTGGTCCAGGTGATCTGATCGAGAACACCGATGCGCTGGTAGAACGCGATGAGATTTGTGCAGCAGCCAAAGAGCACGTGCTGGCAGTTGTCGATCACTTCGTTGACGCCCGGATGCAGGTATGAACTCGCCCGCCCGCCGAGGTATCCGCGGCGCTCAACGAGATGAACGCGCAGACCGGCTGCGGCAAGAGCGCAGGCCGCGCTCATGCCGGCAACGCCGCCGCCGATGACGGTGACGGACCTCTGCGATTCTGGAGCGGTTCGAGTCACATCATGTCTCCGGTGAATAGCAGTCGGAGCTATTCAATTCTCGAATGCTCACTTTCAGGCACTTTAGGCTCCGCTACAGTCTCGCCAGGATCCTTGTCGCTCCCACTGAATGCCACGAGGCCAAGGACGCCAGCCACAAACATGAAGAACGAATGTCTATGCGGCAAGTTGGGGTGTGTAAAGTTGACTTCTTCTCGCCATCCCGCGAGCAGCAGAAATAGCATGCTTACCAGGATTCCCCAGAATCTGCTCGGCGACTTCCCCTTCCAGTTCGACCACCACGCCATTGCGCAAGCAAGAGGTAATCCAAGCCAAGCAATTCCAATCCAAATATCCGCTCCAGGATGCGCGATCAATCTTCGTCCAGCCAAAGTCAAAATAAAGCGCGCCTCGATTAAAAGGCCCAGCACCGCCGCCACGGCATAGGCCCATGACAATAATGTCCTCAAAGAACTTCTCATCGGTGTCCGATCCTCCAAGAGAATTTCCTCCCGCAAATGCCGTGAGCAAACTAGCCGCTTAGCCGCGCCCACGCCATGCGCGCCAGCCCATCGAACATAATCGCCAGCTTTTGCGCGGTCGGCACGCTGGCGCGGCGCGTGAATACATCGTAATCGGCTTGGCACGATGCGCTTCAGCAATGCGTGATAGATCGAGACGAGCACGCGCAGCGCGGGGCGGCTCTCAGGCGCGATCAGCGGGAGCAGCTCTCGGCGGATTTATAATACTCCTCAGCGCGATCGGCGATTGATTTGAGCAGCGCGCGTTCATTGGCAGTCGGCGGTGTGCCTGGAGCGCGATGAAGCAGTGAGTCAAGCGAAACGCCGTGCGTCGCCAACTCTTCAAGCGGTAAATAGACGCGATTGCGCGAGGCATCCTCAACCACGTCGCGCAGAATATTCGTAAGCTGGAAGGCGATGCCGGTTTCTTCAGCAAACTTTTCGGCGCGCGGATCGGTGTATCCAAAGATGCGGATGCAAACCAGTCCAACGACTGAGGCAACCAGATAGCAGTAGCGATAGAGATGCGCGAAGGTGGGTACGTGTAAGGCTGGCTTTGGTGGTCTCCACCCTTTCGGCAAGAGGCGCCGAAAGGATGGGGCACCCAGTTTCAGTCGCGGAAGATGCCGTCGCTTCGGACGGTTCTAAATCCATAGTGACGCCGGCAACCAGCTCATCGAGAAGGGACAGCGGAATTTTAAACCGCGCTACTGCATCGCGCACGGCGAGAAGACACGGGATCGCCGGTCGGCCCGCCCGTAATAGCCTTGTGCCACGCAGCGAGCCAGCCATCGATGTTGCGTTTGCGTTATCCCAGCGAGATCGACTCGTCGTCAGCCAGGTCGTCGGCCTTGCGCATGAAGGCGTAGACGGCACAGATGGCGTTGCGCCGCGTCGAGGGCAGCGCGACGAATGCGTAATAGAAGTTCTTCGCTTCCTGTTTGGCGATGGCCCGGCAATGGGCGTAAGCACGGTCGAGTGTCATGCTGCTCGATGCGACGGTCACGCTGCTTTCCCGGTGGTAGCCGCTCCCAGGCGCAGGAACGGCAGCGCTTTGCCGCCGAGCGCGCGCAGTGCGAGCGAGAATTTAGTACGTTTTGAAATGGCGGGCCGGGCGCTGAGCACGTCGTAATCCTGGCGCTCGATGGCGCGAAGGATCTCGAGCCCGCCGCGGCTGAAGAGATCGAGATCGACGGCCAAGTCGCGGTTGACGCGGCCGATGAGCGGCAGGCCTTGCTCAAACAGCGACCGCGCGAAGTCGACCTCGTAACGCATCAGCGCGCGAAATTCCGGCGTGGCAATTCCCTGCGCGATGGTTTCGTCGCTAACGCCAAAGCGGCGCATGTCAACTTGCGGCAGATACACGCGACCTTTTGCGAAATCGACCTTCACGTCCTGCCAGAAATTGGCAAGTTGAAGCGCAGTGCAGGTCAGATCGGAAAGACGAAAGTTCTCTTCGCGCACATTGGCACCGACTTCGCCGCAGGCATAGAGAACCAGGCGGCCAACCGGATTGGCAGAGTTACGGCAGTAGCCGAAGACATCATCCATGGTTTCGTAGCGGGTGACTGTCTGGTCCAGGCGGAAGGCCACGAGGAGATCGGCGAAGGGTTCCTTGGGAATGCTGCAGACGCGAATGGTCTCAGCCAGCGCAACAAACACTGGATGACGCGCGCGGCCCTCGTAGCAGGCATCGAGCTCGCGGCCCCAAAGATCGAGAAGCGCAAGCGCCGCGGAACGGTCGGGAACCTCGTCGCCAAGATCGTCAGAGATGCGGCAATAGGCGTAAATTGCGTGGAAGTGCGGACGAAGCGCCCTGGGCAAAAACCATGTTGCTACGTGAAAGTTCTCATAGTGCGTCTCGGCAAGCCGGCGGCAATAAGCAAGAGCCTCATCAAGCGAAGGCGCAACGTCGGGGATGCGGTAAGCAGGTGGAAGCGCAGCCCAGCCGCGGGCGATGAGGTCATCGGTTTTTGCGGCGGTGGACATACGGATATTTTAGCGGGTCGGCGAGTCAGCAAGTCAGCGAGTCAGCCTGTTGGCGATTGCGCTCAATTATTCGTTAGTTCCCACCCAAGCGGAGCTTGGATGGGGCACCCACCTTCGTGTTCAATCTGCGAGGTTACGGCACGATCGCCGTCTTGATCTCGGTCGACCGGTTCATCAGCTTCTCAAACACGCGGTTCAGCTCGTAAAGATTGGCGTGGCCCGTAATAAAGGCCGATGCCTGGAATCGTCCGCCGGCAATGATATCGAGAGCCTTGCGGCAGATGGCCGGCGTGTGGTGGAAAGTGGCGCGGAGAGTGATGTCGTTGTAGTGGATGCGGTTGGTGTCGAGATTCACGCGGGTGTTGGCCGCACAGCCGCCGAAAAAATTCACAGTGCCGCCCTTGCGAACCAGCTCAACCGCCTCCTCCCACGCCTGGGGTACGCCTACTGCTTCAATTGCGATATCGACGCCGCGCTCTTTCGGTGTCAGGGCGCGGGTTTCCTGCACCGCCTTACGGATATTGGCAGCCTGCACAACATGCGCCGCGCCGAGCTGCTTAGCCGCCTCAACCTGTCCGTCGTGCTTCACCAGGGCGATGACCTCGTAGCCGGCCAGCGCGGCCACGTGCAGCATCATCAGGCCCAGCGGACCACCTCCGATGATAGCGACAATGTCGCCGGGACGGGGATTCGAATCCACAAAACCGTGAACTGCACAGGCCAGCGGCTCAGTCAACGCTGCGTGCTCAAGCGGCACATGTTCGGGAACGGGCAGCGTGTTCTTGGCAACGATGCGCTCTGGAATGCGGATGAACTCGGCATAGGCGCCGTTGTTGAAGAGCAGATCGTCACACAGGTTCTCCTGGCCGCGCTGGCAGAAGTAACACTCGCCGCACGGCGCAGAGTTGAGGGCCACTACGCGATCGCCCTGAGCAAAATCCGTCACCCCCTCACCGGCTTCAAGTACCGTGCCGGCCAGTTCGTGGCCAAACAGCGCGGGAGGGACAATCATGCGGGCATGGTAACCGCGGCGGAAGACCTTGAGGTCGGTTCCGCAGGTAAGTGCGGCGCCAACGCGCACTATCAGCTCACCCTTGGCGGCTTTGGGAATTGGCACCTGCTCGATGCGCACATCTTCGCGACCGTGGAGGATGGCAGCGCGCATGGTAACGCGTCCGGGAAGAAGCGCGTTCTCGACTGTTTTGCGGCCGTGGTGGACGACGGTTTCGACTTTCCTGCGGCCCTCAACAACCACAGTCTCCATCGTGCTCAAGCCGGCCCCGACCACGGTCTCGACCGTATTCAGGCCTCCCTCGACGACGTCCTCGACCCTCTTGCGGCCTTCTTCGACAACCGTCTTGACGGTCTTGCGACCTCGGAGGATTGCGTCTTTCACGGTGCTAGCCATCCAGAGTCCTCTTTACAGTGCTCCGGCCCCTGGGACCGGCTCAATCATGATCTTCATTGAATCGGGCTGGGGATGAGATGCGATTTCGATAGCTTCGACTGCCTGCTCGAGAGGGAAACGGTGGGAGATCAGTTGCGTCAGGTCGAATCCGTTTCGATATCCGTCGAAGACCAGGCTGGTGACTTCGTCGAGAATCGGGAACGAGGATGAGTATGAGCCCAGCAGGGTCTTTTCGTCCACACACACGGCGGCGGGGTCGATGGTGGCCTCGCCGTGCTGGGTCTGGGCAAACAGCATGACCTTGCCACCGGGCCGGGCTGCGTCCATGGCGGTGCGTATGAGCCCGTTGCCGCCGACTGCCAGGATGACCGCGTCTGCGCCGCGCCTATCAGTCTCGGCAAAGACCCGCTCGACCACGTTTTCGGAACCGGCGTGAATAGGGTTGGTGAGGCCGAAGCGCGCGGCAATGGCATGGCGCTCGGGAAACAGATCGGACGTGAGCACGCGAGCGCCGATGCGTTTGGCCAGTGACGCGTGCATCAGACCGATGGGGCCCTGGCCGATCACCAGGACGGTATCGTCAGGCTGCAGGTTGAGCAGCTTTACTCCTTTGAGCACGGTGTTCACCGGCTCAACGAATGCAGCCTGCTCGAACGGAACGCCGTCGGGAATGGGAACCACGCCGCGGTTCTGGACAACAAAGTCCATGATGCGGATGTACTCGGCAAAGCCGCCGCCGGAGGGCTCAAAGCCCGCCGTTGCGCCGGTCTTCTTGTAGAGCGGGCACTGCGCGGGAGTTTGCTTGCAGCAGTAATAGCACTCGCCGCAGGGCACGTGGTGGAAGCTCATCACGCGATCGCCGACGGCGAAGCGGGTAACGCCCTCGCCCACCGCAGCAACGGTTCCGGCCATCTCGTGCCCGAAAATGCGCGGGGCTGAGTGCGAGCCCATGTGAATCTTCTTGAGGTCGGTACCGCAGATGCCGCAGGTGGCGATCTTGACCAGCAGTTCGCCGGGCCCGATACGAGGCACAGGAACGGTCTCAATGCGCATGTCGTTAATGCCGCGATAAACCACGGCGCGCATGGTTGAGGGGATGCGTGAGTCGACGAGTGATTCAGCGGCAGATGTCTGAGTGGCCATTCCGTTTCCTGAATTGAATTCAGGCTTCGAGGAGGTTCAGGACCAACTCCGCGATGCCTTGGGAAGCCTTTCTGCTATTCTCGCCCATTTGGATGAGTGCGGGCCAGTGCCCTGGACGGAACACGGCATAGAGAACCAGGCGCGCGATTTCAAGTTGGCCAGTGGACGAGAGGAAGCGATTGAAATCGGGCAGCGTGGCGTCGAACCCGTCACTGACGCCCTTGATGCAGTAGAACGGGATTTCGCGCATCGCGGCGAGGCGGGCAATGGCGGCGGCTTCCATATCGACCAGTGCAGCCTTGTATGTGGAGGCGAGGCGCAGCTTCTCGTCGTGATCGGCTACGCGCGGGCTGGTCAGGAGCCACTGCTCGCCCGCGCCTGCATCGCATCGGAAGCGTTCGCCGGTCTTGACGTCGATGACTCCGGCAACGCTGTGTGCTGAGCCAGGAGCGAGCCCAGACGTGAGCGCGCCGGCCCATCCCAGCGAAAAAACCAGGTCAATCGGTCCGCCGTCCTCGATGGCGGCGAAGGCGCGAGTCGCGGCAGCCTGGCCGGCTCCGGCGCAGGCGGCAATCCACTCCTCTTCCTCGTTGCGCACGGCCCAGAAGCGCACGCCGTTGCGGGTTGAGTGGGGCCAGATGCCGGAGGTATTTTCGGCTCCGGTGGCGGTCGTTACCAGCGGCTTGAGTTCGCCGGGAAATGCGGCAATGAATGCGGTTCGGGTCATGGGTGCGTGGGTCCGACGGCGACCCTATCCAGTGTGACACCCCCCCCTATTCCCTGTAAAAAAGCGGTGTGTTTTCTTGGGGTTAGCGTGTGGATAGCTTCCTATCTATTTGAAAACAAACGCCCTTCCGTCAGGCGTATGAAAGCAGAATACTTACGGGCCATTGTGGGCCGATGCAGACCGAATATCATTTAGGATCGCGGAGCCATCCGCCCATCGGCAGCCGGACAACAACTCGATCAGATTATGCGCGTCGCGGCGGTAATTCTCTGCAAACCATCGGTTCAGGACTTCGGCGCGTGCTCCCGGATGATTTTGAAGAGGCGCGAGCGGTGGCAGCGGAACTCGTCGGCGCAGGCGCAGCCAATGGCGATGGGCGTGCGGGCGGCGACGGCTGCGAGGAACTCGACGGTCTGGCGGCCAGTGGCATTTGAGAGCAGCTCGCGCTCGTAGCGGTCGAGCTCTTTTTGAAATGGAGGGAGCGGGCCGTTCTGTTTCTTCTTGATTTCAGCGACGAGCTTTGCACTCGGAGCGAGCACGGGCAGCCAGACGTCGAAGTAGCCGTCGACGGCCCAGCGGTCTTTAGGAACGCCTCGGGGTGGAAAGCGAGTGACGCCGATGCGCAGGCCCTGGCTAGGCTGGGCGGGCGCGCCGATCTGGAAGGTGGTGAGCTTTAGGGCCTTTGTCATCGTTACCGTTTGAGCTTGGAGCGTCATTGCCGAGCCAATTGCTAGATTCGCGAATTGGCCGCTGTCCTACGCGTCCTACTGCTTTCGTTTATTTTGCCGCTCAGCCTGACCCGGGTGTTCTTGTCTTCTCTCGTTCAAGCGCGCACGGAGGAATCCGCTAACCGTGTTCAAGACGCCGGCCCCAAGCAGAATGTAGGCAGGCTTGTCATGTCCATTCATTACAAGGTATACAAATCCACCCGCCATCAAGATCAGAGCGATACCAGCAACAATTTGGCCACCAACCGCGTACCGGTATTCCCGTTTCAATTGTGCATCGAGTGCTTGAATTACCAAGGCCGGCAGGGATTCATGGATATTCTTGTAAAGCTGAAGAATTTCAGGTCCAAGGACAATGCCGAACTGCTCTAACTGTGTAACAAGCCTCGTGTGAGTTTCGGCACTAGATTTCTCCATGATCGCCTCACAGCTTCCAGGCAAAGCCGCTTAAGATTTTTTGTAAGATGACCACTCGGCCATGAAGCTCTCCAGGTCTTGATCATTTTCCTCAGTCTGTTTCTTCAATCTAGTTTTCAGGATTTCCACGAATGCGGTCCTTATTGCACCAGCGAGGACGATCTTCTGCAATTCGGTAAACATATCACGTACGTGTGCAATCACCTCGAGGCCCATGTCGGCCCAGAAGACATTTGCAGGCCGGGTATCGACCTTTTCGCGTGGTGATCCTGGAATGCGCAGTTTCCTAAATAGGGCTGCGCACGTAAAGTTGTCGTAGAAAGCATCTGCCGCAATGCTCGCAGGCTTTGGCCTGTTCATGACACCGTCCTCACACGCATTTGACGCAGAAACCAACGAAGCCGATTCCGGTTCCAATAAAGTATCTAAGTATAGCATCTTTAGAATGATGCAGTTTAGCATTTACGGCGCATAGCCGTTGGCCCTGAACCACTCAATCGCCGCACGCATGGCGGGGTAGACGGGGAGGATGCGGAAGCCTAGCTCCTGCTGGGCGCGGGCACTCGAGGCAAACATTTTCTTGCGGCCCATTCGGACCTCTTCAAGCGTGGCGCGGGGTTCCCTGCCCCTAATGCGGCCGGTGACGATCTCCTCAAAAAAGGCGTAGGTGGCGGCAACAGCGAAAGGAATTTTGACCGTGGGCGAAGGGATGCCGGTGATGGCCGACATCTTGTCGAGGATCTGCTTGAGGGTCAGATTTTCGCCACCAAGAATATAGCGGCGGCCGGGCTCGCCTTTGGTCAATGCCAGCACGTGGGCGCGCGCCACTTCGGAGACGTCGACCAGATTCAGGCCCGTGTCCATGTAGGCCGGAAATTTACCGTTAAGAAAGTCGAGGAAGATACGGCCGGTAGGCGTGGGCTTGGCGTCGTTGGAGCCGATGGGGCTGGTGGGGTTGAGGATCATGACGTTCTGGCCGGCCTCGGCGGCCTTGATCGCCTCCTGCTCGGCAAGAAATTTGGAGCGCTTGTAGTGGCCCACCATGTCGGAAATCGACACCGGCGTGTCTTCGTTGATCACAATGCCGTCGGTGCGGAAGTGCATGGTGGCGACGGATGAGGTGTAGACGACGCGCTTCACGCCAGCCTCACGGGTCAGCCGCAGCAGCTCGCGTGTGCCGTCAACGTTCGCCTTGTACATTGCGACGGGATCGGGAATCCAGAGGCGGTAGTCGGCGGCTACGTGAACAACCGCGTCGACTCCGGCCAATGCGCTCTTGAGGCTATCGGGCTCGGCCAGGTCGCCCACCACTGTGTCACCGGCGATGCCTCTAAGGTTTTTGAGATTGCTGTTTTTGCGGACGAGGAGACGAAGCTGTGCGCCTTCGGTTGCGAGAGCCTGAGCTACATGATGGCCGACGAAGCCGGTGGCGCCTGTAAGAAATACTTTCATCGACTCGATTCTCTAACGCCATCTTAAATTGAGAGCCTTCCTCTGGCTTAAGGCTGCGACGGGGCCGGATCGCCGATAATGCAAAAATGCATTACAATATAAGGACGGAGGCGATTCTATGGCTATCGTCAGCACAACCTCGCGGGGACAGATCACTCTGCGGAAGGAGATATTGCAGCACGTTGGAATCAAACCTGGAGATAAATTGGAGATCGATATGTTACCGGGCGGCGAGATCCGGGGCAGGGCAGTGCGGAAGAAGGGCAGCATCAGCGACCTCGCGGGATTCCTGAAGGGAAAGACCAACGGCGTAAGGCTAACCATTGAAGAGATGAACGAGGCCATCGGCGACGCTATCGTCGAGGAGTTCGAGAGAGGCGTTCGGCGATGAAGACGATCGCGGACACGAATGTTCTGTTGCGCTTTGTTCTCGACGACGATCCTAAGCAATACAAACTCGCGCTCGACGCCATGGAGATGTCGGAAGCAGTGGCGATAACGAACCACGCCCTTTGTGAGATGGCATGGGTCTTGCGCAGCCGCTATGGCGTCTCGCGCGAGAACATCGCGACTACAATTGTCCGGCTTCGCGAAACCGGGAATGTTGTTGTAGACGGTGCCGCCGTTGGCGCCGGTTTGGCCATGCTGGAGGCAGGCGCGGATTTTGCCGATGGCGTGATTGCTTACGAAGGCCGCTGGCTGGGCGGAGAGACGTTTGTGTCGTTTGATAAGAAGGCTGTCGCAGCAGTCGAAAAACAGGGGCAAAAGGCGAAGTTTTTGAAGTGAATCCCTCGATCGAAAACTGGGTTAACCGGCGTATCAACGCACGCCCGAGACGAAATCTCTTAGAATGTTTGCAGGGAGTGTGAGATGTACTTTTGGATTCATATTGTGCCAAGCCGTTCCCCTGATGGGCCACGCTTTATGTTCTCTGTGGCCAATATGGCCGGTGCAGGTGGCGCGGCGCCATATGTCACCTTCGAGACTCTGGACAGTCTGGAAGCCTATCTTCGCTCGATCGCTGTTCACGAAGAGCACATCGACGAAATGCAACGCACGCTCGCATCCGGTGAGGCTTTCAGCCTTCCCAACGTACACCTTTCAGATGAGGATTTAAGAAAGATCGGCCTCTATGTGTTGGCAAATGTACCCGAGAGAGTTCCGGCCATTTCTGCCGTAGAGGGATTGAAACTCAGTTCCGAGAGCACCGAACGCCTGGAACGCACCAAAGATCTTAAGCCAGAAGAACGGCGAGCAAAGACGATTCAAGCTTTCGAGCAATTGCGGAAGCGTGCATGAACGCAACCGACTACGATGCGTTCGATGATCCCTACGCCTATCCCGGCACGTCAGTCTTGAAGAACCGCCTCGAGCTTCAAGACCCGGGCCTTCTTGAAGCTTTCGAGGTGGAAATTTTTGCGTTGCGCTCGGCAGAGCCCCTGCCGACAGGCGCGTACGATCCCGCTCACTACCGCAAAGTCCATCATCACCTTTTTCAAGACGTCTATGAATGGGCAGGGCAATATCGAACAGTACGTACCTCGAAAGGCGGCAATGCTTTCTGCTATCCGGAACATATTCCACAGCAAACGGAAAATCTCTTCCAAACCATTCGCGGAGGAGCCGCTTTTTTCGGGAAGGGCAGCCAGGAATTCGTCAAGGAAGCTGCTCGATTTCTGGGAGAATTGAATGCAATTCACCCGTTTCGTGAAGGAAATGGGCGCTCGCAACTTGCATTCATGGGTTTGATTGCCTTCGCAGCCGGCCACCCGTTGAAGCTCGAAAGGCTCGACAAGAGCACGTTCTTGCCCGCGATGATTGAGAGCTACTTTCGCAAATACCGCGCGCTGAACGGTGAACTCGAAAAACTTTTGAATTGATTGGACGGGCGAAACTGGCGGCTTTGAGAATCGGACTCGTGTTGCGCGCCCTCCGCCCTTACTCCAGCTTGTCAGGCACCAGCGCGATGCCTTTTTCGCCGGCGGCTTTGCGCTCGTTGTAGGCCTTCACCCAGTCTTCCCAGTGCTTGCCGGCGGCGCGGTCTTTGCCCGTGAATTCGAGGCGGGCGACTTCGGCGTAGCTCAGCTTGCGCTTGTCATTGGCCTTGGGCGTGAAGTACTGCACCCATGACTCGGCTAGGGTTGCGCCGGTCGAGCGGTTGAAGATGTAGGCCTCAATCACCTCGCCGGACTTGGTCGTGATGGTCACGTCGCCGCGATAGTCGAAGGCGTTTTCGAGGGCGGCGCGAATTTCGTCGTCGGTAGCGAACTCGGGAATTGAGCCTTCGAGGTTCTCGTGTTTGAATCCGGGAACAACCTCGAATGCCTCAACCTCTTCACGCGTGTATTTCAGAACCTCAGCGCTCATGCGTTGGTTTCCTCCATCACGCGATCGCCGCTCTTAATCTGGATCAGCGGCACGTGCCCCTCGGGCCTGAAGTCGTTCAGCACTTTCTGCGCGTGCTCGTCTTTGTAGGCGCTGAAGTTGCCCTTCACCATGCCCCAGAAGCCGCGCCAACTCAGGAATCCGTCGATCACCGCGGTCGGCTCATACCCACAGCTCACCATGCAATTGGCGCACTTGGGATTGCCGCTGGCCACGCCGTACTCTTCCCACTTGGTGGTTTCGATCAGTTCCCTGTAGGTCTCGGTATAGCCATCCTGAAGCAGGTAGCAGGGCTTCTGCCAGCCGAAGATGCTGTACGAAGGCGAGCCCCACGGTGTGCACTCGTATTGCCGGTCGCCCATCAGGAACTCGAGGAACAGTGGCGACATGTTGAACTTCCAACTCTTTTTGCGGTTCGACAAAATGGCGCGGAAGAGCCGGCGAACCTTGGCGCGGCCCATGAAGTGACTCTGGTCGGGCGCCTTGTCGTAGCTGTAGCCGGGCGAGAGAACGATTCCCTCGACGCCCATGGCCATTACTTCGTCAAAGTAGGCGCGCACGCTGTTGGGATCGACGCCATCGAAGAAGGTTGAATTGGGAGTGACACGGAAGCCGCGCTTGACCGCTTCCTTGATGCCCTCGACTGCGATATCCCAGCCACCCTCGCGGCATACGCTGAAGTCGTGGTGCTCGCGCTGGCCGTCGAGGTGCACGCTGAAGGTGAGGTACTTTGAGGGCGTGAACTCGGGCAGGCGACGCTTCAATTCCAGCGCATTGGTGCACAGATAGATGTACTTTTTGCGCGCCACGAGGCCGTTGACAATCTCGACGATTTGCGGATGCAAAAGAGGCTCGCCGCCGGGAATGGAGACCATAGGCACGCCGCTCTCTTCAACGGCGCGGAAGCACTCCTCGGGCGAGAGCTGTTTCTTCAAAATGTGCGGCGGATATTGCACCTTGCCGCACCCGGCGCAGGCCAGGTTGCAGCGGAAGAGCGGCTCAAGCATCAGCACAAGCGGGTAGCGCTTGTTGCCCTTGAGTTTCTGTTTCCACACATAGGTGGCAACTGTCCACACCTGCGAAATCGGAATCGCCATCCTGTTTTATCCCTCAGGGGCTGAAGCCCCGAAAACTCAGCCGCTAGCTTCTAGCTCCTAGCCTTTAGCTAAAACCAAAACCGCGCGCCAGCCTCATCTTCAAAGCTAAGAGCTAGCAGCTAGAGGCTAGAAGCTGTTCTTTCCATCGCCCGCTTGTAAGTGGTCAAAGCCAAAAGCGGGAAGTAATGCCGGTACATGGTGTACGCCAGATAGAAAACCTTGGGGAAACCCGTTCCCGTGATGATACCTTGCAGCGTGGGGCCCTCGCCCATCGATTCGTCCCAGCTTCCGTCGGGTCTCTGCCGGGTTAACAGCCAGCGCACGCCCTTGGCAATCGAGTCGGAGCGGTCGTCGCCGGCAGCCAGCAAGCCGAGCAGCGCCCATGCGGTTTGCGATGGCGTGCTCACGCCGATGCCGCGCGTGTCGGGCTCGTCGTAAGTGCCGCAGCTTTCGCCCCAGCCGCCGTCGGCGTTCTGTACCATGCGGATCCACTCTGCGGCTTGCTGGATTTGCGGCTCGAGGTGATCGATGCCGATCGCCTCAAGGCCGCGCAGGACCAAAAACGTGCCGTAGAGATAGTTCACGCCCCAGCGGCCGAACCAGCTTCCATCTGACTCCTGCTCACTGAAGATGAACTTGATGGCCTTTTGTACGCGCTTGTCGTCGCGGGTGTAGCCATAAGACGCAAGCATCTCAAGCATGCGTCCCGTAATGTCGACCGACGGCGGATCGAGCATGGCGTTGTGGTCGGCGAAGGGGATGTACTGGAAGATCATCTTGGTGTTGTCTTTGTCGAAGCTGCCCCAGCCGCCGTTGCGGCACTGCATGGCAAATTCCCACGCGATGGCGCGCTCGGCAACCTGGTGCTGGTAGCGCTCGCGGGGGTTATCAACCTGCTTCAGCGCCAGCAGAACCTGCGCCGTATCATCGGTATCCGGGTAAAACTCATTGTTGAACTCGAAGTACCATCCACCCGGCTCGGTGTTCGGAACCTTCACGGCCCAGTCGCCTTTGTGACGAACCTCTTTGGCCAGCATCCAGTCCACGGCCTTGAGCATGCGCTCGTCGTCGCGCGGCACGCCCGCTTCGCCAAGTGCGTAAACCGCCTGCGCCGTGTCCCACACGGGACTCATGCAGGGCGTCATGCGGAAGGTGGGCTCGGGCATTTCTTCGGTGGGCTCCTGCTCGATGCCGAGTTTTTCAAATTCGTCGCGGGCGCGAATCACCTGCGGATCGTCTTCGGAGTAGCCGAGGCAGCGCAGCGCGATGATGGCGTTAAGCATGGCCGGATAGATGGCGCCGAGTCCGTCGGACATTTCAAGCCGCTCGAGCATCCACTTCTCGGCGCGCTTCAAAGCCAGCGTGCGCAGCGGGCGAATATGCACGGCCTCGAACCAGTGCGTCATGCGGTCGGCGATCAGAAACAGGTTACGCCACGAGAAGAGCTTTTTGCGGTCCATGCGCAGCCGCAGAATGGAGTTGGTGCGGCCGCCGACGAAAAGCTCATCGATTCCCTGCTCCGCCGGAATCTTCTTGTACGGCTTCTTGGCGTAAATGATGGCCAGAGGAATGAGAATCGAACGCGACCACGCTGAGATTTCGTAGATATTGAAGTAAAACCACTTGGGAAAAAGAACGATTTCAGGCGGAATGGCCGGCACGGCATCGTAGTCGTACTGGCCCAGCGCGCAGAGATACATTTTAGTGAATGTGTTGCAGGCGGTAACCCCGCCGTTGGCCAGAACCCATTCGCGGCACTTCGCCAGCCGCGGATCATCGGCTCGAATGCCCATGAGCTTGGCTGCGGAGTAGCACTTGACCGAGAGCGAGATATTGCCGGGACCGCCGGGATAGATGCTCCAGCTGCCGTCCTCGTTCTGGTAACGCATCATCTCAGTGCAGGCGCGCTCGAGGCGGCCGGGGTCGCCGGATTCAAGCAGCGTGTGCAGGAAGATGTAATCGGCCTCGAGCATGGCGTCGGCCTCGAGCTCACCGTTCCAGTAGCCTTCAGGATCCTGACGAGAGAGAACGTAGTCGCGGGAGCGGAAGATTGCCGATTCCACATCGGCCATATCCGCATCGATGCGGCCGAATCGGAGGCGACCAAGTTCGGGTGCTGCGGTCTGCGAAATGCGTTGCTTGGAACTCATGCGGTTATCGATAAATGTCTCGATTCCTCGCTGGAGAATTGCCCGAGACGCCGCCGAAAGGACGCGCCTGCTCTCCGGTTACTGGTTAGACGCCGCATATTGCCGAAGCGGCCTTTTCGATGCGACTTCAGCGAACAGGTACCGGCTGATCGCCACCGGCGCTGCCAATAGCCTGCACGATCTCGGGAGGCAGGCCAAAACGCACATTCTCCGGCATCACTTCTACTTCTTCGACGCTCGCAAAACCATTCTGACGCAAATAATTTACGACGTCCTCGACCAGGATTTCGGGAGCCGAGGCTCCGGCCGTAACGGCAACATTTTCAATCCCTTCAAGCCATTTTGGATTGATGGCCTGGGAGTCGTCGATGAGGTAGCCAATGGTGCCCAGGTTGCGCGAAACCTCGACCAGTCGGTTGGAGTTCGAGCTGTTTGTGGAACCAACCACCAGAACCAATCCGGCGTTGTGGGCTACATTGCGCACCGCAACCTGCCTATTCTCGGTTGCGTAGCAAATGTCCTGCGAGTGGGGCCCTACGATATTGGGAAACTTGATTTTGAGGGCGTGAATAATGTCGCGCGCCTCGTCGAGCGAGAGCGTCGTCTGCGTCAGATAGGCCACTCGGTCTGGATCGGGAACCTTGAGAGCGTCAACTTCAGCGACATTGGAGACGACTTGTGTGACTTCGGGCGCTTCGCCGAGCGTGCCCTCAATCTCATCGTGATCGCGATGGCCGATGAGCACCAGCGAATAGCCCTGCTTGGCGAACTTGACGGCCTCAATATGAACCTTGGTGACCAGCGGGCAGGTTGCGTCAATCACCTTCAGATGGCGCTGTTTGCTCATCTCGCGCACTGCGGGCGAAACGCCGTGGGCCGAATAGATCACGCGTGCCCCGTCGGGAACCTCTTCTATCTCATGGACAAAGATTGCGCCCTTTTCCGCCAACTCATTAACAACATAGCGGTTATGGACGATTTCGCGGCGGACGTAGATGGGTGCGCCAAACGTCTCAAGGGCAATTTTGACAATGTCGATGGCGCGCACCACTCCCGCGCAGAATCCGCGCGGCTTGAGCAGCAGAACCCTCTTCTGGCCGGGAGACGATCCGGGAGAGGAACCGTTAGGGGTGGATTCGAGGACAGCAGTGGTCACACTCCAAGTATACCAATCGGTTTGTGATAAGAACACCGCCATTGTTTACCTGGGAAATGCCTCTTGACCCGAAATCCCACCGGTTCGAGCGCGCCATCCTTTCAATCTGCAAGGGCATCGTAGTCGCAGGGCTCGGGGCGGTTCGCGAAAAACAACCGGCCCGGCCCTGATTCTGAACCCTGGACCCGAGAAATGGAGGAGAAATGGCAAATAACAAATGCGCAAATCCCGCGTGCAGTTGCGCTGCAAGCAGCGACTCGAAGTACTGCAGCCCCCACTGCGAGGCAACCGACGGAAAACCGGAGGTGGTATGCACATGCGGTCACGCGGGCTGCCGTGGCGATGCGGTAAACGTTTGAGAATCTGGACAAACCGAATCGATGCGGGCCAGATATTTCGCGGCTGAATTTCGGAGCTCGATCCTCTTCAATGGTCTCCGTAATTGGCTGAGCCTTCATTGACTCAGGACTGACTCTGGCGGTACCGGGCCGGGCACTGTACTATGGACGCCGGACTGGTATCGCCATGAAAAAAACTCTGTTTCTCTGCTGCCTTGTCGCTTGCGGCCTTGTTCCAGCCACCGCTCAGCAATCGGCCCCACCGACAAAATATCCCTTTCAAGACCCTTCACTTTCGGTCGTAAAGCGCATCGACAATCTTCTGTCGCTCATGACCGTCGACGAGAAGATCGACGTTCTGGGCACTATTACCGCAGTGCCCCGGCTGGGCGTGCCGAATATCGGCAGCACCGAGGGCATTCACGGAGTGGTGCAGCGCGAGGCGCGTTTCGGACGCCAGCCGATAACGACCACACAGTTTCCGCAGCCGCCGGGGATGGGCGAATCGTGGGACCCCGACATGGTTCGACATGCCGGTTACGTTGAAGGATACGAAGCCCGCTACATCACTGAGAATCCCCAGTACAACCGGCAACTGCTCATGACCTGGGGACCGCAGTCCGATCTCGCCCGCGATCCGCGCTGGGGGCGTAGCGAAGAAGTCTACGGAGAGGACCCGTTCTTTAACGGAACCATGACCGTGGCGTTCAGCAAGGGGCTCGAAGGCGACAAAGGCACTGGTGGTGACGACGCAAAGTACTGGCAGGCGTCGCCGCTGCTCAAGCATTTCCTGGCCAACAGCAATGAGGATCACCGCGACAGCTCGACGTCAGATTTCGATCAGCGGCTGTTCTACGAGTACTACTCGGTGCCGTTCAGGATGGCCTTTCTTGAAGGCGGCGCAAAGGCCGTGATGGCCAGCTACAACGGTTGGAACGGCACGCCCATGGCCATCAACCCGGTGATGAAAAGTGTTGTGGTCGATAAGTGGGGCGTCGACGTGATCTCAAGCGACGGCGGCGCCGTGAGCCAGCTGGTCGATCCAAGGCACATCTTCCCTGACCAGAAGGCCGCGGTGGTCGCATGCCTCAAAGCCGGAGTCAACCAGTTCCTCGACAGGTACCGCGACGAAACCAAACAGGCGGTGAAAGATGGTGAGATTACGGAAGCCCAGCTCGATGCGCTGGTGCGGCCAAAGTTTCGTATCGCCATCAAGCTTGGTCTGCTTGACCCGCCAGACTTGGTGCCGTTTACCAAAATGAAGGGTGAACCCGAGCCGTGGAACACCGACCAGGAAAAAGCGATTTCAAAAAAGATGGCGCTTGAGTCGGTGGTGCTGCTCAAAAATGCAAACAACCTGCTGCCGCTCGATAAGACGAAGATCAAATCGGTTGCCGTGATCGGGCCGCTGGCCGACTCGGTTCACTGGGACTGGTACGGCGGCACGCCGCCTTACAAAGTGACTCCGCTCCAGGGAATCAGCAATGAAGTAGGGCCGAACGTGAAGGTGAATTACGCCGAGAGCGAGCTGGGCAATGCCGCCCTCAACGCGGCCCGCCACTCTGACGTTGCCATCGTCGTGATCGGCAACGACCCCACCTGCGGACCCGATATGCCTCACGACTGGGTACACACCGTTGACGGCGGTGGCACCATCGCCTGCACCGTGCCCAGCGACGGCCGCGAAGGCCGCGACCGCGAGCGCATCGACTTGGCGCAGGAGCAGCTCGTCAAGCAGGTGTTCGCGGTCAATCCGAAGACGATTGTGGTGCTGATCTCGAGTTTTCCATTTGCCATCAACTGGTCAGAGGAGCATGCGCCGGCGATTCTGCACATGGCCCACAGCTCGCAGGACGAAGGCACCGCGCTGGCCGAGGTGCTCTTCGGCGATTACAATCCCGGCGGTCATACGGTAGTCACCTGGCCCAAATCAATTGACCAGCTGCCGCCCATGATGGACTACAACATTCGCGACGGCCGCACCTACATGTACTTCAAGGGCGAGCCGCTCTACCCATTCGGATACGGCCTGAGCTATACGACGTTCAAGTATTCCAACCTCCGCACCAGCTCCGAACGCCTGGCGAAAGACGGCTCGCTCACCGTAAGCGTGGACGTGACCAACACCGGCAGCCGCGACGGCGACGCCGTGGTCGAGATGTACGTCGAGCACATGGGCGGTAAGGTTCAGGAACCGCATGAGGCGCTGAAGGGCTTCAAGCGCGTGACGGTCGCAGCCGGCGCTACCAAAACTGTAGAGATTCCGCTGAAGGCAGAGACGCTTGCCTGGTGGGACGAGAAGCAGCCCGGCTGGAAGCTGGAAGCCGAACCCGTAAAGGTGTTGATCGGCGACTCGTCGGCAAACATCCTGCTCAACACCACGATCCACGTTCAATGAACCACATTCAATGATCCAGGTTCAATAAGGCTGCGAACACTCCCCGCGAACCCTCCACTACACGAGCTTCGCCTGGAGCTTGTTCTCGTGTCTCTGCATTGAGCCTTATCGATAGCGTCGACGCTGTGCAAAATTACTCTTGACAAACCATAACCGTTTGGTTATGGTTTTATTCGTGACGCGGACCAGCACAAGAAACCTGGCCGACAAGCGAACCAAAAAGGAGACACCATGCAAATCAAATTAACGAGCGTATACGTGGACGATCAGGACAAGGCCCTGAAGTTCTACACCGAAGTTCTTGGCTTCCAAAAGAAACATGAGTTTTCGGCGGGGAAATACAAATGGCTCACTGTTGTTTCGGCCGAAGAACCCGAGGGCGTACAACTGGTTCTCGAGCCCAACGACCTTAACAACCCGGCCGCGAAAACCTTTCAACAGGAAACATTCAAACACGGGGTGCCCGCAGCTAATTTCTTCGTCGCCGATGTCCAAAGTGAATTCGAACGAATGAAGCAGCTCGGCGCGAAGTTTACCAAGGAGCCGACCAAGACCACGGGGTCGACCATCGCGGTGCTCGAAGACACCTGCGGAAATCTCATTCAGATCACGCACCTCGACTGGTAGGCTGATTCACACGTCGTGGCGCAACACCACCAACCATGCTGAGGGGCCTCTCGATGAAAGCCGCACCAAACAATGTTTTCAGGGCTCTCGCCGATCCCACGCGCAGGGCCCTCTTTGAAGAGCTCACCCGGCAGGGCGAGCAGACCGTGCACGCATTGACCCGGTATGCGGGCGTCTCGCAGCCCGCCGTGTCAAAACACCTGACCGTGTTGAAGCGGGCTAAACTGGTACGGCATCGGCGGGAGGGACGCGAGACTCACTATCGCGCGCAGCCCGACGCGCTGGCGCCGATGGTGAACTGGCTCGATGAATACGGCGCTTTCTGGCGTGAACGGTTTGACCGTCTCGAATCTTTGTTGAACAGGATGGATTCATGAGCAATGCAGCAGAGTGTCCCCGCAGCCTGGTAATCGAGAGGGTATTCCCTCACCCGCAAGAGAAACTGTGGCGCGCGCTCACCGAGAGCACGCTGCTGGCGCAGTGGATGATGAACAATGACTTTGAGCCGGCGGTGGGAAAGAAGTTTCAATTTCGCGCCGAGCCTAAACCGACCTGGGATGGCGTCGTTGACTGCGAAGTGGTACTCGTCGACCCGATCGAGCGGCTCTCGTATAACTGGGGCACAGGGGGCCCGGACAGCGGGCTTCAATGGGTGGTTGATTGGACATTGACGCCGACCATGGGCGGCACGCATGTTCGCATGGAGCAGTCGGGCTTCGGGCCCGATCAAATTGCAGCTTACAACGGCGCAAACTACGGCTGGCACAAGATGCTTGGCGGCCTGGAGCGCGTGTTGGGAGGAGTGAGTTAACCATGAAAGCAAAAACCGTTGCATATTGGACTACGACCATACTCGTAGCATTTTTTATCGAAGGCGGCGGCATCGCGCAGATGGCGCACTTGAAAACCACGGTCGATGGGTTTGTGCACATCCTTGGATACCCGCCGTACTTTGTGACCATACTGGGCGTGTGGAAGGTGCTTGGACCCATTGCCATACTCGTGCCGCGTTTTCCGCGGCTCAAGGAGTGGGCGTACGCCGGCATCTTCTTCGACCTCACTGGCGCGGCCGCATCCTGCGCCGCAGTGGGCGGCACTGGCGAAGTTCTTCACGTCGTCGCCCCGCTGGCTATTGCGTGTCTAACCGTGGCTTCCTGGGCGCTCAGGCCGGACAGCCGCAAGCTCGGCGTCCTCATTCCGGCCATGAGCAATTGATTTGTGATTGACCGAACTTGACCCTGATACTGTTCCGTTAGGGAACACGAATGCGCGGCAGTAAGCAGCGCCGGTCTCCGCAGGCTGCGGAAAAATTCGGCTTATGGGCACGAAGTGTCAGAGCACGAGTTTACTCGTGCCGATAAGGCAACAAAGAGGCGGGTTTTAACCCCTGCGGGATGGTTTTTGGGAACTTCACTCCACTCAATGCGTTTTTCCGCAACCTTTCCAGCCCTGTTGTCGTGCGGGCGTCCACGCCCGCACCTTCCTTAACTGAGCAGCATTGAACTTTATCCGCATTTCTCACGGCCTCTCGTGCAGCCTCTGATAAACTCCGGCGATTGGCCCTCCGTCAATCTGTCAACCCCACTCTCTCAAAAGATCATCCAACTCTCCGCGCTTGAGCCACTTGCGACAGCCGTTCGTTTGCTTGTTTTCTCCGCCGATTCGCTACTCTTGAAAGCATGTGGCTCACCGCGTTGAGTCTTTTCCGGCAGCCAACCGCGGTCGTGTCCATCCACCTCCGTTGCAAGTCCATCCGTTTCACGAGTTTGAGATATAAGTTCCTCAAAGGAGAGTGTTTAGCGTAGATCCGTGCCGGCAACCCTCTTCAATTCACGAGCTTGCCGCATCCCCCCGGGGGGTGGCGGGAACAGGGGTAGGGTGGTGTACCGGCCGCACACTGTTCAGTGCATGACAGGTAAGCTATCTGTGAAAATGCTGGATCAGGTCCCAAATCAATGGGGTCGGAATCGCAATTATTGACTATGACTACAAAGACAACCAGCAAAACCAATCCCGAGGTCGATGCGTTTATCGCGGACGCGAAACGATGGCGTGAAGAGTTGAAGAAGCTGAGAGCCATCCTTCTTGACTCTGAGCTGACTGAAGAATTCAAGTGGCATCAGCCCTGCTACACGTTTCGCGGAAAAAATGTAGTGGTCATCGGCGGCATGAAAGAGTCGTGTGTATTTGCGTTTTTCAAAGGCGCATTGCTGAAGGATGTTCATGGAGTTTTGACCGCGCCGGGGAAGAATTCGCAGTCGACGCGCTGGATCAAGTTCACTTCGGTGCGAGAAATTGCCGCGATGAAATCTATCTTGAAGGCTTACGTTCGCGAGGCCATTGAGGTAGAAAGATCCGGACTGAAAGTGAAATTGAGAAAGACTTCAGACCTGAAGTTTCCCGAGGAATTGCAGATGATGCTGGATGAATTCCCCGACTTCAGGGCTGCGTTTAAAGCATTAACGCCGGGCCGGCAGAGAGCTTACATATTTCATATTTCCGCAGCCAGGCAATCCAAAACCCGTGAGTCGCGGGTTCTGAAGTGCATGCCGAAGATCATCGAGGGTAAGGGGCTGCTGGACCGGTAAATTGACTGGCAGTTACTTTGACGCGTTCAATGCCACGGCGGCCCGAATCAGCGCTTTCAGCGCCTTCTCGTTCACCTTGTCGCCCTCGTGAAAGTCGATAGCGCGCCTTACACTTCCTTCGAGGCTGGAGTTGAACAGACCCGCGGGGTCATCCACAAACGCGCCCTGGGCGAATGTCAATTTGACAGCACTCTTGTAGGTCTCGCCGGTGCAGATGATGCCGCCGTGGGACCACACAGCTACCCCAAGGGGATTGGAGGGTTTGATCCACTTGCACTCCTCAACCACTTCGGGGTCGGCCTGCTTGATTAGAGCGCGAAGACGCGCGAGCATATCTCCGCGCCAATCGGCCAGCTGCTCGATTCTCAAGTCGATCATTCTTGATCCTGAAGCTTGAGACGCAGATTCAAGTTTTTTTGAACCACTCTTTTTCATAGTGAGCTCGCTTTCTGGCGGCACGTATTCCGGGGCCTTGGTCGTTGAATATACCGTCCCGTTCCTGTAATTCGAAACTAACTCCAGATGCACAGTCTATAAGTATTTTGGCAGGAACTGCAGGAGCCACCCCGCATTCCATGTTTTTACGCAGCTTGATTAACCTCCCCGCTGTGTCAATCTAACAAAGTGGCAATCTACTCACCAACCGCGCAGGTACTGGGCGAAGTAGGCCTTCCCATCCCCGTTCGCGAGCTGGCCGCCAGAACTTGGGACACGATTGTCGTAGGCGCGGGCCACAACGGCCTGGCCTGCGCCACCTATCTCGCACGCGTCGGACAGCGCGTGCTGGTGATCGAGAGCCGCAAGCGCGTGGGCGGCGCGTGCACCATCGAGCAGCCGTTCCCGGGCGTGAAGATGTCGCCGTGCGCCTATCTTGCGGGGCTGTTGCATCCGCTGGTTGTCGAAGAGCTGGAGTTGCCGCGCCGGGGATTCAAATTGATTCCTGCGGTGAACGGGCTGTTTGTTCCCTTCCTCGACGGCGAATCGATCCAGCTCTGGGATGACGACGATCGCTGCGCCGAAGAAGTGCGAAGACTTGCACCAAGCGATGTGGATGGCTGGCGCGCGATGAACGACGTGATCCAGCGGCTGCGCGACGCCCTGCGACCTGCGGGCGAGCGCGATTTCTGGATCGGCGACGCGCCAACCCGCGAGCAGATTGAAGAACGCCTCGGCGAAGATGAGGAAGCACGGGCGCTGCTCTTCGACTGGTCAATGGCGGAATTTGTCGAGCGCTATCTGAGCGACGAGAGATTGCAGTGCGCGTACCTGGGCCAGGGAGTGATCGGGACCAATGCGAGCCCATTCAACAAGGGAACGGCGTCGATCCGGTTCCACCACGCATCGGGCCGGCTGGGCGGAATGCCGGGGATGTGGGGCTACGTCGAGGGCGGCATGGGGATGGTGTCGTTTTATTTTTGCGATGCGGCGCGCGAGGCCGGCGCAACCATCGCCGCGGGCGTAAGTGTGGAACGAATCGTTCCCGGAGAAGGCGTGGTGCTGGAGGGCGGCGAGAGAGTTGCCGCGAAAAACATCGTATCGAACGCCGACCCGCGCCGAACGCTAAAGATGCTGGGCGATGCGGCCGATGCGTGCTGGCGCGCGCAGATCGAGCGCGTACCCATCGAGGGTTGCACGGTAAAGCTGAACGTACACCTGCGCGAGCTGCCAAACTTCACCGCGCGGCCGGGGACGAATCAGCCGCACCACTATGGGCAGATCAATGCGCCCTTGACGAAGGAAGAATGGAAGGCCGGATTCGCAGCCGCTAAGCGAGGCGAGTTGCCCGAACACCTGTGGTGCGAGCTTTACTTCCAGAGCGTGCACGATGAGAGCGTCGCCCCGGCCGGCACACACACCATGAGCGTGTTTGCGCAGTATGTGCCTTACAGGTTTGCGCATGGTTCGTGGGACAGGCGGCGCAACGAGGTGCGCACTCTGGCTATGAATTCGCTGGCGCGGTTCTGTTCTAACATTCCCGACGCGGTGATTGACGCACAAGTTCTGGGGCCGCCGGACATTGAAGAAAAAGTCGGCCTCACCGGCGGACACATATTCCAGGGCGAGTGCCTGCCACCTTTTATGTGGGCGAACCGGCTGGCGGCGCGCACACCGATGAAGGGCGTATATTTGTGCGGAGCGTGTACACATCCCGGCGGAAGCGTGATCGGAATCAACGGACGGAATGCGGCAATGGCGGTTCTTAAAAGCGGCTCTTAGCTATCAGCTTTAAGCTCGTTTGTTGCGTACTAAGTCGGAAATTACTTCAGGTCGCGGCTGTGCTCTGCTATTCTCCGCTAAATGTCTTCAACTTCGGGACTCAAGCGAAGCATCGGGTTTCGCGACATGGCCTTGTTCTACGTGGCCAGCGGTCTCAGCATTCGCTGGATTGCGACAGCCGCGGCCGCGGGTCCCAGCGTGCTCGTCATCTGGCTTGCAGCTCTGGTATTTTTCTTTATCCCGCTTGCCGCCTGTGTGATGGAACTCTCATCTCGCTATCCGCAGGAGGGCGGCATTTATATCTGGGCCGAGCAGGCCTTCGGCGAGTTTGCCGGATTCATCACGGCCTGGACCTATTGGATGAGCAACGTGCCCTATTTTTCTGCGGTGCTCTACTTCGCCGCGGCGTCGACTCTCTTTGCATTTGGCCAAAAAGGGCAAAACCTTTCGTCGAGCCCCGGCTACTTCATGATGTTTTCAGCCGGATGGCTGGCGATTATTACTCTACTCAATATTGTTGGCCTCGACATAGGCAAGTGGCTCAATAACGCCGCTTCGCTGGGCAGCATTGTGCCGCTTGCAATCGTGATCGGGCTGGGCGCCTGGTCATATGCGCGCTTTGGATCGACATTGCACTTCAGCGCGGCAGCCATGACTCCGCATTGGTCGATGAAGAATGCCATCTTCTGGTCGGGAGTTTTCTTCGCCTTCTCTGGATTGGAATCGGGCTCGGCAATGGGTGACGAGATTCGCAATCCTCGACGCACGATTCCGTGGGCGATTCTGGCTGGCGGCAGTGTGATGGTGATTGGCTACATCGCCGGAACCGCAGCCATGCTGGTCGCCGTTCCTGCGGGCGCGGTGAACGGGCCGGACGGGGTGCTGAATGGCATCAGGGCTTTGAGTTCTCATCTCAACATGGATTGGCTGCTTGCGCCGATGGCGCTCCTGGTGAGCGTAAACGGAATAGGCAACGCGGCGGCGTTTCTGTCGTCAACGTCGCGACTGCCTTTCGTTGCCGGCATCCACAACTATTTGCCGCCGGTCTTTGGCAGGATTCACCCGCGCTTCAGAACGCCGTGGGTTGCGATTACCGTGTATGGAGCGGCGGGAATCATCATGGCGCTTCTGGGCCAGGCAGGAACCAACGTCCGGGGCGCCTACTACATGCTTGTGGGGATGGCCGGGCTGACAACATTCCTTCCTTATCTTTTTTTGTTTGGCGCGATGATTCGTGTGCAGAGCCGCGCTACTGAAGCCGGCGTCATGCGGGTACCCGGCGGCAGGCCGGTTGCGATTGCGCTGGCACTACTGGGTTTGGCCAGCACGGTGGTCACAATCGTGCTTTCGACCATTCCAGCCGATGACGATCCGCATCCCGCGCTGGCCGTGGCGAAGATCATCGGGTTAACGACTGTGCTGCTGGGCGGCGGGGTGCTGGCGTTCGCGATCGCACGCTACAAGCAGCGCAAGCTGGGGCTGGTGTCACAACGCTGATAGAGTGCGGCACTCACGACCATGAACGGATGCCTGCAACTTTCGACAGCTCGGCATCTGCTTGTGCAGCTTCGGTGGGACGCATAGCCGACGGCACAAGCGGCAGACTCCACGAAAAGCTGGAGCCTGCGCCCACATCGCTTTCAACTTCAATCTGCGTGTGGTGATGGGCGGCGATCCACGCGGCCAGCGCCAGTCCCAGGCCTGACCCATTTACATGCGCGTCTCGGGCGTTGGCGGCACGGCGGAAGCGCTCAAAGATGTGCGGACGGTCCATAAGCGGAATGCCTATGCCGCTGTCGGTGACCTCAAAGCGAGCAACGTCAAACGAGGTTTCAAGTATCAGCTCGACCTTTCCGCCTGCCGGCGTGTATTTGACGGCATTTTCAAGAACGATGTTGAGCAGGCGCTGCAGATACGGCGCGTCGGCCATCACCAGCACGCAGCCAGGGGGCAGAGTCGCGACAAAGCCGATGCGCGCCCGCTGAAAGACGAGCTTGTACTTTTCAAACGCCTGCGAACAGAGGCGGCGCGCGTCCACCGGCTCAAGTTGCACCTGTTCGGTTCCGGCATCGGCGCGGGCCAGGAAGAGCAGGCTGTCGAGAAGCGCCGACATGCTTTGAGCCTCCGCACCAATCACCTCGATGGCCTCGCGATATTCATTGATCGAGCGCTGTTGCTGCAGTGCGAGATCGGCCTCAGTGCGGATCATTGCCACCGGAGTACGGAGTTCGTGCGAAGCATATGCGGTAAAGTCACGAACGCTGCGCACGCCCGATTCGATGCGATCGAGCATCTCATTCAGAGTTGCCGAGAGATGGGCGAGCTCATCGCGGGTTTTCAATTGCGGCAAGCGGGCGTTCTCAAGATTGCCGTCGTGGATGCGCTGAGCCTCGCGCGCAATGGCTGCCACCGGCGCGAGCGCGCTGCGGCTCATCATGTGGCCTGCGAATCCGGCCATGAGGAATACCGCGGGCACAATCAGCAGGAGGCTGTTGCGGAAGAGCAGTAGTGTCTGGTCGGTTTTCGCAAGCGTCGAACCGGTTTCAACCACAAATGTACGACCGTCGAGCTTGAACGCACGGCGCAAGGCGCGCACCTTCTTGGGGCCCACTCCAAACTCGATGAAGCTGCCATGGGACGGAAGAGCGGATGCAGCTGGTACATTGTGCGGCGTAATCAACATCCGGCGCGCGCGATAGATCCAGCGGCCCTGTTCATCGGCAATCTGCAGCCATTTGCCGTCGTCCTTGAGGTCAAATTCAGCGACAGTTTCAGCGCGGGCACGATCAATGTCGTTGGCCAGGTTGTGCGCGGCAAAAAAGTCGTGCACATCGTCAATGTGCTCATCGAGTTCGTGGTCCAGGGCCAGGTACAAGCTGTGCCGGGCCATGAAGAATGCTGCGCAGCATATCAGAACACCGGCCACCGAGAAGATGACAAAGTAGCTGATCGAAAGCCGGATTCGAATGGGAATCTGCATGGATGAGCGGCGAACTGTGGTCATTGTAGGCCGCAGCAAGCGCACCGAATGTGAAGGAATTGTTACAAAGGCCGGGTTATTGAAGCAGGACGTAGCCGCGGCCTTTGAGGGTGTGGATCAGCGGAGCGTCGCCCTCGGCATTGAGCTTGCGACGCAGCGACGAGACATAGACCTCGATCACATTCGAGAACTTTTCCCAATCGTGGTCGTAAAGGTGCTCAAGCAGTTCGCCCTTTGAGAGCACTGCACGGGGACGGTGCGCCATGTACTCTAGCAGACGGTACTCCATCGCAGTGAGTGCGACCGGGTGGCCGGCGCGGGTCACGGTCATCTCATCAGGATGAATGGCGAGGTCGTCAATTTCGATGACCGGCGAAGCGATGCCATGGGCACGGCGGATGAGGGCGCGGCAGCGTGCCACCATTTCGCCCACATCGAAGGGCTTGGTGAGGTAGTCGTCGGCGCCGGCGTCGAGCAGTGCCACGGTTGTCTCTTTGTCATCCCGCGAAGTGAGAATCAGTACCGGGGTCTGGATGGATTTTCTGCGCACCGAGCGAAGCACTCCCAGGCCGTCGAGTTTGGGCAGCATCAGATCGAGCAGAATCAGGTCGTAGGGGTTGGTTTCAGCCAGAAACAAGCCGTCTTCACCGTCGAAAGCCATGTCGACTGCATAGCCCGCGGACTCACGCAGCGCACGCGCCACATTACGCGCCAGCCCGGCATGATCTTCTACGACAAGAACCCGCACCCGTGCCTCCGTAAACCGAAGAGATCTCCACGTTTCGGTGTCGATGGCTCGACGTACCGCGGAGCTCGATGTCCAGTTGAAAGTGTAGTTGAGCACCATCGCGGAAGCGAACGGATTGACCGAGGCGCTCAGCAAATTCACACGATTGTTACAGGCGATTCAGTTGGTTTTCAGGGTTGGAGCCGCACTCTAAGGGTGGACATTCCTGCTTTTGAAGGGACCCAACCTCAGGAGGCACGCAATGACTGCACTTTTTCGCCGACGCATCTTCTTCCTGCTTCTGACTGTTTTTGCCGTCTCGCTTGGAGGCCTTTGCGGCCAATTACCAATCGCCGCTCTTGAGAAGCCGACGATCACCGACGGTGGAAGCGCGCCAGGCGGCAGTGCTCCTGCGACCGGCAGTGGCAGCATCAGCGGCACCGTCAAAGACCCCTCCGGAGCGGTATTGCCGGGCGCGCAGATCGTGTTGCAACCGGGTGCAGCCACGACCGCGGCAAACGCGCAGGGGGACTTTGTCCTGCAAAACTTGAAGCCGGGAACATATACGGTTACGGTATCTGCGGTGGGGTTTACAAATAGCGTCTCCACAGTGGTGGTGAATGTCGGAGAAAACGCGATCTTGAATGCGACGCTAAAGATCAGCTCAACCAGCCAGCAGGTAGTCGTAAATGGAGGCCTGGAGGGCGACGTTGCTGCCATCAATGAGCAGCGCACATCAGAGAACATCCTGGATGTCATGACCGCCGACACCATTGAAGAACTGCCAAATCAGAGTGTAGCGACCGCATTGGGCCGGATGCCCGGCGTAACGGTGCAGATCAACGAGGGCGAAGCGCAGTATGTGCAAATTCGAGGGACTGAGCCACGCCTTAGCAACACCACGGTGGATGGCGTCGAAGTGCCGGGACCCGATCCGCAAGTGCGACAGGTCGATTTGTGGGTAATCCCCGGAGACCTTGTTGGAGCGATCGATATCAACAAGACGCTCTCGGCAAACGAGGATGGTGACGCTATTGGGGGCTCAGTGAACCTGCATATGAGGCAGGCCACCAGCAGCCGGCCGACGCTCAACCTGGAAAGTCTGGGCGGCTATAACCCAATCGATACCGGCCAGCCGTGGTTCCGCGATGACGCGACCGTCGGCAAGCGCTTCGGTCCGCACCAACGTTTTGGCGTGATCTTCACTTACAGCTACGACCTGAACGACCTGGGCACCGACGACGTGGAGCCGCAGCCCGATGTCAATCCAAACGGTACTACCGCGCCATATTACGACAACATTTCCGAACGCGAGTATTTCTACAACCACACCCGATACGGTTTTGGCGGAAGCTTGGATTACAAAGTGTCGGAGAATTCTGACCTCTTCGTGCACGGCATCCTCTCAAACTTCAGAGACTTCGGCCAGAAGTTCGAGTACGACATTGGTAATAGCGCCAATGGTAATGCCGGCGTCTCGTTCAGCAACAGCTTGCGCCGCCCCAACTATCAGATCTCCGATCTCTTTCTCGGCGGTAACCACATTCTCACCCATGCGTACATCCGCTATGTCGCCGCCATATCGCGCTCGCGTTTTGGAGGCGCGGCCGGCAACCCCGGCGCGGACTTCGATCCGTTGAATGGCAATTTGGGAAGCACATGCATTTATGCTGCCGGGCCCAGCATCTATCGGCCGCAGTTCCCCTGCGCGGCAAACGATCCCATCTTCGACCCAACCCAGTACTACTTGAACGACGCCAACCTCACCAGCGGACAATCGTCGCAGCTTAACCTGCAGGCAAGCGGGACAATCGGACTGAACTACCACTTAGGAGGGCACGCATCTGTATTCGAGTTCGGCGCGCAGATCCGCAACGCGCACAAGGGGCAGTACGCTTTCTCACCTACATACGATTGCAATCCCCAGACCGACGAGCAGGTCAACGATGGCACGAGTCCTTGCGGCTCGAACCCATCCCTTCCGCTGATGAGCCAGTTTACGACTTCTTTTACAAATCCCACCTACTACGGAGGAAGTTACAAATACGGACCGGTCACCTCCTTTGAGGCGGTTAAGAAATGGCTCGCGGCGAGTCTTGGCGCGCTGCCTCTGGATGAGCCGGGGACCCATCTGAATTCCGACCCCGCGAATTACAACCTGCAGGAGAGAATCACGGCCGGATACGTCATGAATACCGTCGATCTGGGAAGCAAGTTCCATCTGCAAACCGGGCTGCGCTTCGAAGCGACAAATGAATCGAATACCGGCTACCTGGTAGTCGACGATCTCGATGGCATCTACGTCTCTACCCAGGCCGTAAACGGCGGCGGTTCTTATATAAGTCCGCTGCCGAGCGTGCAACTCCGTTACAATATCGACCCGAACTCCGACATTCGCGCCGTGTTTGGGGTGGGAATCTCCCGTCCCGACCCGTACGACCTTGTGCCCTATAAGACGCTGGACGAGTCGACTTCTCCGAATACCGAAAGCATCGGCAACCCGGCGCTGGTTGCGGAACATGCCGAGGACTACGATCTCCTCTATGAGAAGTTCCTTCCCTCTGTGGGCATGATTGAGGCTGGATACTTTTACAAACACCTCACCAAGCCCCTCTTTCAAACACAAATCATCGTGCCCAACCCCTTCCCCAACCCGATTACTCCGACCGTGTACCTGAATCAGTGGCAGAACGGCGGCCATGCTTATGTTCAGGGTATCGAGTTGGCCTATCAACAGCACCTCACCTTCCTGCCGGGGGTTCTGTCTCACGCGCGCATTGACGCCAACATGACGTGGACACAATCGAAGAACTACGACTTGCAAGGCCGTTCCGACACGCCGCCGTTAGTGGGTCAGGCGCCATTTTCTTATAACGTCACTCCGTCTTACGAAACGAAGCGCGCAACTATCTCGCTCGGCATCTCCTACGACGGACCGTACGTCGCTACCTACCAATGGCAAGATGGCGACCCGGGCACAATTACAGGGCCGTTCGGCGATAACTTCTACTACGAGCGCACCCAGGTAGACGCGCAGGCTAGTTACTATCTCGGCAAAGGATTCTCACTTACCGCCTCTGATGAGAACGCGAACAACGCCGTTCTGGGCTTCTACAATGGCAGTAAGCAATTCATGGTTCAGCGCGAGTATTACAAGCCAATTTACTACGGGGGACTCCGCTGGAACCTTGGAAGCGAAAAATGAGAGCGGACAAACCGTCAGGCCGGCGAGAAAAGAGGGCCTCTCTTACCGCCGGCATGTTCTTTTTCTTTAAGACATTCTTGCGGAGTTAAACCATGCGCGGTCGGACGTCGCTCTTTTGTGCACTCATCATTCTGTCGTGCGGACCTTTCACGGCTTTCACGCTGGCACAGGCTTCATCCGCGACCAACGAAAAACTGCAATATGTCATCTACCTCAGCCGGCACGGCGTCCGTTCGCCCACCGGCAAACCGGAGCAGTACGGTAAGTTTTCAGCCTCGGCGTGGCCCGAGTGGCCGGTGCAGCCCGGTTACTTGACTCCGCACGGCTACGAGTTGATGAAGCTCTTCGGGGCGTACGACCGCATCAAGCTAGCAGAAGACGGGCTGCTCGCGCCCGCAGGTTGCGACGATGCGGCGCATGTGACGATTCTGGCCGACAGCGACCAGCGCACGCGCGAAACCGGCAAGGCGCTGGCTGAAGGGCTGATGCCGGGATGCGGAGTGGAGACTCATGCCCTGGCTGAGGGCACGCACGATCCCCTGTTTCATGGAATGAGCGCGACAGAAGCGCACCTCGATCCGGCGCTGGCGATTGCTGCCATCGGAGGGAGGATCGGCGGCGACCCGAACAACCTGGCCCAGGCTTACAAGCCGCAGTTGGCTGCACTCGACAAGATTCTGGCCGGATGCGGAAAAGTCCAGGCGACGACCGCCGCGAGAACGTCTCTTTTCGACATTCCGGCGCTGCTTGATCCAGGCAAGGGCGACCACGGCGCGCAGTTTCGCGGGCCGCTCGGAACCGCTTCGACCCTTTCAGAGAACCTACTGCTTGAGTACACACAAGGGATGAGCGGAACCGAGCTGGGCTGGGGCTGCCTGGACGAGGCCGCCCTGCGCGAGGCGATGGAACTGCATGAGGCCGAAGAAGATTACGCGGACCGCACGCCGGTAATCGCGCGGATGCATGCCTCGAACCTGCTCGACAAGATTGTGAAGGCGCTCGAACAGAGCGCGAGCGGAAAGACGGTTGCCGGCGCGCCGGGAAAGCTGGATGACAAGGTGCTGCTGCTGGTTGGGCACGACACCAACATTGCCACCGTCGCCGGAGTTCTGGGTCTCGATTGGATTATTGACGGTCGGCGCAACGACACCCCTCCCGGGGGATCGTTGATATTTGAGCTCTGGCGCTCTGCCGACGGCGATTATTCGTTGCGCGTCTATTACACCGCGCAGACCCTCGATCAGATGCGCGAGGCGACCCCGCTCACTGCTGCCAATTTCCCGCCGCGCGTGCCGGTATTTGTGCCGGGTTGCGGGGCCGCGATTGAAACCGGACCTACGGGTTCGGCCTGCAGCCTGGAAGGATTCGTGGCTACGGTCCGGCGTTCCATCGACCCGGCCTACGTAAGCTCCCAGCAGTAGATTATCGCGGCTTGATGCGCGCCGAACGCGGTTACTGAACCGGGGCGCGTGAATTATCGTCGAACTAGCGCATGTGCGTTACCGACGATACGAAAACTCTCACCCAAAGAGCGCGTACCGCATCTCAGGCAGTGTCCAGGCCGAAGCTGCAACTATTTCCCTTCTTCGAACGTCAATCTGTTTACAAGTGCGTCCACGATTGTTCGGCTCGCAATCCATTGATTCACCCCGTTTAAGGCGAGTCACGAAGAGCGGCAGGTGAGGATTTCCGAAGCCCGAAGAGATTGTGCGATCTGGATGAACAGTTAAGCTGACCGGGAGCCGTTTCGAGGCGTCTTTCGCACCGGTTCGATATGAAACAATGACTCTGATCAACTACAGGTCCGCAATTGGACACAAGAGAACAAAATGGACCAACCTTCGTCTGCTTCAAATCCAGCTTATAGGACTTCCGGTCATTCAAAAAAGCGTCGTCATTGGTGGGTGTGGGTCGTCGTCCTGCTCGCCTTCGGCGCGCTGTTCTATTGGGTGATCCGGCAGCATAACCAAAGCCAGCAAGCGATTGCCGGAGGCGGTGGTCGCGGCCGCTTCAGCCAGAGCGGCCCCATACCGGTGACCTATGCCACGGCGACCAAGGGCAGCATTGGCGTGTATCTCGACGCCATCGGCACGGTCACGCCCACCTATACTGACGAGCTCACCGCGCAGGTGACCGGCGTCATCACCCAAGTGCACTATCGCGAGGGGCAGTACGTGCACAAGGGCGATCCGCTCATCGACATCGATGACCGGCCCTACCAGGCACAGCTTGAAGAGGCGCAGGGCGCACTCGAGCGCGACCAGAACCTGCTGGCCGAAGCGCAGATGGATCTGAAGCGCTATCAGGAGGCCTGGGCCAAGAACGCCATTCCGCGGCAGACCCTCGAAGACCAGGAAAAGCTGGTTCTGCAGGACCAGGGAACGGTAAAAAACGACGAGGGCACGGTGAAGTACGACCAGGTGCAGGTGGCGTACTGTCATATTGCTTCGCCAATCGACGGCCGCGTGGGACTGCGGCTGCTGGATCCGGGGAACCTGGTGACGGCCAACTCGACCACGCCGCTGGTAGTGGTGACGCAGACGGCGCCGATTACCGTGATTTTCATTTTGCCTGAAGATAGCCTGGAGCCGGTGCTTGCGCAAATGCACGGCAGCAAAGCGCTGACCGTTACAGCCTACGACCGCACCCAGCAGACGTTGCTCGATACCGGCAAGCTGCTCACGGTCGACAACCTTATCAACACCACGACCGGAACGGTGAAGCTGCGCGCGACGTTCAACAACTCCAAGGGGCTGCTCTACGGCAACCAGTTTGTAAATACGCGCCTGCTGGTGAAGACTCTCGAAAACCAGACCCTGGTCGCTTCGTCGGCCGTGCAGCATAACGGCGCCACCGATTTTGTGTATCTCATCCAGAATCCTAATGCTCCCAAGGGTGCCAAAGCCAAGATGACGACCGTTAAGGTGGGGCTCTCAGACAATGGGAACACCGTCATTACCAATGGAATCGCGCCGGGCGATGTGGTGGCCGACAGCAGCTTTCAGAAACTCGTCGACGGCTCACAAGTGTCTCAGTCCAAAGTGGCGCTGCCCACGGCTGGCACGACCGAGGATAATGCTCCATGAGTCCGTCGCGTCCATTTATTTTGCGGCCGGTTGCAACTTCACTTTTAATGGCCGCAATCCTGCTGGTGGGAATTGTCGCTTTCACGCAGTTGCCGATCTCGGCGCTACCCGAAGTTGACTATCCGACTATCCAGGTGCTGACTTTCTATCCCGGCGCCAGCCCCGACGTGATGGCGACCACGGTGACGGCTCCGCTCGAACGCCAGTTCGGCGAGATGCAGGGACTGAGCCAGATGACCTCGACGAGCGCCGGAGGCGTGTCGGTCATTGTGCTGCAGTTCAGCCTGTCACTGAGCCTCGATGTGGCTGAAGAGGAAGTGCAGTCGGCGATCAACGGCGGCCAGTCGTACCTGCCGTCCGATCTGCCTGTGCCGCCGGTCTACAACAAGACCAATCCGGCCGACGCGCCCATCCTCACCATGGCCATCACCTCAGACAGCATGCCGCTGTCAGAGGTTGAAGACGATGTGGACACGCGTCTTGCGCCAAAGCTCTCGCAGTTGGCCGGCGTTGGCCTGGTGAGCATCAGCGGCGGGCAAAAGCCGGCGACGCGTATCCAGGTGAACCCGGTCCAGCTTTCCTCCTATGGCCTGAACCTGGAGGACGTGCGCACGGCGCTGGTGCAGGCCAGCGTCAACTCCGCCAAGGGCAATTTCGACGGGCCGCGCCAGGACTTCCAGATTGACGCCAACGACCAGATCACCGACGCCAACGATTACAAGAACGTGGTCATTGCCTATTCCAACGGCGCGCCGGTTCTGGTAAAGGATGTGGCCAATGTTGTGAATGGAGTTGAGAACACCAAACAGGCGGCGTGGATGAACATGACGCCGGCGGTGATTCTCAACATCCAAAGGCAGCCGGGCGCCAATACCATCGCCGTCGTCAACGCGATTCAAAAGGTTCTACCGCAGCTCGAAGCCAACCTTCCCGCTTCAATCAAAGTCACGCCGCTTACGGATATGACCACCAGCATTCACGCGTCGGTAAGCGACGTAGAGTTTGAGCTGTTGCTGACCATCGGGCTGGTGGTGCTGGTTATATTTCTTTTTCTGCGCAGCCTGCGGGCCACCGTTATTCCCTTCGTCGCCGTGCCGCTTTCGCTGATTGGCACACTGGCAGTGATGTATCTGCTCGGCTATTCGCTCGACAACCTGTCGCTGATGGCTCTCACCATCTCAACCGGCTTTGTGGTTGACGACGCGATTGTAATGATTGAGAACATCAGCCGCTACCTTGAAGAAGGAATGAAGCCGCTCGATGCCGCATTGAAGGGCGCGGAACAGATCGGCTTCACCATCATTTCGCTGACAGTGTCACTGATCGCCGTGCTTATCCCGCTTCTGTTCATGAGCGACGTGGTGGGACGCCTGTTCCGCGAGTTTGCGGTCACGCTGGCAGTGACAATCTTGATTTCCGCTGTGGTGTCGCTGACGCTCACGCCCATGATGTGCTCGCGAATTCTGCGCCACGATCCTGAAGAGAAGCAGACCCGTTTCTACCGCTGGTCTGAGGGCATGTTCGACCGCATGATCGGATTCTACGGCCGCACCCTGCGGGTGGTGCTGCGGTACCAGACAATCACCCTGCTGATTGCGGCGGCCACGCTGGTTCTTACAGTTTTTCTTTACATCGTCATCCCCAAGGGCTTCTTCCCGGTGCAGGATACGGGCGTCATCCAGGGCATATCGCAGGCCAACCAGTCGATCTCATTCGCGGGCATGGCAGAGAAACAAAAAGAGCTGGCCGAAATCATCCTTCAGGATCCGGCGGTCGAGAGCCTGTCATCGTTTATCGGGGCCGACGGCATCAACACCACGCTGAACAGCGGCCGCTTCTCGATCAACTTGAAATCGCTCGACGACCGGCATCATACAACCGCGTCCGACGTGATCAGGCGGCTGCAAACGAACCTGGCCCAGGTGCAGGGTATTCATCTCTACATGCAGCCGGTGCAGGACATTACGGTTGACGATCGAGTGAGCCGCACGCAGTACCAATACACGCTCGAAGATCCCGACACCGACGAGTTGAACGAGTGGACCGACAAGTTTGTCGCGCAACTCAAGAAGCTGCCCGAACTCGAAGACGTGGCAACCGATCAGCAAACCGGCGCCAAGGCCGTGCAGCTTGACATCGATCGCGTGACCGCATCGCGGCTGGGCATTGCGCCAACCACCATCGACAGCACGCTCTACGATGCTTACGGCCAGCGCGAGATCAACACGCTCTACACGCAGCTCAATCAGTATCACGTCATTCTCGAAACCGCTCCGCAATGGCAGCAGAACCCCAACAACCTGGGCGATCTGTACATGCAGTCGAGCGCTTCGTCTGGAGCCAGCGGCGCAGGCGCGGTGAACTCGTATTCCTCCTCGGCTTCGGCCGCCGCCGGTTCCAACGCGCTCACAAGCTCGGTCAAATACACGCCATCGTCCGAAGTCCTCAACCCTCCATCCACGGTGCTGGCCGGCACGACAGCTGGAGGGACTCCCAATACCGCCGTCGCTTCAGTGGGGGCCAATGCGATCCCTCTGAACGCTTTCACCCACGCATCCCAAACCACCGAGGCGCTCTCAATCAACCACCAGGGACAGTTCCCTTCGGTTACGGTTTCTTTCAATCTTGCGCCCAACGCATCGCTGGGCACGGCCATCGACAAAATCGAGAACGTGGCCAGCAACCTTCAGTTCCCTGCCAGCCTGCAATCGGATTTTCAAGGCACCGCGGCGTCGTTCCACAATTCGCTTTCGAATGAGTTTCTGTTGATCCTGGCCGCGCTGGTCACGGTCTACATTGTGCTCGGCGTACTTTATGAGAGCTTCATTCACCCCATCACAATTCTCTCTACGCTGCCTTCAGCCGGAGTGGGTGCGCTGCTGGCGCTCATGCTTTTCGGGCAGGATTTGAGCGTGGTTGCCATCATCGGCATCATCCTGCTGATCGGCATTGTGAAAAAGAACGGCATCATGATAGTGGACTTTGCGCTGGAGGCAGAGCGCGAGCACGGCAAGGACTCCACCGAAGCCATTTATGAGGCCAGCCTGCTGCGCTTCAGGCCGATCATGATGACCACCATGGCCGCGTTGTTGGCCGGTATTCCGCTGGCTATGGGCACGGGATACGGCTCCGAGTTGCGGCGCCCTCTGGGCATCGCCATGGTGGGCGGATTGCTGTTGAGCCAAGTCCTTACTTTTTACACAACGCCGGTGATCTACGTCTTCTTCGATCGCCTGGCCATGCGAATCACCGGGCGTAAAGCCTCCGGCGGCCACACAAAGGCGACATCGGAGCCGGGCACGGAGAGCGCATGAGCTTATCGTCACCATTTATACGGCGACCGGTCGGCACCACGCTGCTGACTATTGCCGTGGGACTGGCCGGCGCAATCGCATTCGCAGTCTTGCCGGTGGCTCCCCTGCCGCAGGTGGATTTTCCTACCATCAGTGTGAGCGCCAGCCTGCCCGGCGCAAGCGCGCAAATCATGGCGGCATCGGTGGCCACGCCGCTGGAGCGGCAGTTCAGTCACATTGCCGGCATCACCGAAATGACCTCGTCGAGTTCGTTGGGCTCGACCAACGTGACCCTGCAGTTCGACCTCAGCCGCAACATCGACGGCGCGGCGCGCGACGTTCAGGCAGCCATCAATGCGGCGCGCACCTATCTGCCCACCAATCTGCCCTCGAATCCCTCCTACCGCAAGATCAACCCGGCTGACGCCCCAATCATGATTCTGGGCCTCACTTCGGACAAATACGACGTGACGAAGATCTATGATCTGGCGTCGACCATCCTGGTGCAGAAACTCTCGCAGATCCAGGGCGTGGGGCAGGTCTTCGCCGGCGGAGGCGCTGCACCATCGGTGAGAGTCGAGATCAATCCCAAGAAACTCGAGAGCTTCGGCCTGACGCTGGGCAACGTGCAATCGGTGCTCAGCCTGCAAAACTCCGACGCGGCGCGCGGACAGCTTTCAGATAACGGTGTCACCGAAGACATTATTACCAACGACCAGATTTCGCAGGCCGAAGATTACCGGCCTCTGGTGGTCGGGTACCACAATGGCGCCGCGGTGCGCCTTGAAGATGTCGCCGACGTAATCGATTCCACACAGAACATCCGCACCGCGGGCTATATGGACGGGCATCGGGCCATCTTTATTATCATTTTCCGCCAGCCCGGGGCCAATATCATCCAGACCGTAGACCGAGTCAAAGAGCAGTTGCCCTTCCTGCAGGCCGTGCTTCCCAGCGGAATCACGACTACGCAGGTTCTCGATCGGACAACAACCATCCGCGCGTCTGTTTCGACAGTTGAAAAGACACTTCTTGGCTCCATCGTTCTGGTGGTGCTGGTGGTGTTCGTTTTCTTGCGCAGCGTCCGCTCAACGCTCATTCCCGCTGTGGCTGTGCCCACTTCGCTCATCGGCACCTGCGCAGTGATGTACCTGTTTGGCTTCTCGCTCGACAACCTTTCGCTCATGGCCCTCACCATCGCCACGGGATTTGTGGTTGACGACGCAATTGTGGTGATGGAAAACATCACGCGCCATCTCGAGGCCGGCATGGAGCCCGTTGCCGCTGCGCTCAAGGGCGCTCAGGAGATCGGATTCACCGTTTTCTCGATCAGCATGTCGCTGATTGCCGTGTTTATTCCGATCCTCATGATGGGCGGAATCGTCGGTCGTCTTTTCCGCGAATTTGCCATCACGCTTTCAGCGGCGATTTTGATTTCGATGGTGATTTCGCTGACCACCACCCCCTGCATGTGCGCTCACCTGCTGCGGAAAAGCGAAGAGGGCAAGAAACAGAATGTCTTTGCCCGCGCCAGCGAGTCAGGGTTCAACGGCCTGTTGTGGATCTACCGCAAGTCGCTGCTCTGGGTTCTCGACAACCCTGTGCTCATGCTGATTGTGTTCCTGCTGACCGTGGCGTTGAACGTCGTAGTAATTTACAGAATTCCCAAGGGCTTCTTCCCGCAGCAGGACACCGGCGCCATGGTCGGGATGGTTCAAGGTCCGCAGGACGCATCATTCCCGCTGATGAATTTTTCAGTTCAGCAACTGATGCGGATCATCAAGTCGGACCCTGCGGTGGCACATGCCAACGCCTATACCGGGGGCAACGGTGCCAGCAACGGCGGATTTATCTACATCGCACTCAAGCCATTAGGCAACCAGTGCAAGGAGGCGCATGGCTGTCCGGTGCGCCAGACGCCGGCGATGGGCATCATTGGCCGCCTGCGCCCCAAAATGAACGCGCTGCCCATTGCCTCGGCTTTCCTGCAGCCGGTGCAGGACCTCCGCATTGGCGGGCGCTCCAGCGCGGCGCTGTATCAATACACCATCCAGGGCGACAGCGTTCCCCTGCTGGCGCACTGGGGGCCTATTCTGCTTGAGGAAATGAAGAAGCTGCCCGGCTTGCAGGACGTAAACACCGATCAGCAAAATGGCGGCCTTGAGGAGTTGCTCAACTACGACCGCACCACTGCTGCGCGCCTTGGGCAGACCTCGCAATCGCTCGATTCGTCCCTCTATTCGGCTTTTGGACAGTCTGAAGTTTCGGTCATTTACACGCAGCTGAACCAGTACTACGTGGTAATGGAAGTTGCGCCGCAATATTGGCAGGACCCTAGCGGACTGAAGAACATTTTCATCGCGCCGGGCGGGTCGTCGGCTACCGGGTCTTCAACCACCGCGGGACTCAACCGGATATCGCCGCTGATGAGCACGCTGAAAGCGTCGTCGAATACCACTCCGCTGCAGGTCAACCACACCGGGCTGTTCCCTTCCGTAACGGTTTCATTCAATTTGGCCGGCGGCATGTCTCTCTCCGACGCCACTCGCGAAGTTACCCAGATGGAGCAGCGCCTGGGCATGCCGGGAACAATACAAGGGTTCTTTGCGGGAACGGCACAGGCATATCAGGATTCGCTGGCAACGGAGGGGTACCTGATCACTACGGCGGTGCTGGCGGTGTTCATTGTGCTCGGTATTCTGTATGAGAGCCTGGTTCACCCCATCACCATCATTTCAACACTGCCCTCGGCCAGTGTCGGCGCGATGCTGGCACTCATGCTTTTCAAGATGGACCTGAATGTCATCTCCATCATCGGCATCATCCTGCTCATCGGCATCGTGAAAAAGAATGCGATCATGATGATCGATTTTGCGCTGCAGGCCGAACGCAACGAGGGCATGAATACCCGCGATTCCATCTTCGAAGCCTGCATGCTGCGCTTCAGGCCCATTCTCATGACCACATTTTCAGCCATCATGGGCGCGCTGCCGCTGGCCTTCGGAAAGGGCACCGGTTATGAGCTGCGCCAGCCCCTGGGCATTACGATTGTGGGCGGCCTGATGCTCAGCCAGGCGCTCACGCTCTACACCACCCCGGTGATTTATCTTTTGTTGGACCGGATGCGCTTATGGGCACTGGGGCGCGAACGGGACACGCTGCCCGCGACGGCCGAAGGAGCTGCGTCGTAACCATGAAGAAGACGACCATGCCTGAATTGAAAACTCGAGTTCCGTTTGCATTCACGGTTGCCGCGCTTGCCACGCTGGCGCTTGTGTCGGGCTGCCACCTCGGCCCGCGTTATCACCCCCCCGCTCCACCCTCCGTGACCGCGCCCAACTACAAGGAGTCGACCGTCAACTTCCAGGACCAGGCAGGTTGGAAGGTCGCCAGCCCGCAGGACGCGATGATTCGCGGCAACTGGTGGGAGATCTTCAACGAGCCCGAGCTGAATGCGCTCGAGGAGCAGCTCAACGTCAACAACGAAAACCTGAAACAGGACTTTCAGAATTTTATGGCGGCCCGCGCGGAAATCGCCGAAGCGCGCGCGCAGTATTGGCCCACGATCACGGCCGGCCCGAGCTTCAGCCGCTCCCGAAACTCGTCCAACCAGAATGTGTCTTCAACCGCAACTACGGGCCGGACAACTTCGCTCTGGCAGGCTCCGCTCGATGTCTCGTGGACACCCGATTTCTGGGGTAAGATCAGGAACCAGGTCCACGAGGCGCAATATGCAGCGCAGGCCAGCGAAGCCGATCTCGAAGTAGAGAAACTTACCGAGCAGGCCAGCCTGGCCGAATACTACTTTGAGATTCGCGGCCAGGACATGTTGCAGAAAATCCTTAACGACACCGTGGCGGCCGACCAGAAGGCTCTGGATGCGAACCAGGGCGCATACGATGCGGGAACGGGCGACTACATCTCGGTTGTCGAAGCGAAGAGCACGCTTCAATCGGCACGGGCCGCAGCGGTAAACGTTGGCCTGCTGCGCGCGCAGTACGAACACGCTATCGCGGTGCTGCTGGGCAAGATTCCTACCGATTTCTCGATTCCGGTCAAGCCCATGGTCTACACGGCTCCTGCAATTCCCACCGGTGTTCCCTCTCAACTTGTCGAACGGCGGCCCGACATCGCGGCCTCTGAACGCTCCCTCGCCGAGGCGAACGCGGTGATCGGCATCGGCTATGGCGCATTCTTCCCGCAGATCACTATCTCCGCCGACGGCGGATTCGAATCGGCAACGCTGAAGCACCTGTTCGACTGGCCGAGCCGCATCTGGTCAATCGGCCCCTCGGCTTCGCAAGTCATCTTCGACGGCGGGCTGTTTCGCGCCGCCCTGCACCAGTATGCTGCTACCTACAACGCCGACCTGGCCGGCTACCGGCAGACCGTACTGACAGCATTCCAGCAGGTGGAGGATTCGCTGGCTGCTACGCGAATCTATTCGCAGCAGATTCTCGAACAGCAAGAGGCCTTGAAATCGGCGCAGCAATTCCTCGATCTTGAAACCCAGCGCTATGACTCCGGCGTCGACCCGTACGTGGATGTGGTAACCGCGCAGACGACTATGCTCGGCGATCAGCAGACGCTGAATGCACTCCAGGTCGAGGAAATGATGTCGGCGGTTCAACTGGTGCAGGCATTGGGCGGCGGATGGGATCGCAGCCAGTTGCCTACTCCGGCGCAAGTCGGCGCGAAGGTGCCCAACAGCGATTACAAGATGCAGCAGTGACGACAGTGGTCAGTGGTCAGAATGATCCTGGGTGCCCCATCCTTTAAACAGCACCATCGTGAAAAGGGTGGGAGGCCGCGAACCACGCAGGCTTCCGACTTGGAGCCCGTTGTGAACCTCCGGGTACGGGCGCGCTTAAGGTAGTGCCGGGCGAGAGCCCGGGGATCGCCGGCGTCGCTTAACCAGAAGCCCGCTTAGCGGACGACACCTGGCTACTGCGACTGCCGGTAGCAGATGTTCTCGCTGTCGAGCCGATACTCGGCCGAGCAGACGTCTCCGCCGCAGATCATCATCTCTCCACAATAAAGCTGGCGGCGGGTAATCAGCCCGAGCGTTCCGCAGCGCGGGCAAGACATGACGGCCACGTAAGGGTTCTGCGCCTGGCCTAGCTTGGACTGGTTTTCAAGCATGAAAACCGTCCCGGGGTCCATTCTTTCGGGGATCCATTCTTCAAGAAACTGCAAGTCGGCTGACATACATCCCTCCGCGTGGAACCGATGTAACCGAACCGTACCGATCAATCCTGGCTGTCGACTTTTGGCCGGGCCAGTCGTCTTCTTGCAACATCAGCAACGAATGGTCAGAGGAAGTGCGCCCACTGTTGGAAATCAAGTTTTGCCTTTCGCCCCTTCATTCGTCAATCGAAATCGTCAGTGGCTATTATCGAGCGGGGTTCCGTCTCTCACACCTGCGTATTTTCCTTAGACGCTCAAAAACGTATAACCGGCTATCTCGCTGCCTGCATTCCCTCGTGCGAATGCACGCGGGCAAAGTCGTCGATGGCTCTGTAGGTTTCCTGGTTGCGGCGAATGGCTTCAACGTACTCGCGAGTCTGGGTGAACGGAATCGACTCAACAAACTCATCGATGCCGTGGTAAGGACCTGCGGCTTCCCAGTCAGCGACGCGATAATCCCCGGCGTTGTACGCAGCCAGTGCGTACTCTTCCACACCGCCGAAGCGGTCGAGCATCTGGCGCAGATAGCGCGTACCAAGGCGAATGTTGGTATCGGGATCGAGCAGCTGGAAGGACTGAAAATGCGTGAGACCTTCTTCGCGTGCCATGACCCTGCCAACCGAGGGCAGCAACTGCATAAGCCCGTAGGCATTCGCGTATGAAATCACTGACGGGTCAAACTCCGACTCCTGGCGAATCAGCGAAGCCACAAGGTACGGATCAAGATTGTTCTTCGCCGATTCGGCCATGATGGTGTCCCAGTAAGGCTCCGGGAAAAGGATGTGCCAGTAGGCGAGCGGGATCGAGTCAATGGATGCAGTGGAGGCGTAAGGCAAGGCTCGCTTGAGAGCGCGCAAGGCGCGAAAGTTCTCACCGTAGCTCGAGTAGATCTGCGCTTCGGCCAGCGCGCTCCAAGAAGAGGAGTCGGGATCGGCCTTGATCTCGTCGGCGATGTACTCGTTGAGGCCGGCATTAGCCAGCAGCCGCGCCTTGGCCAGGTGCGGGCTGTCTGATGGGAATGTATCCACGAGCTTCGGCTCTGGCAGCGGTTGAAACTTGTCGAGCTGGGGCTCGTCGGCGGGCGTCAGCTTGCCCAGCGCCGTGAGCCGGTCGCGCGCCATCTGCGCATAGAAGTAGTGCTGATAGGCGCGGACGATGGCGCGATAGTTGGCCGCGGCGCGCGCAGGGTCGTGGTCCAACGACTCATAAAGGCGCCCGCGCCAGTAGAGTGCTGAAACGGTTTCGGGTGCCGAAGGGTAGAGCTTGATCTGCTCGTCGAAGATGCGCGCGGCCTCAGCAAACAGGCCCTGGCGATAGCTGAGCCATCCTGCGCGCCAATGGGCCGCCGGCGCATTTTTGCTCTCAGGAAAATGCGCGGCCAGGTAGCCGTAGTACTCAACGGCGCGGGGATAGTCGCGCTTGAGCATGTACATATTGCCCGCGGAGAACAGCGCCTCTTCGAGCCACGGGCTGTGCGGAAAGCGGGTCTCCATCTCAGTGACGATCTGCTGCTGGCCGGCCTCGTCGTCGCGGTCGCGCGCCAGTTCCATCAGCAGATCGAGCCGCCGCGCGCCGTTCTCGTCGTTGCTGTCGGGCAGCGCCTCGGCTTCTGCGGCGGTCAGGTGCTTCAGCTTCAAATCGCATGCAGCCTCAGCCACGGCAAAACCGTTGCGGTCGGCGGCGCCGAGTTCAGGTGAGTGCGCAAGCACGCGGTACTGCTCCAGCGCGTCTCCATAGTGCCCGGCGTTGTAATAGGCATCGCCCAGGCTGCGCAGGTCGGCCATGGTAAGCGTCGACTCGGCTCCCACCTGGGTCAGCCGCGCCCGCGCCATCTGCGCTTCAGGGCTCAGGGGAAATTGAAGCAGCACTTTCTTGAAGAGGTCAATTGAAGCATCTTTTTCGTTGAGTGCGTAGGCAACCTGGGCCTCGGCGAACTGATAAGCGACGCGATCCGCGGCCCCGGTATCCTGCGCCTGCGCCAGTACTGCGCGCGCTGCAGCCGGGTTGTTGAGCGAGAGAAAAACGTTGGCTTCGAGTTCAGGTTCGCGGTCGACGAAGATGCTGTCGGGATAACGGCCGGCAAATCCCTTCAGCAGCGCTTCGGCGGCTGCGTCGTTGCCGGCGGCGTGATCCACTTCGGCGCCCAGAAAGTCGTCGTAATCAGCAAGTTCCTGCCCGCTCTTCAGTGCCAGCGAAAGGCTCGACGAGGCCTCCGCATAGCGCTTGTCGAGAAGGTAGGCATGACCCAGCGCAAGATATGCAGCCGCGGCCGCTTCGCCCGTGTGGCTGTGCGCATAGGCCGCCACGCCTTCATAAGCCTGCGGGGTACGCAACAAGGCAAGCTGCTGGCCCATGGGGCGCAACTCGGTTGACGCTACAAAGGCCCGATGAATGCGGGCGGTGTGCGCCATGCGTGCGGCGCGGCTGCCACGATGCACAGGCCGGCGATGCGATGTGGCCTTCTTCGCAGCGGTCCTTTTCCCAGGCGAATGTTTATGCGCCGTAGCCGGGCGAGGCTGGCTCGTCCCAGCCGACGTGGAGTTCGCCGGTTCCTTCTTGGGTTTCGCATCCGTGGTTGAACCCGTCTGGGCCACCACCGGTTGAATCGCCATCAACGCGCACAAAACCAATGCCAAGGCATTCCACGACCAGCGAAGCACTGCGGCAAAGAAACGGAAAGGCTTGAATGTGAGGGGATGCCCGCCCTTCATATATTCACTCTATGCTTCTACCCGCGCATGCGGAATTCCTCTTTGGTGTGTGTGGCCCGCATTGGGAACCAGTCGGGTTACGGCTCCGGGTCCGGGTCCGGAACACCATTTCTCGGTGCTGCAGTTGGATTCTCCTACCCCCTTTTCGATACACTTGATTCAACCGGCCCGTTCGAGAAGCCAGAAGCCTCGGCCCCCGAGGTCCCCAAAAACGTCTTTTGAACCGGATTGCGCAGCGATTTTGCGACCAGTGGCTATGTCGACCATCCAATCAATTGCGGGAGAAAACGAGCAGCACCCCGACGTGGCGCTGGTAGAACGAGTCCGCGCGGGCGACGTCTCGGCCTACGACACGCTGGTACGCAAGTACGAGCGGCAGGTCTTCAGGATTGCGCAGCACATAACGCAAAACCGCGAAGACGCCGAAGACGTGGTGCAGGATGCGTTCCTGAAGGCGTATGAGAAGCTGGAACAGTTCCAGGGAAACTCGAAGTTTTACACATGGCTGGTGAGAATCGCGGTCAACGAAAGTCTGATGCGTCTGCGCAAGCGGCGCACCGGCAAAATGGTCTCGATCGACGAAGATTTGGAGACCGAAGAGGGATCGGTGCCGCGCGACCTGGCCGACTGGGCGCCCGATCCGGAGCAGAATTACACGCAGTCCGAGCTGGCCGACATACTGCGCAAGACGATTCAAGGCTTGCCACAGGGTTTTCGCGTAGTCTTCGCCCTGCGCGATGTGGAAGGGCTTTCGACCGAAGAGACCGCGGAGACGCTGGGGTTGAGCGTACCGGCCGTCAAGTCGCGGCTCTTGCGGGCGCGGCTGCAGTTGCGCGAGCGGCTGAGCCGTTATTTCAAGCGGAAGGCGGCGACGGCTGGCAATGGTCCAGCAATCGCGCCGCAAACGGGGAGTTGAGACGTGACCTGCACTGAGTTTATTGCCCTTCTCGACGACCTGATCGACGATAGCGTGACCGACACTATGCGCGCCGATCTGCAGGCTCATCTCAAGGGCTGCGAACACTGCGAAGTCACCCTGAATACCACCCGCAAAACCATCGAGATTTACCGATCCCACGAAATCTACGATCTCCCTCCCGACCTTCGCGAGCGGCTGCATGCAGCGATTATGGCCAGGTGCAAGCGGGGCTGCTGAGAGAGCAGCTTCCAGCACCTAGCCTCTAGCTTTCAGCTCTCAGTCCTCGCTACGCACCTTCACAAAGCACATCGGGCACGTCGATGCCGAGCGCGGTTGCCAGGTTATGCTGGTGGTCCTGCTCCTGCGTAATGATGGTGCGTAACTGCTCGGCCAGGCCATAGTGGGCCACCGCCTCGGCCTGTTTTACGCGTTGCCTGTAGTTCTTGATCGTCTCAGTCTCGTTGTCAAGATCGAACTGGATCATCTCCTCGGGCTTCTCGCTCTGTTTCACCAGCTTGGGTGTTGCCGTGGGCATGCCGCCGAGGTAGTCGATCTGGTCGGCAATGATCATGGCGTGTTGCAGCTCCTGGGTGGCGTGGAGCTTGAGCTCGGCGGCAATGTTCATCCACTTTGCGCCTTTGAGCACGTTGCTGTAGACCGTGTAGGCGATGATTGCCTGGTACTCGCGGGCGAGGTCTTCGTTCAGATCATTGATCAGGTCGCTGATCGCCTGCTTCTGCTGCTGCGCCTCTGTCTTGTGGTGCTTGTCCATAACGGGCATGATGATTTCCTCTCCGGCAATTGGCGATACTCGTACTTGGATGCTGAAAAATGAGCATGAGCCCGCAATTGACGGCTTCCAGCCCATTCCGCCATCGCATCTTCTTGTTACCCTCCGCAACATTCCCCGTGAAATTGCGTCTTGTCCTTTAGTAAGATTGATCCGTTAGTTAGACAAAGCAGTTAATAGCATTACCCGTTCCCTTCCACGCTGGAGTATGTCGAATGGAATCAGTGAAAAGCGCCCTCGCCATTTTTTTGTGCGCTACCATCGCGGCTCCTCCTGCGAGTTTTGCGCAGTCGCCGAGCCCGGCCCCGAGCCCGATCAATCACCGAGATGCAGCCATTACCAAAATTCAGCACCGCCCGGCTTATCAGGCAGGCCAGCTCGAGGGCGACGACCGGATTTTGCAGGCGTTGAACCGCTTCACCTTCGGGCCGCGGCCAGGCGACCTTGAAGCGGTTCGCGCCATGGGACTTGACGGATGGTTCGAGCAACAGTTGCATCCGCGGGCATTGGACGAAACGGCCCTCAACGAGCGGCTGGCGCTGTACCCCGCCATGCAATGGAGCGTCGCCGACCTGCTTTACCGGGCGCCTTCGATTTCAATGATCCGCCTGGCCATGGCGGGCAAAATCGAAATTCCGAAGGAGGGCACGCTGCATGCCGTCTATGAAAACCAGATCAATCGCGGTAATGAGAAAAAGGCTGTAACGGAGCAGAAGACCGCCCCGGCCGATCAGGCGCAGAAGGGTGCTCCGGCGACCAATCCGCAGAGCCCCCCGGCCAATAGTCAATCGATGGCTATGGCGGCGGCTGAAGCCCAGGCCCCGGCGTTGGACAGTGGCGCGGGCAACGCGATGGCTCCACGCGCGCCGGCAATGAATCCGATTCCCGTCCGGCCAGCCTCCCTCGACCCCGCCACGGCCGCCGCAGCCGACATGCTCTCGCAGCCCGATGTGCCGAGCTTCGCATCGATCGACGCTCTTTCTCCGCGCGAACGCGTCGCGCAACTCCAGCAAATGCAAGTAACTGAGTTCGATGCTTTCATCCGTTCCTTGAAGGGCGGACAGCGCATTAAGCTCACTGCCGACATGACCCCCGATCTGCGCGAGGCAGTCGAGGATCTCGTTAACCCGCACCAAATGGTGGTTCAGGAGTTGATAGACGAGCGGCTCACGCGCGACATCTACTCAAGCGCGCAATTGCAGGAAGTGATGACCGACTTCTGGCTCAATCACTTCAACATCTTTCTGCGCAAAAACGAAGTGATGCCCTACTACCTGGCGAGTTACGCGCGCGACACCATCAGGCCGAATGCGCTCGGCAAATTTGAAGATTTGCTCGAGGCCGTCGCGCACAGCCCAGCGATGCTGCTCTACCTTGACAACTCCGAGAGCATGGGACCCGACTCGCCGGATGCCGAACGCGCCAAGATGCAGCGGATGCGGAATCCCGGGAAAAACAAGAAGCCCGACGAAGGACTGAACGAGAACTACGCGCGCGAGCTGATGGAACTGCACACGCTGGGTGTTAGCGGCGGATACACGCAGGCCGATGTGATCCAGGTGGCGCGCATTCTTACCGGCTGGACCGTGGATCAGCCCGCGCGCGGCGGCGGTTTTGAGTTCAACGAGAACCGGCACGAGCCGGGCACGAATAAGGTGATGGGTGCCAAGTTTAAAGACGGCGGCGAGCGCGAAGGCGAAGCCCTGTTGCACTTCCTGGTTACGCGGCCTGCAACCGCAAAATTCATCTCGCGCCAGCTCGCCATTCGCTTTGTCAGCGACGATCCGCCGCAGTCGCTGATAGACCGCATGACCCGCACGTATATGTCGACCGGTGGCGATATCTCCGCAATATTGCGCACGCTGTTCCACTCGCCGGAATTCTGGGCTGCGAGCGACTACCGCGCCAAAGTGAAAACGCCACTTGAATTCGTGGTTTCAGCGGTGCGCGCATCGAATGCCGACGTTGAGAACTTTCAGCCGCTCGAGAATGCGCTGCGGCAGATGGGTATGCCACTCTTCGGATGCGTCCCGCCGACGGGATACAAATGGGTAGCCAGCGATTGGGTTTCGACGGGCGCTCTTGTTGACCGCATGAATTTCGCTTTGAACCTGGCCGCAAACCGGCTGCCGGAAGTAAGAGTAAGCTGGAATAATCAGCCTGGCGATACGAGTGTCGGGCTCACCAGCGACTCCACTCCCGATGCGCAGATGGCGTCCACGCCCACGCCGGATGAAGAAGAGCAGCGGCTGGAGCCGATGATCGTGCCCGGAGGAGTGGGCGCGCAAACTCGGGCCGCGGCGCTTGCCCAATTCGATTCGCAGACAGCGCAGGGTTCGTTCACGGTTTACCCGGTGTCAGCCCAGGCCAGCCCACACAACGCTGCCCAACCGGCAAACGCGCTGGAGCGGCGAGATGAAGTGCTGGCGGGATTGTTGATCGGCTCGCCGGAGTTTCAGCGGCGCTGAAGCAAGCTGTCAGCTCTCAGCCTTCAGCCTTCAGCTGTCTGCTGGGGACAGTTAGGATCGAGAATCGCGGAAACTCGTGTTGAATATGGTGAGCATCAAAAGCCGCACGACAAAAAACTGAAAGCTGAGAGCTAAAGGCTGAAAGCTGATTTGAGGAGCTTTACATGAACCGGAGATTTTTCCTACACAAAGGCGCGCTGGCGGTCGCAGGCACGGCGGCGATTCCAAGTTTCATGGTTCGTTCAGTGCTGGCTGAAGCCGCAAGTTCGCCGGGCCAGCGGCTGGTGGTCATCTTTCAGCGCGGGGCGGCCGACGGGCTCAACGTCGTCGTGCCCTACCGCGAAAAGAACTACTACTCCATGCGGCCCACGATCGCTATTCCTCAGAATCAGGTTATCGATCTCGACGGCTTCTTCGGTCTTCATCCCTCGCTGGCATCGTTCAAGCCGCTCTACGATCAGGGACACCTCGCCATCGTTCACGCCTGCGGCTCGCCCGATATGTCGCGCTCGCACTTTGACGCGCAGGACTACATGGAGTCGGGCACGCCGGGCGTTAAGGGCACCGACGATGGATGGTTGAACCGCGCGCTGCAGGCTGAAGATCTGCTGCACCGCTGCGAGGGAACCTGCGAGCACTCCGCATTCCGCGCCCTTGCTCTCGGAGCCGATGTTCCATTGACGCTTGCCGGTCGCGTGCCGGCTATCGCTCTGAACAACGTGAAAGGCTTCGATATTGCAGGCCGCGGTCCAGCTCCTTCGCCCGCTGCCAATGCATTCCAGGCGATGTATGCCGACACCGGCGACCAGATTTTTCACACTGCCGGGGACGAGACCTTTGAGGCAGTCAAAATGCTCCGCGACGCCAATCCCACGCAATATCAGCCGGCGAACGGCGCCAGCTATCCCAACGGCGAATTCGGCAACAGCATGAAGCAGATTGCCCAACTGCTCAAAGCGAACCTCGGCGTTGAAGCTGCGTTCACCGATGTGAATGGGTGGGATACGCATCAGAACCAGGGCGGCGTGAACGGCCAGCTCGCCAACCGTCTCAGCGACCTCTCGCAAAGCATCGCGGCTTTCTGGCGCGATTTGGGCGACTCGTCCGAGAACATTACGCTTGTCACCATGTCGGAGTTCGGCCGCACCGCGCACGAAAACGGCACCGCCGGCACCGACCACGGCCACGCCAATGCGATGTTTGTTTTGGGCGGGCGCGTAAACGGCGGTAAGGTCTATGGCAAATGGCCGGGGCTGGCAAACGAGCAGCTCAACCAGGGCCGCGACCTCGCGCTTACGACCGATTACCGCGCGGTGCTGGGCGAGGTTGTTGCCAGCACCATCGGCGCCCGCGATCTCGAGAAAGTCTTCCCCGGTGCAAACCTCAACCCGGCGGGCTTTCTGCGGCTCGTTTAAGACTTGGAGCCGCAATCGCCGGCTCGCAAGACCGCATCCTGGCGAGGAATATAATTCAGGGCATTCCAGTAGATTGAGGAATCCCTGTGAGACTCCGCCTTTATATCGTCCCTGTCGTCGCAATCGCCGCTTTCGCCGCATACGCCCCCTGCCAGAACGCTCCAGCACCACCGCCGAATTCCGCGCCTACCGTGGTAATCGTGCCCTCGACTACTCCGTCGACACCGGTTACAACCTCGCCCGACGCGACCAGCAAACCAGCCAACACCCATTTTGAATTCGAGGTTGCGACCGTCAAGCCCGCAGCCCCGCTGGATTTTCAGCGCCTGGCAGCCGACGTAAAAGCCGGCAAGATGCCGCGACTCGGACCGCACGTTGACGCCGCGCGCGCCGAGTACACCTACATGTCGCTCAAGGAACTGATCGTGACCGCATACGGCGTAAAGGCATATCAGATCGAGGGCCCTTCGTGGCTGGCCGAAGCTCGCTTCGACATTCAAGCCACACTGCCAGAAGGCGCCACCAAAGACGATGCGCCGGCGATGCTGCAGAAGTTGCTTGGCGATCGCTTCAAGCTGGTTGTGCATCGCGACAATGCCGAGCACAAGGTGCTGGCATTGGTGGTGGGCAAGGACGGACCTAAGCTCAAGGAGTCGCCAGCCGCTCCTCAGGACATTGATCCGAATGCTCCGCTGCAACCCGGCGAAACCAATTTGGAAACTGAAGACGGCCCGATAAGGATGATGCGCAAGCCCGACGGCACCATGGTGATGAACATGGGAAAGCGCGGGACAATGACCATGAAACTCGATATGTCGACGCAATCGATGAATCTGCAGTCGAGCATGGTCACGATGGATGGATTTGCCGACATGCTCACGAACATGATGCAGATGGGCGGAAGCGGCGGACCCCAGGTAGTAAACATGACCGGCCTGAAGGGCAACTACGAGGTAGCCGTCGATATTTCCCTCACGGCGATCATGGCGATGGCCCGGGCGCAGGGCGCCGAGTTGGGCGGCGCGCCGGGCGGCGGTGGAGCAACGCAGTCGAACGCGCCTGCCAATGCAGCTTCCGATCCGCAAGGCGGACAAACGGTGTATTCCTCGGTAGAAAAGTTGGGGCTCAAGCTCGAAGAGCGCAAGGCCACGGTCGAGCGGCTCGTCGTCGATCATGCGGAGAAGACTCCGATCGAAGATTGAGCGGTTTATGACAGTTGAATAGTTGAGCAGTTGAGCAAAGACAGCAGGCGACCGAGTGGGGAATCGGGGCCGACTGAGCCCGGTTCCCTGCCCACTTCACTCGGCGCGCAATGCTTCTGTGGGATTTACCGATGCCGCGCGCCGGGCGGGCAGAAAACTCGCCGCCATCGATGCGCAGCCAAGCACAAAGGTCACCGTAGCAAGAGTCGCCGGATCCCATGCCGCGACGCCAAAAAGCAGCTTGGCCATCAGCGTCGATGCGCCGATCGAACAGCCGAGACCAATCAGCAGCCCCATGCCAGTGAGCCATCCGGCCTGGCGCAGGACGAGCGAGTACACCGCGCCACGCTGCGCGCCGAGCGCCATGCGCACCCCAATCTCGCGCGTGCGGCGGCTCACCGAATAAGCAACGACACCGTAGAGACCCACCACGCCCAGCACCAGTGCCATGACGGCAAATCCGCCGACGAGCCACGCCGCGAAGCGATGCAGCAACGCGGACTCGGTAGAATCCATTTGCTGTTGCATGGTCTGCTCGCCGTAAATGCCAAAATTTGTATCGATGCTGCGCAAAGTGCCCACGATAGACGGTAATATCGCCCTATCATCCGTCGCAGTCCGCACTGCGATGGCAAACTGGTTATCGGTCGATCGGTACATGGCCTCGTATTCCGAAGGCCACACATCTTCATCCAGTCCGCCCTCGCGCACGTCAGCGATGACTCCGACAATCGTTCGCATTGAATCCGGTGCAAGATCGCCGCCCCCAATCCGCTTGCCGATGGGGTCTTCGCCGGGAAAATATTTCTTCGCCAGAGCCTCGTTGATTACGATTACCTGCGGATGATTCGCGTCATCCTGCTCGGTCAACATCCGGCCGCGCACCAGCTTTGCTTTGAGCGTCGGAAGATAATCGGCGCTCACTTCGCGTTCGTTCACCTCGTTGTGTTCGCCATGATACGGCTTGCCTTCAATGCGAATCCAATCGGTGTCGCAGTTGCAGTTCAACGGCAGATCGGATGTGAACCCAACCGTCTGTACGCCAGGTAACGCCATCAGGCGGCGGTTAATCTCCCGGTACAACGCAGTTACCTTGGCGTTGGTAGAGTAGTTGGCGTCGGGCGCCATCAAATTGACCGTAGCCAGGTGCGTTGTGTCGAAGCCGCTCTCGACATGGAGCAGGTTGTAAAAGCTTCGGCCGATCAGGCCTGCACCCGCGAGCAACACGACAGCAATCGTGATTTCGGCAACCACAAGATTGGCGCCGAGCCTCTGCCAGAACCGACCGGCTGAACCGCGACCGCCTTCGCCGAGCGCCTCGGGCAAACCCATACCCGACAGTCGCAGCACTGGAGTGGCAGCCAGCAGGAATGCGGCCAGCAAAATGATGGCAGCCGCAAACAAGACGACGTGCGTGTTGACGGCGACTGCGCCAAGGAAAGGAACATAGGACCTCATGGCTTTGGGAATCAAAAGCCCCATCAGTCTCATCAGCCAGCCGCCCAAAATCAATCCGCCGGCAGAACCCGCACTGGCCAGCACAAGGCCCTCGGTAATGAATTGCCGCGCGAGTCGTACCGCGGTTGCGCCCAAAGCGCCGCGCACGGCAATCTCGCGCCGGCGCGATTCAGAGCGCACCAGCATCAGGCTCGCCACATTCACGCATGCAATCAACAGCAACAGGCCAGCAGCGGCCAGCAGCATCAGCAAAATGGGGCGCACTTTGCCCACAATCAACCCCGTCAGTGGTTGCACTGCGGCACCCTGATCCTGGTTTGAACCTGGATACAACGCCTCAAGCTGTTTGGCGATGCGCTTCAAATCCGCGCGTGCCGTATCGACGGCCACTCCATCGCGCAGCCGGCCCACGCCGTAGAGATTGTGGCAACTGCGGCGATCTTCGCAGCCGCTCATCTTGTCGAGCAGTGGCACCCAGAACTCGGCGTTGCCGCGCGGCGCAAAGTTAAATTCGCGCGGCAGAACGCCCACGATGGTGTACGAATTGCCGCTCAGGCTCACCGTTTGCCCAATAACATCGGGGCGGCTGCCAAAGCGTTCCTGCCATGTGCTGTAAGGCAGGATTACGATCTTGGCGCGGCCTGGCTGGTCTTCTCCGGGTAGAAAGTCGCGGCCCAGAATCGGTTTGACGCCGAGAGTTCGAAAGAAACCGTCGCTGACGCGGGCCGCTGGCACAGGCTCAGTAATTGAGCCCATCCGCAACAGGTATCCATCGCCCATATACACATCAAGCGAGCTCAGCGTGGTATTCATCCGCTTCCAGTCTTCGTAGTCGGCGCGGGAAAGGTTCGAGCGCGGCCATGCCGCTGCGTTTTCAGCCACGTCCAGCAGCCGATTGGGTACGGCATAAGGCAACGGCTCAATCAGCGCTGCATCCACAAAACCGAAGATGGCCACGCTTACGCCCATGCCCAGCGCCAGAATCAGCACAGCGGTAATTGCGAAGCCGGGGCTGTGGCGGAGTTGGCGAAAGGCAAAGCGAAGATCCTGCAGCACAGTTTCAAAACGGAAGCCTACCGCCTCGTGGCTTTGCTCCTTCAGGCGCGCGGCATTGCCGAATCGGCGCTTTGCCGCGTATCGGGCTTCGTCGCGCGGCACGCCATCGTGGACCATCTCAGCTTCCATCTGCGTGCGATGAAAGGCCATCTCTTCATCGAGCTCGGACCGGAACCGGCCGCGGCCGAATAGAAGTGTCAACTTTCTCCACAATCTGCCCAACATGGTTACGCCTCCTGAGGATCGCGCAGCACGCGGCTGAGCGCCAATTCTGTTCACTCCGCGCGCAATGATTCAGTGGGATTCACAGATGCCGCGCGCCTGGCGGGCAGAAAACTCGCCGCCATGGATGCGCAGCCGAGCACAACGGCCACTGCAGCGAGGGTCGGCACATCCCACGCCTCGACGCCGAAGAGCAGCTTGCGCATTAGTATTGAAGCGCCGATGGAACAAACCAGCCCGATGGCTAAACCTGCGACCGTAAGCCATCCTGCCTGGCGCAGAATCATCGAATAAACCGCGCCACGCTGCGCGCCAAGCGCCATGCGCACGCCGATCTCGCGCGTACGCCGGCTCACTGAATACGCCACCACACCGTAGAGGCCTACGACGCCAAGCACCAGAGCCATGACTGCAAAGCCGCCAACGAGCCAGGCAGACGAACGATGCAGGTAGGTGGCCGGTGCGTCGTGAATCTTCCCTTCCATGGTCATGGGATCGTAGATGGCCATGGCGGGATCGATGGAGCGGAGAGTGAATTGGAGAGCGGGGAGAATGGTTTGCTCATCTTGCGCGGTGCGCACCAGAACGGCGAATTCCGTGTCCCCATCCTGATAGAGCGGCAGATACATGGCGCCGCGCGGGGCGGCATCCAACTGGCTCTCCTGGATATCCTCGATCTGGCCGACGATCAGCAGGGGAGGAGCTTTGTCATCGTCGAGGCTGATCTGCTTTCCGACAGGATTCTCGCCGGGAAAATATTTTTTTGCGAGAGTCTGATTGACGATGACTACTCTCGGCTTGGAGAGATCGTCATCCTCAGTGAAGTAGCGCCCGCTTTTGAGCGTGGTTTTGAGCGTGGCCATATAACCCGGGCTTACATAACGGATTGCGACCTCTTTTTGGGCGCCAATGTTGGGCCTGCCCACGTAAAGAAAGGTAGTCGTTCCATCGCCGTCTTGAATGGGCAGGCTTGTAGTGAGCCCGACGGATTTGACGCCCGGTATAGTGGCCACGCGCCGCGCGATTTCGCGGTTGAGCGCGATCTGTGGCTTGTCGGTAGTGTACTTCTCGGGTGGCGCGTTGACCTGGACCATGGCGATGTGGTCCGGCTGAAGACCGATGTCAGTGTGCAGGAGGCGATAGAAACTCTTGCCGAGCAGGCCAGCGCCAACCAGCAGGACCATGGCAGTGGCCAGTTCGATAACGACGAGGGGAGCGCCGAAGCGCCGCCAGGCCATACCGGCGGAGCCGCGCGCACCCTCCGACAGACCTTCGCTGATCCGGGTGAAGCGCAGGCGCGGCATCGGCACAAGCACGAAAAGCGCACCTGCGAAGAGGGAGACCGCACAGGCGAAGGCGATGACGCGCGGGTTGAGGCCTAGCCCGTGAAGATAGGGCATGCTGGCCATCAGATCCTTGGGGACGAGCGTGGCCAGAAGATGCATGGCTCGCTGGGCCCCGAAAATCCCGAGAATGCAGGCGATGAATGCAAGCAGGAGGCCTTCGGTGATGAACTGGTGGACGAGGCGGCGGGGCGATGCGCCGAGAGCGCCGCGGACAGCCATCTCGCGGCGGCGGCTCTCCGCACGGACGAGCAGAAGGCTGGCAACGTTAATGCCGGCGATGAGCAGCAGCAGACCCGCGCCGGCGAGAGTCGTGAGCAGTATGGGACGGATGTCGCCTACGATGACCTCGGTGAGCGGAAGCATGTAAGCGTAGCGATCGCGGTTGTCGTTCGGATACTGGCGCTGCAACTCGAGGGCGATTGACCTGATGTCGTCGTACGCGGCGTCGAAGGTGACGCCGGGCTTGAGACGCGCGACGCCGAAGAGATTGTGGCAGCCGCGGTTTTGCTCACAATTGCGATTGGGTTTGTCGATGGCAAAGAAGTCTGCGGGTTCGGCGGGGGCAAAGCTGAAGTCGCGCGGCAGGACGCCAATGATGGTGTAGGGATCGCCGTCGAGATCGACGCGCTGGCCGAGAACCGAAGCGCTGCCGTTGTATCGCTCTTGCCAGGTGGAATAGCTGATCAGGGCAGTGCGGGCGGGAGCGGCTCCGTCTTCGCCGTCGTAGAAGTCGCGACCGAGGACGGGAGTGACGCCTAAGGTGCGGAAGAAGCCCGCGCTCACGCGCGCGCCGTCGGTCTTGCGGAGCCCGTCGGGTGTTTTCATCATGAAGCCGTAGGGGGCAAAAACGTCCAGCGAGGAGAAGGATTTGTTCATGCGCTTCCAGTCGACGTAGTCGGGAAAAGAGAGATGGAAGCGAGAGCCGAGGCCATTGCGTTCGAAGAGCTGGGCGAGGCGGCCGGGATCTTTGTAGGGCAACGGCTTGATGAGGGCGGCATCGACGAAGGCAAAGATGGCCACACTGGAGGCGATGCCAAGTGCGAGGATGATTATGGCAGTGGCCGCAAAGCCGGGGTTCTTGCGAAGCTGTCGCAAGGCAAAGCGAAGATCCTGCAGCACAGTTTCAAACCGAAAACCGATCGCCTCGTGGCTTTGCTCATTAAAGCGCGTTGCATTGCCGAATCGGCGCTTTGCCGCGTATCGGGCTTCCTGACGCGGCACGCCATCGTGGACCATTTCAGCTTCCATCTGCGCGCGATGAAAGGCCATCTCTTCGTCCAGCTCCGAACGGAAACGGCCGCGGCCGAATAGAAGCGAAAGCTTTCTCCATAATCTGCCCAACATGGCTACGCCTCCTGGGGATCGCGCAATACGCGGCCGATCGCGGTAATCATCTGTTCGAACTGCGAGAGCTCGAGATTAAGTTGCTTGCGCCCCGCGGGGGTGAGCGTGTAGTAGCGCGCGCGGCGGCCGGTTTCAGTGGTCTTCCACTCTCCCTTCACCCAACCCTGCACCAGCAGCCGCTGCAGCGCAGGATAAAGCGAGCCTTCTTCCACGGTGAGCACATCGTCGGAAAGCCGCTTGATTGAAAGCGCAATGCCATAGCCGTGCATCGCGGCGCGGCTCAGGGTATTGAGGATGAGCATGTCGAGAGTTCCGGGCAGGAGGTCGGGTTTGCCAGCCATGGATAATATATAGACTATCTATGGATAGAGAGTCAATGGGCATACTGCAAACTCGAAAAACCCAGTGCGCGATAGCTCCGGGTTGAGTCTTGTTACCTCAGTAGCCTACCCCGCTCAAGCGGAGCTTGAACGAGGCACCCCATTTGAGAGAACCGGGGCACGCTTGTCGATAGCTCTCGGGCTGATTAGCGCTTGTTGTACATCTCGATTGCGTCTTTGCGCAGCGCCAACCGGCCCGATTCGCGGGTGTAGAACATGTGCCCCCCGGGAAACTCGTGTACCGATACGCGGGTCGGGTCGCCCATGATGGGCATCTGCTCGACGGTGAGCAGCGAGCCCATGAACGGGCATGAGAGATCGTTCCAGCCGTGGACGATCATTACCTGCAGTTTGGAATCGGCGGCAACAGACTCGCGCAATTGCGTAACTGAGCCACGGCGGATTTCATCGTCGCGAGTCCAAAGGTGGTTGACTTCTTCAGAGAGCGCGTTGTAGCGCGCATCCACCTTCCAGCCGACGGTCCGCGTAACAAAGTCGACCATCGCCGTTGTAACCGGCGCAATCATGGTCGACAAGATGGGATCGTTGGCGCGCTGCTCAGGCGCGTAAGGAAACGGATCGTATGTAGTGACGTTCGAATCGTAGACAGAACCGAGCTTGCCCTGCTCGCGATGAACCTCGCGCAGATAAGCGCCGGTCTCGAGCCTTCCGCCGGAGTATTTCACAAACTCCGGATCGAGGCCGGTCATCTGGGTGACCTTTGCAATCATTGTGTCTGTCGCAGCCAGGTCGAAGCGCCCGTGGATGAGCGTGGTCGCGTACTCTCCCTGCGTGTAATCGATCACCGCCTTCATCGCTTCGGGGGTCAACTTGTCCTGGCGCTCGAGATTGGCCGCGGTAATCGACGGCAGCGTCACCATCCAGGGAATCGGCGAAACATCGCCGTTCTGCTCGATGGTCGGATTCAGATACGGCGAGACCAGCGTGACTCCGTTGAGGCCCACCCCGATCTGGGATTGCAGATAGTAAGTGATACGCGGACCGCGGAAGCCGCCGTAACTCTCACCGATGAGGTATTTGCGCGAGGCCAGGCGATCGTTCTTGACCAGCCAGTCGTAGATGACACGCGAAAGATATTCGATGTCGGGCTCAGTAGAGTAAAAGAGCTTCCGAGCCTTGTCTTCGGGAACGGTGGCGCGGCTGAATCCCGTGCCGACGGGATCGATGAAGACAAGGTCGGTAAAGTCGAGCCATGTGCCCTGATTGTCGGTAAAAACAGGCGGGGCCGATGGGCTGTCGCCCTCGTTGCCGGCCTGAATATGTTTGGGTCCGATGGCGCCGAAATTGAGAAAGACGCTGGCCGCGCCGGGCCCGCCGTTCAGAGCGAAGGTCACGGGACGATCGTCGCCCGGCATGGTATAGGCCGTCGTCACCACCTCGCCGGCCACCTTGCCATCGCTGTCGCGAACCGGCAGCGCACCGATAGTGACCGTGTAGTGCAGCGTCTTGCCCTCGAGCACCATCGTCTGCTGCGCGCTCTTTTCAGGCGGCAACGGAGGCAGTTCGTCTTTTTCGGGAACCGGTTTTGCGGCGGGACTTTTTTCAGAGGATGCCGTCTTATCGGCGCCGGGTGCCTGATTGTCAGACTGGGCCACGCCGCGAGAGCCGGCGAATGTAGACATGAGCATGGCGCTCAAAAAGATCGCGAGACGCCCAAGATGGGAATGCACGGGGAGAATTCTCATTCAAATACCATACATTGCCTCCGGGGCTGCCATCTATCTCTTTGGTGCTTCGCCGAAATCGGATGGCTGCGCAATCGCCCCTCTGGCAGCCCTCGGGCCGCATGATTTACCCTCAAAATCGGCATGAAAATGAATTATTGCAAATCGGCATTTGGCCTTACGGTCGTGTTCGTCTTGTTTGCCGGCGCGGCGCTGGCCCAGCAGGCCACCCAATCGACTACTCAATCCACGCAACCGGCTGCGCAAACCCCGGCGCCGGCGCTTCCCGATGCGCCCGTCGCCACGGCCGTGCTTCCCAATGGCCCGACAGTCGTAATGGATACGTCGATGGGGCGCATCACCTGCCAGTTCTTTCAAAAGCAGGCGCCGCTTGCCGTCGCCAATTTTATCGGCCTGGCCGAGGGAACCAAGGAATGGACCGACCCGGCGACCAACAAAGTGATGCGCCGCAAGAAGTTTTACGACGAGACACCGTTTCACCGCGTGATTCCGGAGTTCATGATCCAGGGAGGCGATCCAACAGGCACCGGTACGGGCGGACCTGGATACGCATTTGACGATGAATTCGATCCAAACCTGAACTTTGACGTACCCGGCCGGCTGGCGATGGCCAACAGCGGCCCCAACACGAATGCGAGCCAGTTCTTTATCACTGAGCTGCCGCAGGAATCTCTGAACCAGCACTACACAATCTTCGGGCAGTGCGACGACTCGAGCGTTGCCGTAGTAAAAACCATTGCCCGCGTCGAGCGCGACGGAAACGACAAGCCGCTCTCGCCAGTCATACTTGAGAAGGTGACGATTGTGCGCGAGGGACAGTCGCTGCCACCGTTGCCTGGAGCAGCGCCGGCGGCGCCATCGGGCAATGCTGCTCAACCTGCGGCTCCGCGAAAAATGGTTAATGTCTCTGGAGGGGTTGAATATGGACTCCGCGTTTCCCTCCCCAAGCCAGTGCCACCGCCCGGCGTAAAGTGGTCCGGTACAGTGGTCCTTGATGCAGTCGTCGATGAAACTGGGGCGGTGGAGCCGCTCCACATAATCAGCGGTCGCGCCGATTTGCAGCAGGCTGCGATCGATACCGCGAAAACATGGCGGTACCGTCCTTACCTGCTGAATGGCCAACCCATCGCAGTCCACACACAGATTACGGTCAACTTCTAAACAGTTAGGCCCGAGTGACCTTGCTAAAATCTGACCTCAATACAATGCGGTTCGCTTGCTGGCTCCGCTAACAACGCTAACTTCGCTAACTCCGCTGTTTTTCGAATCGAGGATAAAATGGCACTAATTCCCGGCACCTACGCCGTCTTCAACACCACGGAAGGCAAAATCAAAGTCAAGCTGTTTGAGGCCGATGCGCCCATTACTGTCAAGAACTTCATCGAACTGGCCGAGGGCGCACGCGAGTGGACGCACCCGCTCACGCGCGAAAAGTCGACCAAGAAGCTCTATGACGGCACCATCTTTCACCGCGTAATTCCCGACTTCATGATTCAGGGCGGCGACCCTGCCGGCAGCGGCATGGGCGGCCCCGGATACAAATTCCAGGATGAGACTCGCGGTTCGCGGCATGCATTCGACACGCCGGGCAAACTGGCCATGGCCAACGCCGGACCCAATACCAATGGAAGTCAGTTTTTTATCACCGTGGCGGCTACTCCTTGGCTCACCGGCAACCACACCATCTTTGGTGAAGTGGCCGAAGGCCAGGACATCGTGACGAAGATCTCAAAGGTGGCGCGCAACGGGCAGGATAAACCCCATAAGCCGGTCGTGCTCGAGTCAGTGATTATCGAACGAGTGGAATAAGGGTCGATTGCACCCAGGATAGCGATCTCATGGCGTACTCGACCAACCGCAATTGAAAGAATACCAAAAGAAAAAGGCCCGGTGAGAAGATGTATCATTCCTCATCGGGCCTTATCCGCTTTAATATTCGCCTATTTTCCAAAGTGCAATACGAGTTTCCTCAGTGCAATACCGCTTTTGCGTTGGGACCCGCTGTTCGCGCTCGCCCACTTTCAATTCACAATTGGAGCTCCGGCAATGACATATCCTGCCTTGCGTCGTCCTGTAATTCAATTTGCATTCGCTCTCGTCTTCATGGTTTCAGCTTTTCAGCTTTGCGGGCAGGCTCCCGAAGGACGGCGCGGCTATTACTCGAGTCCGTCTGTGCACGGAGACACCATTGTCTTCACTTCGGAAGGCGATCTGTGGACCGTGAGCGTAAACGGCGGCCCAGCGCGTCGCCTCACCACCGGCCTGGGTATTGAGAACGCGGCGCATATCTCGCCCGACGGGAAGACGGTGGCCTTCAGCGCCAATTACGAGGGTCCGCGCGAGGTGTACACCATGCCGATTGACGGCGGACTGCCGCAGCGGCGCACCTGGGACGGTGAGTCGGACCCGGAAGGCTGGGCGCCCGATGGACGGCTCATGATCGCAACCGGGCGCTATTCCACTCTGCCCGAGTCGGAATTGGTGCTGATGGATGATCGCGGCGCGCGGGACATTGTGCCGCTCGCACAGGCATATGAGGGAGCCTACTCGCCAGATGGTCACATGTTGTTTTTTACGCGTTGGCAAAGACAGTGGAGCGAGACCAAGCGTTACAAGGGCGGCTGGGCCGAGCATATCTGGAGCTTCGACGGTAAGAATGAAGCCGTTCCACTAACCAGCGATTACACCGGCACGTCGACGAGCCCGATGTTCTGGAACGGCCGCGTCTATTTTCTCTCAGACCGCGACGGCGTGATGAACGTCTATTCGATGGCGCCGGATGGCCACGACGTGAAGGAGGAGAGCCATCAGAAGCTCTTCGATGCGCAGTCGGCTTCACTGGACGATGGGCGCATCGTTTACGCGTCGGGCGGCGATCTCTGGCTGCTCGATCTCAAATCGGGCCAGGATGCGGTCATCCCCGTCACGCTTGTCTCCGACTTCGACCAGCTTCGCCAGCACTGGGTGACGAAGCCGCTCCAATACCTGACCCAGGCGCACATTTCACCGGACGGATCGCAGGTTGTATTTACCTCGCGCGGCGAAATTTACGTTTTGCCGGTAATGACCGGTCGCATTGTGAAGGTTGCGGGCGAATCGGATGTGCGCTACCGCGAAGCGCGGTTCATGCCCGACGGCAAGAACTTAGTTGCGCTTTCTACCAAGACTGGCGAGACGGAGTTCTGGAAGTTTGCGGCCAATGGCGAAGGCGCGCCCGAGCAGTGGACAAACGATGCAAAGGTGCTGCGCTGGGAAGGCATTCCCTCACCCAACGGGCTGTGGCTTGCCTATCGTGACAAGGATCAGCAGCTGTGGATTTATGACGTGAAGGCCAAGACCGACAAGCGCATAGCGCAGTCAATGAACGGCGATTTCGGCAACCTTACCTGGTCGCCCGACAGCCGATGGCTCGCGTTCGATGAGACCGCAGACAACACCTTCGATCAGATCAAGGTGCTCAATATTGCCTCGGGCGAGATCAAGGAGATTACTTCGAATCGATTCAACAGCGAGAACCCGGCGTGGAGCACAGACGGCAAATGGCTCTACTTTCTTTCGGACCGCAATCTACAGACGACGATTCGCTCTCCGTGGGGACCGCGCGCGCCGCAACCGCACTTCGACCGGTCGGTGAAAATCTACGAACTTGCACTGGTGCCCGGGCTGCGGTCGCCATTCCTGCCGGCCGATGAGCTGCACCCTGATAACCCGGAAAAGAAGGACGCAGAAAAGAAGGATACCGAGAAGCCCGACACCGAAAAGCCAAAGGACAACACGACGCCCGCAGCGTCCACAGACAAGAAGCCGGCAGACGCCGACAAGAAGTCAGAAAACAAGGACAGCGACAAGACCGGAACGAAGGAAGAAAAGAAGCCGCCCGAGGTGAAGATCGACTTCACCGATCTCGATTCACGGCTCGATGATGTGCCGGCGCCGCCTGGCAACTACGATTCGCTCCAGGCTACCGACAAGCGGCTCTGCTGGACCAATGCGAGCGATCCCGACCATAAACAAGAACTGCAATGCTATGACATTGCCAACAAAGGCGACGAGCCGGATACAGTGATGTCCGATGTGAAGGGATACGAGATTTCGCTCGACCGGAAGAAGATGCTGGTCTACAAAGGCGACAACTTCTACGTCTTCGATGCCGATGTTAAGGGCGCGGGATTGTCTGACGCCAAGACGTTGGCGAAGAGCGTGGTTGATCTTTCGCACTGGACGATCTCGACCAATCCGCGCGAAGAGTTTCACGGGATCTTTCTGGATGCGTGGCGGCTGGAGCGCGACTACTTCTACGATCGGCACATGAACGGCGTGAACTGGATTGCGATGCGCGACCGCTATCTGCCGCTGGTGGATCGCGTGGCAACCCGCGACGAGTTGAATACGGTGATCGCGCAGATGGTGAGCGAGCTCTCGGCCCTGCACACGTTTGTGGTAGGCGGCGACGATCGCAAAACCGCCGACAAGATTGAAATTGCCACGCTGGGCGCGGAGTTGCGCCGAGACGAAAAGGCCGGCGGCTACGTGGTGGAACACATTTACGAGCACGATCCCGATTTACCCGATCAGGCGCCTCCGCTGGCGCGCCCCGAATCGCTCGTGAAGGAAGGCGAGACGATTGTGAGCATCGACGGCCAGAGCCTGTTGAGCGTGAGCGACGAACGCGAGTTGCTGCGCGGCAAGGCCGGCCAGCAGGTGATGCTCGAAGTGAAGAACGCCAAAGCCGAGATGCGCAATGTGCTGGTAAAGCCTGTCGATGAAGGCACCGACGATCGCATGCGTTATGCGGAGTGGGAATACACGCGGCGCGCGAAGGTCGACGAGGCATCGAAGGGCGCGATCGGCTACGTTCACCTGCAGGCAATGGGCTCGGGCGACATTGATCAGTGGGCGCGCGATTACTACCCCGTCTTTGACAGGCCGGGGCTGATCATCGACGTGCGTCACAACGGGGGCGGCAACATCGATTCGTGGCTGTTGGGCGAGTTGGTGCGCAAGGCGTGGTTCTACTGGCAGCCACGTATCGGCAATCCGTCGTGGAACATGCAATACGCGTTTCGCGGCCATATTATTGTCCTGTGCGATGAACAGACGGCGTCAGACGGCGAGGCTTTCAGTGAAGGCATCAAGCGGCTGCACATCGGCACTCTCATCGGTACGCGTACATGGGGCGGCGAGATCTGGCTTTCAGGCAGCAACGTTCAGGCGGATAAAGGCGTGGCAACCGCGGCCGAGATCGGTGTCTATGGCCCCGATGGCATCTGGCTCATCGAAGGCCACGGTGTCGATCCCGACAAGGTGGTCGATAACCCGCCGCATGCAACCTTCGAAGGCTCCGATGCGCAACTCGATGCCGCGATCGACCTGCTCAATCAGGAGATCAAGGATGATCCGCAGCCGGTGCCTCCGCACCCGCCGTATCCCGACAAGTCGTTCAAGAACGTGCAGTGAATTGGCGGGCGGCACGGTGGTGAGAAATCGGTGGGCGCGTGGAGGCATACATGAGCGCAAATGGGATCGTCGATATTCGCAGCAATCATTCGGTTGACGCAACCGTTGAGAAGATTAGAGGCATTCTCGCGGCAAAGGGTGTGACTCTCTTTGCGTTTGTCGATCACAGCGGTGAAGCAGCCAAAGTGGGGATGCAGATGCGCCCCACCAAGCTCTTGATCTTCGGAAGCCCGAAGGCCGGCACGCCCCTAATGCTGGCCGCGCCAAGCGTCGCCATCGACCTGCCTCTCAAGATCCTGGTGTGGGAAGATGAGAGCGGCCAGGCGTGGATCTCGTACAACGCGCCGGAGTTTCTGCGCGATCGCCACAACATTCCCACGGAGTTGATGGCCAACATCGCGGTGATCGAGACGCTGGCAGCAAAGGCGGCGGAATAAACGCTCGATTTCAGTCGTTCAGCTTTTCGCGCACAACCGCAACAGCTCTTCCCCGAATCGCTCCACTTTCGCGGCTCCGATTCCATCAATGGCAAGCAGCTGGTTGGGAGTTGCGGGCCGCGCCGCAGCGAGCGCGGTCAACGTCCGGTCGTGCAACACCACATACGCCGGAACTTTCAGTCGCTTCGCCTCTGTCGCGCGCCACTGCTTCAACCGCGCCGCCAAATCTTCCTGCTCCGAAGTCAATTTCAATGGCGCCGCGGTTGTCTCCGGCTTCGCCCCCGCGCTTCTCGCATCAGCTTTGACCCTCTTCGCCTTTGCAGGCCCATCAACCTTCCCGCCAAACTCCTCCGCAATCCCGTCGCCGATCAACAGCGCCAGCGGCGTCATTGGCCGCACCTCGAGTCCCGGCGCGGTCAGCCGAACCTTGCGGTAACGTATCATCTCTCGATCTTTCTCAAACTCTGCTTCTTCAATCTCGATCAAACCCGCGCGCGCCATGGCATCCAGCAGCGCGCCGAAATTGTTTCGGCTCATGCTGCACGCCAGCACCAGGTTCCGCTGCAGAGCTCCCGCGGCCTTATAGTGACCCGGTCGCAGCTCATTCACAATCCCCAGCACAATCTCTCGTTCCTTAGCCGTCGCCCTTCTGAACTGCCTCAACACCGCGTCTGCCGGATTGCATACGTCGCACTTGGCGCACTTCCTGCTCGCATCTTCGACATCGCCAAAATGCCGGACCAGGGCCGACATCCGGCACTCGGACGATGTCGTGTACCGCACTACCTTCTCAAACTGCTCCACGCGTAATTGCGCCTGGATTGTGTAGGTTTTCTTCCACTCCGTGCCGCCGCGCGTTACGCTGCCGCCAAAATCAACCCGCGCCCCACCGTGAATCTCCAGTTTCTCAAGCGCCTTGTCGAACTCTTCCAAACCCAGTTTCGAGGCTGCACGCAACTCCTCAACCTGTCTGGGTTCATCTCCAAGATCACTGAAAACCTGCTTCAAATGATCCACCGGCGGATAATCGCGTTGTAGAAAAAAGTCACGCGTCTTCTGGTCGGCATACGAGTGCATCAAGTAAGTCCGGCTCGGCGCACCATCGCGTCCTGCCCGCCCAATCTCCTGGTAGTAGCCCTCCAGCGTCGCCGGCAGCCCGGCATGGATCACCGTGCGAATGTCCGCCTTGTCGATGCCCATACCAAATGCTATGGTCGCCACCACCACGTCAATCTCGCCAGACTGAAACGCAGTCTGAACCCGCTCCCGCGTCGCGGGGTCGAGCCCAGCGTGGTACGCAGAGACGGTAATCCTGTTTGCGGCACTCGGTGCTCTTGAACCTGGACCGTACGAAAGACACGCCGCCAGATACTCCGACTGTTTTCTCGAGGTGGCGTAAACAATGGCCGGTCTCCGCGTCGGCTCGGACAAAAGATTGAAAATCGTCTTCGCGCGCTCCGGGACTGGAACTTCGGCCACCTCGATGGCAAGATTCTCGCGCCGGAACCCGTGAATGAATTTCGCAGGTCGCGTCATTCCAAGTTGTTCCAGGATGTCGGCCTGAACCTCAGGCGTCGCAGTCGCCGTCATCGCGATCACCGGAATCCCCACGGACGAGTCGTCGGAGGTCGAATTATGTACCGGCGCGTCGCTCTGAGTCTGCCCGTCCGCGCCGCGCAAAGCCGGCAGATACCGCCCCAGCATCCTGTAATCCGGTCTGAAGTCATGGCCCCATTGCGAGATGCAATGCGCTTCGTCAATTGCGATCAGGGCCAGCTTTTTCTTGGCCAGCATCTCCGCAAATCCAGGCACTCGCAATCGCTCCGGCGCAATGAACAGGAATTGCAATGACCCGTTCAGATACTCCACGCATGCCTGTCGCGCTTGAGCACGCTCGAGCCCCGAATGAATCCGCGCCACGCGCAGTCCAAGCGAAGAAAGTTTCGCCGCCTGGTCTTCCATCAGCGCGATTAACGGCGAGACCACCAGAGCCGTTCCACCCCGCGCAATCGCCGGCAGTTGGTAACAAAGCGACTTCCCCGCTCCTGTCGGCATCACAAGCAAGAGGTCCCGCCCCGCGATCGCTGCGCGGCATACAGCCTCCTGGCCAGCCCTGAACCGCTCAAAGCCAAATACCGACCGCAGCAATTCGGCCAATTCATTTGAGCTCCCTGGCGCTTTCGAGTTGGAAAGAGTCGTCAACGGAAGAAATCCGGCGTGGAAAGTGCACTGGAGAGCAGCAATAGTGTCTCTTTCAACTTTACAGGAGCATCTCGGATCATCACATTGCGCCGTACCTGATTTCAGACACTCGGAAACGCAAATTAAAGTAATAGAAGCTGACTGTTTCACCTTTTGTCAAAAAAACGTTTTGAGAATCCGATTTGTGAGCAATCCCAAAGAAACCTCGCGAACTGAATCATCTAAGGGCTCGAGCACTGAGAAATCGATCGAGCGCAGCGGCGCCTCTCACGCGTGGCGCGCTCTGCGGCATCGCAACTTCAGGCTCTTTTTTGGCGGCCAGTCCATCTCGCTGGTCGGCACCTGGATGACGCGCATTGCCACTTCGTGGCTGGTCTACAAGCTCACCCAATCGGCGCTGGTGCTGGGCACCGTCAGCTTTGCCGGCCAGATTCCAACATTTCTGCTGGCTGCATTCGCCGGGGTTTGGATCGACCGGCTCGATCGCAGGCGGGTGCTGGTGTGGACGCAGACCCTGGCCATGGTGCAGTCGCTGCTGCTCGCCGCGCTCACCTTCTCTCACCACATCAACGTTCCGTGGATCCTCGGGTTGAGCGTATTTCAAGGCTGCATCAACGCCTTCGATATGCCCGGGCGACAGTCATTCATGGTGCAGATGATTGAAGACCGCACCGACCTCGGCAACGCGATCGCCATCAACTCTTCGATGGTGAACGTGGCGCGGCTGATAGGGCCGTCGCTGGCCGGCATGATCATCGCCGCCAGCAGCGAGGCATGGTGCTTCCTCATCGACGGCCTCAGCTACCTCGCTGTCATTGCTTCCCTGCTCGCCATGCGCTTGAATGTCGCCGCAGTAAGCAGGAAGGCCACATCGACTCTCACTGAACTCAAAGAAGGCTGGACATACGTCGCGGGGTTCATACCCATCCGCACCATTCTTTCACTGTTTGCCGTGGTGAGCCTGATGGGGATGCCGTTCGTGGTGCTGATGCCGATCTTTGCTGTAAAGGTGCTGCGCGGCGGGCCGCACACGCTGGGCTTTCTTATGGGCGCCATGGGCGTGGGCGCGCTCATCTCTGCACTTTCGCTGGCCGCGCGCAAAAGCGTGCGCGGGCTCATCCGCATCATTCCTGTCTCGGCGATTGTCTTCGGCCTGGGCCTGATCAGCTTTGGATTATCGCGCTTCTTCTGGCTTTCAATGGGGGCCGTCCTGGTGGCCGGAATGGGCATGATGCAGGGCATGGCCGCCAGCAATACGGTCATCCAGACGATTGTGAGTGAAAACAAACGCGGCCGGGTGATGAGCTACTACACCATGGCGTTTGTAGGCATGGCTCCGTTCGGTAGCTTGATGGCGGGCGCCCTGGCGAGTGCAATCGGCGCACCGATGACGGTGATTTTGAATGGCGCGGCGGTGATTCTGGGAGCGACGTGGTTCATTACCCAATTTCCGGCTTTGCGTCGCGCGGTGCGGCCTATCTACCGGGAGCTTGGCATCATTCCTCCACCAGAGACCATTACTACCGCAGAAGACATTCAGTCCTGAAGGCGCTCTGCCGGGCAGCCGAATAAGTCAATGGTGTTTTCCCTTGTGAAACACTTAGTCGCTCAAATGTCAAAAGCAAAAAAAGAGAGCGGAGACCACCGGGTGCAGCCCCCGCTCCTGGCTAAAGTCGAGAGCCCGTTCCTAATCCTCGCGGGTGCGAGGGAGTGGAACAGGCCCGTAAATTCTTATGGGCACACACCTGCGTTGCCCGCGTTGTAAATGGCCTGAATCTGCGCAACGGTTAACGAGGTGTTGTACACCTGCACATCGTCGATGAGGCCGGTGAAGGGACGATTCTCATTCGTCTCCTGACCGATCTGGAACCAGGTGCTGGTGTACGAGACGGTGCCGGGCCATATCTCGGTGTAGTTACCCGAGTTAGAGGGCTGCAGCACTCCGTTGAAGTAAACTTGTGATTGTTGTCCCGCTGTGGCAACACCGGTGACCAGCGTCCATTGGTTCAGTGGCACCTGGGTTTGGGTGTCCTGAACGTACCAGGTGGAACCGTTGCCGAGATTGAACGCGATGTGGCCGATCGGCGAGTCTTGGTTACCGTCGGGGTTGACGCGGGCGTCGTAGTAGAGCGTCGCGCCCGCGTAGTTTCCGTCGTGCTGGCTGCCGGCAATGATGCCGATCGCACCGCCGCCGTAATCCACGGGATAAGCGGTGGGATAGATCCACGCCGACAGGGTCATGTTGCTCTGGATCTCGAGACTGGCAGGCATGGTACCGCCGTTGATCTCGATGTACTGGTCGCTGCCGCTGCTGGTATTGCCGGTGAGGTTGAAGGCGTCGTCGACTTCACCCAGTCCGTAGGTAGCGCCGTTCTCCAGCGTTCCATTGTTGCCGCCGACGATGTCGGTGGCGTTATCGTTGGCAGGCCACCGCGAAACCAGGCCGGAAGGCGCCGCCACGCATGCGTTGGCCGGCGTGATCGTTGCCGAGCACGATGCGTTGGTGCCGCCGTAATTGCCGTTGCAGGTCCAGCTATACGTACCGTTGTTGGTCTGGCCTGAGACGGTTCCAACCGAGCAAAGGTTGGCTGGATTGATCGACGCCACCGATGTGAACGTTTTAGTGTTGGCCGAGCCGCAGACTCCGTTGACGGCTGCGGCTGTGCCGGTGGTGAACGTGGCAAGTATTCCGTAATTGGTGGTCGCGGTATTTCCGGCAATGTCAGTGGGCCACCAGGAACTGTAGTAGTAGTAAATGTCGTAGATCGTCGAGTCGAGGAGCGGGGTGGTCGGCGTAATGGTCACCACCGTGCCAACCGAGGGCGTGGCGCTCGGCGAAATGCTGATAGTTGCTGGAACGGTAGTCTGCGTGTTGTGGGTGCGCAGGTAAATCACGTTGGTGTTGATGAGGACCGGGTCCAGTGCCTCGCTGAAGGTGACCGTGACCGACGTTGGAACACCTGTAGTTGTAACGCCGTTCGCAGGAGTGGTGGCCGTGACGCCTGCGTTATTGAAGTCGAAGCTCGAGCCGGTAGTAAAGGTGCTGGTGGCCGGTACGGCGAGATTGCCGGCGAGATCGGTCACGCCGGTAACGTTGTAGGTGTAAACGGTATTGGGCGACAGCGCGTACGGCAGCGCTATCGAGACAATGTAGTTGCCGTCCTCAGGAATGGCGGCGATCGGAATCGCACTGCCGCCTTGCGGAGTGAGTGTGATGTTGCCCAGTGACTCAGTCGCGACCGGCTCACTGAAGAGCAGGTTGAGGCTCGAGCTGTTCCACGGGCCTTGATTCGTATCCACCGGCACATTGGTCATGCCGTTGGGCGGGTTGGCATACACCAGCGTCGGCCCGGTGGTTACCGTACCGGCGCCGGTGTAGAAGTAGGCGTTGATGTTGGTCATCGCGTTGCCGGTCAGGTCGATAGCGCTGTAGCACGCGTAGTAGTACTCCGAGTTCGCAAACAGCGGAGCAGTCGGCGTTATGGTCGCCGTCATCATGTCAGTGGAGACGCTGATGGTGGCTGGAACCGCCGCGTTGTTCACGTAGCTCCAGACGAACGTGTCGCGCGGTCGTGATGCTGCTCGGATCCATCGGCTCAGAGTAGTGGCAGTTGAAGGATGCGTTGGTAGCCGACGCCGGTTTGTCCGCTGCTGAAGTCGAGCGTAGCGGTTGGAGTGGTGTAATCGGGCTGCGCCGCGGTGGTGAAGGTGATGGTGGGCTCGCTGAACTCGTTGCCCGCGTAATCGAGGATGCTGGACACCGCGACCTTGACTGTAGCCCCAGTCGGCAGCGGGTTCGAGCGGGTAGAAGTCGGCTCCGACCAGGTCGGCTCCGCTGTAGTTATAGGTGAACGAACCGGGGATCGCAGTGCCGCCGATGGTGACCTGGACGTTGGTCGAGTTCACCGTGGTGCGGTCGGCGGGCTCTGAGAAATTCAGACGGATATAGGCGTTGGTGCCCACATTCAGCGATCCGTTCGGCGGACCCACTGTGACGGTGCCGCCGGTCGTGTTCGTAGCCGGTGGTGGTGGTGAAGTATGTGAGGTAGCACGCGCTCTGAGCTGCCACCCCGTTGGTTCCCTTCACATTCGCGCTGGCACAGAAGCCGTATTGCGTGGACGCATTGAAAGGAGTGGTTGGCGTGATCCGCACGTACCGTGGGCTGTAACCAGCGAGACGCTGTACGCGATCGCAGGTCCGGTTTCCTGGAAGAAGTTCGCGGTTGTCACCGTTGACGCGTTAATGGGCTGGCTGTACTGGACATCGACCTCGCCGTTGGTGGGCATCAACTTCGAGTTGCAGCAGGCTGGGCTCACGGTGACGATGGTCGGTTCCGCAGTGGCCGCGTTGACGGCGGCCACGGTGTAGAAGTAGCCGCTAGCGCCGTTGAAGTTGTCGCCATAGACATCCAGCACATTGCCCGAGAAGAACCACTGCACGGTGGCGCTGTTCGGGAACGCGACGGTGGGCGTGTACTGCACCTGGTAGCCGCTCGCGTCAGCCTGCACCGTGCCCGCGTACACCTGGCCGTTTACGGCGACGGTCAGGTTGCCCGCCAGCGTCGAGGATTCGACCTGCCGATTCAGATACAACGTCAACAGCGTATTGACAGGTACTGAGCTCGACGAGCTGGTGCTGGGCGCCGTAGTTGTCACACTGCCGTTGCCCGTCGCGGGATCGGCCACAGTCGAGAAGGTGCTGGTGAACGTGATTCGCCAGCGTGTTGCCCGACTGATCGCTGATGCCGTTCGCGGGCAAGTCAATGGTGTAGTCGGTGGCGTTATAGAGGGCGCCGACGTTGAAGGTGAGCGTACGGTTGTCGGCCGACAGGGTGTAACCGCTGTAATCCTGCAGACTCTGGCCGGCGTACAACTGGAAGTTATACGCGCTGAGGCTGGTTTGCGAGATGGAATTGTTGAAGGTGACGGAGACCGGCTGGTCGCGGCCGACATTGGTCGCGCCGCTTGCGGGACTGACCGACATGACCTGGAACGCCCCGGTGTAGGGTGTGCCGCTGACGTAGAAGTAGAACAACTCGTCGTAGCAGCCGCCGGCATTGAATACATCGCCGATAACATCGGTTGGCCCGCCGCAGCTGGCGACGTAAATCGGCGTAGTCGTACTGATGGGATAGGCGCTGGTTGGCACGAACGTGACGGTGTTGCCGGTAACGGTGTAAGTGCCGGCGATGGTTTGAGCGCTGTTATAGCCGTACATCACCTTGAGCGTGCTGGCATTCACCGTCGCGGGATCGAGGGGTTCGTTGAACACCATGGTGATGGTCGCGGTTGTGGAGTTACCGCTCGTATTGTTGCCGGGGCTGTAGCTGGTTAGAGTCAGTCCACCGGTTCCCGCAAGCGTGCCGGTGGTAAAGGTGCTGACAAACGGCACCACGGGGTTCTCGTCTGAGTCAGAGAAGTTGCCCACGTGAACGCTGTAGGTAATGCCCGCCGTCAGGTTGGCGGACGGCACGAACGTGAGCGTGGTGCTGTTGGTCAGGCTCACAGTGCCCGGCACTTGCGTACCGCCGTTCAACACCTCAATGGAGGTCTGGCTCCAGCTTGTCGGGTCGATGGGAGCACTGGAGAATGCCACCACTTGCGCGTTGAGCGGAATGCCCGTCGCGGTGTTGTTGGGACTGATGGTCACCGTGGGGCCGGAGGTGTCAGTGCCGCCATTGGTATAGAAGTAGACGTTGACTCCGTTGCCGGTGTTGCCGTCCTCATCCTGGAAGCCGCAGCAGGCCTGGAAGTAGTAATAGGTGTTGGGCAGCAGCGGTATCTGCGGCGTCATGGTCACTTCAAGGCCGCTCGCCGACAAACTAACGTCGAGCGGAATGAACTGGCTGGTGTCGCTCAACCACATCCTGAAGGTGCTGTTGTTGACCGTGATCGGATTCAGCGGCTTGTTGAAGACCATCTTCAGAATCACGTTGCTGCCGACCGTGGTGCCGGTTACCGGATTGGACGACGTCATCGTGGCCGAGCTGATATCGTAGGTCGCGCCCGTGCTAAAGCTGTTGTTGACGGGAGCCACCGGATTGCCGGCCGGATCCGACACGCCGGTAATGTTCATCGTATAAGTGATGCCGGGCGCCAATGGCGAGGCTGGCACCAGTTGCAGCACCGTGTCGCCGGCGCTCACCACGGGCGTCGTCGGCACGGTCGTGCCTCCGGTCGACAGCGTGACACCAGAGACGGTAGTGGGATCGATGGGCGCGCTGAACTGCGCTTCAATGATCGCGTTTGTGCCAACGGTCTTCCCGCCGATGGGGTTGAAGTTGATCACCGTCGGCGCGACGGTTGAGACGCCGTATTCGGAATAGAAGTAGAAGCTGTAGCCGGACATCGTGTTTCCGGCCAGATCGGTACCGCCGCTGACCGCGAAGTAGTACTCGCGCCCTGCCGCCAGCGGACTGTTGGGTACCAGGTACGCAATCGTCTGGTTCGTGTTCCATGAAACCGTGACCGGGATGCAACCGTCTGAAAGCTGATCTTGGATAAAGAAGTTGCCGCAGCCGCTCGGTCCTCCGACGGTGAAGCTGGTCGCGTCCATCGACTCGCTGAATTGAACTGCAATCATCGAGTTGGTGGGCACTGTATCCTGGCTGTTCACGCTCGACCAAAGCACGGTCGGTGCCGTGAAATCGGGACTGGCGCCGGTATGGAAAGACGAACTGTATGTAACCGGATTGCCAACCTGGTCAATCACCCCGTTGATGCTCATGGTAAGAGTGGCGCCCGTCGGTAGCGGCGAGTTGGGCACAAACTCGATGCGCGTGTCGTTGGAACTGAACCAGTAGCTGCCTTCGAGCGGTGTGCTGCCGTTCAGCACCTGGAAGGTACTGCTGTTCAGGCTCACCGGGTCAATAGACTTGTTGAAGATCACTCCTGGGGAGTCGTTGACGGCCACGTTCGTGGCCCCGTTGAACGGCACCGCGTTCTGAACCGCAGGCAGCGTGGAGTCGCTGGTGGTGCCGGTATACACGTACCAGTAAGTTGTTGAGGCAACCGGCACACTGGTGGCGCTTTGCAAGCCGGTGGTCGCGTAAACGTAGATATACGCGCTGGCGCTCACGGGGGCCGACGGCACAATGCGAACCTCGTTCGGCTGAGGCATGGAATAGGTGCCGCTGACGTGCAGGCCGGTGTGAGAGTCGTAGATGTAGATATTGGTGCTGTTCACCGTGCTCGGATTGAGCGGCGTATTGAACTGCGTGTCGAAGATCGCGTTGAGCGGCGCTCCGCTGGTTCCGTTTTGCGGAGAGGTCGTCTCGAATGCCGGCGCAAGAGTGCTGGTGCTGGCCGCGACATAGAAGTAACCGGAGTCATCATTGATGGGAGTGTTGTAGGTCGTTTCGAACAGGCTGCCCGTCGTCCACCACTGGATGAGTGCGCCGGCCGTGAACGGTGTGCTGGGCGTGAACACGAGCGTGTAGCCGTTATCGAGCACCTGCACCGAGCCTGGATCAAGCACGTTGTTCTGCGCCACCTGGATGCCGTTGCTGGCCGTCCCTGCGTTGATGGGTAAATTGCTGTAGAGCACGATCGACAGGTTGGCATTCACGCCGCTGGCGCCGTTGGCGGGCCGCGTGGTGATAATGCTGCCGTTGGTGTTCGAGTCGTACTGGCTGGTTGTGAACTGGCTCGAGAAGTTGGTGAGTGCGTTGCCCTGCCAATCCTCGATGCCGCTGTTGAGTATCGCCGTCATCGTGGAGCTGGAAGGCAGCGGATAGCAGTTGAACGACACAGTCGCATCGTCCTGCGAGTGCGAGTAGCTTCCGCCGCCGCACCACGGGCTCTGGCCGTCGCCCGCAAACAGGCCGTAGTCGGCGGAGTTGATGCTGCCGAGATTGATGGAGCGGTTGAATGTAGCTGTGACCGGCGAGCGCAGGCCCACGTTGGTCGCGTTGGCGGCCGGGGTGAAGGCCATCACCTGGAGCGCGGTCGAAGCGGGCGTGGCTGTGCTGCCAGTCTGGAAGGTGAACAGTTCCGTGTAGCAACCGCCTGCTGAATCACCGGCCAGATCGAGCGGGCCGCCGCAGGCGCCCACATAGATCTGCGTGCTGACCGGGAACGGCGTCGCAGGTGTGAAGGTGACCGTATTGCCGCTCACCACGTAGTTGCCGGTGAGTTCCTGGTTGCTGTTGTAGCCCACCATGACGGGCAGCGTCGTGGCATTCACCGTACCCGGATCGATTGGGTTGCTGAATGTCATGGTGATGCTGGTGTTGGTGGCAACATTGGTGGTGCCGTTAGCCGGCGTTGTGCTGGTCAGCGTCAGGGCGCCCGGCGTCAGGCTGGCGCCGCAGGTCTCGATCGCTGCCTGTAGACGGAAAGCTTCGTAGACGTTGTCCGTGGAACCCCATCCCAAAGCCAAAGTATTGCTGCCGGCCACCAGGAAGCTCGAGATCGGCACGTTCAAAGGAGTGATACTCGTATTGGTGTTGATATTGCCTGTGATCGCAATGCCGCTCGGGTTGGCGCTGTTGACGATGCCGAGCTTTCCATTGTCATCTACCGACATGTAGCCCACCAGGCACAGGTTCGAAGGCACAGGACTCGGAATGTTGAAGGTGGTTGAGTAGACGCCGAAAGTATTGCCGGTGGTGCTTGCGGGGTACATGTTGATCCAGTTGGATTGCGGTCCGTCGGCCGGCCATCCACCGGTCCACCAGCCCGTATCGCCCGGACCTACGACATAGAGAGGCTGTGACGGCCCGATGGCTGCCGGTGTCGTCGTAGCTGTCGCTACGTACAAGCCCAGCGCTTCATCCGATGTGGGGCCTGCCGGGAGTCCGGTGGGTACCACCGTCCAGTGGCCATCCGCCGGGCATGCCGGCTCAGATGTCCCGCCGCAAGACGCAATGGGTGTGATGACTTGGCCGCTGGCGTTCAAGCCGGTGGAGAGGTTAAGCAACACAGTCGAAGCCGAAGTGGTAAAAGTGCTCGTGAACGGCGTGCCGGTGTTACCCACGAGGTCAGTAAAGCCGCTTGCGGCAACCGTGTACACCTTGTCCGGCTGCAGCGGACTGCTGGGAACAAACGTCATGGTTACCAGGTCACTGGCCAGAGACACTGTTCCCGCGATCGCCGATCCGCCTGAAGGCGTAACCGTGAGCACGTTGCTAGTGTTGTTTTCGTTAAGCGGCGTGCTGAACTTGACCATGATCTGGCTGTTCAGCGGCACCGAAGTTGCAGAGTTCGCCGGGGACACAAACGTCACCGTAGGCGCGGTGGTATCGGTGCTGGCGCCGGTGGTGAAGTAGAAGTTATTACCGTTCAGGTAGTTTCCGTCGGCGTCGTAGTAACCGCCCGCTTGGTATACGCGGTAGTAAGTATCGGGCAGCAGCGGCACGGTGGGCGTGAATGTGGCGCTCAGTCCGTTGGGAGCCACGGAAACCGTGCCTTCAATGTACTTGCCGCTGTCGTTGTTCCACATCTCTAGCGTGCCCGAGTTCCAACCACCCCAGATATCGATTGGGTTAATCGGCTTCGAGTAGGTGACGGTGGGCACAAAGTTGGTGGCTACATTCGTTAGTCCGTTAAAGTTGGAGCCGGCGTTGTTGGTTACCGTATCCGGCCCGCTGCCAGTCGTAAAGGTGAACGATCCCGGAACGACCGCATTTCCGGCGGTATCGATCAGCGTGCTGTTCCAGGCCACGGTGTATGTGGTTCCTGCCGTAAGCGGAGCCGTCGGCGTAAACGTCAGCACGGTTCCCGGCTGAGCCCAGCCGCTGCCGCAGCAGTACGGGTTCGCATTCCAGCTATAGGTTCCGGCCACCGGAGTGCCGCCGGTCGAAACTGTCATGCCGGATGAAGTGTCCTGTTGCATATCCCCGCTGAACTCGAGTTGCACGGTCACATTGGTGCCGACGGTGCTCGAAGCAGGCGGGTTGAAGGCCACTACGGTCGGACCCGTAGTCGCAGTTGCCGATGTGGTGTAAAGGTCCACTGCGTAATTGCTCAGTGCGACGCCAGTCGCGCTTTGGATCGAACCGGTCATATTGAAGTAGTAGGTTGAGTTCGGTGCAAGCAGCGAGCTTGGCTCGAACGTAACGATGCGGCCGGTGGGATCGAGCGAAACGGTTCCGCCAACTGCGACATTCCCGTTGGGATTACTTGTGAGCGTGAGCAGCACAGTGGTGTTCGAGATGGTGCTGCGCAGCATGGGCTCGTTGAATACCGCATTGATTACGGCGTTCAGCGGCATGCCACCAGCGTCAGCGCCCGGACTGAGCGAAATAACCTGCGGGGACGGAGGCGTAGCCGACTGGATCGTGAATCCGCCAGGTACGTTCTCTATCTCGGAGTGGGTGGTGGTGGTTACGGTCACCGGCCCGAGCGGCTCCGTGGTGGGGATGGTGATGTTGGCCGTCAGATTTGTCGCGCTGTTTACCGTTGTGCTGTTGACAGTAATATCCGAGCCGGAACCAACAAAGGTGGCAGCAGTAGTGCCGTTCACCCAGTTGGTATAGACACCAACGATGGTTATGTTGAGCGTCTGGCCCGTGGTGCCCACGTTCGGATTGATCTGCGAGATGAACGGCGTTCCCGGCAGAACGGTGAACGCGTTATCCAGCGTGAGCGTCGTTCCATTGGTGTCGACCGAGACATAGGTGCTGACGGTGCTCGCGTTGCTGGGAATGGTGACGTTAGCGGTAAGTTGCGTAGTGCTGGAAATGGTGATGAAGTTCGTGGTAATTCCATCGCCCAGCGAAACCGTTGTGAAGGCCTGCTGGAAGTTGGTGAACACGCCGGTGATGACAAGGTTCACCGTTGTTCCTGCCTGGCCGGTGCCGGGCGATGATGAGACGAGAGCGGGTACGCCAGCGAGCACAGTGAATCCGCCGGTAATTGAGGCGGTAGGCTGGCCGCTTGTGGTCACGCTGACGTTACGCGACCCTAGCGTGGCGGTTGTGTTGATCGTAATGTTGGCAACCGCGGTTGTAGCGTTGGTCACGCTGGTCGAATTCACTATGATGCCCGCGCCGAAGTTGGCCACGCTGGTGCCGTTCCAACTGGTGAACTCGCCGGTGAGCGTTACGTTGGTGGTGATCCCCTGGGTGCCGGTGGGCGGGGTCACGTTGGTGATGACGGGAGCGCCGTTGCCCACCGTGAATCCGCCGAGAATGGTAGCAACCTCACCACCGGTCGTCAGCGTCACGTTGTAAGTGCCGAGCGGGACGGACGCTGGGATGAATACGTTCACCGTAGCCTGGGTCAGGCTCTGCACCGTGATGCCGGTAACCGACATTCCGCCACTGAATGAAGCCGACGTGGCGCTGCTGAAGTGAGTCTGGCTGCCGGTAACAACCACCTGCACCGATTGTCCTTCGCCTCCGGTGGCCGGACTAAGGCCGGAAATCGCTGCTGGACCTATCGTCGTCTGGAAGAGCGAATTGCTCGATACGATCTGCGCCCCGGTGGTAACGGTGATGTTCTTGTAGCCAAGCGTGATGGTTGGCGATACCGTAACGTTGGCAGTGAGCGACGTTGCGCTGTTGAAGGTAACGGAGTTGACCGCAACTCCAGTAGAGGTGGACGAGACGGCAGTGCTGCCTGTGAAAGTGGTGTCGATACCGGTGATGGTCAGGTTCTGAGTCTGTCCTTGAGGCAGGCTGGGCGGGTCGATGAAGGCCAGCTCGGCCTGTGTCTGGGTGATGGTGAACGCATTGACTTCAGTGGCAACTTCGCCGAGAGTGGTCGCGGTCACGTTCACCTGTCCCGGAGTAGCGGTCAGGTTGACCGTGATGTTCGCGGTGATCGAGATGGGCGAATTGACGGTGTAGCTGTTCACCAGCACGCCGGGGAAGTTGAGGGTGGTGGTGCCTTGCACCCAGTGCGTGTTGATGCCGTTGATCTGGACGTTGGAGAAGGTTACGCCCTGACCGCCAGTGTTCGGAGTGACGCTATTGATCACCGCCGGGCCAGGCGCAATGTAAACGGCATTGGAAATGCTGAGCACCTGGGTGCCAGTGGTGACGGTGAGGTTGCGGTAGCCGGGGTAGGCCGTGGGTGAAACCGCGCCATCGACAGTAATGGTGGTCGGACTGGTGACCGTTACCGGTCCGAGCGTGATGTCACTGCCGTAGCTGACCACCGGCGGAGTGGCCGACGACCAGTTGGTGGCCTGGGCAAGGATGGTGAACACTGCCGAGCCCTGCTGCTCGACCGAACCCGGACCCGAAGACAGCAGGTACGGAGTGCCGGCCGTGATGACGAAGGCCTGGTTGAGCGTGGCCACTTCACCGCTGGTGCGGGCCTGGGCGTACGTTGTGCCCTCAGGCGCATACGCCGGGATCGCCAGGGTGAGGTTGGCGCTGGTTTCGCTGGTTACGTCGACACTGGTAACAACAATGCCTGCGCCGAAGCTGAACGTAGTGGCAGGACTCCAGTGCGTGTCTTCGCCAGTGAGAGTCACGCTGATTTCAGTGCCTTGCGGCGAAGTGTTCGGCGCAACCGACAGGATAGTAGCCAGGCTCGGTGTGACGCTGAAACCCGCGCCGCCCACGACCTGCGCGTTGGCCGGCGCATCTGGCGTGTTCGCGACAACTGAATAGCCGCCGGTGTTGGCCTCCTGATCAATGCTGATCACCTGCGTGGCGATGGTGGGACCGAGAATCGTCGGAGCTCCGACCGTGGTAATGCCTGAGCCGGGACCGCCGAAGCTGAACGTAGTGGTGCTGTCGAAGGCCGTAAACTGGCCGAGGATGTTGACCGTGATGTTCTGTGCGCCCTGCAGACCCGAACCCGGATCGACGATGGTCAGCGTGGGTTGCGCGATGACGATGTTGAACGAGGCACTATCTACCTCGCAGCCGGCGCAGCCGTCGTTGTAGGTGGTGCCGTTGGTGGTAAACGTCAGAGCCATCGACTCCGACTGCGAAGCGCTCGAATTGATGGTGATGTTAGCGATCGCCTCAGTCGGACTGACGATCTGGTACGTGTTCACCGTAATGTTTTTCGCATCCCAGCCTGTGAGCTTGGTTCCGGTCGTCGGATTTGGATCCCATTCGGTATTGGCGCCGTAGAAGTACACGCTGACCGTCTGTCCCGGAATGCCGGTGCTCGGAGTCTCGTACCAGACGTACGGGGTCGGCGGCGGCGGCGGAGCCACGACGTTGAAGCTGCCGGTGAGGCCTTGCGTACCGGTCTGCACTACAACCGTACGGTAACCGTATTGTGCGCAGCCCACGGGGGTATTGGGTGCGGTGCACGTTGCGCCGATGTTAATGTCGGCCACGATGTGCGACTCATCGGTGACTTCCTGGCTGTCGATCGTGATGCCGGGGCCAAAGTTGACCGTAGTGGTGCCCTGCACCCATTGCGTGTAGGGATTGCCAACCACCGTCACCTGCAACTCTGTTGTGCCAGGTTGCGCACTACCAGGAGTGATGTAGCTGACGGCAGGCACACCTCCGGTAACGACGAATGCCCCTGCGTCGGTAAGCGACTCTCCGGCCGTGACCATGTAGATGGAGCGCGCACCGGGGTTGGCGGTCTGCGAGATGGTTATATCGACCGTCGCAGTAGTGGGGTTGGAGATGATGACATCGTTGACTGTGATGTCAGATCCGCCGCCTGCAATGTAGAACTGGGTAAAGTTCTGCGCCCAGTGGGTGGCCGAACCGGTAATGGTGAAGACTACTTCCTGACCCTCATTGCCGGTGTTCGGGGACACGTTGCTGATGATCGCTGGACCCTGAATGATGGAGAAGACGCTGGCGTCGACAATCTCGCTGCCGGTGCCTGCCGAGCTGCCCGGCGTGCAGCCCTGGTAAGTCACGCCCTGGATATTTATACCCGGAGCCGGCTGATCGGCGCACGAAATTCCAGGGGTGGTTACAGTGACGGTCCGTCCGCCGACGTACGACACCGGATCGATGTTGATGGTGGCGTCGATCTCCGTATCGCTCACCCACGTCGGATTCCCGACCACGACGATTCCCGGACCAAAGGTCGCGGTGCTGGCGGTGCTGAAGTGCGTGTACTGGCCGATGAGGCGCACCGTAAGGCCCTGCACGCCCTGCTCGGCCTGGTTAGAAATGGCCTCGGTCAGTTGCGCAACTGTGGGAGCCGCCGTAAATGCGTCGACCTGAGTTGCAACCTGGCCGTATGTCGTCACGGTTACGGTGTGGAACCCGGGGGTCGCGGTGGTTGTGACGAGGATCGGCACCGTCAGCGAAGTCAGGCTCTGCACCGCGGGCACGCCCACCGTGATACCTGGGTCGCCAAAGCTCACCTGCGTCTGGCCGTTCAGGAAGTTAGTCTGCGAGCCGGTGATTGTGACCTGCAGCGAAGATCCCTGACCGCTGGCGTTAGGCGATACGTTCGTAATCTCCTGCGCGCCTGTCGACACGCAGAAGTTGTCGTCGATCTGCGAGCTCGAAACCTGTTCGCTGCCCGAGGTGATGGTAAGTACGTGTCCGCACGGCGAACCGTAATCGACGTACGCCCACGGGCTGACCGTGACGTTCAGGACTAGCGTCTCGGAGTCTACGACGGTAAGGGTATTGATGGTGATGTCCTGGTTGAACTCGGCAACCGGAGGCGTGGTAGCCGACCAGTTGGTAAAGCGTCCGAGCACCTCAACATTCAGCGTGGCGCCCTGCTCCGCGCCCTGCGGCGAGAAGGCCAGGAAAGTAGGCGAGCCTTCTTCAATGTCGATGGCCTGCACCAGGCTTGCATTTTCGCCGTCGGTAAATGCGGTCGCCGTCGCAAAGCCAACGGGCGAGCTGGAAAGCACGGTGATCTGCACAGTCGCATGGGTCGGATCGATAACCGTGGTCTGATCGAGCACCACGCCAGACCCAAAGCTGAACGTCGTTTCGCCTTGCAGCCAGTGCGTGCCGGTACCTGTGATGTTCAACATCGATGTCTGTAGTTGCGAGACCACGGGAACGATGTTGCTGGTGCCGTTATTGCAGAAGTTGGCGATGAAGGTGGTATCGATCGAGTTCGCGCACGCGGGCAAAGCAACGTCGCTGATGTAGGCCGCGCTGGGCGTCACACTAAAGCCCACGCCCGAGTCGTACTCAAATCCTCCGGCAGTAAGCGGCGTGATCATAATCACGCTGTTGCCGCCCACTGGAGCCGTCGGAGACACACTGATCGTAGCGGTTGCCGTGGTCGGGTTCACGATGACCAGATTCGCCACCGTGATACCGGCGCCCATGATCAATTCAGACGAGCCGTTCCAGTTAGTCAGCGAGCCGGTAATGGTGACATCGGTTCCGCCCGAACCCTGCGGCGCACTCGAGACGCAGGAAGGTAGATCGGCCGTCACGCACGCGCTTACCAGTGAAGGTGTAGCCGGCGCGTCAACTAAGAATCCGGTAATCAACTGCTCCGATCCAGTGTTGATGTAGACCGCGTTCCATCCCGGAGGTGTTGGTGTTAGCGATCCGGCCGGAGGCGTGTAGCTGGTGGTGATGTTGGCGATAAGGTCGGTCGCGCTGTTCACCGTTATGCTGTTGACGGTGATCTGCGGACCGCCAAAGATAACCTGCGTCGGATTGGGACCGGTCGAGGTGAAGTGCGTGTTCAGGCCCACGATCTCAACATTCATCGTCTGGCTCTGTGGCCCATGCCACGGCGACACGTTCACAATGCCCACCGGTATCGTCGTGACATTGAAGTAAGTCGTCACGATCTCGCCGCCCGTCGTAAAGGTCACCAGGCGCGATCCTGTAGCCGCTCCGGCTGCAATGTTGATCGTGCCGGTGGCGCTCACCAGGTTGTTCACCGTGAAGTTCGTGAGCGTGACTCCTTCACCTGCAATCACAGGCAACGTATTCGTCTGCGAGAAGTGAGTGAACTGGCCGGTGAAGCTTACGTTGAAGCTGTTGGTGCCGCTTGTCGGCAAAAGACCGTTGGCCGGGTTCATGGTCAGCGTAGGCGTATTGGCATACACCTGGATGCAGGCGCTCACAATCTGCCCGCCGGTTGCCATGTAGAAGCAATAGGTGCCAACCGGCGTGTTGGTGGGCACGCTGATGTTGAGCATTGCGCTCGTCGCGCTGTTGATCGTGGTTTCGTCTACATGCGGAGTGGCGATCGGGGTCGGATAGAACTGGGCCACCGTGTCGGCCTGCGACCAGTCGGTGTTCAGGCCGGTCACCGTCAGAGTCACCTGGCCGCCCTGCGGGACGCTGCTCGGAGTCACGCTCACGATCGAAGCGCTCGAAGGCGCAACTGTGAATCCGAACGGGAAGATTGTTGCCGAGCCTGCGCCTCCGCAGGTCAGATTTGCCGTAATTCCGCCAGTAGGCGCATTCTCATTGATCGAAATCGGGATCGTGACCTGATGAGCGCTGATCACATTCACGGTTGGGCTGGAAATGACGCCGGTAAAGTCGGCCGTAATCACGCCGCCCGGGCAGGCGTTGAATGCGGTGAACGAATTGCCGGTCACGGTTACCGTGAGCGACTGGCCCTGTTGCCCGGAATTGGGCGCTACAGACACAAGCGCAGGCGTGGATCCGGTGACTGTAAATGAGCTCGGCAGGGTCGCAATCTCGCCGCCGGTTGCAACCGTCACATTGTCGACGCCGATCGTGGCGCCTGCCGGCACAATCACGTTGAAGTAAGCGGTGGTCGGAGAAGTCACAATTGTATCCCCGACTGTCACGCCGCCGGTGACGGTGACACCCGTTGCATTCTGCAGGAAGTGCGTGCCAGTCGCCGTCAGGCACACCGGTCCCGCAAAACTCTGCGGCTCAGATGCAGGAGTCGATGTGCATGTAACAACGCCACCGCTCACAGTGGCCAGGGTCACGCTGGTCAGCTTTGCCGAATTCGGCCCGACGTAGAACAGCGGGTTGCCATTATTCAGGATCGAGTTGGCAACCTGGCCGCCGGTCACCATGGTCACGGTGCGATAGCCAACAGTCGTGGTGTTGCTGATGGCCAGAACCGCCGTAGCCGTGGTCGGACTGGTAATGTTGAGCGATTCAACCGTGACGCCGTCGCCGAAGTTAGCGTACGTGGTGCCCTGCACAAAGCTCGTGCCCGTCGCAACAATGTTCACCGTCAAAGGCGCCACGCCAAGATAACCCTGGCCCTGCGTGCCTACTCCCGGCGTGATCGACGTGATCTCAAACGTCTGCGTGGGATCGGAAATGATAAACGCCGAATTCAACTTGGCGGTTTCAGAGCCCCCGCCTGAAAGCGGAGTCACGACCGATATGTTGCGCGCGCCGTAGACAGGCGAAGCGGCAATGGTGAGGGAGGCATTGATGGTGTTCGGCGAAACGGCCGTGAACGAATTCACCGTGATATCGGACGCGTAGGAGTTGCTGGTCACCGGGAATGTAATCGCGGAGGAACTGCTGAAGTGCGTCCAGCCGTTGCCGGTAATCGTGACATTGACCACTGTTGGTGAGGAACCGCCGGATGCCGCGCCAGGCGAGACGACGGAAACAGCCGCAGCTGGATTGGTAGCCGAGGCCGCGCCCGTCAGCGAGAGAACCAGCGGACTTCCTCCGGCGGCCGAGTCGGTCACCGTTACAGAGCCGCTCTGGCTGGGCGGAGTGGTCGTGGTCGGAGAGAAACTGGTGTAAATATTGCAGCTTGAGTTCGCGGCAATTGTGCCAGTGGTGCAATTGGTGCTCGCCGAGAACGGGCCCGACGGCGTCAGGCTGAAGCTCTCCGATTTACTTTCGTTATTGGTGAGCGTTATTAACTTGGCTGCACTGGTGGTGTTAACCAGTTGCGCCGCGAAATTCAAGCCGGAAATGCTCAGAACCAGCGGATTCGTGCCGGTGCCCTGCAGGTTCACTACCTGCGGACTTGTGTACGCGCTGTCGGTTACCTGCAATTGACCGGTTCGCGTGCCGCCCACTGTCGGCGTCATGCTGATCGTCACGTTGCACGCAGCTCCGCCTGCGAGCGTGTAAGGCGCGGTTGCTCCGCAGGTCGTCGAGGTCTGTTCGAAGTCGCCCGAAATGTGAAAGACAATGTCAGTCAGCGAAGTGGGGAGCTCGTTAGTGATCGTGATCGTTTGATACGCGCTGACCTGGCTCACCCTCGCGTTGAAGTTGGTGATCGACTTTGGAGAAACCAGAACGGGCGCATTCGCGAAGCCATAAATGGATAGCGTTTGCGGGCTGCCCAACGCGTCGTCGGCCACGGTCAAGGTCGCAATCCTTTTACCTGAAGCAGTCGGCGTAAAGGCCACGGTCAGCTTGCAACTTAAGCCGGCCGCCAGCGCCGTTGGCACCGTCGGGCAAAGATTGCTCAGGATGGAAAAGTCGCCTGGGTTCGTGCCCGCCACCGTGATCGACGAGATGTTGAGCGGCACACTCTGCTCGTTCTTAATCGTCACCGTCGTCGCGGGAGACTCAACGCCGACAAACTGCGTGCTGAAATCCACCGCTGCCGGCGAAATCACGACCGGTTGGTACGCAGTACCCTGTGTCGTAAACGGCAGATTTACCGCAGTTGGGTTACCGACAATGTTGTAGTTCACATTCCCGGTGCCAGGCTGCGACCCTGTTGCAGTTGGCGTAATATCGATACCGATCGTGCACGTAGTACCCGCTGCCACCGTGACGGGCGAAAGCGGGCAGGTAGTCGAGGTAGTGTCGAGCGTATATCCGCCCGTGAACGACCCGATCGAGTTGATGCTGATGGCAGTGCCAAGGTAATTGGTCAGCGTCGTCGTCCGCGTGGACTGCTCGTTCACAACTTCAACTCCGAAGCTGATTGGATTCGGAGAAACAGCAACTTGCGGAACTCCCGAACCCAACAGGTTCACGGTCTGCGAGCCGCTCGGCGCATCGTCCGAGATCGTAAGCGCAGAAGCCGAGATCGCACCCACTGCGGTGGGCGTAACCTCAACGCTGATGACGCAGTTCTTCCCCGGTAATACCGGCGCGGTGGTCACGCAAGTCGTGGTGCCCGCGTAGATGCTGTAGGGCGCCGGGGCCGAAATTGAGACGAAGTCCAGATTCGACGACTGCTGATTGTATACGGTAATGTTCTTTGGCGCGCTCGTAGTGTTGATCGCTACCGGGAGGAAGGCCAGCGCCGTCGCGGAGAGCCCTACAGCCTTGATTCCGGAACCCGAAAGCGATGCCAGCACCGGGCCATTGGGCGCGTTATCGAGAACTGTGATTTGACCGCCCGACGTTGCGCCCCATGCCGTTGGCGCAAATTGGACTCCAATCACGCAGCTCGAGTTGGCAGCCAGAGTTCCGTTCACCGTGCCGCCGCTCATGGGGCAGGTGGTGGTGGCGCTGGTATCTAGCTGGAACGGACCGGAAAAGACCAGGGAGCTGATGGTGAGCGCGCTCGACTGCAGGTTTTTGAGCGTGAGGGTCTTGGTCGCGCTCGTGGTACTGATCACCTGGCCGCCGAACGCAATGCTGGACGGAGTGAGACTCGTCGCAGCGCCCCCTGCGCCTGTCAGTGTTCCTGTCTCCGGGCTGTTGGGCGCGTTGTCGGCGATCATGAGCGTGCCAATCGGCTGCGAGCCATTCGCTGTTGGCGTGAAAGTGACCGCGATTTTGCACGTGGCTCCAGGGCCCAGAGAAGTGGAACAAGTCGTCGACGGGTCAACAGCGAATTGGCTGTCGCCGTTAATAGCTATAGATGAGATCGAAACGGAGGCGGTCGACTGATTGTTGTAGAGCGTAAGCGTGTGGATGGAACTCGTCTGGCCGACGGCCTGAAGGCCGAATCCAATTCCGGAAGGTATAAGCGACATCGCCGCAATGCCCGTGCCTGTTACGGCAATAAGTTGGGGGCTGTTGCTGGCGCTCGTCGTGATAGTAACCGAGCCTGCCGGCGCCGCGCCCAACGCGTTCGGAGTATAGGTGAGGCCGATGGTGCAGCTCGCGCCTGCCCCCAGTGTGCCGGGGAAGCTATCATTTGCGCACGTAGTCGAGGGGTCGATGGCGAAGCCGCCGGTCGGCGCGACTATCGAGACGATAGAAATCGCGCTCTTCTCAACGTTCGTAAGAGTCACGTTCCGGATGAGGCTCGTCTGGCCAACCACGACGTTTCCAAAGGCTATGACTGCCGGCGACAGCGTCGTCGGAGCAAGTCCCGTTTCGTTAAGCGGGATCGCGATAGGAGTTCCGCTCGCCGTTGTCGTCACGCTTAACGAACTCGCCGGTACCGCTCCTACAACGTTTGGCGAAACATCCACCGAAATCGTGCAACTGGAGTATGCAGTTAGAACTGTTTGCGGGGCTGTGCCGGAACATTGCGTCGCCGGCAACAGGACATATCCGTTTGCGGTCGTCACCGATACGTTGGTTACCGTTACAGACGAGTTCTGGTTATTGGCCAGTTTGACGCTAAGCGCATTGCTCGTAGAACCGACCGCGGTCGCATTGAAAGTGAGCTGCGTCGCCGAAAATGTAACCGGGTTGACGGCAGTGGCGTTCAGAGTAACTTGCTGGGGGCTGTTGGTGGCCGTTGTGTTGAGAGTGAGCGTCCCGGTAGAAACCGCGCCAAGAGCGGTAGGGTCGACCGTGACAGCGATAACGCAACTGGCCCCGGCCCCCAGGCTGCCCGGATCGGCGCAAGTGCTGTTGACCGTGGAGATGGAAAAGGGGCCTCCCGTTACACCATACGAGTTGATGGTGACCGAGCCCGCCTGGGTGTTCTTGACGGTGATACTCTCTATCCGGCTGGTCTCGTTCACGGCGACGTTGCCGAAGTTATAGGACGAAGGCGTTTGCGTGGTTTGCGCACCAGCCCGCACCGAACTCGAAATGGCGGTTACCGCCGAGAGGGTGAGGAATGCCAGTGTCTTGAGAGATCCAAGGAAAGTACGGCCACATGTCAACATTGCAATTGCCTCCGTCGCGTGATTAAGGGGTTACTTGCGGAGCTTGGAATCGCCCCGAGAGAAGATCGTTCAAGTTAAAGATCGAGTTAAGTTGCTGATAATTCAATCGCACACACATATCCATACGTTGGGCCCATTGCGGCGTAACTTGCTGGCAGCGCCGCGCGCGGGAACATCAAACTCATGAAAGCGAATGACGTACGATTCGACTGAAACAGGGAATTTGTTGATGAAAACAGATGGACTTTAGAGAACAGCAGTTCGTGAATGCAAGTGAAATTTTCTGAATTTCATTCGCCACAGGGTTGATTTACGGGGTTTTATTCGACATGTAATGAACGGATCACCCGCCGGTAATCAGGATTTGTATTACTCGAGGGGTTCTTCCGGTGCGCAACAAGCCATCACGAAATCGGAGAGATTTCGCGCCGCAGTATCTCGAGAACGAGTGCCGATGAGTGGCCTTTTAGCCCGGCATCGAAGCCGAAGACGCCATCGGAATTTTCTCCCGAATTTGGGAATCTTCGATTGAGGTGTCTTCAGAAAAAAGTCTGCACCACTTCGACCACCCGGTACTCGCTGTCGACGACCGGAATAGTCCGCCACTTGTCGAACGTAAGGCAGGGGTGGCAGATGTCGAAGCCGACCATGTCGCCGGGGCGCACGCCGTCTTCCGGACCGACATCGAGAAAGGCGTGCTGGTCCATGATCCGGCTCAGCCGCCATGCTGCGGGCGCGGGAGTCGGCTCGGTATCTTTTCCTGGGCGGAAAAAAAGCGCCGGCACGGGTAGCCCTGAGTCAAAAGCCGCATCCCTTCTACCCAGGCCCACAATCGCCCGGCCACGCTCCGGGATCGACTGAATGTATGCCCATATGTGCAGCGCGCACTTGAGGTCAGAGCCGATTTTTTGGGCCACGGAATTCGACCCGAGAATCCGCGCCTGGGCTTCGCGGTAGTGACCGGCGTCGTGCGTAAGGTAGCACCCCGGGCGCAGCACGATCTCGACTTCGGGTCCAAATCCGGCAGCTGAGAACTCCTCCGCCACCACGTCGTACCAGGTCGATCCCGCGCCCGAAAGTAGAAAGGGAGTGCTCCCGTCTTGCCGCACAGCCAGCAATCGCCGCGTCGTTTCCACCGTTCTTTTCAGCAGCGCTCTTACCTCTGCCTCGTCATTCAGGACTCCCTCGTAAACCTCAACCCCGCTCAGCACCACTGAACCATTCGAGCGACCGATTGCCGCCAGCAATTCTTCCAGCTGCTCGTCGTTGCGAACTCCGGCGCGGCCGCCGATGACTCCCAACTCAACCAGCACCTTCAATTGCTGCCCGCGTTCCCGAAAATACCCACTCAACAAATCCACCAGATCGGCGGAATCGACAAGACAGTAAAACGAGAATCCGGAATCGGCAAGAAGTTCGCTGACGATCGCCATGTTGCGCCGGCCCACGAGTTGATTGGCCATCAGCACGCGGCGCACCCCGTGGCGATGGGCGACCAGCGTCTGGTGCGCCGTTGCCAGCGTAATTCCCCATGCGCCGCTGGCAAGCTGCATCTCAAACAGCCGTGGCGCCATGGTTGTTTTGCCATGTGGTGCCAGCTTTACCCCATAAGCGCGGACAAACTCCTGCATCCAGCGCAGATTGTGCTCAAGGTTGTCTTTGTAGAGCACTGCGGCAGGCAGGCTGAGATCTTCCTTCAGCAGATTCCAACCAAGCGCAGCGACATCATCGGGGACGAAGGCCGCATCGGCAGCGCCAAGGCCTTTATTGAGCGGGTCAATTTTAAGTGGATCAATCGACGAGTATTTTGACGGCCCAAAACCAAGCCCCGAATTCATCTCTCGACTCATACAACAATTCTCTCTTATCCGCCCGGGGGCGATCGAAATTCGCGAACCAAGGCCCCGGGGCTTAATCTGAAGACTGGCGGCAAACGCATGTCGAATCCCGATCTCATCATTCGCAACGCCTTGGTCTTTGACGGCAGCGGCGCAGCCCCCACTCGATCAGATGTCTCGATTGCAGAGGACAGAATAATCGCAATCGGCCCGTCGCCTCAAGCCGTACTCGGCAGTTCTGAGGCCGCAGCCATCAAGATTGTTGACGCGCGCGGCCTCGCCCTCGCTCCCGGATTCATCGATGTCCACACTCACGACGATCTTGCGGTACTCGCGAAGCCCTCAATGTTGCCCAAGATCTCGCAGGGCGTGACTACCGTGATTACGGGCAACTGCGGCATCAGTGCCGCACCTGTCACGTTGCGCGGCGAACTGCCCGATCCCATGAATCTGCTGGGAGCGTCCCGCGAATTTCGCTATCCGACGTTCGCTGCCTATCGCCGCGCGATTGAAGAAGCGCGGCCCGCGGTGAACGTGGCCGCACTGGTTGGTCACACTGCGCTGCGCTCAAACCAGATGGACCGCCTGGACCGCGAAGCAACGCCAGGCGAAATCGCAGCCATGCGCACGCAGCTTGAAGAGGCTCTGGACGCGGGCGCGCTTGGCCTGAGCACCGGACTCGCCTATCTCTCGGCCCACGCGGCCGGTACGGATGAGGTGCTCGGGTTGGCTGCTCCGCTTGCCGCCGCCGGTGCAGTCTACGCAACCCACATGCGTACTGAAGCGGATCAGATTCTCGATGCGATGCGCGAAGCTTTCGGTATTGGCCAAGGCAGCCAGGTTCCCGTCGTCATCTCACATTTGAAATGCGCCGGCGTCGCTAACTGGGGTCGCAGCGGCGAAGTGCTTGCCACACTCGACGAGGCGCGCCTCTCGCAGCATGCCGGCTGCGATTGCTATCCTTACGCGGCCGGTTCCAGCACCCTCGATCTTCGCCAGGTAGACGAGCGCGTGAAGATCGCCATCACCTGGAGCACGCCCCATCCCGAGATGGCCGGCAAGACGCTCGCCGAGATTGCGACGGCGTGGCAAATGCCACAGCTCGATGCGGCGCGTCGCCTTCAACCAGCCGGCGCGATCTACCACAGCATCTCTGAAGACGACATGCGCGCAATCCTGCGCCACCCCGCCACCATGATCGGCTCGGACGGTTTGCCCAACGACCCGCGCCCTCACCCGCGGCTGTGGGGCGCGTTTCCACGTGTGCTGGGCCGCTATTGCCGAGATGAAGCGCTTTTTGCGCTGCCCGAAGCCATCTATAAGATGACCGGACTGCCCGCGCAGCGATTCTCGCTCGATGACCGCGGATTCATCCGCGAAGGCTGCGCCGCCGACATGGTGCTCTTCGACCCCAGCACGATTGCCGACACGGCAACCTTCTCCGATCCCATCAAACCGGCCGCGGGAATCCAAGCGGTCTGGGTAAACGGAACCCTCACCTATACTGACGCGGGCGCAACCGGCATTCGCGCCGGGCGTTTTCTCCCGCGCGGCAAGCCGGGTTGGGTCCAATAAGCCGCTTCCTTCTTATAGACTGGACGAGCGCATTGCATATGCCCGGCATCGACACCCACAGTATCTTTCTCCTCTCAGCGGCGGTAGTTTCGGTCATCGCGCTCATCTTCATGATCGCGGTGGTCAAGCTGAATCCGGTCATCACGCTGCTGGTCACCTCGCTTGCCCTCGCAATTGTTGCGGGCATGCCGCCCACCACCGTCATTCACTCCTTTGAAACCGGCGTTGGTGGCACGCTCGGACACATCGCAGTGATTGTCGGCCTCGGCACCATGCTCGGAAAGATGATGGCTGAGTCCGGCGCCTCCGATCGCATCGCCTTTACGCTGATCCGCGTCTTCGGGGAAAAGAATGTCCCCTGGGCTATGATGACCATCGCCCTCATCGTCGGCCTGCCCGCGTTCTTTGAGGTTGCCTTCGTTCTCATCGTGCCCATCCTGTTTACGGTCGCGCGCCGCACCAACACATCGCTGGTGCTCGCCGGCATACCGATGGTTGCCGGACTCTCGGTAGTTCACGGCCTCGTGCCGCCGCACCCGGCTGCAACCCTGGCCGTCACCATCTACCACGCCGACATGGGCCGCACCATCTTCTACGCCCTGCTCGTCGGCATCCCTACAGCCATCATCGCCGGACCGCTCTACGCAAAGCTCATCGCGCCGCACGTCCAGCTCTCGCTCGAAAACCCCATGGCCGATCAGCTCGCGGGCCACGATGAAAGCCGCAATCTGCCCGGATTCTGGCTGAGCGTGCTCACCATTCTGCTGCCAGTGATCCTGATGCTCATTGGCAGCTGGGCCGACACATTCTCGACTGCTGGAAGCGGCATGAACAGCACCCTCAAGCTGCTGGGCAACGACGATATGGCGCTGCTCATCGGCGCGCTGTGCAGCTTTGTCACGCTCGGCACCATGCGCGGCTTTTCGCGGCAAACGATACTGCGCTTCAGCAATGAATGCCTGGCTCCGACGGCGGCCATTACGCTCTTGATCGGCGCGGGCGGCGGATTCGGCCGCGTTTTGCAGGACAGCGGCGTCTCCAACGCAATCATCACCATCGCAATGCGCGGACACGTGCCCATTCTGCTTATGGCATGGGGACTCGCCGCCATGCTGCGGCTGGCTACCGGTTCATCCACGGTGTCGATGGCGACGGCCGCCAGTATTGTTGCGCCCATCGCATTGCACACTGCTGGAGTGCACCCGGAGTTGCTCGCCATCGCAACCGGCTCCGGCGCCCTCATCTTCTCGCACGTCAACGATGGCGGTTTCTGGATTGTCAAAGAGTACTTCAACATGAGCGTCGGCCAGACGATGAAGACGTGGTCCGTTGCCGAAACGATTATCTCGGTGTGCGGGCTCATCTTCACTTCGGTTCTCTGGCACTTCGCATGAGATATGACAATGACTGATTATTCACGCAGAGATGTTTTGAAGACAGCCGGCGCATTCGCGCTTATGAGCGGCGGGCTCGATGCCGCACTCGATTCTCGGCGCGCGTTTGCCGCGGGCGAAACCCAGGCCACGGCCTACGTTGGAACCTATACCGCCGGGAGCGACAACCACGGCGAAGGTCTTTATCGGTTCCGTGTGAACCTCGAGACTGGCGAGCTGACCGATCGCAAGCTCGCGGCCAAGACTCCGAATCCCACCTGGATCGTGATTGCGCCTTCGAAGAAGTTTCTCTACGCCATCAATGAGGTGACAGATTTCGCCGGCGGAAACGGATCGGTAAGCGCCTTCGCAGTCGAGCCCGGCGGCGAGTTGCGGATGCTGAATACTCTGAGCTCAGGGGGCGCAGGCCCGGCCCACATGAGCCTCGACGCAACCGGAAAGTTTGCCTTTGTGGCCAACTACATTGGCGGCAGTATCGCGGTTCTGCCCGTCCACACCGACGGCTCGCTGGGCGACGTTGCGGATGTGCATCGCGACCTTAATATGGTAGGCCCGGCGCGCCCGGCCAATGCGCCCGCGGGCAGCTTTGCCGTCAGCGGCCACGACGCTCCGCATGCGCACATGGTCGTCACCGACCCGTCCAACACGTTCGTGCTTTCAACCGACCTGGGGCAGGATCGCCTTTACTCCTACGACCTTGATGATTCGACCGGCAAGCTCACTTCGCGCGGTTTTCTAACCCTGCTCGGAGGCGTTGGCCCGCGCCACTTCGCCTTTCACCCCAACGGCCACTGGCTGTATCTGATCACCGAAGAGAGCTCGCAGATCGTCTTCATGAATTACGACCAGCAAACCGGTGCGCCTGCCATCAAGCAGATACACTCTGCCCTGCCTTCCGGTTTTGAAGGCACCAGCTTTGGGTCGGAGATTGCGGTCTCGCCCGATGGAAAGTTCGTCTACTCGGCAAATCGCCTGCACGACACCATCTCGATCTTCGCGATCGCAGACGACGGCAATCCAAAGTTCATTGGCGAAGCTTCGACGATGGGTGACTACCCACGCCACTTCACGATCGATCCGAGTGGGAGCTTTCTATTCGCGTGCAATCAGCACAGCGATTGCGTTACTTCGTTCCGCATCGATCGTGAAACCGGGAAGTTGAACTTTACGGGGAAGTACGCCGGCGTGGGAAGCCCGGCGATGATTGCGTTACTGTAGCTTTCTGTCCGTGTGATTTGCATTTGGAGATTCAGCTCTATATCACCCCTTCGCCAGCAAAACGGCGAATGAATGGGGCGCGGAGACTGGCAGTTCATAAATTGCGCGTCTGTGCTGGCGGACTCATCCGAATAACTCCGCCAGAATTGCAGTTAATTTCCTCCTTCCGCGCTACGTTCATAACGGGGAAAGAAACTCAAACCGAAAAAAAGGAAAAGCGCATCGGCAGCTTGCATTAAAATCAGTGCAAATCTCGGCCCGTAACTCCTTTGCTATCTAATCTTCGACCTCTAACTCTTTTGTTTTCAGCGGGTTACGGGAGGATCTGCGGATACATAAGTGACTCAAAATAAACCACTTAACCACCATACATAGGGGGGAGGGGATACCCACGCGCAGTCCAATTCGGCCTGAGCGGCATAATAAAGTGCGGTGACCCTGGGAAATACCCGAAGGTACAAAGCAATTCAAAAACGCCGTAGCAGGTTGATCGCTCCGGACATCGCGTAAGAAAGTGCCGATTGACGTAATCCTTCTCTGGTGGCTCGATTCAATCCCTTGCGAATGCAATATAGAATCTGAAGGCCAGATGCCGAGTCGTCAAAACGGTGACAGCTCTGAGGTGCGATCAAGGTAGTCGGGTTCTTAGCACGGAAAGATCAATCAATATGGCGCGGTCAATTCTCGCGGTGCTGCTTTCGTTGATCTTCGTTGTGAATGCTTCGGCTGAACGACTCACTGTGGCTCAGTTCCGCCAGACCCTAGCGGGCTATGTCGCAGCCCGCAAATCAGATCAGGCCATAGCAAAGAAATGCGATGCCATCGAGCTTACCGAACAGCTGACGTCTTCCACTCGCAACGCGATCACCAATGACCTAAACCTGGGACCCAAGACCTCTCTCGCACTCCAAATGCTGGCCGATATATCGAGCTTCCTCGACCCTCCTGCGAGCGAGCTCCCGGTAAAAGATCCGCCAGCGACCAGGGCGCTCGATCAAATGTGGCAACAGGCTATGAGTTTCGCGGCCGTCACCATGCACCACATGCCCGATCTGATGGCCACCCGCGTCACGCGTGCCTTTGACGACCGGCCTATGCTGCAATCGGCCAGCGGATGGACTCCTGCCGAATCTCCGCTTCGACTTGAGGGAATAACGAGCCAGCAGATTACGTACCGGAATGGAGAAGAAGTTGCCATCGCCGAAGACAAACAACCGGCCAGGGGCGGCGAAGAGCAGGCACCGCCGACCAATCTCACCACAACCGGGGAATTTGGCCCGATTTTGTCGTTGATGCTCACTGACTCATTGAATGGCAAAGTCACTTGGAGTCATTGGGAAGAGGTCTCGGGCCGGTTGAGCGCCGTCTACAATTTTTCGGTTTCAGAGCAAGCGTCGCATTACGCAGTCAACTTTTGCTGGCAACTGGTTACGCTTGAGGCCTCTTATCGCTTTAAAGGAAAAGCAAACACACTCACGACGGATTGCTACCACGGCCGGCCTGGCTATCACGGCTCTATCGCCATCGATCCGGAAAGCGGCGCCGTTATGCGAATTACAGTTGAACCCGACCTGCCACAATCAATTGCGCTCAAGCGGGCGGCGATGTCGATTCAATATGGAACGGAGGAGATCGGCGGAAAGAACTACATCTGCCCTCATTCCGGCGTCGCTCTCTCGCTGGTGCACTATTCCCCCAATGCTGTAGAGGCCGGCAGAGACGTCATTCGTATCAATGAGACGGCCTTTACAGGCTTTCGCCGTTTCGGATCCACAGTCCGGATCATTCAGGATGCAGCCCATTGATAAGGTCGTTGCTTTCGATCGCGAAGCTCAATGAACGTGCGTTACCATCTGTGGTCTGGCGACGGAAGGGGCCACGATGCCTTTGCCCTCGAGGAGATTGTAGAAGTGGTCGGCCGCCAGATCATGGAACTCTTCGGTCAAACCGGAAGGCCAGTGAACAATCACCTTGTCAATTTTGGTTGCAGAGCCCAGGCCGAAATGCAGGCGTAGATCGTTCTGCGACAGATAACTTCCGCCGCTGTGCACAGCGTCGGTTTGCGTCATGCCACCGGCAATTACGGTCAATCGCGCGTTGAGTGCCAGTCGATTGCTCTTTACTCCATCTAATTCGAAACTTACCCAATGCCGCCCAGGAATGCCGTGATTGCGTAGAATCATCGGCTTGCCGTCGAGGTCTTCAACCACAACGTCCATATTGCCATCGTTGAACAGATCGCCAACCGCCAACCCCCGGGAGACACGCTTCTCCCGGATTGCCGGGCCGGCCTCATCGCTGGCATCGCAAAAAGTTCCATCGCGTTGATTGAGCTGAACAATCTTCGGTTGCCGATATCCTCCTCCCGAAGGGAGCTGGTCCACCTGCGGGTACACATGGCCGGTTACGACGATCAGGTCTTCCCAACCGTCATTATCCAAATCTACAAAAGCCGTTCCCCACTTGACCCACGGAAGTGAAGGCAAGGCGACGCCCGCGGGAAACGAGTCTTCCTTGAAGTCCCAATTGCCATCGTTGCGATAAAGAAGATCGTTCTCATCGGTGAAATTTGTCACGTAAATCGACGGGCGCCCGGTGTGGTTGTAATCGCCAATAGCGATGCCCATCGACGCCTGCTCCGATCCGTCGTCGCTCACCGCGGTTCCCGATTCCAGACCGATCTCATCAAACTTTCCGTTACCGAGATTTTTGTAGAGATATTTCGGCGTCGAATCGTTAGTGACATAAATATCGGGCCTGCCTGTGTTGTTAAAGTCGACCCATACCACGCCCAACCCGTAGTAACCGTCCGGATCACTGACGCCTGCCGCTTTCGACACATCGGTAAATGTGCCGTCGCCGTTGTTGTGGAACAGCGAATCGCCAGCTCCGCGCAGGCCTCGCGGCCCGCATTGCACGTCGAGTCCTTTGTACTTGCAAAACGACGCGCTGCCGAAGGTCGGCAAGTCGTTCAAGTGGAAGTCGACGTAGTTGACCACCATGAGGTCAGCAAAACCGTCGTTGTCGTAGTCGCCAAAAGCTGCGCCAGTCGAGTAGCGGCCGTCGGCCACGCCGGCCTTGGCCGTGGCATCGGTAAACGTGCCATCGCCATTGTTGCGATACAGAATGTTGCCACCCAGGCAAGTGAGATAGAGATCGGGCCAGCCATCGTTGTTGTAGTCGCCCACAGCGCCGCCGTCGCCGAAGCACGGAGTGTTCAGTCCTGCCTTGGCAGTCACGTCGGTGAATGTGCCGTCGTGATTGTTGTGGTAGAGCGCTCCCGGCGCCTTGATGCCCTTGAGTGCCTGGGCCACCGTAGGTTGATTCGTGAAGTAGATATCGGGCCAACCGTCGCGGTCGTAGTCAATCAGTATCACCCCGCCGCTCATCGACTCCATGATGTACCGCTTCTCCTGATCGGAAGCATGAACAAACGTGATTCCCGTTGAAGCCGTGATGTCTTCGAGCTGTGGCACAGGCCGCCCGGTGCATCGCAACATCTTGCCGCCCGGCGGCGGAGGGGGAGGCTCAGGATGCCCTGACCCCATTTGTGCCGATGCGACTGTCGACGACAGGAATACGAAAGCAATGGTGCGTGACAGTGAAGCTCGGCCGCGGAAATTAAACAATGCAGGGACTTCCTTTCACTATTGTTTTTGCTTGAGGGCATCGGCAATGCGCGCTCGCGCCTGTTTCTTCAGATCCTTGTAAATCGCCAGCTCGCGATCAGCATCCGCAGTCTTGCCAAGCTGGCGATAGACGGACTGCAACTGATAATGAATGTAGTCCTTATCCGGGCTGAGTCGCGCCGCCACTTCAAGATGCGGTGCGGCATCCTGCCACTGGCTGCGGTCGGCATAGATTTTTCCTGCCTGGTATTGCGCGTTCACGTACTCTGGATTGGTGGCCACAACGTTGAGAAAAAGGGCCAACGCGTCGTCTGTCCTTGATTGCTCGAGGTCCACAAACCCAAGGTGATATTCGGCGTCGAGGTCGCCGGGCTCAATTTTGAGTTCGGCTTGAAACTGCGCGGCTGCTTCCGGCCAGTGTTCCCAGCGCAGGTAGGCGAGACCCTCGTAGAAGTGGGCTTTCTTTAGAGCCGGGTTTGCGTCCAGGGCGCGCTCGAGAGTCGCAATGGCGCGAGCGAAGTCGCCAATCTCGGTCCAAAGCTGTCCCACCAGCAGCATCTCCTCGTCGTTGCGCGGCTGGGCTTCGTAAGCCGAAAGCACCCCGGTTGCTTGCTTCATGTCGCCGAGATGAGCCAGCGATGCCGCCCATGCATAACCTGTTTCGCCATCCGTCATGCCTGCATCGCCCATCGGAGCGAACGTGCGAGCAGCTTCGGCATAGTGGTCGGTGGAGAAGTACGAAATGCCGAGCATGGCTCGCAGTGCGGGCGAAGCTTCGCCTTGATCCACAACCGGCGCAAGGGCTTGAGCAGCGGTTGCAAAATCGTTGACCCGGAATGCGCAAATTCCCAGGTTCTTCGCCAGCCCCGGAAGATGCGGGTCCCACTTTTCGGCCTGGCGATAGCTCTCGAGCGCTTCTGGGTAATTCTTGCGAACTGCCTGCGAAGTGCCCAGATCGTTGAATGCCTGGGCAATAACAGGAGTCAGCACTGCCTCGCGCTGCCGTGCCAGATCAAGTTGTTCAGCCGTCGGATGCGGAGCCGCGAACGCATCGTCGTTGGCGGTTGCCGGAGCGCTTTGCTCTTCCTGCTCATGGGTGAGAGGCACAACGGCCGCGCCGCCTGCCTTGCCATTGCTCGACATCATCTGGCTGACTTCGAGCTGCGTTTGTTTCATCACCTTGTTCTCAAGGGCGCGCGCTTTTAGTGCAAAGGTCTTGCCTTCATCCTCACGCCCGCTCTGCGCAAGAATGCGCGCCAAATCCACGTAAGCGCGGCGAATCTGGTAGTTGGTGCGGGCCTCGTCGCTGCCCGTGTTTTCGACCGCTCTGCGCAGCATCGCCTCGGCGCGATCCATTTTTTCTTGCGCGAATGCATTCAGGCCCATATAGAGAAACGCATCGGGCAGTGAAGGATTGAGTCGCGAGGCAGTCTCAAGATACCGGTCCGACTCGTCATAGTTCCGATCCTCGCTGAGGGCGATACCCAGCATGTAATTGCTGATGTAGTCGTTGGGATAAAGCGCGGTTTCGGCCCGGAACTCCTGTTCGATTGCGGGCGTCGGCTTCCAGTCGTTCATAAACAGTTGCGCCAGGCCGAGAAAATAATGCGCGTGCGGTGTGCGCGGGTCGAGCGCCAGCGCAGTGTGAAACTCACGGACCGCCGTGGGCATGTCATCGCCGTCGCGATAGGCGCGGCCAATCAGAACATGGAGCGAGCCGCTATCGCCTGCAATGCGCCTCATCTGGGCAAAGACTTCTGCCGCGCGTTGCTTATCGGCCGGCTTCTTGGTTTGCAGCAGGCAGACAGCCAGCGGGTAGAGATTGTCGACCGTCGGCTCGGCTCGCGCTACGCGTGCAAACGGCTCCACTGCAGCGGCGTAATCACCCTTCTGATCCAGCGCTGCTGCTAGCACGCGGTCGACGTGGATATTGCCGGGCTCAATCTCATGCGCCTGGCGAGCCCAATCTACGGCCTGATCAAGATTCCCTGAGCGCATGGCCGCATAAGCCATCGCAAGGTAGGTCCGCGAAGTGGGCTCCAGGGCTGTCGATTGCTGGTAAAGATCGAGAGCGGCCGTTGATTGACCCTCCAGCACCTTCAAATCGGCCGATTCGCGAAGTGCCGTCGCCAGCAGCAGCCGGTTGGCGCGGGCAATAGCCTCAGGATCGGCGCCGTTGCGAGCCGCCTGGGCCGCTCGAGCACGCGCCCTCAGTTCATCGGCGCTCGGTGCGGCTTGTCTTGCTTTGCTATCTTGCGCGTGCGCCACGCTCATCAGCGGAGCCAGCACAATGGCTAGAAGCCATACGGCCGAACGGCGCCGGAAGTTACACGGCGAGGTGTAATCAACAGGCGGTATTTGTGGGTTTTTCATCGCAAGCCGTTGCTTTGATTCTAGAGCATCGTGGGAATTCAGCTGATACGGGCAGGCATTGTGCAGAGATCTGTTTGGATAGGAAAAACGCAAGATGAAAATGCACATCGGTTCGACAGGAGCCCCGAAATTATCTTATCTAAAGCGAACCGCGGAGCTTCTCGAAGAAGCTCCGCGGTTCGCTGTGTAACGTTCGTCAGGCCAATTAATTCTCGAACGGCTAGAACGAGAATTTCAGGCTGTATTGCAGTTCTCTGTTGCCGCGGCCAATTTGCAGGACCGAGGCCGTGCCAAATCCAGAGACTGAGCTTTGTGACGTGATTGTCGGGTTGGAAGCAGAGCAAAGCGCTGTCGTGCCGCACTCGACCGTCGACGGCGCAAAGCCGGCTCCCTCAAGGTTGAATGAGTTGAAGTTCGGGTGGTTGAGGAAGTCAAAGAAATCCATCGCGAACTTCACGCGGTATTTCTCTTTGATCTGCCAGTTCTTGGCAATTTGCGAATCCCAGTCGGTGGTCGGCGCGCCCCGGCAATCGCCGCGATGGGCCATGTTGGTCGGCACCGTTCCAAGCGTGTATCCCACCAGCGTGAATGCACCCGAGTTGATGATTTGGTTCCCCTTTTCGCCTGCGTTGCAGCTTTGGCCGGTGGCGAGAGGACGGTTGTTCCCGTTATATCCCGTACCGATCAGCTGGCTGATGCTCTGCGATTCTGTGACACCGCCTACGACGATGCTGTTTGTGTAACTGCCATTGGAAAACACCGTCAACGAGCTACCTTCAGTTGCGGTGAAGATGCTGTTCAACTCCCAGCCTCCAACCGTATTGCGTACCAGCATGTTTTGTTTCGCCATGGTCGGCAAGTAATAGACCTCGTTGACCACGAGGATGTTGGGGCGATTGATGTCGGTGTTGCCTTTATCCAGCTTGTCGTTGCCCTGGACGGTCGGGATTTGAGAGTCGGCTGAACCCGATGAGTCATCCTCTGTCACGTCGCCCAGCGAGTGAGACCAGGTGTATGCCGCCTGGAAGGTTGAAGCACCAACCTGCGAGCGGAACAACGCTTGCAGGGAGTGATAAGTGGCATGGCCTTCACGGGCGAAGCCGTTGATTCCGCCAAAGTTGCAACCTGGACGCAGATTGTAGTTGGCGTCGGTGGAGACACAGGAACTGCTCCCAGTGCCGCCCGAAAACAGAGCCGCCTGTAACCAATCTGCCTGAGGAACAGGATTGAATGCCTCCATCGAAGTAAGGTGAACGCCGGTGTTGCCGACGTAGCTAGCTTCGAGTGAGGTGTTCCGGGCCAATTGCTGCTCAACAGTGACGTTCCACTGCCATGCACTAGGAGTAATGGCGCGCATTTCCTTGGCGTAGTTCGGTGAAACTCCGCCGCCGGCCAATGGCACGGTGGTATCCAGAGGACGATTCGAGGACGCGGCGAGCGAGAATGGCGCGCCTTTTTCCATACCTTCATCGATGCCCACAAGCTCGCGCTGGTAGAACTGACCTGCACCCAGACGGAGAGCGGTCTTGCCGGTTCCGAAGATGTCCCATGCGAGGCCGACGCGCGGAGCGATATCGTGATTGTTGTTAGGTACGATCGCGGCTGAGTTCCCTTGCGTACCGGCTGAAAGGTTCAGGTTCACACCAAGGCTTCCCAACAGCTTGTTGGCTGCTGCGCAAGGATTCGTGCCTTTGGCCACGATGAGTCCATTGCAGGCGTCTGTCGGATTTGCGGCAGCTTCGGTTGCGCTCCAGTCGGTCACGCTCCAGTTCGCCCATTGGTTGTCCGCAGAGTACGGCTCGCGGTAGAACGACCAGCGCAAACCAAGTTCGGCGGTAAAGTTGCGGCTGATCTTCCAGCTGTCGCTCACATACCACTCGAAATCGTGCCACTTGACCTGAGCTGTGATGTCCTGGCTGCCTTCAGAGATGCCGGCGAAGTATTGCGGTGAAGCTCCGGTACCCGGAACCAGCACATTGGCCAGCGAATTGTTGGTATTGACGCAGGCTGGCTTGCCATTCGGCGAAGCTGGAGGAGCGGTCTCTCCGGGAGCGCAATACACGCTTCCAGGGAAGCCCGGCCGATCGGCGCCGTCGCCGCTGTCCTCAACCTTGATGTTGTCGGAGAAGAACGCGCCTGCCTTCAGCAGGTGATTGCCCTTCACCATCGAGAGGTTGTCTTGCACGGTGTAAAGGTCTTCGTGGTTGTGGTAAGGCGCGATGTTCCAGAACGACGCCTCGCCCTCGTACGAGCCATACGGGTTAAAGCCGCCCCAGTTGCCGAAGAACCCGTCCTTCTCTTTGAGCGAGGAGGGGAACGTCGCCGGATAAGCTGTGTCAATCTCCGGAACGATGTCGGCCCTGGTGCCGGCCAGGGCGGTGAGAATTGCGTTGTGACCGTAACCGAATTCCACGTCGTTGACGATGCTATTCGAGATGGTTGAGCTCAGCTTGCCCATTACGCTCTTCGAGGGCTGGCTCCAGCTGGATTGCACGGTCGGGAAGTCCGATTCGCCCCAGAACGAATCGCCGGCGTTTGGCGCCGCGTTCGTCCACGAATCGACCGTCATGCGGCCGGTTGCACGGTTGTTCTTGTTGATGTCCCAGTCGGGCCGGACATTCCATTCGCTCCAGTCGAGGGGATTGTTGATCGGCGCCGCCCAGTTGTACCCAGTGGCCGGGTTCGTCTTGGTCTGGTCGGAGTTGTAATTCGCGCTTGGGTAGAACTGCGCGATCAGCGCGCCTGCAGCATCCGGGCTGCTGATCTTATTGGGAGTGCCAACCCAGGACGGAAACCCGGGGTTGGTAACGGTAGCCGAAGATGAACCCGGTATTGACGCTCCGCACTGATCAGTGACTGCTGTTCCGTAGCCGCTGAAGTCGCCGCCCGATTCCACGTCGGTCGGGACGCAGGCGCCAAATGCGGTACCGCGGATTTCCTTGTTCCACTCCTGGTTCCACCAGAGGAAGAACTTGTCTTTCAAAAGCGGGCCGCTCGCGTTGTATCCATAGTCATTGCGGCGCAGCTTCGCCTTGCCGACGTTGTTCAGGTTGTTGAAGTAGTTGTTGGAATCCAGCAAATCGTTGCGGCCGGCATAGAAGAAGCCGCCATGGAACTGGTTGGTGCCCGACTTGGTGGTAATCGAAATGATTGCGCCCGAAGCCTGTCCGTACTCTGCTCCAAACGAATTGCGGATCATCTTGAACTCGGCAATCGTGTCAACGGCCGGATAAACCAGAATCGTGCGGTTCGATCCTACGTCGTTGTTGTTCACGCCGTCCACCAGGAACAAGTTGTTGGTGTACGGGTTGCCATTTACTGAAAAGTTGACGCCACCTTCGAGTCCCTTGTCCTGGCCGTCATACGAAGCGGCCGGGTTGACTCCAGGCGAGAGCTGCGTCAAACCAACAAAGTTTTCGCCATTCAAGGGCAGTTCGCGCACCTGAGTGCCCGATACAACTTCGCCAACCGATGCCGAGGTGGTTTCTACCTGCACCGCGTCGGCTTTCACCTCGATCTGCTCGCTTACTGCACCTGGCTCGAGCGTTGCGTTAACTGAAGTGTCTGTAGAAACGTGCACCGCGACTGAAGTCGCAACAAACGTCTTGAACCGGGGTGCCGTAATGGTAAGGGTGTAAGATCCCACCGGCAATTGCGCCAGCGAATATGCGCCAATCGATGAAGATGTCGTCGCGAATTTGACGCCCGTCGCGTCAGACACCACCGAGACTTTGGCTCCGACGATAGCGGCGCCTGTGGAGTCGGTTACGTTGCCGACGACGGTGCCGTAATAGGCTTGGGCGAAGAGCCCGACTGGAATTGTGAGAATCAGCAATGCAAGAACCAGCCATCGCGTCCCCCACAGAGCCCGTCGTGCGCCCGCAATTCTGAGATTCATTTGCATCATTTTCCGTCTCCTGAATTGGTTGGTCGTACGCCTCTGGTTTTATTCGAGAATCAGCCGTTCAAGGGATACCGGTATACAACTTTCAGTTGAACCGGAACACCCCTTTCAATAGGCACACAAATAGATTCTCGGTATTGTCCCGGAATGATATCGTTCTCATGAAATGATTGTCAAGGAGGAAATCGATCAACTTTACAACTTCTTTCATCCTCTTCAGTCAAGCGCCTTTAGACAGGCGTTCCGCTTTTTTTACCGCGAATATCCGCATTCGCGTTGGCGATTCCAGTAAATCGCTTTTCGACGGCCGGGGCCCGCCACCTGGATGGCTGGCTCCCACGTCTTCAAAGTCGCAGCACTTGCCGAAAATCGATCCCACGCAATGAGGCGAGATTGCAAGGGGCCAGTTTGTCGCCCGCTCAAGCAAGGAATTATCTCCTCGGCAGACCCGGTTCATAGGTGACTGCTGTCACAATTCAATCCGGGCAATTCAAACGCACCTTGAAGGTCGACCATCGCGAAGGCCACCTATTTTGGAATGCCGCCAACCGCAGTGACGAATGCATTTGAGCCTGTTGCCGGAAATCTTGATGCTTTCCCATTGCATTTCCTGTCATGCAGCCGAAGCAGAGTAGAATTCTCCGCTATATGAACGCCCCCATCAGTCACCGCTCCGAAGAGATTGTCAAATTCCTGCTCAAATCTGGAAGCGCAAGCATTGAACAGCTGCTGGAGGTCGCAGGTTCTTCTGCCCCCAGTATTCGCCGGGATCTCGGCCACCTTGAGAATCGTGGACTAATTCGCCGTACCCCCGGCGGCGCGGAGTTGGCTGAGCCACTGCTTTACGAACCATTCCGCTACGACAGTTCGTTCATCGCTCGGGAACAGCGCCACGCCGCTCAAAAGCGCCGCATTGGTCTGGCCGCCGCGGAAATGATTAAGGAAGGCGAAACCGTCGGGCTCACCGCCGGAACGACGACCACGCACATCGGCCGCAGCCTGCGCCACCGCGAAGGAATCCAGGTGGTCACTAACGCGCTCAACATCGGCATGGAACTCTGCAACCGCACCTCGATCCGCATCTATCTAACCGGCGGCGTCATGCGCTGGGCATGGTCTTTCGCGCTTTCAGGCAATGCTGCTCTCAACTTTCTCGACAGTGTGTACTTGGATAAGGTCTTCCTGAGCGTCACCGGGCTGGATGCCGAGCGTGGCGTTACCTCTCTCGAGACCGATGAAGCGTTGGTCTGCCGCAAGATGCTTAAACAGTCCAAACAGGTGATTGTCGTGGCCGACTCAAGCAAGATCGGCAAGGTTGGCCCCGCCATCATCTGCCCTATCGAAAATATTCACATGCTGATTACCGATACCGGCGCCCCAGCCGAAATGATCGCTCCAATCGAATGCCGGGGAACGCGCGTGATTCGCGTTTGATCTCCGCCGAGATTTCCGACGCAATCCAGCTGAGTCTTGCTGGGTGCATTGCTCCTGCCAGATTGTCTCATTTGGTCTGGTGAAAAATTTGCCGGGCACTCCACTCCGGCATCCACAAGAGATTTTGACTCATCCGCCATCCTCCCGACGCGGTATTCTTTTGTCTGGCGTGCTGAGCCTGGCTTTCGCGCCATTTGGTACCCGACCTCATTTCCCGATGCCCGCCACAGGCTGGAGACTATTGCCGCTGATCTTAGCGGCCTTGATCGCAACTGCGTACACGCAGGCTCCGGATACTGCTCAAAATCCGGCATCCCAAACAACGCGCGAGCATCTCCAACACGAGCGCTGGTGGCCGACCAAGCAGTTTGCGGACCAATCGCAATTCGCGGGAAGCCAGGCATGCGCCCGGTGCCATGGAGGCATTGCGCTCAGCCAGAGTACTACGCAGATGGCGCTGACCATGATGCCCGCAGCCAGTTCTCCCGTTCTTCAAACCCACACCGGCGACATCTACCGCCTGGGCTCCTATCGCTATTCGGTCGAAAAGACAGGCAACTCATTCAAGCTGAAGATCAGCGACGGAACCGAGGAACGGACGGAGCCATTGCAGTGGGCATTCGGCTCAGGCACGATCGCTCAAAGTTTTGAGTGGTGGCAAAACGGCCAGCTTTACGAAAGTCGCTTTAACTACTTCTCTCTAACTCACGGCTTCGACCGGACTCCTGGAAGGCTGCAGGGTTCGCCGGTCTCAATGGAGATGGCAGTAGGGCGTAGAGTCGCTTCGTTTGAGGCGCGCAAATGCTATGCTTGCCACTCAACGGCACTCACCGATACCGAGCCTTTATCCAGGGCCCAATTCTTCCCCGGAATTACCTGCGAAGGCTGTCACGGTCCAGGACGCGAACACATCGCTTCAGAGAAGTCCCCCGATTTAGTCGAGACACACATCGTCAGCCCAGCCGATCTTACGCCCGCCAAATCCGTCGATTTCTGCGGAGCCTGTCATGGGACGCCGAAAGACGTTGCGTTGATGGGCATGATGGGCGAGATCACGGTGCGCTTTCCGGCATACAGGCTGGAGAGGAGCCGCTGCTGGGGCTCTAACGGCGATAAGCGCCTGACCTGCTTCGCCTGCCACAATCCACACCGGCCGCTTGAACACGATCCCGCTGCGTACGATTTTGCCTGTCTGCGTTGCCATGCAAATGGCGCCGCTGCTACCAGCGAGCCCGGAACGGCGGTGCAACACTCCTGCCCGGTTGCAAAGTCCCGCTGCACCTCATGCCACATGCCCAGGTACACTGCCGGGGAAATCCATTACGAATTCACCGATCACGACATACGCATCGTAAAGGCGAATGCGCCTTTCCCGGATTGAGATCATGATTAAGATCAATAACTCGATCCGCGGTATTGCGAGCGGTTCCGTGTGGTTTGTAATGATGCTGGGGCTCCTCCACGCAAGACATGGCGCGGCGCAGGCTGACGCGCCGAGCGCAATTCAGGCCTCCGGCGGCTTTGGTTCGGCTTTTCAATCTCTTCTTATCGCCCAGCAGAATGCGCTTCAATCCGGCGATCCCGATCGCATTCTCGCCAGCAGCAGTACAGTGACTGTCGCTTCGCTCGCTCTGCTTGACAATCTGGATGAAAGGGATCAGGAAAGCCGAAAAGCTCTTGGCGCGCTCGCATACGCTGAAGGGCTGCTCTCCGATCTGCCTACCGAAATGATTCTGTTGAAAATGGAATTGGATCTCGGGGAGACTGCGCCTGCGGCGGAGCTGAAAAAGCGAATCCTGAGCACGAATCCTGAAAGCGCAAAACTGCACTTATCGCTGGCCGAGATGTTTGGGAAGAGCTCGCAATTCGATGAAGCGGTTCGAGAGGCCCAGCGCGCTGTCGAGTTGGACCCCTCGTCACTCGATGCGGAGATAGCGCTGGGTTTGTCGTACTGGGGACTCAATGTATTCCAGTACAACGAGGGCACGCTCAACGCATTCACCGCGGCTCAGAAATTGGATCCCGACAATTACGCCACTAATCTGCTTCTTGGATCGATCGAGTCACAGTACCAGCTATTCGATGCCGCGTCTCAGCATCTTCACGCGGCCATCACCGCGAATCCCTCTGCTCCCGAGCCCTGGTATCAACTCGGGATGAATGCATACCAGCAATCGAAGCTCGCCGAATCGGATGAATTGCTTCATCATTTCATCTCTCTTGATAATGTCGGAGACAAGCAATCGCCGTCGCAGATGTGGCTTGCTCTGGTCACGCTCGACCAGATTCGAGAGGAGCAGGGACAAGTTCCCGATAGCGCAAATCGCCCGGAAGAAGACGCGCTGAAGCAGCAGATCCTGCGGAACGACGCGGGCGATATGAGCTTGAGCGCCAACATGCCGGCCATGGGCTCTTCCGCTCCCAGCGCTCTCGCTCCCATGCCTGAGAGGGTCAGCAAGCCAGTCGGCGCTTCGGCTGAAACCACTGCGCAATTGCGCGAATTGGCAGCCAATGCGCTGGGAGATATTGGCACGGTGCTGGCGCGGAGAAAGGACTATGATGCCGCCGTCATTCCGCTGAGGTACGCGGCAGACGAGGATCCAACTCTGGAGCCGGCGATGCGCAATCTCGGGCTCGCCGATTGCATCAGCGGCATTTATGAAGAATGCATGCAAGTGCTCAAGCGGGAGGTTGCCGGCCACCCCGACGACAGCGTGGCGCGCGGATATCTTGGTGAAGCGCAGCTGGAAATCGGCGATTACGCCGATGCGGCTCTCACGTTTGCATCCATGAGTCCCGCTCTTTTGTCGCAGCCGCTGTTTGAAGCCACGGCCGCGGAGGCATTCGCCCGGACAGGCCAACGGGATCGCGCTCAACAGGCGCTTGCCGGCCTGAAGGATGCTGGCCAGAACCCGCAACTTCTGGCGCGTGAGGCCACAGCCAATCTCGATTTGGGCGATACCGATCAGGCCATCGCTTTAGCCAAAGCCGCGTTGAGCGGAAGTGAGCCGGCTCCCGCTGAGGCACGACGCGTGCTTGGCCTGCTCGCACTCGAACGCGGCAATGCTTCTGAAGCTGGCACCGAGTTCCAGAATGCTTCCAAAGCTGAGCACCAGGGCGCCATGAATCAGCTCGAGTGCCAGGCGCTGCTCGCTGAAGCTCTTATTGAAAGCGGCAAAATCCAGGAGGGTAGAGAGCTGAGCTTGAGATTATCGCGCGCCAAGCCGAATCTCGCGAGCGCCTTGTTTAGTCAAGGTGAGGCACTGCTCAAGAGTGGAGACACTCAGGCCGCCTACGAGAAGTTCGCCGCCGCGCTCGCTCTTTCCCCCAACGACAAAGCGATTCGCGAATCACTCGACTCCGCCAGGCGCGCACTCAGAGTTCCGAGCCACTAACCTGCATTTCTCACCAATGGGATAAGTGTCACGTACATTGCCGTACTGTGCGGGAAATACCCCTTGTACCCCCCACCTACCCCCGCCGCCCCCCGGGGGATTTCTGCAAGCTCTTGATTTCAGGATCGTTGCCGGCAAGGATCTACCTTAAGTGGGCTCCTTTCAAGAATATAAACATCAACCTCCTCAAACCAAAGGACTTCGAATGGAACTGAATGAGCATGACCGCGGGCTGCTGCCGAAGAAGGCGTAGCCCGGTCGAATTACCTGCATTCAAGCTTAGCGAATCGGCGGAGAAAACAGGCAAACGAGCGGCTGTCGCAAGTGGCTGAAGAGGAGTGAGTTGAGCGATCTCTTAAAAGGGGTGGGCTTGACTGAGGGGTGGGGCGATCGCCAGCATTTCTCAGGGCATGCGTGAGAGGCTGCGGGAAGTGCTGGCTAGAGCATTTTCAGGGTTGGTGTATCCGAGCAGGGGCTAAAGGCTGCGGAAAAACTCATTGAGTGGCGTGAAGTTCCCGAAAAACCATGCCTCAGGGGTTAAAACCCCGACTCATTTTATGCGGCTTATTGGCACGGATAAATCCGTGCCCTTTCAAAACAGTGGCTCCTATGGAGTTTTTCCGCAGCCTGTAAAGCCCAAAGCGATTGATGGGCGTTTTTGCGGCAGGACTAAACAGGCTGCGGAAGAACTCGTTTAACGGAACAGTATCACCACGGTCGATTCAGCAGGGGCTGAAGCCCACACTCATTTCAGGGGTTTTATTGGCCCGGCTGAAGCCGTGCCCTAAAAAGAAATAAGACGTGATTTGTCGATGGCGGGCCTTTGTGGTCTCCCACCCATCGAGCAAAAAACGCTCGATGGATGGGGCACAGTTTCATCCACGGTCGGCTTCGCTGGTGGAGGACTTATTACAAAGCCTCTTTTGCCTGTACCCAGGCGAGTTTTTCCGCAGCCTGTAAAGTTATGCCCTGTTACAAGACTTTGCCTGGGATACATCAACTCAGAATTCGGTCTAACGCTGCTCACAGACGTTTTGCGTAGGCATCGCTGCTGATCTATCGAAATGGGAATCATAATCCGCAGACGAAATCCGGTCGTGGGTCTTCCTCAGGACGCCAGAAATTCGACAACCTCACCTTGCAGGAGGGCTCTGATTGCCCCAAGTTTTGAGCGGAAAGAATCGGGCCCTTCCCGTCGGGAAGGGCCCGATTGGTCTACAGCAAGTTAGCGTTAGTTGACCGTCAACGTGAACGTCGTGCTTTCTTGAGTGCTGGCCTGATCACTGCCCGTGCCGGTTACCGTGAATGTGTAGCTGCCCGGCGTGGTTGCGTTGCTTTGCGTTGTTCCGCCACCGCCGCCGCCGCAGGCTGAGAGCGTTCCAAGCCCCGCAAGCAGCATGATCGCGCCCAGCAGCGCCCGCCAGTTCTTGCGCCGCGCGGGGATGCCGAGGAAGACCAGGAATGCGAGTACTGTTCCGCCCGCGCCGTAAAGGGCCTTGAAGGGATTGGCAGGATTGCCATTATTCATCGCAGTGTTCGCGTAGGTTGTCACGGTTGCGGTGCCCGTTCCAGTGGGCGTGTCTGTCGAGCCCCCCGCATAAGTAATGGTCCCGGAAGCAGAGCAGATGGGTAGGTTGACTGCGTTGGTGGGCGATGAGGTTACGGAGCAGCCGTTCAGTGTCACTACACCGATATATCCGGTCGAGCTTGCCGCACCGCTGATGGTTGAAGTCGCCGTGCCTCCCTGTGAGACTGACGCAGGCGAGGCCGCCGCGGCCGAGAGAGTATACGTAGACTGAGCTACCGTTACGGTCGCAGTACCCGCCGACGCGCTGAACGCGTAGACTGTGTCTCCCGAGTAGCTGGCGGTCAAGGTATTGGATCCGGCGGCCAGGCAGTTTGTATTGCTGCTGGAGCAGCCGTTGATGGTGACGACCGCGATTCCAGCGGCCAGTGGGACCGCGCCCGAGGTGTAAGTGGAACCGCTGGTGAGCGTGACTGTTCCAGTCGGCAATCCGCCACTCCCGCTCATCGTGATGGTCACGGCAAGATTTTGTGACGAATCGACGCTGGCGGAGGCAGGTTTAACCGCGGCGGTGGCGGGTATTGTCGCGGTACCCACAATGTTGACAGATTCCGTCCCGGTAGCCATTGTGTAGGTGTTCGAATTACCACTGTACGCAACACTAAGCGTGTCGGCGCCGGCCGGCAGGGAATTCGCCGGAATGGTGATACTGGCGGTTCCATCGCTGGCAAGGGTCGCCGCGGTCGAGCTGTAACCGCCCGTCGCAGTCAGGGTCACGGTTCCGGTGGGTGTTGACGAACCTAGTGGACCAGCGACTGCAATGGCCACGACCAGCGGGTTGGCCGCATTCTGCGTATTTGCATTCACAGTCACAGTGGGTGTGATTGCCGTAACCGTCACAGTTGTTGTAGTGCTGGCCTGGGCGTAGGTCGAGTCGCCGCTGTAAGTGGTAACGATGGTGTCGCTGCCCACAGCGAGGCTATTGGCTGGAATGGTGACTGAGACGGAGCCGCTGGCCAGATTCTCGGTCTGGCTGGCTCCGCCGCCTGAAACCGTCACATAGCCAGTCGGGGTTCCGCTCGAACCTGAAACCGTAACCGCAACAGTAAGGGGAGTGCTGGCGGGCAGGGTGGTCGGCGAAGCAGTCGCAACTACCGTTGCAGTGGCCGTCCCGACGTCGGAGGCCCAGGCATTAACCACATTGGCCACATTCATTGAGCCGAGTCCCGTAGCCATGTTGAATCCTGCGGTCGCGTTATAGCCGGGGGTGGTTCCCGAACTGACCAGGGTTCCCACTACGTCCCCCGAGTTCAATGCCGCGCAATTGGGAGAAGCCAGTCCCTGATATTGGCCGGATTCCACCCAGCTTCCCTGCGAGAAGACGATGCCGCCTTCGAGGGCCTGGCCGTTGTAATCGCAGGGCATGGCGTTGGTGCCCTTGTCGATGCTTTGAAACGCGCAACTGCTTGAACTGGTCACCGACTCGGCGCTGCAATTCGAGTAATTCTGCTGCCCGGCAATGTGGTAGAGCTGCGAGTTTGGCAAACCCTGGGGTGCGCCGGCCTTCTGATTGATCAGGGCCATGACGCCGGCCATCTCGGGCGTAGCCACCGAAGTGCCTCCAACCTCCATCGACACAATATCGGTGCTATTGCTGGGTGTGCATGTCCCCAGGAACGAAAGGCAGATAAGCGTGGCGCTGTCGAGCGAGCCGTCGCCGGCAAAAAAGCTCACGTCGGGAATGGCTCGCGACGTGAGGCCGGCGGTCCCGGTTACGCCTGAGCCGGTCTGCCACGACGGCGCGGGCCAGCCATCATTTGAGAGAGTGACTGATCCGTTAGCCGTAGTCACCGTGCTTGCAGAGCTGCAGGTTGGCTGGCTCGAAGAGGTGGTATCAGTATCGTTGACGACGCAATTGCTGGCGCCGCCGCTGCCGCCCACCGTGTCGACGAATGAAGCAATGACTTCGCTGTCGCTTTGATAGACGTTTAACCAGTTGTTGTACACAGAATTGCAGGCGGCTTCAGGATTTGAGGTCGTTGACAGGCCCAGCAACGGTTCCAGGCTTTGAATATAGGCCGCCCATATTGGATTTGTACACGTGTCGTTCCATGGAGTTTCAGGCACATATCCTTTGGCGCTCGCCCCTTGCGTCGTATTGGTTGAATTCCAGTATGGGCCGGGGCTCGATGTGGTAGTCGGGCAGCCGTTGATGGCATTACCGCTGGAGTTGAGGGTGGGCTGGCACCAGCTGAAGTCTGTGCCGCCGACTGCGGTGTCGTACGGCGTGGAAGCGATGCCGTTGACCGAGAGCCCGTATTGCGCTTCATAGGGGTTGCCGTTCGCGTCCCCGCCATCGTCGCAGGACGGCGAGCCGGAGTCGCCTGTGGCGACAAAGACCGCGATGCCTTCAGCCGCGGCTGACTGCCACAGGTTGTAATAAGCAACGTTGCTTGACTCGCCCTCGTACAGTTCGCACTCGCCATAACTCAGGCTCAGAACGCTGGCACCGGCAACTTCCTGCACGTTAGTATCGCTCGACGATGTGTTGTCGTGGTTCTCGATCACATACTGAGAATCCTGGTATAGGGGGTCATTGGTCGGGGCGGTCTGGCTGTTGTAGCCCGAGGTGACCAGCACGAGCTGGGCGCCGGTGGCAACCCCTCCCGACACTTCGACGTCGAGAGTGTTTTCTTCAAGATCGCTCAATCCGCAGATCTGGGTCCCGGTGGTGTCGGTGCAGATTCCAGGATCGATTCCATTGGCGCCTTTGACCTCTTCCACCGCCTGACCTGCCGGCAAACCAAAGGTGCTGCGGTAAGTAGTCACGTCGCTGAGCGTAATGTCGCTGGTTCCGGCTATGGCGATCGTCTGCCCTTTACCCGTGACGGGGGTGCTGGCGTTCCACAACGGCAGCACGTTATAGATGGTCGCAAAATCGTACGGCGACACATCCTCCTCAAGGTAAGCCAGACTGGTACTGCCGCCCGGATAACCTGTGCCGTACAGCGGCCTGATCCTGGAGAGGCTGGCTGGTGTTACAGCCCTGGCGAGAGAATTATCAGGGCTGGCCACGCGCTGCCACTTGCCCGCCTGCGGGTTGAAATGGACCAGGTTGCCGGTACGGTGCAGCGGATGCGGCAGGAAGTTATGCAGACCCTTGATGCCTGAAACCACGGTGGAGATTGCCGCGGGAATCTGCGGATCGCTCATGTTGGCGATATGCGGCTTGCCATCGACTGAAAGTTGATGAATCTCAGTGTGGAACGCGTCCTTCACCTGGCCGGCAGTACCACTGAAGCCGATTGACATGCGGTCAAGCGCGACGTGGTTCACGGTGAATCCCTTGGCGGAGAGCCATGCGGAGATGGTGGCAATGTCAGCCGGCGAAGGGCCGTAGAGTTGGCCGATCTGGGCGGGGGTGAGCCAACGATGATAATTGGCTGAGCCGGCGTCGTACTCGCTCTGAACGTAGGCGTCAAACGCGGCTTGCTGCTCAGGCGTGCGGCTCAGCAGCAGCGTGAGATCGGCCATTGGAAGGGAGTCGCTCACCGGCCCGCGATCGTTCTTCGCATTGGCATGCGGATTGACGTTGCCTTTCAGAGTCACAAGCTGGTTTTCGTCGATGGGATTGACGATGCGGGAGGCAGGCAAAGCTTGCTGTGCCGGCAAAATCGCTGAGAACAGCAAGGCACTTGCAAGTGCAACGAGGGGGAGCGGGCGCAGAGTTGCCATGGCGTTGGATCCTGGAACCTTTCTTCGGTGAGATCTCCCGATTCGAGCGATTGTGAGAGTCAATTGATTGCGCCGCGATGCCGGTTGAAGCGGCCACGGCTGACCTGAGCGGAACGAACAGACACGACAACACTATTGCAAACGGGCGGCGCCGGAAAAAGTAGCGCGGCCAATAGCGATTTTTTGAGGCAGAGCGCGCACGATAGAAATGACAGCTTCGGACTACATATTAGACGGAAGCAATGGAAGTGCGCTGACGGGAGGATTGCTGGCGTTCGGGGATCAACTGCGCGCGTATCGAAGGTCTTCATCGATCTCGACCGATGCATCTGCTGATTTGACTCCGAGATAAGTGCAAAGGTTTTCCATTTTGTGAAAGATATCGCGGCCGAGGCAGATGCGTGGCGCCTAGTAGCTCATGGACCGGTGCAGGCCCGATTTCCAGCGTGATTTTGATCGAACTCCGGCGCAATTCATAGACCCATGAGAGCCGCTTCAAAGGCCGCTCGATTGCAATAGACAATTCTTTTCGAATCATATATTATCCGCTTTATTCGGACAGGTGGATTTTGCGTGCGCGCTTCCTTATTTATTACCTGTTATAACGATACGCTGTTTCCTGAGACCGGTCGGGCGGTGGTTGCCCTATTGGAACGATTGGGTGTTGAGCTGGACTTTCACCCTAAGCAGACTTGCTGTGGTCAGATGCACGCCAACACCGGATTCCGTGCCGAAGCCTTCTCCCAGGCCAAGCGATTTGTCAGGCTATACCGCGATGCTGAAACCGTGGTCATTCCTTCGTCTTCGTGCGTCGCGATGATCCGCGATCAGTATCCCGGGCTCTTTGATGAATTGGGCAACGAGCAACTGCTCAGTGAGTTTCGGGCGCTGGTTCCGCGGGTGTACGAGTTGAGTGAGTTCCTGATCGACAAGTTGGGAGTGGAGGATGCGGGCGCATATTTTCCGCACCGCGTGACTTACCACGCCAGTTGCCACGGGCTGCGCGGGCTCAATCTTGGCGACCGGCCATTCAAATTGCTATCGAGAGTGCGTGGAATGGAGCTGGTAACGCTGCCCAACCTCGATCGCTGCTGCGGCTTCGGCGGAACATTCAGCGTGAAGAACGGCGATGTGTCGTCGGCCATGCTGGCGGTGAAACTTGAAGATGTGATGTCGACCGGGGCCGAGTTCTGTACGGCGCTCGATAACAGCTGCCTGATGCACCTGGGCGGCGCCATGCACCGCCAGTTCGCCGGGATGAAGACGATTCACATGGCCGAGATTCTGGCCGGCACCGAGCAGTCGCCGGCCGAGGTGATGGGATGAGCCACGCGCCTCAACCCATACTCGATCCGGCTCTCGCGCCGCCGTTTCCGCAAGCGGCGTTGCCGATGCTGCGGGATACGCAGTTGCGTAAAAATGTTGCTCACGCCACCGATGTTATCGAGGCCAAGCGCGCCCGCCTGGTTGCCGAAAAACCCGACTGGCAGGCGCTCCGCACTTCGGCGGCTCGGATAAGAGACGAAGCACTACTGAATCTCGGCGCGTATCTCGAGCAGTTTGAGGCGCAGTGCACGTCACGCGGAGGAGTGGTGCACTGGGCTGCCGATGCGGCCGAGGCGCGCGCCATCATCCTCGGCATTCTGCACGAGGAGAATGCTTCAGAGGTCATCAAGATCAAGACCATGACCTCGGCCGAAATCCAGCTGAACCCGCATCTCGAGAACGCGGGCGTGAAGGTGTTTGAAACCGATCTGGCCGAGATCATTCTTCAGCTTGGCGAGCTCGAGCCTTCGCACATCGTGGTGCCTGCGCTGCACGTGAATCGCAGCCAGGTGAGGGAAATCTTTGCCCGAAGCATGGGGCTCAGCGATCTGTCTGACGATCCCCATGCGTTGACCGCTGCGGCGCGGCATTACCTGAGGCGCAAGTTTCTCGAGATCCCGACGGCCATCGGCGGCGCGAATTTCCTGATCGCCGAGACCGGGGCTGTTGCCGTTGTTGAAAGTGAGGGAAACGGGCGCATGTGTCTCACGCTGCCGCGCACGCTCATCACGCTCGCCGGTATTGAAAAGATTTTGCCTCGCTACAGCGATCTTGAAGTGATGCTGCAGGTGCTGGCGCGCTCGGCCACCGGCGAACGCATGAATCCTTATACTTCGTTGTGGACTGGCGTCACGCGGGGCGACGGGCCGCAAGGTTTCCATGTTGTGCTGCTCGATAATGGCCGCTCGGCAATCCGCGCGCATGAGCGGGAGCGGCAAACGCTGCGCTGCATTCGCTGCGGAGCGTGCATGAATGCCTGCCCGGTTTACCGCCAGACCGGCGGCCACGCCTACGGCTCGGTTTATCCGGGCCCCATCGGCGCAATTCTTACCCCGCAGCTCACCGGGATGAAGCACGCGCAATCGCTCCCGTTCGCCTCGTCGCTGTGCGGCGTTTGCTACGAGGTTTGCCCGGTCAAAATCAATATTCCCGAGATTTTGATCGACCTGCGAGCGCAGGTGACGGATCAGGAGCGCGGCAAGGCGGCGCGGTTTCTCGATCCCATGTACGTGGGAATGCGCGTAGCGGACCTGCTGTTTTCGCGGACATGGCTCTTTCACACGGCGCAATGGGCGGTCCGCATCGGCCTCAAGGTATTCACGCGCAAAGACGGATGGATTAACTCGCTGCCCGGCATTGGCGCCAAGTGGACGCAGACCCGCGATCTGCGCGGCCTGCCGAAGCAAACGTTCCACGAATGGTGGAAGCAAAGAAGGCAGGTGTCGCAATGAACCCAACCTTGGCTGCGCGTGCGGCAATTCTCAAGAAACTCAGCGTGGAGCCACGGTCGAAGCTCGGGGCAACGCCGTCCGAGAATATTCCACGCGATTACATTCGCCACGGCTCGCTCGACACTGATGCCCGCGTGGCGAAGATGGTTGAGCGGCTGCGCGAATACGATGCCGAAGTTGCCGAATGCGCACCTGACGGCCTGGTTTCCGAAATAGCAACGCAACTTGCCCGCAGCGGCCGCAACACTTTTGTCGCTCCACCCGGCGTGCCGCGGGAGTGGCTTGCGGCTGGATTCCATTGGAAGATCGACGGCGAGCTGGCAACCGAAGAGATCGAACATTGCGATGGCGTTTTGACCGCCTGCTTCTGCGGGATTGCCGATTCGGGAACGATCGTTCTGCATCACTCGCCGGCGGAAGGCCGGCGCGCGATCTCACTGCTGCCCGACTGGCATTTATGCATTCTTCGCGCCAGCCAGATTGTTGAGACGCTGCCCGAGTATTTCGACCGCTGCTCAGAGATTCCCGCGCTTGTTACCTGGATCTCGGGGCCGAGTGCAACGGCCGACATTGAAATGACCCGCATTAAAGGCGTGCATGGACCGAGATTCCTGAACGTGATTGTGGTGAAAGAACAGGCACCAGGGGCTAGGGACTAGGGACCAGGGATTAGAGGCTAATTCCGTGACCCCGTGGAGTCGTGGTCTCCCAGGTCTCAAAATCGAGACCTGGGGCACCCAGGTTTTGCGGATGTGATTACGAAACTTCAAAGCCACGGTACCGGGGAATAACTTGCCTGCTTGAAAGGTGAAAGTGATGACGACATCGGATTCTGCAATTCGCGAGAAAGCATTCAATGCGCTTGATTCTTTTCAAATCGAGATTCCTTCGTGGGGTTTTGCCAACACCGGCACACGCTTTGGAAAGTTCGTGCAGGCGGCGGCTGCTTCTACCATCGAAGAGAAGTTTGCCGATGCAGCCGAAGTCAACCGGCTCACCGGCGTTACGCCGACGCTGGCGCTGCATGTATTGTGGGATCTGCCCAACGGGTTGGCGGATGTGCGCACGGTGCGCGAACTGGAGCGCGACTACGGCATCCGATCCGGCTCTATTAATCCCAATCTCTTTCAGGATCAGGAATACAAGTTTGGATCGCTGTGCAATCCCGATGTGGCCATTCGCGAGCGCGCTCTCCAACACGTATTCGATTGCATTGAGATCGGCAAGGCGCTGGCTTCGCGAGACGTCTCGCTGTGGGTGGCCGATGGATCGAATTATCCGGGCACACAGAGCATTCGCAAACGCATTGCTTGGCTTGAAGAGGCGCTGGCTGCCAGTCACACGCGTCTCGCGCCAAACCAGCGCCTGCTCATTGAGTACAAGCCATTCGAGCCGGCCTCCTATCACACCGATATCGCCGACTGGGGCATGTCTTCGCATCTCGCCCGTCACGCCGGTCCGCAGGCGCAGGTGCTGGTCGACACTGGCCATCACTACCTGGCGCAGAATATCGAGCAGATTGTGGCATGGCTGCTGCACGCGGACCTGCTGGGAGGTTTTCACTTCAACGACCGCCGCTATGCCGATGACGATCTCACTCTTGGCTCCATTGATCCCTATCAGATCTTTCGCATCTTTCATGAAATTCACTGCGCCCAGACCGATGGCCTCAGGCTCGATATCGCCTACATGATTGACCAAAGTCACAATCTGAAGGGCAAAGTTGAAGCCATGGTCCAGACCGTGGGCGCGGCGCAGGAGCTGTTCCTGAAGGCTGCGCTTATCGACCGCGAGCAGCTTGCCGTCCATCAGGGAAAGTGCGATCTGGTGACGGCCGAAGAGATGTTCCGCGGCGCATTCTGGACCGATGTGCGTCCGCTCGTGAGGGAGTGGCGCGAGGCGCGTGGACTGCCCGTCGATCCACTGGCGGAACTGGCTGCGAGCGGTTACGTCGAGCGCATTGCGCGGGAGCGCGAAAAACGCAGTGCGGCAGTGACCAGTTATGCCTGAAAATGCCCTGATAAGAAACACAGCCGGCTGCCTGCAACTCGGGCTTCGTGGCATCCCACCCATCGAGCAAAATACGCTCGATGGATGGGGCACCCCAATGTTTCATCTATCGCGGGTAGGAGACGCCTGTGGCGGACTGATAAGAAACAAAGCCGGCTGAATGCAACTCGGGCTTCGTGGCATCCCACCCATCGAGCAAAATACGCTCGATGGATGGGGCACCCCAATGTTTCATCTATCGCGGGTAGGAGACGCCTGTGGCGGACTGATAAGAAACAAAGCCGGCTGAATGCAACTCGGGCTTCGTGGCATCCCACCCATCGAGCAAAATACGCTCGATGGATGGGGCACCCCAATGTTTCATCTATCGCGGGTAGGAGACGCCTGTGGCGGACTGATAAGAAACACAACCGGCTGCCTGCAACTCGGACTTCGTGGCATCCCACCCATCGAGCAAAATACGCTCGATGGATGGGGCACCCCAATTTTTCATCCATCGCGGGTAGGAGACGCCTGTGGCGGACTGATAAGAAACAAAGCCGGCTGAATGCAACTCGGGCTTCGTGGCATCCCACCCATCGAGCAAAATACGCTCGATGGATGGGGCACCCCAATGTTTCATCTATCGCGGGTAGGAGACGCCTGTGGCGGACTGATAAGAAACAAAGCCGGCTGAATGCAACTCGGGCTTCGTGGCATCCCACCCATCGAGCAAAATACGCTCGATGGATGGGGCACCCCAATGTTTCATCTATCGCGGGTAGGAGACGCCTGTGGCGGACTGATAAGAAACAAAGCCGGCTGAATGCAACTCGGGCTTCGTGGCATCCCACCCATCGAGCAAAATACGCTCGATGGATGGGGCACCCCAATGTTTCATCTATCGCGGGTAGGAGACGCCTGTGGCGGACTGATAAGAAACAAAGCCGGCTGAATGCAACTCGGGCTTCGTGGCATCCCACCCATCGAGCAAAATACGCTCGATGGATGGGGCACCCCAATGTTTCATCTATCGCGGGTAGGAGACGCCTGTGGCGGACTGATAAGAAACAAAGCCGGCTGAATGCAACTCGGGCTTCGTGGCATCCCACCCATCGAGCAAAATACGCTCGATGGATGGGGCACCCCAATGTTTCATCTATCGCGGGTAGGAGACGCCTGTGGCGGACTGATAAGAAACAAAGCCGACTGAATGCAACTCGGGCTTCGTGGCATCCCACCCATCGAGCAAAAGACGCTCGATGGATGGGGCACCCCAATTTTTCATCCATCGCGGGTCGGAGACGCCTGTGGCGGACTGATAAGAAACAAAGCCGGCTGAATGCAACTCGGACTTCGTGGCATCCCACCCATCGAGCAAAAGACGCTCGATGGATGGGGCACCCCAATTTTTCATCCATCGCGGGTCGGAGACGCCTGTGGCGGACTGATAAGAAACAAAGCCGGCTGAATGCAACTCGGGCTTCGTGGCATCCCACCCATCGAGCAAAAGACGCTCGATGGCTGGGGCACCCCAATTTTTCATCCATCGCGGGTCGGAGACACCGGTGACGGACTAAAATGGAGGGTTTGGTAAGCGCGCCCCGGCGTGGCGCGAAGCGAGGAAAGTGCGGATGCCCAAAGCCAAAATCAAGCGGCTCTACCTGATTCCGATTCTCTCCAAGGCGCTCGACGTGATTGAGTTGTTCGAGCGCAATCATGCGCCGTTGACCCTCGAAGACGTTTATCAGCAGACCAAAATCTCTAAGACGAGCGTCTATCGCATTCTCAAGACTCTCGTACACCGCGGCTATCTTGCCCAGGCGCAGAACGGCCAGTACCGGCTGGTTTCGCGGCCGCGCCGGCTGCACTTCGGCTTCGCGGTGCAGAGCGCCGATCTTCCCTTCTCAGTGGCCTTGACGCATAGCGTGAATGCCGCGGCGGCTGCAGCGGGTATTGAGCTTTTATTGCTCGACAACCGTTTCGATCCCGATGTTGCCGTGCGCAACGCCGAGGAATTTGTGACCAAACGTGTTGACCTGGTGCTCGAATTTCAGGTTGAGGAGGCCGTTGCTCCGCGCGTGGCCCATATCTTGAAGAAAGCCGATATTCCGCTGGTGGCAATCGACGTGCCGCACCCCAACGCAACTTATTTCGGAGTGGACAATTTTGAAGTCGGCTACGAGGCGGGCGCCATGCTGGCGCAACATGCTCTGCGTTTCTGGAAAGGCAAGGCGGACCGGGTACTGGGGGTTGGATTCAGCGAGGCGGGTAGTTTTGTTCAGAGCCGTATTTCCGGCGCGTTCGACAGCATTCGCGAGCTCATGCCCGGTATGTCCGCTGAGCAGTTTGCGCAGATCGATGGCCGTGGCATGCGTGAGGCCAGCCGCTTGGCGATGCTGGAGTTTTTGCGCAGTTCGCCCTTGGCGGAACGCACGCTTGTGGCCACGGCGACTGACTCAAGCGCGCTGGGCGTGCTGGACGCAATTCGTAATTCAGGCAACGAAGACAACTTCGCGATTGTCGGACAGGATTGCATCCCCGAAGTGTTGGACGAGCTGCGCAAAGGCAACAGCGCCATCATTGGATCTATCTCGCACGAAGCCGAGAGCTATGGCCCGCGCCTCATCCAGCTTGGCATTGCAATTCTGCGCGGCTACACAGTACCCCCCTATAACTATGTGCACCACCGGGCTGTGACTGCTGAAAGCTTGAAACCCGCGCCGGAAGCCGCCGACGTTTCGCTCGCAGGAATCGATGCGAATGTGGCGGCTGCCGAATCTCTCGGATAACGGGAATAACCGATCGTTTGCGGCTGTATGATTGAAGTGAGCGTCTATCTGAATTCCCCTGAGAATGGCCGACTATGACACTGGCAACACCCGCTTCCACTGCACTGAAATTCCTCGAGGATCGTTGGGACTCGAGTCTTGCCGCCACGCTCGATGAGCCGGAGCTGTTGCGGTACCGTTCCAACCTTCTCGGCTCTGACTTGCGCATCACCAACTTTGCCGGCGGCAACACCAGCTCGAAGGTCACTGAGATGGATCCGCTGACCGGCCAACCAGTCGAAGTGTTGTGGGTGAAGGGCTCGGGCGGCGATCTTGGCAGCATCAAGCGCACCGGCTTTGCCACTCTTTACCAGGAAAAGCTGCTCGCGCTCGAGCGGAGTTACAAAGGAGCCGATACCGAAGACGACATGGTGGCCATGTATCCGCTGTGCGCGTTTCGCAACAACCCTGTCGCGGCTTCGATCGATACTCCTCTGCACGGTTTTCTGCCCTTCAAGCATGTCGACCACCTGCACCCCGACTGGGGAATTGCGTTGGCCGCAAGCGCGAACGGGAAAGCGCGGATGGACGAATTCAATCGCGAGTTCGGTCACAAGTTGATCTGGATTCCCTGGCAGCGGCCAGGCTTCGAGCTGGCCATGATGATGAAGCGCGCGGTTGAGCAGAATCCCGGTTGCGACGGAATAGTTTTGGGCGGCCACGGACTGTTCACATGGGGCGAAACGCAGCGCGAGTGCTATCTGAGTACGCTCGCCATCATTGACAGCATTGGCCAGTTTATTGAGAGGCACGGCCAGGGTAAGTTGCATTTTGGCGGTGAGGCCGTTCCCGTGCGCGAAAACCGTCGCCGCAACTCGATCGACATTGCGCCGTTTCTGCGCGGCCGCATCTGCGCCCAGAACCGCTGGATCGCCAGCTTCACCGACGCGCCCGATGTTCTGCAATTTGTAAATTCGGCTCACGCCAGGGAGCTGGCGTACCTGGGCACAAGCTGCCCCGATCACTTTATCCGCACCAAGATTCGCCCTCTGTTTGTTTCCTGGGCCGCAATCGAAGGCCTCGATGAGTTGAAGCAGCACATCGATCAATCACTTGCGGAGTATCGCAAACAGTACCGCGCCTACTATCGCGCGTTTGCAACGGCCGGTTCTCCGGCAATTCGCGATGCAAGCCCAACGGTGGTGCTCATCCCAGGCCTGGGCATGTTCAGCTTCGGCAAAAACAAGACTGAGGCCCGCATCACCGGCGAGTTTTACGTCAATGCAATTCACGTGATGGACGGAGCGAACCAGCTGGGGGAGAGGAATACAGCTCCACCGAACGTTGTCCCGCAGTGTCAACCCGGCATGGATCCTGCCAGCTTCAAGGTGTTTGCAAATTATGTCGCGCTTCCGGCGCTGGAAGCCTTCCGCATCGAATACTGGGTGCTTGAAGAAGCCAAGATTCGCCGTCAGCCTCCTGAAAAGGAGCTGAGCCGGCGCGTGGCCTTGGTTGTTGGCGCAGCCAACGGAATCGGCCGCGAGGTTGCGCGGCTGGCCGCGGCACGCGGCGCCCACGTTGTAGTAGCCGACCGCGACCTCGAAGGCACGATTCGCGTGCAGGCTGAACTGGCCGGCCTTACCTCGGCGGAGTTCACCTGCGCCACGGCGATTGACATTTGCAACCGCGAGGCGATTCGCGGCGCGCTCGATGCTGCTGTGGCGGCGTTCGGCGGTGTGGACATTCTGGTGAACACCGCTGCATTGTTTGCATCTTCGCCTGACGGCGTAATCACTGACGCGCAATGGGCGCAGACCCTCGAGGTTAATGTGACGGCCAATTATCTGCTGGCCAATGAAGTCGCAAAGATCTTCGACGAACAAGGTCTTCATGGCCAGGTGGTCTTTACCAGTTCGGCCAATGCGGTAGTGGCCAAGCGGGGAAGCGAGGCGTACGACGTGAGCAAGGCCGCGCTCTCGCACCTGGTACGCGAACTGGCCGTCTCGCTTGCACCCAACGTCCGCGTGAATGCGATAGCGCCGGCGACCGTTGTCAAAGGGTCGACGATGTTTCCGCGCGACCGCGTGCGCGCTTCGCTCAAAAAGTACAACATATCTTTTCAGGAATCGTTCAGCACCGAAGAGCTGCGCAGCCGGCTGGCCCAGTATTATGCCGAGCGTACGCTGACTCACAAGGCGATCGACCCGGCCGACTGCGCCGAGGCAATTCTCTTTCTGGCCAGCCCTCGGGCTCGCTGCACAACGGGACACGTAATTCCTGTGGATGGCGGCTTGACGGACGCGTTCCTGCGTTAAGCCTTAGGATGGCCATGCCAGAACGGGCACGCATCGCGATTGACCTGGGCGCAGAAAGTTGCAGAGTTTCGCTTCTGCGCTGGCAGGGCGGAACGCCGGTCATTGAGGTCATTCATCGCATCCTCAACGGGCCGGTGCATCGTGCGGACGGGTTGCATTGGCCCATCGAATCCATTGTCGCTGGACTTGATGAGGGCATGCGCAAGGCCGCGGCAGCGGCGCCCGAGGGCATCGCGTCCATCGCCGTCGATTGCTGGTCGGTGGACTACGTGCGTCTCGCGCCCGATGGCAGTCTTCTCCGCGAGCCATTCTGCTATCGCGACGAGCGAACCGTCGCAACCAAGTGAAAGCCGACAGCATCATTGCGCCACTCGATCTTTACGCGCGCACGGGAACGCATCCGCAGCGCATCAATACCGTGTATCAATTGATGGCCGACCCTGCCGCAGAGTTCGGCTCGTCCGCGCCGTGGGCCATGCTGCCCGAGTACGTTCTCTATTGGTTGAGCGGGCAACGCGTAGCTGAATACACCAACGCATCGCACACCGGCCTGGTGAGCTTGACGACGGGCGACTGGGACGCCGAGGTTTTTCGTCGGTCTCGCTCTTTCGCTTTCTGCCGCGCCCCGTATTGTTCGCGCAGGCACGGTGCTTGGGGCCTTGCGCGGACCGCTCGCCGAGCTCGAAGCTTTTCGCCACACACAAATCATTGCACCGGCTACGCACGACACCGCTTCGGCCATTGCCGGTATTGCCGCCAGCCTCGATGCGGGCGCCTATATCAGCTCGGGAACATGGTCGCTGGTGGGCACGTTGACGCGAGTACCGGTCACCACGCAGCGAGCGTTCGATGCGGGCTACACCAATATCGGCGCGGCCACCGGCGAGCTGCTTTTTCATGCACTCATCAACAGCATGTGGGTACTGAAGCAGTGCATGAATGCGTGGGATGACGAGGGCCGCAAGTGGGAGATTGAAGACCTGGTGCTGCACGCCGCAGATTGCGATCGCGATCCGTTGGCGGTGCTCGATATGGACGCGCCCACGCTGATGCTCGACACGGGCATGCCCGGGCGCATCAATGCCGAGCTTGCGCGACTCGGACTCGAGCCCATCGCCGACGTAGCCGGAAACGAGCCCGCGTTTGCGAGGCTGATCTTCGAGAGCCTGGCAGCGCGATACGCAACGGCAATCGCCAATCTTGCGGAGACGCTGGGTCGCAAGCTCGAGCGAATTCACATGATCGGCGGCGCCACGCGCAACAAGCTTCTGATCAAACTCACTGAGCAGCGCACCGGCTTGCCGGTTGAAATTGGCGAGTGCGAGAGCGCGACGGTGGGCAATTTTGCTATTCAACTGGCGGCGAGCGATGCCGGCGGCGCGGAAATTACTCCCGAGGCGATTCGCGAACAGGCGAAGCGGCTCTGCGGCAGCGGCCAGGATTGAGAATCCGCCGTTGGCTTAAAAACGATCGCATGCCAGATCGCCCCGTAAGGCGACACTTCCCTTCCCTTCAGCGATTTTTCGCCGAGCTCTCCTCGCGCTGGTAGTTGGCCAGGAGTTCCTCGATCTGAGATGCAAGGCTATTGTTGTGTTCCTCCTCTGCGAGATCAAGCGCCTTTTGGTCCGCCTTGATTGCATCGGGAATCCGTCCTGATTTGTCATACTCTCGGGCAAGTTCCACGAGGCAGTGCCAGTTTTTCTCCTTGCTCAGATCAACAGACTGCTCAAGCGCGGCAATAGCCGCGGCGGTGTCACCATGCGCATCGAGAGCCGCACCGAGATTGTAGTGGAACTCAACCGACGATGGAAACAGTTTCACCGATGTTTGAAACTCTGGGATGGCGCTGTCGAGCTGGCCGGTCTGCTGGAGCGCGAGGCCCAAATGATTATGCGCATCGGCGAGATTTGGATCGAGAGCCACGGCTCGCCGGAGGTGTTGAAGGCCCTCGTCCACGTGGCCATTCTGAAACAGCTCAGTCCCCAGGTCGGTTTCCGCGCCTGAATCATTCGGCTTGAGCGCAAGCGACTTCTTCCATGTCTGGACCGCCTCATCGGAATCGCCGTTGAGCGCGAGCGAGATTGCCAGGTTGTCGAGCCACGGAGCGCTCTTGGGATTCAGCTCGCATGCCTTGCGATACTCAGCGAGAGCTTCGCTTTCCTGCCCAACGCCGGACAACGCCGTCGCCAGCCCGTAATGCGCCAGAGGATCATCGGGATCGCGGGCTGTGGCACCGCGCAGGGCTTCAACGGCCTGCGGCAACCGGTTGTTTTCAATGTCGTCGTAGGCCTGATTGAAGAGCCGGTAGAATTCGGTGGCCTGAGGATCGATCTTCTCCAATCCGCCCCCCGGGACATTGAGGAATTCCGGAATGTTCACCGCGCGGTTGGCCGCCGTCGTGTTCTCAACCATTATTGCGGGTGAGTCATTCCCGTTGGCATCGATATGCGTCAGCATGAGCTGCGTATAAGGTGAGCGACCTTTCGAGGAGAAGGCCAGCCAACGTCCGCTGGGAGAAAAGGTGTGCCAGGAATTCATCAGGGGCGTGTTGCAGTGCATGAGGCGCGCCCTGCCCCCGGAGAACTGAACAATGAATAGGCGACTGTCGGGGCGCATCAGCAGTCCCGTCTTATTCTCGACAAACACGATCCAGCGGCCATCGGGAGACACTTTGGGGAAGTTGTTACTCATGCCATTTTGCGACGCGCCCTCGATGGGCACGGCTTTGCCGCCGAGGCCTCCGTTGAAAGGAATTTTGTAGAGGTCGTAACGAATCTGGAGCTCGTTGGGGTCGTTGGCGTAGGTGGGTTTAGGCGCGCCAGCGGGATACGGGTCTTGCGCTTTGGCGCGGCTGAAGATCAGATATTTGCCGTCCGGCGACCAGAAGGCACTGGTCTGCACATACGCCGGATCGTCCGCTCCCGGCAGTGTTCGCAGCTTCTTTTGTGCGCGGTCGTACCAGGCCAGGACGCCTCGTGTGGGAAAGAAAACCTGCGTGAAGTCGAGGTGCTTGTAGTTCATGCTGAACAAGCGATTCACCACTCCGGCTGCAAATCCTGGTGCCTCGCTGCCATGAGTGTCCTTCGTTCCCGGCGGCGCAACGGAGGTGATCACGAACTTTCCATCGGGCGACACCTGCGACATGAATCCAAACCGCTTCACTGTCGGATCGGATTGGAGGACCTCGGGATCTTCTTTGAACGATGCCCAGCGCAGCATATCGCGATTGGTAATCGTCATGTTCTTTTGGATCGCAACCAGCGCGTAGAGACCCTTGTCATTGCGCGGGCCATCCATATCGAGTCCCATGGTCTTTCCGTCACGGGAGAAGGAGTGGCAGTTGGCGCAAGTGGGCAGGTTCTCCATCACCGTGCGGCTTTTGGGCTCGGCAAGATACCGGAGTTCCCATTTGATTAGGGGCAGTGCTGAGGGCGGCAGGGGCTGAATTGCGCCGTTTCCCGCCGCGGGCGTAATCATGAGCGGCACGTCGCGGTAAAAGATGGGCGCGTCAACGCGGTCGTTCGATGTGGAAATCGATACCGAAGACGAAGAGACAGGCTGCGATTGAGAGTCCGCTCCCAAGCCATGGATTTGGATGGTTGCACGCCCTGCTGTCGAGAGCTGCTTGATGGTGTTCCAATCGCTTTCAGAAGGTGTGAAGGTATGAGTTGATGCCTGTTGGGGAGTCAGTTCGACGCTGGTGCCGGCGCGAGTGTCAATTTCGCCCACCTTCATTAACTCGCCGTTCGTCTCGAATCGCATTCGCCGCCTGTTACCGGCAAACGACACCTCGACTGCCCAGCGCGCGGCGGCGGGGTTGGAATCGTGCCACAGGAATGTCGGCGCAGTAATCTCCGGGGGAAAGACCGAGCCCTGAAGCGGATAATCGATGGCGATTGCGGTGGTTGCCGGAGCCGATTGAGCATTCTCCACGGCTGGCCGCCAAGCTGCTGCGCAGCAAGAAAAGAAGGTAACACCCAAAAATGCAACCGAGGCCGCCCGGCCCTTACTCCAATTCATCTTGCTTCTTCTTTCAGCAGGGCCCCGAAACCCTCAAAAAAAACACCACTTTGCCCCACGTCGAATTCCCTTCCCGCGTTTCAACGAATGATGCCCGTTTCACGGCTCTTGTCTCGGCGAAAGAGATGGCCGGACGCGCGTTGAGAACCCGGGCATTTCCCCTATGAACCCGACGAAGGTCCTGACATTCTCCATGCCGGTCGCACAAAGAGGCGCTGAAGCTTGCTGCCGCCCTCAATTCGCCGTCATACGATTCTCATTGCGCGGGTATGGCCAGCGGCATGTCGACGGTGCCCAGCTTCTGGGCGGTCTGGTCCTGGACGCCGAGCAGAACATGATAGCTGCCGGGCTTCAACTCCAATTGCTGTCGAAAGGCGATGCCTGCCTTGAGAATGTACTCGTACCGCTGCGGATCGAGGTCGATGTTCAGCGTGCCGGAGGTCTGCGGCACCGACTTTAGACTGGAGTCGGCGTCGTTATAAGCCACCAGCTGCACGAAAAGTTTAGCGTGCTTATGCCCGTCAGGAGATGTGAGGAAGGTCACATCTGACGTATCGATGGTGGACTCAACCAGGAGTCCGGGAGGAGTGGCGGCAGCGTGCAGGATTCTTGCATGCAGTTTGAGCGCAGTTTCGAGTTCGCCCTCGGGCTGCATGGAGTGCACAAAATCGTCAGCGGCGGCCACCAGGCCGGAATTCTCGGTTGCGAAGTAGCCGCGGCGGTAGGTCAGCGATCCGGCTCCTTTGGCGTCGACTTGAATGGACCGGAACCGCCCATCCCACGATTCATTCGTCGGCCGGTAAGCCAGGGTGTAATACGTGGCGCTGTCGTCGAAGCCGCGGCGCATGGCGCCGGCAATGTCGTTATTGCCAAAGATCGACTCGCCACCGGTCTCGCGCGCCAGGTCGTCCATCTCACTTTTCAGATTGCCGAGCTCGAAGAAGCCGCCACGCGGATCGCCCGGATTCGGGCTGTTGACCGTAGCAGAGCCCACTGAAGCCACGGATTGCTGGGTCGCCAGACCGAAGATGCTGACCGGATAGACGGCAATACGCGCGCTCGCAAAGTGGTTCAGGGTGGTTCTCATCTCCTGCTGCGAGGTTTGACTGAAGTGGCCTTGCAGCGTTGTGAGCGCGGTATTGAACTGCTGAGCGCTCAGGCCCGCCGGATCGGTATTCGTCGGACCTCCAACCGTATCGATGGATAGCGGGAAACTCTCCGCGAGCCAGTAAAGGCTCTTGCGGCCGGGGTAGCTAGCCATGGTCTGCGCCAGTTTGCCCAACGCCTCGATCGTCGAGTGAGCACGAACATCGTAGCTGTTTGAATTTGAAATCTCGATCGAGCGTGACATCGCCGATCCGCTTGGGGTCACTCCACTATTCCCCGCCGCGCCACCGGTGGATGCGAATTGCGCTTCAGCGTTCTGCGCAATTTGTAAGCCGTTCATCGTTTCGTTCTTCGAATCATCGACGCCGCGATCGGTGGGGCGAACCATCTTTACCGCGGCGGCGCGCAGCGTTGAGCTGCCTGCGGTGCCTTCCACCATCTGGATGCCGTTGGCGAAGGTAAATAGCGCGATCCGGCCGCCTTTGGGTAATGCGTCGAGAAACTTGAGAAATTGCTGCCGGGCAAACAACTGGTCGTCGTTCGGGATGTTGAGCAGGTCGTAGAGCACGATGGTGAGCGGCTGCACTTCCTGCACAGCATCGGCGTTGGAGAATTCCATGGCAGGGCCGGCGGGTGCAGTTGCGGTCTCGGGAGCGTTGTCGGGAACATGGGCCAGAAAGTACTCGACGGTCTGCGGCTTTCCGTCTTCGGTCAGCTGAAAGTCTTGTTGGGTCAAGCCTCGAACAGGATTTCCATGTGCGTCCTTGACCAGCACATCTTCAAAGACCAGGCGCGTGGTGACGCTCACGGTTGGAGGCGCAGAGCTGACTTTGCCTCCATCTTGCGCCGAGATGACGCCAACCACGAGAATGACGGGAGTGAAGCGAAAAATTCGGAGCATGACGACTCCAGGCAGAACGCCAATCCGGGTGATAGATGCCAGCGGGGGCGCTCCCGGTAGCGCAAATTGCGGAGTGCTTGCGTCTCCGCTTTGAAACGATGATAACAATATCATTCCGAAAGGTGACTTACAACCGGCGCGGGATGGAATGTTATCTCTGAAGTGAGTTCAGCGCGGCGCTTCTGCGTTCTGCTGTTGCTTGCTACTCAAGGTCGAGAAAATTTCGCGTTCCCGTTGCGCTTTATCGTCCATCTTTGCCCGGGCATAGGCCCTGGCGAGGTTGAAGTGAATCTCAGGGCTTTCAGGGCTGAGTCGTTCTGCGGTTTCGAGCTCGGTAATGGCGGCGTTGGCATCGCCCGATTCGAGATTCGACCTGCCCAGCAGATAGTGTGCGTCGGCCGATTGCGGCGCAAGCTGAATGGCGCACTGAGCCCATTTGGCAGCGGGTTCGGGCTGGTGCTGCTTCAGCTCAATCGACGCCAGGCGCAGACATGGCAATTCGCTCTTCGGAGAGAGGGCACGTTCGGTGACGAACTCGGCAGAGGCCTGGTCAAATTGCGAAATTGCCAGCAAAGCAGTGCCGTAGGCGTAATGAAGGAAAGGCGCCGCGGGATACTGCTTGACGAGCGACTGCAATCCGGGCATCGCCTGGTCATACTGGCTCTGTTCCAGCTGGAGCGCAACTTGCCCGGCAGCCTTGACCAGCCCAGTATCCGCAGCATCGACGGCCGTGGGCAACTCCGCGCGATGCAGCAGCGCCAGGCCGAGCGAGAACTCTACCTGTTCCTTCAACGGCACCGATTTTGCGGCGGAGGTAAGCACGGTTTCGGCTTCGTCGAAGCGGCCCGCGCTCACCAGCAGTGTTCCGTACACGAGGCGCGCCTGATCAATCGAATCGGCAGTGGCGCTCATGCCTAGCCTGGCGCTGCGGTCAAGATGTATAAGGGCGTTTGCATTATCGTGCTGGGCATATTCGCACAGCCCCAGCAGCGCCCAGCCGGTGCCGTCTTCCGGCATGACTGCAAGCCAGGCTTTTAACTGGATTGCCGCCTGCGAGTAGTCACCGGCTATATAAGCGCGCCGGGCCTGGTTCCAGTATTCGTCTTTCGATGCGGGCACAGCGCCGGAATTGTTCTTGTAGAAGCTCAGCAGGCGCGCCTCAGGCGCTGGATGAACCGCCGTCAGACCGGCGGCTGCCTGTTTCTCGCGGCCGGCATCTTCATTCTTTCCCGCAGCCTCTAAAGCCGAAGCCAGAGCCATATGCGCTTGTGGGGACTGGGGCTGTTTGGCAACTGCCTCACGCGCGGCTTCGAGAGCCTCGGCTAGATGGCCCTCCTTCCGCCTTGCATCACAAAGCTCGATCCAGGGCGCGGCGCTGTCAGGCGAGATTTTTGTCTCGACCAGAAACTGCTCTTCGGCTTCGGAAAGGTGGCCCGTCTGCGCCAGGGATCGTCCGTAGGCCAGGTGAAGATAGGGCAAGTCTGGATGCTGGCGTTCGAGCTCAGCGAATCGATCGAGATCGGCTTGAGCAGCGGCCTCGCCCACTGCGGCGACAAGGTCTTCGCGCGAAGGATCGAGCTCTCGAGGCAGTAGCGGAGCGCGCAATTCGTCGAGTCCCAGAGCAATCAATACCTGGTCGGAAAGTGACGCCGAAGAAAGATTCGAACGAAGCAGATCGGATGCCTCGTCAAACTGTCCATTCCGAATGAGCAACAAGCTGAGGTGATAGATGGAGACGCGGACAATTTCAGCATCGTCTGCAAATCCGAGCGACTGCGCTTTTTGAAGATCGGCGCGCGCTTGATCGTATTCGCCGGCTTCGAATTCCGAAAGGCCCAGCAGGCTCCAGCCCATGTTGAGTCCGGGCGCGAATGACGTGACCCTTTGAAACGCCGGCGCAGCATCTTTGAACATGCGCCCTTCGTACTCGATCATGCCAAGATTCCACCAACCCTCTTTCCATGCCGGATCGAGAGCAAGGGCCTGCTTGAAGTCAGCCACGGCCTGCTGAGTTTGATTCGCCTCGCCTTCCTCAATGGCTTTGCTTTTGAGCGATGAGAGCTGCGAGGCAGCGGCGGTGGTATCTCCCTGGCCCTGCTGGCCCACGCCGCGAAGTGGCGCACCGGAGCATGCAGACGCGGCCAATGAGAACGTTATCGCTAAAATGGCCAGCCGCCTGAGATCGATTGACACTGCCTGCATTTGGCCCCGATTATACTCTTTGGTTCAATTCTCAATGAACAAGCGGGTCCCCTTATTCCATCAGGGCATTTCGCGGCGCGCGCTTCTCCGCCTGGCGGCAGATTGCGCAATCGCCGCGCCCTTCGCAGCCACGCCATGGGCCGGCGCCGCTGCCTCAGCCGCTACACAGGTTTTCGAGGAAGTTCCTCCTTCAAGGTCGGGCATTACCTGGACCCATAATGCCGGCCGGTCGGAGCAGAAATACCTGCCTGAAAGCAGCGGTCCGGGATGCGCTTTTCTCGACTATGACAACGACGGATGGATGGACATTTATCTTGTCAACAGTGGAAAGTCGAGCTTCTTCACTCCAACGAGCCCGATGCGCAACGCGCTCTATCGCAACAACCGCGATGGAACTTTTACCGACGTGACCGAGAAGGCCGGAGTAGGCGGGGGCGGCTTTGGGCAGGGCGTGGCGGTTGGCGACTATGACGGCGACGGATATCCGGACATTTACGTTACTCAGTGCGGCAACAGCATTCTTTACCACAATAACGGCGACGGAACCTTTACCGATGTGACCCAGAAGGCCGGCGTCGAAGCTCCGGGCTGGAATACGACAGGGGTCTGGTTCGATTACGACAACGACGGCCGACTCGATTTGTTTGTCTGCCAGTTCGCCGCGTTCGATCCCAACCGTGGCTGCGGTGTCGATGTCTCCGGCAAGCATCACTACTGCATTCCCACTCTTTTCCGTCCCATGCCCAGCCGGCTGTTTCATAACAACGGCGACGGCACCTTCACCGATGTGAGCGAGACAGCGGGAATCTCGGGACACCTGGGCAAGTCGTGGAGCGTTGTGGCCGCGGACCTCGGCAACAACGGCTGGATGGATCTGTTCGTTTCCAACGACACCGTGCCGAATTTCCTGTTTATGAATCACAAAGGCACTTTCGTCGAGAGTGGGCTCGATGCCGAAGTCGCTTACAGTCCAGACGGCCGCGCTCGCTCCGGAATGGGAGTGGACGCGGCGGATTTCAACCAGGATGGATTGATCGACCTCTTCGTGGCCAACATTGACGAAGAGTTCTTTTCGCTTTACCGCAATAACGGCGACGGCACGTTTGAAGATGTGGCGACCCAGGTCGGCATCGGCATGGCAACCCGGTGGATGAGTGGCTGGGGACTGAAGTTTCTTGACTATGATAACGACGGCAACCTCGATTTGATTGCCGCCAACGGTTTTCCCGACGACCTGTTCGGCGTTTCCTCGTCCAACATCCAGTGGCGGCAGCGTCTTTTGCTCTTTCATAATGAAAATGGAGTCTTTCACGATGTCAGCGCGGGGAGCGGGCCGGTTTTCCAAAAGATGTTCCCCGCCCGCGGGTTGGCAGTTGGCGATTTTCGCAACGATGGCGCAGTGAGCGTGCTCATCGGAATCAATAATGAGGCGCCCGTGCTGCTCGAAAATCACGCCGGTCAACGCAATCATTGGCTTGGACTTCGCCTGGTCGGCCGTAAATGCAACCGCGACGCCGTGGGCGCCCGTGTGATCTGGCAGGCCGGTGACCTGAAGCGACGACGCGACAAAGTAGGCGGCGGCAGCTTTTTGTCATCCCACGATCCGCGCATCATTCTGGGCATTGGACAGCGAACGGCGATCGACAGCCTTGAAATACATTGGCCGCAACCGAGCGGCGCCATCGAGCACTTCACGCAGCTTCCATTGAACCGGTACATCACCATCGAAGAAGGGACCGGCAAGTGGAGTTAAAAAGGGGTACCCATTTTCAATGAGCCAATGCAATGATAACGCTATCGCGGCTTTGTTCTGCGGCAGTATAATGGACGGCAATTCGGAGGGTAAATCAATGAGACGCATATCGGCTGTGGTCGGGCCGTTGGTCATGTACATGTTCTGCGCAGGTGCATTCGCGCAAGGGAACGCATCCTTGGCCAACTCGGGCGGCGCTGAAGGGACCAGCGACATAGGCAAAGACGCCCATATGGATCAGATCATGAATCAACAGGTGGGCAGTTTGCGTTTCTACGGCAAGGTATCTGGTGAGGGCGTGCGTGCACTGTGGGATCCGATTCCGATTGTCGTGACTTGCGACGGCAAAGTGCGATACAACACCACTGCGGATGCGAATGGAGGTTTCAACATTGAAGCGGCGCCGAGACAGAGCGAAGTAGTTACGCAGAAGGCGGATCTGAAACACGTGACTCCCGCGGCCCTGGTCGGCTGCACGGTCACGGCTCCGTTGGTTGGTTACAAGTCGTCAACCATCACGATTGCCAATGCCTCGCTGACCGACAATCCTGCCATCGGCACGATTACCCTCGCGCAGGATCCCTCCACCCCTGGTTCTGTTGTAAGCGTCTCTACGTCTGCAGCTCCCGGCGAAGCCATCAAGGATTTCGAGAAAGCCCATGAGGAATTGGTTGCAAAGCATTCCGACGGCGCTCGCAAACTACTGCAAAAGGCTGTTTCCATCGATCCGCAATTTGCTGAAGCCTGGTATCACCTTGGGGCAATCGAGGAAACTGACAAACCAGACGACGCATTAAATGCCTTCAACAAGGCAGTTGCCGCCGATTCGCGATTTATTCCACCCTACGTGCACATCGCGGGACTGGCAGCCAAACGCAGCGATTGGAAGAGCGTGGTGAGCGCCACAAGCCGCTCGCTCCAATTAGACCCTGCGGGTTCGCCTGAGGTCTGGTACTACGATGCGCTGGGCAAGTTAAACACTGGCGATAGCAGCGGCGCCGAAACCAGCGCGCTTGCAGCATTGGCGATGGATCCCAATCACGAAGCGCCTAAAACTGAGCAGTTGCTGGCAGTGATCGAAGCCGGGCACGGAGAATATCAGGAAGCCCTCGAGCATCTGCGCAGCTGTCTCACCTACACTCCGCCGGGCCCCGATGCCGAACTGATGAAAAAGCAGATCGCTCAGCTTGAGCCGATGGTGTCAGCTCAAAAACAGTAGCGCTTTCTCGCAAGCCGTTTCCGCTGAAGCTGCGCTTTTAACAGAGACGGCGCCGAACAGGCCGTGTCGCTGTCGAGCGGGGGCGGCCAGTCGCATTTGCTAGAGCAATTTCAGGGTTGGTGTATCCGAGCAGGGGCTAAAGCCCAAAGCGATTGATTGACTTTTTCGGCGCGACTAAAGTCATGCCCTGATACAAGGCTTTGCCTCGGATACATCGACTCAGAATTCGGTCTAATGAATCACGACCGGAGTTCGGTGCTTGCATCCGCACGAACGGCGCAAGACGATTTCAACGGGAAGCACGATTCGATTGCCGGTTTGCGGCAGCTCTTTGCGGGCAATGCGCTCAAAGAGCAAACTGGCCGCGACTCTGCCGATTTCGCGTGCCGGTTGGCGGACCACCGTCAACGGCGGCGCAGTGAGTTCGGCTAAATCGAAATCGTCGAATCCGGCGAATGCAACATCACGGGGAATCCTCTTTTCAATGTGGGCCAATGCACTGAGCACGTAGCGAGTTGCCAGCGTATTCGACGTTAGAACAGCGGTGGGCGGATTCTTTCCCTCCAGCACATCCTTGAGGAAACTCAGAGTGTTCTCTTCGGAATCGCAGCCAAAGAATGCGTTGTCAGAATGGCCGGCCTCATGCATGGCCCGCCGATAACCCAGAAATCGCGCGTTGATTGTGTATAGACTGCGGCTGAGGCCCATGAAAAGAATGTTCCGATGGCCGTGCTCAATCATGTGCTCGGTAATACGCCGCGCGCCGGCTGTATTCTGCACCAGCACCACATCGAAAGCGGGATCGGCGATGGGCCGGTCGAAGAGCACCGCCGGGGTTTTGCCCAGCATCGCGCGCGACAGCCGCGTATTGTTAAACCGGGCCGGGATCGCCAAAAGACCATCGACATGCCGTTGCAGCATCTGCTCGGCCTCGATGTATTCTGTGTCGGGATCTTCATTGGTTGTGGCAATGATGACGCTATAGCCCTTTTCTTTTGCCACGGTGGTCACGGCGTGCGCGCAATTACCGAAAAACGGATCATAAAGATAAGGAATAATTAAACCGATAGTTCGGCTCTGTTGTCCGCGAAACGCCCGGGCCAATTCGTTGGGACGATATTGAAGTTGATCAATGGCGGTTTGAACCCGGAACCCGGTTTCTTTTGAGACCGGCACGGTTCCGCTGAGATAGCGCGAAACCGTCATGGTGCCAACGCGCGCCAGTCGTGCCACATCGCTCATAGTAGCTTTGCGGCGCAGCGCATCAACCTGCGAACCAGATCGCGCGCGGTTGTGTGGGTTGATCTTTGAGGTGTCAGCCAATGCGATTGCTCCTTAACTTCCCTCTCGGAGCGTCCAGCCTTATGTGGCCGAAATCCGCCGATCCGTCGCCGGACACAACCTCTGATGCAAGTTCCATGACTGCATAATGGACCTTTAGACGATTCATAGCAAATAAGTTAATACAAGAATCTAACAGGCTCCTATGTACACAGGCAAATAAGTCTCGTGGGGGTGGGTAGGTGGCCGTCATGCACCCACAGGAGAAAACCGCCTGTGCAACAGGCCGGGCCTTGGATCAGTTGGCCTGGTTCCGGGCACAATACATCCACAATCGACCGGATCGGTGCGGAGGCGTGAAGTACTGGCTGGGGCTCACCTTCACCTGCCTCCAACGACTACCGCAGCCGCCGCTTCGCTGCTGGGTGCATCCACAAGATGCGAAACGTCCTGGGCCGCGATGATTCGCAATAATCCGGTGTCGCACATTCCGCGGTTTCAAATTGGTGCCCGGAGGGGGACTTGAACCCCCACGGCCTTGCGGCCTGCGGATTTTAAGTCCGCTGCGTCTGCCAATTTCGCCATCCGGGCATGTGGCGGCTCTCTCTTACTTTACTCTGCACCGCGATGACGAGAGCGGGAGATAAAGTTCGCCATCAACAGTGATTCGGGAGTGTCTAGCCGCGCACGCCGAAGACTGCCGCTAATGCTTCTTCCTTTTTAAGGCTGGCTTGGGCGCAGGCTTCTTCGCGGCATGTTTCGCGGGCTTGGTGCTTTTGGCTGGCTTCGTGGCCGACGGCTTGCCCTTTGTTGATCTAGCCGGCGCAGCCTTGGCGGAGCCCTTGACCGAAGCCTTTTTCGCAACCGGCTTTGCGGCTGGCTTGACGACCTTCGCTGGCACAGCCTGCTTTTTAGCAGCGGCTTTGGCTGGTGCAAGAGGCTTTGCCGGCGTCTTGGCAACCGTAGCAGCCTTCGCGGGAGTAGCGTGCTTTACCGCACCCGCCGCGGCCGGCTTTGCCACAGGAGCTGGTGTTGCAGGCTTGCCTGGAGCTGGAGACTTGCCCGCAGCTGCCGGCTTCTTCGCTTCAGACTTCGCCGCCGGTAACGGTTTTGCCGCAGGCTCAACTTTCGGAGCAACAGGTTTCGCAGAAGTCTGGGCTGCCGATTTGGACGCCTTCGGTTCAGCTGTGGTCTTCTTCGCAGAAGTCTTGGCTCGAGGAGCTTCCTCTTCTTCAGCCTCCTCAGCTTCTTCCTCCTCGGTTTCCTCAACAACATCATCGTCCAGATGGCCACCAACAATCCCGAGGTCCATCTCGTCCTCATCTGCGCCAAGATCGTCCAGATCCTCGTCGCCGCCAAGCGCTTCGTCTGTCTCGCCTTCTTCCTCCAGCTCTCGTTCTTTGATCCGCGCCTCCGCATTCCGCTTGACGCGCGTGCGCTTCACGCTTACCGGTGGCGGCGGAGCCGGCGGCGAATACGGCTCGAGAAAGGCCCGCATCTCCTCGGGTGTGGTTAGCTTGCCGTCAATCAGTTCGAGGAAAATCGCCTGAACCAGCTCGTTATATCCTGGAAGCTCCGGCGTGATGCGCATCTCCTGCATCAGCGTATACGGAATCCGCTGGCGCGCCTCGGGCCAGACTTTCAGGAACTGCTCGTAACGTTCGCGAACCGCCGAAACCTTGCTTGTAAAACCAAGCCACAGAACTGCTTCCGGATCATAGCTCGTGAACTGCTTGAACCCGGCCGATGGCGTGGCGTTCTGCTTGGCCAGCAGAACTTTGGAGAATCCGGCGGCTATTGCATCCAGGTCGTTCCATTCCTCGACAAAGCCGGGCCGGAGCATCGATTTCTTGAGGGCACCCAGGTCTTTCGGGGCGAGCTTTGCGGTCAGCAGCTGCATCTGCGCCGCCGACATGTCGGCATGAACTCCCTGCACCAGCAGCTCCACAGCCAGGTCATGCAGCGCCTTCAACTTTTCTTCGTCGGCCTTGGCCGGAGTCCATGCAGTGAAAAGGACCTTCATCCAACCTTCGGCATCGAGCGCGCGCAGTACCTTCAAACCATCTTCCTCGTGGCCAATCTGTTCCAGCTCCTGGCTGCGAGCATGGTCCGACAACGACTCAATCACACCCTCGCTTTTGGCATAGTCATAGCGAGCCAGCGTCCGCTGGTCCAACTCCCAGCCCAGCCGCGCCTTGTAGCGCGTCGCCGCGATCAGGAGCGACGGCTCCTCGAGGAATCCGTAGTTTGAAACCAGCCTCAAGGTCCGCGATTCGATGTCAGCTGCGCCGTTCAGCGGATCCATGAGCAGCCCGAACGACCCCTCGTTGAGCGAGATCGCCATAGAATTTGCCGTAAAATCGCGGCGGCGAAGATCTTCCTGAATCGATGCCTGATGGAAAACCGGTTTCCCGGGCTTGGGATACTCCACTCGGTGTGTGCTCACCAAGTCAACGCGCACGGTGCCCGGGAAACACAGATAAAGTGTACGGGAAGCCTCATCTTCACCCCACACTTTGGCGCCTAGTTTTTCCAGTGGTTTCTTCAGCTTGAGCGCGTTTACCTGAATTGCAACTTCAAGCTCGCGAACGGCGTGGCCGCTGGTCAGATCGCGGACTGCGCCACCGGTGAGGAACAGAATTGTGCCCGCGTCCCGGGCGGCCTCCCTGAGCTTGTTGAGCGCATGGCGCTGGTCAGTCGAGAGCCGGTTTTCCAGGAGATAAATGTAATCGGGCATTTCTTCTCTGCTTCCGCCGCCTCAATCTTCTCCAACTGCCTGAAGCGGTTACTCTTAATGCGCAATTCGCAAGGCGGGCAAACCAGTACATTAACACAACCGGCCGCAGTTGGCTAGAGGCTTGGGCTGTGCGTTTTGGGTGCAGAATTCAGGTTCGAGGGACTGGGAAGCATCTGATTAGCCTCGTCTTTACGGACTTCGCGCAAATAGGGTTCGCCAGTTTCCATGGATGCCTGTGGAAACGCGCTTTGTAAAATCGTGCAACCATGTCGAGACCCGATCGACCCATGCGTCGTGAACCCTGCACTACGCGAAATGCGCTGGAACTGCCTGCAGATGCGGGGTCCGGCCGGCCACGAAAAGGGTGGCGGACTCATCTCAACCCGCGTTGCGCCACCGCTTTATCCCTGTTAATCTATCTAAGTTCCTCGTCTGTCCAGTGCGCCCGTAGCTCAGCTGGATAGAGCGACTGACTACGAATCAGTAGGTCGGGAGTTCGAATCTCTCCGGGCGCACCATACCTCTCAGTTCCTGCGGTTCGCTTCGCTCTCTCTGGATTTCGCCTGCGGTCTCCCGCTGCGCTCACGCCCGCAATACGGCTCAAGTTCGAAACTCTCCGGGCGCACCATTCAAACCAAAGAAAACAAATCAATTAAAGGCTGCCTGAAGAGCCGGACGGAGATGGCCTTCTTCATCTGGTGCCTGTTTTGGTGCATGTTTGCTCAGGCAGTGGCGGACAGCTCCATGCATTAAGTCGAACATCGTTTTCATTCCTCCCTGAGTTGTGCAGAAAATCTCTGCGTAGCTGCTCATACTTTGTCGAACCGAACCGCTCTAACTGAATCTGGGGAATTCGTATCCCGAATCGGACGGATGAAGGAGCTCAGATCGGCGGTGCTTCCGGTCAGCTGATAGGCTTTATCCTGCGCTCGTCGGATCGCTAAGATCGCCAGTTCCCAATTGGCTGACTCACTTTTTCCGCCGCAGCCAAAGAGCGTTGGATCAGCGGTATCTGGTCCGAGCTCGATTAAGCTTGATGGGGGTCATAGCCTCATTCCATTGGTGGATGCGTTAATGGTTCACTGCGACGTACCATACCCTGAAAGTGCGGCAGTCGGCGCTGAATTTCCCCGTACCCCAAATACGCCGATTGACCTTCACTTACGAGAGGAGATCTCTATGCCACACATTCCGCTGGACCCCGACCTTCCTGGAATCCGAGGCCCGATGGCCTTTAGGCCTGAAACCGCGCGGCCCCTCAACGCGCTCGTGGAAGTTTTGCTGCAGGGCCCCAGCACGCTTTCGCGCGGCGAACGCGAATTGATCGCGACGTTCGTTTCGAGCCGGAACTGTACGCAGTTCTGTCATAACATCCACGGCGCGATCGCTGCCGCTCACCTGGGCGGCAACGAGGATCTGGTAAGCCAGGTAAAAGTTGACTTTATGCAGGCTGAGATCAGTCCGAAGCTCAAGGCTCTCCTGAAGATTGCGGCTAAGGTTCAGCAGGACGGCAAGCTGGTGACGCCCGCCGACATCGAAGCTGCGCGGCGAGAAGGCGCAACCGACATCGAGATTCATGACACGGTGCTGATTGCTGCGGCCTTTTGCATGTACAACCGCTACGTCGACGGCCTCGGCACCCATCAGCCAGCCGACCCTGGCTTTTACCGCGAGCGTGGCAAGCGCGTGGCCCGCGAGGGGTACGTTTCAGTCAGCGAAGAGTATCTGGCGCCGCAGTCGGCCACGGCGGCGCGATAGTCTTCCGACGACGCCTCTTTCCGCGATGCCCATTTCACTCGTTCACTTTTTCACTGCTTCACCATTCACTGTTTGCCGTCTTCAGGAGTCACTTATGCCTCACATCGATCTTCCCGCCGGCTTCCCAGGTATCAGTGCCGGATTCCGATTTCGTCCTGAAACCGCAACGCCCATGCGCGAATTAGCCCATATCCTTCTACACCTGCCGAATTCGCTCACGCCCGGCGAACGCGAACTGATCGCGTCTCACGTCTCCTCGCGCAACAACTGCCACTTTTGCTACGCCAGCCACTCTGCCGCGGCAGCATGCCATCTGGGCGACGCTTCACTGGTTGCAAATGTGAAGGCGGATTTTGCGTCGGCGCCAATTTCGGAAAAGCTGAAAGCTCTTCTCGTGATCGCGGGCAAAGTGCAGCAGGACGGCAAACTGGTGACTGCCGTAGACGTCGAAGCCGCGCGGCGAGTGGGTGCGACCGACATGGAAATCCATGACACGGTGCTTATTGCCGCCGCCTTCAGCATGTATAACCGCTACGTTGACGGTCTCGGCACCTGGCAGCCCGACGACCCTGCAATGTACGCGCAGATGGGGCAGCACCTGGCGAAGGAGGGCTACACGCAACCTTCTGTTCGCCAGCCGGTTGGCGCGGACGCTTGAGATTGGCGCGCTTGCGATGGTAACAACCGCCACCGCTCCACACCCCTACCTCCACCCAAAGGTGGAGGTAGGATTCGCACTTTCATCCGACTCATATTGTACTGACTCTCAAGTAAACTTGGTTTCGATTCAGAGACACCCCTGGTCTCGTTCTCCTGGTGAGGTCAATCGAAATGGCTGCAACCGTTCCTAATGTTCACGGTCATGTTTTGCCCGCATCCGGGCGCGCCACGCTTTCTGAAAAATTAAACGCACAGTGGCACGAGAAGGCGCTGTGGGTCTTCATGGCAATTGTGCTTGCGCACTGGGGCGAGCACCTGGCCCAGGCCTACCAGATCTGGGTGATGGGCTGGCCAGTTGCCAAGTCAAACGGCATTCTTGGCCTCTGGTATCCGTGGCTCATCAAGTCAGAGGCTCTGCACTACGGCTATGCGCTCGTCATGCTCATCGGCATCTGGGTGCTGCGCAAGGGATTCGCCGGCCGCAGCCACACCTGGTGGATGGTCGCGTTCTGGATCCAGTTCTGGCATCACATTGAGCACCTGCTGCTCATCATCCAGGCCACCACCCATCACAACCTGATGGGCAAGCCGGTGCCCTACAGCATTATTCAGTTCTTCATCCCGCGCGTTCAACTTCACCTCTTCTATAACTCGATTGTGTTCGTTCCCATGGTGATCGCCATGTACTACCACATGTTTCCGCCCGAAGGAGAGGTGCCGGCCGCCTGCAGTTGCTCGTGGTACAAAGACGACGCCAACGAAGAAGCTGACTGCCGCGCTTAGCACCGGTGGCAACAGTCGGCATTTTAGGACACTCGGGATGATTAGGGATGATACGAGGGGTCGCCGGAAGGCGGCCTCCCAGTGCTTTTCTGCTTTACTGATTCTGGCCACCGTACCGTTGTTTTTTAACGCCGGCTGCCGCCGGCCGGCGAATGCTTCAGGCGATATTTCGATTGAAGAGTCCATTGCGCCGCAACCAGTGCGCGCCGGAATCGAGACGATTACATTTAGACTTATGAATGTCTCGCACCACCCCGTCGTTGGCGCGCGCGTACAGGTGGAGGGCGACATGAACCACCCAGGCATGGCGCCGGTTTTCGCTGACGCCCTTGAAATAGAGCCAGGCGAATATCGTGCTCAACTCAACTTTTCAATGGGCGGCGACTGGGTGGTGCTGTTCCACATTAATCTGAGCGATGGCCGCAAGGTCGAACGGCAAATGGATGTGAGGGGGGTGGAATCGAATTGACCGGACCGTCAGTCGCTCACTCCCCAGACACGGAGCAGGAGCATCTCACCGAGGAAGAGGAATTCCTTGAAGCGCAGCCATTCGATCTTCTTACGGTCCCGGTAATCGGACCGCTGTTGCGCTGGCGTCACTCGCGCACATTCCTGCAGATTCCGCTTTTTGCAATTAGTGTTGTGATGATCATCGAGGGGCTGCTCGGCCCCACGCTCTCGCCAAAGAACCTGGCCACAGTGCTCACCTGGATTCATTTTCGCGGAGCACTGGTGTTGGCGATTCTATGCGCGGGAAATCTATTCTGCCTCGCCTGCCCGTTCATGTTGGTCCGCAATTTTATGCGCAAGTGGATTCATCCGCGCTTTACCTGGCCGCGGCGCCTGCGCAACAAGTGGATTCCCATTGCGCTCTTCGTAGGGGTGCTCTTCAGTTATGAATTATTTGGTCTCTGGGCTTCTCCGTGGCTCACTGCGTGGGTCATCGTGGGCTACTTTGCCGCGGTGTTGATTGTCGACGGACTCTTTACTCACGGCACTTTCTGCAAGTATGTCTGTCCGATCGGGCAGTTCAACTTTATCGCCGCCACAGCTTCGCCGCTTGAAGTTGCAGTCCGCGACCACGAAGTATGCGACGGCTGCCGGACCAAAGACTGCATTCGCGGCCGCCGCGAGCTTTCGTCGCCGCTCGTCGTGTTGCAGCGCGGATGCGAACTTGCGCTCTTTCAGCCGGCCAAAGTGGGCAACATGGACTGCACGTTTTGCCTCGACTGTGTCCACGCCTGCCCGCACGACAATGTTGGAATTCTAAGCCGCCTGCCTGGCGCCGAGCTGATGAGCGATCCGCAGCGCTCGGGAATCGGCCGCTTTTCGCGCCGCAACGACATTGCCGCGCTGGCCATTGTCTTTTGCTTTGGTGCGCTCATGAACGCATTTGGCATGGTAAGCCCCATCTACACCGTCGAAAGCTGGCTCAAGCGCACGCTCCACTTCCAGAGCCAGGCCACGGCGCTCGGCATCCTGTTCACCGCGGTGATAGTGGTGGAACCCGCGCTGCTGCTCGGCTTGGCCGCATGGATTACGCGCGCGTGGGCCGGCGTAAAGAGCGGCTGGCTCGGCATTGCAGTTCGCTACGCTTATGCGCTTTCTCCGCTTGGCTTCGGAATGTGGCTCGCGCACTACGGCTACCACTTCTTCACCGGCCTCTATACCATCGTTCCTGTAACACAGAATGCCTTTGCAGAGATCGGCTGGCCCATCCTCGGCGATCCGCGGTGGACATTGGTCGGACTGCCCAAAACCGTAGTCGAGCCACTTGAATTCGGATTCCTGCTGCTCGGCCTCGTCGGTTCATTGCTGGTCGCCTGGCGCCTCGCCCAGGACGACTCGGAAAAACATCCTGTGCGCGCCTTCGCTCCCTGGGGAGTGCTCTGCGCGATCTTGTTCTTCTGCTGCGTATGGCTGATGACTCAGCCCATGGACATGCGCGCCACCATGGGGGCCGGTTAAATATGATTCGTTCTTATTCAGGTTTCGTCAGCATCTGCACCTCGCCACTTACAGGAATTCGCTCTTTACCTATGACCCGCGCTCGACTGACGGTTTTCACGCGCAAGTCAATTGCGTTGGCGCTCTTTGCGGTTTGCCTCTCCGTGCCGGCATGGGCGCATATCGGCCCGCCTTACCCCATCATGCAGAACCGCAAGGTTGGCCCATTCAATGTTGAAGTCTGGAGCAACCCCGACGTTGGCACTGGCAGCTTCTACGTGATCATCGATCCACCCAAGGGCAGCGGGCTTAGCGTTCCTGCCGACATGAAAGTGCAGGTGGCCGTGCAGCCTTTGAGCAAGCGTCTGCCGGTGGCTGTTTACAGCACATGGCGCGATAAACTCCTCGATCACGTCGAATTCAAGACGCTCGTGCCCTTCGACAAGCAGGAAATGTGGCACGTCCACATCACATTTGCAAGCTCGACCGCAAATGGCGCAGCCGATACCGACATTCCCGTTACCCCTACGCTGCTGGGCCGCTGGAATCTGTTGCTCTTCCTGCTGCCATTCCTGGGCATTGGCGTGTTGTGGTTCAAGGCAGCATCCGTAAAACGCACGCGCCGGAGGCGCAGGCGAACATCGCGGGCCGGAGTGGCGCAATCGGTTCAGGTATCGCCTGGCATAAATGAATGATTAAAATCATTCTCAGCAAGAACGAGATGAAATCCTTTCTTCCCCATTCAGCGCGACTCGCTGCGGCGGCCATCTCGGCTGTACTGCCCCTCGTCGCCGGATGCCACCGCGGCATTCCCGCGCCATCTTCGGAGGACTATCACGAGTTCATCTCGTCGTTCTATGTCGGCCTGGCCGCTTTGCAGGTGGGCGACGATGTGCGGGCTGAGAGATCCCTGGCTCACGCCACCCAACTTGTCTCTGGCGAGCCCGCTGCCTGGACCGACTGGGGAATTCTGGCGCTGCGACAACGCAATTTCGATCTTGCCGCCGAACGCTTTGAACACGCGCGCAAACTCGCGCCGGAAAACGACCACATTTACTACCTGCTCGGAATTCTGGGCAGCGACCGAGGCGATCCATCGAGTGCAATCGCGAATCTGCACCAAGCCGTCAAGCTCAACCCCGCTAATCTTCAGGCCGAATACCAGCTTGCGCTTGAGGTCGAGCGCCAGGGCGGCCAGGGAAGCGAAGACGAGTTTCAGCAACTCATTTCGCAGATCCTTACCGCGCAACCAAACAACGTGCCCGCGCTGCTTGAACTGAGCCGCATCGCCGCCAAGCGCGGAGATACGGCTACGCTTCGCAGTGCCGTTGATCGCATCGCGTCACAGTCTAAAGCATGGCCGCAGGATGTGCGCGACCAGCTCGCACAGTTACAGGCCGCAACACAGGCTGGACCTGCCGCAGGCGCGGCCATTCGAAGCGTGTTCCTGCGCAATGTGCTCATGCAGCTTCCCGCCTTCCGCCAGCAGCTCGCCCAAATCAAGCCCGCGCCCGGCGATGAGGCCCAGCCCTTCACGCATCTGCTGCGTCTCCAGTCCCCTCCCGGTCGACCTGCGCCGCCTGACACCGCACTGCGCTTTGAAAATCAGGCGATCGCAAATCCGGCGAGAGAGAAATGGGATTGGATCGGCGCCGTCTCGCTCAACGGGGAAGGCCTTCCCGCGGTTGTCACGGCGAACTCCCATACGGTGCGGCTCTCAACGGGCGCATCCTTTCCATTTCCGGGTGGCGCGGCGAATGTCGCTCCGTTTCCTGAGTCCGTTCTGCCCATCGACTTCAATTACGATTTCAGGACCGATCTTGTGCTTGCCGGCGCAGGCGGCCTGCGCTTCATGCGCCAGGACGAGCCGGCGAAATTCACCGATGTAACCGGGCAAACTAAATTGCCAAAGGAGATTCTTTCCGCGCGGTACACCGGTGGGTGGGCCGTGGATATTGAAGCCGATGGCGATCTCGACATTGTGATGGGCGCGGCGAGCGGCCTGCCCACTGTTCTGCGCAACAACGGCGACGGAACTTTCAAACCCATCCATCCTTTCGCCGCGATCACGGGAATTCGCCAGTTCGTATGGGCCGACCTGAACGGCGACGGCAATCCCGACGCATCGCTCATTGATGGCGCCGGCCACTTGCACGTCTTCATCAATCAGCGCCTCGGCAACTTTGTTGAGCTAGCGCTGCCTGAAAGTTTTAACGATGTGAAGGCGATTGCGGCAGCCGACGCCAATCACGATGGAGTTCTCGATTTGCTTGCCGTGCAATCGAGCGGCTCAATCGTCCGGCTGTCCAACATTAATGGCGCATGGCAGGCCGGCGACATCGCGCAAGTCCCCGATGCCTCGCATGCACTGGCTGGCGAAGTGCGCCTGCACGCCGCCGATCTCGACAACAACGGCGCCTTCGATCTACTGCTGGCAAACGTTGACGCCCGGCACACCATTCCTGGCGCACTTATTTGGCTTGCCGATGAGAACGAGCACTTCACGTTTCTTTCCTCTCCGCAAGGCCCTGCGCGTGTGTTCGACGCTTCCCCGGCGAGCGCCGAAGGCCGGCTCGACCTGCTCGGACTTACAGCCGACGGGCAACCCATCGATGCCGTCAATCACACCACGAAGAATTATCACTGGCAGATCATTCGCCCACGCGCCCACCAGGCGACCGGAGACCAGCGCATCAATTCATTCGGCATCGGCGGCCAGATTCAAATTCGTTCCGGGCTGCTCGTACAGATGCAGCCCATCAATAGCCCGCAGCTCCATTTTGGTCTGGGCAACGAGACCGGCGCGGAAGTCGCTCGCCTGGTATGGCCCAACGGCACGGTTCGCGCGGAGTTCGCGCTCAAGGCCGATCAGGAGGTGCTGACCGAGCAACGCCTTAAAGGCTCGTGCCCATTCCTCTTCGCATGGAACGGCACTTCGATGAAGTTTGTAAAGGACACCGTTCCGTGGGGCGCGGCGCTCGGACTTCGCATCGACTCCATGGGCCCCGCGCGCATTGCGGCAACCGAGGAGTGGTACAAGATTCCCGGCAGCGCTCTCGTCCCCCGCGATGGCTCGCTCGACCTGAATATTACCGGCGAACTGTGGGAGACCTACTATTACGACTTTCTCGGGCTGATGGCCGTCGACCACCCCTCCGGTACTGAAGTCTTCACTGACGAACGCTTCGTAGTGCCGCCTGTCAAACTGGCGGTAACCACAGTCGCCGAGCCGCACGCTATTGCTCGCGCAACCGACGACGTCGGCAACGACGTAACAGACATACTTCGCAACCTCGACGGCAGGTATCTCGACACTTTCGGCCGCGGCCAGTACCAGGGCGTCACACGCGACCATTATGTCGAAATCGACCTGGGCAACGACATGCCCACTAGCGGCCCGCTCTGGCTCATTGCGCGCGGCTGGCTGCATCCCTCGGACTCGTCAATCAATGTCGCCATGTCGCAGGATGACCACGTTCGACCTCATCCGTTGAGCCTTGAGATCCCCGACGGACGCGGCGGCTGGAAAGTCGTGCGCGCGAATCTAGGCTTCCCGGCAGGCCGCAACAAGACCTGTCTTATCGATCTCACTGGTCTCTTCCACGCAGGAGTGCCGCACAAGCTGCGCCTGCGCACGAATCTCGAAATCTACTGGGACCAGGTCGAGTGGGCGCAAGGCCTGCCCGATGCTACGACAAAGATCGTGCATCTCGATCCGCAGTCAGCCGACCTGCACTATCGCGGGTTTTCGGTCATTCATCAGGCGAATGCTTCGTCGCCCGAGATTCCCGAATACAACCAACTCGCCGCAACCACGCAGATCTGGCGCGATCTTGAAGGCTTCTACACCCGTTACGGCGATGTGCGAGAACTGCTCAAAGCGACCGACGACCGCTATGTAATTATGAACGCGGGCGACGAGCTTGCCCTACGTTTTGCCGTGCCGCCGCCTCCGCCCGCTGGCTGGGTGCGCGACTACGTGATTCAGGGCGATGGCTGGGTGAAGGACGGCGATTACAACTCCACCTTCTCGCGCACCGTGGAACCGCTGCCCCACCACGCGCGCACTGAATACGACACCCCGCCGGGCACGCTCGAGGACGAATGGGTTTATCGCCATCACCCTCAGGACTGGCAAGACTTTCAAACGCGCTATGTAAGTGCAGATGTCTTCCGCAGCGCGCTGCGCAATGGGACCACACAATGAAGAAAGCTCCAGTCGCACGAATCCTCGTCGTCATTTTCTTTGCAACACTTCTCGCCGTGCCTTGGATGATGCGCCATTTGTCTGCTCCGGCAAAGGCCGGCGTAAACCCCAGCGCACGGGCTGCGCTTGCTCGTTACGGTTTCTCATTACGAGAAGTGGCCCATGCTTCCGGTATCGATTTTGTTCATCAGGCGCCCGCGCTCGACTCGAAGCTCGACGGCGTCATGCCTGAGATTGCCTCGATGGGCGCATCCGTCTCAATCGTTGACTACAACCGCGACGGCTGGCCCGACATCTACGTGACCAACAGCGCCATCGGCAGCAAGAATCACCTTTACCGCAACAATCACGACGGCACTTTTACCGACGTTGCCGAAGAGTTGGGCATCGCCGACGTAAATCAGCCCGGCACCGGCGTCTCAATGGGCGCAGTGTGGGGCGACTACGATAACGACGGCTACGAGGATCTCTTTCTCATCAAGTGGGGCAAGCCCGAGCTGTTCCATAACGACCAGGGCAAACACTTTACGCGCGTGAGCGATCAGGCCGGGCTGCCGCCGTGGATCAACGCCAACACCGCCGTGTGGTTTGACTACGATCACGATGGCAAGCTCGATCTCTTCGTCGCCGGTTACTATCCGGAGGACGTAGACCTGTGGCACCTGCACGATACGCGCATGATGCCCGACAGTTTTGAGTACGCCAACAACGGTGGCCGCAAATATCTCTTCCACAACCTGGGCAACGGCCACTTTGAAGAGGTGAGCGCAAAAGCCGGCATCAACAGCCGCCGCTGGGCCCTTGCCTGTGCCGCGGCCGATCTGAGCGGAACAGGCTATCCCGATCTTTTCGTCGCCAATGACTACGGCGTCTCAGAGCTGTATATCAACGATCACGGACACTTTCACGAAGCAGGCAAAGAAGCGGGCGTCGGCTTTGCGCCAAAGAGCGGCATGAACGTCTCTTTCGGCGACATCTTCGACGAGGGGAAATTTTCCGTCTATGTTTCGAACATCTCTGAAGAGGGCGTCCTGATTCAGGGCAATAACCTGTGGGTGCCCCAACCGGGTCCGGCGCTCAAGTATGACAACTTGGCGCGCGATCTTGGCGTCGAGCTAGGCGGGTGGAGCTTCGGGGCGCAATTCGGCGACTTCAATAATGACGGCAACCTCGATCTCTTTCTCACCAATGGATTCATCTCGCTCGACCGTCAGCGCAGTTACTGGTATGACTTTGCAAAGGTGGCCGGCGGCAACAGCTCCATTATCAGCGATGCCGCAAACTGGCCTGCGTTCAATGGCCGCAGCCTCTCCGGCTATCAACAAAAACGCCTCTGGCTCAACGACGGCGAAGGAAAGTTTGTCGATGTTGCGCAGTCTGTGGGCGCCACCGACACCTACGACGGCCGCTCGGTGGCCCTTGCAGATCTGTGGAACACAGGTTCGCTCGATATTGTTGTTGCCAACCAGCGCGGCCCGCTCCTGCTCTACAAAAACACTGTGACGCCGAACAATCGTTGGATCGAGTTTTCACTAGAAGGCACAAAAAGCAATCGCAGCGCCATTGGCGCGCAGATCACTCTGTATTGGGGTGGCAAAGAACAGTTGCAGCAGGTCTCGGGTGGCAACGGCTTTGCGTCGCAAAACGACCGCCGCGTGCACTTTGGACTCGGCAAGAATCCGAAGATCGACAAAGCAGTGATTCACTGGCCTTCGGGCTTCGTGCAAACGCTCGATGACCTCATGCCCGACCGTCTCTACACTTTAAAGGAACCATCATGAGCCAGCCAACCACACAACCAAAGCTGCCGCCGCAAACCGCACCCACGCAGCAATTCAGAGGATGGGTGCCAATATCAAGCCGCCTTAATCCTTATCTGCCGCCCATCTTCATCACGCTGATTCTTCTCGTCGGCAACCTGTCGTTCGGCATCCTCGAGAGCTATTCGAAGACCCTGCTCGCTATCGTTACGGCCATTGCCGTTGAGATGACACTCGGCCGCATCTTTCTGCATAAGTGGCCGCACCCAGCCAGCTCTTACATCAGCGGCATCAGCGTGGGAATTCTTCTTCGCTCGCCTGCCTTCTGGCCTTTCGCGTTGTGCAGCGCTCTCGCCATTACTTCCAAATACGCCCTGCGCGTTCGCGGACGCCACATATGGAACCCCTCCAACTTCGGCATCTGCGCCATGCTGATTCTTGCTTCACAGGCCGTGGCCTCGCTCAGCATTCAGTGGGGCAATGATTTTGCCTCGCTCATCGCCATCTGGGTGCTTGGCACGGTGATCGTTTGGCGCGCCAAGCGACTCCACATCACGCTCACCTATGTGGTCTGCTTTATTGCACTCTCGTTCCTGCGCGCGCACATCGTCGGCGACCCCTGGCAGTCTGAGATCTCACCCATCACTGGACCCATGTATCAACTCTTCATGTTTTTCATGATCACTGATCCGAAGACGACCGTGCGCTCGCGCATGGGCCAGTACATAGTGGCAGTCGCCATTGCGGTGCTCGAATTCCTCTTCCGTCTCGACAGCAGCATCTACGCTCCGCTCTACGCGCTCTTCTGGGTCGGCCCCGCGGCGATGTTGATTGAAATGGCGATTGACTCGCGGCGAGCCCGCGCTGCCGGAGACTCTCCAATTCCCGAACAGAAGGCGGCCCGTGCGTAGGCCATCCATGTGCCAGGCTCCGCTTTCTTTCGGTTGCAAACGCCGTGCAGCTTCGAGCACATGGTGCCTTGCTGTGTTTATCGCAGTCACTGCCACTATGGCGAGTGGCTGCAAATCAAAGCCCGTTCAACAGCCTGAACAAAGCAGCATTACTCAGCCGGCTTTAGCCGCATCTTCGCCTGTGAATACCGCGCAGCCGACAGTGCCACGTCCGGCGGGCCCAATTACCTTTACCGATGTAACAGCGCAGGCCGGAATCCATTTCAAGCACAACAGCGGCGCATTCGGCGCCAAGTATTTGCCCGAAACCATCGGCAGCGGCGTCTGCATCATCGATTACGACAATGACGGCTGGCCCGACATCTTCTTCGTCAATTCGATGGACTGGCCCGGTCACACAGCAGGGAAATCGTACCCCGCGCTCTACCACAACAATCGCGACGGAACATTCACCGATGTAACGCGCCAGGCCGGGCTCGATATTGAAATGTATGGCATGGGTTGCGCGGTGGGTGACTTCGACAACGATGGCTACGACGACATCTACGTCACCGCAATCGGCGGCAGCCATCTCTTCCGTAATCTGCACAACGGCAAGTTTGCCGATGTTACCGCCAAGGCCGGCCTCGCCGATTCAGGTTTCCCCACCGGCGCCGTGTGGTTTGACTACGACAATGATGGGAAGCTCGATCTCTTCGTTGCGCATTATGTCGAGTGGTCGCTGAAGACCGATCAGCGCTGTTCGCTCGACGATAAGCACAAGTCATATTGCACGCCCGAAGTCTACAAGGGAGAGAGCGCGCGGCTCTTTCACAACCTTGGCAACGGCAGATTTCAGGATGTGACCAAACGGGCCGGCCTCTACGACCCGAATGGAAAATCGCTTGGCGTAGCGCTGCTGGATTACGACAACGACGGTTGGATCGACCTTTTTGTTTCAAATGACACAGCGGCCAACAAGCTCTACCATAACAATCGCAACGGCACGTTCTCTGAGGCGGGTTTTGCCGCCGGTGTCGCTTTCAGCGATGCCGGCAAGGCGCGCGCGGGCATGGGAACGGATGCCGGGGACTACGACAGCTCAGGCCGCCAGAGCCTGGTGATCGGCAACTTTACAGACGAGAGCATTGCGCTCTACCACAACGACGGTTCGGGCCTTTTTACCGATCAGTCGGTGGATTCGGGCATCGCCTCACCATCGGCGCAATCGCTTACTTTCGGCTGCTTCTTCTTCGACTACGATCTCGACGGCCGTCTCGATATCTTTGCCGCCAATGGACACGTTGCCGACGATATCGGCGTTGTTCGCCCCAACCTTCATTACGCTGAGCCGCCGCTGCTCTTCCATAACATCGGCCATGGCAAGTTTCAGGATGTGTCAGCAGATGTTGGCCCCGCGCTGCGCCGCCCCATGGTTGCACGCGGCGCGGCTTACGCCGACTTCGACAATGACGGCGATCTCGATCTGGTTGTCACCACCAATAACGGCCCCGCGCATCTTTTCCGCAACGACAACGGCAATCGCAACGACATGCTGCGGCTTAAGCTTGTAGGAACAAAGTCGAACCGCGATGCCATTGGGGCGAAGGTTACGCTTACCGCGGCAGGCGGGATGCGGCAACTCGCCATGGTTAAGTCGGGCTCAAGCTATTTTTCGCAGAGCGAGTTTCCGCTAACTTTCGGGCTCGGAAAGCCGGGCAGCGTGAGCGAAGTGAACATCGAGATCGCGTGGCCCAGCGGCCACAAAGAATCGCTCCGCGATGTAGCTCCGGATCGATTCCTCGTCGTTGAAGAAGGAAAGGGTATTGTTTCGGCGTCTCCGATCGCATTCACGCCAAAATCTAAGCCATAGCGCGATCTGAGGTTACTTCGCATACAAAGCCGCATCGTTTGAGGATTGCCTGCACTTCATCGCGGCTGGCATCCAGCTTCGCGGCTGCATTCAGCATGTCATCGGCTTCAACCGGATACCAGTTGCGCCGATCTCGTCTTCCCAGGCCGGCAACGTTGATGGGTTCGATTACCGCATTGATATCGTTTATCAGCGCCTGTGCTTCGGCGTCTGAAAGAATTCGTCGTGCGCGGGCGCAGATCTTTTCGCAAGCCGGACCGAACTCAGGATGCGTACAGAGAAGAAACGAGCTCGCGAGCTGTGGCTTCTGGAGCCTTCGCGCCGACTCGGCGAAGCTTGCTGCCGCGAAGTAGAGCAGCGTGAGCGCAACAAACACATCGAATCGATTCATGTTCGCGTAGAGCGCTCCGATGAGCTGCGCCGTGGCCAGCAATTCCAGATCGGTTTGTTGTGCGTAATTCCCAAGCCGCAGACCAAAATTTTCGCTGCCCCACGCTTTTTCGATGATCTCAGCCACGCGCGTCACGCCGAGCAGCGTAAGGGGGAAGCCGGTGGAAAGCAGAGGATCGACGAAGCCGGCAGCCGAGGGAAGCAATGCCCAGCGCTCGCCGACGATTGCAGAACTGCGGAAAGCGAGCCGGGGCATGTGCGTGAAAGTCCGCTCGGCGCGCGCTTTCGCGAATTGCGCCTTCAACGCCGGAACGCGGTCCAGCAGGCGTCGCCACGCCGCAGCGCCTTCTTGAAGGCCGAACTGCGTAGCGATCTCATCAGTCGCCGCAACGCCGGCGCTTGTTATGCCATTATTGAATTTGAGAACCCAAATCCATCCACCGTCGAAGACATGGTGAACCGCGGCATCGTCGATCGGAAAAGGAGGTGCGCCGTCCATGCGGCTGAAGTCCGTTTTCTCCAGCCGGTCTACGCCGGAAAAATGACTGTACAGGCTCTGCGTCGCCGGATAATCGGGAAACGGATTCTCGTCGAGGTCCAAAGCCCGATGCAGAAAACCGCGCGGTCCCGTGGCGTCGACCACAAACCGGACGTGAAACTCCACGCTGCTGCCGCCGCGTTCGCCACGCAATTTAACCCCGCCCCGTTCCTGTTCATAGCTCCGGAGCGTAACGCCGTCAAAATAGTCGACGCCGAGCCGTTGGGCTTCCTGCACAAGGAATTGATCGAAGTCCGCGCGGTACCAGTGCATGTCGGAGATTTCGTTATTTGGGCTGGCTGCGACCAGGAGCTGACCGCGGTGCTGCGGGTCGAATGAATCCTCGCCGTCGAGCAGATGATGATGAAATGTAAACCCTCGTTTGAGCCCGCAGGCGACCTCAGGGCGTACACGCTGCCAGCTCCCCCACTTGGTCAGCGGCTTGAGTGATGGCAGATCGTAACGAACGCATAGCTCTTCAAGGAGCAGATTTGCCAGCGGCGTCGACGACTCGCCGATCACCACGCGCGGATGCGTGCCCTTCTCGATCAGAACAACGGAGCGCCCCAGCCGGCGCGCAATCATTGCTAACAGCGAGCCCGCAAAACCCGAACCGACCACGGCAATGTCGTATTGCACGTTCATGCCTCGTCCTTGCACATGTCACAGGCTACAGCTTCGAGAAGCCTCTGCTCAAGATTCATGTCCCGCAACCGTGCAATGCGCCGCCCGCGGCACGCATGGCACCCCGGCCACGTCTCTGCGTTCCAGAGATCGGCAAAGACACGTCCTTTCTTAAGCAGTATGCCTCGTTCAAAGGCTGCTACCAACGTTCGCAACGCAGGCGACGAGAAGTCGTCGGCTGCAGCAAGTTCCTCCATCGTGCCATTGCCGCCGCGCGTAGGAATCAAACTTGCCGCCGTCGCACCGCACTCGAACGCGTACTCGAGCGAGCGCACCGCCCAATCGACTGATTCTTCCTCGCGCATGAAAGGCGGCTTCACAAGAATAAAGGCACGCAGATCGATCTCGCTCTCCCGCAGAAGTCGTGCCGACTCCGCAAACATTTCAAGCGTCATGCGCTTATTCAGCAGCTCCAGAATCTCGCGATGCGCCGTCTCGAGTCCCATTGCGACTTCGAACTTGCCCCGAATCAAGTCCCTGAATCGAGCACACGCATCGCCCACCAGGGCCGGATGGCACTCGACAATCACGCGGTCGAAGCCGTCGAGTCGCCGCGCAATCGCTTCGTAGTCTTCTGGCGGAATCGCACGCGGATCGAAGAAGCTGCCGCTGTTATAAAGTTTGATTTGCCGCGCCGCGGGAATTCGCTCCAGGGCGTAGTCAATCTGTTGCGGAATCGCGCCGGCTGGGACTGTCTCACTAATCGTGTTGCGCCAAAGGTCGCACATCAGGCAGCGCCACGGGCACTCGCGATTGGTAAGGAAAATAGTTGCCGTGGGCACAATTTCACCCGCAGCATTTCGTTCGTCCTCCACCAGGTATGCATAGGGAACCCGGGCATCGACGGCATTGTACATGCCTCGGCGCGCCAGAATCCATTGATCGCGCTCGCGAGCGGTATTGGGATAAGTAGTTAGCCGGGGAAGCATCACGCGTACAGCGAATGAAACCGATTGCGGTATTCAGCCTCGCGGTAGGGCAACCGCTGCCGTAGCGAATTCTCAGAGAGTGCTCCGTGCTGGAAACGCCGTTTGGCAAAGACAGGCATTTTCATTCCGGTCACCGCCTCCACTCCGCGCGAAACCACTTCGCCCTTCAACGCGTAGAGCCGTTCCACTTCGTAATTAGTCAATTCAACGAACGGAACGGCGGATGCAACCGAAATCACGTTGGGCATGGTGTATGGACTGAACCCGCTGAATCCAAGATGGCGCGCGGTTGCGTAGGTGCGGACGTAGGAGCGGCTGAGTCCTCCGCTGTAAGTAAGCGAATGTTTGATCTTGCCCACACCCCAGCCCTCCTGGTAAAGCATGGGATTATTGATGACGCTGCGAATGGTGAGCTCGGGATTGGCTTCAATCGGATAATCCTTCAGGTTCTCGTCGCCGCCGTCACCGTCAATCAGGTGGCGCCAGTCAGGGTAGCGCGCCCGAATACCCCTTGCGAGTGCAAGCGCCATCGTGGCCGATTCAATGTCGAGCGGCTTGTAATCTTCAACTACTCGGATCGTCTCGCTCACATCAAGCGCCGACGCGCTGCCTTCAATCGCATCGAGAAAAAGCTGTAACCCGAGCGGCTCGAGAAACTCGCGCGCCTGGCGCAGGTCGGGTCCGTCGCCGAGGTCAAGCACGAACGCCTTCAGCCTGCCCGGATTCATCCCGAGTGTGCGCATCAGGTGATACGTGACGAGGAAAACACTTCCGCTATCGATGCCGCCCGAAAAACATGCACCAACCGGCTCATCCTGCGGAAGGGAGCGAAGCCACTGCGCAATCTCATCAGCGAGTGCGGAGATGTACGCTCGGCCGATCGCATCCAAATCGGCGGGCAGTGTGCCAGCCGAAGGCGTAAAAAAGCGCTGATACACGGGATCGGGATCGGGACAGCCCACCAATTGCAGTTCAACCACGTAATGCGCAGGCACCATGCGCGTGTAATTGGGCCGGAACTGGTCGTCCAGACCCTCGCCTTTGAGCCACTCGTAAATGCTGTCGATGCGATCGGAGACGATGAGCGCTGGGCCTTCTTTGCGCTTGGCCAGAAAGTACCGCAGCGGCCTGTCGAGCGAGCGCGCCATTCTTACCGTCCGGCCGCGCTTGGCAAGCAAGGCAAATGAACCACGAATCCGGCTCACGCTCTCTGCAGGCCCGTCGAGAACCAGAGCCCGCGCATCTTCCACGGTCATCCCGTAAAGGTGGTTCAGTGCGGGGTCGGTAAGATCGATAACGCGTTCAAACTGCTCGTACACATCGACAAGCATAGCACTGCTTTTCGAGACTTTCGCCATTGAACTCACATTGGCCCGGTCTCGCCTCTGGCTGATTCTATTGACTGCCCTTCAAATCGTTACCAGGCTCAACTCGAACGGTGCCGTCCTAGTTTTCATAAACATCGAGCAAATGCTGCGACGGCAGGCCGAATGCGTTTACAATGCGGTTGAACGTGGCAAATAGCGCGGCAATGTGAATCGTCTCCGCGATTTGATCTTCGCTCCAGCCGGCCTCAATCAGTTTCTCAATATCGCCACGATGGATCGAGTGCGATGCGCGCGTCACCTTGCTGACAAACGCAAGCAATGCTCCTTCCTGCGGGCTGAACGTCGCCGAGGTCAGATCGTATGCCTCAATCGCCGCAAGTTGCTCGGCCGAGCCTCCCAGCGTGCGAAGTGAATAGCCGTGACTGTCGGCGCAGTAGGGGCAGGTATTCTCTACCGAAACCGCGGTCGCAATCATCTCCTTGTAGCGGCGAGTGAGAGATCCATCCACAAAGAGCAAGTCCTCGGCCAGGCCCATCATGTTCTTCAACAAGACGGGATGCGTGGCAAAGCATTTCAGAATTCCGGGAACTCTGGGTCTGCCGAAGTGGGAGCGGTAACGCTCGTAGAGTTCCGCGACCTCGCCGCTTGCGTCGGCTTCTTCAACCACCGGCAGATTGGCCGCCGTAGAATGCCCGTCTGCAGGGCAGTCTTCCTCCGCGTACTTGTCAGTCCCGTCCGCTTTGAACTGAATCACAACGCTAGTCTACTCTCCTTTGCACCGGGTCAAAAATAGAACTTTCCAGCAAGTTGAATGGCGCGTCCAGGCTGTGGATCGCCTCCGGCATTCACCGGCTGATCGACCGAAGTAATCACACCGAAAACCGTTGGCCCTGCTCCGTAGTTGCCGCTCGGGTTTGCGAAGTTTGCATGATTGAATGCGTTGTACGCTTCCAGGCGGAGTTGCACGTAGCGCGGGCTCTCCGAACCCCCAATCGGAGTGTTCTTGTATATCTCAAAGTTCGAATAGTTGAATCCGGGGCCGTGGAAGAAATTGCGCTTCACGTTTCCAAAAGTGCCGATTGGCTCTTGTGTGAAAGTTGAAGTATTGAACCAGACGTGATCCGCATTCCTGGGGTTCAGCGTCTTGATGTGGAACGTCGAAGTAACTGGAACGTCGGGGCAATTCACAAAACTGAATTGATCGCAGTAGAGCGAGTTGAAAACCCCTCCGTCGTAAACCGTGACCGGGAAGCCGCTCTGCAGTGTCGTGATTCCCGACAAATGCCATCCGCCAAGTAACGTGCGAAGATAGGTTTGACCTTGCATGTCCTGGGGCAGAGGAATCCCGTAGTTATAAACGCCCACGAGCCGATGGCGTGCGTCGTATACCGAGTCTCCGTAGCTCATATGCTCGAACCCGGGAACATAGTTCGTTCCGTACCCATTAGCTACCGAGTCCTCCAGGCTCGAAGCATCGTCGAGAGCATGGCTGTATGTGTACGCAAGCGAGAAGTACAGTCCATGGGTGGGCGATTTAGCCAGCGACGCCTGCAGCGAGTTATAGCTCGATGATCCACTGGTGTGCATGCCTCCGATGGAGAGATAGTACGGAAGCCCATTAGGAAAGACGCCGGGTATCTGCGTTCCCGGGACGGTTCCGGGCTGGAGTTTTTCTCCAGGGAAATAGAGCGATTGCGATCCAGCCAACTGCAGGCAGGAGAAGGTCTGCGCTCCTTGCCCGACATAGAGAGTGATCGGCGTGCTCGAACCGGAGCCATTCAGGCAGTCATCGTGGCCTTGCTGTGTGATCGGGTCGCCTTCTCTTGCGCGATCCAGTTTTCTGCCCAACGATCCCACGTAGCCAAGCGTCAGCACCATGTTACTGGGCAAAGCGCGTTGCACATTCAAATTGAAGTTATAGGTATAAGGATCGTCCCACTCAGAGGTAAGATTGTCCATTTCAAGCGGGTAAAGTGACATGAAGCTCACGTTTGCACCCGCCTTGGGCACAGTATATGGAAATGGATTGGCCGGATAAGAGGCGCCCGGTGTGCCTGCAATGTCGGCAAATGGATTGGCAAAGCTCGGATTGCCCCCCAATCCAGCGGCGCCCTCGCTATTCTCTGAGAATGGCGGATCGTTCGAGTTTACCTGCGCGCCTTCACCTTGCACTCGATTCCAATAGACGCCGAATCCACCGCGAATAACAAAATCACGCCGTCCCGCGGTCCCCAGAAGTTGTCCCAGCTTCCCTTTAGGCGACCACGCAAATCCGACACGGGGAGAGAAGTGATCCCAATGTGTTGTCGGGCTGCCATTTTTATTGCATCCCGTATCGCCGGGATAAAGCAATCCCGGAGGAGCATTGGGAAAGACCTTCGATTCGTCATTCGTCGGGGTCCAGCAGGTTACGCCCACACCGCCGTACTGCAGGTTCGCATACGGTGTCTCCACGTCGTAGCCCACACCATAAGCCAGCGTCAGGGTGTCTGTAGCCTTCCAGTGGTCCTGGGCATACGCGTAATATTGCCACGCCCCTACATCCACATAGAATCCCGATCCCTGGCTATACGTCGCCGGAATTCCAAGCAGAAAATCGGCCGCAGGATCGCCCGTGCTGTAAACCGCGGAGCCGTTGAAAAAGAAGTTACCGCTATTGTCGGAGTAGAAGGGATTACTTATGCTGAATCGCTCTAAGTTACCGCCAAATTTCAAATCGTGATTGCCAACCACTTTGCTGAAGTTATCGATGTACGTGTAATTCTGATCGTTGCGGGGCTGCGGCCCATTGGTGCTGAAGCCGAGGGCGAAATAGCCGTTTACATTGATGAATGGCAACGTGCCCGCGGCGGCGTCCTGGGGAATGATATTAAACCCGTACGATGATGGAGCGGCCAGCGTGGACGCGGCCGGTTCCAGCTCAGCGTAGTTGAACCGGAAGTAGCCGGCCCGCAATTCATTCAACATCGTGCTCGAGAATACATGCGTCCACGACGCATTGAAGATCTTGGTATGCGATGAATTGTCAGCAGCAAATCCCGGCAGCGTCGCGCCCGTTCCCGTCGACTCGGAAGAAGGAAGCGGCAAGGTATTCACTGCGGGGTTCGAATCGAAGACCGTCGATGCCCATAGCATATCTTTCGAAGTCAACTGATCGTCGATACGGATAATGCCCTGATCGTCATCGGAGGTATTTGGAGCATTGAAGTTGTCGTATGAAATTCCACCGCTCGAATAGTTAGATATCGGAACGTACTTATTGAGCAGGTTATGGGCAATCGGATCGAAATCCGCCATAGGGACCTGCGGATTCGGGAAACAACTGCTCCATGGAGTGCCCTGCGTGCAAAGTCCATTCGGCCCTCGGATTCCATTAGGAAATGGAATTGGATTGCTCGAAAACTGCGGCAGGTCGGCAGAAAAGTTTCCACCCCTTTGTGCATTCGAAAAAACAGGGGTCAGCGTCGTCTGTGCCGAGCGGTTTCGCAATCCTTGATACGCGACAAAAAAGAATGTACGATTCTGGCGGATCGGTCCGCCCATCGTCCCGCCGAACACGTTCTGGTGAAACTGGGGTCTTGTGGTTGAAAAGTAATTGCCGTTGTTAAGAAAAGTATCGCGGTAAAATTCGAACCCGTCGCCGTGAAGACGGTTCGTGCCGCTCTTCAGTGCTTCGTCGACAATTGCGCCGGAATTGCGGCTGAACTCGGGATCGATCGTGCTGGTAATGACATTCACTTCGGCCAGCGCATCGGGGTTTACCACAATTCCCGGCTGGTTCAAAAGAAAGTCGTTGATGTCGGTTCCATCCAGCAGATAGGAGTTCTCCTGCGTCTGGCTGCCATTGGTCGAGAAAGTTGCTTCCCGGTCTGAGGCTTCGACGGTTCCAGGCGCGGTCTTCTGTAGTTGCACAGCATCGCGACCGAGCGTAGGCAGTTCTTCGATCTCCTGTGCGGCAACGACGTTCTTCAGCTGAACATCGGCCGATTCGACCTGCACTATATCGGAGTTCACCTGCACAGTCTGCGATGAGGTACCGATCTGAAGCCTGGCATCGACTTCTCGCGCGGAGCTCAGGTCGAGCATGATGCCGGTGGTGGAGAATCGCTGAAACCCGGAATCTTCGATGGTGATTGAATACGGTCCGCCAATATGAAGGTCGGGGAAGACGAAGTAACCTTTATTGTCGGTTTTCCGGGTATTCGAAATCCCCGTGCTTGTGTTCACAGCGGTGACGGTAGCACTCGCCAGCACGGCTCCGTTTGGGTCTGAAACTGTGCCGTGAATCGATGCCGTGGTCGCCTGTGCAAGAGCGAGAAGGGGAAGAAAAGTGGTTGCCGTCAATACCGCGATCAGCCCTGCGTTCTTGCGTCTGAACTTCATACTGCCTCCAGTAAATCGGGTTTTGACTCTCGAGTAATTCATTCCCGAGCACACAAAACGGACTGGCGCCTCTTTGGGCGTCGAGCATGTTCTCCCAATGGACACCCGAATCCGGATCAACTTGCGCGCCGCAGTCTATCGCTGAGAGAACGTGAATGAAATTGTCCTGGTTAAACAGTGGGGAACGATTGCCGCATCCATAATCGAAGAATTGAATAGCGTTGTCGTCAACCGTCCGTACGATTGTTCGATCAACCGGCAGGAGGTCTTCCAAATACACTGAAGGGATAGGAACCGATACATGCGGGGCCGTCAATCCATCAAACGGTGGATGTAAAACTCAACTCCAGGCTGGTTGCGAGTTGTATCGCCGTTCGGAAAAGATCAATCGTTATTCGGTCGCGAAGCCGTGTGGACGCGGCCCGTTCCCCGTGTATCAAGATTCCATCGAGGCCGATCAAGCGCACCTCGGCCTGTTCTTCGACCCAGTCATTGAAATTCGTCTTGAACTTCAGTTAAAGATGGCGAATCGCCGCAGCATAGGTTTGTCTGCGCCCAGAATCCATTGACATTGATTGAGGCAAATTTGAAGGAGGGCTAATATGCCTGCAGCCAGTCAGGCTCACGTGTTTCTGCGCGAGATCGAAGAGAATCCTCAGCCGGGGCCGTTTGCCGATGCAATAACTTCGGCGCAATTTGCCGGCATGGAGTATTGGGGAATCTGGAATATCCTCGCTTATCGGACCGATGCCGCCACTCACCTTTGCGAACTTTCGCATGAGGTGATGTTTGAAGATGCGCCGATCAGTCAGTTTCTGCGCGAACTGATTGCAGCTTATACGTCTTCGCTTAATCGCTGCGACTTCTGCAGGAACGCTCATGCCGCCGTTGCATCGCATCTTCACGGTAGCGAAGAATTCGTCCGCAGCGTGCTCAAGGATCCTGACAAGTCGGGCCTTGAAGAAAGAGAGAAGGCCCTGCTGCGATTTGTCCGCAAGCTCACGCTCGATTCCGGCGCCATCACCGAAGCGAACATCGAAGCGCTGAAGTGCGAAGGATGGGACGAAGCCGCAATTTTCTATGCTATCTACGCTTGCGCTCTGTTCAACTTCTACAATCGGTTTGTATCGGGGAATGGCGTCAAGTTGGTCTCTGAGGCCGCCTTCCGTCGACTTAGTGAGCGTATCGCTCGCAACGGCTACACACGGCATCGGCCGGCAAGCGCATGAGGCTGCAGGATAATTAATGGATCAGACCGCCGATCATAGGCTCGCCAACGAGAGCTCAATCCACTATCCCGGCTGGGGAGTGGCGGCAGCAGCGTTCGTTGGCGTAATGACCAGCTTTGCGCCCATCATTCCCTATACATTCAGTCTGTTTCTGAACCCGTTGCATGAATCGCTGGGCTGGCGCCGCGAGTCACTTGACGGAGCATTCGGCCTGGCCGCAATTACTGTCGCATTTGTTTCACCCGTAATCGGAATCCTGCTCGATCGCTATCCTCCCCGCCGCATCATTCTCCCTTCCATCCTGATCTTTGCGTTAGCGCTCGCATCGCTCAGCAGGCTTGGGCCCAGCATCGGCCGGTTCTATCTCACGTTTTTCGTAATGGGGCTGGTTGCCAACGGTGGTGCGCAGTTCGCTTATACGCGTACCATGCTTACCTGGTTTCAAAAGCACCGCGGCTTCGCGCTCGCTCTTATCCTCACCGGAAGCGGAGTGGGATCGATATTCATTCCGCCCCTGACCCAATGGACCATCGGCAACTACGGCTGGCGCAATGCATATATGATGTTGGGCGGAATCGCGCTGCTCGGTTTCCCGCTAACCGCGCTGCTGGTTAGTAACCGGCCTGCTGCTGTCATTCACGAAGAAGTTGCGACTCTTTCCGGTGTAGCCGTCGGCTCGGCGTTGGCGAATTCCGCGTTCTGGATTCTCGCCGTAATCACCATTCTTTCCGCGTTCAGCGAGAACGGACTGGTCACTAACCTTGCGGCCGTTCTCACCCAGCACGGCATCCCGGCCGCAAGCGCGGCGGTCGCGCTTTCAATTCGAGGCGGTGCGGGTATTGTGGGCAGGCTCTTTGTCGGATTCCTCATCGACCGGCTTTCTCCGCAGCGCATCCAGACCTGCGTGCTTGTAATCTCGGCCACCGGGTCTCTCGTTCTTGCTCTTGCTGGCTCATCCGGCGTGGCGCTTATCGGCGCAGCCCTTCTTGGCATTGGCCTCGGCAGCGAAGCAGACGTCGGCCCTTATCTGCTGGCGCGCTACTTCGGCCGCAAGCATTTCTCAGTTCTGTACGGGCTCATGTGGACCGCTTACGCAATCGGCGGTGGCACCGGACCTGTGATGGTCGGTCACTTCTTCGATCGCGCCGGTTCCTACCGTCTTGAGGTGCTCGTGGCCCTCAGTATCATCGCGTTCGCGGCTGCTGCTGTTAGCCTTTTGCTCAAGAACAGCCGGGGGCCCGTTGCGAACGAGGAACTGCACGCTCAGGCCGCAATCTCGCTCGAAGAGTGATGCGGCTTCGAGTTTTCTGAAACGCTTCTCCGGAATTTCGGAGGGTTGGGGCGAGGCGCGCCCGGCATTTGCCCTCGATTCACACTCCCGGCCCGCTTTCGTGCCACCTCGGCCTGTACCTCGGTACTCCGCCGCTTTTCACCCTCTGTCTGCTCCGCGGGGGGACTCTTCTGCCACTTTTGAGACAATGAAGACGGATACTGCCGCTCACAAATTGGGCGGCATTCGAACCGTTTGATTCCGGCTCATTGATTGATAAGAACGAAGGGATGGAACATGTACAAGATCGTCTTAATTCGCCATGGCGAAAGCGTTTGGAACAAAGAGAACCTGTTTACCGGATGGACCGATGTCGATCTCTCCGAAAAAGGCCTTCAAGAGGCCAAAGACGCGGGAGTCCTGCTGAAGCAGGAGGGATTTGACTTCGACCTGGTCTATACCTCGGTGCTGAAACGCGCCATTCGAACAACGTGGAATGTCCTGGACCAGATGGACCTGATGTGGATTCCGGTAAAGCATGACTGGCGCCTCAACGAGCGGCACTATGGCGCGCTGCAAGGGCTGAATAAAGCTCAGACCGCTGAGAAGTACGGCGACCAGCAGGTGAAGATCTGGCGCCGCAGTTACGACGTTCCGCCGCCGGAGCTCACTGTGGATGACCCGCGTTACCCGGGGAGCGATCCTCGCTACAAAACACTGACCCAAAAACAGCTTCCGTTAACCGAGTGCCTGAAGGACACTGTGGAGCGCGTTCTGCCGTTATGGCACGATGCGATTGCCCCCAGCGTGCGGTCGGGAAGGCAGATTCTGATTGCGGCCCACGGCAACAGCCTGCGGGCGCTCGTCAAATACCTCCAGGACATCCCCGACGATGAAATCGTCGAGTTGAATATTCCCACTGGCATTCCGCTCGTGCAGGAACTCGACGACAACCTGAAGTCGATTCGGCACTACTACCTTGGCGATCAGGAAAAAATCAACGCGGCCATCCACGGCGTCGCGGCCCAGGGAAAAGCGCGCTGATCACCGTTGCGGAATTCTTCCAGGTGTGAGGCTGCCTTTGAGCTGAAGTAATCTGCTCGGGCAGCCTCAACAACTTGCGGCGCCCACGCCGGCCGACCCGCATTCGCCTGGTCACTGGATGGAGCGCAATCTCATCCGAAAGTTGGTTGTGAGATTCACAACCTATCTGTCATTCTTCTCTGGATATTCCCCACTTTTAGCGAGGTCAAATTGCATTCCAAGAAACTATTAGTCCTAATACTGCTCACGTTTGTCGCTTCCCTTCCCGCCCAGAGCTTCTGGGGTAAGTGGGAGCAGCGCACCTCAGCGACGCAGGCCAAACAACCCGCCTGGCCGCCGCCGCTCGTCACAACTTACGTCGGGCTCATCCAGGTGGCGCGCACTGACTTTTATCGTCAGACGGCAACCAACGGCGTCCAGACCTGGAATTTCGATGGCGGCAAAGGCCTGAACCTGATCCCGTTCGCCAACACCGAGATCGACTTCAACCTGCCCGGCTACTTCCAGCACAACTCGTCCAAGGTAGTCGACGGCGCAGGAGACATGTCGTTCGCCCTGAAGTACCGGATTCTGTCAGGCAACGCTCAGCACGGCAGCTTCGACGTCAGCGCGTTTCTTGTGGGAACCATTCCCACAGGGAGCTACAAGAACGGCAGCACCGATGCCGCGGTCTCTCCCAACTTCGGGGCAGGCAAGGGTTACAAATGGATCGATGTGCAAAGCACGTTTGGCGGCAGCCTGCCGGTTCAAGATACGGGCAAGCTGGGCCGCACCGCAATCTCGAACACCGCCATTCAGGCCCACGTGCATAAGTACTTCTGGCCTGAAGTTGAAATCAATTCGACGTTCTATCGCGGCGGCCCGAACAACCACAAGAACATGACGTTTGTTACGCCCGGAATGCTGTTTGCGAAGAAGATTCACGAAGAAGAGCCGAAGAGCCGCCTCTTAATCTGCGTTGGCGCCGAAGAGCAGATCGCTACCAGCCAGTTCCACAGCTACAACCACGAGATCGCCGTCACCTCGCGGCTGGTTTTTTAGTATCGTGTCCCGCATAAGAGCTGGCGACAGCGTTTTCAAAGTGCACGACTTTACAGGCTGCGGAAAAACTCATTCAGTGAGGCATTTTCGCCTCAGACGATTCCGCAGGGGCTAAAGCCCTCATTCATTTTGGGCGTCTTATCGGCACGACTGAACAGGCTGCGGAAAAACTCGTTGAACGAAGCATTATTGCCATAATCTATCTGGCAGGGGCTAAGAACTTATCCGTAAATAACGATAGTCTGCCTCCAACAGATCAGAGCAGCGGCGAGTTGTAGCAGAGCGGTGTAGCTGGCCTCGGTTTTTTCGAAGCTGACCAGCAGTTTGCGGAATCGATTAAACCAGGAGTGGGTTCGTTCTACGACCCAGCGGCGCGGCTTAGAGTCCGGGTAGCGATACTTGATGAGTCGCTCTTCGGCGCGTGATTTAACGCGAGGATAGTAGTGATGCCTGCGGGCGATCTTGCTGACCGGATAGCCCACGTATCCAGCGTCCAGGCAGAGATATTGTTGATTTTTCCACCCCGTAACGTCAGGACGCCGGATGGCTACCTGAGCCAGCGTCCGATCCAGCAGTTTGGAGTCGTGGAGATTGGCGCCGCTGACGGCGATCGACAGCGGGGCTCCACGGCCGTCGACCAACAGGCTGCGTTTGCGCCCTTTTTTTTCCCCGGTCGGTCGGGTTCCGACCAACGCATTCGGTTGCAAGCGGCGCTTTGCCCATGGCTCCGTCAGCTGCCTGCCACTGCCAGGCGATGCCGTGCATTCCGTCATACTCGGCCAAGCCAGTCTGCCACAGTCTCTGGAAAAAACCAGCCCTATGCCAGTTCTGAAAGTGTTGATGCACTGCGCTGGCCGAACCGAACTCACGCGGCAATGCCTTCCACTGAATGCCGGTCCGTAAGACGTAAACAATCGCCGAGAAGACCTGTCGAGAAGACATGGGCTTGCGTCCCGCTCCAGCCTTGCGCTGGTACTCTCGCCCCGGTTCACGACGGCGCACTGGAATCAAAGGCTCAACCTTGCTCCACAAACGATCCGAAACTGTCCAAGACTTGATCTGGGCCATATTGAATCCATCATCGCCGCCTTCCAATTCCCAGCAAAACAGAGATTCAATCCCACGGATCAAACTTGACACTATTTACGGATGAGTTCTAAAGCCCTCACTCATTTTGGGCGTCTTATCGGCACGACTGAAGTCGTGCCCTGTTACAAAACCGCGTCCCTGCGATTTTTTCCGCAACCTGTGAAGTCGCGCTCTGTTACAAAACCTATCTGAATTGAGTTTTTCCGCAGCCTGTTTAGTCGTGCCGAATAGGCCTCCAAAACGAATTTGGCATTAGCCTAAGTTTCTCCCCGCTGGGATAGCTTTCACGTCCTGCGCCGTACTGTACGGGGATACCCTGTGCCCCCACCCCTACCCCCGGCGCCCCCGGGGGGTTTCTGCAAGCTCTTGATTTCAGGATCGTTGCCGGCACGGATCTACCTTAAGTAGTCTCCTTTCAAGAATATACGTCTTAAACGCGTAAAACTAAAGGACTTCGAACGGAACTGAATGAGCATGACCGAGGGCTGCCGCCGAAGAAGGCGTAGCCCGATCGAATCACCTGCTTTCGAGCTTAGCGAATCGGCTGAAAAAACAAGCAGGCGAACGGCTGCCGCAAGTGGCTGCAGAGCAGGGAGTTGGATGATCTTTTAAAGGTGGTGGGCTTGACTGAGAGGTGGGCCGATCACCAGAATTTCTCAGAGGATGTGCGAGGGACCGAGCGGAATGAGGGTTAGCCGCTGACGAATCTTCTTCCGAGTACAAAGTTGGAAAGGATGACAAGGGACACTAGCTCTTCGACCGCGTGATTTTGTGCTTTCCCACCCTTTCCGCGATAGAACTGCGGAAAGGATGGGCACCCACATTGGTGCAAATTTAAGCGGATAGAGACTTAGCTCATCTGGCCAAAGCAGTCCATCTCGACTCGATTCGAGCGCGCCGGAGGGAGCAGGGGCCTTCATGCCCGCTGAATCCACGAGCAACAAGCCTCCGGCCTTCAGGCTCGGGCCTCGGCATCAGACCGAATAAGGAACCACTGTCACTTCGTCTTCTGGTTTGACTTCTCCTCGACATGCACTGACACCGATCCGGTGGCGCCGGTCGCCCGGTCGCGCACCACCACGCGCAGTTTCTCTGCGTACCCTGAAACAATGATCTGACGCGAGTAGAACCATCCTTCTTGCTTGGCGGCGGCGTAGTCATCGGGCGGGAGCGCGAGGGCAACATTGTCAGTGAACCCCTCCAGAATCCGCCCGTCATTTCCCAGTTGCACAAAAGCCACAGCAAGATTCGCGTCTGCCATATCGCCCTTTTGTTCGAACCGAATCTCGCGGACATTCAGTTTCAGCACTACCTTTTCGGGTCCCCACTCAATGGGATTGCTGGGAACATTGAGCGTGAGTCCGATGCCCGGCGACTCGACCGGGCTTCTCTCCGCCTCGCGGAAGGTTTCGTAGGAAGGCGATAGGTTGTCGACCGCGTAATATCCTTTGCGGCAAAGCAGCGTGAGTCCTTTGTGCTCGGGCGCGAGCTTCAGTTCGATGCGGTGATACTTGCCGTCCCAGGCCTTGTCGCCGGGATAGTAGCCTATCTGGTATGAGGCGTTGCTTTCGGCAACAATCTCGCGCAGATGCTGGTCGAGCGCATTGCTGTTAAAAATGGCGCGACCGCCTGTTTCCGACGCAATAATGTCTGCGCCGCCCCATTGGGCATCGCTTGGACGGTACATTACGAGCGGACTGCCGGGCGGCGAATCCGTGCCCACAAGTTCGTGCGCGTCGAAGAGGTAAACAGAGATATTGGCGTTGCTGAGCATGCGCGCGAACCCACTCAATTCGTTGTAGCTATTCCGCGGATCGGGGTACGTCTCGGTCGCCAATTTGCCGCTGTGTCCCGTCTCGATTTGGTCTATGGTCCGCGGCAGGGCAGAGTCGGGCGCTTCTGAGAATGGCTGGAGGCCGAACCCATAGTAGCTGCCGGGAAGGGTCGATGAAATCCAAACCAGGTTTTTACGGCCCGGCACACCTGCGAGATGTTGAATGATCCCTTGAAATCCTCCTCGAATCACACTCTGGCTCACGTCCTCGCTCATGGTCTCGTTTCGCGACTTTGTCTCAGGCGTCGATCGCGGCCCCGGCGACGCATTCGCACTCCACTCGCGCAGCGTACCGATTTCTCCTGGCCTGAGACCGGCAATATTGGCGCTGCCATGTCCTCCGGTTCCAAGCGTTTGCGCGGCAGCAATCAAGGCCTTCGGATCGTCGGTGAAGTCGTGGATCACCACCACGCCCTCTGGCCGCAGCGCATAAAGCGCGACCAGTTCGCCCGGCTGCAGAGTAGTGAGGTACTTGAGCACCTCGAGACGCGCCTTCTTGATGTGCGCCATTTCAAATAAGAGTCCGTTATTCCAATCGTGCTTCACGCCCAGGATCATTTCGTCCACCAGGATCACTGTCACCCCGGGTGCTCCAGTCGATGATGGCCGATTGCTGACGGCGTAAGGCGACGGCTCCGCCGGGACGGCATTGGTTCCGGCATCTGCCAAAAAGTGCGAGATTTCCTGAGGCGCGCCGTTATCGAAGACGCGAAAATCGTCTTTCGTCAGCCCGGCGACCGGGTAGTTCTGCTTGTCGACCACAACCACGTCAAGCTGGACCAGCCGAGTGGTGGTGCGTATGAACGGAGTTTGATCGGTTTGAGCGGTCGAGGTAGCCGCGAGCAGGATTGTTACCGATAGAAAAGCGAGTGGGGTCAGCGAAAAGGTCTTGGCGCCGAACCGCTTGCGAAGTTCAACGTGCTTGAGATCGGTTGTGCATCTCCGTGCATCGATCATCGGATTACCCCCTCTGGTTCCTGCCGCCTCGCTCTTGCCCCCAAACGGCGCCAATCGCTTCGCAGCTGTGCCTACTTCGGCGCAGTGGGCTTAGCGCCAGCCCCCGGCTCCGCAGCCGGCGAGCTCTGATCGTCGCCGGAAAGAATCCGCACTTCGGAGCGGAACACATGGTAGTTCTCAAACGACGCGTGGTTGATATTGACCGCAACGAACGGAGTATTCGTGGCGCGCACCTCCGAAAAGAAATCCGGCGTTCCCGCTTTCTCGAAATCGCCGGTTTCCGCATCGTAGTCCCGCGCTATGAAGAGCACAACGTTCTTCATCGGGCAGAAATAGGTCTGGCCGCCAATCTCGACCGGCCCGTACTCCACAATCTCCGATGCTTTGAGAATCACATTGCTTTCGGGTTCGGTTTTCACCGCCAGGCGCATAACCGCTCCGGTCGGGGGGTCGATTGCAATCTCAGCGTGATACGAGGCCGGAACTGTGACGAGCAGTTCCCTGCCATCCTGGTCGACCGTGCAACAGTAACTCCACTGGTAATGTGCTTTGCCTCGAGGCACGTCGAAGTCAAACACCGCCAGCTTGTCCAATTTGCTGTCTTCCCAATGGCTCCAGCTGATCCGGCTTTGAACCATATCGGTCATCACAGACCGCAACAACTCTCCGAATTCGCCTCGGCTGGTGACTCCATAACTGTGCGTCTGCGCTTTTTTGGGCGCGTTCTGGACCACTTCATGTCCATCGCGGTACACAACCGTTACCTGCGATTTGCCAATCGGCTTGAACGGGCCCTCGATATCGATCTCCGGCTTTGGCGCGTTGCTCGGGGCGGCTCCACGGGTCCAGGTTTCGGGCGCGTACTGAATGTTCCGATACTGAGTAGTCTTGCGGGTGGCAAGTAGATTCGGCATCTGATGAATGTTGTTGGCGGCAAACTGCACGGCACGCACCACAATGTTGCGCTGCTCGTCGATTGATGGAGGCGGCGTGGCAGGGATCTCAGCCGCCGGCAGATCGAGAAACTCCGCGGCATCGGCCAGCGCCAGCAGCGCAGTGCGCGATTCGGGCCCGGGAGGTTCCGCGTTCATCTTTTCGAATTGCGCATCGCTGATGCGCTCGCCCAGCGACAGCGATGAGATCTGTTTGGCTGCGGCCTTGTCAGGCTTATCTTTGGCGGCCGCTACGAGTTGATCGAGCTCCGCAACGGTGATCTTGCCCGGTGCGCTTCTGGAAGCTTCGCGAGAGATCACGTCGGCGGGCGCTACAGGCTTGTCGATCGCGTAGTAGCCTTTGCGGCAGAGCAGGGTGAGACCACTGTGTTCCGGCGTCAGCTTGAGCTCGATGTGGTGATAGCTGCCGTCCCAGACCTTGTCGGCGGGATAGTAGCCGATCTGGTAGGCGCGGTCGCCCTCGGCAACAATGTTTTGAAGGTTTTCGACCATCCCGTTGTTGTCGAAGAGCGCGCGTCCTCCTGACTGGGTTGCAACGAGGTCGGCAAAAGCGTGTTGAGATTCAGATGATCCTGCAACGGTGAGGCCAAAGGCGTCTATCGGGTAGATGGCGACGTTGGCATTGCCCAGCGCGCGGGCGAGCTGCTGAATCTCGTTAAAGTGGTTCTGCGGATCGGGATGCTGCGGCGACCCTGAGCCGTTCCGTTCTATTCCAGTGAGGCCCGCGTCAAGTTCATTGGCCATCATCCAAACGTTCAAGCCTGAAACGGCCATGGGAAAGCCGGCCGAAATCCATACCAGGTTTTTTCGGCCCCGAAACTCCTGCATGTGACTGAATACCGCATGAAGTCCGCCGCCGCTTAAGAACCGATCAGGAGTTCCGCTGAGCTGGCTGGCCTGCGCTCCAGCGGCGGAGGGTGCATTCTGCTTGCCAGCGCCCAGCCCTTCAGCGCCTGCAGAACCGACACTATCGACGGTTTTCCACGGGATATCTTCTCCGTCCAGCCAATTGGCCGCGGCGGGAAGCGATGCTGGTTCGTCGGTGAAGTCGCGAATCACCATCACCCCCGCTTCTCTCTGCGAAAAAATTCCGACCTGTTCGCCCGGCGGAAGCGTGGAGAGGAACTTCGACACCTGCATACGCATCTGCCTGATGGCCAACTTTGGGTCGTGGAGATCACTGCCGCCGGGACCAAATGTGTCAAGGAAGCGTTCGTCCATCAGGATTGCTGTGACGCCGGGCGGTGGCGCGCTCAATGGCTGGCGGTTGCTGATGGCCAGCGGCGACGGCGTGACAGGCTGAGCGGCGGGAGGAGCGCCGGCGCCGACCGTGAAGTGCGCAATCTTCTGCTCCACGCCGTTATCGAAGACGCGAAAATCGTCTTTCGTGAGCCCGGTGACCGGATGGTTCTGCTTATCGAGCACCACCACATCGAGCTGAACCAGCCTGGTGGTGGTGCTGACCTGCGGAGCCTGATCGTTCTGCGCGGTTATCGGGTCCACCGGCTTGGTGATTTTCGAAGGCGCCGGCTGCGATTGCGCATCTTGCGCGAAGACCGGGACCATTAAGCCGAAGACAACCGGAAACACCCAAATCGAACCACGCCAATGGCTGATCACGTTAAGCCACCTTCGTTAAGCCTTCCTCGGCCTCCGTTGTTTTCGACACGCGCGGGGAATGCGCGGTTAACAGTTGACAGTTGCCAGTTGTCAGCTACTGGCTATTGGCTATTGGCTATTGGCTATTGGCTATTGGCTATTGGCTATTGGCTACTCGCTACTCCACCTCCCGCGAGCGTGAACTCCACCTTCTTCATCAGCCGCTCGCCCTTGTACTCAAACAGCACATCGGCCTCGAAGTGGCCGCCGGGCACAAGTTTTCCCGCCGGCAGTTTGGCCAGTATCGACGCCGCGCCATTTTTGTCGAGGGGCACGGGGCTGAGCGGGCTCTTCATCACCAGCTTGCCGTCCTGGTAGATTTCGAAGCTCACATTCACCGGTGCATTGACCGGAGCCGGCGGATAGGCGATGGCATAAAACTCGAGCGCACCGGCCGTATCGGGAGTGATAACGTTGCCGAGCTCCGGCGTAATGGTTGCGCCGCGCGCCTCAAGCGGATTGAAGGCGTTAGGGGGGCCGTCGAGCGCATCCACGCGCCGCGCTACCGCTACGTCGCTCATCGTGAACCCCGCGTCCTGATACACGTCGAGCGAAGACCGGCTCACGCTGGCCCTCATGCTCTGCCGGTCAACGGCCGCCGTGTCGATGGTGTAATGGCCGGGCGGCAACAGGAACGGCGCGGTGAAGCTCACCGTTCCCTTCTCCATCTCGGCCTTGGTGGCGATGGGCAAATCGTAGGGAATGTCCTTGCTGATCTTGTCGACGATCTCGCCCTTGTCGTTTTTGACCAGCGCGGTGACGCACACATGCACTTTGGCCCAGCCGTTCTCGTCTTTCACGGTCAGATCTTTGGTGGGCGCCTGGAAAACAAAGTCATATTGATTGCGCACCGCGCCGGGGCGGAACTCCAATGTCGTTGTGTGGAAATCGAACTGGTGCAGATCGGGCCTGGTGTTGATGGCTTTCAGCGTGGCCAGTTCAAACGGGTAGATCTGCTGCCCGTTGAGGATCGGCAAGGCATAGTACCCGTCGCGCGCAAACACCGTTGCACCGCGCCGCTTCACCTTCACTTCGATCTTCCTGAAGTTGCCGTCCATCGCCGTGTTCGTGGGTGAGTACGCAAGCTCATAGTGCGTCTGCACGTCTTCCATCACCTTGCGCAACGGCTCGCGCATGTCGAGCGTGGGCGGCAGCAGCTTGCCTCCGGTGGCCTCGGCAAGGTTGGCCATGTTGTTTACCGGGTTGGCCTGGATGGAGTATTCGGCAATATCGAGCGCCTTTGCCTCGCCCGGCGTCACCGCCATGTTGCCTCCGGCGAGTCTCGCCAGTTGCTGATTCTTGCTGTAATTGGCCGCGCTCGATAAAGCCTGCTTGGCGTGGTTCAGGTTGCCGTAGCCCAGCACCGGGCTGATCGCATAAAACGTCACATTGGCTCGATTGGCCGCGCTGATCACGCCGTTCATCATTTCAATCGTGTCGGGAGTCATGGGCAGTCCGGCCATGAACAGCAGCACCACCTTGCGCCCCGGAATGCCCGCCTGCGCGTTCACAAAATTGCGCAGCGGCCCCAGCGTCATCATGCTGTTCTGGTACACGTCGTGCATCTCATTGCCCCAGCTCGTGTCCAGCTCCGCAGTGACGTCTGCTCCCGCCCCAGCCTGGCTGGGCGTGTTCACCGACGATTCGCCGGGCGCCATCCCAGTGGGTGTGGATGTCGATCCCGAGACACCGGAATCGAACATCCCCGAGTCTGAAATGGATCCCTGATTCAATGACGTGAGCTGCGTTGCCATGGCCGAACCGGTCGCCTGTGCCACCGCCGCAGAGATCCTGTTCGGGTCGTTGGTGTAGGTCGTCACATAGTTGATGCCCGGCTCGCCCAGTGTGAAGACACCCACATATACGTTGGGCTTGAGCTCGTTCTCGACAAACTGCTTCATGGCGTCGACGGTAAGTGCGCGCATCCGCGGGTCAAGATTGGCAATCACGATCGAAACAACGCTGATATCGCGCAGCTCGTTCACCGTCTTTGGCGCGACAGACGCATTCGCCGCAGGTGTTGCCGAAGGCGGCGCGGGCGCTGCGGCCGTCTCAGGCAAACTATTTTCCACCGTCCGTCCGTCAATGAACTCAAAGTGGCGCAGCTTCTGCGGCGCTCCGTCCTCATAGACTTCGATCTCGTCCGGCTTCAAATCGCGGATGATCTTCTCGTTCTTGTCGCGCACCACAAAGTCCAGCAGCACCTCGTTGGTGGTGGTGCGGATCGACGGCGTCTCATTTTCCTGCGCCGGCGCCGGGCCTGAAGGCAAAAAGGCTAGAAGCAAGAGAATTGCAGCCGCCGCAATCGCCAGTCCTTCAACATGGCGCCGCACCTGGCGGCTAACCCGCTCAATAATCGATCCGTCTGCCCCTGTACAACTCATCGCATTCCTCCTGCTGTCGCGTTTCAGGCGCTTTGCGGTCTGTCATTCACCCCTTCACCTTTTCACGAGGGTTTCCATTCCGTTCCGATCTTGACAAAAACTCTACACCGGATGGCTCGTGGTCGTTTGATCTGACAAGTAAAAACATTCAGATTCTCACGCTGTCGCTTGTGCAAAGCGTCGGAATAGGATACCTGGCCATTTTTTCCTGGCTATTCTGCGAAGATAGATGCCGCCTTTTCAGCACCAGGTTGCACATCTCCTGCTTAATATAGAAGCCTCTTAGCTGCCACTTGTTTTGTACGAAGTGCGTGCAAAATAAGCTGTGGGCTTGGCGCCCACCGGAGGGCAAATGCGCAGAAAACGCGACCGAGTCGCGCGCGGAGGAGGCATTTTTTTAAAGGAAGTTCAAGCTGAATCCGCATTTTTCAAAAGCGGTGGGACAACGGAGAATTCAAAGACTGGCGTGCCGCTCGGCCAATGCACCTCGATGTCGTCAACCTTGGTCGCCTGACCCAATCCGAAGTGCGGCCGCAGATCGCCCGTCGATCCGTAACTTCCGCCGCTGAGCACGTCGCCGCGCTGCTTCATGCCGTTGGCGGTTACATAAACCGTTGCGCCCACCGCATCGCGCGGGCTCTTCGGCCCGCCCACAAGCTTCAACTCAAGCCAGTGATTATGGCCGGGCGAAACGTTGCGCAGCAGCACCGGGTGCCCATCCTCAACGGCCATCAGAATATTGAGGCGGGCATTGAATCGTCACCAGACGCGAAGAGCGAAGCCCTCGGGCTTCGCTCTTCGCTCTTGTGCGGTCACTCGCTCAATACAGCCTGAAGTTCACCTCGACGGTAATCATCACCGGCACGGGCGTCTTGCCATCCTTCATGGCGGGCTTGAATCGGAACTGTTTTACCGCTTCCAGCGCCTTCTCGTCCAGTCCCATGCCCAGCGGCCTTATCACCCTTGGGTTCTGTGGATTGCCGTTGGTATCAACAATGATCGAGATCAGGCAGATGCCCTGGTACTTGGCGCGCCGCGCTTCATCGCTGAATTCGGGATCAACCTGGTGCAACAGTACCGGCGCAGCCACCCCGCCGCCAATGTGGAAAAGCCCGCCGCCAGCATTGCCGCCATATCCGGGTCCAAAGCCGTTACCGCTGCCCGATCCCAGTCCGCCCCCGCTGCCGGTGCCCATGCCGCCGCCGCTGCCGGTGCCATTGGAGAGCACTATGTTGCTCGAGCTCTTCATGCCGATAACGGGCATGTCAGGATTGTCAGGCAGTTGGATGTTTTTCTGCACGTTGATTGACGGAAGTACCGGGATCTTGGGCTTCTCAAGCTCCTGCACCTGGGGAGGCACAATCGGCTTGTCTTCAATCTTGGGCAGTTTGCCCTTGCTCGCCTGCAACATGCTGCGGTCGCCGCCGCCACCACCGCCCCCGGCCTTGTCCGGCTTGGGGAGCGCCTTGAAGTCGCCGACATCGATGCTCGTCAAATTCGTCGGTGCAACCGCCTTGATGACCTGCCTGACACCGAAATAAAGCACCAGCGCCAGGATCAGCCCATTGACGGTCGTCGAAATCCCGATCGCCCAGGGATTCCGCTTGACTGCCATGCGGTCGGGAACCGGAATCGGAGTGGATGTGAGCTCAAGGGGAGGCAGCTTGGGCGGAAAAAAGACGTCGCGGATGCTCTCGTAGAGATCCGTCCAAAGCGGCTTCTCCTCAAACGCCCTGCCCAGCAAGGCGTCGAGGTGATGACCTTCGGCCGGGTCTTGCGCTGCGCTCGTTTCTGCCTGTGTCAGTAGATCGTTTCCCATATTCGTTGCTGGCTCAGTGGTTCCCGCATGCACAGACTGCAGCTTCACCGCTCCCGTGCCGCCCCGACCTTCCAGTCCCCGACCTTCCAGTATTAATCCATTATGCTTGATGGCGGCCAAACTTGTCTCGGAGCCAGGACTCTCCTCAATGGAAGTCTCAAGATCCGCAGTCTCGTATTCCTGCCCGATTCGAGTTTCCATAAATAATAGACGGCAACCCCTCCTACTTTGTTACCCAAAAATCTCAGCCCATCCGTTTAAACTGAAGTAAGACCCGAGTCCGCTCGAAGTAATGGAGTTACGATGCCCCCTGCGCCGGAGTTGAAGGCGACCCTTACCCTTCCGCAGACGGCCTTCCCGATGAAGGCTAATTTGCCCCACAATGAGCCGCTTCGTCTGGCCCGCTGGAAGTCCATGGGCCTCTATGAGCAGCTTCGCAAGGCCCGTTTGGGCCGCCCGGCCTATCTGCTCCACGACGGCCCTCCCTACGCAAACGGGCCCATTCACCTGGGTCACGCCCTCAACAAGGGCCTCAAAGATTTCGTAGTCAAATCCAAGTCGATGGCCGGCTTTGACGCTCCCTACGTTCCTGGCTTCGACTGCCACGGCCTGCCTATCGAGATTAAGGTCGACGAAAAACTTGGCCGTAAAAAGTTGGAGATGCCAGCTCCCGCGGTTTTGGATGCCTGCCGCGCCTACGCCCAGAAGTACGTTGACCTGCAAACCGAACAATTTGAGCGCATCGGCTGCCTCGGCCGCTGGCAAACACCCTACAAAACCATGGCCCGCGCCTACGAGGCACGGACTCTGGAGGCGTTCTACGGCTTCCTGGAGAAAGGCTTCGTCTACCGCGGTCTCAAGCCGGTCTACTGGTGCATCCACGACCGTACGGCACTCGCCGAAGCTGAAGTGGAATACGAGAACCACACCAGCCCCTCGGTGTATGTGCGTTACGCCGTGCTCGACGAAGGTCCGGCGCAGAATGAAACGCTCAAGACCCTCCTCGCTACCGGCAACGTCTACACCGTCATCTGGACGACCACGCCATGGACGCTGCCTGCGTCGCTCGCCGTGGCCTTCCATCCCGAATTCGAGTACGTAGCGCTCAAGCAGGATGCCGACGTCTACATCGTCGCGGCTTCGCTCGTCGAAAGCGTTAAGTCCGCCTGCAAGCAACTCAAGGACGCCGTCGAAGTGGCGCGCTTCAAGGGTTCCGTGCTTGAAAACGTCCACTTCCAGCACCCGTTCCTCGATCGCTCGGTTCTCGGCGTTCTCGCCACCTACGTCACTGCCGACACCGGTACCGGTGCAGTGCACACCGCTCCCGCGCACGGCGCCGACGACTTTTACACCGGCCAGAAGTACGGGCTCGATCCCACCTGCCGCGTTGACGCCAGCGGACACATCCATGTCGATCCCGCAGCCTGGCACTTCGCGCAGCCGCCGGCATACGACGGCTTGACCGTATGGAAGGCCAACCCGGTGATCGTGGCCATGCTTGAAGAGCGCGGCGCTCTGATGGGCGGCGGCCCGCTCGAACACTCCTACCCGCACTGCTGGCGCTGCCATCACCCGGTCATCTTCCGCGCCACCGAGCAGTGGTTCATCAACCTCGAACACGATGTTCCACGTCCAGCCGGCGGAACGGTGCGCTTTCGCCAGCTAGCTATGGCCGAGATCGACAAGGTGCACTGGGATCCGGCATGGGGCAAGGAGCGCATCACCAACATGATCGCCACGCGACCCGACTGGTGCATCAGCCGCCAGCGCATCTGGGGCGTGCCCATCGCCGTGTTTATGTGCGAGGGCTGCAGCCAGCCAGTAATGGACTCGGAACTGAATAAGAAAATCGTCGATCTGTTCGACCGCGAGGGCGCCGAGGCCTGGCATAGCACTCCCGTGCTTTCACTTCTTCCGCCTCAGAGCAGATGCAAACATTGCGGGGGCGAGACCTTCCGCAAGGAAACCGACATTCTCGACGTGTGGTTCGACTCCGGCGTGAGCTGGCGGGCGGTGTGCGAAGCGGACCCGGAACTCACTTCGATCTACAAATCATTCGAGGAGGGTAAAGGCACGGAGTGCCTGTACCTCGAGGGCGGCGACCAGCATCGCGGCTGGTTCCACTCTTCCCTGCTCACCTCAGTTGCATTACGCGGCCGCGCGCCTTACTCGCACGTCGCCACGGCGGGCTGGACCCTCGACGAACACGGCGCCGCCATGTCAAAATCGCTCGGCAACGGTGTTGACCCGGTCGATATCGCCGACCGCATGGGCGGCGAGATCGTGCGCCTGTGGGTCGCCAGCGTTGATTTCCGCGAAGACATGGCCGCCAGCGAAAATCTGATGGCTCGCTGCGCCGAGCTTTACAAAAAGCTGCGCAACACCTTCCGGTTTCTGCTCGGAAATTTGAAGCACTCGCTGCCGGCTTTCGACATCGCCGCGGAATTCGACCCTGCGCGCGACCAAGTTGCCGAAAGTGAACTCCTGCCGCTCGATCGATACATGCTGGCTCGCACCCGCGAGCTGACTGAAAAGATTCTAGGGTGGTATGGGACGTTCGAATTCCATCGCGTCTACCAGGCGTTGAACGAGTTCGCCATCGTCGACCTGAGTTCCTTTTACCTCGACGTGCTCAAAGACCGCATGTACACCTTCGCGCCCTTGAGCCACGCGCGCCGCTCCGCGCAGACCGTGCTGTGGAAGGTGACCGAAGCGCTGGTTCGTCTGGTCGCGCCCATCATGAGCTTCACCGCCGACGAGGTTTGGGAGTATCTGCCCAAGGTCGAGGGCCGCGAGGCCAGTGTGCATCTCGCGCTGTTCCCCAAACCGGAGGAGATTTTCAGCGAGAATCCTGCGACCCTGATCGAAGAGTGGAAGCAGCTCTTCGCGGTGCGGAATGAGGCACTGCGCGTGCTTGAAGAGGCTCGCCAAACCAAACAGATCGGGAAAGCACTCGAAGCAGAAGTTCAGGTAGCTACTAGCGGCGAGTGGCTCGACCTCTTGCTGCGTCATGCAAACGATTTGAAAGAGTTCCTTAACGTTTCTGATGTAGAAATCATTCGTCGCCCACAACCGGAGCCCCTGGACAGCCACGCGCAGGGAGCTGCGACAAGATTTTCCGATTGGTGGGAGAATCTGAATTTTAATGTCACAATAACTTCCGCCGCCGGCCACAAATGCGCCCGCTGCTGGAACTTCATGCCCGACACATCCGACTACGGCATCTGGCATGATGTCTGCGGTCGCTGCCGGTCTGCACTGCATGAGATGGGCATCGAACCGCCGCAACCAACTCCGACGGAAGTGAGTTAGATCGAAAATGACCTGGCCGGACAGCCCCAAAAGCTCTGTGCCCCATCCATTCGCCTTCTTTTGGGCGAATGGGTGGGAGACCACATATGCCAACCGGAACTCCGCCCAAGAGGAGCCAGCCCAGTGAGCTTTTCCGCCCCGCGCCGTCTCCCCTGGCTTCTCCTCATCTCCGCGCTGGTCTTCATCGCCGACCGGCTGACCAAGATCTGGGTCGTCGCCCACGTTCCGATCGGCGACGCCATTCCAATCTACGACCACATCCTTCGCATCTCCCATTGGACAAACGAAGGCGCGGCCTTCTCACTCTTCGCCGGCTGGGCCTCGCCTCACACGGTCAACCACGCCCTCACCGCTGTCAACTTTCTGGTGGCAAGCGGAGTTCTGGCCGCGCTTGTCTTTCTCGGCAACCGCATCACGCTGGTCACCATCGCGCTGGCGCTCATCCTGGGCGGCGCAACCGGCAATGTGCACGACCGCATCGCCTATGGCGCGGTCGTCGACTTCATTGAAGTGCACATCTACCACTACCACTGGCCCGACTTCAACATCGCCGACAGTTCCATCGTCACCGGCGCCTGCCTACTGTTCCTCGACTCTCTCTGGCCGCACAAAAAAACTGACGCGTGAACAGGGCGCCTCTTGCCCCACCTGCGCCATCCTTCTATACTTGCCCGCGCATATTCAATACAGCCACGGGACGTCTCAATTTTGCCCCCAGCTGTTTTAGGCCTCAATTGCTCCCGGCCCGTGCTCGCGCCCGGTGCAAATGCCAGCCGCGCGCATCATCGCTCGAGCCCGGCATATATCACTTGTGGAGAGGAACCGAAGATGAAGTCAGTTGCAATATTTTTTTGCTTGATGCTTGTCGCAGCCACCGTAGCAGCCGCAGCGCAAACAGACACATCGGCGCCGCTGGTCGCGTCCTCCAAGGTCGCGGTAGTCGATACCGAAGCGGGCAAGGTTCAGGGATTCATTCACAACGGCATTTATACCTACAGGGGAGTTCCCTATGCCAAGGCCGTGCGCTTCATGCCGCCGGAGAAACCCGACCACTGGGATGGCCTGCGCACCGCGCTCACCTATGGCTACATCTGTCCTGAAGTACAGATGCCGCAGCTCAACGACGTTGCCGAGTTTCTGATTCCGCACCGCATCTGGGTTACCAGCGACAATTGCCAGAACCTCAACATCTGGACCCCCGGTATCGACGACGGAAAGAAGCGCCCGGTGATGGTCTGGTTCCACGGCGGCGGATACACCAATGGCTCGTCGATCGAGCAGTTGGTTTACGACGGCGAAAACCTTTCGAGAAAAGGCGATGTGGTGGTGGTTACCGTCAACCATCGGCTCAACATCATGGGCTTTCTCGATCTCTCCGCCTATGGACCGCAATACAAGTACTCAGGCAACGTGGGCATTATGGACCTGGTTGCCTCATTGCAATGGATCAAGGCAAACATCGCCAGCTTCGGCGGCGATCCCGACAACGTAACCATCTTTGGCCAGTCGGGCGGCGGCGGAAAAGTTAACACGCTCATGAGCGCGCCGGCGGCCAAAGGCCTGTTCCAGAAAGCGATTGTAGAGAGCGGCGCGATCCGGGGAACGGGCATGACGCTGATGGATCAGAAGACCAGCCGGCGTATTGCCGAGCTCACATTGCAGAATCTTCACCTCGATCCATCCGAGCTCGACGAGTTGCAGAAGCTGCCGTACGAGCAAATCAACGAGGCCGGCCAGAAAGCTCTGCAAACTGCCGCACAGGAGTCCGGGCACAAGGGGCTGTTCGGTCCCGGTTACTCGTGGTCGCCCATCGTCGACGGCGACTACATTCCCGCCGACCCCTTCAGCAGCGGTGCTCCCACGCAGTCAAAGGACATCCCTTTGATGATCGGCACCACGCTTAACGAGTTTCCTGCCATGCGTATGAATCCCAAGCTTCACGGCGCAGACGACTGGAGCTTCGACCAGTTGAAGAGTTATTTCCACGATCAGTACGGCGATAAAGCCGACGACGTGGTCGCCGCATACAAAAAAGCTTATCCAGACATGAAGTATTCAGACTGGCTCCACGTCGACACCATGATGCGCCCCGGCGCCATCATCGAGGCGGAGCTCAAGGCCGATCAACAGGGGGCGCCGGTTTATAACTATCTCTTCGCCTGGCAGTCGCCGGTCCTCGATGGCATCAGCCGCGCGTCACACTGCGCCGAAATCCCCTTCGTTTTTAATAACATCGCAATCGGCGAACAAAGCACCGGCGGCGGAAAAGATGCTTATGCCCTGGCTGAAAGTGTGAGCCAGGCCTGGATCAACTTTGCGCGCAGCGGAAACCCGAACAACCCCGGCCTGCCGAATTGGCCTGCCTTTACACGAGCCAGCAGCGCCACCATGATCTTCGACAACCAGAGCGAAGTTCGCATCAACTTCGACAAGGATTTGATGAAACTGCTGCATCCCGAGATGAACTTCTGAGGCGTGAGCGCCAGCAATTTCTTCAAAAACAATGGCGCGTGAGTGCCGACAGACCGGCATTGCTGCCGTCTCAATCGGATCTCACGCGCCGGTTCAAAAACTAGCTGATCGAATCGATCGGTCGCTTACCGCTTCGGCCGCGGAGCGCTCTGCCGTTGCGTCATCCGTTGCGTCTGCTGCTGATGGCGCTGCTGCATCTGTTGGGTCTGCTGCTGGTGGTGCTGCTCCATCTTCTGTTGCTGCTTCTGGTTGTAGTGCTGCTGCTGCGCCTGTTGGTGTTCCTGTTCCTGGCGCTGCTGCAACTGTTGGTGTTCCTGGTTCTGCTTATCTGCCAGCTGCTGCTGCTGCTGTTGGTATTTGCGGTCAAGATCGGGATTGCCCGTGCTTGGCACCTGTTGCGGATGGTGCTCGGGCAGATCGCCAGCATGCGCCGGATTCGCATAATGCGCCCCTTCTCCACCTGGCTGACCTTCGTGCGCGGCTGGCGGAGCATGATATTCGCCACCCGCATCGCTGGCTTTAACCACGCCATGCCCTGAGAACTCACCGGGACGCGCCGTTGCCGCGATCGCCGGCCGGCCGTGATTGACCGAGGCGCGAAGCTGTGGATTCGAGTGCGCCATGTCCACTTGGTGAGTTTGATCGGCAACCGGAGCAATATGCCGTTCGTTCGCATAAGACTCTTCCTGCGGTGTGGGGTGCCTGTCTATGCCGCCTTCGCCGCCGTTATAGCTGATGTGATTATTGATAATCGATGTGTTGTGGATAACCGTGTCGTCACGGTAGACATTGTGAAATCCTCCGCCCACGCGCCACACGGCCGAGTTGTAGAAAAAGTGGCCGCCCTGCCACCGGCCGCCATAAAACCCATCTCCGAAGTAGCCGAACCCGTAGTTGATGCCGCCGTAGAATCCCACGTGCGGCCCCCAGTATCCGGCATGCCAGAAGAACCCGCCGTCACCCCAGCCCCACCATCCCGGCGTCCACAAGAAACCAGGCTCCGGAGCGAGCACCCAGGTTCCCGGCACCCAGTAATAGCCGTCATCGGCATCCCAGGCCCAGTAGCCGGGCGTCCACATGTAGCCGTCTCCGGGGCAAACCGGAAGATCGTAAACGGGCAGCGCCGGCGGACCGAAACCAACGTGAATGCCGACATACCACTGCGCAGACGCCGGTTTCGCCGACTGCAAAAACAGCGGCACCAGCAGGGCCAGAAGCAGAAAACGCAAAGTCTTTTTCATAGTGTTCTTACTCCTTACTCGATTACGAGTGAGTTGCGATTCATATCCAAGCCGAAACAAGAAATGTCACCTGGTTCTCCACGTCACTTTCTAAACTGCCTGCGGGGAATCGCTTGCTGCCTTGAACTCACAAGACAAAAGACGAACAAGTCGTTTCGATGCACCCTCTTTCGGGCGGGTTGTCGTTCCGGGGTTTTCCGCCTTGCCGCCCGGTCGGAAATCTATAGCAGTCAACCCGCGCGGTGCATAAGAGTTGCGCGGGACGGTAAGGAGTGCAGTCGCTGTAACCTGTGCAAACTGCAGCATTTTCCGGCCGTGGCTCGCGCGCGACGACGCAAGTCTCGGCGTTCAGCGCCGCCAACCCTGCAGGCTCACCGGCCTGCTCGATATGTGACAATCGAATGAAAGGGCGCGCTCGCTCCCACCCCGCAGACGCCCGATCGTCCGGTAGTTTCAGGTGATAGACCCTTGCCCGCCAAATCAAAACTGCATTGCCAAACTCCAACAAGGAATCTCATGAATAATCTTCGCAACTTTCCTTTCTTGCGGACGGATTCGATGCGCACATATTTGTTGCGCGCGTCGCTCGCATCTTCAACCGTTCTCGCCCTCTGTTCTCTCGTCCCGGCTCCTCGCGCCGACGCACAGCGGCTGCCCACCACCGTTGTGCCCACGCATTACAAACTCACGCTGACTCCCGACCTCAAAGCTGCAACCTTCTCGGGCGACGAGCAGATCGACGTCGACATCAAGCAGCCGCTCAACTCCATCACGCTGAACTCCATTGAGATCGCCTTCCAGTCGGTCACCGTCAGCGCCGGCGGAGCGCAACAAACGGCCACTGTCTCGCTCGACGAAAACAAGCAACAGGCAACCTTCACGTTTCCTGACTCACTCCCAGCAGGACCAGCCACGCTTACCATTCACTACACCGGCATCCTCAACAACGAGCTTCGCGGCTTCTATCTCTCGAAGACCGCTCGCCGCAACTACGCCGTCACGCAATTTGAGTCCACCGATGCGCGACGCGCCTTCCCCAGCTTCGACGAGCCCGCCTTCAAGGCAACCTTCGATGTTTCGCTGGTCATCGACGACGGCGACACAGCCATCTCAAATACTGCAATCGAGTCTGACACGCCCGGTCCCGGCGCTGCCAAGCACACGCTCACCTTCGGCACCACTCCAAAGATGAGCACTTATCTCGTCGCGTTCCTGGTTGGCGACTTCCAGTGCTCCAGCGGCAGCCAGGACGGCGTCGCCATCCGCGTCTGCTCCACGCCCGACAAGGTTGCCTTCACTCCCTACCCGCTCAGCGTTGCCAGGTACGTTCTCCACTACTACGACACGTACTTCGGCATTCCTTACCCGCTCAAGAAACTCGACCTCATTGCCCTGCCCGACTTCGAGGCCGGCGCCATGGAAAACTTCGGCGCCATCACCTACCGCGAAACCGATCTGCTCATCGATCCCAAAACCGCATCGTTGAATGCCAAAGAAAACGTCGCGCTGGTTATCGCTCACGAAATGGCCCACCAGTGGTTCGGCGACCTGGTGACCATGCAGTGGTGGGACAACATCTGGCTCAACGAAGGCTTCGCCACATGGATGGAAAACAAGCCCGTCGCCGCCATGCACCCAGAGTGGCATATTCCGCAGACTGTCGCTGTCGACGAACAGGGAACTCTCAACTACGACGCGCAGCCAACCACGCGCGCCATCCGCGCCAAGGCTGAAACGCCTGACGAAATCAACGAGATGTTCGACGCCCTCTCGTATGGCAAAGCCAGTGACGTGCTGCTCACGGTTGAAAACTACCTTGGTCCCGAAACCTTCCGCAAAGGCGTGCACGCGTATCTCACCGCTCACCTCTATGCCAACGCCACGGCCGAAGACTTCTGGTCAGCCCAGTCGCGTGTCAGCGGCAAGCCCGTTGACAAGATCATGGACTCGCTCATCACCCAGCAGGGCGAGCCGATTCTCAAGTTCGGCGCGCCGGCAAACGGCACAGTCGCAGTCGAGCAGAGCCGCTTCTTCCTCGACTCCGGCGCAAAGGTGAACCCTGCGCAAAAGTGGACTCTGCCAGTGTGCTTCAAAACCGATGAAAATACACCCTGCGACCTGCTGACCCCCGAGAAATCCAGCCTCACACTGCCACAGAGTCCGCTCTTCTTTGCCAACGCCGGCGGCGTAGGCTACTATCGCAGCGCCTATGCGCCGAAACAATCCGCGGCAATTATTGCGAACATTGAAACCGCTTTGACGCCAACTGAGCGCATCAGCTTTACCGGCGACGAATGGGCCCAGGTGCACTCCGATGCAGCCTCGGTCGGCGACTACCTTAATCTCGTGGAGCGGCTCAGGGACGACCCAAACCCCGGTGTCGTCTCCAATGCCGTCAACGGCTTCGTCACCACTTACAACCAGCTCGCCGCAACGCCGGACGAGCGCGCCGGACTCGCTGCGTGGATCGATCGCACTTTCACCCCGATCTATCTCAAGCTCGGCCCGCCTTCGAGGCAGGACGACGACAACAAGCGTGAACTCCGCGCCCAGTTGCTTTACCTCATCGGCAGCTACGGCGCGTCGCCCAGCGTGGCCGCGCAGGCACGGAAAATCGCAGACCAATACTTCATTGACCGGTCTTCAGTCGACCCCACGCTGGCCGAAGCCGCACTCGCCGTGGCGGCGCGCAACGGCGACACCACGCTCTTCGACAAGCTAAAGTTGACCTACGAAAACGCAACCGACCCCGAGGTTCAGGAAGGCGCGCTCAGGCTACTCGCGGAATTTCGCAACCCGCAACTGAACAAGCGCGCCCTCGATTTCGCAGTTTCATCCAAGGTGCGCAATCAGGATTCGGCAATCCAATTCGCGATTGCACTGGGCGACGTCGAGACTCGCGACCGGGCATGGGACTACATCAAGGCGAACTGGGACAAGGTTCATGCTCAACTTACCGAGGGCCTGGGCGCGTATGTGGTGAGCGCCACGGGTTCGTTCTGCTCGGCGGCTGCGCGTGACGATGTGAGCAGCTTTTTTGCCACGCATAAAGTTGCCGCCGCCGATGTCGAGCTGAAACACGCAATCGAGCACATCAACGGCTGCATCGCCTTCCGCTCGCAGCAGGAGCAGAACCTGAAACAGTGGCTCAGCCAGCAACCGCGGTAGCCCGATGGGTGCCCCACCCTATCCGCAAGTCGCGGCGGCGACTCGCGGATAGGGTGGGATAGCACGAACCACAGTTCACGGTTCACAATCCACGAACCACGATTCACGAACGGCTCAATACGGCAGGCTCTTCCACAGATAGGGCACGTAGAACTCTTCCAGGTACCAGGACAGAAGAAACAGAATCGCGACGCCAAGAATTGTCCACAGATAAATGCGCACCGGCAGAGCGGCCAACAACCTGCGACCCGCTCCATCCTGCCCCGGTCCGTCATGATTAGCCCACGGCTTCGAAAAGAGAATGCCGCTCACCAGCGCCAGGCAACCGGCGAGGCCCATCCGCGCAGCGGCGATAATCAGCCGGTCCTGCCAATGGCTCCCCGGTACAAAGAATGCCCCTGCCACAACCGGGTAGAGAGCGAACATACTCACAAAAAACGAAAACGACTTGGTCAGTTCGAGGAGCATGCGCCATTACCTGCTGCAGGTATTCTACGGCGAAATTGGATAGCCGAAACCTCTTCCTTCGGCGCAACCTGAACTCCTCATGCGTAGGCCGAACATCGTACCGCCGGTCTCCCGACCGGCTGTACTGAGGGCCTCCCGGCCCTCAGACACTTCGCCAGAGCCGGAATTCCTGCCGGCGGCCCGTCTACAAATCCCGCCAGTTCGGCCCGAATCCAAGGTGCGCGGTTAACGGCACGCTCAGCTTCTCCACGCCTTCCATCTCCGCCTTCACCAACTCCGCAACTTCGTCCTTCTCGTCAGATGGAACTTCGAAGAGCAGTTCGTCGTGCACCTGCAGCACCATCCGCGTCTTCAGCTTTCGTTCGGCAAGTTTGCGATCGAGCGCGATCATCGCCAGCTTGATCAGGTCCGCGGCCGTTCCCTGCAGCGGAGTGTTGATGGCCGTGCGCTCCGCAAACCCGCGCTGGTTCGGGTTGCGGCTTTCGATGTCGGGAATCGGTCGCAGCCTGCCAAACATCGTCCGCACATATCCATCCTTGCGCGTCTGCTCCAGTGTCTTCTCGATGAACCGTTTCACGCCCTGGTAGCGTGCAAAATAGCGGTCGATGTAGGCCTTTGCCTCGGCCTGCGGAATGCCGAGCTGCGCGGCCAGCCCAAAGGCCGAAATGCCATACACGATGCCGAAGTTGACCGCCTTGGCGCGGCCCCGCGTCTCCTTGTCCATCTGATCGATGGGCACGCCGAACACTTCGCTCGCTGTGAGCGTGTGGATGTCGATGTCTTCCGCGTACGCCTTCTTGAGCAGCGGATCGCCGGCGAAGTGCGCCAGCAATCGCAACTCGATCTGCGAGTAATCGGCCGAAAGCAATTGCATTCCCGGCGCTGCAATGAACGCCGCACGAATCTCGCGTCCAAGTTCGGTTCGAATCGGAATGTTCTGCAGATTTGGATTGACGCTCGACAGCCTTCCGGTGGCCGTGGCCGCTGCTTGAAACGTGGTGTGCACGCGCGACTCAAGATCGGCCAGCAGAGGCAATGCGTCGACGTATGTTCCCTTCAGCTTCGACAATTGCCGATACTCGAGCACCAGTTTCGGCACGTCGTGCTTCTCGGCAAGCTGCTCGAGAACATCCTGCGCGGTCGAAATTGCCTTGCCTTTGCCGCGCACCACCGGCGCGGGAAGCCCAAGATCGCTAAACAGCACCACGCCCAGTTGTTTCGGCGAGTTGATATTGAACCGCTTGCCCGCCAGTTCGTAAATGCGCTCGCCCAGCCGCTCGATCTCAGTGCCGAATCGGAGGCCAAGCCCGTCAAGCACCGCAATATCGATGCGCACTCCCGCCTGCTCCATGCGGAAGAGCACCGGCGCCAGCGGCAAATCAATCTCACGATAGGCCCGCTCCACGCCGGCCTTCTCCACTTCGGCCTTCAGATTCGGCACAAGCGCAAGGATCGCCGCCGCTCCTGCTGCTGGCGTTACCGGCGCTGGCTGATTGCTGCGTGCCGCCACATCGGCCAGCGCCTGCGTGGTGTGCGTGGGATTGAGCGCATACGACAGCAGCATCGTATCGTCCACCGCGCCCTTCAGCGCGATCCCCTGCTCGGCGAGCACGTGCATCGCCAGCTTTAAATCATGCGTTGCCTTTGGAACCGCCTCATTCTCCAGCAGCGTTCGCAACTGCGGCGTCAGTTCAAGCTTGAGCGCGCGCCCGGCTTCGGCGCTCACCCCGAGCGCAAAGCTGGCCTTCTTCTCCGCAGCCTCCGCCACATCCAGCAACGACAACATCATCGGCGTTTCAGGCGCTTCTTCTTCTTCGATCGAAGACACTCCAGCCGCTTCGGAATCAATGGCGAACGCAAACCCGCTGGCGTTTGCAGCTTCATAAAACGCGGCGATTTGCTCGGCGCTCGGGTCGTCTAATATCTCGACTGAAGCGCTGTCCGCCGCAGGCGCTAACTCGCGCAGCATTGATGTGAACTCGAGTTCGGTAAACAACTCGCGGCAGGCTTCGAGATCGGGCACCTGTGTCTCCATCGCATGCAAGTCGAGCGGCAGCGGCACATGGCAATCGATGGTGACAAGTTCCTTGGATAAGAGGACCGAATCCCGATTCTGCTCAAGCGACTCGCGATAGGTCTTGCGCTTCACTTCCGCGGCGCGGTCGAGCACCGCTTCAACACTGCCGAACTCCACGATCAGGTCAACGCTGCCCTTGTCGCCGATGCCCGGCGCGCCGGGGATGTTGTCGACCGTGTCGCCGCGCAGCGCCATCACGTCAACGACCTTCCCCGGCGGCACGCCCAGCACTTCTTTCACTTTTTCAGGATCGAGAACCAGGTTGTCCTTCTGGGGATTGAGGACCCTGACATGCTGCGTCACCAGCTGCATCATGTCCTTGTCGCCGGATACGATGTATACCTCGTGCCCCTGCTCCGCGGCTTCGCGCGCCAGCGTACCAATCACGTCATCGGCCTCAAAACCAACCGCTTCGAGAATCGGAATACGCAGTGCATCGAGCGACCGCCTGATGTAAGGAATCTGCCTTCGCAAATCCTCGGGCATGGATTCGCGATGCGCCTTGTACCCCTCGTAGCTCACGTCTTCAAAGCTCTGCGTCTTCGAGTTCCACTTGCGCAGCGGGCCCATGGTACGCGCACGCTCGTCGCGAAACACCTCGCCGCTTGGGTCGAAGACCGCAGCAAAATACTTCGGCTCAAAATCCTGGCGCAGCTTCTTGATCATGTTTACGAACACGTAGGTGGCCGCGGTGGGCAGCCCCGAGCGCGTCGACATGGGCCTCGAGCGCTGCATGGCGTGATACGCGCGGAAGATGAACGACATGGTGTCGAGCAGAAAGACGGGCGGCTTGGATGGGTCGGTCACGATTGAGAGTCTAACAGGCTGCCAGTGGACGGTGAACGGTGGTCGGGAGAACGGCGTGCGGTTCTCAGTAGTCAATCCGCTATAACTGACCACGGCCCACGGGGCACGGGGCACGGTCCACCGTTCACCGTTCACCTGATCAACATACAATCTCCGTAGCTGAAGAAGCGGTAACGGCTCTCAACTGCATGCTTGTACGCAGCCAGCACACGCTCGCGGCCGGCGAACGCGCTCACCAGCATCAGCAGACTCGATTGCGGGAGGTGAAAATTGGTGAGCAGCGCTCCCACAACTCTGAACTCGAATCCCGGTGAGATGAAGATCGACGTCTCGCCCGAGTGAGCGGCGAATTCTCTGCAGTCAGTCTCACACGCAATCGATTCGAGCGTCCGAACCACGGTCGTGCCCACAGCTACAATGCGACGCCCCTCGCGACGTGCGCGGTTCAGCGCATCGGCCGTCTCCGCGCTCAGTGTGTAGCGTTCGCTGTGCAGCCTCACGTCCTCAACGCGCTCCACGCGCAACGGCGCAAACGTCCCCAGGCCCACATGCAGCGTTACGCGTGCAATCGCAACGCCGCGCGCAGCAAGCTGCTCCAATATTTGCGGGGTAAAGTGCAGGCCGGCCGTCGGCGCGGCAACCGAACCCCGCTCCCGCGCGTAGACCGTCTGGTAACGCTCGCGGTCGGCGTCGGCATCGTCGCGATGAATGTAAGGCGGCAGCGGCATATGGCCGATCTGCTCGAGCGCGGCGAAAAAATCCTCCGTAGCCGCGAACTCCAGTAGCCGCTCGCCAAACTCGCCGCGCTCCAGAACTTCTGCCTCGAGCAGCGTTTCTCCGTTCCGTCCCGGAAACACCAGCCGCTCGCCGTTCGCAACCTTGCGTCCCGGGCGCACCAGCGCGCGCCAGCAATTGGGGCCAGTTGGGGTCCCTGCGGACGGGTCTTGGTCCGTGGGGTGACCAGCCGGCGCCGTCAGCATCACTTCGATGCGCCCCGTTGGCCGCTCACGCTCGCGCACCAGCGTTCGCCGGGCGTAAAGTCGCGCCGGAATCACGCGGCTGTCATTCAGCACAAGCAGGTCGCCCTCGCGCAACAACGACGGCAGCTCTTGAAACATGCCATCTCTGAACTCGCCCGTCGCGCGATTTATCACCATCATGCGGCTTTGGCCGCGCTGGGCCGGCGGCTGTTGCGCAATCAATTCCTCCGGCAGTTCGAAATCGAAGTCCGCGACCCGCTCGTGTTCCGCACTTTTACTTTTTGGAGATAATCCGTCAACCATTCGCTTTTCCAAAATGTGCTCGCGCCCGCAGCCGCGCGCGTTCAATCGCCGCGTTCAGCTCTTCCCGCTTCGCCTCAAAACCGTCAGGCGCAAGGTCGCGAGGTACCTCAGTCCATCGCGCCCAGCTCACCACAATGCGCGTGAAGGGCTTGGGCACCAGGAAGCGGTCCCACGATCGAATCGTCCAAGCGCGCTTGGGCTCCAGGTGAAATGCGCCGATGCGCGCACCGGTCATCTGCGCCAGCTTGATGGGCCCCATTTTGGTTTGGTAGATCGGCCCGCGCGGCCCATCGGCGGTGAAAATCGCCGGGCGGCCCGATTCGATTACGCCCTTGAGCCCGAGCAGCCCCTCGCGCGCGCTCCGCGAACTCGATCCGCGCGCGGCGTGAAAACCAAACAGGCCAAGAGTGCGCGTAATCAGCTCACCATCGAAGCTGCGGCTGATGAGGATGGTTGCGTGCGTGCGATGGTAGTAGATAGCGCAAGGCAGCACGCACTGATGCCAGAAGCAGAAGATTTCGGCTCCCGCGCCGGCGCCGCCTTTGAGCGGCGTCACGCCCTCTTCGGCAATCTCTTCAAAGCGCCAGGTCGATCCCAGCAGCCACACCAGCGCCCACACCAGACGCGGAACAACAACCAGCGCAATTCGCTGGCCCGGCGTGAACCTGGGTCTGTCTTCGGTGGTCACTGGTTCGATTTTAGAGCCTGACCTCGCCCCCGACTCCAGCCGACGCAGGACCATCCTTCAGGGGCTAAAGCCCACAAGCTTTTCGACGGCTTGCGGCACGAGTAAACTCGTGCCCTGTTACAAGGCGACTCAATCCCCGACTGGCCTGCCACTGCTCAGCTATACCGCAGCCAGCGCAGCAGTTCAGGCAGCGTGGCGCGCTTGCCGTACATCAGAATGCCGATGCGGTAGAGCCGCGACGCGAACCACAGAACCGCCCAGATGCTTAAGACCAGCAGCAGCACCGAGAGCGCCATTTGCCATGCGGGCACCGCAATCAATCCCATCCTCGACAGCATCACCAGCGGCGCCGTCGGCGGAAAGATTGAAGCGAAAACCACCCAGGGCGCGCTTGGATTCCTTAACAGGAACGGCAGAATGAAGAAAGCTGTCCACGTGGGCAGCACAGCCAGCGTAATATACATCTGCAGGTCCTGCGCGGTTTCGCAGGTTGCGGCCAGGCCCGAGAAGAACGCGCTGTAAAGAAAAAATCCCAACACAAAATAAACCGGGAAAAACAGCCCCTCCATCCAGGTGAACTGAATCTTGATGTCGCCGGTCATCAGTGCTGCTGCCAGGCTCGACCCGCTCAGAGCCACTGCCGCTGCTACCCAGATGGCAATCTGCGTCAGCCCCACGGCGCCTACGCCGATCAGCTTGCCGGCCAGCATATCGTCGGCGCGCGTCACCGAAAGCATTACCTCAAAGATGCGCGAGGATTTCTCTTCGACAATCGAGCGCGCCATATCGAGACCGTAGAGCAAGATCGGCATGGTCATCAGAAAGGTCATCAGCATGGCTTTGTAAAAAGGCCCCATGCCCTGGCTTTTGCCAACCTTGCCCGTTTCATATACCTGCAGCGTGTCGAACGAAACCTTCTTTATCAGCGTCTGTACCTGGCCGGGCGTCATTCCTTTCTGTGCCAGGCGCAGATTTACAAACGCTGAGTTCACCGCAGCCTTTAGATCGCCGTCATCCTCCAGGTCGATCGATGAAGCCGACGCAAATGTCACTTGGGGAGAATCGGACGTCGAATCTTCAATCGTCAGCAGCCCGTCGAGGGCCTTGTTCTGCACTTCGGTGATCAGGCCAGCATGGTTCTGGGCTGTATACGGCGCAACTACATCAATCTTGTAGCCCGCCTTCTTGTCCTCAAGCAGATTGCTGCGAATATCGTTCGCCAGCGCCGCATTGTCCGCTGCAATGGCAATGTGCTTGCCAGTACCCATTTTTCTGCCGGTGTACGCACTTACGGCCAGCAATCCAATCAGCACGGCCGGCACCAGAATGGTGGACATTCTGAAGGCGCGCCCACGAATCTGCTCAAGATACTCGCGCTTTGCAATCAGCAGCATGTTACGCATCGGCTTTGCCTCCCACCGTCTGGATAAAGATCTCTTCGAGCGATGGCTCAACCAGCTCAAACCGGTAGATGGTGGCCATTGACGCCGCCTGGTGCAACAGCTTCTGCGAATCTCCGTGCGGCTTCAGCTTGATCTCGGCGTGGCCGGAATAGTTGTTTGCTTCGGCAATTTCATCGCTTTTCAGAAACTCGTCGCCGCCCTCGAACTCCACCACCACGCGGTCGCGTTCATAGCGGCTCTTGATCTCGCGCATCTTGCCCGAAAGCACTGCTACGCCCTGGTCGATCAGGCAAATGGCGTCGCACAGCTTCTCCACCTGGTCCATGCGGTGGGTCGAAAACAGGATCGCCTTGCCGCGCGACTTCAGTTCGAGCAGCGCATCCTGCAGCAAAGTTGCATTCACCGGGTCCAGGCCGCTGAACGGTTCGTCCATCACCACCAGCCCAGGATCGTGCAGCAGCGTGGCGATGAACTGGATCTTCTGCTGCATGCCCTTCGAAAGTTCCTGCGTCTTTTTCTCGAGCGCGTCGGCAATCTCCATCCGCTTTGCCCAGTCGAGAGCGCGCTTGTTCGCTTCCTCGGTGCTCAGTCCGTGCAGCTGGCCGAAAAACACCAACTGGTCCAGCACTTTCATCTTCTTGTAGAGTCCGCGCTCCTCGGGCAGGTAGCCCACGCGGTCGAGACTGGCGCGGTCAAACGGCTTGCCGAACAGCTCAACCCGGCCCGAGTCGGGCATGGTTATGCCCATCATCATGCGGATGGAACTGGTCTTGCCGGCGCCATTTGGACCCAGCAATCCGAACATCTGGCCGGCCTCGATGCTCATGCTCAGATGGTCAACTGCTACTTTACTCTGGTAAGCTTTTGTAACTCCCGTCAGTTGGACAACTGGCATGGGTTCTCCCGGCCGGATTGTCGATGGTGAGAAATCGGGTAACGGCCTTGGAGCAGTTTAACAAAGGCCGGCCTGTCTATCTTTTCCCCCCAGCTTCGATTGCGTGCTGTTGAGCGGATTGGTTCGCGTGTGCCCAAATGCACCACTAGAGATGCAACGACGCTCTAGAATATGAAATTCAGGATGTTGGTCACCTGGCGCGGCCGTAGAGTGATTCTAAATTGAACAAAACGCCGCGTTTGAGAAACTGACTCCGTGATACCAAAGAGGGACCGATGACCCGACAAAAGAGGGACTTACAAACCTCCGATCTGCCTTTAGATTGGTTTAGGAACAGTCAGGAGAGCCAGATGGCTACGCTGCTTTCAATGCAAGACTATGAAAGCTCCATCAATGTGACAAAGGAAACTCTCTCAGGTCCCGAACGCAAGCCTCGCAGTCTCAAGGAACTCGACGTTCGTCAGGCAGTCGTGGAAGAGCTTGTCCTCAAACTTCTTTATCTGGTCGGCTCCATCTCGATGCTCGAGCTCTCCGACAGCGTAAAACTCAGTTACGAAGTTACCGACGACATTTTCTGCCGCCTGCGCTCCCAGTCGCTCTGCCAGGTCACCGGCATGAGCGGCAACATTCCGCATATCGGCATCACGGCCCAGGGCAGAACGCGCGCCATTGAGCTGATGCAGCAGAGTCAGTACACCGGCGTCGCCCCAGTCGCCCTGTCATCCTACCAGGTACAAACTCGCAAGCAGAGCGTGCAACACGTCGAGGTGCATGTCGACGAAGTGGAGCGCGCCTTCAGTCACCTGGTAATCGACCCAGAACTGCTTCGCCAATTCGGCACCGCCCTCAACTCGGGCAGCGCCATCTTTCTTCACGGTGCCGCCGGCACCGGTAAAACCACCGTTGCCGAGGTTCTCTCGCGGGTGCTCGCCGTAGATTCGGTGTGGATCCCTCACGCCGTCGAAATCGACGGCCAGATCATCACCGTCTTCGACCCCGCCATCCATCACGCCATCGAAATGCCCAAGCCAGCGGCCCACGACGAGCGTTGGGTCAAGTGCAATCGTCCTGCTGTGCTGGTGGGCGGCGAACTCACTGCCGAAATGCTCGACATGCAGTACAACCCGACGTCGAAATTCTATATCAGCCCGGTGCAGATGAAGGCCAACAACGGCGTGCTCATCATCGACGACTTCGGCCGCCAGCGCCTTCGTCCGGATGAGCTGCTCAACCGCTGGATCGTGCCGCTCGACCGCCGCATCGATTTCCTGACCCTTATCGGCGGCAAAAAGCTCGAGATTCCCTTCGAGATGCTGGTCGTTTTCGCATCGAATAACGATCCATCCAGCCTGGTCGATCCCGCATTCCTGCGCCGCATCCAGACCAAGATCAAGCTGGGCACCATCACCGAGGAACAGTTTGCCGAGATCTTCCGCCGCGTCGCCCGCGATAAAAACGTCACCTACGACGAAAACATCCCTCAGGACCTCATCACTTTCATCCGCTCCACGCTCAACGAGGAACTGCGTTGCTGTCATCCGCGCGACATTGTCAACCAGGTCTGCTGGCAGGCGCGCTACGAGCAAAAGGTCGCTCACATGGATCATCAGGCCCTGCAGCGCGCCGTCCAGGCCTACTTCCCGATGATCTCGTAGGGACTTTGAAGAAACAAGGTCATTAATTACAAACGGGGATTCGCCTCACGCGAATCCCCGTTTCACTTCTTCACAGTCTCCGGTTCTATTTTTCACTTGGTTCCCTTGTTCCCTTAGTCCCTATAAGATTTTCATCTCCTCCGGATCCCAGTTCACCACCGCACCCCGCTCCATGCTCAGGTTGCTCAGCAGCGCCGCGCCGGCTGCGCGGAAGCCGAAAACCGCGTCCTCAACTACCGGCTGGCGGGAGCGAACCGAGGCAAAGAAGTTCTTCAGATGGTCGTAGCTGTCAGAGTAGCCCGGCGGCGCATCATACCTCTCGAATTCCGCCTCAGGCTTGCCGGTAGGGTGTTTGCGCGGATACTTTCTGTCGTACTCGGCCTGCATCTTCTTCTGCATCGCCTCAGTGAAGGTGCCGATCGTCAGTCCCGGCTCAGTTTCGCGCGGAACGCGGTTGACGCTGACCCCATCCCCGCCGATCTCCATCGTCCCTTCCGATCCCGTAAACACCAATCCCTCGCTTTCCGCACCTCCATCCACAAAGTTCACCCGCACACTCAGGTTGAAACCCTCGGGATAGTCGAACAATCCCAGCACCACGTCGTCCGCGTCGCGCCCGTCTTTCCAGAAGCGCAGACCGCCCGTCGCCATGCCACGCGTCGGCCCCTTCGAGCCGGTGATGAAATGCGTCCCGCTGAAAAGGTGCACAAACAGGTCGCCGGCCACGCCGCTCCCATACGCCTTCCACTTCCTCCACTGGAAGAAGTGCTCGGCGTTGAAGGGAACCTTCGGCGCCGTGCCCAGGAAACGCGGCCAGTCGCAAGTCTCAAGCGATGCATCGTCGGGAATCGTGTAATTCCACGCGCCCATCGACGAGTTCCTGTCCCAGTACGCCGACACCATGTTCAGTTGGCCGATCGCGCCCGCCGCCAGCAGTTCCTTGGCCTTCAAGTAAATCATCGAGCTCACGCGCTGGCTGCCTACCTGCAAAATCCGGCCGGTCGACCGCGAGGCCTCAATCATCTCCGGCCCGTCGCTGTAGAGATGAATCATGGGCTTCTCGCAGTACACATCCTTGCCGGCTTTCATCGCGTCCACGCTGGCCTGCTTGTGCCAGTGGTCGGGCGTACCGATTATTACCGCGTCAATGTCCTTCCGCGCCAGAATTTCGCGGTAGTCGCGCGTGGTGAAGACGTCGTCGCCCCACAATTCCTTCGCGTGCGCGAGCCGCCCGTTGTAGCAGTCGGCCACGGCCACCAGCTTTACACCCGGAACCTGCAGGGCAGTCTTCGTATCGCCCATTCCCTGCCCGCCCGCGCCTATAAGAGCGATCTGAACGTGGTCGCTGGCCGCAACCGACGGCGCCGGCTCGGTCTGCGCAATCGCAAGAGCTCGGACGCTTCCAGTTAGCATTGTTCCGGCCGACGCTGCGGATGCAGCCTTCAAGAAACTTCTGCGATCAAGCTGATGCATTGCGGTCATTCCCCCCCGGGCAGCAAATTCTCTGCCGCATACCACCATAAATGCATGGGTGCCTGCAGGCGAAAACCACCGCCGTGAAACTCCCGAACGGCAAACTCCGTCAAACCTACCAGTAAGCGTGGCTCCTTTTGGCAAGGCACGCCAACCTGTTCGAGCTATGAAAACGCTCTGGAAACAATAGATAGCGGCGATAGACGGTTAGAAGAAAAGAGCGATGGTTGGATAAAGAACTACCGTGAGCCACCGGGCCATCGAGCGGTTTACTAAAGACCGAACCGCATTGTAAGAAAAATCTATTTTTTGGCAGGAAATGTGAAACTCTTGTTCCCATTTTCGTGCAGGCGCGCGTGTATGCGCCTGATTTCGGGTGCTCTCGTTTTGACGGCGCTACTCGTTTTGATCGGGATGGGCTCCGTCGCCCCGGCGATGGCGCAGAATACCGCATCTGCTTCGACAGCCAGTATCCATGGGCAGGTAGCCGACGCCACCGGAGCCGTGATTCCCAACGCGACCGTGGTTGCCACCACGACTTCAGGTCAGCCGGCTGGAAAGGCAACTTCCAACGGCTTGGGGCAATATTCGATTCGCGGCCTGGCGCCGGGCACCTACAGCGTAACCGCGACCGCAAATGGGTTTGCTGCATTCTCCGTACCGGGCGTAGTGGTAACGGCCGGACAGTCAAAGACCGTCAACGCCGCCATGCAGATCGAGGTTCAGGAACAGGTGCAGGTGGAGGCGGAGGCCAACACGGTGAGCACGAGTCCGGACAACAATGCGAACGCCGTAGTCATCAAGGGGAAGGACCTGGACGCGCTCTCTGACGATCCCGATGAGTTGCAGAGCGAGTTGGAGGCCCTGGCAGGGCCATCGGCCGGACCCAACGGCGGGCAGATTTACATCGACGGATTTACGGGCGGACAACTGCCGCCCAAGTCGTCGATTCGCGAAATTCGCGTGAATCAGAATCCATTTTCCGCCGAATACGACCGGCTGGGTTACGGCCGCATCGAGATCTTCACCAAGCCCGGCACCGGCTCGCTGCATGGAAATTTTCAGGCTTCGGGCAACGACTCGGCCTTCAACACGCAGAATCCCCTGCTGACCGGCGTATCGGAGCCGCCTTATTACACGTGGAGTTTGCGCGGATCGGCAGGCGGACCGATTACGAAAACTTCGTCGTACTTTGTAAGCGCCTTCTCGCGCAATCAGCAGAACGAGAATATTGTGGAAGCGGTCAACCCCGCACTTATTACAGCGGCCAACGCGACTTCGCCAAACCTGCCCAAAGTCGACGAAGCGTTCGGCAATCCCACCTCGCGGCTCGACATCAGTCCGCGCGTCGACCTGCAACTTGGCAAAGTAAACACGCTCACCATCCACGAAACATACAACCGGTCGGTAAGCACCAACAGCATTGGCAGCACCGGGCTCACTCTGCCGGAGCATGCCACCAACAGCACCGGCCAGGAAAACGCAGTACAGGTTTCCGACAGTTGGGTGCTGAACAAGAACCTGGTCGATGACATTCGCTTCCAGTACCGAAGAGTGCGGGACGAAACGTCATCAATTTCAAATCTGCCGTCCTATACGTTGCAGGAACAGTTCTCCGACGGCGGCAATCCCGAGCAGAGCTCGCAGGACCACGAAGACGACCTCGAGCTGCAGAATTACTTTTCAGGAGTAGAGGGCGCGCACTCACTCAACTTTGGCGTCAGGCTGCGCGCCTATCCCGACGTGAACACCACCACCAGCGGCAGCAATGGGGCCTACACCTTTTCGAGCGCGGCTTCGTTTGTGGGCTGCTATCAAACGTCGCAGGGCGCCACGCCGCCGCCGAGTTGCGTTCCGCAGCAATACACTTACACGAAGATCGTCAACCCGAAAGCGAGTGTGACTCTGTTCGACGCCGCGCTGTTCTACCAGGATGACTGGAAAGTGAACTCGCGGTTTACATTCAGCTACGGCCTGCGCTGGGAAACGCAGAACTGGATCAGCGATAAGGACGATTGGGCTCCACGCGTCAGCCTCGCTTACGCACTCGACAGGGGCTCAGGCAAAAGTCAGCCCAAGACCGTCCTGCGTGCCGGTTACGGATGGTTTTATCAGCGCTTCACCGTTGCCAACGGATTTGGGGCCAGTGCGCCTTACGTCATCAACACGATCCACGAGAACGGCGTGAATGAGCAGCAGTTCATTCAAACGTCGGGCATCGTATTTAATCAGTACACAACAACCCCGCTTTCGGCCAGTTCGTCAGGCAGTGCAACGGGAAGGAATGCGCCAACTTTTTACTCCATTGCTCCAAACTTTCACGCGGCAAACGATATGGAAGCGGCGATTGGCGTGGACCGCCAGGTCGCGAAGATGATTACCAGCAACGTGACCTATGTCTACTCGCAGGGCGTGCATCAGTTTTTCACCGATAATCTAAGCGCTGCGGCTGAGTTTCCGCTCGCGAATGCGCAGAGCGATACCTATCCCGCTTTCGCTCCCGCCGCTCCATCTACCAACAACCTGCAGTACCAGTCGGGCGGCTTTTATCGCGAGCACCAGATTATGGCCACCTTGCGCGCCACCTACCCAAGATTCAGCCTCGCTGCCAATTACACCTACTCGAACGCCCATGGAGACACCAGCGGCGTAAGTTCGGTGCCTTCAGTCTCCAGCGATCCCGGATTGGATTACGGCCGAACCAGCTTCGACGTGCCCCAGCGGTTCATGTTGTTCGGCAACTTCAACCTGCCGTGGCAGGTGTCGCTCTCACCCATGGTGGTGGCCAATTCGGGCACGCCATTCGACATCACTTCCGGAAGCGACCTGACGGGCAACAACCAGTTCAACGGCCGCCCCACATACGCAGCCAATTGCTCTGAGCCCAACGCCATCGGCACCAAATGGGGATGCTTCGATTCCGAACCGTATGGAACTGAGAATCCCGCTCCCGGCACGCCGATTGAACCTTACGCGGCAAACGAAAAGATCGCGCAGCCCGGTTTGGGAATAGGGCCAGACAATGTAAGCCTGAACTTGCGGGCAAGCAAAGTGATCGGAATTGGCCCGAAGATGGAAGGCGGGAGCGGCGCTGGTGGACGCGGAGGCGGCTGGCACGGCGGTGGTGGATTAGGCGGAGGCCTGAGCGGCAACCGCGGAGGTCCGGGACGGCTCGATCAAGGCGTATCAAACAGGTACAACCTGACGCTGTCGATGTGGGCCACAAATCTCTTCAATCACGAAAATCTCGGTACGCCCAACGGCGCTCTATCCGCGCCAACACTCTTCGGCAAGTCGCAGACTCTGGCCGGAGGATTCTTTGCGTCGCCCACAGCAGGCAACAGGAACCTTTGGCTGCAAGCGACGTTCAATTTCTAACGAGAGCTTCGCAGCGCTCGATTATTCAGCGTCTGAATTCTTACGGATTAGAGTATGCCGGGGCACCCCGTTCAGGCACTGCTTGAGCGGGGTAGGTGCTGAAGACACGCTGACTCGCAGCGTGCGTCTGGAGACCCACACGACAGCCGGTCAGGAGACCGGCGCTAAATTCATGGAGATCGGCGCCGCTCTTGGCTGACTCGCTGACTCGCCGACTCGCTGACTTGCTGACTTGCTGACTCGCTGCTTGGGTAACCTATCCACCCGGTTACCAACTCATAACTCGAATGATTCCTTTCGTGTGGTTCCTGACCCGAACGGGTGATTTACTGCTGGGTCCCCCAGCCATAATGTCTTATGGCCAATCCACAACACCTGTTCTTGTTGCAGGACGGCGTCGAAGGGTGGAATCAATGGCGTCGCGAGAATCCCGACGTTCGGCCCAACCTCCGCGAGGCGGACCTGAGCCGGGCGGACCTCAGGGATGCGCATCTGGCCAGTGCCAACCTGGGCGAAGCTAAATTATTCAGCGCGAACCTCAACGGCGCCAACCTCAGCGGGGCAAACATCATCGGCGCCGACCTCAGTGAAGCGGACCTCGACGGCGCCGATCTGACCGGCGCGTGGGCCGCGAGAGCTCTGTTCGTCAATCTCGATCTCAGAGGCGTTAAGGGATTGGATGCCATGGTTCATAGCGGCCCTTCCACCGTCGGCATCGACACAATCTACAAATCCAACGGCACGATTCCCGCCTCTTTTCTCCGCGGCTGCGGTGTTCCCGAGGCGCTTATTACTTACATCCCTTCGCTGGTTGCAGCACAAGCCGGAATCGAGTACAACTCGCTGTTCATCTGCTACGCAACTGAGGACCACGAATTTGCCGAGCGCCTCTCTGTCGATTTGGAGGCAAACGGCTATCGCTGCTGGTTCACCCCCCGCAACTCGTACAGCGATGAGTGGATGCCAGACCAGGTGGATCAAGCGATTCAGATGCAGGACAGGCTGCTGCTCATCATCTCAAAAGACAGCATGAACAGCCGCTGGGCGAAAGAGGAAGTTCAAAAAGCATACAACCGCGGTGTGAAAGAAAACCGCCGCGTGCTTTACCCCGTCAGCATTCGCCCTATCGAGGAACTCGCGAAGTGGGAAGAGATCCAACCCGACGCCGGTAAAGAGTCCGCTCATGAGCTCCGCCAGTACTTCATCCCCAACTTCAGCAACTGGCCCGATCACTACTCGTACCGGCAGGTGTTCAACGAATTCCTCCGCGACCTGCGTAGAAATGCAAAGCCCGACCGCTCGTCCTTCGATCTCGACTCTCAAGCTGAGCAAGCCGTAGCCTGAAACTGACGACGCTATTCGAAACTGCACACCCCTCGAATCCAAGAGATTGGCCGACCAGTCAATTCACTCCTTCACTTTTCACTCATTCACTTTTCACTCATTCACTTCTTCACTCAGTTCTCTCGCCGTCCTCCACCCTTGCCGTTTAGCATCGTGCTGTGCCCAATCTCGATACTCCGGTCATGTATGTGAAGGGCGTGGGCCCGCGCTTTGCAGAGATGCTCGCCGTTAAAGGCATCCAAACCGCCGAAGACCTGCTCTACCACTTGCCATTCCGCTACGAGGACCGGCAGAATCCCCGCTCCATCGACGAACTGCAGCCCGGAGAAACCGCGAGCGTAATCGCCGAGGTGCGTGGTGCGGCACTGCTGCGCACCCGCAGCGGACCCCTCTTCGAGCTCACCCTCGGCCAGGGCCGTCGCGCCATGAAGTGCATCTGGTTCCATGCCACATACCTCGACGGCAAGTTCCACGCCGGCCAAGCCGTCGCGGTCTATGGCAAGGTCGAGCCCTCACGCTCGTCGGCGAATCTTAAAATGATCCAGCCGCAGTTCGAGATTCTGCCCGATGAATCGGAAGACGCTGAAACCCGCCTCCTTGAAGTAGGCCGGCTCACGCCCGTCTACGAATCGCTGGGCGGCAGCCGCCTGGCCTCGCGCTGGCAACGCAAGGTCATCTTCAACCTGCTCGAATCCACGCGCGGTTTCGTGCCCGAGTGCCTGCCGCGGGAGATGCTCTCCCGTCTCGACTTCCCCAACCGCGAAACCAGCCTGCGCGAAGTCCACTTCCCGCCTGAAGGCACGTCTTTCACGCAACTCCAGGGCTTTTCCACGCCCGCTCACCGCCGCCTGATTTTCGAAGAGCTCTTCTACCTCGAACTGGGCCTCGAGCTCAAGCGACGCCGCATGAAAGAGCGTCAGGGCATTGCCTTCTCCACCAGCGACAAGGTGCGTGAAGCCATTCGCGAAGTGCTGCCTTTCCATCCCACAGCAGCCCAGAAACGCGCCCTCGGCGAAATCGTGAGCGACATGCGCGAGCCCGCGCCCATGCGCCGGTTGCTGCAGGGCGATGTCGGTTCCGGCAAAACAATCGTCGCGCTGCAAGCCATGATTGTGGCCATGGAAAATGGCTACCAGGCCGCCCTCATGGCGCCCACTGAAATTCTAGCCACGCAGCATTATCTGGCCGCGCGCAAGCTGCTTGAGCGTTCCAGCCGCAAGCCGCGCATTGTTCTTTTGACGGGTTCACTCGACGAAGACCGCAAGCGCTCCAACCGCGGCCTCATCAATCGCGGCGACGCCCAGCTCGTCATCGGCACCCACGCCCTGATCGAAGAAAAAGTCGAGTTTGATCGACTCGGCCTCGTCGTCGTCGATGAGCAGCACCGCTTCGGCGTAATGCAGCGCTTCAAGCTGATGAAGAAGCCCAACCAGCCTGAGCCCGACGTGCTGGTGATGACCGCAACTCCCATCCCGCGAACGCTGGCCCTCTCGCTCTACGGCGACCTCGACCTCAGCGTTCTTGACGAGTTGCCGCCCGGCCGAACCCCGATAGTCACGCGCCGAGTTGAAGATGAGCGGTCAGAAGAAGTCTGGGATTTCGTTAGAAAACAGGTTGCGCAGAAGCGTCAGGCTTACGTGGTTTATCCCGTCATCGAAGGCGCGCGCGACGACCAGCCCGAACTCGACTTCAGCCACGATCCCGACGGTGAGAAAACACCAAACCTGGGTACCCCCGGTCCCTCGCATTTGGGGACCGGGGAAAGCGCGACCAAACGCCATCGAAAAGGCAAAACACCGGAGCTGTTTCCAAACACGAAGCAGGAGGCGAATCCCAACACCAAATCGGGCCTCAAGTCGGCCGTTGAAATGTATGAGAAGCTGCGCAGCGGCCCGCTCTCCGGCTTGCGCGTTGGCCTGATCCACGGCCGCCTCGATGCCGACGAAAAAGAAGTGATGATGCGCCGATTCCAGCGCGGCGAGGTCGATGTCCTAGTCTCCACCACGGTCATTGAAGTCGGAGTGGACGTGCCCAATGCAACAGTCATGGTTGTCGAGCACGCCGAGCGCTTCGGCCTTGCGCAGCTCCACCAGCTGCGCGGACGCGTGGGCCGGGGTGCAGCCAAAAGCTACTGCATCCTCATGACCGGCTCCCGCGTCTCACCCCTCGCCGAAGAGCGGCTTAACGCCATGGTCCGCACCCAGGACGGCTTCGAGCTGGCCGAGCTCGATCTATCGATGCGCGGCCCCGGCGAGTTTTTCGGCACGCGCCAAGCCGGCCTGCCCGAGTTCCGCGTGGCCAACATCGTGCGCGATCGGCAAATCCTTGAACTGGCCAAGCTGGAGGCCGCGCGCTTCGCCCTCGACCCGGGACCGAATGTAACTCCCGACGAGCGCGCCCGCATTCGCGCCCGCCTCAAAGAAGCCTGGCAGCGCCGCTACGGGCTGGTGGAAGCTGGGTGAATCGGGAGACCAGTGAAGGAGTGAAAAAGTGAATGAGTGAAACGGGTGAACGGGGTCTGGCCCTTTTTGATTTCTTCTAATTCACTTGTTCAGTCTTTCCCGCTTCACTTTTTCACTCATTCACTTTTTCACTGCGGGGTGGGCGGATTCATTGCCTATTGGCACTATTCCCTGGCTAGTTCGGCCTCGATGGCGGCGATCAACTCGGGGGCGTCGGGCTGGGTGTCGGGTGCGAAGCGTGCCACGACTTCGCCCGAGCGGCTGACGAGAAACTTCTCAAAGTTCCACAGGATCTCGGGTTCGGGTTGAGTCTCAATACCGTAACCTTTGAGCTTTTCGCGGAATGGAACTTCATAGAGGCTGATGGCTTTGGGTTGTGCCGCTTCGAGCGCGGAGTAGAGCGGATGCTTCTCAGGGCCGAGGACGGTGATTTTGCTGAAGAGAGGAAACTGGACTCCGTAGTTGAGCGAGCAGAAGGACTGGATCTCGCTGTCGGTGCCCGGCTCCTGCTGTTTGAAGTCGTTGGCCGGGAATCCGGCGATGACCAGGCCCTGGCCGCGATAGAGTTCGTAGAGTTTTTCGAGGCCCTCGTACTGCGGGGTGAGTCCGCACTTTGAGGCCACGTTAACGAGAAGCAGGACTTTGCCTTTGAAGCCGGCGAGCGATGCGGGCTCGCCGGCGATTGTGTGTAGGGGAATATCGTAGATGGCTGCGCTCATTTATGAATTTCTCCGCTAAGGTTTGGATGCAAGGATGAGCGGCGAGGGTCCGGGTGAGTCGAGCTGGCGGACGTTGACGAAGCCAATTTCGGAGAGCCAGGCGCCGATCTCCTCGAATGAGTATGTGCCACCGGTGTCGGTATTGACCAGCATGTTGACGGCGAAGATAAGGCCGTTGACAGGGCCGGTGCGATCGGAGTTAACGAGAAATTCGGCAATGGAAATAGTGCCGCCGGAAGCTAGAGCGGCATAGCACTTGGCGAGCAGAGCCTTGCTGCGCTCGACGCCTTCGCTATGCAGGATGTGGCCGATGGTGACGAGGTTGTGGCCGGCGCCGAAGTTGGCTTCAAGCAAATCGCCTTCGACGAAGGTGAAGCGCTCGGCGAGGCCGAAACGGGCGGCATTGGCGCGGGTGATCGAGAGCACGCCTGGCCAGTCGACTGCGGTGACGTGGACCATGGGGCCAGCCTGGGCCTGGGCAATTCCCCAAACGCCGGAGCCTGCGCCGAGATCGAGCACGCTGAAGCGGTCAGCGCGCGAGGCGAGCTGAAGATGGTCGGCGAGCACCGAGGCCGAAGGGTAGCTCATGGGAAAGATGTCGTTGACAAACTTCTCAAAGAACTCACTGCCGACGCTCTGCTGATTGACGGCGGCGTCCGGCTGACCGGTGGCGACGATTTGGTTGAGATGGAGCCATTTTGGCACCAGGTGCTCGGAGGTGTGGCGAACGAGTCCGCCCTGGAACGAAGGCTTGCTGCTGACGAGGAAGGCTGCGCTCTCGGGAGTGAGGGAGTATTTGCCGGATTCGTCTTTGGCGAGGAAGTTGAGGCCGACGAGGGCATCCATGATGGCGGTGAGGCCGCGGGAGGATGCGCCGGTGGCGGCGCTGACTTCAGAAAGCAACATGGGGCCGGCATCGAGGACGTCGAATACGCGGTGTTTGATTGCGGCTTCAATAATGAGCGGTGGGGCATAACCCCAGGCGAGTTGGAAGATGCGTTCAGGCGTGACGGGAGCAGAGGATGGCGATGACATGGTGATCTCCGGGGAAGAAGATTGGCTGGGGGAAGCCGCAGCCGAAGCATAGCAGAGCGATGCGGTAAAGCAGTTGAATAAGTGAAGCAGTGAAGGAGTGATGGGGTGGTTGAGGTTCGTGCGGTCCCAGGTCCCCAGGTGCGAGGGACCTGGGGCACCCATTTTTCGTGGTTGGTTGAGACGGGGTGGTCGAGGTTCGTGCTGACCCACCCAAGCGAAGCTTGGATCCACCCCACAGACGAAGACCTGTCTATGGGGACCCCGGGGATGGGGCACCCATTTTTTCGTAGTTGATTGAGAGAGGCTGGTTGAGGTTCGTGCTGTCCCAGGTCCCCAAGTGCGAGGGACCTGGGCACCCGTTTTTGTGGTTACTTGAGCCTGCCTCAGGAGAGCAGCTTTTTGGCGACCTGGACGTAGAGTTGGATAGCTTCGAGGAGTTCTTTTTTGGCGAGTTTTTCGAATGGCGTGTGTGCAACATGGATGGAGCCGGGACCGAGGAGGAGAGGTTCGCCCCAGTTCGCGAGTTGCGGGATATCGGTGGTGAACTTGGCGATCATGGTGGGCAGGCCTTCAACGCCGCGCAAACGGACGAAGGGAATCTCGAGGGTGAAGTCGACTTCAGCCTGGCCGGCGCAGGCCTCAATGAGCGCGGCACGGATGGGCGCGGAGTCGCTGACGAGGCGAACGAGTACCTGGGCCTCGGCATGGTCGGCGATGACATTGGGCGCGTGGCCGCCGTTGATTTGGCCGATGTTGAGGGTGCTGGGGCCGACGTCTTCAAGCGTGGGCAAATGGAGCGAGAGCACGCGGCCGAGGACTTCAACCAGCTTGTGGACGGCGGATTCACCGAGCTCGGGATAGGCGGAGTGGGCCATTTTGCCGGTGGCTTTGAAGACCGCGCGCAGAGCGCCTTTTGAGGCGAGGGCGAGGCGATTGTCAGTAGGTTCGCCGTTGATGAGGAAACGGCTGCCTTTGGGTGCCGCATTGGCAGTTTTGGCGCCGGCTGAATCCCGTTCTTCGCCGCTGACGAAGAGCATTCCGACGCGGAAGCCATCGCGGCGAAGGGCGGTTGCAGCGGCAACCTGGGCGGCGATGATTCCCTTGGCATCGGAGACGCCGCGTCCGTACATGAACTCATCGTCTTCGCTAAAGGGGATGTAGGGCGGGACTGTATCAATGTGGGTGGAAAAAACCAGTTCCGGAGTTTGGCCGGGGATGCCGGCATAGACGTTCCAGCGATCGCCGGCTGTGGCGCTCTCAAGCGGTTGAGGGACAGGGGTTTTCTCCACTTCCCAGCCGTGGGCGGCGAGAAAATCGGCGAGAAAATCGCCGGCTTTGCCCTCGTGATAGGTAGTGGATTCGATCTCGCATAACTGGAGGGTAAGCCCAATCGGGTCAATTATTGCAGGCGAACCAGGGCTGATCATGATGGAGCAAGGATACAGGAGGCGGGGTGACGTGTATTGATGGACCAAGTGAGGCGTGAGCACGACATTTCGAGATGAATCCGTTTTGCCTCCCATGTCCGCAAGTGCGAGGGACATGGGTACCCGGCACTCGGCAATGCCGTACTAAAGCGATTTAAACGGTGCGTGACAAAGCATCAGGCGTAGAATTATGCGTGGCATGATTTGCGCAAATCGAAGCGCCGAGGTTCAAGTTAATGCGGCCGGGCTGGGGGTTTTGGATGTTTCAAAACCGTTGGAGGGGGCCGAATTGAGCCAAGAGGCGCAATCAACTGAAGACCACTCTCACACGCGCAAGCTGCGCAGTGTGACCATTGCCGGACCCGCGGGCAAACTTGAAGGATTGCTGAATGAGGGCGCGAACGATGCGCCGTTTACGGCAGTGGTATGCCATCCTCACCCGCTGGGCGAGGGCACCATGCACAACAAGGTTGTGTACCACGCGATGCAGGCAATGAATCGCCGGCACTGGGGATTTGAGCTGCCGGTGCTGCGGTTCAACTTTCGTGGCGTGGGATTGAGCGAGGGCCGGCACGACGGCGAGGCAGAGTTTGAAGATGTGCTGGCGGCGCTTGACTGGCTGGAGCGCGAATTTGCGCGGCCGGTTGTGGTAGCGGGATTCAGCTTTGGAGCGGCGATGGCGCTGAAGGCCTGTAGCGGCGGTCATGATGTTGACCGGCGGGTGCGCGCGATTGCCGCGCTTGGACTGCCGGTTGGAGTGCCTGGGCGCGCTTACCAATACTCCTTCCTTGAAAACTCATCTCTCAAAGCAACAAATCTCCCCAAATTATTTCTTAGCGGCGAGCGTGATGAATTCACGCGGCCGGAGCAATTGGAACAGGTAGCAGCACGCGCTGCCGAACCGAAGCAGCTGATTATCATTCCCGGCGCAGACCATTTCTTTACTCATCAACTTTCTGCCATGCAACAGGCAATAGCCGGCTGGCTGAAGGAGCACGTGGCATGACCCCAGTGAGCGACGCAGTACTCGATACCCTGCACGAATCGGCAACGCGGATCTTCACCGATGCGCTGGCGGCGTGCGACATTGCATCTGCATTTGACCGGCGGATTCGCTTTGAAGGCGGCCGCATGCAGAGGCTGATGCCCGATGGAAGCGGGCCGGCAACCATCGACCTGGCGTGTTACAGGCGCGTGTTCGTGATCGCGCTGGGCAAGGCGGCGGGGCCGATGCTGGGGACGCTGCTGGTGCGTATGAAGCGGCGCAAGGGGCTGCGGGGAATCTGTTGCACGAATCAGCAGCCGAAAAGCCGGAACTGGCGGTTTCGCTATTTCGAGGGCGGGCACCCGCTGCCCAACGAGGATACGTTTGCCGCGGCGCGTGCGACGCTGGCGTTGTTGCGCAAGGCCAAGAAAGACACGCTGATTTTCTTCCTGATCTCAGGGGGAGGATCGGCAATGTTCGATCTGCCGATTGACGCGCAGATCTCGCTCGACGACACGATCGAGTTTCACCGGTTGCTGCTGGCCTCGGGCGCGCCGATCAGCGAGGTGAATACTCTACGCAAGCATTTTTCAGCGGTGAAGGGCGGGCGGCTTGCGATGGCCGCGCCGGAGGCGCTGAAGGTGAGCCTGCTGTTGCCCGATGTGCCTCTGCGGACCCTTGACGCGCTATCATCGGGGCCGACCTCACCGGATCACTCGACAGTGGAGGACGCACGCGACCTGATTACGAAGTACGGCCTGGCGGAAAAATTTCCGGCGCCGGTGCGGAAGTTTTTCGAGCGCACCGATCTCCCCGAGTCGCCGGGGAACAAGGGCTGGCGGCCTCCGTTCATGCCCAAGGTGCCGCGGCGGATAACTTCGGCCGCAACCATGAGCGGCGAAGATGAGGCCTTCCGCGACTCGGTATTTGAGATTCTGCTTTCGAGCCACGACCTGGTGGAGAACGCGCGCTTGCAAGCGCAGAAAGCCGGCTATTTCACAGTGGTGGACAACAGCTGCGACGACTGGGATTATGCGGACGCGGCAAAGTATCTGCTGGAACGGTTCCATGAGCTCCGGCGAGCCCATGAGCGGGTGTGCCTGATCTCAGTGGGTGAGGTAACGGTGACGATGGACCGGACACCGGGCGCCGGCGGACGCAATCAGCAATTCGTGCTGGCGTGCGCGCGGGATTTGGAAAAGTATCCCAGCGAGCACCTGACGATGCTGAGTGCGGGTTCAGACGGCATCGACGGAAATACCCTTTCGGCGGGCGCGATTGCCGATCCCACGACCGTGGCACGGGCGCGATCGTTCGGCTTCGACCCCGAGGAGTCACTGGCCGAGTTTAATGCGTGCCCGCTGTTTACGGCGCTGGGCGACTCGGTGGTGACGGGACCGACGGGACAAAACCTGCGCGACCTGCGGTTGCTGATTGCGGAGCGGGGTAGAGGAAGCACCCGGCCGACATCCCTCGCCACCCCAGCGAAGCTTGAACGGGGCACCCGGCCTACTTTGGCAAATTAAATAAAATGCAAAGAGTTCTCTTTGACCTGCGGTTCATCTGAATTAGGATTGGTTCGTGACTCGCAAGACCCATCAAAAGCCCACGGGCACAATGCCCGATATACGCACTGTGGCCGCAGTGGCCAAGGTGTCGATTGCCACGGTTTCGCGAACCATCAACGGTTCACCGCTGGTAAGCGAGCGATTGTCGAAGCGCGTTTGGCAGGCCATCAAGCAGCTTAACTATTTTCCGAACACCCATGCGCGCACGCTGGTATCGGGCCGCAGCCGGCTGTTGGGAATCATTGTGGAGAACATCACCAACCCATTTTTTCCGGAGCTGATCCAGAGCTTTGAGCAGATCGCGGTTGCGCATGGTTACGAGATCCTGGTGAGTTCGTCGAACAGCGATCCAGCGCTGCTGACCACCTGCGTAAGACGCATGCTTGAGCGCAAAGTAGAAGGCGTTGCGGTAATGACGTTTGGCGAGGAAGAGAGCGTGCTCGACGAGCTTACGCATCGCAATGTGCCGATTGTGCTGGCCGAATTCAAACTGGACGATCCCAAGGCGAGCACGATTCTGCTGGATTACTCGACGGGAATGCACGCGGCAGTGAATCACCTGGCGGGGCTTGGCCACAAGCAGGTTGCGTTTCTAGCCGGGCCGCACAGCCTGCATTCGGCGCTGACACGGGAGAACGATTTTCGCGCCGCCATGCAGCAGGCCGGATTGCCGCTGGCGACGAAGTATGTGATTGAGTGCGACCACACGCTGAAAGGCGGCATGGCCGGATTTGAAAAGCTTTGGGCGCTCGACGCCCGGCCGACCGCAATTGTATGTTCCAACGACCTGACCGCGATTGGCGTGTTGCGCGCGGCTTACGCGAAGCGGCTGCGCCTGCCCGAGGATCTGTCGGTAATCGGGCTCGACGACATCGCATTTACCGAATTCACGCTGCCTCCGCTGACCACCATCCGGCTATCGCGCACCGATCTGGCGCGGGCGGCGTTTGAGGCGCTTCGGGCGCAGGCTGAAGACGGGACCAACCCGAATCTGCAGCGGGAATATCTTGTCTCGACGAGCCTCGAGGTGCGGGAATCAACTGCTCCGCCGGCCCGGCGATAAGGCGCGTTTCGGCGTTCGGTCAGATTGAAGTGCAAGTCAGTTACTGGCCCATATCGCGCGAGACCCACCACAGAACCTCTCCAAAGAACTTCCACCTGGACGCGTTGCTGACGTCGATGGGAGGATACTGGTAGTTTGCGGAGACCAGAAGATCGGAGCCCGCGATGCGCTGGAAGCGCGCCACCTTGAAACCGAGATCGCGGTGGCTGACGACGGCGATACGCTGATGAAGGCGGTCGCGATCGGTGGATGCGCGATCGACAAAGAGAATAGATTTGGGAGGAATGACGGGGAGCATGGAGTCGCCGTCGAAGTGCATTCCGACCATGCTTTCGGGGTTAGGACACCAGCTGAGGGGCGCGAAGAGAACGTCTTCGACTAAGGCTTCTGAAAGAACCACATTTTCGTGCGGCGGAACACGGTCGCCATAGGCGGTCGCGTTCATGAGAGGAATAGCGACTGCGGCTTTTTCAGTCTTCGAAGAGAGGATGCCGGCGGTCTTGCGCCCGGTGATCAACTTGCATTGGCTCAGATCCAGCCGCACGGAGAATCGCGTAGTCTCAGCGTTCGAGTCAAGCAAGCTGGAGGTATTCATGCCGGCCCGTTCCCAGAAGTAGATGCCATCAGGCGATGGAGCCAGATTGCCGAGCGCAATGTATCCCTCGGCGGTCGGCTCGTGCCGGCCCTGCAGCCAGCGTGAAACGGTAGGCGGAGAGATACCCAACCGCTCCGCAAGGGCCGCCTGGCTGAGATTGAGCTCGCCGAGCAGTTTGCGAATCCGCTCGGACCACTCCGCCGCCTTTGGTTTGTCTGGCATTTGGCTTATCAACCCACGTTCTTTCATCGGCTACGTTCTTTTCATCGGCCGTTTTCTTTCATCAGCGGAATTGCATCAATGAAATGAACAACTTGCATCCCGTTGCAGGTATCCTAGCAGGACGAATTCGGCATCGTATCCGATGTCGGGGAAATCGAGAGCAACACGATGCGCCGGGGCGGGTTGGGGCCCCTATGTTGTGGGCTCCAGCGCTATCGGTGTGTGAACCAAGAATCGAGTCGGAAAGACGCCGACTGCTGCCCAGTTTTCTATTTTGTCCCTAATTTGCAATTCGAGCCATGAATGCGGCGGTTCCGCATTGAAGACATCAAAAAAAACACACTTGCGGACCGAAGAAAGATTGTTGGATGAAAGGAATCTGTCTGCCTCGAGTTGAGCCCTGGTCGATTGGACATCTAACTCAATCACGTGAGTTGCCTGAGTGGGTATGGGGATGAAGGCCATACATGCAAACGACTCTCAACGATCTCAGGGGCCCGATTATGCCAGTTGCAGCAGGAAGCCGAAGAATTCTGATTGTAGATGACGAGGTCGCGGTAGCCGACACGCTGGCGATGATCTTCAGAGGGTGCGGCTATGAAGCGCATTCAGTGCATTCTGCTGAGCAGGCTATTGAAACGGTCTCAACATGGCAGCCCGACGTGGCCATTGTGGACGTGATGCTGCCGCAGATGAACGGGATCGAGTTCGGTATCGTGCTCAAGTCCAACTACCCGGCGTGCCGCGTCGTGCTCGTATCGGGGCATCCCGGCACAGGAGAATTGCTGGAGATCGCCCGGAGGCGAGGGCACGACTTCGATATCCTGGCCAAGCCCCTGCATCCCGATGTGATCCTGGAGATCGTTTCGAGCCTGCTGCCGGGTGCCGCGAGCGGCGCTGACGCGTGACGTTTGTTTCTGCGCAAGTTTGGAAAGCACCATGGGACGCAACAGCTCAAATCAATTGGATAGAAATTCCTTCAGCTTTGCGGCCGTGCGCTGGAAGGCGTCAGCGTACGCCTCGGCATTGTAATGCGCGCCGTCTTTGACGAAGTCGTGTTCGGCCTTGGGATAGGTCATCAGCTCAAACTGCTTGTTGGCCGCCGTCGCCGCCGCTGCGATGGCGCGCGCGTTCTCCGCCGTGCAGCAGTTGTCCCGGTAATGGTCCTTCTCCCCGGCAAACATCAGCACCGGCACTTGCAAGCGCGACGCAACGCCGGGAATGTCCCGTATAAAGCTTGTGGCCGGATACCAGACCACGACGCCGGCTACCTGATCGGGCCATTGCGTGGCGTAATAGAGGCTTTCGCCGCCGCCGGCTGAGAAGCCGACCACGGCGACCTTTCCAGGAAGCGCGTGCGGCATCTGCAGAGCCTGTGCAATGGCCGTCTTTACTGCTTCGCCGTGCGTGTGCTCCATGGCGCTGCCGTCGAAGAGCACCACGTCGTAACCGAGTGCTGCAATCTCGCGAGAGACGGTTGTGTAATGCGGCATGCCGGACAAGCCGGAGGCCACAACCACGACACGGCCTTTGCCCTGGGGCGGAGGAAACTCCTGCTGCGCGTGGACCGCCGCGGCTGCGGCAATGCCGACCAAGGCTGCGATCGCTGAGGAAAGACTGGGGGGAAAACGGGAGGGGAAGCTCATCGAACCGGTCTCCTTGAGATCCTTCGAGGGGGCCCAGTGGCGATTATCATAGTGCCTCGCAGTCGCTGCGGCCAGATTTTTTCGACGCAAAGGCCGATAGCGCCCCCTACATTGCGTGCCAAAGCATATCGACGCGCACGGGAATCTCGTTTTTGATGGGCACGGTGAGGAACGAGGGGCGGTCGATTTTGAAATCGGAACAGGTTAGTGGAATGGTGCCAACGATGCGCACCGCGCTGCCCTGCTGAGTGCGCTCAAAAGGCACCTGCGAGTAGTGCGCGGTCTGGCCGGCGAACTGGACCTCGAGATCGGCGTGAATCCACTGCTGGGCTATTTCAGCCTGGGGAAAGTGCGCGCGCACCTGAATCAACGGGAATGCTGCGCCGCGCGTGGCCTCAATCATGTGCAGGTCGCGGTTGGTGTCGCCTGAGTCGAAGGACTTGACGGGGACGGCGATGAGGAAGTCGCACGAGCCGGCGTGGCAAACGCCTTTACCGCGCGCGGCATGACTGACGCCGTCGACTTCGTGCATAGGGTGCGACATGTGGTAGCTGAGCGTAGATTGATCGGCGCTCCATTGGGAGTCGGCCTGCGCGAAGGCCCGGAGCTGACAAAGAGCCACGAACAGGCCGAGCATCAGGGCAATCGACACAGTGCCGCCCACCTTAGGCGCAAAGGCAAAGACGCGCCGAGGGTGGGGCGCCCGGAAGTCAAAAAGAAGACGCTTCATTATTTTTTCCAGAATTTGAGGTGAATGGGCCAGGAGACGGCGACGATAGATGCGCCGTAGGCGATGACGGTGGCGTAAGCGACGGCGCCGTGGGCCGAGGCGATGCCGTGGACCTTTTCACCGCTCTGCTCCTGCGAAAACGCCATGGCTCCGAGCACCGGTGTAAGAATCATGCCGGGGCCGTGAACGAATGCCAACGCCTCATGAAAACGAATGGCTCCCTTCTTGTGCGCACCGGGAATCTTGGGAGCGGCGATGGCGAAGTACGCAGTTGAAGCGTAGAGCGCGACGGTGGTGCTGCCCATGGCCGCGTGGAAGTCGAGATTGGCATTGGAAGGCTCTTTGATGGTTTCGCCGTTGCGGCCCTTGGCCTTGGCCATGGGACCAGTGATGAGGTCGGCCGCCATGGGTGCGAGCGTGATGACGCCGAGGCGCTGATGAATCTTGAGCATCTCAGAGCGCTTGTCGAGCCGGGCCTGCAGTTTGGGATCCCCCTTCATCTGCTGCTGGCTGAAGCCAAGATCGGAGAGCGAGGGTTGCTGCGAGGGCGAAGGCGCGGGCGTGGGAGCGTTGGGTGGTTGCTGTTGCGTAGAGGGAGCTGGCTGCTGTGGGGGCGTGGATTGCCCGCGGACATTGGAGGCAAGCAGCAGGAAGAGCGAAAACAGACTTCCTCGAAGGACGAGCCTCGCTATTTTCGGATGCATTCGAACTTTCTCCGCGAAGGGGGTGGATTCTCCTCTTAATTCTAGTAGACGGGATGAGATTGATTCCGTTAGATTTGCGCGCGCCCAAAAGAATCTAGCACGACGAAAGTCAGAGCGCGCGCAGATAAGGCTCCATGCAAGCCATCTGCAGGGCGAGCATTGGCGAGATTCGAGCCGTGGGATCTCCCATTCCAATTGGGGTGCAAAGGCCCGGGAAAGCCCGGCCCTGGCGAGCCGGGCAGATTAGTTGCGACATTAGCTGGCGCGGCGGCGCGGACTAATCTCAGTGCTTTCGACGCGTTCTTCGACCACGGTCACGGGACGGGATTCGAGGCCATCAGGCACGCCCACCAGCTCTTCGAAGAGAGCGCGATAGTGAATCATGGCGCGGCGCAGTTCTTCAGTGGTGGCTCGACCGCCGGCCCTGCGCAGAGCGATATCGTGGGCGGCGCGGTAGTTCTGGGTTACGACGGGGTGGTCGACGGAGATGTCTGCTGCGCGCTGCTCAAAATCGCCCATGGGATAGCCGCAGGCGGCCATAACGTCGCCGAGGAGCTGATCCGCTTCAGTGACAGCTCCGGCGGGGGCGTCAACGAAGTGAGCCTGAACGCGACCCCACTCCTCGATATAACGGGTGCGCTCACCGGAGTTAAGGGAACGGATGACAAGCTTGTGAACGCGCTCGCTGCGGGCGGCGAGACGATCTTCGGCTACTGAACGGCGGCCGACTACGGCAACGGTGCGGTCGTACTCGGGGCCGAATTTGGCGCGGAGTTGCGCGCTGCGGCGGCGATTGAAGGCCCACACGATGAGGGCAATGACGACGAGCGCCACCAGAGCAATGATGATGACATCGATTTGGTTGGTGGTGAGATGCGGCATGTTGCTCATGAAAGACTCCTTTAACAAATCCGGAAGTGCAGCGGTTGCATGCTTCCGGATTCAGCATTAATCCAGATTCCCTCGGCCCCGCACAAAAGAACCACGCGGCATGCCGAGCGTTGCAGATGGGTTGGAGCGGATTGGTAAGGGCGAGGTTGCCCGATCTGCGGAATGGGGTTTGGCGGGAAGAAAACAGGTTTACCGGCTGGCGGCAATCATTTGCGAGGCATGCTGGAGGCTGGTGTCGGTGACTTTGGCGCCGCTTAACATGCGGGCAACTTCGTGGGTGCGGGCGCGGTCATCGATGCGGGAATGCGAGCCAGCCTCAAGCGCGTTTGCGGCGCCGCTCGACGTACTCGCGCAAGGCCAGGTTCATGCGGGTCTGATAGCCCTGTCCCTGGCGTTGAAACCAGTCGACGATGTCGGCATCCACGCGTAGCGACAGAGGACGTTTGATAGGCCGGTAGAACGGCCCGGTCACCGCGTGGCTCCAATCGGTAATGGGAGGCATTTCGGTGGTGTCAATTTCGCTCTCCGGCATGGCGGCCAAAGCTTTAAGCTCGGCACGAAGCTTTGGGGTTAACGGCTTAGGATTGCCTTTCTTCATACTCCTGCCTCTCATGACTGGTTGCCTTCCGCGCGCTGATATCGAAGTGAGCGTCAATCGCCGTCACCGGCTGGCGGCGATCATCTGGGAGGCATGCTGGAGGCTGGTGTCGGTGACTTTGGCGCCGCTTAACATGCGGGCAACCTCGTGGGTGCGGGCGCGGTCGTCGAGGACGCGGATGCGGGTCTGGGTGCGGCCGTCCTTCTCGCGTTTTTCAACGGCGAGGTGCTGGTCGGCGAAGGCGGCGATCTGGGGCAGGTGGGTGACGCAGAGAACCTGCTGGCCGCGGCCGAGGGCTTTGAGTTTGTGGCCGACGGCCTCGGCGGCGCGGCCTCCGATGCCGATGTCGATTTCGTCGAAGACCAGGGTGCGCGGAGTGATTTTCTTTCTGGCTTTTGAGGAGTTTTCTTCAACTGCTACTTTAAGAGCCAGCATAACGCGGCTGAGCTCGCCGCCGGACGCGATTTCAACGAGGAGCTTGAGCGGCTCGCCAGGGTTGGTGGAGATGCGGTATTCGACGGTATCCCAGCCGGAGGGGGTCCAGCTTCCTTTTTCGGAAAGACTTCCCTCAGGGGCTAAAGCCCCGGAATCTTTGTTGGGGCTGATTTCGGCACGACTAAAGTCGTGCCCTTTCAAAGCCTCATTCGCCGATTCGTGTGTCGCAACAACATCAATCTGAAACTTGACCTTCATGGCCAGCGAGTTGATCTGGGCTTCGGCAAGTTTGGCCAGGCGCTCGGCGGCGACTTTGCGTTCGGAGGTAAGGGCGGAGGCGGCTTTTCTGTATGCCTCCGAGGCTTCATTGGCTGCCGCACGCAGTGTTTTGATCAGTTCGTCGCGGTCTTCAACCTCAGAGAGGTTGCGGGCGGCATCTTCGCCAAAGGCGATGACCTCGGCAACGGTTTTGCCGTATTTGCGCTTGAGGCGGTCGATGAGGGCGAGGCGGTCTTCGATTTCGGCGAGGCGCTCGGGGCTGGCGTCAATTCCTTCGGCGTAGTCGCGAAGCGAGGATGCGATATCGGCGAGCGTGGCGCGGGCCGAGGTGAGTTGCTGGACAGATTCGGCAAATCGGGCGTCGTAACGGGCCAGCTCTTCAACGCTGCGCAAGGCCGAGCGCAGAGCGGCTTCAGCCGAGGCGCCGCCTTCATAGAGCTGATCGAAGGAGCTCATGGCCGCAGCGTAGAGTTTCTCAGAGTTAGCGAGGACGCGCTTCTCAGTTTCCAGAGCTTCGTCTTCGCCGGCCGAGAGATGCGCGACTTCAATCTCCTTGCGCTGATAGGTCCAGAGGTCGACCATGCGCAAGCGGTCCTGCTCACCCTGGATCAGGTCGCTGAGCTTGTGCTGGGCCTGGTGCCAGCGAGTGTGGGCTTCGGCGACGGCGTCGGTCGAGATGCCGGCGAAGCGGTCGAGCAGGATGCGCTGCTGCGTTTCGTCGAAGCTGGAGAGGGTTTCAGTCTGCGCGTGAACCAGGGCGAGCTCGGGGGCGAGCTGCTTCAGCACGGCGACCGTGGCCGGCTGGTTGTTGACGAAGACGCGGCCTTTGCCCGAGGCGAGGATTTCGCGGCGGAGGATAATTTCGGCGCCTTCGGCGTCGATGCCGTTTTCTTCCAAGGCGGCTTCAGCCCCCGGACTGGACTCGAATACGCAGGAGACAACCGCCTTTTCTGCCCCGTGGCGGACCACTTCGGCTGACGCCTTACCTCCCATAAGCAGCGCCAATGCATCTACAAGAATAGATTTACCCGCGCCGGTTTCGCCGGTGAGCAGATTCAGGCCAGGGCCGAAGGAGGCGATGGCGTGATCGATGACGGCGTAATTTTCGGCGCGCAGTTCGACGAGCATGGGTTATCGATTCAAGAGAATCCGAGCGCAGCATAGCATGAATGGGGTGTTGGAGATGCGGCGAAGCCGCAGCAAGACTGCCGGGGAGGCACCCAATCGATAACTTGGAGTGGCTCATTGCGTCTGATACCGTTGATACAGAGGAGATAGTCCGATTCTGACCGCAGCATTGGCGTTCTTTTTGCAGGCTGACGGAGGCGCGGCCGCGAGCGCTCCGCCCGCGACAGGTGGATTTGGCGCGCTAACTCAAATGATCAGCAACATCGGCCCGATCGCGGTGGGCGTACTGGTGTTGTTGTTAATTGCCAGCCTTTACTCGTGGATGGTGATCCTGGGCAAGATCGGGACCTTCAGAAGGGCGACGCAGCAGAGCCGGCGGTTCGTGAAGATGTTCCGGAATGCGTCGCGGCTGCAGGAGATTTCCGCAATGGCGGCCGATTGCCCGGCAAGCCCGCTGGCGCAGGTATTTGAAGACGTCTACGAGACCTACAAGCGTCAGACCGGCGGGTCGGGTCCGCCCCGGAATATTACGCCGCTGGAACGCTCGGCGCAGACCGCGGCAAGCGAAGCCGTCACCATGCTGGAGCGGCGCATGACGTGGCTGGCGACGATTGCTTCGACGAGCCCGTTTGTCGGCCTGTTCGGCACGGTCATGGGCGTGGTGGATGCCTTCCTCGGATTGGGAACATCCGGCTCCGCGACCCTGCGCGCGGTTGCGCCGGGCATCAGCGAGGCGCTGATCACTACGGCTGCGGGATTGTTTGTTGCCGTGCCGGCGCTGGTGGCATACAACCAGTTCTCCGCGCGCATCAGGGTGTTTGCGTCGGCGGTGGACGATTTTTGCCGCGAGTTGCTCAACTCGATGGAAGAGATGCCGGTGCGCACGCAGGCCCCGCAGGTGCAGGACGATCTTCCCAGGGAAACCAGACGCGGGGCGCTGCAGTAGGGACGCAGGCGCTCGGCGGTTTTTGCTTATTTGATTTCCCGCCCTGGCTACAAAAACAAATACGTCGCGAGGGTGGGGCACCCGCAGTTTGGTAAGGTGGGGCACCCGGCTTGACGAATCCGGTAACCCACACTAGCCAGTTCGCGCGATGCGCTCGCTGGTTAGGATGGGGCACCCAATAGAGGCGAAGGATGGCCTTCACAACAGGTAACGGACAAACACGAAGCTCTCTGGCCGACATCAACGTTACGCCGCTGGTGGACGTGTTTCTAGTGCTGCTGGTGATCTTTATGATCACCGAGCCGGTGCTGCAGTCGGGCATTCAGGTGAACGTGCCCAAGACGCGCACGGTCAGGCAGATTACCGAGCAGCGGATGGTGGTGACGATTGACCGTGATCAGCAGGTATTTTTGAACGACAAGCTGATCAACGTTCACGAACTGACGCAGAAACTCCACGAATCGAGCGCCGATCCGACCCACCAGTCCATCTACCTGCGCGCCGACGAACGAGTGCCGTTTGGCGCGTTTGCCAGCGTGATGGATGCGGTGAAGCAGGCCGGCATAACCAACGTGTCGATTGTGACCCAGCCGCTGGACACGAAGGGGTTGGCGGGAGACAACGGCGGCACATAGGAGAATGAACGGCGCAGCATGAATGGCGCGATTGAGGGCGGAGGACATCTTGTTGAGCGGCAGCTTACAGGCGAGCCGCTGGCCGGGCCTGCGACCGGGTCGCTCGTGCTTCACGTGGTTCTTTTTGGATTGCTGGCGTATTACGGCTGGATTATGGGGCTGTTCCATCACAACCTTTGGGGCGGCCAGGGCGCAAGCGGAGCGATGCAGGTGAGCCTGGTAAGCAATGCGATTCCGCTACCCAGCACGCAACCGCTGAACAAGAATGTGCTGACCACCGAGACGCCGAGCCCGGCGCCGGCGCCGCCCAGTCCCAAGGAAACGCACAAGGTGGATGAGACCGCGATTCCTATTTTGGGGAAACCTCCAAAGCCCAAGCAGCAAACCGCTCAGAAGACGCAGACACATCAGCCGCCGCCGAAAGACGACCGGGCGCAATACGGCGAGCAGAATGGGACCTCGATTCCGCGCACCATGCAGCAGAACTTTACCAGCGGAAACACGTCGGTGAGCGACGTGAGCTTTGGCAGCATGTTCGGCTGGTATGTGGGGCAGATCGACCGCAAGATGGACTCGAACAGCTATCGCGCGATGGCCGATCCGCGAACTCCGAAAGGCGCCCGCGCGTATATCGAATTTCAGATTAACCGGGACGGGTCGCATGGGCCGGTGAAACTCGACCAGTCAAGCGGAAGCCCTTCGTGGGACAACGTTTGCTTACGAGCGGCGCAGCGAGTGGATACATTCGGTCCTCTGCCCGGTCAATACAACAAGAGTTCCCTTATGGTTCAGTATTATTGTGAGTATTAGAGCCTGTTCGCACTTTGAAAGTATTTGGCATTTTTCCCGTTGTCAGGCAGCACTCGAAGATGTTTTGTGCATCAAAGTAGAATGGACTCGTGTCATGGCTTGAATCATCAGGCCCGTTGAGGATGGGCCGGCTGTTTGCCCGGCCTCCCGATGAGTTCCAACAACCCGATTTGTACGACTCGACCGAGGAAGGATTGCTTACCGCATGACTTTTCGTTCCCGGTGTTTGCTTTCTGCATTTGTTTTCCTGGCAAGCCTGATCAGCCTCCGATGCGAGGCGCAGGACTGGGTGCACACCGGCTCCCACCTGGACAGCAAGCCTATACGGCTGGCAGCGGCAGACTTCAAACCTGTGGGGAACGACCCGCAGACGCCGGCCCTCAAATCAATTTTCGACACGGTCCTGTTCAGTGACCTGAACAATGCCGGCATCTTCGACATGGTGTCAAAGAGCCTGGCGCCGCAGGCCATGCCCGGCTCGCAGCAGGAGATGGTGCTGTCGCAGTGGTCGGCGGCTCCCGCGAATGCGGCGATGGTGGCGTTCGGCGCGTTCAGCGTGACCAGCGGACGGCTGGTGGTTTATGGATGGCTCGACGACGCCAGCAACTCCACCAATCCGCAGGTGCTGGGCCAGCAATACAACGAAGCTTCCAATGAAGACATGGCGCGCACGATTGCACACCGGTTTGCCGATGCGATCATCGCGCGCCTGGGCGGCGGCATCGACGGCATAGCCGAGACCAAGATTTACTTTGTGAGCAACCGCACCGGGTCAAAGCAAATATGGGTGATGGATTACGACGGCGCAAACCAGCACGCGGTTGCGCAAGTGGGCCAAATGTCGCTGTCGCCGCGTATCTCTCCCGATAATTCCCGGCTGGCGTTTGCATCGCTGGGCAGAGAGGGATGGGCGATCAGGATGTTCTCATTCGACCTGGGCCGCACGGTCGCCTTCCCCGGCGGCGGCGCGGGGGGCAGCAATCTGACTCCGGCGTGGGCCAGCGATGGAAGCAAGATTGCATTTTCGTCGTCACGGTCGGGAGACTCGGAGATTTGGGTTTCGGATCCCAACGGCGGCGGCGCGCATCGCATTACATCGCTGAAAGGCCCGAATGTTTCGCCGACATGGAATCCGCGAACCAACACGGAGATTGCGTTTACCGGGGGCCGCACCGGAGAGCCGCAGATCTACACCATGGAGCAGGACGGCTCGAACGTGCAGCGCATCACCGATCAGGGCTATGCGGTGTCGCCTTCGTGGCACCCGGGGGGCGGAATGCTGGCCTTCGCCTGGAATCGCAAATATGGGCCAGGCGATCCGGGCGCACAGGATATTTACGTGCTTGAACTCGCCAGCAAGAACTGGCTGCAGATTACGCATGAGTCGGGTAACAACGACTGCCCGTCCTGGTCTCCGGATGGGCGGCACATCGTGTTCCAGCGGGCGATCGGCGGGCGCACGGAGATATGGACTATGCTTGCCGACGGCACGCAGCAGCGGCAATTGACGCACTCAGGTAACAACACCATGCCCAACTGGAGCTGGAAGTGAGCTGGTCAAAGAATGAGCACAATAAATGTGAGCACGATCACGGTTGATAACACGATCGCGCATGGGCGCGCCGCAAATCGACTATCATTTTTAGGGAATAAAATCCGGATTGCCGCTGACGGCTGGCTGATCGACCGGGAAACAGTTCGAAACCAAAAAGGAGCAAACCATTGAAACTACGGAAATCAGTTCTTGTTCCCTTTGCACTTCTGCTTGCCTTAACAATACTGCCGGGCTGCAAGAAAAAGCAACCGCCAGCGGCCGCTGAGACCGCGCCCCCGCCCTCATCGTCTCCGGCGCCAACTGCGGTGCTGAAAGCAACACCGAGCGTAATTTCGGCTGGAGACCAGGTAGAGCTGAGCTGGCGCACCATGGATGCGACGCAGGTGTCGATTGACGGCATCGGCAGCGTGCCCACAGCCGGGGTGAAGACGGTGACGCCGACCGAGTCGACGACTTATCATTTGACCGCGACCGGACCGGGCGGCACGGTGGATGCATCTGCAGGTGTGACGGTGAATGCGCCGCCCGCGGTAAATGTGCCGACCAACTCGATGAGCGCGGAAGAGGCGTTCAAGGCCAACGTGCAGGACATTTTCTTCGACTACGACACCTACGACATTCGCGCCGACGCGCAGGCTACGCTGGCCAAGGACGCGAATTACCTGAACGCCAACACAAACATCAAGATCGTGATCGGCGGATATTGCGACGAGCGCGGATCGGATGAGTACAACCTGGCGCTGGGCCAGAATAGGGCCGACGCGGCGAAGAATGCCCTGGTGACGGCGGGCGTGGCGGCGAGCCGGATTCGCGTGGTGAGCTACGGCAAAGAGAAGCCGTTCTGCACCGAGTCGAACGAGCAGTGCTGGCAGTTGAATCGCCGCGCTGGCTTTACGATGGATCAGCCGTAAGAGGATCGAGGTTCGGTGGTTCGAAAGCATGGTCTCCCACCCTGACCAGTTCGCGCGATGCGCGCACTGGTTAGGATGGGGCATCCTCAATCGGAGCCGCACCGACGGTAAATCAATTCGAAACGAAGACGCGCGGCAGCCCATAAGAATGGCAATGGCTGCCGCTTGTTATCGATGCCCGTTATCAGGGCTTGTTATCATGGACACAACATGGAAAGAACTCGCACATTTCGCAATCGTCTCGTAACGGCGGCCGTTTTTGTGCTTTTGCTGGCGCCGGCCGGAGTTCCCGCCCACGCAGTTTCAAAAGAGATTGTTGAACTGCAGACCCAGGTGCAACAGCTTCTTGACATGATGCAGCGCCTGCAGTCGACGATGGACTCGAAGTTCAGCATTTTGCAGAACCTGTCGCAGCAGACGTCCGATGCGGCCGGCCAGATGCAAACCGCAATCAAAGATCTGCAGCAGAAGTTGAATACGCAGAACGACGCGGTGAACGGCAAGCTGGACACAACTTCAGGGCAGATGCAGTCGATCAACGATTCGATCGACGAGCTGAAGTCTCGAGTGGACAAGCTGCAGCAGACGGTGAAGGATCTGCAGTCGCAGCTTCAGACGCTGCAGGCTCCTCCGCCGACGACGCAGCCGGGCGCGCAGCCGGGACAACCAGGACAACCGGGCGGCGACAATACGCAGCCAGGTGCGCAGCCGGGCACGCAACCGGGCCAGCAACCGGGAATGGCCGCAAATGCAGCCCCCGCAGCTCCTCCGCTTCAGCAGACCTTTCAAGCCGCGCTGAGCGACTTCAACGCCGCTAAGTACAGCGTGGCGACGTCGGAGTTCCAGGACGTAGTGCACTACTATCCGCTGGACGATATGGCTGGGACGGCGCAGTTTTATCTTGGCGAAATCGCCTACCAGCAGAAGAATTATCCCGCCGCGATCAGCGCCTATAACGCGGTGCTGGAGGGGTTCGGCGGCAACGCAAAGGCGCCCGCGGCCCAACTGCACAAGGGGCTGGCCTTGATGGCGATGAACAAACGCCAGGAGGGCGTCGACGAATTGCGCGCGCTCATTCGCCGGCATCCGCAGACGCCTGAAGCGCGCGTGGCGCGGAGCAAGCTGAACGGGATGGGCGTGAGAATCAGCCCGCATGAATAGACACGAAGGCTCGCCCGCATTTCTCACGGCCTCTCGCACATGCTCTGAGAAAGGCTGGTGATCGGCCCACTTTTGAGTCAAGCCCACCCGCTTTAAAAGACCATTCAACTTACTGCTCTTCAGCCACTTGCGAAAGCCCTTCGTTTGCTTGTTTTCTCACCCGATTCGCTAAGCTTGAATGCAGGTAATTCGACCGGGCTACGCCTTCTCCGGCAGCAGCCCGCGGTGATGCTCATTCAGTTCCGTTGCAAGTCCTTTGGTTTTAGGACTTTGAGACTTATATTCTTGAAAATAGCCTACTTAAGGTAGATCCGTGCCGGCAACGATCCTGAATTCACGAGCTTGCAGAAACCCCCAGGGGGGCGGCGGGGGTAGGGGTGGGGGTACAGGCATCTCCGGTGAGTACGACACAATACGCGACAGTTATCCCATCGGTGATAAACGTAGGCTACGGCCACGCATATCAAGCAAAACGCCCCGCGGTTGCGGGGCGTTTCTGCATCGGCCGGCAACGGAGATTACTGCACCTGCGACTTTGCCTCGGCTTTGGCCATGCTCTTGTGGTGGCGAACGTCGGTGCCCTGCACCCAGAAGATCACATCCTCGGCGATATTGGTGGCGTGGTCGGCGACGCGTTCAAGGCTGCGGCAAATCATAAGCGCATTCAGCGCCTGCGGAGCAATATGGCTCTGCTCTTCCATCACCTTGGTGAGCGCCTTGTAGGCGGCACGATTCATGGCGTCGACGGCATCGTCCATAGTGAGTACGCCGCGCGCCAGCTCTGAATCGGCCTCGATAAACGACTGCAGGCTTTTGCGCACCATGTCGGCAGCCAGGGTCGCCATGCGCGGAATATCGACAGGGAGATCGACTGCGGCCATCTGTTCCATGCTGCGCACGCGGTCGCTGATGCTCTTGGCGGAGTCGCCCACGCGTTCCAGATCGGCATTGATCTTGATGACGGAGAGGATGAAACGCAGGTCGATGGCCATGGGCTGCTCCATCGCGAGCAGGTCGAGCGCGGCCTGATCGATATCGCGCTCCATGCGGTTGATGGCGATTTCGCTGCGATTGACCAGGTCGCAGATGGAGAGGTCGCGGACACGATACGCCTCAATGGCGCGCTGAATGGACTGCTCGGCGAGGCCGGCCATCACCAGCAGATTCTCCTTCAAGTCCTCGAGGCTTTGTTGAAAACGTATGCGTGTCATCCGAACCTGCCTGTGATGTAATCCTCAGTGCGCTTGTCAGAGGGATTGGTAAAGATCTTATGCGTGGAGTCGAACTCGACCATGCGGCCATTCAAAAAGAAGCCGGTCTTTTCAGCCACGCGGGCCGCCTGCTGCATATTATGCGTCACAATCACAATAGTGTATTGCGACTTGAGTTGGAAAATCAGGTCCTCGATCTTCGAAGTCGAAACGGGATCGAGTGCGGAGGCGGGTTCGTCCATCAGCAGGACCTCGGGGTCGACGGCGAGAGCGCGCGCGATGCATAAGCGCTGCTGCTGGCCGCCGGAGAGGCTTGCGCCCGATTTCCTTTTCAAGTCGTCCTTCACTTCGTCCCACAGCGCCGAATTCTTGAGGGATTTTTCAACGATTTCGTCGAGCTCGCGGCGGTTCGAATAGCCGTTGAGCTTGAGGCCAGCCGAGACATTGTCGTAGATGGACATGGTGGGAAAAGGATTGGGGCGCTGGAAGACCATACCAACGCGGCGGCGAATCTCGACGGGCTTGGCGTCGGCGTAAATGTCGAGGTCGCCGATGCGCACCGAGCCGGTGACACGGGCAATGGGATTGGTTTCGTGCATGCGGTTGAGGCAGCGCACGAAGGTGCTTTTCCCGCAGCCGGAGGGACCGATCAGCGCGGTAGCGTGGTTCGCAGGAATATTCAGATTGATGTCCTGCAGCGTGTGATTGGTTCCGTACCACGCGTTCAGGTTCGAGACTTCAATGCCTACACCCACGTGCGCATTTCTCCTTGTGCACTCCGGCTAAAACCAGGAGACTTGAATGACAATTTCCTAATGGAATTGCCACTTGGCGAGACGATCGCAGCGGCAACTTTCAAGGAGAAAAGCCATTTAACTGGTCCCCTTCAACACGCCCCGGCTGGTGACGTAACGGACCAGCGAGACAGCAAGAACAATCAAGACGATCAACACCAGCGCTCCTGCCCAGGCCAGACGATGCTGATCCTCGTAGGGAGAGATGGCGTAGATATAGATTTGCAACGGGAGAGCTTCAATGGGGCGGTCGAGGCTGGTGCTCCAAAAGGCGTTGCCGAATGCCGTAAAGATCAGCGGCGCGGTTTCGCCTGCCACGCGGGCAAAGGCGAGCATGCATCCGGTAATGATGCCGGGCGAGGCGGTGCGAACGGTAATGGAGAGCACGGAGCGCCAATTTGGAACGCCCAGGCCGAGAGCCGCCTCGCGCACGGCGTGCGGCACCATCAGCAACATCTCCTCAGTGGTTCGGCAGACGGTAGGAATCATCATGATGCCGAGCGCCACGCCGCCGGAAAATGCGGAAAAATGTCCGGTGAAGGGGATGATGCTGCTTTTGGGGGCTACGATCAGCAGATAAATAGCGACGCCCATCACGATGGAAGGGACGCCATTGAGCACATCGGCTGTAAAGCGGACCGCGTTGGCGAGCTTGGTTCCGCGCCCAAACTCGGCCAGAAAGATGCCGGCTCCGATCCCGATGGGGACGCCGATGGCGCTAGCCAGGGCGAGCAGCACACCTGAACCGACGATGGCGTTGGCCATGCCGCCGCCGCTTTCGCCTTCCGGCTTGGGAATCTGGTAAAAGAACGCCAGGTTCACCGATCGGGCGCCCTTGTAGACGAGATACACGAAGATTGCGATCAGGGGCGCAACCACCAGCATGGTGGCCAGAATCGACAAGCCCGTAACCGCGCCATCGGTCAACGTCCGAATTCCGGACCGTAATTTAAATGAGCTTGCGCCCATTCGATCATCTCCTTGCCGCAATCCGCGAAGCTTAGTTCCCCGTTCTTATCTCACCTGCGACGGCGTTCCCCGAGTGACTGCCCACATCAACAATTGGGCCAGAGCATTTACCACGATGGTGACCAGAAACAGCGCCAGACCGATTTCAGTCAAAGCGCTATAGTGCATATTGCTGATGGCCTCGGCGTATTCATTGGCGAGCAATGCAGCCATCGATGCGCCATTAGCGAGCAGAGAGTGGCTGATCTGCGGCGTGTTGCCGATGACCATGGTGACGGCCATGGTTTCGCCCAGCGCGCGTCCCAGGCCGAGAATAATCGCTCCGACGATACCGATGCGGGCGTTGCGCAGAACGCCCATGCGAATCATCTCCCAACGAGTCGCGCCGAGAGCAAGAACCGCTTCGCGCTGCGAATGGGGAACGGCGGTCATCACCTCGCGCGTGAGCGAAGAGATGATAGGCAGGATCATAATGGCCAAGATGGAGCCGGCCGCAAAATAACCCATCCCGATAGGGTTGTCGTTATTGAAGAGACCGGTCCAGCCAAGCGAACCGATGAGAAGCGGGTTGACGTGCTCGCGCAGCAGCGGAACCAGGACATAGATGCCCCAAAGCCCATAAATGACGCTGGGAATGGCGGCCAGCAGCTCGGTAAGGAAGGCAAGCGGGCCGCGCAAAAACCCCGGGCACATCTCGGTAAGAAAGATGGCAAGACCCACGGCCAATGGGACCGCGATCAGCAACGCCACAAACGAGGAAACCAGGGTGCCGTAAATGAACGGAAGGGCGCTGAAAAGACCATTCACCGGGTCCCAGTACATTTTCTGGTGCGTATACGAATCAGTGAACGACTGATAGAAAAACGAGAAGCCGAATTTGTGCCAGCTCAGTTGTGAGCCCGTTATGAGCTCATAGACGATGAGCACAACGATGCCGAAGATGCTGATGGCGCAGAGCGTCATCAGATATTGAAAACCCTTGTCGGCTAGCGCAGAATTGCCGCGCGAGAGAAGGAACTTGCGTACCGCCGATGGTGCGCCTGTCGACGCTTCGGCCGCTCTCTTTGCGGTGGGAAGAGAGGATTCAGGTTGGGTCTTGGGTTGAGAGATACGAATCTCAGGCACGTTGACTTCCACCTAGACAGGCTAATGGCGCAATGTGAATGCGAGGTTACAAGTGTGCAAAATCAAGCGCATACAAGCACAGGTTTCCCTCCGGGAGTTATGCTTATTCTTCGCGTTTTTTCGGGAGACAGCTCATGCGTATCGCAGTCGTTTTCATTGCCGCGGCACTTGCCGCCACGGCGCTTCCTTCGCAAACCAGCCTACCAGTTGACCCGGCAAGCCGCGAATGGAAGGCACAATGGGTTACCCACCCCACTGCGCCGCTCAAGGAGCCGCTGGTGCTGCATTTCCGCCGATTTCTTTCGCTGGCGCGGGTCCCGGCCACTTATCCGGTGCGCGTGAGCGCCGATAACCGCTTCATTTTGTATGTAAACGGAGCGCGTGTGGGCGACGGTCCGGCGCGTGGCGACCTGGCCCACTGGCGGTATGAATTGTTTGACCTGGCGCCGATGCTCAAGCCGGGGCAGAACCTGATTACCGCGAAGGTGTGGAACTGGGGCGTGTATGCGCCGCTGGCGCAGATATCCGACCGCACGGCATTCCTGTTGGAGAGCGAGACGACTGGCGACGAGGACATCAGCACACCCAAGGGCTGGCAGGTGGAGACCGAGCTGGGACACATGGCGCTCGACCGTGCTTCAGTGAATGTGGAGACTTATTTTGCCTCGGGACCGGGCGAGGCGATTGACGCGGCGAAGTACGACTGGGACTGGAACTCGCCCGACGACAAGAGCCCCGCGTGGGTTCCGGTTGCTTCGCCGATGCGGGACAGCATGTTTCCCAGCGTGGCCCGCGCACACTCTGCCGACGTGACGGCCGACAACAACTGGTGGCTGGTGCCGGACCGGCTGCCGCACATGGAGTACAAGGCGGAGAGCGCAGGCGACTCGGTCCGGAGCGACTTTCTCCCATACTCGGCAGGTCCGGGAGCGGCCTCCAAAGACCCGAATTCTGTTTTGTTTACCATTCCAGCGAACTCCCACCATCATGTTCTTCTTGACCGTAAAACCCTTACCACTGCCTACCCTGTCCTGACAGTTTCCGGCGGCCAGGGCGCGAAGATCTGGATCACTTATTCTGAAGCGCTCTACGACAAGGAGATGCACAAAGGCGACCGCGATGCACTCACCTATACGGACGCTCAAGGGTTGACACATCCCCGCGAGGCCCACGGGCTCAAAGATGAGTTTCTGCCCGACGGCGGCGACAACCGCGTATTTCAGCCGCTCTGGTGGCGGACATGGCGGTATATGGACCTCGACATCCAGACCGGCGACCAGCCATTGACGCTCGATTCGATGACAGCGGAGTTTACCGCGTATCCCTTTGAGCAGCGCGCGAGCTTTGAATCACCCGACCCGCAGCTGAAGCAGATTTGGGACATAAGCTGGCGGACGGCGCGGCTCGACGCACACGAAACCTACATGGATACGCCGTACTACGAGCAGCTGCAGTACATTGGCGATACGCGGATACAGGCGCTGATCTCGTACGCGGTTGCGGGAGACGGACGGCTGGCGCGGCAAGCACTCGAGGCCTTCAACGATTCGCGCATTCCCGAAGGGATTACGCTGAGCCGCTATCCGACATCGCTGGCGCAGCACATTCCCACCTTCTCGCTGCTGTGGATCGGCATGGTCCACGACTGGTGGATGTACCGGCCGGACACCGAGCCGGTGAAGGAATCGCTGCAGGGTGTTCAAGGCGTGCTCCATTGGTTCCAGGGCTATGAGCAGCCGAATGGACTGCTCAAAAAGTTTCCCTGGTGGAGCTTCGTTGACTGGGTGTCTTCAGGTGAGATTCCGACCTACGACGCGAAGGGCGAGTCATGCACCGTCACGCTCGAATACCTGGGGGCGCTTAACGATGCAGCCGACCTGGAGCAAGCGGTTGGCGACCCGGTGTTTGCCCAGCGCTACGCGTCCCGCGCGGCGCACGTGCGCGAAGGACTCTATCGCGAATGCTGGAGCGAGCAGCGCGGAATGATGGCCGAGACCCCCGACAAGAAGGGATTCAGCCAGCAGGCGAACATTCTCGCTGTACTTTACGATGTCATTCCAAAAGAAAAACAGCACGAAGTGCTGGAGAAGATTCTTGCCATCGAACCGGGAACCACGCCGGATGGTGTTTTGAGCGCGTCCTACTACTTCAGGTTTTATTTGGCGCGGGCGCTCGATCACGCGGGTATGGGTGACGATTATCTCGCTTCGATAGAGCCGTGGCGCAAGCTGCTGGCCCTCCATTTCAGCACCTGGCCGGAGACGCCGGGAGAAACGCGTTCTGACTCGCATGCCTGGAGCGCGCACCCCATCTACGATTTGCTGACACTGGTAGCTGGCGTAGAACCTGCGAGCCCGGGATTCAAGACTGTGAGGATTGCTCCGCATCTGGGGGATTTGAAGGAACTGAAGGCGTCGTTCCCGCATCCGGATGGGGACATCAAGGTCGAATACCAAGTGAAGGCCGATGCGCATGCGCAGGGCGGCACGAGCTTCTACGCCACCATCGAACTGCCCGGCGAATTAACGGGGACATTCGAGTTTGGTGGAAGGAGCTGGCCGCTCAAGCCTGGGACCAACCGGATTGAAGCTCCTGAGAAGTAAAAACGGAGGGGCGCCGAGCTGGCGCCCGACGCTGGCTGCTCCTTTTATGAGGGATTTCTAAAGAAAAGGGGGGTTGCGCAAGGCGCTGGATGCAGCGATTTGTTCGCAACCGGAAATTTCGATGCAAAATCGATTCTCTAATGGTAGTTTGCGTTACCCGTCCCCGCCAAAACGTGGTACAACTCCAAACATGACAAAGGGGCAAGTTGGAAACCCGCCAGGACAAGTGAACCTGAAGATGCTGGCTGAGCACCTTGAACTTTCGCAGACCACGGTTTCACTGGTGCTGAATGAATCCCCCTCTGCAAAGTCGATACCGCAGGATACCCGCAACCGGGTGATCGAGGCAGCGCGCCGGCTGAACTACCGGCCCAATTATTTTGCCCGTTCGTTGCGGCAGCGGCGTTCGATGAGCGTGGGCGTGCTGGCACCGGATTTAAGCGAAGGCTACTTTACGCGAGTGATGAGCGGCGTTGTGGAGGAACTGACCGAGGCCCGCTATTTTTACTTTACGGCGTGCCACGACTGGAACCGGGAGTTGATGGAGAAGTACCCGCGCATGCTGGTCGATCGGGCGGTGGACGGATTCCTGCTGCTGAATACGCCGACCGAGCAATTCAATGTTCCTGTGCCGGTGGTAGCGATTTCAGCGCATAGCTCGGCCGAAAACGTGACCAACGTGATATTGGATCATCACATGGCGGTGGAACAGGCATTGAGCCACCTGTACACTCTGGGGCACCGTCAAATCGTAATCATGCGCGGACCGCGCGCCATTCCGGACTCTGAATTCCGGTGGGCAAGCATCCAGGAAGTTGCGCAGGAGATGGATATCAAGATCGATCCCAACCTGGTGGTGCGCATCGACTCGAGCGGGTGGTCAATGAAGACCGGACAGCACCCCATGGCGCCTGAGATCGGCTACAAACCGATGAAGGCGCTGCTGGAGAAGACGCGTGACTTCAGCGCGGTTTTCTGTTTCAACGATATTGCCGCCATAGGCGCGCTGCGCGCGTTGAAAGAAGCCGGATTGCGCGTACCCGAAGATGTTTCGGTGGTGGGATTCGATGACATTATTTCGGCGGCATACTGCACGCCATCCCTCACCACAGTGAGGCAACCGCTGGCTGAGATGGGCAAGCGCGGAGCGCAGATTCTGCTGGAGAGAATTGCCAGCCGCGACAAGGCGTTTCCCTCCGAGGTGGTAATGAGCCCCGAGTTAGTGGTGCGCGAGTCAACCGGGCCGGCGAATACGGGGATCGCGGATCAGGGATCAGGAGTCTAGGACTGGACCTGCGGAGAAGGTGGATGCGCGCAGAAATCTCGACCCGCACCTCGTCCTCTTCACGATTTCATTGCGATAAAGGCCGAATGACCGCGACGCGGGAGCCACAGTCCACGATTCAGGAACAGGCGGCCTCAAGCCAGCGGCTGACATAGACCTGGGCGTGCGCTTCGCCGCAGTAGTGACGCGCGCCGGGTGCGTCAGCGGCTTCTTTGGTCCACTTAAAGATGGTAAGTTGCGAACTATTGCAGTTGATCACGATCCAGCGCTGCGGGTTATCACTTTCTTCTCCACAGATTTCACATCGATAAATGGTGCCGATCACAGATGACCTCCGCATGAAGGACTTGGGCAAGCTCGCCGCTTCGATTCTTCACGCTTTCACTGATTCGCTCTTTCACTTCTTCACTGTTTCACTGTTTAACTGCTCAACTGTCTTTCTGACCTTCACTCCAGTATCTGCATGTCGAGCGGTGAAACCAGCATGCAATCCATGGTGCGCACCGCGTCAAGCGCGCGCTTGAGGGCTGAGCTCTTGCAAGGCTCCACGGTGACCACAAACGGCAACGCGTGCGCCGGGAAACCGGGCTTTTGCACAATGGCGCGAATGTTGATCTGCTCATTGGCCAGTGCGGTAGTAATGGCAGCGACGATACCGGGGCGGTCCATCACCATGAAGCGGATGTAATGCGGGACTTCGAATTCGGCGCCGACGTGCGCGGGCGCAGACGGAATCTCGACGCGGCGCGAACCGTGCGCGAGCGCGAGCAGATCGCTGACCACTGCGACCGCGGTGGGATGGCCGCCGGCTCCGTGGCCTGAGAAGACCACATTGCCGCCGTAGTGGCCGGTGGCGATGACCATATTCTCAGTGTCTTTCGACCATGCCAGCGGCGAACGCAGGGCAACCAGCATGGGTCCGACGGTGGCGGCGAGGTGGCCTTCGACCTGCTCCGCGCGGGCGACCTGGCGGATGGTGCAGCCGAGGTCGCGGGCGTAGCTGAAGTCGACGGCAGTGACCTCAGTGATGGGCCGAGGAACAATTTCCTCCGGGTGAATCTGCACGCGCAGCGCGAGGCGCATGAGAATGGCGAGTTTGGCGCGGGCGTCGAAGCCGCCAACATCTTCAGTGGGGTCGGCTTCGGCGTAGCCTTTGGCCTGGGCCTCAGCCAGCACCGGCGCGTATTCGGCGCCAGTTTCCATTTTGCTGAGGATGAAGTTGCAAGTACCGTTGAGAATTCCCTGGATACGTTCGATACGATCGCCGGCCAGGCCTTGTTCAAGCCCGGGAATGACTGGGATTCCGCCGGCGACAGCCGCGCCGTACTTGAGATGCCCGCCTTTTTCCTGGGCGAGCCGCTCGAGATCGATGCCGTGAAAGGCAATGAGTTTTTTGTTGGCCGTGACGACGCTCTTGCCGGATGCGAGGGCCTTGCGAACCCACGTTCCCGCGGGGTCGAGGCCGCCAGCCAGCTCGACGATCACATCCACATCGGAGGCGAGCATCGCTTCGGCATCTTCACTCCACACCACCCCGGCAGGAACCCAATCCACGCGCTTGCGGGCCACGTTGCGATTGAAGATGTGCGTAAGCTCGAGACCCTGCGGCTTTGATTCCACGAGAATGCGCGCAACCGAACTGCCCACTGTGCCAAAACCAAAAATGGCAATGCGCAACGGATGCTGCGCGGGCGCAATGGACACTTCAACCGGCGATGCAGCTGCTTGAGACACCTGAGTCTTCCTCTTGCCTGGAATGAGTCACCGAGAGATCTGGCGATGATTTGATGATAACCGAGAGAAGCAGTGGTCGGTGGTCGGTGATCGGTGGTCGGTGGTCGGTGATCGGTGGTCAGCGTCCAGCTACCAGTTACTGGCTATTGGCTGCTGGCGACTGTTCCCTATTCTCTGTTCTCTGGTAGCATCAAGCCAGATGCGGCGCGGCTTCTCCATCCTGCTGATGCTGGTTTTGGGGCTCGGGCCGCTGTCGTCGTTGATCGACGGCAGCGAAGATGTAAATCTGCCTGCGTGCTGCCGTCGGCACGGAGCGCACCACTGCGCCATGGATGCGCAGATGGCGGCGATGGCGCAGGGGGCGCAATCGGGCAGGACCCCGATGGTGTCTGCGCCGGTGACTTGCCCAAGCTATCCGGGCTCAGTTGCAATGCTGTCGACGCCGGCACAGGCGCTGGCAACTGCATCACGAACCAGCGAAGCTCCTCACAGGTTTGAGTATGTGCGGATTGCGTCGCATACCGCTCCGCTCTCGAAGCCCGCGCAAACGCATGCCGGCCGCGGCCCTCCTGCATCGAGCCTCAGTTAACCCCGCTCGAAAAGCCCCTGCGCGAATCGAGCTTCCTCAACGACGTACCCGCGGGCTAATGCCCGGCGTCTACAGGAAGGCGATTGCGGCACGACTGAAGTCGTGCCCTGTTACAAAACTCCATTTCGCAGACCTTTTCAGCATGCTCGAAACTATTGCCCCGATAGAAGCCCAAGTCATAAGCATTTTCACGGTGCGCGGCGGCTTCGATTGGCACGCAAACCTGTTCGGAGGTCTTCTTGCGACGCCTTTATCTCTTGGCTGCACTTATGGCAGCCGCTTCCCTTCCTGTATACGCAACCGTGTTCGCTACGGTCCACGGCATTGTGCACGATCAACAACATCGGCCCATTGCAGCAGCGCAGGTGACGCTCAAGGCAGTGGACTCGGACTTTGCGATCCACGCGCTAACCAACAACGAGGGCGTGTTCAAACTGCCGCAGGCGCCGATCGGGATCTACAAACTCACCGTGACCGCGAACGGCTTTGAGACCACGACGCAGGATTTGACGATCGCTTCCGGAACAAATCCGATCATCCATGTTCCACTAGCGGTTGGCGTCGAAGCGCAGACAGTTGTGGTGAATGGCGGACCGACTGCGACCGATAGCGTGACTCCCACATCGTTGGTGACGAGCACGACTATTGCGGAAACGCCTGGCGCCGATCGCACGCTGGGAACGGAGATGATTACCGACTACGTTCCCGGTGCGTACATGACACACGACATGCTGCACATGCGCGGAGGCCACCAGACGAGCTGGCTGATCGACGGCGTCGCGATTCCCAATACCAAGATCGCATCGAACGTGGGTCCGCAAATCGATCCGAAGGACATCGATTCAATGGAAGGACTGCGAGGCAGTTACTCAGCCGATCTGGGCGACCGAACTTACGGAATGTTCAACGTGCTGCCGCGTAACGGATTCGAGTTCAATCGCAGCGGCGAGTTACTCGTCTACGGCGGAAACCAGGGCACCGGCGAGGCGCAACTATCGCTGGGCAACCACTCAGAGAAGACTGCGTGGTACACCAGCGTGGCCGGGCAGCGTTCGAGTTACGGGCTGGCAACGCCAGTGCTGCAGATTTATCACGACGCAACCGATTCGCAGAGCGGGTTTGCATCGGTGATTCGCAACCAGACCGCGGCGGACCAACTGCGCCTTGATGCGCAGATTCGCAGCGACTACTTCCAGGTTCCGTATGACCCGAGCCAGACCGATTACGAATGCACGTCGGGTTATTACTGCTCGTATGGATTGCGCGATGGGCAGACGGAGCGCGACGCGTTCGTGATTGCGAATTGGGAGCATACGATTTCGCCCAAGGCTCTCTTCTCGGTGGCCCCTTTTTACCACCTCAACTTGTCTGACTACGACTCGAAGCCGACGGACATACCGGTGTCGACCACGTGGCACCAGAACTCGAATTACAGTGGCGCGCAGGCTGATGCGAAGCTCGACCTGGGATGGAACAGTTTTTCAGCGGGCTTGTACAGCTTTGCGCAGAAAGAGAGCGACCTGTTCGGCGTTCAGGTGAACGACGGCAGTGCGACCTCTCAGCCAAACGTCGCGGCCAACGCCAACGCGGGGCTGGTGGAGTTCTACGTTTCCGATCACCTGCGGCTGGGCGACTATGTAACGCTCGTGGGCGGCGAGCGCTTCTCAATTTACCGTGCGTGGCTCGATGAGTCTGCAACCTATCCGCGGATTGGCGCGACGGTGAGGATCCCGCATTTGAACTGGGTGTTGAAGGGCTTTTACGGGCACTTCTTCCAACCGGCGCCGATTCTTACGGTTTCGAGTTCGGTGCTGAATTATGCAAGCAGCCTGGGCGGAGGCGAAAACGCGTTTACGCCGATTCCCTCGGAGCGCGATGAGGAACACCAGTTCGGCATCGAGATTCCGTACAAGGGATGGATGCTGGACGTGGACACTTTCAAGAACCGCGTGAACAACTTCCTCGACCACTCAAACCTGGGAGAGTCGAACATGTACTTCCCGATCGCCGTGGATGGCGCGCTGGTTCGCGCATGGGAGATGACGCTCAACTCGCCGCCGGTTTGGAAGTACGGGCGCTTCTACGTAACGTACTCGAACCAGATTGCGCAGCAGCGCGGGAACATTATCGGCGGATTCACGTGCAGCATTCCCACTGACCCGGCCTGCGACCTGGGCCCGCAGTACATCTCGCTCGACCACGACCAGCGCGACACGCTGAACACGGGCTTCACGGTGAACCTGCCGGCTCAGACATGGTTTTCAACCAACGTGTACTACGGCACGGGATTCTCGAACGGGCTGGCAGGCGCGAACCAGGGACCGTACAACGGCAACTATCTGCCGGTGCACACGACCTTCGATTCTTCAGTCGGCCGCGCGTTCGGCGAGCGATGGCATGTCGCGGTAAACGCGATCAACGTGACCAATCATCGCGTGCTGCTGGATAACTCGGTGACCATCGGAGGGTTCCACTGGAACGATCCGCGGATGGTGTCGGGCGAGGTGAAGTACCGGTTTAATTTCTAGCGGATCCCGGCTTCAATCTGTCAGGCATGTGGCCGATCCGTACCCTCTTCGGCGCCCCCCCATATATACCCCCTTTAGGGGGTTAACTGTTTTGTTTTCAATGGTTTCAACCTTTCACCTTTTCGCGTATCCCTTTAAAAACAAAGGGGTTGGGACGCAAAATAGTCGGGAATAAAGGGTTACGAGTTCGATTTTGCGCGGTTTCTGGGGCAATTTGAGCCATGAGCGTTCTTCCTCCGGTTATGAATGTAGCGCGGGGAGGGGAAATTTCATGCAAAAGGAGGGTGTTAGCGGAGTTAGCGGTGTTAGCGGAGTTAGCGGAGTTGGCTGGGTCACGCCGGCTGAAAGAACGGTGGTCGTGGCCGGGGCTTTCCAGGTTGCGGAAAAACCCATTGAACTCGACGAAATTCGCGCGGACAGTCGCTCAGGGGTTAAAACCCCGACTCATTTTATGTGGCTTCCTGGCACGGATGAATCCGTGCCCTTTCAAAACGGTGGCTTCTATGGAGTTTTTCCGCAGCCTGTTTTTCGCCCGCTATGCGGGCTAGCGGCGGTCGGTATATCTGAGGCTCCAGGCTCGCGCCTGCGCTACCTTCTCGCGCCCGTACCCAGCGGGCTACGTGCCTCTTCATGGCGCGGACCGGTTCAGAGATTCTTCTGCGGAAATTTGCAGGTTAATTCGCGGAGGTGGGTAAGATGGGATTCCATGGCGACAGTATTTGAAAAACTCAACCTCGGCGACCGGCAGGAAATTGTTGTGCTGAACGCGCCGGATAGCTTCAAGCCTGAATTGGCGAAGCTGCCGGTGATTACCATCCACCATCACATTGAGTCGGTGGCCGAGTGCGGCTTCTGGCTGGCGTTTGTTACGCGCAAGGCGGAGGTGGACAAACTGGCTCCGCAAATTGCGAAGCGCGCGAAGGGGGACGCAATTGTGTGGTTCGCATATCCCAAGGGCACGTCGAAGAAGTATAAGTGCGACTTTAACCGCGATACGGGCTGGGACAAGTTGAAGGCGGCGGGATTAGAGACGGTGCGCGCGGTGGCGATTGACGAGGACTGGAGCGGGCTGCGGTTTCGGCGGGTGGAGTTTATTAAGCAGCGGAGTTAGCGGGGTTGGCGGCGTAAGCGGAGTTCACCGGGTTGGGCCTACCAGTCGATTCCTGGTGACAAGTAACTTACGAGTTGCCGACGATTTATCCGAAGCGAGGTATAGTGGGATGGTTCGCCGACGGGAGATTCGCGCGATGCCCAATCCAGAGAGCTTCTTATCGAGCTGATGCATCGACGGGGCTGTCCATTTGGTCAGAGGTTCGTCAGGATTCTAATCGTCACGGGACCTTTGCTTGTCGCATTAGAAGTGTTTGGTTCGGGAGTACTGAAAGACGCTGCGGTTTTGCCATGTTCCTTGTGTTCACAATTCCCGGAACATTGTTATTCGTCGCAATTGAAACGACGCTTGAACATCTGCTTTCCAGAATGAATAGGTAATCAAAACCGTCGCAGTGAATATCGTGGATGATCCCGGGCGGATCACCGCCAAGCCGAAAGTTACTACCAGCTACGACGGGCTTGGAAGGAGCGACTCGGCTTTATGTCTGCACCTGAAACAGCCCAGGCAGCACTTCGCCCGCTTTGCCTTCCACAACCTGCGTGAAGGCTGAGGCGTTTAGCGGCGGTTCGGGGCCGATGTAGACCGTGCGTGCGCCGGCCTGGCGCGCCCAGTGCACAAAGTTGGCTGCAGGATACACATTCCCCGACGTGCCAATGACTACCATCAGTGTGCTACGCGAGATCTCGCGCTGGATGCGATCCATTTCGAGCGGAATCTCGCCGAAGAATACGATGTGAGGGCGCAGTGCGGGCTCCGCAGGTGCAGCGGCCTACGTCGCTTAGCGAGGCGTAAACGTGATGGTCTTCGACGGGAGGTTCGCCGCACTCGTCTCCACAGCGGGACTTGGCCAGCTCGCCGTGCATGTGGACGAGGTTCTGAGAGCCGGCACGCTCGTGCAGGTCATCGACGTTCTGCGTGCAGAGAAAAAAGCGGCCGGAAATCTTTGCCTCAAGTTCGGCGAGCGCGACGTGCGCGGGATTGGGCGCGGCTTTCTCGCAGTCGGCGCGGCGCTTGGAGTAGAACTCCCATACTAGTGCTGGATTGCGTTGGAGCGCTTCCGGAGTGCATATTTCTTCAACGTTGTATCCGGCCCACAAACCGTCGGACGCGCGAAAGGTGGGCAGTCCGCTTTCGGCGCTGACGCCTGCGCCGGTGAGGATGAAGACGCGGTCGGTGGGGGTGATGGTGACGGTCATATTAGTTGTCGGTGAACGGTGGTTGGTGAACGGTTTATACTTGGACGGTGGTCAGTCTTTGGCGTGATTGCATAATTTAGCCGGCTCTGAAAACATCCCTCAGCGGCAAAAGCCCCCTACATTTTAGGGCCACTTTCGACACGTCTAAAGCCAAGCCCTGATCAGAAACAAAACCGGCCGCTTGCAACTTGGGCTTCGTGGTATCCCACCCTAGCGAGCAAAAAAAAGACGCGCGATGGGTGGGGCACCCCAATGTTTCATCCATCGCGGGTCGGAGATACCGGTGGCGGACTGATCAGAAACAAGAACTTTTCGTGCCGGCCCTACGGGGCGGCAGGAAGGTGGTGGCCAGCTTACCCAGCGTTCCCGCCTCGTTCGCCAGCGCGAACGAATCGTCCACGCTGGGCTATTATCGTTCGGCCCCTACAGGGCCGGGGCGTTGTTCCCTGCTCCCTGTTCCCTATTCCCTGTTCCCTGTCTTTACGGGACCAGCAACACCTTGCCCGTGGTTTTGCGAGCTTCGAGGTCGATGTGGGCCTGGGCGGCTTCAGCGAGCTGGTAGGTGTGCTCCATGCGCAGCTTGAGCTCGCCTTTCGCGGCCCAGTTGAGCACGTCGCCCGAGCGCCACTCGAGCTCGGCGCGCGTGGCCAGGTAATGCCACATGGAGGGGCGCGTGATAAAGAGCGAACCCTTGCTGTTGAGCTGCTGGAGATCGAAGGGCGGGACGGGACCGCTGGATGCGCCGAAGAGCACCATCATGCCACGCGGATGAAGGCAGTTGAGACTTTTCTCGAATGTAGTCTTGCCGACCGAGTCGTAGACTACATTGACGCCCTTGCCGCCGGTGAGGCGCTTGACCTCGACCTCGAAGTCCTGCTCGGTATAGAGAATCACGGCGGATGCGCCGGCTTCGCGGGAGAGCTCAGCCTTGGCTGGCGTTGAGACTGTAGTAATGAGACGTGCGCCGATGCGCGTCGCGATCTGCGTGAGCAGCAGGCCTACGCCGCCGGCGCCGGCATGAATCAGGGCCGTTTCGCCGGACTTAAGAGGAAAAGTTGAGTAGGCGAGATAGTGCGCGGTCATGCCCTGCAGCAGCACGGCCGCGGCGCATTCGAGGCTGAGGCCGGCAGGCACTTTGACCAACTGCGCCGCGGGAACGAGCGCGTACTCGGCGTAGCTGCCGATCACGCTGGTTGAGGCAACCGCATCTCCGGCTGCGAAGCCAGTTACGCCAGGTCCGAGCTCTTCAACGGTGCCTGCGGCCTCGCTGCCGGGAATGAGCGGCAGCGAAGCTTTGTAGACGCCCTTGCGAAAGTAGACATCGACGAAGTTCACTCCAGTTGCTTCGACGCGGATGAGCACTTGACCGGGGCCCGGCTCAGGGATTGGCAGTTCGACGAGCTTGAGAACCTCGGGCCCGCCCGCTTCACTAATCTGGATGGCCTTCATGACAAGGTAAAGAATGAACCTTGAGGGCGGGATAGGGCAAGCCAATAGTAAGTAGCCAATAGCCAATAGAAAAGCACGGCGGCATTCTGCTGGCTATTGGCTATTCACTATTGGCTGCTTTTAGAAGCTGGTGTCTCTGCGGTCGGGCAACAGGCTTTGCTCATCGGCCGCTGCAAGGCGCACCACGCGATCGACGGTGTAAGATGCCGGCTGCTGTCCGGTGTAATACTGGCGCACCAGCAGCTCGCCGAGCAGGCCAAGCGCCAGCAACTGCACGCCCGCCACAATGAGGACCGATCCGATCACGAACCAGGGGCCGTGATGGGTGAGCATGTCCAACTGCGGATTGAAGAGCTTTTGCAGCAGCAGGTAAGCCGCCATGCCGCTGCCTGCAAGCATACTGAGAAGGCCGAGGCCGCCGAAGAAATGCAGTGGACGGTTAAGATACTTGAGCAGAAACCGGATGGTCATGAGGTCGAAGAACACGCCCATGGTGCGGCCAATGCCGTAATGGCTCTTGCCGCGTTCGCGGTTAACGTTCTTGATGGGGATCTCGCAGATGGAGGCGCCATACCAGCTCGCCAACGCGGGAATAAAGCGGTGCATCTGGCCGTAGAGCGGGATGTTCTGAATGACCTCGCGGCGATAGGCTTTGAAGGTGGTGCCGAAGTCGTGAATGTCGACGCCGGAGAGCCGGGCCATGAGCCAGTTGGCGCAGCGAGAGGGAATGCGGCGCATGAGGAAGCTGTCAATGCGCTCCCTGCGCCAGCCCGAGACCACGTCGTAGCCTTCGTCGAGCTTTTCAAGGAAGGCTGGAATGTCGTTGGGGTCGTGCTGCAGGTCGCCATCCATGGCGAGGATGAACTCGCCCGAGGCGTGATCGAAGCCGGCGGCGAGGGCCGAGGTCTGGCCGAAGTTCCGGCGCAGTTTGACGACGAGGACCCGGCTGTCGACCGCAGCGATCTCTTCAAGGAGCTTGTAGGTGCGGTCGCTGGAGCCATCGTCGACCAGGACGAGCTCAAAACTGTCGCCTAACTGCTCCATCACCTGCTTCAAGCGGGCGTAGAGAACGGTGACGTTCTCTTCTTCGTTGTGAAATGGCACAACAATGGAGTATTTCGACATATGACGTTTGATGCTGAGAAGATACGCCAAGATTACACTTTGATGCCCAAAATCGTTAACCGCAGATTCAAGGATACCGCAGCGTGGAGTGCAAAAGGGAGTTCGATTGGGCTATCTATCGGTCGAGCTCATCGAGCATGGTCTGCATCTCGCTGAGAGCATGACGATTACCGGTGCGAGCGGCGCAGGAGATTCCTGCCTTGAGTCGCTCGATGGCCTCGGCAGAGCGGCCGCGGCCGGAGAGAGTCTGCGCCGACATGAAGTAGCCGGCCGTGTAGTCGGGATCGTTGGCAAGCAGAATGTCGAATTCAGCCAGCGCGGAATCGGTTTCGCCGCGGGCGGCCAGCTCCATGGCGATGCCGTAACGGGCAAAACTGTTCTTCGCATCCAGCGCGAGAATCTTTTTGAGTCCTGCGATCTTGTCCATGGTTCTTTTCAATCTCTCGTCTGGCCGGGGACTCGACCGGTGGGTAATTTGCGAAAACAGGCTGGATTGCCGAAACTGGGACTAATGCCTGGCTCGGTGCGAGGCAGCAGACCATGCCGCCTGACTCCCATTGTAGCCGGAGCGGAATGAATGCGCCTTAGGAACGGAGCAAGCCCCAGATGAACGAATCGAAGATGGACGGTCCAGTCATGAATCCCGCGGAGCGGACAGTAGCCAGCACGCAATCGGAGATGACCGAGGTCATTTTGCCCAACGACACGAACACGCTTGGCAACCTGCTGGGCGGGCGGCTGATGCATTTTATCGACTTGACCGGCGCGATGGCGGCGTTCAGGCACTCGCGCACGTACGTGGTGACGGCGGCAATGGACCACATCGACTTTATCCGGCCTGTGCACCTGGGCGATCTGCTGACGCTGAAGTCGAGCGTGAATCGGGCCTTTTCAACTTCAATGGAAGTGGGAGTGAAGGTGTGGGCCGAGAATACCCGTACGGGCGAGGTTTCGCATGTGGCCAGCGCATACCTGGTGTTTGTTGCAGTGGACGAGCATGGGCGGCGGGTGAAGGTTCCGGCGCTGAGACCTGAGACGCCGAACGAGATGCGGCGCTACGATGACGCGCTGCTCCGCCGCGAGCATCGCGAGGCCGAGGGGACAAGACGCAAGGAAGAAAAAAAGGCATTGAAGGCGCTTGAATCGTCACAGAATGCGGCGTTGTGACGCGCGGGGGCGTTCTGGCCCTGGCTGTTCCCTCGGAACAAACATGACAGCATCACCAAACAGAATCGAATCGGAAGGCGTGGCGGATGGCGGCTGAATCCGCTCGGCGGAGCGACAGGATTTCCGCAGCGCATCGTCTGCCTGACCGACGAGACCACGGAGACTCTTTACCTGCTGGGAGAGCAGGATCGGATTGTGGGCGTCTCGGCTTACGCGGTGCGGCCGGCAGAGGCGCGCAACAAGCCGCGAGTGTCGGCGTTCAAGAATGCAAACTTCGAGAAGATTCTAGCTTTGAGGCCGGATCTTGTTCTTACCTTTAGCGATGTGCAGGCGGAGATTGCGAGCGAGCTGATCAGGCGCGGGGTGACGGTGCTGGCGTTCAACCAGCGCAGCATTGCGAGAGATTTTCGAAATGATCGCCATGCTCTCGCGCATTGTGGGTAAGCGGGCGAAGGGCGAGGCGCTGACGGATGAGTTGCGGCGCGGGCTAGACGCGATCGGCGAGTCGGCCAGGAGATTCAGGCGGCGGCCGCGTGTGTATTTCGAGGAGTGGAACGATCCGCTGATCAGTGGTATTGAGTGGGTTGAGGAACTGATCGAAATTGCGGGCGGAGAGCCGGTGTTTCGCCGAGCTGCGCAAATGCGGCAAGGCGCAGGATCGAGTGGTGAATGCGGCTGAGGTTGTCGCGCGAGATCCTGAAGTGATACTTGCATCGTGGTGCGGCAAGCCCGTGAAAACTGAAGAGATCGGGTCGCGCGCCGGATGGGCTGAAATCCGCGCGGTGCGCGATGGGCACGTGTACGAGATTCCGTCCACGTGCATCCTGCAGCCGGGGCCGGCATCGCTCACTGAAGGGGTGCGGCAGATTCACGAGGTACTGGCGCACGTAGCGGGAGTTGAGATTGCGCCGGAGCTCAGGCCGGTTGAATCAGCCGGTTGAAGCAATTGCGCTCCTGTAAAATCTGAATTGGGACTTAAGGAGCGATTGATGGCTCATGGACATGCCATGCCGGCGCCGGTAGCGTTGCCCGGCGTCAAAAAAATAGTTGCAATTGGATCGGGCAAGGGCGGCGTGGGTAAAACCACCGTGGCCGTGAACCTGGCGGTTGCACTCAGCAAGCTGGGCCACCGCGTAGGGCTGATCGACGCCGACATTTACGGACCGAACGTTCCGCTGATGATGGGCTCGACCAAGCAGCCGGCCGTGGGCCCAGGCAACATGATTGAGCCGAACGTGACGCACGGCATCAAGACGATTTCAATCGGATACATTTCTCCGGGCGACAAGCCGCTGGTGATGCGCGGACCGATGCTGCACCAGATCATAAGGCAGTTTTTACAGCAGGTGAACTGGGGCGAGCTCGATTATCTGGTAGTGGATCTGCCTCCGGGAACAGGCGACGTGGTGATTTCGCTGGTGCAGACGGTGCCGCTGACGGGCGCAGTGGTGGTTTCGACTCCGAGCGACGTGAGTCTTGAGGATGCACGCAAGGCGCTGGAGATGTTCGGCCAGGTGAATGTGGAAGTTCTGGGTATTGTTGAGAACATGAGCCACTTTACCTGCCCGCATTGTCACACCGAGATCGATATTTTCTCGCGCGGCGGCGCCGAGCGCACGGCCAAGCAGTTCAACGTTCCTTTCCTGGGATCGATTGAGCTGGTGCCCGCGATTCGCGAAGGCGGCGACCGCGGATTGCCGGTGGCACTGGCGGGGCCGAAGAGTCCGCAGGCCGCGGAGTTCTACGCGGCGGCGGAGAAGCTGATCGAGCGCGCGGAAGAAGCGGCGAGCAAGGCGAGAGACGTAATCGAGATCAGTTAAGAACCAGGGGTCAGGGATCAAGAAAAGGCGGAGCGCAAGCGCTCCGCCTTTCTTCGTGGTGCGCCAGGCATGGCGCGTAGCGCGTAAGCGCAAGCGAGGTGACTGTGGTGGTCACTTCGTGGACTTGGGGGTGAGAGTCCCCTGCAGGCCCTGATGGTGGGAACTGCTAGCCGAACAGCAAGGGTGTCCATCGTGAGGTGGAATCTGAAGGAAGCTGTAAGCAAAACTGCGGTCCGACGAACAGCCAGCGGATATAGGCGGTCCCATCTGGGCGAGAGGGCCACAACACTCAAAGCCCGATACCATCCGGAAGGTGGGGACGTAGATCCGACGGATATATGCAGTGAAGGTCGCGCGAATTACCCTGGGAAGTCTGTTAGCCTGCCTCGGGCTACTGACGCCGTAAGGTGTTGGGATGGGCTGGCAGATTGCAGCAGAGGTCGTAGTAGCCGCTCGGAACCGGAGCGGCGAAGGACCGAACATGAAACACGGAAGTAGGAGAGCAGACCTCGATGCGAGACGATGACGCAGAAGCATACGCAAGTATGGCCAGGACAGAGGGAGGCGGGCGGAACCTGCTTTGGGCTGTTCCGGTGCCGAGTATTCGCACGGCGGCTGTTGGGTTGCCGAAAACGAAGGTGATGGGAGCGATATAGCATCCATCGCCGTTTCATGAACCGCCGGATACCGAACGGTCCGTCCGGTGGTGTGGGAGGACGGCGGGAGCAATCCCGCCTCCTACCCGATGCGATGATCTGCGGTTATTGCCAGTGACCTTCTACCATTACCCAGCCGCGGTCACGCTGTTCCCAGCGGTGGGCCACCCAGACTGCGCCAGGATGCGGAGGACGGCGCCAGACGCCGTGCACCCACACGTAGCGGTGGCCGTCCCAGCGATGATAGCCGTCGATCCACACCCAGCCGGGATGCGGCGGACGATTGTGAACTTCAACAATGGGCGCCGGCGGTGCAATGCGCACAAAGACCTGCGCCATAGCGATCGCAGGCAGCATGCAAAAAGCGAGAATCAGAGAGAGAGCTGTCTTCTTCACGGGAAACTTTTCCTCCATGGATGGTCGATTCCGGAATCGCGATACTGTTCCGGGTTATTGTCATTAGAAACTCTCCCTGAAACAATTAGTTGCTCGCGGAGTGTGAATTGATTGACGCGGATTGAGGAGTAAGGAGTTAAAAGCATTTTTTAGCGACGGCGTCGATCACACAGCGTTAGCTAATCAATGAGTGAAGAAGCTGAGGGCCGGGAGGCCCTCAGTACGGCCGGTCAGGAGACCGGCGGTACGATTTTCAGGGATCTAGGCCGGTCTCGGCGGGAAGAAATTGCCCAACCGCTGAATCCGGGCTCCCACGCCGCGCAATTTTTCATCGATCTGTTCGTAGCCGCGATCCATGTGGTACACGCGGTCGATGATGGTCTCGCCCTCGGCCACCAGCGCGGCCAACACCAGCGAAGCGGAGGCGCGCAAATCGCTGCACATGACGGCTGCAGCCGAGAGTCGCGAAGGGCCGACTACCGTGGCTGTTTTGCCGTCGACCTTGATGCCGGCGCCCATGCGCACCAGCTCCTGCACGTGCATAAAGCGGTTCTCGAAGATGTTTTCGCGCACCATGCTCGTGCCTTCGGCCTGCGTGGCGAGCGCCATATATTGCGCCTGCATGTCGGTGGGGAAACCCGGATACTCTTCGGTGGAAATGTCGGCCGCGATCAGCTTGCCATGGTTGCGCACACGAACCGTGTCGGGACCAAGCACTTCGACGCGCGCGCCGGCCTCGTGCAGCTTGGCGATCACCGCGCCAAGATGCGAGGTATTGCAGTGTGAAACGATGAGGTCCCCACCGGTAATAGCGCCCGCAATTAGAAACGTTCCCGCCTCAATGCGATCGGGATTGATGCGGTAACGCGCGCCGCGCAGCTTGTTTACGCCGCTCACGCGAATGGTGGCTGTTCCCGCACCCTCAATATTTGCGCCCATAGTAACCAGCAGCGCGGCCAGATCGACGACTTCGGGCTCGCGCGCGCAGTTTTCCATCACGGTTTCGCCGTCGGCCAGCACGGCGGCCATGAGCAGATCTTCAGTGCCGGTGACGGTGATTTTGTCGAAGACCAGATGTGCGCCGCGCAGGCGCTGGGCGCGGGCCTCAATGTAGCCGTGCTCCTGCGTGATGGTTGCGCCCATCTGCTCCAGACCTTTGATGTGGAGATCGATGGGACGGCCGCCGATGGCGCAGCCGCCGGGCATGGCCACGCGCGCCATGCCGGTGCGCGCAATCAGCGGCCCGAGCACCAGCGAGCTGGCGCGCATGGTTTTCACAATCTCGTACTTGGCCACGGGATCGGAGAGGGTGCGGCAACTGATAGTGGTGCTTTGCGCCGTTTCGCCGGAACGGATCTCGATTTCGGCGCCCATGGATTCGAGCAGCCGGCGCTCGGTTGAAATGTCGCGCACATGCGGAATGTTGTCGAGCGTGATTGGCTCTTCAGTGAGGATGGCAGCGGCCATGCACGGCAGCGCCGAGTTCTTTGCGCCCGACACGCGAATGGTTCCGACCAGCGGATTGCCGCCTTGAACTACGAAAGTATCCATAAGAGGAAAAATGCCGCGAACAAAAGTGAAGCGGGCCGAAGCGACTCGGCGCGGATTCCCGGTTGTTCCGGTGGAGTTAGTTTATATGGCGTAAACAGGCGGGGTAGGGCGCGGGGAATCACGAGGATTAACTGTCTCGGCGCGGATGGACCAGCCGAAAGACATAGCCGGATCTGGCTTGGAGCCGTGTACGGGCGGGGACGCCCGTACGACAACCGCGCAGGAGCGCGGCGCTACATTTCTTCCGCGGTGCCGCGACGTTCAGTATTTGCGGAAGATGTCGTTAGGCGAAGCAGAATCCGGAAGGATCATCCTTCAGGGGCTAAACAGCGAACGACCGGCGGATGGCGGGTCGATGAGGGAAGGACCATTTGGCTGAGGGATATTCTAGTTTTGTCATGTTGACGGCAAGTAGGCCGAAATAGCCATTGGTGCTTCCATTGGAGCCCGTTAAACAGCGTGGTCCTGGACTTTGTGCTCGAGTCAGTGGTGACGGCGGTTATTTTTCCTGTGGCTGCCGATCCCGTTTGGGAGAGTGCGTGTTTTTGCATTGTCCGGGCCGTTTGACATGACGCCTGGAGGTTGTGTTGGCCAAGGATAGGAAGAAAAGGAAGGCGCATGGGCTGGTGGCGGCACCGGTGATGGAGCCGAACGCGGCCGGGGTGGACATTGGAGCAACTGAGATTTACATCGCCGTTCCCGCGGATCGGGATACGCAACCAGTACGGCGGTTCGCGGCATTTACCGAGGACTTGAAAGCGGCCGCGGACTGGCTTGAACGCTGCCGAATCGAGACGGTGGCCATGGAGTCGACCGGGGTGTACTGGATTCCGTTATTTCAGATTCTGGAAGCGCGTGGGATGAAGGTGTGCCTGGTCAACGCCCGGCACGTGAAGAACGTGCCGGGGCGCAAAACGGACGTGAGCGATTGTCAGTGGCTGCAGTATTTGCACGCGGTGGGACTGTTGCGGGCCAGTTTCCGGCCGTCGGGGCAGGTGTGCGCGGTGCGGTCGCTGATGCGCTACCGGGAGAGTCTGGTGGGGCTGGCGGCGGTGCATCTACAGCACATGCAGAAGGCGCTGGATCAGATGAACCTGCAACTGCACCATGTCATCAGCGACCTGAGCGGGACGACCGGGATGGCGATTCTGGACGCGATTCTGGGCGGAGAGCGCAACCCGCTGAAGCTGGCCCAGTTGCGCGACCCGCGCATCAAGGCCAGCGCGGAAACGATCGCCAAGTCGCTGGTCGGAGACTACCGTCGGGAACATCTGTTTACGCTTCGCCAGTCGGTGACCGCGTATCGGAGCTACCAGCAACTGCTGGTCTGCTGCGATGTTGAGATCGAGCAGATGCTGGGCGAATTCTCCGATGGCGCCGGGCCGGACACAGCTGTGCTGGCTGATCCAAAAGACCGGCACAGGCCGCGGCGCAATGAGATGAAGTTCGACCTGCGCGGTCATCTGTATCGCATCTTCGGGGTGGATCTGACCGAAGTTCCCGGCCTCAATGCGCTGACCGCCCATACGTTGTTGACCGAAGTGGGTCCTGACCTGTCGGCGTTCCCCAATGTGGGAGCCTTCGCTTCGTGGATGGGGCTATGCCCGGACAACCGCGTAAGCGGCGGCAAAGTGCTCAGTTCGCACACCCGCAAGGTGAGCAACCGCGTGGCAAGGGCGCTGCGCATGGCCGCGCAGTCGCTGTTCCGCAGCCAGTCGTGGCTGGGCCAATACTATCGCCGCATGCGTGCCAAACTGGGAGCGCCCAAGGCCATCACCGCCTCGGCTCACAAACTGGCTCGCATCGTCTTCCACATGCTTACCAACCGGCACGCCTACGATGAAACGGTCTTCGCACAGCAGGAAATACAAAACCAACACAGGCTCCAACAAAAGCTCATGCAGCAGGCAAAAAAATACGGCTTCCAACTTATCCCAATCACACAAAACTAGATGTGGTCCTTGGGAGGCTGCGGAAAAACTCGTTGAACGAAGCAATTTCGCCACAGTCGATTCAGCAGGGGCTAAAGCCCCAATCATTTGGCAAGGCTTTATTGGCCCGAGCTAAAGCCGTGCCCTTGTTACAAAGCCGCCTTCGAATGTGCCTTGGCGAGTTTTTCCGCAGCCTGTAAAGCTCTCACTCATTATGGATTTCTTTTCGGCCCGGCTAAAGCCGTGCCCTTGTTACAAAGCGTCGTTTGCCTGTACTGGAGTCGAGCTTTTCCGCAGCCTGTGTAGCCTTGTACGGGCGGGGACGCCCGTACGACAACCGCGCTACCACCCCGCGCTGGAGCGCGGCGCTACATTTCTTCCGCGTTGCCGCAACGTTCAGAATTTGCGGAAAATGTCGTGAAGTGAAGCAGAATCCGGAAGGATCATCAGAGGCTAAAGCCCAACCCCTATTAAGGGCTGGTTTGGCCCGGCTAAAGCCGTGCCCTTGTTACAAAGCGTCGTTTGCCTGTACTGGAGTCGAGCTTTTCCGCAGCCTGTGTAGCCTTGTACGGGCGGGGACGCCCGTACGACAACCGCGCTACCACAACGAATACAAATCATTCGTTGGGGACCCCGCGCTGGAGCGCGGCGCTACATTTCTTCCGCGGTGCCGCAACTGCCACTTACTGATTTTGCGCGGGCGCCGGGGCTGGGGCCGGCTGATCGTCGGACTGATCTTGATCTTGAGCTGGGGCCTGCGGCTGAGCCTGTGGCTGCATCTGCTGTTGAGGCTGCAATTGCTGCTGCGTCGCCGAAACCAGATTCAATGGTTCGGTGAGCGTGAAAACCAGCGTTGCGCCATTATCGAGATCGGCCTGTGGGTGGTTGACGAGCAGATGAACCGTGATGGCGCCCGCACCGATGAGGCCGCCGGCAAGCGCTCCGACCGGACCGGCGACCACAGCGCCGGTGACTACGCCGGCGCCGGTTGCACCACCGTATTCAATGCCGTCGCGCTTGATGCGCGAGCCCGGCGCGACCGTGCCCTCGCCGCGCACGCGGGTGTTCGAGTCGGGAGTTCCGCTGAGCTGCGCGTACATTCTGAACTGCGCGCCGTTGGGCAGGACTACGGTTTCAGGATGCAGAACCATCGATCCATGGCCGCCGAAGTGGCCGCCAGAAACATCCGTCACCTGGCCGTCGATCTCAGATCCGGCGGGGATCAGCACCTGGTCGCCCTGGTAGACGTCGTAGAGCACGCGGGTATGGAAGGTATCGCCGTCACGGCTATCGGCAGTGGAGAGTCGATCGAGCAGCCGCGCGCGAATCGTGGTTCCGTAGCCAAGCGTCCCCGGAGGAGGCGGCGCAGGATGTACGATGTCGCCGTCGGGATCGTTCATGGCGGCGCGCTGATTCAGCATCGGCTGCTGGTTGTCGGGCGCTACCTCGACGGTTCCTGCATCAGTTCCCTGCGCGTTGTTTGCAGACGCGAATGAATTTGCTGGGGGAGGGATCTGCGCGGGAACAGCCTGAGCCGGAGCGGCCTGCTGGGGGTATTGTGCGGGGGAGGGCTTTTTAGGTGGCGGGGTGGGGGCCGGGGGTTCACTATCTTGAATGGTAGAGTCCGGCGGGGGGGTCGAAGTTCCCGCGTAGGGATTCGGCTGCTGCTGTTGATCCTGCTGTGAGCTTTGCGCTGCGAGCATGGCGGCGGCGGCAACGAGCACGGCGAACACGAGAATCGGCCGGTTCATGTGTTTGACTCCTGTTGGCTGGCGTTTGGTGCCTGCGGGACGCGGCATCCCCCTCCCTATTGAGACCCGGTTCGAAGGAAAAGGTTGCGAAGCCAGAATCTTCGCCGCGCACTCCAGACAACACGTCCATTGTCAGGCTAGATGAATTCCCGGCTTCCAGATAAGGCCGAAGCGCCCGTGGGTGTCAGGCTGGGCACGAATCGAGATAGTTAATCCGCGCCTGCAGCGTGCCGCACGGTCTCGTGTTGTGACCGCTGCCACACCGGGTATCGACGCCGGATTTGCTAGAATCCGAACGGAACCGAAACATTTCGGCGTTTTGAACTTTCAAGGAGATTTCCACGCGTGCAGGGGCTTCTAAACACCATTCAGAGCGCTGCCGGAGAAGAACTTGCCGTGGATCGCCGTCCCAAACTGAACGACCGGCTGCTGCACCGCATCATGAGGAGCGATATGACTGAGATTGTTGCCATCCGTGCCCGCGAAGTACTTGATTCCCGCGGAAACCCGACCGTGGAAGCAGACGTGGTTCTGGAGAGCGGCGCGCTGGGCCGCGCCATTGTGCCTTCGGGCGCCTCGACCGGCGAGCACGAGGCCGTGGAGCTGCGCGACGGCGACAAAAGCCACTACATGGGCAAGGGCGTGCTGCAGGCCGTTGAGAACGTTGAGTCGGTGATCGCGCCCGAGCTGGAAGGAATGGACGCCGCCAACCAGCGGCTGATCGACCAGACGATGAATGCGCTGGACGGAACCGCCAACAAAAGCAAGCTGGGCGCGAATGCGATTCTCGCGGTCTCAATGGCCTGCACGCGCGCCGTGGCACAAACGCTCGAGGTCCCGCTCTATCGCTATCTCGGCGGTGTGAATGCGAGCGTTTTGCCGACGCCTATGCTGAATGTGCTGAATGGCGGCGCGCATGCCGATTCGAACGTGGATTTTCAGGAGTTCATGATCATGCCGGTGGGCGCCGAACGCTTCAGCGAGGCGTTGCGCTGGGCGGCGGAGACGTTCCACACGCTGAAGGGCGTGCTGAAGAAGAAGGGCTACAACACGGCCGTGGGCGATGAGGGCGGATTTGCTCCATCGCTGAAATCGAACGCCGAGGCCATCGAGCTGATCCTTGAAGCCATTGAAGCAGCGGGCTACAAGCCCGGCGAGCAGATTGCCATCGCACTCGATCCGGCGTCGAGCGAGTTCTACGACGAGGAGAAAAACAAGTACGTCTTCAAGAAGGGCGACAAGAGCGAGCTGACCAGCGCGGAGATGGTAGCCTTTTACGACAACTGGATACGCCAGTATCCCATTGTCTCGCTCGAAGACGGCCTGGCCGAGAACGACTGGGCGGGCTGGCGCATTCTCACCGACAAGCTGGGCAGCAAAGTTCAGTTGGTGGGCGACGACAACTTTGTCACCAACGTGAAGCTGTTGCAGCGCGGCATTGAAGAGGGCGTGGCGAACTCGATCCTGATCAAGCTCAACCAGATTGGAACCGTGACCGAGACGCTTGAAGCCATCGACCTGGCCCGCCGTTACGGCTATACATCGGTCATCTCGCACCGTTCGGGCGAGACTGAAGATACGTTCATCGCCGACCTTGCGGTGGCTACCGGCGTGGGCCAGATCAAGACCGGATCGTGCAGCCGCACCGACCGCATCGCGAAGTACAACCAGCTGCTGAGGATTGAAGAGGAGCTGGGATCGGGCGCTGTTTACCTTGGGCTCGAGAGCCTGAACTACGGCGAGTAGGCGCGGATTTCAAAGCTGCATGGTGGGCAAAGCGGGGCGCGAGATTCGCGCCCCGCGCCGATTTAGACCTATTTCTGAGTTGCGGTATCCGAGGCAAAGCCTTGTAACAGGGCATGACTTTAGTCGTGCCGCAAAAACGCCCATCAATAGCTTTGGGCTTTAGCCCCTGCCCGGATACACCCACAATGAAAATGCTCTAGCAGCCATGACAAATCTCTGCCTGCTCGGGAGGTCTCTGATTTTGAGTCAGATTCATTCGGTTAATAAAAACAACAGCAACGACAACCGCAGATCCTTCGACTCCGCTGGGCGCTAAGAACGCGCCCAGCTACGCTCAGGATGACAGCGTTTTGGGTATTGGCGAAAGAAAGCTGTTACCGGATACGCAGCTCGTTACCGGATGCGCAGCGATTTGATCGCTTCGGGCAGATGCTCTTCAATCGACTTGGCGCGCTCGGCGGCAATTCCGCCCAGGTAGGCTGGGGCGGGCGTGGCCATCAGCACAAGAGCCAGCGCGATGACCGAGAAGATCAGCCCGGCGATTCCGGCCGAGATGAGCATGTGGTACATGTCGAAGATGTCGAGGCCGAGTATCTTGAATGCGACATGCTCCAGCGGTTTGATGTGCTTGAGCACCGCCAGCGCGAACAGAAAGAAGATTGCGGCGAGCGAGGTTAGAATCGCCAGAGTCGCATCGAGGCTGCGATGGAACTTTTGGCGGGCCCTGCAGTGAGCGCACTCGGCAAAGTGGCTTACGTAGTCGCGGCGCATCTCAGTTGAAATGCCTGAGATGTCGTATCGCCAGCTCGCCAGGATGGCGCCTACAACCCGGTCGCTGCATTCGGTTCTTGCCATAGCCATTAAGACTCACTTTGCTAAAAATTGGCTCAATCAATCTCGGAACGGTAGCTGAAAGAACAACGCCTACTCTTTTCCGGTGCCCCATCCGTCCCCGCAGAGGGTCGGTGGCGCTGTTTGTTTGATTCTCCTTCGCCTGCAAAGGTTCCGATTCGGCCGTTGATTACGCGAATTCGCACTTTGGGGAGGATGCAAGTGTCTTACTATTGTAACCTTTTTGGCTAAAAGTCAATAGAAGAAAGGGGCTCGTGCTGCGAGGCAAGCATCAACTTGTTACCCAGCAGGGTCAGCTTTGGCGCCAGGGCGCGCTCAGCCGCAACCCTTGCCAAATCAGGAAGATTGTTGCTCTCAGACAGGTGCCCGAGGATGACATAAGCTGCCTGACCATCGTAGTCGTCGGCCAGAAACCCGGCTGCCGCGTCGTTTGAGAGATGGCCTACTCGCGAAAGAACCCTCTGCTTGACCTGCCAGGGATAAGGCCCGTCGCGAAGCATCTCAAGATCATGATTCGATTCGAGAAGCAGGAGGTCGAGCCGTTTGAGCTGGGCCCTCACATTGGGGGTAACGTAACCAAGATCGGTGGCCAGACCCAACCGAATGCCCTCTGTGGAAAAGACAAAGCCAACGGGATCGGCGGCGTCGTGGGGGATGGTGAACGGGCTCAGGTCAATGTCACCGATTGAGAAAGGCTGACCTGCTTCAAAGTACTCGACGGCCGGTAGCCAGGTCGGATCGTCGCGCTTTGGATCGTCGCGTTTCTGGTCGTCGCGCTGCGACTGCGGCTCGGTTTTCGCTTCCGATTTCTCCGGTGCAGCAGCCGGTGCGGACCGGCTCTCGGCCGTTGGGATGGCCGCTTCAATTTCCAGATCTTCGCTGTCGTCCGAATCTGTGGCCGGTTCAGTCTCAGCCAGGCGCTCGGCCTGCTGGCGCTTGCACTCCGCAAGCCACTGCGCATAGGTCATCTGGTGGCGAGGGGTCAACCAGCGCATCCATGCACGGTGGGTAGCCTCAGTAAAGTAAACCGGGATACCGAGTTTGCGGGCGGTCACCGCCAGGCCATTGATGTGATCCTGGTGTTCATGGGTAATCACGATGGCATCGAGGGTCTGCGCATCTTCGCCAGCCAGCCTCATGCGGCGAAAAAGCTCGCGGCAGCTCAGGCCGGCATCGACAAGGATGCGCGTGCGCCTTCCTGAAACGACCGCGCTGTTGCCCTTCGACCCGGAGGCGAGCACCGTGAAACGGACCATGAATTGAGCATACCGCGTGAGAGGCGATTCGGCAGCCGGCAGGCGAACTGACGCCAGCCGGCAGGCGAACTGAAGGCGCCGGCAGGGAGTGAAGGCAGAAAAACCGCAAAAATCGGCCATGAAGTATCGAATCGTGAGCTATATTGAATGGAACGTCGGACAGACCTTTTTCGATCGCTGCCACTACCGTCATCAATGATGGCCGAATGGCTGTGCTTTGGGATGTTCGTGATCAAGGTCAGGCTTCAACGCCTTCCGAAAAAGAATGCAGTGAGGGCGGTTCATGAAAATAGCGCGCTATGCGGGTTTTCTGGTTTGCAGTCTGATCGGATACGTGATCGGCAATTACCTGTTAAGCGGAGCCGCTGCTGCTTACGCCTCGGTGCTTATTTCTTACCACCTTTATCTGGTTATTCTCATCGTAATCTCCCCGCAAAGAGCACGAGTCTCAATGCCGATTGGCCAGACGATCCTTACTCATTCGGCGTTTCTGGCGGTTCTGATCGGAATGCCCTTCCTGAGGCACGTGATTCCTTTTTTCGGCATCATTCGCCTGTTCGTTCCTGCCCTCGCGCCGTTTGAAGTGAAGTGGCTGTTCAGCGAGGACAAAGCCGCAAGAAAGCCGACGACGGGATCAGTGACGGCAATTCGGGCGGACCCCAAGAGCAAGAAGAGCGAAACCCTTTCCGTCGACGATTTGATCAACGCCGCAACGGCCGACGAACACGAGCTCTTCCTTGCGTATATGAGGCAGCCCCGTCGCGTTTTCTCGCAGCCGGGGCGAAGCGTAAGAGAGGAATATGGCTATTGGCTGGCCGACCGCTCAAGAAGAAGAGCGGCCGCGGCAGCCGCTTCTGCTGCGGCCGTCAGCGCTGCCGGCTCTTCAGGCGCCTCGAATGCAACCGGCACTGGCAGTCAATAGGGCGCTCGTTGCACTCCACTTTTGGCGAGCATGTGGCGTTCACGCCGCCGAGCGCGGTATCTCGCACATCAGATCAATCGGGTGTCCGTCGGGATCGTTGAGAACGGCCAGCCAAAGATCGTGGTCGGGCATTCTGGCCACCAGATGCGGCTGTTGAGCAATCTCAACCCCGCGAGAGCTCAACTCTGCGCAGGCCTCGTCGATATCGGCCACGCGGAAGTAGAGAATGACGCCGCCCGTGGCGACCGGCTTGTCACTTGCGCCGATCAAGAGCCTCACATCGCCACACTGGAAGAACGACATATTCCCAGCGTCGAAGAGATGCGTAAGGCCCAGCTTCTGTCCGTAGAACTCCTTCGAGCGCGCGAGGTCGCTGACATAGATAGCAATCTGGCCGATGCCTTCGAGTTTCGTGCCGGTTTCGATGGTTTGCAACTCGCTCATGCTTCCCCCGTACATTAGGCCGAATTGAGTTTACACCGCGCCCGGCAACACCGCCGGGATTTCGATTGAGACCATTGTGCCACGGCCTGGATTGCTGACCACGTTAAAGTGTGCCTGATCGCCGTAAAGTACGTCGAGGCGTTCCTGCACGTTCTTCATGCCGATGCCTGCGCCGGTGCGGCGCAACGCGCCAACGGGACGGTTGCCCATGCCCACGCCATCGTCGGCCACTTCGATCAGAACGCGGTCGCCGTTAAGTTGACTGCGCAGCGTGACCGTGCCGCCGTTGATGCGTGGCTCAAGGCCGTGTTTGATGCTGTTCTCAATCAGCGGCTGAAGCAGGATGCTTGGCACCAGGATTGAAAGCGTGCGCGGGTCAATGTCTTTTTCGACTTTAAGTTTGTCCGCGCCGAAGCGGACGACTTCGATATCGAGATAGTCGTCGGTAAAGTTCAGCTCCTGGCTGAAGGGGACATAGGTGTCGTGATCCTTGAGAAGGGCGCGCAGAATGTTGGCGAGCTTCACGGTCATCACGCGCGCGAGCTCGGGCTGGCTGCGGACCAGCGATGCGATTGAGTTGAGTGTATTGAACAGAAAATGAGGATTGATCTGCCGTTGCAAGGCGTCGAGACGCGCCTCGAGCACCAGCCGCTTCTGCTCTTCGAGAGAAAGCTCCACGCGCAGCGCGTTCCACACCTTGAGTGCGATGCCAACGACGATGGGCGCGCTGATCCAGACCAGCGGTTGCAGCCAGATCTGGTTGGCCAGCAGCGCGAACAACCGGTGCGGAAACTCATGGGCGATCCAGTCGCGCGCCATCTCCATCAGGACGATGATAAGGAGCAGGAGAATCTGGCGGTCGATGCCTGGCTTGCGCAGGTTGCGGCGTATCCAGCGGTAAATGCTGAGGTCGATCAAAGGCGTGAACGACCAGATGTTCTCGGCGCCGACAAACCGGCCCAGCACTCCCGCGACGAATCCAAGCACAACATTGAACGGCAGGGCCAGGTACTCATGATGCAGAACAGCGGGAACTGAGAGCACCGCGCCCGAGAACATGGCCCAGTTGGGGCCAAGCAGCAGCCCAAGCAGAACTACGGCTTCGAATGAAATATCGGCGGCCTTGAAGTTGGGCACTATGACCCTGAACCAGACGCCCAGCGTGAGAGGCGCGAGGAAAAACGCAAGCAGGCCGAGCGTCTGTCGATGCCGGCGGTGCTCGGCGAACAGCAGCCGGCGGAAGGTGCTGGCACGCGCCAGTACGCTGGCCACCGAGGCTACCACTCCCAGCTTTACCAGGAGCGTGATGAGCAGGATCCGATAATCCACCCCACAACTGTATCGCGGCGTGGGAGTGAGGAGCCAGATGCGAGGAGTGCTTTAGCAGGGCAATCGCGTTTGGATTTGGCTTAACGAAGAGTGGCAGCTTTGAAAGGGCGCGGCTTCAGCCGTGCCGATGGATAGGTCAAAAACGGGGTCGGCTTTAGCCGCTGAGGGATGTATTTCCCGGCTCAACCCCGTCCCTCAGGGCCTGAAGGCCAGATATTTCCCTTGCAGCTTCTTACGGCACGGCTGAAGCCGTGCCCTTTCAAAACAAATCCTTCTAATATCTTGAAATGCGATTGCCCTGAGCGCTTTAAAGTGCGATGCGAATCAGGATGGGGTGGTTTGCAAGCTGCGAGGACGAAGATTGCGATTCCGGAGCCGGAGGGCTGATGCACTCGAAGCCCATCTGCCGATAGAGGGCCAGGGCCTCGCGCATCTGCGGCATGGTGTCGCCCGCAAGTTCGATGTAGCCGGCAGTGCGCGCCTCGTTCATCACCCATTCAAGCAGCGCGCGGCCCAGCCCGAGACCACGATATCCAGGACGGACGTAAAGCCGCTTGGGCTCGGCGCAGCAATCGTCCACGCGGCGCAGGGCGACGCAACCGGCGGGCTCGGCAAGACTCGACTCCTGTTGCACGCGTACAAGAGCCAGGCGCCCTGTGGGAGGAGCGTACGCACCGGGCAGGCCGGCCAGTTCGGCGCCGAAGTTCTGGAAGCACGGCGTGAAGCCGAAGGAGTTCCAGTACTCTTCGAGAAGCGCGCGAACGATGGCGAGATCGCTGTCGCCTTCAGCCGGACGTATCTGCCAGTTTGCTTGCATCGCGCCCTTCTGCCCTTTGTGCTCATGGTATCTGCACGTTGACCTGAATCACAATCGGCCAGGCAGGCATCAAGTAAAATTGATATATGGCGAACCAGGGCGCAATCAAGGTTGCAGAGGCGGATTTTCCCACGCGATGGGGGAAGTTCAGAATTCTGGGCTTTGAGGGCAAGCCCGAGATTGAACCCGATTGCGGCCCCGCTTTACCTGCCAAAACCGCGCCCGAGGGGCTGGTGGCGCTGGTGATGGGCGACATCCACGCGGCGGCTCCGCTGGTGCGCATTCACTCGCAATGCCTCACGGGCGATGTGTTTGGCTCGCTACGCTGCGACTGCCGGCTGCAGCTTGAGATGGCGCTGACCATGATCGGCGAGGCGGGCGCGGGGATTCTGCTCTATGAACAGCAGGAGGGTCGCGGCATCGGGCTGATGGCCAAGCTGAAGGCCTACGAGTTGCAGGACCAGGGCCTGGACACGGTTGAAGCCAACGTGGAGCTTGGCTACGCCGCCGACTGCCGAGCCTACGAATTGCCTGCCGAAGTGCTGAAGCTTCTGGGCGTCTCCCAGGTCCGGCTGATTACCAACAATCCCGAGAAGGTGGCGGCGCTTGAGTCGGCCGGCATCGAAGTTGTGGAGCGCGTATCGGCCGAGGTTGAGCCGCTGGAAAGCTTTGCCGGCTACTTGAAAACCAAACACGAGAAGATGGGCCACATTCTCGAATCGGCGGAGTGATCTTGATGCCGGAAGAATTCGCAGTGCGATAGACAATCATCCCTCAGGGGTTAAAACCCTAACTCATTTTATGAGGATTATTGGCACGGATGAATCCGTGCCCTTTCAAAACTGCGGCTTCTATGGAGTTTTCCGCAACTTTTTAGCTAGAGCATTTTCAGAGTTGGTGTATCCGGGCAGGGGCTAAAGCCCAAAGTTTTGATGGGCATTTTTGCGACACCCTTCGGCTCGGCTCAGGGCAGGCTAAAAGTCATGCCCTGTTACAAGGCTTTGCCTCGGACACATCAACTCAGAATTTGGTCTCGTGCCCTTTCAAGACAGCTTTTCCCTCCGATCCAGCGGCGCGAATACTCGCCACAATCTCCACAGCACCACCGCCAGTATTGCAATCGCGGCCCACCACAGCACGAGCGTGAGATTGCAAGCCCACGCAGGCGCTACGCCAACGCGGCGCAGCAGAAAGGGCAGAAAATTCCAGCAGGTGATGTGGACGTAGTCCCATGGGTCGCGCTGCATGGGCGCGTTCGCGAGGCCCCACGCATCCATCTTGCCCAGCGCGAACGCCGCAATGTTTTTGAGCCGCAGCCAGATTACGAAGGTCGGATGGCCGAGAGTTTGCTCCTGATAGAGTTCGAGCGAGAGCCAGAAGGCGACCGACGAAATCTGGACGATGGCGCCGGCTGCGATGAGACTTGTGCCGAGGGCACGCAGGCCACCATGGAGTATGGGCCAAAGTTGCAGCAGAAGCGGAACGGCAAGCAGGGCCGCGAGTTCGACGGCTGTGGAGACGTAACGATCGCCCCATGCCCAGTCGCCGGCAAAATCAAAGTAGCGCGCGTAGAAGCTGATGTAGGCGAGCAGCATTGCTGCTGTTGCAATCGTGTACGCCTTCACAGCGGGCGTGAAGCGACGCGACCCAACAGCGACCATGAGCAGCGTGAGAATGAGCAGCGGATCGAAGAGGAAGGTGGATTTTTCAGGCGTAACAAGCGCGCCGAAGAAACCGGTATGAAACGGAGTGGTGAAAGGAAAACTCGCGGGCAGGTTTGGGTAGAGCGTGTGCCACTCGCGTGCAGCGATGCCGGCGTAGGTATTGGTGAACGATCCGAAGCGGTAGAACTGGTAGAGCCGGTCAAGCAGGATGAAGAAGGCGTAGACGGGCAGCGCGACTGCCGCATAGGTTTTGGCACGGCTAAGCAGCGCGGAGCCGCGAGTACCAGCGAGCCAGAGCGTGAGCACAACGAAAAGCGCGCAGGCCAGCAGGTCGAGGCCGGTGGTGAGGCGCGTGAGCAGATTCAGGCCCAGCGCGGCAGAGCCGATCAACAGCGCGCGGCGGCTGTTGGTTTCGACCCACTCGAGTTGCCAGCAGAAGCCGGCCAGCGTGAGCAGGCAGATGTAGTTGTTCTCCATCATGTTTTGCGTGTAATGCAGATGCGTGGTGAGCAGCAGCAGAGCCAGCACGCCGGCCGCAGACTGGCCGGTGGAGAAGTTGAAGCGTCGCAGAAAACGGAAGCAGACCAGCGCGGTGAGCACGTTGAGCAGAATGTTGACGCCGTAGCTGACCACGATGTTGCGCACGGTGGGATCGACGCCGTTGTAGTCGTCGAAGACGGGCAGGCGCTCGATGTAGGTTCCCGCAATGTCGAAGGGCAGCATCAGCAGCGGCTGGCCGATGCCGTACCAGGTTTGGAGCTTGCCGTTGCGACCGTGGACGCCGAAGTCGGGATACTCGTCGGGAAAGACGGGCGGGTCGCTGGTCCACAAAGCGTGGGCCGCGTTTTCTCGATGCTGCGTGTCAGACGAGCCGAGCTCACCCGACTGGACAACGATGGCGATGAGCGCGGCCGCGAGTGCAAGCAGGACCAGCGGATCGCGCAGCCAGCGCCTGGATCGTGAATTGCCCGGCATGGATCAATCTTAGCGGGTACCGCGAGCACGCGATTGGTGATTCGTGGCTCGTGTTCCGTGGCCCGGGGAACGAGACCTATTGGCGCAGAGCCTTGAGCACCTTCGCCGTTGTGACCACCTGTCCCGTGTGGCGCTGGGTGTGGTCGGCAACGTGGATGAGCGCGCCGCCGATGGATGTGGGTAGTTGCTTGCGGCCCACGAAGCGCGGCGTGTCGAGATCGGCTGAGGCAAGAGTGCGGATGCGCTCGGAGGCGTTCGAGAAGGAGATTTCAATTTCGGCAATGAGTTCGGCGAGGGACTCTTCTCCGGTTGACTCGGCCTTGAGCGCGGCCAGCTGATCGGCTGTGAGCTGGTTCCCTTCCGCATAGGTGAGAATGCGATCGGTGGAACGCGCGATATGCCGCAGATGATACGCGATTGGCGTCAGCCCCAGCGGCGCGGAGCGCACTTCGGCGTCGGTCAGACCGGCGGTCCACTTGGCGATATCGTCGAGAGCAAGGTCGAGCGCATGCAGAACGGCGCGGCCGGCCGCGGGAACGTCGGCGTAGTTGCCGCGCAGCCAGGGTTCGGTGTAGGGGGTTGGGGACGCACTCACCACTGTAGTTTAGAGCCCCGAATCGGTGATTCTGCAGACCTCTCACGGTTGTCATCCTGAGGAGCGCAGCTATGAAGGATCTGCGGTTGCTTCGGAAACGCCAATTCGTGCGCCGCGCGGCCACCCGGCCCTGATGAGAAACAGACCCGACTGTGGCTATGCCGAGATTTGCGTTCTCCCACCCTAGCGACAAAAACAAAGACGTCGCGAGGATGGGGCACCCCAATGTCTTATCCATCGCGGGTGGGAGACGCCGGGTGGGGGACTAATTGGGAACCACCTGCAGGTTGTTCGTCACCGAAAATACCCCGGAGACAGAGTTGGCGCGAATACCCGCAGTGTTTTTGTCGGTTTGGTTGTCCACTACGCCCTCGAGCGTTACATGGCCATTCTTGACGATGATGCGGATCGGCTTCTGGACGCCAAGATCGTACTTCTCCAGGGACGGAAATCCATAGATGGCGCGGAATAACCGGATGCGCAACCCATCGTCCATCGGCGACGTGGGAAGAACTTCGATCTGGTTCACGACCTGGTCAACGCCTTCAATGTGCTTGATGGCATTTTGAGCGTCGGACTTGAGCGAAGGCCGGCTTACCTGGCCCATCAGGGTTACGGTTCCCCCCTGAACCTGGAAGGCGATGTTGTCGAAGACGCCAAAATAGGGGAGCATCAGGAGTTCGTGACGCACCTCTCTCTGAACCCGCAATTCGGCGGGGTTTTGGGGTTGGGGCTGCGCCAAAACGAGTGGCGCTGCGGCGAAGATGAGCGACAGGACGATCGGGATTTTCAGATTGCGATTCATGGCTGCTCCTCCAAAAGGCTACATACGGCAACTCTTATGATGCGAGTTCTGAAGGAAACGCTTGTTCATGAATGGGGGCAATTTGGGGCGGGCGGCGGAAGAAGGGTGTCGCAACGCGACATGTATGACTGCGGTTGTTTTGGAAGCGATTCCCGAAGCCCAAAATTCGAATTACATCCCAATTGGCGACAAACCACCACTATGATGGAAAACTAATAAACAAGGCGGAGTAGACTCTGGGGTGATCGAAGAAACAGCGCGACTTGACGAATGGTACACTCCGATTCCCCTAGACATTTAGCATCTTGTCAAATTGAAGGCCCAAGATGAATGACCAACAAAAGATGGAGCGGTATTCCGGAGTGCGAGATCAAGAGATCCGTGCGGCACTGGATCAGCATTGGGCGGCGTCGGATGCCAACGATTTCGAAACGGAGCACCGCATCTATCACGAGGATGCGGTGCTGGAGTACCCGCAGTCAGGCGAGCGAACTCGCGGTCGACGCAACATATGGAACCAACGCGCGAGTCAGCCGAGCAAAAAGCGGTTTACTGTAAAACGAATCATTGGTGGCGGTGAGCTTTGGGTCACCGAGTTCATCCTGACATATGACAGCAAGCCGTCCTACACGGTGAGCATCATGGAGTTCAGGGGCGACAAGGTTGCGCGGGAAACACAGTACTTTGCGGATGCATTCGAGGCTCCCGGATGGCGTGCTCAATGGGTCGAACGAATGGACACATAATCTCGAGGCGCGCGAATTCGCCAACGACACCGCCATTTGCGGTTGCAGCACATTTGTCGAGAACCGAGTTTAACGCCAGAGAACCGCAAAGTGCTGGTTAACGCGGTTATTGGAGAAGTCGAACTGCATGACATGGGGTATCGTTACAGCACATCTTCCGATGGCGGGGCAAGATTGGAAACGGTTGGTCCAGTTTGCGCTGCTGGGTAGAAGTGATCTAGAGCCTGTTATTAACTTTTCCGCAAGCTGCTGATTTCAGAGTACTTGCAAACCAAAGTCGGATGCGGTAAAATTGCTGCAACTTGCTGATTTCGTTGAACTTTCCACAAAGTTAATAACAGGCTCTAGGACAATACGCCATCCTGCTCGTACGCGTTTCGCTCGGGCTGTTCTTCGCCATCTCGGGGGCAAACAAATTGTTTGTCGCCAACCGCACTCAAACTACGTACGAAACGCTCGTCGAGGCCAAAGTCCCGTTTCCCCACCTAATGACCTATTTCGTGTCGGGGGTTGAGTTCGTTGGCGGATCCTTGCTGACTCTTGGGCTTCTTTCGAGTTTGGCCTGCGTGACTTTATTGGTCGATATGATTGTCGCCATTCTGACCACCAAGCTTTCCGCCATGCCTAAAGGATTTTCGCCTCTTAACTGGCTCGACGATTTCCTCTACCTTCCTGAGGTCCTGTACGTGCTCATCTTTATCTGGCTGATCTGCAGTGGTCCGGGAAAGTTCAGCGTCGATTACTGGCTCGCCGGCAAGTTACGGGGGTGATCGATTCGAACGCGGATTCTGCATTGCGCTGAAGGTCGGGAGTATCGAGATGGCCAGAGGATTCTGTTCCAGCAACCCGGGGGTGGTTCTTTCCTGCGGCTAATTGCAAGAAAAGCACGTATCCTAGCGACAGATCACAACCAACGAAAAACAAATTCGTCTCATCGCAAGAAGCATAGCCCTGAATTCTTCGGGCATTGAGCGAATAACCGCTAGCCAAGATCGGAAACGACGACGGAATACACCCGCAGATCTTTCGGCTGCACCTCAGGGCGATAGAGTGTTCCCATTCGCTTAAATCGGATTCGGAAGCCTGCGGAATCCCTACCCCGCGCTCTTGACCCTGACCACGGTGATCTTCTCGAATCCTTCTTCGAAGAGCGGCGGTTTGAGCTTATCGGCCATCTTGCGCATTATGTCTTCGCTGACCGAACGGTCGCGCTGGCGGTTGCGCTCGAGGCACACTTCAAGTGGCACGTCAAAGAAGACAGCCTGCACCTCGTAGCCGAAGCTCTTGGCCATCTTGATCCATTGTCGGCGTTCGTGGATGGAGAGGTTGGTGGCGTCAACGTAGTTCCACGGCATGCGGGCGATGAGGCGCGCGCGCAACAGCGATCGCAGCGTGGAGAAGACCAGGCCCTGGTAGCGCTGCTCCTCAACATCGTCGAATAGGATGTTGCGCAGCAGGTCGGACGAGAGCGGGGTGACGCCGCGGCGGCCGAACCAGGTGGTTTTACCGGAGCCGGGCAAGCCGATGGCCAGCACAACGTAGCCCTTGGGAGCCTGCGGCGTGCGCTCGGACTGGATGGGCTCGGAACCGGCAGCTGAAGGCATCTCGGGCTGGGTCTCGACCTCGAGGCGGCCGGACTTGGCCTGCTCGTTCCAATCGGGCCGCGGCTGCGGGTGCCGTTGCTGGCGCGGCGCGGAACTGTGGCGCTGGTCGCTGGTTCGTTGTTGGGGCGAGCGCTGTTCAGGCGCGGCCGGCGGACGATCTAAACCGGGGCGGCGCTCTGGAGCGGGCTCACGGTCGCGGCCTGGCTGGCGGTCGCGCGCCCCTTCGTAAGGGTACTGCGGCACCAGCGGAGCCGGTTGATTCGGTGGGAGTTCCTGGCCGATTTTTCCTGTGGATTCCGATGTATTGGGTGCCCGTCTCGAACGTCTTCTCATTCCGCCTTCAACCCTGGCCCTTAGGTTTCAATTTTGGGCCAACCCTGCAGTCCTGCGGTGCAATCTTGCATTGATACCCGAATACCATATTTGGCGATGGGGCTGCAAATTCTGTGCATTCCGTCACATACAGTCCCATTGTGAACCCGGCATCCTGACGGTGGCGGAATTTATGCCCATTTTGGATGCCGTGCGAACCATTTTGACTACGTGCTAACGGCCCGGATGTTAGGATCAAGAGTTTGGTAGAAATGTTTTTTGTTGCACTCCAGACACCGCACCCGACTTGTATTTTTGACCCATCGCAACACCGGAAATCAAGGAGATATGACACATGGCAGTAAAAGTTGGAATCAATGGATTTGGCCGCATTGGGCGCAACGTTTTGCGCGCCGCGCTTGGCAACAACGACATCGATTTTGTGGCCGTTAACGACTTGACGAGCCCGGCAACGCTGGCTCACCTGCTCAAGTACGATTCGATTCTGGGCAATCTTAAGAACGAAATCTCACATACTGACGATTCCATTACAGTCGACGGCAAGAAGATCAAGGTGTGGGCGGAGCGCGACCCGGCCAAGCTGGATTGGGCTTCAGTCGGCGCGCAGATTGTGGTTGAGTCTACCGGCCACTTTACCGACGCCACAAAGGCCAAGGCGCATCTCGGCTCGACGGTGAAGAAGGTCATTATCTCGGCGCCGGCAAGCAACGAAGACATCACCATTGTGCTGGGCGTGAACGAAGACAAGTACGATGCGGCCAAGCACAACGTGATTTCGAACGCGAGCTGCACCACCAACTGCCTGGCGCCGGTGGTGAAAGTTCTGCTGAAAGAAACCGGCATTGTGAGCGGCATCATGACCACCATTCACAGCTACACCAACGACCAGGTGATCCTCGACTTTCCGCACAAGGACCTGCGCCGCGCCCGCGCTGCCGCGCTGAACATGATTCCCAGCTCGACCGGCGCCGCCAAGGCGCTGAAGCTGGTTCTTCCTGAGACTACCGGCAAGCTCGACGGCTTCTCCCTGCGCGTGCCGACGCCCAACGTTTCGATCGTCGACCTGACCTACATTGCCGAGAAGCCGACCGACGTGAAGGCCGTGAATGCGGCACTGAAGGCCGCCAGCGAAGGCGAGCTGAAGGGCATTCTGGGCTACGACGAGAACCTGCTGGTGAGCTCCGACTTCAAGGGCAACCCGCTGTCATCGATCGTTGACGCGCCGCTGACCAAGGTTGTGGGCCAGAGCGTGAAGGTGCTGAGCTGGTACGACAACGAGTGGGGCTACTCGAATCGCGTCGTCGACCTGATTGGCTTCCTCACGAAGAAGGGCATCTAAAGATCGTGAGTCGTGAAACGTGAGTCGTGAATCGTGGACGTCGCTCGCCACGGTTCACGAACCACGAATCACGAACCACGTTTCACGCCCGCGTGATCCCTGATCCCTGAACCCTGCATCAAGGAAAATTCTCATGCCCAAGCTCTCGATCAAAGACATCGAACTGACCAACAAGCGTGTGTTCATCCGCGTGGATTTCAATGTGCCGCTCACTGAAGACGGCTCGACCATTACCGACGACACGCGCATTGTGGCCACGCTGCCCACCATTGAATACGCCCTGCGCCACCGTGCCAAGGTGATTCTGGCCTCGCACCTGGGCCGGCCGAAGGGCAAACCCAATCCGAAGTACTCGCTCAGGCCGGTGGCAATCAGGCTGCGCGAGCTGCTCGACAAAAAATTCAGCGAGAGCGTCAATGTGGCTTTCGCGCCCGATTGCGTGGGCGAAATTGCAACTGAGCTGGCGCATCAACTTGAGTCGGGCCAGGTGCTGCTGCTTGAGAATCTGCGCTACCACGCCGAGGAAGAAGCCAACGATCCGGAATTCAGCAAGGCACTGGCCTCGCTGGCCGAGGTTTATGTGAACGACGCGTTCGGCTCGGCGCATCGCGCGCACGCCTCGACCGAGGGCATTACGCATTTCCTCAAGCCCGCCGTGGCCGGACTGCTGATGGAGAAGGAAATCACTTATCTGGGCAAGGCACTCGAATCGCCGGAGAAGCCGTTCGTGGCCATCATCGGCGGCTCGAAAATCTCAGGCAAGATCGACGTCATTCAAAATCTATTAGACAAGGTCGACACGCTGGTGATCGTGGGCGGCATGGCTTACACGTTTTATCGCGCCAAGGGAGTGACTACGGGCAAGTCGCTGGTTGAAGAGGACAAGATCGACTTGGCCAAGCTGACGATTGAGAAGGCGACGGCCAAGGGCGTGAACCTGTTGCTGCCGGTCGACAACATCCTGGCCGACAAGTTTGCCGACGACGCCAAGACGCAAGTGTGGGACACTTCGGTCGACTTCCCGGCCGATTGGCAGGGACTCGACATTGGGCCCAAATCGGTTGACGCGATTGAAGACGTTATTTCGACGGCGAGGACGATTGTGTGGAACGGGCCGGCTGGCGTGTTCGAGTTCCCGCACTTTGCGGTGGGCACCAACGCGATCGCCGAGGCAGTTGCAGCCAATCGCACGGCGATATCGATCATCGGCGGCGGTGACAGCGTGAGCGCCATCAACCAGGCGGGCGTAGCCGACCAGATCACTCACATCTCGACCGGCGGCGGAGCTTCGCTTGAATTCCTTGAAGGCAAGAAGTTGCCGGGGGTGGAGGCGCTGACGGACAAGTAAAACAGAGATCAGGGATCAGTTAGCCCCCATCCTGCGCAAGGTCCATGTCGGACGCGGGCCTTTTCTTTTTCCAATCAAGACCGACGACAATAACTAATCTTACGGCAAGAACCTGCAATCCCACTTCTCTTCTTCAGTGCGACTGTTTGCAATACAGTCCTGCACTTTCTTATGCCACCTATTGTCCTCCTCCTTTATTTGTCGATCCCGGTACCAGTTTACAACCCGATTCTGCATTTCATCGAAAGGGTGGCCATCCGAAATGACTGCCAAATAAGCAATTCCGATCAACGCGATGCAGAGGGGGATGGGCATGATCCCCCCCTGCGCTATAGTTAGCCAGTGCCGTTTAGTGTGTTGGGAAGTCAGAATACTAAAACACAAAAGCAGTAGCCCGTGAATAGCGCCAAGGACCAAGATGATCAAACAGATGGGTAAGACGAGATCTATTCCAATTATGAATGCATCGAAAAGAAGGTGCCCCAGTATGGGGAAGAACGTTTTGTACTTTGCTATGGTGTCTGGAATATCTGAAATTGTTTCAAATCCACCGACCGCCGCGAGCACAATCCCAGCAACCTTGGCTAAGGTCTTGAACCAGGTTTGTTGCGGTGCATTCTGGGACGCTCCGTCCGCTTGTTCTCCTTGCCCATCGGTCATACGGCCTCTCTGGCAACTACCGTAGCATTTTCCCCGTGCGGCGGTACGACTAAGTAAACCTAACCAATCCTTCCACGCCGCTGATCATCAGGGATGGGATGCCGGGTGCCCCAGGTCTGGATTTTCGGACCTGGGAGATCACCAGTCCTACCCCGTCGCGATTCGTGCTAATCTTCTGTTAAATGGCGACCACTGTCCACATCCCGTTGCAAGAGTACCTGGCGACCAGCTACCGGCCGGATTGCGAGTATGTGGATGGCGAGGTGCGGGAGCGCAACGTGGGCAAGTGGGAACACGCCAGGGTTCAGGCGCTTCTAGCCGCCTGGTTCATCAATCATGAGAGGACCTGGGAGACCGTGTGCAGCACTGAACAGCGGGTGCAGGTAGCCAAAGACCGCGTCCGGGTACCAGACCTGGTGGTTCTCACCGCTGGCCCACAGCCCGAGGTCCTGACTGAGCCACCGCTGCTGGTGATCGAGATTCTCTCTCCCGACGATAGCTACTCCGACACCCAGGAGCGCGCCCATGACTACCGCGCGATGGGCGTGGAAACGGTGTGGATCGTCGATCCCAAAACGCGCACGGGCCGCATGTGCCGCGGCACGGATTGGATCGAGGCCTCCCGGCTTGAAGTGAAGGGGACGCCGCTTTTCGTCGACCTGCCCGAGATCTTCCGCCAGGTGACAGTCGCGTAATATCTTTCTGAATCTCGAAGCTCACCTTGCAGCATCCATTGCGCGAAAGTAGCCATTCTTCGCAAGCTCGAGTAGAGCCTTGTCCGCCGTCACAAGAGTCGCGCCCAGGTGGCGCGCGGTGGCCACCAGAATTCGGTCCGCCGGGTCTGCATGGATGTCGAATGGCAATCGGGTGCTCGCCACGGCGATTTCGGGTTCAAGCGGTGCGACGTGCAGCCCGGGATTAGCCAGCGCATCCCGCAGCCAGTCCATTACATCTGTGCCGAGTTTGAGCCGCCCTTTGCTTACGAGAAGCGCGATCTCCCATGGCGTAATCGCTGAGACAAGGGCTGCATCGGATTCCGCCGCTTCTTCAACCGCCGCCTGCGTCCGTTTACCGATCTTCTTACTTCCCTCCATATGCCAGACAAATACGTGCGTATCGAGCAGTACGCTGTTGGGCGGCTCTGCTTCAATTGCGGATGAACCGCTCACTTCATCGCCTCCCACTCAACGTCGATCGGTGAGATGAGGTCGCCTTCCCAGAGCACACTGCCTTTCATTGATCCAAAAAGCTTTTGCTTCCCTTTGGGTTCCGGGACAAGACGAGCCACCGGCTTGCCGCGCTTAGTGATGACCAGCGGCTTGCGCTTTTCGGCAACCTCATCAATGAGCTTCAGACACTTGGCTTTGAATTCCCCGGCGGGGATGGTCGCATTCATGGCGATCCTCCTATGGTCACTGACCATGGTCATATTATCACATCCTGCAATTACTCGCAGGCGGAAACTCCTTCGAGTCGCCAGGTATTAGACTCAAAGACTGGAACAATCCAGAGGGAAATCATCTGTGGGCTATTACACGCGAGTTTTGTCGAAGGACGAAGAGTTTCCTCCTTTCGACGAGCTTGCGCAATTTGTTCGGACGGAGCACCCGGAGTTTCGACTCACCATCGAAGAAGACGGCGAAGAAGGATGGGAAACTTTGCTGCTCTCCGGGCTTGATGAAGTCGAGGTTGCACTCGTTGAACGCAATCCGGTTTTCGACGGCTCGGCCGGCCAGGATGAGGTTGCCGAATTCCTCGACGACATTCAGGATTGCAAGCCAACGAGCGGAGTTCAATGGCTTGAGGATTACCTCGATTCTGTAAAAACGATCTACGCGTTTCAACACCTGCAGGGCTCAGAAACGGTAGAAGGCAGCAACGCACTCCACGCGCTGCGCTCGAAGCTTTGGGAGCGCGGCGACGCTATTCTGCAGGCCGACGGCGAGGGGTTCACCAACGAAGATGGGTACCACATTGTGTGGCAGTTTTCTGATTCGGTCTCTGGCCCCTGGAACATGGCAGTTCTTCAGGACGGCATCTGGCGCCAGTTCTCAATGGATCTCGGCGATCCCGATCATCGGGCTGCTTTCCTGAGAGGTTCGGTCCCCGCGGACTTAGCCTAGAAGCGTGACCGCGTGGATTTGTGCTTTCCCAGGTCTCAAAATCGAGACCTGGGGCACCCAAGTCCTGTGGATAGGATTACGAAATCACCAAGTCGCAGTACTAGGCGATTGCGTCGAGCGCGCATGTTCCACACGAGCGCATTTGTTCCAAAGACGATTTCCGATTCCGGACTGTGCCCGCCATCACCCGGCCCGCCGAAGTCGATCTTCTAAAATTGAAATGCGATTAACATCCACAAATGAGGAATTGAAAACATGTCTCGTAAAGCTCTGATTGCTGCTAATTGGAAGATGTACAAGACGCCGGCGGAAGCCAAGGCGTTTGTCGATGCGTTTTTGCCGCTTGTTGCCGGTCACACCCGCGACGAGATCGCGCTGTTCCCTTCCCCGGTGTTGCTGCCGACGGTGATCGGTGCGGCCAAGGGATCGAACGTCGCGGTGGGCGCGCAGAACATCCATTTTGCAGAGGAAGGCGCTTACACCGGCGAGACTTCAATCGGGCAATTGATGGCCGTAGGCGGCACGCACACGCTCATCGGCCACTCCGAGCGGCGGCAGTACTTCGCCGAGACCGATGAGATTGTGAATAAGAAGCTGCACACGGCACTCAAGCACGGCATCATTCCGGTGGTTTGCATCGGCGAGGTGCTCGAGGAGCGTGAGGCCGGCAAGACGGCCAGTGTGCTGAAGACGCAGATCACGGGAGCATTTGCCGGCATCACGCCCGAGGCGGCAGCGCCGATCGTGATTGCCTACGAGCCGGTGTGGGCCATCGGCACGGGCAAGACGGCGACGCCCGAGATTGCAGCCGATGCGCACCGCGTGATTCGCGCCGAAGTTGCCAAGCTGCTGGGCGCCGATGTGGCCGCGGCCATGCGGATTCTGTACGGCGGCAGCGTGAAGCCCGACAACGCGACGTCGCTGATCGGCCAGGAAGAAATTGATGGCGCGCTGGTGGGCGGAGCAAGCCTCAAGCCGGATTCGTTCGAGAAGATTGTGAAGTATTGAAAAAGCAGCGGGGTTAGCGGGGTTAGCGGAGCTAGCGGAGTTAGGAAACAAAGGCCGCTCGGAGCGAAATGCTTCGGGCGGCTTTTTCTTGGAACAGATTGGGGTTCTTGCTTTCCCAGGTCTCAAAATCTAGCCCTGGGGCACCCAGATTCATGGCTGGTTTGCGGCCCGGGCTTAGAAGCTGGCGATCCAATTCTGCAGCAGGGACGGGAAGCAGCCCATGACTACGACTGCTGCGGCGATGGCGATGAGCACCAGGGTTGTTATGGGACTGGTTTTTATCGGCGACTCGTCGGCGGCGGGCATGACGTAGGCGCGCTTGAGCACCTGAAGGTAGTAGTAAAGTGAGACGGCGCTCATGGCGATGGCCAGTGCAACCAGCGACAGGGCCTCTGTTGGCAGTTGGGTAAGCGGGATGTGATAGCCCATGTCGAGGACGGCGGCAAATAAATTGAACTTGGCCCAGAAGCCGACCAGCGGCGGAATTCCAGCGAGCGAGAGGAAGAGCACGAGCAGCACTGCTGCCAGCGTTGGATTGCGCTTGTGCAGGCCGAGGAAGGAGTCGAGCTTGTCGGAGCCGGTGGCGCGCTCGACTACCGAGACCACGCCGAATGCGCCGATGGTGGTGAGACCGTAAGTAAGGATGTAGTAGAGAATGGCCCCGGCGGTTACGTTCGTCCGGGAGAAGTAGGCGAGACCGAGCAGGATGTAGCCGGCATGGGCGATGGCCGAGTAGGCCAGCAGGCGGCGCACACTTGACTGCGCGAGCGCAGCCAGATTGCCGACGATCATGGAGGCAACGGACAACACCATCAGAAGAAAAGGCCATGTGGTGATGACGCCGGGAGTGACGCGGGGCATGGGTGCGCCGGCAGGATACAACTTGAAGGTTACATATCCGCCGGTGAGGTGAAAGGTCTCCAAGAAGTGCAGGGTGACGCTGCTGACGGTGATGAGCAGAGCGAAGCTCGCGACTTTCGAGACGGATGCGATGAACGCGGCGGCGGGCGCAGGCGCGCCTTCGTAGGCATCAGGAGCCCACAGGTGAAACGGCACAGCCGCCACTTTGAAGCCAAGGCCTACAGCGACCATGACCAGAGCGAGCATAAGCAGGGGCGCAGCGCCGTTGGCCGATGCCATGTATGTGCCGAGGACGATCTTGTTCAGGTTTGTCGACCCGCTCAGGCCGTAGAGATAACTGAACCCGAAGAGCAAAAATGCGGCCGACATGCCTCCGAAGAGGTAGTACTTCATTGCCGCTTCGGCGCTTTTTCCCGATTTTTTGGCGAAGGCGGTTAGGATGTAGAGGCCGAGCGAGAGCAGTTCGAGGCCGATGAAGATTACCAGCAGGTCCTGCGCAGCGGAGATGATGAGGCCGCCGGCTGCGGCCATCAGCACCACGGCCACAAATTCGCCGACGTGCTTTGTGAACTTCTCTTCAACGAGCAGCAGAAGTGTGACGGCGGTAAGGACAAGGATGCCGACTTGCGCGACGCCGGCAATGCGGCCCGCGGAGAGCAGCAACTCGCCATCGACGCTGAAGCCCGCTTTGCCGGCGGCGTAGACGCCCCAGATCGCAACGACGCATCCGGCGATGCCGAGCATTGACGCAACGGCCACGCGCGTCTGGAGCACGGCTTTGCGCACGATTCCAAGATCGACAATCAACACAAGAAGTGCTGCGATTTCGAGAACGGTTTCAGGCAGCATTGCGCGGAAGAGATCGGCGTAGTTCATTGCACTCCTCCGAGCAGGGCCTTCACGGCGGGCTCAATCTGGTCGAGCAGGATGCGCGGGTAAACTCCGACTGCGATGGTGGAGATGCCGAGCAGCGCCACGCCGGCAATCTCGGGCCAGGTGATGGGCGCGTAGGGATGGGCCTTTTCTTCTTCGAGCACATGCGCGCCGGGAATGATGTCGGTGAAGAAAGCCTTTTGCAGCGCGCGCCAGGTATAAGCTACGCCGACGATAATGCCGATGCCCGCGCCGATCGTCCACAACGGATTCGCCCGCCACGCGCCGACCAGCACCTGCAACTCGGCGATAAATCCCGAGAAGCCAGGCAGGCCCATGGACGCGACGCCGGCAACCACGAATGCCCAGGCGGCAAAGGGCATGCGTCGCGCGAGGTGCAAGTGCTCAAGTTCGGCGAACTGGCGCGTGTGCGTGCGGTCGTACACGATGCGGCCGACGATGGCGAAGAGCAGGCCGGCGATGACTCCGTGCGAGAACATTTGCAGCACCGCGCCGTCGAGTCCGATCTGGTTGAGCGTGACCAGGCCGAGCAGCACAAAACCCATGTGGCTCACGCTCGAGTAGCCGATGACGAATTTGAAATCGGTTTGTGCGAGAGCGACAAGCGCGCCATAGATGATGCCGATGACGGCGAGCAGCGCGAACACATCGCGCCAGGAGGCGAGGCCGAGCAGCGTGAATCCCCACGGATCGAGCCCGTGCGGAAAGAGCCCGATGGCGACGCGGAGGCAGCCGTATGCGCCGAGCTTCATCACCACGCCAGCGAGCAGCATGGATGCAGCTGTGGGGGCTGCCACGTGGCCGGTTGGCGCCCAGGTGTGGAATGGCCATAGACCGGCGAGAATTCCGAAGCCGACAAAGACCAGCGGGAAGCACCACATTTGAAAGCTGACCGGCAGTGCGCCTGAATGCGCGTAGGCGGCGAGGCCGGCAAGCGTGGTTGTATGCGCGCCTGAAGTTGCGTAGGCGGCGAGCAGGCCGATGAGCACCATGGCCGAGCCGACGAAGGAGTAGAGCGCGAGCTTCATGGCTCCGTACTCGCGGCGCGTGGAGCCCCAGATGGAGATGAGGAAATATTTCGGTACGATAGCGATTTCGTAGAAGACGAAAAGCAGGAAAAGATCGCCGCTCAAAAAGACGCCGTAGACGCCGCCGATGAGCGCGAAATAAAACGCGAAGAACTGGTTGGTGCGGAATTCGATGTTCCAACTGAAGAGAACTCCGGCAACCGATGCGATGCCGGTGAGCAGAACCAGAACGCGGCTGATGCCGTCGGCCACGAGCATGTAATGGATACCCATGGAGGGAACCCACAGCTTGTCGATGATGACGACGCTTCCCTGCCCTGCTCCCGCAATGAATCCGGCGACTGCGAAGGCCAGCCCGGCGACGGCGACCATGAGCGCGAGAATCCGCGCCATGCGCGGCGGGTTCGCGGGTGTCAGGGCTCCTATCACGAAGGCGCCGATGAATGAGACGTAGATGGTCAACGAGAGCATTTAGAGCGGTTCTCCAGTTGCGTTGAGTCCGAACTGGTCAAGGTCAGTGGTTTCCCGCCCTTGCGACAAAAACAAATCGCAAGGACGGAGCACGGGGCTTTTGTGGCGCACAAGGATTCCGCAGGGGCTAAAGCCCGAACACATTTTGCGGGTCTTGTCGGCACGAGTAAACTCGTGCCCTGTTACGAAGCGCCGAACCCATGGCGTTTGATTGCAACCGTTGATGTCGTGCCCTGACACGTTCAACATCTAAAATCTCCAGTGCGCCAGCAGGAATTGCACCGTGGGGTTGACGCCGTCCACAATCAGCTGGGGCACAAGGCCGAGCAGGATCATAAGCCCGATGACCGGCGCGAGGGCGAGCCGCTCGCTATGGTGCAGATCGGGGAATTTGGCCCAGTGTTCCGGCACCGGGCCCGAGAAAACTTTTTGAATCACGGTGAGAATCACCGCCGCGGTAACGAGCAATCCAAGCACGGATACCGTTGCGCTGATCCACGACAAAGGAAAAACGCCGCGGAAGATGAGGAACTCGCCGACGAAGCCATTGAGGCCGGGTAGGCCGAGCGAGCTGAAGAGCGCAATGCCCATAAGTCCCGCGAAGACCGGCGCCGGCTTGCGCAGTCCGCCAAAGTCGTCGATGCCGCGCAGGCCGCCGGTGCGGAACTGGATCATGGCAAGGAACCAGAAGAGCGCGGCCGCGGTGAGCCCGTGGTTGAACATCTGCAGGATGACGCCGTTGAGCGCGGCGGCCTGGCTTGCATGTACCGCTGCGCCGGATGCGGGTATGGCGAGCGCGAAGATGCCGAGCAGGCAATAGCCCAGGTGGTTGATCGACGAGTAGGCGAAGACGCGCTTCAAATCTTTTTGCGCGGCTGCGGCCCAGGCGCCCATTACGACCGTTGCAACCGCGAGGATGAGCAACGGCGTGCGAATGGCGGCGATCTGCGGGCCGAAGAGCGGAATGGCGATGCGCAGCAGTCCGTAGACGCCCATCTTCGACATGGCTCCGGTTAGCAGCATGGTGACCGGCGAAGGCGCCTCAGCATAGGCGGCGGGCAGCCAGGTGTGGAACGGAACCAGCGGCACCTTGACGGCGAAGCCGGCCAGGACTCCCATGGCAAGCCACGGCATTACCGAGCCCAGATGCGCGGTGACCATTTGAGTAAGCGTGCCGTTGGCAGCCATCGCGGTGAGTTGGGTAAAGTCCATGGTGCCCGGCGTTGTGGGCGTTGTTGTGGACAGAAAGATGGCGAGGAATGAGAGCAGCAGCGCCACGCTGCCGGCCATGGTGTAAACGAAGAACTGGGTCGCGGCCGGGCCGCGCTTTGGGCCGCCCCACAGCTTGATGAGGAAGAAAGCCGGGATGAGGCTCAGTTCCCAGAACAAAAACCAGTGGAAGAAATTGAGCGCTGTGAAAGAGCCGAAGAGTCCCGACTCGAGCGCAAGCACCAGCGCGTAGTAGAGGCCGGGCTGGTGATGCACGCGATGCGCCGCGTCGACCGACATGAGCGTGACGATGGCCGAGAGCAGCACCATCAACGCGCCGAGACCGTCGACGCCAAGGTGATATTCAATGCCGAGCGAAGGCACCCAACCGATGCGCTCCACCATACCCATGGAGCCGTCGGCGGGCAGGTGCAGCCAGACAATGAGCGCCAGTACGAGGCTTGCCAACGCAGTAATAAGCGCAACGCCGCGTGCGTGCCTGGGGATGAAGAGCGCGACCAACGCTCCCGCGAGGGGCAGCACGGTAAGGAGCGTGAGGATGCCAAAGCCGGTCGAGATTTCGTTCATGGCTTCGCGCTCCAGATGAGGATTGCAGCAAGCAGGATAACGGCGAAGGCGAGGATGCGCAGGTAGGTTTGCGCGCGGCCATTCTCGACGCCCGAGACGATGCCGCCGCCGGTCGAAAGTTCCTCACAGGCTTTGTCGAATGTGCCGTCGACCCAATGCAGATCGAGCAAGCGATTGAGCTGGGCGAACATTTTGAAGACCCATGCAACGGCCGCAACAATGCCGCCCCACACGCGACGGTCGAGCCAGTCGGCCACACGCGCCCACCAGTAGTAGAAGGCGATCACGGTGACGCCGTAGAGCTCGTCGACATAAAGGCGGTCACGCAGGCCGGCCCAGAGCGCGGGCGCGGCCTTCTCGAGCACATCAGGCTCTTCAGCCTTCGGCGACCTGTTGCCGTAGAGCCACCAGCCAAGACCGAGGCCGAGGAAGACGATGACAGTCGATGTGGCGAGTAGTTTTGCGAAGTCCGCTTCGAAGAGCAGGTGTATGCCGCCGTTGGCCGCGTGGCCTTCAAGGAATGCGCGGAACCATGGCCAGGCCGGCGTGCCGATGACCCCGAGCGCGATGGCGAAGAATGCGAGGATGGCGAGTGGCACAGTCATCACACGCGGGCTTTCATGCGCGTGGCCGTGGCCGCGCCATTGCCCGAAGAAAACGTAGCTGACCTGGCGAGTCATGTAGAACGCGGTGAGCACGGCGCCGAAGACCAGCAGATAATATGGCCCCTTGATGAAGTCGGATTTGTTCGCGGCCTCAAGGATTGCGTCCTTCGACCAGAAGCCGGAGAAGACGAGCGGAAATCCGCATAGAGCCAGCATGCCCACGGCGTAGGTGAGGAAGGTTGCGCGCATCTGCGACTTGAGTCCGCCCATGCGGCGCACGTCCTGCTCCTCGTGGCAGCCGTGGATGACCGAGCCCGCGCCGAGGAAGAGCAGCGCTTTGAAGAATGCATGCGTGATGAGGTGGAACATGCCGACAGCCACGCCGCCCAGGCCGAGGCCGGCCATCATATACCCGAGTTGCGAGATGGTGGAGTAGGCGAGAATGCGCTTGATGTCGTTTTGCGCAATGGCGATAAGCGCGGCGAAGACCGCGGTGGCCGCACCGATCCACGTGACCACGATGAGTGCGGTGGTGGTGCCTGCGGCTTCGCCCGATGCTGTGAGCGGCATGCCTGCCGACATGAGCGGATAGACGCGCGCGACGAGGTAGACGCCGGCAGCGACCATGGTGGCGGCGTGAATCAGCGCGGAGACCGGCGTAGGGCCTTCCATCGCATCGGGCAGCCAGACATGCAACGGAAGCTGGCCGCTCTTGCCCGCGGCCCCGGCAAAGATGAGCAGCCCGATTGCGCCTGCAGCAGTGAGGCCGAGAGCCGCATGCTGCGCAAGCAGGCTGTTGAGAGCGAGGGCTTCCAACGATCCCGAGCCGTAGTTGTAGAAGAGCAACGTGCCGGTTTGCGCAAACAGCCAGACAATTCCGAGCAAGAAGAAAATATCGCCGACGCGCGTGGTGATGAAGGCTTTCTTGGCTGCGGCGGCCGCCGAGGGCTTTTGGTACCAGAAGCCGATGAGCAGATACGAGGTGAGGCCAACCAGTTCCCAGCACATGAAGAGCAGCAGGATGGAGTTGGCGATGACCACGCCCAGCATAGCTCCGGCAAACAACGAGAGGAAGCAGAAGAAGCGCGTGAAGTTCTCGTCGCGGGCCATGTAGCCTGCGGAGTAGATAAAGATGAGCAGGCCCACGAAGCAGACCATCACGGCCATGATGGCCGAGAGCGGATCGAGAATCCAGCCGAGATCGACTGCGGAGTTGCCGAACTGGAACCAGGTGAAGTTGAAAACTTCGCGGGTGGCAACACCGGACGCCCATCCTGAGACGACGTGCGCAAACGCGAAGAGCGCCATCAGCAGCGAAAAGCTCAGTGATCCGATGGCAAGCGTCGCCGAAAGTTTGCGACGCGGCTGCTTGAGCAGTGCAATCACGCCCGATGCGACGATGGGTACCGCGGGGATGAGCCACAGGATGCTTAGCGCTGTCGACGCGGCTTGCGGAGTGAAGGATGTTGTCTGGTCGATCAATCGTTCACCCCTTCATCCTGTTCATCTTGTCGAGATCGGTGGTGCCGGTGTGGCGATGGATGGCGATTACCAGGCCCAGTCCCACGGCAGCTTCGGCTGCGGCTACGGCGATCGAAAAAATTGCGAACATCATGCCGGTGAGGGCTTCGGGGTGCGGGCTGTAGCGCCAGAATGCGACGAAGTTGAGATTGGCCGCGTTAAGCATGAGCTCAATTCCGATGAGCACCATGATGGCGTTGCGGCGCACCAACGCGCCAGCGAGACCTATCGAAAACAAGAGCGCGGCGACAACCAGGTAGCCGGTGAGTGGCGAGCCCATTACCTGGCCCTCTCTTTCTCGTGCAGGGCCACGATTACGGCGCCGATGGTGGCAGCGGTAAGCAGCAGCGCGACAATTTCGAGCGGAAGCACGTACCGGCCTACGAGCGCGACGCCGATGTCGTGCACATTGACCGCGGGTGCAACCGTCTCGGATGGGAGCGCCTTTGAGCTTGCGATCACGGCCCAACCCAGTACAGCGAAGATGCCGGCGGCGATTGGAAGGCCGACAAACCATGTGCGGCTGAAGACGCCGTCTTTGGGAAGTTCCGAACCACGCGTGAGCAGAATCGCAAACACGACCAGGATTGCAACTGCGCCGATGTAGACGAGTATTTGCGCAAAGCCCGCGAACTGCGCATCAAGATTCAAAAAGAACAAAGCCAGGCCTGCAAATGCAACGGTTACGGCGAGCGCGGCATGCACCAGGTGCTTGAGCGTCATGGCCGCCAACGCCCCGGCCAGCGTGAGGGCCGCGATGAGATAGAACATTATGCCCATTTCGCGTTCACCTCATTCAGCATAGCGATACTTTCTTGGAGCAAAGTGTTGGCGGTACATACTCACGCGGCCCATCAGCACGTAGGCTCCGCCCAGAATCGCCGTTGAAACCACCCAGCGCAGCCAGCCCTCGCCCATAAAGCGCCACATTGCAGTTACCAGCAGGTCGAGCAGCGTAAAGGGCAACACAAATTTCCATGCAAAGTTCATCAACTGGTCCTGACGCAGGCGGGGCAGCGTGCCGCGCATCCAGATGAAGACGAAGATCGACATCATCACTTTGCCGAAAAACCAGATCCACGACGGAACAAAGTTGAGAGCCTCGAGTGGCGAAGACCATCCGCCGAGAAATAGCGTTGTGCCGAGGCCGGAGATGGAAAACATGGCCAGATATTCGCCGAGGAAGAAGAGCGCGAATTTAAAGCCCGAGTACTCGGTGTGGTACCCGGCCACCAGTTCCGATTCACCTTCCGGCAAATCGAAAGGCGAGCGGTTGGTTTCGGCGGTCGCGGCGATGGCGTACATTACAAACGCGGCCAGTCCCCACGGCGTGAAGATGTACCAGTGCGGCAGGCCGTAAGAGTACTGATTCTGCGCGTCGACGATCTTCGGCAGCGAGAGCGAGCCGGTGATCATGACGACGGCCACGCTTGAAAGCAGCAGCACAACTTCATAGCTGATCATCTGCGCAATCGCGCGCATGGCGCCCAAAAGCGAATACTTGTTGCGGCTCGACCAGCCGGCCATGAAGACCGAAAGCTCAGTTGACGCGCCCATGGCGAAGAAGAAGAGCAGCCCGGCGTCCATGTTTACGAGCACCATATTGCGCCCCATGGGCAGCACGGCAAAGCCCATGAAGACTGCGACAACCAGCATTACCGGCGCGAGGAAATGCAGCGCACCATCTGCGCTCGCGGGAACGATGTCTTCTTTGGTGAGCGACTTGATTCCGTCGGCGACAGGTTGAAAGAGCCCGAAAGGACCCACGCGATTGGGGCCGATGCGATTCTGGATGCGGCCGAGGCCCTTGCGCTCAAAGATGGTTGTCAGCGCAAAGAGGCCAGGAAAGACGCACACGATTGCCACCACGCTGAGCAGCACTCCAACAGCGGGCCGCCATGGCGCGGGAAGAAAGTGCGTGACCCAGTCACGAAGAATGACGAAGATCTGGTCGAAAGTTTCGACGGTAGAAGACGCGACCATTGTCTATTCGCCTCCCGCCGCTGGTGGATTCGGCTTGGGCGCGGCTGCTGCTGCGGCAGCCTTGGCGGCAGCGGCCTCGGCGGCGGCTTTAGCCTTGGCTTCGGTCTTGGCTTTTTCTTCGGCCAGGCGCCCGTCTACATCGGAGGCTTCAGTGGGGTGAATCGAGTGGTAGTACTCGTTTGACTTGGACAGTTGCTCGCGATCAAGAAGTAGTCCGCCAAAGCGATCGTCGGTAGCCAATTCAAATTGCGTATCCATTTTGATGGCTTCGAAGGGGCAGACTTCAACGCAGATCTGGCAGCTCATGCAAACGGAGATGTCGATGTCGAATTTTGCGGGATAGAATTGCGGCTTGCCAACGTAGTCGGGTTTCTTGTCGGCCGACTTGTCGATGTAGATGCACTTGGGAGGGCACTCTTTTTCGCATATCTGGCAGGCGACGCAGCGCAGGCCGGCTTGCCAATCGGGCCCATCATAAACAAGAAAGGGAAAGACACGCGCATTTTCGACAGTCGGAATTCTCTGCTCAGGATACTCAACCGTCGTGAGCCGTTCTTTGGAGACGAAGCTGCCAGCGAAATTCTTCGCGGTCTCCGCCATTCCCTTCAGTATGCCTTCGCCTAACATTTAAAAACAGCTCCTAGCCTCTAGCTTCTAGCCCCTAGCTTTTTCGTGCCGCAACAACGTTGTTCGCAGAACCGATTTCCAAAAAACTCACAGCGTGCCTTAGCGGTGTCTAGCTAGTAGCTAGAAGCTAGAGGCTAGAAGCTCGCCTCACCGATCCACTTCTCCCAGCACAATATCCACACTTCCAAAAATCAAAACCACGTCGGCGACGTTGCTGCCGAGGCACATGTCTTCAAGAATCGTGAGATTGATCAGGCTCGGCGGACGAACGCGATAACGGTACGGATTGGGGCTGCCGTCGCTGATGAGATAAAAACCAAGCTCACCCTTCGGCGCCTCGATGCGGCCGTAGGCCTCGCCGGGCTTGGGCCTGAAGCCGCGAATCTTTGCCTTGGGATCCATAATGGGCCCGGCGGGAACGTCTTTGAGCGCCTGCTCGAGAATCACGATCGACTCGCGCATTTCAAGCACGCGCACCATGTAGCGGTCGTAAATGTCGCCGTGATCGCCAAGCGGTACGCGAAACTTGAAGCGGTCGTAGATGCCGTACTTGTCCACTTTGCGAATGTCGTAATTGACGCCTGAGGCGCGCAGCATGGGGCCTGAGACGCCGGCATTCACGGCAAGTTCGGGTTTCAACACACCTACGCCCTGGCAGCGTGCCATCAGAATTTCGTTTGAGGTGAGCAGCGCTTCAAACTCGTCGATAAACGCGGGCAGACCGGCAACAACTTTGCGCGCGCCGTCGAGCCAGGCAGCGCTCACATCGACGCGGCATCCGCCAAAGCGCATGTAGTTGCACATCATGCGCGAGCCGGTGAGCGATTCAAAGAGGTCAAGAATCTTTTCGCGTTCCTTGAAGGCGTACATGAGCGGCGTGCCGCTGGCGCCCATCTCCTGGATCAGAAAGCCGATGGACGAAGCGTGATTTTGAATGCGCGTAAGCTCGGCGAGGATGACACGAATATATTGCGCGCGCTCGGGTACAGCCTGCGCGACCAGCTTTTCAACCGCCAGGGCGTAGGCCCAGTTGTTCGACAACGAGCAGAAGTAGTCGAGCCGGTCGGTGTAGGGCATCGACGCAAGATAGCTGGCGCCCTCGGCGATCTTCTCGTGATTGCGATGCAGGTAGCCGAAGACAGGTTTGAGCTTGATGACGCGCTCGCCGTCGAGCGTCACATCCATGCGGAAAACACCGTGTGTCGACGGATGGTGCGGCCCCATGGCTACTTCAAGCAGCTCACCCTCGCCGCCCGGCTCGACCACTGGTGGGCGGTTCCAGCCGTCGAGCTTTTCCGCATTTGTCTCCGTTAAACTCACGCGATCCTTGTCCCTTCGCTCCACTACCTATCGCAATAATCGTTTCGACCAAGCTTGACCCCTCAGGGGCTAAAGCCCGCAGTCATTCAAGGCGCTCACGGCACGACTGAAGTCGTGCCGTGACACTTCGTGCCTTCCCGTCGAGTTTTCGCTCGACTTAAAAAATCGTGCCAATTCAGAACACGAATGATGCAATCAATCTCCAATCCCTGATCCCTGTTCCTTGCTTTTGTGCTCCTGCGCGCGCTTCAGCACAGCATCGTGCGCGGTGGGCTCGTATTCGAAATCGTCCGGCTCAACGTAATCGCGGCGCATCGGGTGATCTTTGAACTCGTCCCACATCAAAATGCGGCGCAGGTCGGGATGGCCGGTGAAAACAACTCCATAAAGGTCGAAGACCTCGCGTTCCTGAAATTCAGCGCTGCGCCACACCGGCGTGAGCGAAGGGATCTCCACCTGGTCGGTGCGGTTGGCGGTGCGCATGCGCAGCACCAGCGGTCCGTGGCGGAGCGCAATCGAATAGAGATGGTAAACCGATTCAAGATAGCCGGGCTCGACGTGCTTGCGCGTTTCTTCAACGGTTTCTTCAGTGGTCTGCTCGACCCTCGTTCCATCGGGACCGTCAACCGTTTTCGTCACCGGCTTGGTGACCTTCACCTTCTCTGTAATCTCTTTGTCGAGCCAGTCGACCCCGGAAACATTGGAGAGAAAATCGAACATGTATGCGGAATCGTCACGTAGGAACTTTGCGACTTCAAGAGCCTTGGCGTGGCCGAGCAGCAGAGAATGCTCGGCCGCTGGGCCGGGATTGAGATTGAGCTCAACCTTAGCGCCCGGCACCGCCGCTTCAATCGCCGCCTTGATTTCTTGTACCGTCTGCAAAATCAGCTCCTGGCTTCGAGCTGCTAGCTTCTAGCTGCTAGCTTTCACTGGTCAGCGATCAGTCTTCAGCTAACGCTTTCCTGGTCCCTAGTCCCTATTGCCTAACCCCTATTGCTACTAGTCCCTAGTGCCTAGTCCCTCGTGCCTGTCTCTATCGAATCGTTATCGGCACTGGCCACACGCCCTTGTTCGACGTTGGTTCGAGATCGTGCGCGCCCTGCTCGGGAACCGGAAACTCGCCTTGCGCCTCGGCGTCGAGGTGGCGCGGCCGGTCTTCGCCGGTCAGTTGCTGCTCGTCAATCTTCTTCTGCAAAGTCATGAATGCCTGGATCAGTGCTTCGGGCCGCGGCGGGCAGCCGGGAATGTGCACGTCGACCGGAATGTAGCGATCGATGCCCTTGAGCACGTTGTAGCCCTGCTTAAACGGCCCGCCTGAGATTGCGCAGGCGCCCATGGCGATCACGTAGCGCGGCTCGGCCATCTGGTTGTAAAGGCGGACCACCTGCGGCGCCATTTTTTTGGTGACGGTGCCCGAGATGATCATCAAATCGGCCTGTCGCGGCGAGGGGCGAAAGACCTCGGCGCCGAAGCGGGCAAGGTCGTAGCGGGCCATGGTGGTGGCAATCATCTCGATAGCGCAGCAGGCCAGGCCGAACTGCATCGGCCAAACCGAACTGCGGCGACCCCAGTTGTAGAGCTCCTGGATGGTCGTCACGAAGACGCCCTGCTTGCCGAGTTCGATCTTCAGATTTTGATCTACAGCCATGGGTCGCTACGCTCCGTTTAGCTCTCAGCCATCAGCTTTCAGCTCTCAGCCTTTCGTGCCCAACACTTCTAATCTCTTCTTTATTCGCTGCGATTCACAATTTTCCACTCTTGCGCTGAAGATCGCACCATCACAATCAAGCTGAAAGCTGATAGCTGACAGCTTGGAGCTGGCCGCCTTCGGCGGCCTCACGCCCACGTCAAAATCCCTTTTGCCCACGCCCAAACCAAGCCTTCAACCAGCATCAGCACAAAAATTAGCATGGAGATGCAGGCCGCTACTCCCAGCCCCGTAAAGGCCACCGCGAACGGCAGCAGGAAAACGGCTTCTACATCGAAGATGAGAAATATGATGCCGTAAAGGTAATAGGCTGAACGGAATTGCACCCAGGCGTCGCCTTTCGACACCAGACCGCACTCGTAAATTGCATTCTTGACGGCGTTCGGCTTGGGAGGTGAAAAGGCCCTTGCCCAGAGCCACGCCAACCCCAGCGGGGCTAATCCAAACCCCAGCGCCGCCACAAACAAAACGGCCAATGAAAAATAAGGATTTGAAGCCATCGTGGGAGCGGAATATTCCTTCTATTCAAAGCTAACAGTTCAGGGTGGTTTTTGGCCAAGTTTATGCGGCCCACAACCGCAGTTCGGCCTTGGTTTTTCTCCATTCATCTCATTTTGTGAACCGTTGGACTTGTGAACATTGGGCCGCTGTGTTGCCGCTCCGCAGTCGGCTCCGCACTTCGAGTCAACGAGGGCACTTGCGAAAGTGTCACATTCGCGCCCGATTGTATCCGCCAAGCGCCTTAGCCTCATTTCTCAGAGGAGGATTCATCGTGATGCAAAAACTTTCAGGATTGACTCTCGCTTTTATTCTGGCGCTTTCAACTGCTCAGGCATTTGCCCTTGAACACGACCAGGCGACCTATGCGATTGGAACGGTGCAGGCTGTCAAGATGGGTACGGTGGGGACCGTGGATCTGACATCGGCATCGGAACTGGTGTTTCATTCCACCGAGGGCCAGTTTGCCATTCCTTATGCCCAGGTCGTTTCTTACAGCTGGCGTGAGCAGTTGAAGAAGCCCCTCGGCGTGCTGCCGACGATCGCATTGGCCTTGGTAATTTGGCCGCCAAAGACCTATTACGTGACCGTGACCTGGCGCGGCGACCACGAAGCGGCCGAGTTGGCCACGTTCGAAGTTTCAAAGCTGGAGTCGCAAGGCCTGGCGGCGCTGTTTCAGGCACGTGCGCCTGGCGCTTGCAAGCCCAGGAGCGGGGAGGTTTGCGGACGCCAGTGGTGAGCGGCTCGGGTCGTGAGGGCGGGTGCGAGTAATCCCCGCCCAATTGCTTTTGGGCCTGATTAACAAACCTGGCGAAAGCCAATGCCCAAGAGCGCCGCTGTTTTGGCCAGCGTAGCAGCCACATGGCCCACTCCAACCGCGCAGTGGTGCGCCGGCCCTTGCGCGTTCCACGCCTCAACAAATCCTCTTGCGCCGAATGGAAAGCGATACCGGCTGTTGGTGTTGCCGATCTCGAGAACAGGCCCGGCCACGCACTCGCCTTCAGCAACCACCAGCTTGAAGCGCGAATCGGCATCTTCGGCGACCGAGAGCAGCGTTACCGGTCCGTGCTTCACGCTCATCTCAACCGAGAGCCCGCGGCCCACCTTGCCGTGATACACATCGAGCGGCCGCACCTTGGTTTTGCCCTCGGCAATTGCGATATGGCCGGGGCCGTCGTGTCCCATCAAAATCAGGTCATCGTTCAAATCCATCGCGTAGTACTCGGTAAACGAGCCGCCTGCGCCAATCAGATCAATCATCTTCATGGCGAGGGCATTTTTCACTTCGTACTCGCCGGCCACGGGGATGTGGCGCGCAGTAAGCAGCGATGTGCCCAGAATGATGGAACTCATGGTGTCTTCATTGGTAGCATTGCCCGAACCCTTGTAGTAGTAGGCCAAAGCGTCAAGGCCATGCCGCCGGACAAACTCGTCGAGAGCTACGGAGGTTCGCGCCGCTCGCCGCAATTCCTCCTGCGGGCAATCCGGTTGAACATCGAAGGCGTCGTGGAACTCGGCGAGGCGCTGCGCAATTTCCGCGTCGCTCGCTTCGGCGCACAGTGCGCTCAGCTCATCCACTTCAAGCAGCTCGACGTGCGTGCCAAATGCAATCGACACCAGCGTCACGTCGGTCATGATATCCAACATGCCGCTGTAGTAATGGCCCATCAGCCCGAGGCGCGATCGAGCAAGCGCAGCCTTGACGCGCGCGGCAGCAAGCCACTCTTCAATCTCGCGGCACGTTCCGGCTTCGTTCAAAACGCCGGTCACCTGGTGGAATGGAATGCGGGCGCGGGCGAAGAGATTGGCAATCTCAGGCACCGGGCACGCGGAGCAGAACGCAAGCCACTCGCCGGTCATGGCGGTTCGGTCTTTGAGTCGATTGAAGGCTGCGTAGTCGATGGCTGCTTCCGGCTGAAGATTCAGCACAACGACTGGCACGCCCGCGCGCTGCACCAGCGGCAACACTGTGTTTGACAGCGCGTAAGTGGTCACGTAGAGGAAGAGCACGTCAATGTCTTCGCGCCGGAATTGGTGGCCGGCTTCGCGCGAGCGCAACGGAGAGTCGATGAGCCCGAGATCGACGACCTCAACACCAGGCCGCCGCAGCTGCTCGGCCATTTGCGCAACGTAGCCTTTCAGGCGCTGCTCCAAACCCGCGAACTGGCTCCAGTAAGCCTCGAGGCCAATGCCGCAAAGCCCGACGCGCAACTGCGATTCGCTCTCCATCGCCGTCACCAGCTCACCACAGTAACCGCAAACGGTTGAATCTTGATCGCTCCATTTGTCACGGGCAGGCTGCGGGCGGGGCTGTCGCCAGTCTGCATATCGACCGTAAGCGCGCGCGCCGTCGCCGCTTCGGGCAACGAGATATCGACCACGCGGTTGCGCTTGTTGACGATAAGCAGCTTGCGGCCCGCCGATGTGAGAAAGGCCTGCGCCGAGATATCGTGCGAAGCGGCTGAAGTTTCAACCAGCTTGTCGCCGGCGTGGAAATTGTCTTTGATGAGCTTGAGCACCCAGAAGCGCGCGTTAGGTTCGTTTGTGGTCCAGTCCATCATACTCACGCTCGGAAACTGCGTGGGATAGCCAATCAACTGCGATTCGCCTGCAACATCGATTTCGAGACGCATGAGCTCGATAAAAAGATCGGCGTAGAGCGCGCCGGCAACATTCCAGTAGATCTTCGGCGGAGGCACTTTATCGTTGGGCCCGTTATCGCCGGGCAGAATAACGCCCAGCTCATCAAGATCGGTGCGCGTCGTGGGCGAAAGCCGCTTGCGAATGGCCTCGACGTAACGCACCGTGTTCAGGAATCCGGCTTCCTGATCGAAGAAGGTGTACTGCCAGGTGTCTTCGTTCTCGCCCGCAGACGGCGAGGCGTAGAAGTGGTATGAGATCATGTCAATCGGAATGCCGGGCCGGTGATGGCGCGGATCGAGGAAGTATTCGAACATTTGCGGAGCGGCACCGGGATCGGCCATCGCCAGCGCGACAAATTTTGTATCGGGCGAGACCTTGTGGATGGCGCTCACGATGGCGTCGTAGCGCTCGGCATACTGCTCGGGCGTCATGCTGTGCTCAAAGTCGATTTCGTTCAGCACCTCCCAGTACGGCAGCGAGTAGTGGTAGCCCGAGTCGTGGCGCACGCCGTTCTCATCGGTGAATCCGCCATTCACGTACCAGCTCACCAGCCGCGCGTAGTAGTCGCCCAGCTCTTTGCCGGTGGGGTCGCGCAGCTCGGTTCCCTGCTCGTAGTGCCAGTCATCCAGATTGGGGTCGGCGGGATAAGTGACCGGCTGCGGCGTCTTGAAGAGCCATTGGGGAATGGTGCTGAAGTTGAAAATCGTAGAATGGCCTTCAGTCGCCGCTAGAAAGTCTTTAGTCATGGGATCGATGAGCGAGAAATCCCACGATGTTTTTTCGGGCGTGGGCGGCTCGAGCTCCGCAACCGCGAGCCTGGGATACGGAAGCCACGGCACGTAGCGGACATAGTCGGCGCCGAGTTCTTTGAGCGCCTTGTATGCGGCGATGCCGAGCGGCTCCCCCGGCCGGAGCGGCGGATTGACGACCACCTGCAGCGTCGGCGTGGTTTTTGAAACCAGCGTGATTTTATCCCAGTGGATGGTGAGCGGCGGAAGTTGCTGCGCGGGAAGGGTGGCGGCGGCCAAGAGCCACAGATGCCGGCGGCAAAGAACGCAAACGAAAGTGAGGGCGTGCGGGAGTGCGAAGGGTTCATGCGGGTGAGACTCCGGCTCAATGACCGAGCCATCTTAACACCGCATCCGCCTTCTTAGCGCCGGCCGAATTTGTAGCGCAGGCCCCAAACGCTGCGGGAAAACGCATCACGTGGAGCGAAACTCGCGAAAAACCATCCCGCAGGGGTTAAAACCCCGCATCATTATTGCCGGCTCTATTGGCCCGGCTAAAGCCGTGCCCTTGTTACAAAGCGCCCCTTGTCTGTGCCCGAATGAGTTTTTCCGCAACCTGTCCAGCCGGGTTGTCGTACGGGCGTCCACGCCCGTATCCGCATCAATCGTCATCGTCCTTCCGCGCGCCGCTCTTGTCTTTCACCTTCAGCATCGCCGGCACCGGCGCATTCCCCATCGCGTCCTTCCACAGAATCACGTTGAGCTTTTCAACCGGCGCGCGATCTTCGTGCGTAAAGTCCATCTTCAAGCTCTCTTTTGCACCCACCGCGGTCTTCTGGTTTGCCGCGTAAATCAGGTTGTTGTCACGATTTGCATAATCGGCGTCATAGGCAGGCTGGTCGCCCGGGCCGGTGAAGAGGCTGGCAATCATCGAGCAGAAAGCATCGTTGTTGTTCATCGGCGGCAGGCCGAGCAGCGCCTCCATGGTGCGCACCACGCTCACCGTCGAATAAAAATGGCTGTCGATAAATGGCGCGCCATTAGCACCATGCGGCGAGTACTTGCTGACGACCAGCGCAATACTGCGATGCGCGTCTACGTGATCGGCGCCGTTTTGTGCATCGTCTTCAAGAATGAAAAAAGCCGTGTCGTCCCAGAAGGGCGAATGTGAAATTGCCTCAACGGCGCGGCCAACGGCAAGGTCGTTATCGGCCACTGATGATTTAGGTGTGGGACCGCCGGGCCGCGTGCCCGCCGTGTGATCGTTGGGCAATCGCAGCGAGATGAAGTTGGGCATGGTGTCGTTGCCGGCTTCGCGATCCGCGATCCATCCCTTCAGGTGCTTCAAAAAAATGTCCACGCGAATCTGGTCGGGAACGGCGAGATTGAAGTCGGGGGATTCAGGAGCGAAATGGCCAACCAGCTCCGGCTTGGTGGCGACATTTGCCGCGAGCACAGGAATGGGCCAAGGCCACTTGTTCACTCCCCCGCCCCACTCGGCCGGCAGCGTCTCGCCGGGCGCGTATTCCTTGTGCGCGCATTTGGGCCCCGTGAGAACCGGGCCTAGCTTCGGATCGGCGACAGCGGTCTCGTTACAGAATGTTGAAGAGATGAACTCCGCGAAGTGGTAATAAGTCTTGCCGTGAGACGCCAGGTCGCCCCACAGGTATCCGCTGGCGGGCTCATCCACATCGGGAATCTTCTGCAGTAGCGGATAGCCGTTGGCCACAACGCCCTCGTAGTCGTAGGTACGCTCTTCGCCACGATAACCCTGCTGCCAGGTCTTCTCAAGGTAGTCAGAGCCGATGGCCGCATTCGACCAGACGTGTCCGTCACCTGATACTTCTCCGGAGTCGAAGAAGTTGTCGAGCACGCCGAACTGAAGGGCCAGCTTATGCTCATTCGGCGTTACGGCTTGGCCATACATGGCAAGATCCGGATTGCCGTTGCCGACCTGTTTGCCGTTCTCGCTCAAGTCGCCAAGAATCTGATCGTAGGTGCGGTTCTCCTTGATGATGTAGATGACGTGCTTGATGCGGCTGGCGCTGCCATCCCCAAACTTGATTTGAGCCTGCGCCGCGATCATGCGATTCGAATCGAGTACGAGCGCAGTCCACTGGGGCAGGTTGTTTTCGATCTCGGTTTCGTCGAGCGATGCGAGCGAACCATAAAGCAACGTCGCGATGTAGGTGCTTCCGTCCTTGCGCTGATCGGCGGTTGTCTCAACCTGCCGCTGCGGAAAGTTGTTGGGGCCGGTCCCCTTGCTTTTGTCGGTTGCCACAAACAGCTTTCCGCCCTGTGGCAGCGCATCGAAGGCCATCGAAATCGGCATCCACTCGGTGGGCGCAAAGCCTTCGGGCTCAATCATGCCGGCAATGGCAGCCTTGGGCGTCAGCTTGCGTGTGTCGAAGACAGCAATCGCATCGCTGCCCATGTTGGCTGCGTAGAGCCGCGTTCCGTTTGCATTCACGGCCACAGCCACCGGCTCGGCTCCAAAGTAGGTTTGATGCGGCAACCGCGTGTCAAAATAACCCTTCACGCTGAATTGCCCGCCGCCGATATTCACGGCAGCAACCGCGTCGCGATTGGCCAGCGCGACGTAAAGCGTGTTTTCGTCAGGGGACGCGGCAAAGGCGCAGGGGTGCGTTCCTGGCGCGACCGGGTCGGTTGGTTTCAGCAGTTCCAGTTTGCGGCCGACCATGCCGCTGGTGAGATCGAGTTCCGCAATCTCCGACGCATTCCACAGCGCTGCGTATCCGTGCCTGCCGTCTTTTGAGACGGCAACCGCGATCGGGTAGGTCGAGGGCACCGCATCGCTTTGGGACAGGTCGAATCGCTTTTCGATCGCCCCGGTCGATGCATCGATCAGAACTACGAAGTCCGACAAGTTATCGGCGACAAGCAGCTTCTCGCGGCCGGCCTGCACAAAGACCGCAATCGCCGCCGGATAAGGCGAGCCCATAACATTATCGATGCCGTCGGGCAGGCGGGTCATTCTTCCCGTGGCGAGCTGCTCCCTGGGCATGCGAATGAAGTTCTCAGGCGCGATCTTTCCATCGGTAAAGCTGTAGACCACAATGCCGCTTCCCGTCGAATCTTTCTTCATGCCCTCGGGATCGGTGAGCGACGCCATGCTGGCGTAGATATGACTGCCGTCGAGGCCGAAGGCGAGGCCCGAATAAAGCGTCTGATGGGCCTTCCTGCCGGTACGCGCATCGGGAAAATCAGCGACCGTGCCGGAGCGCGTATCAAAGACTGCGAGCGACTGCTCGTATTGCGACTCGAAGGTGCCGTAGCCATCGTTCACGGTCACAACATAGCGACCATCGGGAGAGACGGCCATTGTAACGGGCAGGCTGTTGAGGCGCTGGGGATCTCCAGGCGCATTGCCAATGAGCTGCTTGCTCGATGGCAGATCGACAAACGTCGGAGAGCTTTGCGCAGCGAGAACCAACGGCACGGCGGCAAGGGCTGTCGAGAACAGAGCAGACACTTTCAAACGCATTGAGAACCTCAGCACGATGAGATGCGAGCAAGGGAAGACGGAGCAAGCCCACCCTGGCCGCAAGAACAGGAGTGCGGCGAGGATGGGGCACCCACGCTCTGTAGCTTCGAGGGAAATGCCCCAAAAACAGTCCGCTGAAACAGGGCAGTGATCCCAGATGGGATTTTACACGCGGGGTCCGGCAGGAGATTGAATTCGTGCTTCGGTTTCGAGCTTTCAACTAGCAGCTATCAGCTTTCAGCTAATTCGTGCGAGAACGAAGAGTTACGCCCAGGCGATGAAGAAGCTGAAAGCTGAAGGCTGACGGCTGACAGCTGGTTTACGGGTAGACGCCGCGAATCTGCACGGCCTCGGCCACGCGGCCGATGCCCAGAATGTTGGCCGCAATGCGCATCGGGACCTTCTTATCAAGGTGGATTTTGAGCACGTCGCGGAAGGCGGTTTTCATCACCCGCTCGAGGCGGTTATAGACATCCTGCGCCTCCCAGAACAGGTGCTGCTCATCCTGCACCCATTCAAAGTAGGAGACGGTGACGCCACCGGCGTTGCACAGAATGTCGGGAATGACGAACGCGCCCTTGCTCTCGAGGATTCGATCGGCCTCGGGAGTGAGCGGACCGTTGGCTGCCTCGGCAACAATGCGCGCGCGCACACTGCGGGCATTGTCGGCGTGAACCATGTTCTCGAGCGCCGCCGGTACCAGGATGTCGCAGTCGAGCCCGATCAGGTCCTGCGGGTGAATCGGCTCGCTTTCAGGGAATCCATCGACGTGTCCGCACATCGCCTTCATGTTGATGAGCTCGGGAATGTCGAGCCCATCGCGGTTGAGGACGCAGCCGGTGGAGTCGCTGACCGCGATGATTTTTGCGCCCGCCTCGAATAGCAGTTGCGCCGTAATCGAGCCGGCGTTGCCAAAGCCCTGCACCGCCACGGTCGCGCCCTTAAGCGGGATGTTCAGGTGCTCGCAGGCGCACTGGATGGTGTAGAAGACGCCGCGGCCGGTTGCTTCATTGCGGCCCAGCGAACCGCCCAGGCTGATGGGTTTGCCGGTCACCACGCCGGGGATCGAATACCCCTTGGTCATGCTGTACGTGTCCATGATCCAGGCCATGGTTTGCGAATTGGTGTAGACGTCGGGCGCGGGAATATCCTGCTCCGGCCCGATGATCGGCAGAATCGCGCTGGTGTAACGGCGCGTCATGCGCTCAAGCTCGCCCGGTGACATGTGCTTGGGGTCGCAGGTAATGCCACCCTTGGCGCCGCCGAACGGAATATTCACCACGGCGCACTTCCAGGTCATCCAGGTGGCCAGCGCTTTTACTTCGTCGAGAGTCACCTGCGGATGGAACCGGATGCCGCCCTTGGCCGGGCCACGACATGAGCTGTGCTGCACGCGATAGCCTTCAAACCGGTGAATGCTGCCGTCATCCATGCGAACCGGCACAGAGACCGTGAGCATACGCTCCGGATACTTGATCATCTCGCGCGTGTTGCGGTCGAGCCCCATGGCGTCGGCCGCGGTATCGAAGTTTTCCATGGCAACGTCGTAGGCGTTGTCTTTTCTCGTTGTCGTTATCATGCGTTTTTTCCTCCTTGCCGGAACAAACCGATGCATTTCTGCGCACCGCTTTCCGCTCAGGCAACGCTTGTGTGCTCCAGTTCGGCGACGTTGGTCTCCGATTTCTGGAGCGTTCCGTAAACCGGAAGAACCCATTTTCTGTAATCCGCACGGCGCCCGCGCACAATGTCGGAATACAAGGTTTGTAAATGCCTCGTCCATGCGCCGATCGCGCCGTCGTTTACTTTGCGGTGATCGACGCGCACCACCGGAGCGAGGCCAACCGCAGTGCCTGAAAGAAACAGCTCGTCTGCAATGTAGAGTTCGCTGCGATCGATGGGCCGTTCCAGAACCGGAAGTCCGAGTTCCTTGTGCGCCAGCTCCATGATCGTGGAACGCGTAATGCCTTCGAGCACATTCTCAGTCACTGGCGGCGTGATTAGAACGCCCTTGCGCACCATGAACAGATTGCATGTGGCGCCCTCGGTCACATGGCCGTCTTCGTTCAGCAGAATGGCTTCGTCAAAGCCTGCTCGACGAATGTCGTCGCTGGCCAGCGCGCTGTTGGCATACGCGCCGCAGATTTTGGCGCGTACCGGAATTGCCGCGTCTTCAATGCGCCGCCACGTGCTCACGCCGGCGTGAATTCCGTTGTCGCTTGCCAGATATTCGCCGAAGGGCAGCGCAGTAATGGCGAAGGCGTTCTCATCGTCAGGGCAGACGCCGATGCGCTCAGCGGATTTGTACGCGAGCGGACGCACATAGAGATCGGTCTTGAAACGATTGCGGCGCATCAGCTCGACGGTCACGTCGCAAAGTTCTTCGGCAGAGAGAGGGACATCGATGCGCAGAATGCCGCAGTTCTGCTTCCAGCGCTCGTAATGCTCCTGCGGACGAAAAACGTAGAGCTCAGATGAATTCTCATCCCAGTGGGCGCGAATCCCTTCAAACACACCGGTTCCGTAATTCAGCGCGTGGGTGAGTATGCCGACACGCGCCTCGGCCAGCGGCACATATTTGCCGCCGAAATACACAATCAGGTCAGGACTGACAGCTGGCTTCATTTCACACCTCAACTAAAGTTTCTTTGGGGGTTTGCTTGAGGGACTCCTTCATCATTTCGCGCCCCCGGGCGATCGCTTTCAAATCAAGCGCCACCCAGCGGGAACTCTTCACCAGTCTGCGCAGAGCCGCCTCCACGCTGACCTGCGGCAGCACATTCGCTTTTTCGAGCAGCGCGCCCAGCATCACCATGTTGCAGGCGCGCGGATCGCCAAGCTCATCGGCGACATGCAGAAACGGAAGGGCCAGCACATGCACGTTTTCGCGCCGGCAATCCTCGGGAAAATCGTCGCCGTTGTAGAGAACCCAGCCGCCGGGCCGCACGCTTTTGTCGAACTTGCGCAGCGACGGTTCATTCATCGCTACTAACAATTGCGGCCGCGCCACCAGCGGCGAGTCAATGGGCTCACTCGACAAACGCACGTGGCAGTTCGAAGTACCGGAGCGCATTTCAGGCCCGTACGACGGCAGCCACGAAACTTCGAGGCCGGCGTCGAGGCCGGCTTCAGCCAGCACCTCGCCTAGCAGAAGCACGCCCTGCCCGCCAAATCCGGCAATGCGCACCTCAAGATCGATGTTGCGGGAATCGAACGAGCCGCCCTCGCAACATCCGTCGGCTTGTTGCAACTCTTCCTCATGGACGCCAAGCAGCCGCGGAAGTTCCTCAAGCGCGGGCGCGGGTTCGACAAGAGTTCGCGGCCCACGTTCTTTTGTCCGGTCGCAGAAAACGCCCAGCGGGTAGGTCTTCTCCATCACGTCCTTCACCCACTTCTGCGATTGAACCGCATCCATCTTCCAGATCGTGGGGCAGGGAGAGAGAACTTCAATCAAAGAAAATCCGAGACCATTCACCTCGTTCTCGACCGCGTAGCGAATGGCGCGCGCAGCCCGTGCGATCTGGCGGTTGTCGCCCAGGCCCACGCGCTCAATGTAGACCGGCCCCTCGAGCGCAGAGAGCAGCTCGCTCACATGCAGCGGATAACCCTCGGTCGCGGCGTTGCGACCGTTGGGCGTCGTGGTGCTTTTCTGGCCCAGCAGCGTGGTGGGCGCGCATTGCCCGCCGGTCATCGAGTAGATGGCGTTGTTCACAAAAATCACGGTGATGTTTTCGCCGCGATTGGCCGCATGCAGAATTTCGGCCGAGCCGATGGCTGAGAGATCGCCGTCGCCCTGGTAGCCGATCACCACGCTATTAGGCCGGCTGCGCTTTATCGCCGTGGCCACTGCGGGCGCGCGCCCGTGCGCGGCCTGCACGTTGCCCACATCGAAATAGTGATAGGTAAAGACCGAGCAGCCCACCGGCCCCACCAGAATCGTGCGGTCCTGGATGCCGAGTTCGTCAATCGCCGCAGCCAGCATCTTGTGCACCGTGCCGTGGCCGCAGCCGGGGCAATAATGCGTCGCGTGTTTCAAATCTTCTTTGCGGTCATAGCTCTGGTAGAAGGCCTTGGCCCGGCCATGCGAGACTTTGTATTCCGAAATCAGCTCGTTAGACATGTGCCATCTCCTCCTGGAGATAATGCTTTGCCTGTTTTTCGACGAACGCAAAAATCTCTTCGTGCGATGGAACGTTGCCGCCCATGCGGCCCAGGAACTCAACCGGGCAAGAGCCGTTCAGCGCCAGGCGCACATCGTCAACCATCTGGCCGTTGCTCATTTCAACCACGATGAAGGCGCGTGCACTCGACGCGAGCCGCTGAAAGTGCGCCTTCGGGAAGGGATACAGAGTGATGGGTCGCAGCAGCCCGACTTTAAGGCCGACAGCGCGCGTCTCGGCCACCACCGCCTTCAAAATGCGGCCCAGAATTCCGTAACCCACCAGCACAACCTCCGCATCGCCGGTCAACCACTCTTCAGCGCGCGTTTCGTTCTGCTCGGCCATTTTGTACTTGGCTTCGAGTTTGTTGTTATGCGCCTCAAGATCGTCGAAATCTAGATGCATCGAACTGACGAGATTCTTTCGCGTGGCTGCAGTTCCGGCCACGGCCCAGTCCGGCAGTTTCGGCGCAATGGGATGCTCGGGGAATTCGACCGGCTCCATCATCTGGCCGATGAATCCATCGGCCATCACCACCACCGGATTGCGATACCGATCGGCCAGCTCAAAGGCCAGTGCGGTCAGGTCAGCCATCTCCTGCACCGAATGCGGAGCCAGCACGATAGTGCGGTAATTGCCGTGGCCGCCGCCCTTCACCACCTGGTGGTAGTCGCCCTGCTCGGGTCCAATGTTGCCCAGCCCCGGCCCGCCGCGCGTAATGTCTGCAATTACGCAGGGCAGCTCGGCGCCGGCCATGTAGCTTATGCCTTCCTGCATCAGGCTGATGCCCGGCCCGCTCGAGGCTGTCATCGAGCGCACTCCCGCCGCCGCGCCGCCGTAAAGCATGTTGATGGCCGCGACCTCGCTTTCGGCCTGCACATAGACGCCGCCGGTTTGCGGCATGTAGAGCGCGGCAGCCTCGGCAATCTCGCTCGCCGGCGTGATGGGATATCCGTAAAAGGCGCGGCAGCCAGCCAGAATCGCGCTCTTCACAATCGCGTCATTACCCTTCATCAATCGCCTGCGCATTCCTTCGCTCCCTTCATGCGGCCGATGCTGCTGCGGCCACTGCCCGGCGGCCGGCGCTCGCGTTGTCGAGCACGTAAATCGTGATTGCGCCCGGCTCGGGGCAAACCATGAAGCACACGCCGCAGCCCGTGCATCCCGCGCCCGCGTAAACCGCCGTGCGGTAGCCGTAGTGGTTGAATTTGTCGCTCGTGCCGATCACGTGAGGCGGACAAGCCTCATTGCACAGGCCGCAGCCTTTGCACTCCTGCTCGTCAATCGCAATCAGGCCGCGATCGCGCTTGGCCGTTGTTTGATTTGTTGATGTCATCTCCGACCTTCCAATTCCCATCCGGTCACCCCACCCTGCGACGTTTTTGTTCCCGTCGCTGGGGTGGGGTTTTCACTGGCTTCCCAGTTACACACAAGCTGCCGCTCCGGCGCGCTCAAGATAATGCGCGCGCACAGCAAAATCTTCCAAGTCCTGCCTGAACTCCGGCGCCGCAATCCTGATCAGCGCCTCGGCCCGCTCGCGCAGCGTTTTGCCGTGCAGGTACGCGATTCCGTGTTCGGTCACGACGTAGTGAACATCGGCTCGCGAAGTCACAACTCCCGCACCCGGTTCCAGCACCGGCACAATGCGCGAAACCGAGCCGTGTCGCGCCGTCGACGGCAACGCGATAATCGGCGCTCCACCTTTTGAACGCGCTGCCCCGCGAATAAAGTCGATCTGCCCGCCAAATCCGCTATATGGCCGCGTGCCGATCGAGTCGGCGCACACCTGCCCGGTCATATCCACCTGCAGCGCGCCGTTGATGGCCACCATGCGCTCGTTCTGCGCCACCACGAATGGATCGTTCGTATAACTGATGGGCCGGAACTCGAAGCTCGGATTCTCGCGGATAAAATCGAACAGCTTCTGCGAGCCCAGAACAAACGCCAATACAGCTTTGCCCCGGTGCAGCGTCTTGCGCTCGCCGTTGATAACGCCCGCTTCCATCAGGTCGACAACAGCATCGCCGACCAGCTCGGTGTGAATGCCAAGGTCGCGCTTGTCTCCGAGACAGTGGAGAACCGCTTCGGCAATGCCGCCAATGCCGGTCTGCAGCGTGGCTCCATCGGGAATGAGCGAGGCCACATTACGGCCCACGCGCATGTGCGTTTCAGTGAGCGGCTCCGCTTCCAACCCGAGCAGCGGCCGGTCGCTCTCAACAAATGCGGAAATGTGGCTCACGTGGACGGTCGTCTCGCCATGCGTGCGCGGCATCTGCCGGTTTACTTCCGCAATCACTGTCTTTGCATAGCGCACCAGGGTCAGCGTGCAATCCACCGTCGTGCCCAGGCTCACAAATCCGTGCGCATCCGGCGGCGATACCTGCATCAGCACTGCGTCGAGCGGCAACTGGCCGGTTTCGAAGATGCCTTCAATCTCGCTCAGGAAAATGGGAGTGTAGTCGGCGCGGCCGTTGCACACGGCTTCGCGCACGTTGTCGCCGAGGAAGAGCCCACGGTGGCGGAAGTGTCCTTCATACTCGGGCCGCGTGTAATCAGCGGCGCCCAAGGTCTTCATGTGGATGATTTCAACGTCGCGCACTTCAGGAGCGCGCTTGACCAGCGCATCCACAAGAACGGAGGGAGTGCCGCAGCCAGACTGGATCCATACCCGGTTGCCTGATTGAACGGCTTTGAGGGCGTCGGCGACGCTCATCGACTTGCTGCGATACTCGTCACGCCATGACATCTTGACATCTCGAATCGCGTCCGCCGGGGTCCGCGGATCCGTCATTCTGCCGCCAGCTATCGATCACAAATCGCGCCTCCTGAGGAGCGTCCAAATACCCCCCAGGCCCGCTCTATCGTCCCCCTTGATTCAGAGGTGTGCTGTGACGGGTGTCACGACGGTTTAGCCTTATCTTCCGTAGGTATTTGAATACTTTTTCAGATATTCATTAACTGAAGATGGCAATTTTCTTTACAAATGGAAAGTCACTCTGCACAGGTTTTCTGCCCCTTTCAACCAGGCAGGAACACACGTGCCCAAGGGTGGAGCTCCTGCGCGTGCGGAGATGGGGAATCGCGCCGACCCTCCGGGGCGGCGGGGAATCTTCTGGGACGTGTCCCCAGCGTTGCGCCCGTACCCAGAGGGTCCCCAGGCGGACTCCACGCTGGGCTTAGTTCGTCCTCTCCCTATGGGAGGGAAAGCCGTGAGGTTCGTGGTCTCCCAGGTCTCAGAAGAGAGACCCGGGGCACCCATTTTCGTGGTTGGTCGAAACACCATGCGGGTCTGGAGACCCGCACGGACAGCCGGTCTGGAGACCGGCGCTACAGGGGCTCACCTGCTGACTCGCTTCCCTACTGCTTCGGCGCCTCAGCCGGCGCAGCCGCTCCCGGGTAGATCCCCTCAATCGGCGCATTCCGCTTCTGGTCGAGATCCGGCTGCGGCAGCGGCTTGCGCGGCATCATCTGGTCGCGCATGGCGGCGTTGTACACAAAGATGGCCTCAACCGTGGCAATCTGCTTCAGGTCGGCCGGCTGCAGGCGCTCATACACGTCCTCGTTCGAGTGGTGCGCGCGCGACTCGTAATCCAGGTTGTCCTGGATGAACTGGAAGCCCGGAATGCCGACCGCATCGAAGCTCAGGTGATCGGTGCCACCGGTGTTGCGCTCGGTGATGGTGGTAACGTCGAGATCTTTGAGCGGGGCCATCCACTGCGCAAAGATGGGCGCGACAGCCGCGTTGCCCTGCGTATAGATGCCGCGAATCTTTCCCGAGCCGTTGTCCACGTTAAAGTAGGCGCTGATCAGCTTCTGCTCCGGCTTCACTTCAAGCGGACCGGCGGCGCGGCGCATGAACTCGGGCAGCAGCATCTGGTCGGGAGCAGTCGAAAGCTTGGCCGAACCAAAGTGATCGCGACAATAACCGCGCGAGCCAAACAGGCCCTGCTCTTCGCCGGTCCATAAAGCAATCCGAATTGTCCGGCGCGGCTTGACGCCCAGCGCCTCAAGAATTCTCACCGCCTCCATTGCCACCACGGTTCCCGCGCCGTTGTCGGTTGCGCCGGTGCCGGCGATCCAGCTATCGAGGTGCCCGCCCAGCATCACGACTTGATCCTTCAAATTCGGATCGGTGCCGGGAATCTCGGCAATCGTGTCATAGCCGTGCTCGTGCTCGCCGGTAACTTTGGTCTCAACATCGATCTGCACCTCGACCGGCACATGCGCCTGCACCAGCCGGTAAAGCCGCCCGTAGCTTTCAATCGCGGCAACAGCCACGGGAATCTTCACAGCTTTGTCGGCGATATACGGCGTGCGGCCCAGTGTCGCGCCGTTATCGTCGAAGAAGGTTCCGCCCGATCCGCCTCCGTTGGCGCCATCGCGGCTCGGCTCAATCACCGCAGCCACTTTTTCATCGGCAAGGAACTGCGCAATCTGGTCGAGCATCCTGTATCGCTGCAGTCGCGCCTGCATGCGGGCGCGCATCTCGGGCGTCATCGCTCCGGACACGCCCTCGCTCACCGGAAATTCGGCAACGTCTTCGAGCGTCTGCTCGGTGTTGCGTTCAAAGAGCGGCTTATCCACGGGCGGCACGGGCCGCATGGCGCCAAGCAAAACAATTTTGCCCTCCAGCTTGCCCTTGTACTGGTCAAAGTCTTTTTCGGTCTGGATATCGACGAAGACTACGTCGCCTGTGACCGGTCCGGCTGTGGAAGGAGACCACGGAGTTGACTGCAGAATCAGCACCGCGGTATCCGGCTCAACCATCCGCGCCCAGGTGTTGAGTTGCTGCCAGCCCAGGCCAAACTCGCCCCAGTCTTCGAGGTGCGCATTTTGCAGGCCGATCTTGGTCAGCGTGTCGACGGTCCACTGGTTGGCCTTTGCCAGATTTGGCGAACCGGTCAGGCGCGGACCGATGCCGTCGGCAAGGGCGCCGGCAAACTCCATCACATGCGAGTGATTCAATCCCTCATCGCGAATCCGCTGGTACATGGCCAGATCGAGGGTTTCAGTGACCGGCTGAACCTCGGTATAAGGGTCGACCACCGCAGTCGTTGCGGGCGCTGAGGTTTTGGTTTTGGGCTTGTCGGCAGCGACGAGAACCAGCGACGCGGCTGCAAGGGCGCAGCAGGATGCGAAGCGCAGAGACTTGAGATGCATGGTTTTTGCTCCATCGGGAAGAAGTGGGACGCCGATTGGAGCATTGTAGGGTATGCGTGCCACGGGTGGCCCAGCGAAGCACGAGTTTTACGACCGCGCGGCACTCAGCTGAAAGCTGAGTGCTGAAGGCCGAAAGCTGTACTAATCCGCCTTCCCGCTCCCGTCGGTCCCTGCGGGCAGATCGAGTGCCACCAGCGCAAATCGTGTCTGTCCCGGCGCCGAGCTCTGGAACCCGACGACGTGCTGGTGCCGCTCCGACCCGGCCTTCAGCTCGAACCCATTCGTCCCCGAGTGATACCCGTAGCTGCTGCCGTGGTCATTCACCTGAATGTTGCCGCCGTGCTTGTCGTCGCAGGTCAGTCCTTCCGATGTCTTTGTGGGTTCGCCGACCGCGGCTTTGTCCTGGCACGCGATCACGTCGCCGTAGCGGGTGAGTGCCTTCTTGTAGAAAGCGGATACCTTGTCTTCGCTGTCGGGCGTGGAGTAATTCACCACTTTAATTCTCATCTGCCACTCGCCGAAGCCCATGCGAATGTCGGCCGACTTGTCCTTGTCGCTATCGGCAACCACCTGCGCGCCGGGATACACCGGCAATCCGAGATCCGCGGCCGTTGTCTGATCGGTATTCACGTGGACGCCGCCAAACGGCGTATCAACCTGGACGTTCTTGTCCTCGCCGTTCGCTCCCTTTTCTACGTGGACGCGGCAACCGGTCGCGAATGCCACCAGCCCCAACACCATAAGCGTTGCGCCCAGACGCCGATTCCGCAGGCCGCTCAGATACAGTTCCATGTTTGTCTTCCTCACAAAGATTTATACGCTTGTTTGCTTGCACCGGTTCCCTGGCGGGAAGGCTAATAAAGCTTTCACCCCGGAGCTGCGGCTCCAGTCCTCAACAGTTTGACAGCGGCGGAGGGGGCAGAGCGAACGGAGTCGGCGGGTTGGCGAAGCCAAAACTGGTTGCATAAACCTGGCTTTCAAAAGGGTTCGGCGGGATACCCTCTTGGATCCGTGCCATGAAAGCAGCAAAAACATTGGACTTTACAGGCTTAGGGAAAGCTCTATTCAAGGGTACGAAGTGCCAGGGCACGGCTTCACAGGCTGCGGAAAAACGCATTCGGGCACGGTCATAGGACGCCTTGTAACAAGGGCACGGCTTTAGCCGGGCCAATAAAGACTTCAAAGGGATCGGGGTTTTAACCCCTGCGGGATGTCACTCGGTCGCATCAGCCAAATTCATGCAACCGGTTCCAGCGGTATCCATGAGCTGGCAGCTCATTCTAAAGAAGTCCGCGGCCCTCAGACCCGGGCCTTTGAGGCGCGATCAGTGCCCTTTTTCCTGGTGGCCGTCTTCTTTGCTGCTGGTGGCAAAAAGGATGCTCGCGATGAATACCGCGATAATGACCGGGACGACGAAAAACGGGGAAGTAATGCTCATCGGGCGGGGCTCCTTGCTGGTTTAAGAATAGCAAAAGCAGCTATCAGCTATCAGCTTTCAGCCGTCAGCCAAGGCGCACGGCACCACGGCCGACGTCAAGACCGAGAGCTGAAGGCTGATAGCTGCTCTCTATTGGCTATTCACTATTGGCTACTCCCTGCTTTTTCGTAGTCCACCCGTATCGTCAAAATCTCATACGGATGGATCGGGACCTTCACTACATCGCCTTCCACCTTCAGCGGATCGCCTTCCGGAGTCTCCATCAGGTTGGTTACAGTGGCTCCAGTTGCGCCCGGCGGAACATGGAACTCGGCTGTCGCGTTCTTCCCTGCCCACTCGTACACGCGGAAGATCAATCCGTTTGCGTCTTCGGCCTTTTTGACCGCGGTCAGCACAACATTGTCAGGCGTGACCGAGACGAACGAGTGCGAAGGTGGCAGAGTGCCGGCATGCGCAGTGGTGACCACGGCCTGGAGCGGATAATCGTACTCCCAGCCGTGGCGCACGGTGAGCGCTTCCTTCCACGTTCCCGCGTGCGGATAAAGGGCGTATGAGAAATGGTGTTCACCCATGTCGGCGTCGGGGTCGGGCCACTTGGGCGAACGCAGCAGCGTGAGACGCAGCACGTTGCCCACGGCGTCATACCCGTATTTGTCTTTATTGAGTATCGACAGGCCGTGGACTTTGCCGTCTGCGCCGGCGCCGGAAAGATCGGCCCAGCGCATGGCAGGAACTTCAAACTGGGCCTTCTCCCAGCTATTGTCGCGGGTGGTGGGGCGCTCGATTTCGCCATAGGGAATTTCGTAGGTGGCGAAGTTGCTGGTCGCGGCCAGCGGGAATGCGGCTTTGAGCAGGATGTGCGATTCGTGCCAGTCAAAGTCGTTCGAGATGTTGATCAGTTGGCCATCAGGGCTGAATTGGATGGTTTGCACAAATTTCGAGTTCTGCCAGCTTCGGGTCACGCGAACGGCATAGTTTCCGACCAGTTCCACATTGTCTGCATTCATCAGAGATGTTGGAGGTTGATCGAGCGTGCCCGGATCAATATTCCAAGCGTCGTAATCCTTCGGGGTATCTTTGAAGGCCTGCAAAGCATTTCCGCAGGCCCCCTTTGAGAGGGTCTCGAACTTAGCCCGATTGTCGTAGAGGCTGGTAATGCAGCCGGACTGCTTATCGACTACAACCCGGTAATAGCTATTCTGAAGAACGAAAGCGCCATTCTCTTCCCTGGCGGTAGTTTGGTCCGATTGCCCGAAGCCGCCACAGTCAGAGCCGGTACACGCGGGAGCGATGCGTAGAACCTCATAGCCAAGCGCGGGTACATCCGGGACAAAGATGCGATATTGCTCCTGCCCGTCGTGCATCTCCTTCGGCAGAAAGCTTCCGGGATGGACAAATCCGGCTGGATCCCGCGGATAGTGGTAAACAAATCCGTGCGGATAGCCTGACGCATTGAACCAGATCTCGCCGCTTCGCTCCCATGCGAGAGGGTTGAATACTACGATTGCTTGCCCTTCGGCGGTCTTCTCTCCGCCGGTGGTATCGATTCTCTCGGCCACCGTCTGTAGTGCTCCGCTCGAAATCTCATTCGTCGACCAGCGGACTACGTCATAGTCCTTCTGCGCGTCTTTGTAGATGATGCCGATGCCCGAACCCGCAGCCAGATCGTGGAACTGGTTGAACAAAACTTTCTTCCAATCTTCGGTCAACTCGCTCCCCGGATATGCGAGGCCATCGAGCCACGCCAATGACGACCACTTCTCGGTGTTCAGCACTTCTTCTTCGGCCGTGCGCATGTTGTGCTTGTGGTTGGCCTGGGTGGTGTAAACGCCGCGATGATATTCGAGGTAGAGTTCCGAATCCCACGTGGGGATTGAGACCTTGCCATCAACCGCGGGTGGTGCGGTGTAGCCCTTGGCAATCGACTGGTAATTCCACGTCGGGCTGTCGGGCGCGATTTCTTTGTCTACAGTTTGAAAATAGTTGATGGCCGTGCCGAACTGGTACTTCGGCGTGATGTGCCCGGGCGCGGCCCAGTGCATTCCCTCGTCGAGCATGGCGCGCGTGGGTCCGCCGCCGTGGTCGCCGATGCCGTAAAGATCCATCATGTCGGTAAGACCGGTCGATTTCTGTCGCGCGTCGGCCAGATCGTCAGAGAGCCGCACCGGATTGAGCGTGTCATTCACATAGTCGTGCGGGAAGTAGGTCAGCACCTTGGAGCCGTCGGGCGACTCCCACCAGAACAGCTTGAAGGGCAGCTTGTTGGTGTCGTTCCAGCTCATCTTCTGGGTCACAAAGTAATCCACGCCGCTCTTTTTGTATATTTGCGGAAGCTGCCACGTGTAGCCGAAGGAATCGGGGTTCCAGCCCACCTTCACGTCGACGCCGTAGTGCTGCATGTACCAGCGCTTGCCGACGAGAAGTTGCCGCACGAGCGATTCGCCGTCGGGCATGTTGAGGTCGGGCTCCAGCCACATGCCACCGACGACCTCCCAACGGCCCTCCTTGATGCGCCGCTTGATTTCGTCGTTCATGTCGGGATACTTGTCCGCCAGCCACTCGTTGTAGACCGCGGCACTCTGCGTGTAGTGGTAATCGGGGTATTCATACATGAGCTGGAGCGCGGTGCCGAAGGTGCGCTTGACCGTGTCGACGGTTTCGGTCCACGGCCACAGCCAGGCCGCGTCAATATGCGAGTTGCCGACCTCGTAAAAGGTGGCCTGCCGCTCAAGCGGATCGAGCGCTTCAAGCTTGGTTTGCGCGGCGGTAAGGCTTGCGTCGAAAGTTTTCTGGGCTTGTGTGCGAGCCTCCGCGCTTTGCACTTCAGCTGCATCGAGGGCCTTGAGGTCGACATCCGCAATTGCGCCGTAGAGTGTGGCCTGATTGGTGGCTGAGGTCGCCGCATCGAGCGAAGGGATCAGCTCGGCCGCGGCGAGGAACTCTTCGCGCAGGTCTTCGGGATTCGGCCGTCCCTCAGGGAAATCGATGCGCAGGCTGGCGCCGCGGATGGTCTTTTGATCGACCGTGTGCAGCAGCTTGACCGCGACCACTACCTTGTCGCCAGGCTTGACCTTGTCGAAGAGGACGATGGGCTCAAGATCGTCGCCGAGAGCCACGCGGCGGCCGTTGAAGTAGAGAATTTCGGGCATGGGCCCATTCGCTTCGGCGTGGAACTCAAACCAGATGCGCGCACCGGTGAGGTCGTAGCCGTTGAGCGTCTCGGGGACCTGGTAGGTCTGCCTGAACCACACCGCTTCGTTGGGCGCCTTCGAGTCGTAGGCAACCGTCTGCCAGGAACTGTCATCAACATCGACATCTTCGGCGTGGGGCAGATCTCCGGCGTGCATCTTCCATGCGCCGTCGGGCAACTCGCGAAAGCTGCCCAGCCGGTTGACGACCGTCTGGGCATCGGGCGGCAGCATTGCCGTGGCCTTTTTGTAATCGGTGGGAGGTTGGGCCGAGGATGCGGTTACAACAACGAGAATGCCAAGGCAAACAACGACGAGACGAAGGCCGGACCAGAAGAGATTGCGATTCATAGCGGAGAAAACCCTCCGCTGCATTTTAGGCTATCGAGCCCAGGGAGTTCTTCCCGGCCCCGCACTTTACCCGGATTCGGAGCTGAGCGCCTCGCCTATCGCAACGGGCCTGAGAACGTCCATCCCCCCTTCGGGGCATTCCGGTAGAGAGGGTCACTCAGGCCCGGTTACCAACTGTTTGAGCGTTCCCCGCCTTTGTGGGAGTTTCATGCTTTCCGTATCTTGCTACCTTGGTTAGGCAATCAAAAAGAACCGGGCCCCTATTTCGCGGAGGATCGATTGGCGAGCGTTGCCATAACAACGAGATTCGAGCAGCAACAGGCTTACCCTATAAGCTCGAACCATATCTCGCTGGCCGAGATCATCTCTGCCCTTTCGTTTGCATTGGACCTTACGGAAGGCGCCATGCCGGGGCATGCGCTGCGTAGTTGCGTACTGGGCATGCGCCTGGGTCAAGCCCTGTTTCTGCCCGCTGCGCGGATGAGCAATCTCTACTACGGACTTCTGCTCAAGGACGTGGGCTGCAACAACAACTTCGACCATCGTTCCGAAATCCTGGGCGACAAGCACCCTTCCCGGTCGACAGGCGATCATGAGGATTCCGAGCAGTTGGGCCAGCCGGGGCTCTCAATGTTTACGCTGCTCTGGAATACCGGCCGCGACCACGAGAGCCCGCTTCGCCGCGCCGCCGACCTTCTTCATCTCGGCTTTGCACAGCGCCGCAAAAGCGAGGCCATCATTTCTTTGCGCTGCGATCGGGGCGCCCGCATCCTGCGCAAGCTGGGGCTGGGTGATGGCGTGGCCGAGTCGGTTCGCGGCGTTGACGAGAGATGGGACGGCAGAGGGTTCCCGGGGCATCGCACGCGTCACCATATTCCTCTCGAGTCGCGCATCATTTCCATCGCCCAGTTCCTGGATGTTTACGCTTTTGCGCATGGCCGCGAGGCGGCGATCCGCGTGCTGTGCGAGCGCAGCGAACATTGGTTCGATCCCAAGATCGTCCGTTTGGTGGTCCAGCTTCATCGCCAGGGAACACTGTGGCGCTACGCCTCGCCCGCCACCCCGGAGATCGAAACCCGGGCCGCCGTGCTCGACCTCGCGCCTGACGGCATTGGCCAGTTGAAGGCTGGCGACATCGACCTCATCTGCGAGGCATTCTCCGACGTCGTCGACGCCAAGTCGTCGTTCACCTTCCGCCACTCGCTGGGCGTAACGCAGGTGGCCATTGAAATGGCCCGCGTGCTCGGCCTGAACAAAGAACGAACCCGGCTGGTGCATCGCGCCGCGCTGCTGCATGACCTGGGCAAGCTGCGGGTTCCCAACTCCATCCTGGATAAAAAGCAGGCACTCACGCCCGAAGAGTGGGCGGTTGTGCAGGAACACCCCATATTGACCCGGGAGATACTCTCAAGAATCGGCCCATTCGCCGAACTGGCTCAGATTGCAGGCGCTCATCACGAAAAGCTAGACGGCACGGGTTATCCAAACGGACTCAGGGCTGCCGATCTGCCCGTCGAAGCGCGGCTCATCACGTTGGCCGATATGTATGGCGCGATGACTGAGGACCGCCCTTACCGGCCGGGCCTCACGCCGGCTCAGGCGCTCTATAACATTTCGCGCGAGGTGCCCGACAAGCTGGATGCGGAGTGCTTTGAGGCGCTGGAAACGATTGTTGCAAACTCGTAGAAGGTCCATGCTGAGTTCTCAGTCCCTCGCCCCTGTCTTTCTCGTTCCCTAGTTCCCTTAGTTCCCTCGTTCCCTGTCTCTCCATATACTCCACATAACCCAGCAGCGCGCCCCAGTGATAGAAGCGGTCGCTCGAAGTTACATCGTCGCCGCTACCGGTGTTGGCGTTGTAGTTTTCGTGGACGTGGCGATTGGCGGTCCACTCTTTCAAAAACAGGTCGTACGATTTCGCGGCCACGTCGCGGGCGGCGGCTTTGTCATAGTTGCGCAGACCGAGATAGACAAGATAGTTCATCGGCCCCCAGATGCGCCCGCGCCAGTAATTCTGGTCGGCGTAGGCGGGGTCGTTGCGCGCAATGGCGGGAATGATCCACTGGCCCCAGAACTCCTCAGGATTGCGCAGATGCTTTGCGATCATGATCTGCGCCTGCTCGGGAGTCGCCGCCCCGGCCAGGAGCGGATAGAAGTTGGTGGGCGAGAGCCGGTGGCTGGGCTGGTGAGTTTTCAGGTCGAGATTCAGAAACATTCCTGACTTTCCATCCCACATGGTCTGGAGTTTGGCCTTGTACCGCGCTTCGCGCTCGCGCAGTTCCCGCGCTTCGGCGGTCTTGCCGAGCACGTCGGCGATTTTGGCCAGCGCATCGCAGTCGGCAACGTAAAGGCCCATCAAACCCACATCGGCAAACTCAAGCTGATGGGTTTGGTGGTTGTAGGTGGCCGTATCGTACATGGGGCTGTTGTCGAGGCCCGATTCAAGAATTGCGCCACCACGAGTTCCACGGCCACCGTCGTCGGGATTCTGCGGCTGGGTATCGTCGTTGCTGCCCCACACCAGATATCCATCCATATCGCGATGCTCGGCCCACCAGCGATTCCAGCGCAGCAGCGGCTCAAAGGTGTCGGCAAGAAACCAGCGATCGTGAAACTTTTCGTAAAGTCCCAGCACGGTGATTGCGCCGACGGGCGGCTCGGACCGGTCGTAGCTCTTGTAGCCGTCGCGCGCGTAGTTGGGCACAAAGCCCTGTGGAGTCTCTTCGTTCAGAATCTCCATCGCATTCGCGTAAGCCAGGTCCCGGTCGCCGATCGACGCGAGCGTGGCAGCAAAGAATGTGTCCCAGTCAAACAGCACCCAGCCGCCCCAACCCACGCTCCACGAACGACTCACGGGAGAGATGACGCGCAGCTTCGATGGGTCGTAGATCGTGTCCCACCCGAGGGTGGTCTCGATGGCATCGACAATGGGCGCCTCATTGCCCGCGGCTGCAACCGATTTCTGGTAAGCCGCGCGCTCGGCGGCAATAGCAACCTGAATTTCCGCGACCGTCCGGCGGCGGCCCGTGCCGATGCCGACCGGAGCCGTGAGCGGAATTGCGAAATATGGACCGCCAATGGGCAGGTCGGGAGTCGGCATGGCTTCACTTGTGGTCGCGGTTGAGCGCGCTTGCTTGTTGGCCGAAGCAGGGGTCTCACAGGTGCAGTAAATAGGGATCGCGCCGGTTTCGCCGCGAGTCTCAATCGAATCGGCAAGGCGCTCCGCAGTGCCGCGACGATTCCACAGGAAATCGACCCAGAAGACGATGTCGGCCGGAAGAGCAGGCGCTTTGTCCGTCATTTCGGGGCCCGTATTTTCGGGCGTGGCCAGAATCACCTCGTCCGCGCCGGCGTGCGCGGTTTCGATGCTCCACTTGTGGCCGGCCCACTCGATATCGAGGCTGGTGTAGCTGCCGTCCCAGCTATGCGGCCCAGGGGTTACGCGCGCGTCGCCTTTACTATACTGGCCCACAAATGCATCGCGGAGGAAACGGTCGCCGAACTCGCCGGTGTTGTTCTTCAACCCCGCATGAATGGCCAGCCCTTCGGGCAACAGCACCTCGGTCATCATGCTGTTGGTGTCCCATGTGTTCCATCCCTGGGAGAGCCGACTCTGGACGGCGGCGTAAGCATCGGCCGGCGCGACGGCATCGTGGGCAGCTTGGGCCGCCAGACCTGCAGGCAACGTAAAGAGGGCTGCGGCTGCAGCCATTGAGCACACAAAATGCATCTTCTTCGAGGCGATCATCTGAACTCCGGATTGAAAGCAGGGATCATCTTAAATCCGAAACCCGGCAATTGGTTTGTCATCCGTGACCGCGGTGGTATAGAAACAACGGCGAGGGCCTTGCTTGAGCCCGAATCCTATTAATCGGACAAACTCTCATGATGCAGGATTTCTCTGAATTGCATAAACCCACCGGCGCGCTGGGGCCCATGCCCGCGCATAAACAGGATTGGCAGCAATATCGGCTCAGCGACGATCAGGTTGAAGCGTTCAACCGCGACGGATTTCTGGCCGGCGTGCAGATGCTCGATCACGAACAGATCGAGGCGCTGTGTCGAGAGCTTTCGGGGTTAATGGATCCGGTACATCCCACGCACGAGCTCTTCCACGAGTACCACTCGAACGAGTCCAGCAATCCTGATACGATCCTGTTTCACGCGCTGGGCGCGTGGCGCACCGGACCGGCGTTTCACGACGTGTTGTGGAGTCCGGCGTTTCTGGTAGCGGCGTCGCAACTGCTGGACGCGCCGGTGCGATTCTGGCACGACCAGCTTTTCTGCAAGCCGGCGCATCACGGCGGCGTGGTGGCATGGCACCAGGACTACTCGTATTGGACGCGGACGCAGCCGATGGCGCACCTCACCTGCTGGATAGCGCTCGACGACAGCACGGTCGACAATGGATGCCTCTACTACGTGCCCGGAAGCCACAAATGGGACCTGCTGCCGGTGACGGGTCTGGCGGGCGACATGAACGAGATTATGACGGTGCTCAATGAAGAGCAGAAGCAGGCGTTCCGGCCGGTGCCGATCGAGCTGAAGCGCGGGCAGTGCTCGTTCCACCATCCGCTCACGGTTCATGGGTCGTATGAGAACCGTTCGGAACGGCCGCGGCGGGCGACGCTCGTAAATGCGTTCCGGGACGGCGTGCGCTCTGCCAGCGACGAGCCGCTGCTGTCGGGGGTGCCGGCGATTCCAAAGGGGCAGAAGATGGAGGGGCGTTTCTTTCCGCTGCTGTTCGATCCAGCCGTAATGGTGAACTGAAAAAGGATGATCGCGAGGTCCGCCGTGAGGACTATACTCAGAACCAACAAAAAACGCCGAACGGAGGGATGCCCGATGTACCGCTTCGTGCTTTTAGCAATCGTTTTGTTTGAGAGCTCCGCGGTCTTCTGCCAATCGACGGCGTCTCCGCCGGTGAGCACGCAAGTTCCGGGCAAGGCGATCGTCGGTCAGTGGCCTTTCGATTTCGGTAAAGCTCAGCCGGGGCAGATTGCAGCGAAGCCCACGTTTAAAAGTTTCGATTGCGATGGATTGAACTCCGCTCGGAATCAGGCAAGTGCGCCGATTGATCTGGACCATCTCTTCGACGTGCCCTGTGTCGACAAGAAACCGCGCGTCGAGCTTTTTGCGCACAACGATAATTTATTTTCACAAAGCCCGCTTGTTGTCCGGCCACATCCAAAAGGCGAGCCAATTCCGACGCAATGGCCCAACGCGAAAGTCGAAAATATTCCGACCGAGTGGCCAGGTCTGAAGCTGCAGCCCATCGAAGGCGGATCTCAAGGTTTGGCTCCCATTCACCGCAGCGCAAAATAATCGCAACACAAATCATCGAAAACCCCAGCCGGCATAGCTCCAGCAGGAGCTTCCTTGCCCGGCTGCATGAGCGCACGCCACTCCTCACCGGCAAACGCCAGGGATAATGTGGGATCGTCGCGATCCCGACTTTGTGAATCCATCCTCTCCACCGTCTCATCCAAGTTTCCACATGCGTACCTGTCCTCGCGGCGCGAACGATCCCACGCAGAGAACCTGAACCAGAGAAAGTTTCACGCTTGATTGGAGAATAAGTATGAATGAGCCCCGCCACTTCAGGGCCGTGACGGCTCTGTTGCACACAACGATGGTGGCTATCGGTTTGGGATTGATAACCGTTGGCGCCGGACTCCTCGCCGGGTGCGGCAAGAGCGTAAGCGCTTCATCTCCCACCCCTCGCCCCGCAATGAAAGTTACTGTGGTGAAAGCCGAGCCGGCCAATGTTCCCGTGACCGGCGAGTGGGTGGGCACGCTCGACGGGTATGTGAACGCTCAGTTACAACCCCAGGCGAGCGGATATCTGATTCGCCAGGATTATCGAGAAGGGTCGCAGGTGGAAAAGGGTCAGGTCCTGTTCGAAATCGATCCTCGCCCATTTGAAGCGGCGCTCGAACAGGCGCAGGGGCAGCTTGGGCAGGCGCAGGCGCAGCTTGCGCTCGCACAGATTAACGTGAAGCGCGACACGCCTCTGGCCGAGGCTCATGCCATTGCCACAAGCCAGCTCGACAACGAAGTCCAGCAGGAAGCTCAGGCAAAAGCCGCGGTTGAATCGGCGCAGGCTGCCGTAGCAACGGCCAATCTTAATCTTGGTTTCACAAAGGTACGATCCTTGATCACGGGCGTTGCCGGCCAGGCGACCACCCAGGTGGGCAATCTCGTAAATACTCAGTCGGTGTTGACTTCGGTCTCGCAGCTCGACCCGATCAAGGTCTATTTCTCGATCAGCGACAGCGAATATCTGGGTTTGACAAAGCGCGTGGATGGAAAAGGAAGTAACTTGCTGAATGGAGCCTCGAAGCTTCCCCTCACGCTGACGCTTTCAGATGGTGAAGTCTATCCGTACAAGGGCCACGTCGTCTTTGTCGATCGGCAGTTGAACACAGAGACCGGGGCGATTCGAATCGCCGCCGCATTTCCGAATCCGGGCAACATGCTTCGTCCGGGCCAGTTTGGCCGGGTCAGAGCGGAGACTGCAATTCTGCACAATGCTGTTCTTGTGCCGCAGGAGGCAATCACTGAGTTTCAGGGGCTGGAGCAGGTTTACTCGGTTGGGAAAGACAATAAGGTCCACGCCAACAACGTGACGCTCGGCCCCGAGTATGGCCATAACTGCGTGATCGCAAGCGGACTGCCCGCCGGTTCTCTCGTGATTACCGACAATCTTCAGAAACTTCGCGAGGGCGCACCGGTCGATCCACAGATCACAAACTACCAGGTGGCCACGGCCTCTCAGCCAAATCAACCGGCGGGAAGGTGAACCATGTCGAAATTCTTCATTCGCCGGCCCATCGTTGCGATTGTCATTGCCATCATCACAGTTGTGGTGGGAGTTGTTTCGCTGCTCACGCTGCCTATCTCGCAATATCCCGACATCGTTCCGCCGGAGATTCTGGTCACTGCCACTTACCCGGGTGCTGACGCCAAAACCGTGAGCCAGGCGGTTTCAACTCCGATCGAGCAGCAGATGAACGGTGTTGACAACATGATTTACATGAACTCCGTCAGCGCCAACAACGGGGTTGTGCAACTGTTCGTGGATTTCGATGTCAAGACCGATCCCAATATCGACCAGGTTCTTGCCCAGCTTCGCGTCGATCAGGCTCAGTCTCAACTTCCGGCGGAAGTAACAACCGCGGGCCTCACCGTGCAGAAGGCGCTCACGTCGCCCCTCATGCTGGTCTCTGTCAATTCACCCAGCGGCAAGTTGAGCCATGACTTTCTAACCAACTTCGCGGTCATCAATCTTCAGGACCAGCTGGCTCGCGTGAAGGGCGTTTCGCGCGTGCAGGTCTTCGGCGGCCAATATGCGCTGCGCGTCTGGGTCGACCCGGATAAGCTTGCCATGCTCGGAGTTACCGCAACCGACGTTATCTCCGCGATCCAGACTCAGAATGACGTCCATCCCTCGGGCCAGATTGGCGGCGAGCCCATCCCCGCGGGCCAGCAGTTCACTTACACAGTCCGCACCGAGGGGCGTCTGGTCACTCCCGCGGAGTTCGGAAATATCATACTGCGGGCCAATCCCGATGGATCGGTACTGCACCTGAGCGACGTCGCGCGCGTTGAGCTGGGCGCCCAGTCTTATGGCGTCTCAGCCCGCTACAACCAGGCCCCGGCGGGCGTCCTGGCCATTTACCAATTGCCCGGCTCCAACGCAGTTGAAACCGCACGGGCCGTCAGGCAGCGCATGAAAGAGCTTTCTGCGACTTTTCCGCCGAGTATCACTTACAGCGTTCCGCTCGATACCACGAAGGCAGTTACATCCGGTATCCACGAGATCCTGTTGACGCTCTTTGAAGCGCTTGGCCTTGTTGTGATCGTTGTTTTCATTTTTCTGCAAGGGTGGCGCGCCACGCTCATTCCCCTGCTGGCTGTTCCTGTTTCGCTGATAGGGACATTCGTCATCTTTCCAGCGCTTGGCTTCTCAATCAACACGCTTTCGCTTTTTGGCCTGGTGCTGGCGATCGGGCTGGTGGTCGATGACGCGATCATCGTCGTCGAGGCAGTGGAGCACCATATCGAAGAGGGCATGGATCCGAAGTCGGCGAGCGAGAAGGCGATGGAAGAGGTGGGCGGCCCGGTCGTCGCGATCGCGCTCATCCTGGCTGCCGTATTCATTCCGACAGCGGCGATTCCCGGAATCACGGGACGCATGTACCAGCAGTTCGCCGTCACCATTGCCATCTCCGTGCTCATCTCGGCCTTCAACGCATTGACTCTGTCTCCAGCGCTTTCTGCCTTGCTTCTCAAACCCCGTCAGGAGGGCCGCAAAAAGAATCTGATCGAGAAGGGGTTTGGCCTTTTCAATAAGTTCTTCCGGCGTACTACCGACGGTTTCGTTCACACTTCCGGAGTTCTCATACACAAGTCTGCCTTCGCCATGCTCGGCTTGTTGATGGTTGGCGCCGCGGCCGTGTATCTGGGTGACAGCCTCCCCACAGGATTCATTCCCACCGAAGACCAGGGCTACATGTTTCTCGCCCTGCAGCTACCTGACAGCGCGTCGGCGCAGCGCACTGACGCCGCCGAGCAGAAAATCACCGATGCTCTGCTGAAAACTCCGGGTGTCGAGGGCGTCATCGCGGTGAACAACTTCTCGCTGCTCACCCAGGTGCAAAGCACAAACTCGGGCTTCTTCTTCGTAAATCTCAAACCATGGGATGTCCGCAAGAGCAAAGACCAGCAGCTCGCCTATATTCAGAGCCATTTGCAGCGGCAGCTTGCCGCCGATCCGGACGGAATCGCCTTTGCATTTCCGCCGCCCTCTATTCCCGGCATCGGGACTTCCGGCGGTGTCACGATGATCCTCGAAGACCGCTCCGGCTCCGACGATCCGACCACCTTGACCAGGAACGTCTTCACCTTTCTGGGCGCGCTTTCAAAGCGTCCCGAGATCGCGGCCGCCATACCGTCTTACCAGCCCGCTGTTCCACAACTCTACGCCGATGTGGATAAGGAAAAGGCCGTCGAGCAGCAGGTAAGTCTCTCCAGCATCTACACCACGATGGAAACCTTCATGGGCGGCTATCTCGTGAATTACTTCAATCGATTCGGCCGGCAATGGCAGACTTATGTCGAAGCGGAGGGCTCGTCGCGCACCAACATCGCAAACATCGACGATTTCTACGTTCGCAGCGCCAACGGCAGCCAGGTGCCGCTCAGTTCTCTGGTCACCGTCAAACGGATCACCGGCCCGGAGTTCATTTACCGATTCAACGAATACAATGCGGCGCAGTTGAATATCACCGGCGCGCCCGGATACAGCTCAGGCCAGGTGCGCAAGGCGCTTGAAGAAGTTTTCAAAGAGACCATGCCGCCCGGAGCAGGCTTCGATTATTCCGGCATGTCGTTCCAGGAGCAGCAGGCCGAGAAAGGCGTTCCCTCCTGGGCCGTGTTTGCACTTTCGCTCATCTTCGTGTTTCTCATTCTGTCTGCGTTGTATGAGAGCTGGACATTGCCGTTCAGTGTTCTTTTAAGCACTCCCGTCGCCATATTGGGCGCGTACCTCGCGCTGCACGCCCGTCATTTCGAAAACGATATTTTCGCAACCATTGGCCTGGTCATGCTCATCGGCCTCTCCGCCAAGAACGCGATCCTCATCGTCGAGTTCGCCAAGTCAAACTACGAACGGGGCCAAAGCATCTGCGATGCCGCCCTGAACGCCGCGCGGCTCCGTTTTCGACCCATCGTGATGACCGCACTGGCATTCATCGTGGGATGCATTCCGCTATGGGTCGCCGCCGGATCGGGCGCTGCCTCCCGTCAAATCCTCGGCACGGTTGTGGTCGGCGGTATGACACTTTCCACCGTCCTCGGACTGATCTTTATTCCGGTCACGTTCGCGGTGGTCGAGTTTCTCTCACACCGCTTTGTGCGCGGAGGCAAAGGCACAACGATGGACTCGATCTGCGGCCCGGGAACTCCATCTGAAGAGCAGGGCGACGCCATCCTGGTGCACGCCCGCACGGAAGGAGGCCGGGCATGATGCGCATTGGGCAGATTTCGCGTATAGGGCTTCTTGCTGTTGCGATAAGCTTGATGGCCGGGTGCACCGTAGGCCCAAAATATGTGCGGCCAAGTTCCACGGCGCCGCCGGCCTTCCGGGGAGCGGATAACGCTTCAGTTTCAAGCGAGCCGAAAGAGTCGCTCGGCGACGAAGAATGGGCCGCCGTTTATCGCGAACCGGAACTCCAGACCCTGATCAGTAAAGCACTCGCCAACAACTACGATGTCCGCATCGCAGCGCGGCGCATCCTCGAGCAACAGGCACAGGTCAGGATCACCCGCTCGCAGCAGTTCCCCTCCCTCACCGTTGGCGGAACCGGTATCGGCGCCACCCTGCCCTCTTCCCTCGGATCGCAGATTCCCAATCCGCTGGTCGAAGGATCGTTCAGCCTTTCGGCTGCATGGACGCCTGACTTCTGGGGCCTCTACCGCAGGCAGACTGAGGCCGCCCGCGCGCAGTTGCTGGCGCAGGTTTGGGCCCAGCGCGCCGTTCGTCTCACCGTTGTCGAGCAGGTGGCAACTGCGTATTTCGAGCTCCGCGCCCTCGATTCCCAACTGGAAATTACACAGCAGACGATAAAGGTTCGGCAGAACTCGGTTGCGCTGACCAGGACGCTGGAGAGTGGAGGTTCGGTTCCTCTATCCGACGTGCGCCAGGCTGAGCAGTTGCTTTACACGGCAACATCCGAGGTGCCGCAGCTCGAAGAACAGATTCAACAGCAGGAGAATGCAATCGCGCTGCTGCTGGGAGAGAACCCCGGCCCAATTCTGCATACCGACTCGAATGCACTGGCTCCGCCGCCCCAGAATCTCCCCACCGGCATACCTTCGCAGCTGCTTGAGCGACGGCCGGATATTGAGCAGGCTGAAGCAACCCTGATTGCGGCCAACGCGCAAATCGGCGTCGCACGCGCGCAGTTCTTTCCCAACTTTGCCATAAGCGGCTCGGGCGGTGTAGGCGGCGATTCTCTTTCGAGCATCTTCGACACCTCGGGAAAAACCATCTACGGCCTCGGGACGTTGACGCAGCCTTTGTTTGAGGGCGGCAAGTTGCGTGGCCAGCTCCAGCTTTCACAGGAGACTAAAGAAGAGATGGTGTTGAATTATCAAAAAACCATTGCCGACGCATTTCGCGATGTCTCCAATGCGCTGATCGCTCTGAACAAGGAGCGAGCTTATCGTGAACAGCAGGAAAAGCTGGTTGAAGCTGCAAACGATGCGACTCGATTGGCCCGTATTCGATACCAGGGAGGATCGACCAGCTATCTCGAAGTGCTGACCACGGATTCAAATCTGTTCGCGGCTCAACTGAACCTAGTGGGTGCGCAAGAAGGTGAAGCGTTGGCTCTCGTTCAGCTCTACGGCGCGTTGGGGGGAGGGTGGCAATCCTGATGAATTCCGCACACCTGAATCTGTCTGCACGCGGGCAGGTGTCTCGGGCAATCGATATCCGGGCTAGAAAAATCGGATAGCCAATGGGATCGATCATGAGCGGGTTGAATTGGGACCGTGGTCAGAGAGAGCCCAGGAACGCCACAAGGTCCGACTCCTGCTGAGATGTCAAAGTGAACCCGAATCGCGTTTCATAAAAACGCACGACGTCCAGCAATGTTCGCGCAGAGCCATTGTGGAAATACGGGGCACGCGCTGAGAGCCCGCGCAGGATGGGCCCCTTGATCTTGCCAACATGATCGAAGTTGCCGTCGATCAATGCCTGGCCCAGGTCGGTGGTTGTTTTGCAGGTTGAAGTTGGCAGCCCGGTTGCAGGATCGGTCAGGCATACCGTGATCGTCGGCAAATAGCTGACGTTCAATCCCCCCAGATTCGTTGAGGCGTTCGATGGATTCGGATCGCCGGTACCAATGTTCAGCGGCGTCGGGAAGGAGTGGTCGCCTACACTCGGAGTGTCGTGACACGTACCGCAGGTGCCGGTGAGCGTGGGAATTCCTCCGGCCACCAGACCGCCTTCCGCAACATCGTCGTTGATTCCGGCTACGCCCGTAATATTGATCGGCAGCGAATTAAAAAGCACTTCGCCACGCGCTACCGCCGCTCTCGGGTCCCGCGCCGGCAGGTTGGCCCAATTTCCGAATGTATTAAAGATCGCCGGAGTGAACTGGCCATCTCCCGGCGCAACCAATCCGCCCGGCTGCTCGAGTTGTGGAACCAGAAAGTTCACACTCGAGTTGATGCTGATGAAGAAAGGCTGCTCCACCAGCGCCTGCGGCCCTCCGGTTGCCCCATTTGCGTTGAGCGGCCCTGTGCTGTATCCAACCGCTTGCGCGGTGTTCAGACCCATCTCGAAGTTGACGATTTCCTGCTGTTCAGCGGGCGTGGGCCGCGTCCCGTCTCCTTGTGCGTGGATGGTGGTGGCATCCAGGGCTTGATGCTCCAGATCGCTGACGAGCGAAACAGGATAATTGCTGTAGACAATCTTTGTCGTACCGGTCGCAGGAGAAGATTCCCGGCCATCCAACATCACCGCGCTCAAGAAGCGAAGATTCGTTGCCGGCAAGGGACGGCGATATTGTGATATCGTATCCGTTTCATTGCATCCATACGGATTGTTGACGCTCATTACCTGGAAGTTGGCGTTTGCCGGCACCGCGAGAGGAATTCGAATTAGCCCGCGCGTGAGCAGCAAACTGTAAGCGGCCGTCTTCCCTCGCAGAGTCGAAACATCGATATTGTGATCGCAATTCGATCCGTCCACCGTGCGGAAGATCGGGTCCGTGCCCTGGGTAAGCAAGAACCGCAGGTCGACATCTGCGGCCGAAATTGACATTCCGTCGCTCGGCTCGTGGCACGTTCCGCAGGTCCGGCCGTTCGTCCCCATGCTTTGGAAGAACGGGCCCGTCTGATCGATCCCGCCACCGATGGTGTTGTACGTTTCCGACGCACCATTTGGGTTCAGGAACAACATTCCGTTGGGAATAAATCTCGTGAAATTAGGGAACTGGCCGTTTGCAACTGCGATCGCAACGAGCATCGTACCTGCAACCAAAGCTGCGCTGACCGCCAGGCGCTGGTTTCGCTTGACCGGCCATAATTTATATAGATACGTTATTCCTCGAAAACGCAGAGCCAGGCTTCGCATCGAAAGTTCCCCCTGAAGTTCCCCTGCCGCACGGCAGGGGAGGAATTCAAATCGCATTTATATAAGGGAATCGAAGGCGGCTGTCGTTCCAGGGGTTGCGTTGGAATCGTGGTAAGATTTCTCCAACTTCCTCGTTTCGGCCGCTCTGCCAATCCCGAGGCCAAAAGTTACTTCGCAATCTCCTCATATGTCCTAAAAACTGGGGCTCAAAAGTTCTCAAAACCTTTAAAAGACCGGTTATGCCCAGTCTGATCAATCACTTGTACCAGTTCGGCGAGTTCAGCCTCGACGCGCAAAGCCGGATCTTGAAGCGAGCCGGAGCGAAAACGCCAATGACCCCAAAGGCCTTTGACGCCTTGCTCCTGTTGGTTCAGAACGCCGGCCGGCTCGTGACCAAAGACGAGCTGATGAAGGCCGTCTGGCAAGACAGCTTCGTTGAAGAGTCGAACCTGACGCAGACGATTTTCATGGTGCGGAAAGCGCTGGATGAGACCAGCGATCGGCGCTACATTCTCACCGTACAGGGGCAGGGTTACCGGTTCCTTGTTCCGGTCACAGAAGCGGCAAATCAGGCGCCGGAGCAGGATGCGCCCGTGGCTGCCGCGGACGCGGCAAGTATTCTCGAAACTTCGTCGTCTTCGCGCCCGCGAATCGCCGGCGGGCGCAGGCTGGCTCTCTTCGTCTCCGTCGCGGTCGCGCTCGTCCTGATCGCCGGGTTCACCTTTTGGCCGTGGCGTTCACGGCGCAGCGCAGCGGAACCACAAGCCAAAATCATGCTGGCGGTGCTGCCATTCGAGAACTTCACCGGCGATCCGGGACAGGATTATTTCAGCGACGGGATGACCGAAGAGATGATCAGCCAGCTCGGGGACCTCGATCCGGCTCATCTTGGGGTAATTGCACGGACCTCGGTGATGCACTATAAGCACTCGCAGGAATCGATTCCCCAGATCGGGAAAGAATTGGGGGTGCAGTATGTGATCGAGGGCAGCGTTCGCCGGGATTCGGAGCGGGTTCGGATTACGGCGCAGCTGATCCAGGTGAAAGACCAGAGCCACGTCTGGGCACGGGAATACGATCGCGATCTGGGTCACGTGCTGGAGTTGCAGGGGGAGATTGCGCGCGAAATCGCCAACGAAATCGACTCGAGCCTGGGCGGTCGGCAACGGATCATGGCTGCGCAGGGAGCCGCTTCACGCCCCACTGGAACCAAGTCGTATGAAGCGTACGACCTCTATCTAAAGGGCCGGTATTTTTGGAATAAAAGAACAGAAGCGGGATTCCGGCAGGCAGCCGATTATTTTCAGCAAGCGATCGATAAGGACCCCAATTACGCGCCGGCCTACGCCGGGTTGGCTGACACTTTCAGCCTGATGAGCACATGGAACATGGGTCCGCAGAACGAACTGATGCCCAAGGCGCGGGCCGCGGCATTGAGAGCACTTGAACTCGACGAGAGCCTGGCCGAGGCTCACGCCTCACTCGCCCTGATCGAAGAGAATTACGATTACGACTGGCCTGGATCGGAGAAGGAATTCCGGCGGGCGATTGAACTTAACCCGCAATACGCGACCGCGCACCAGTGGTATGCCGAGTTCCTCTCGTGGCAGGGACGATTCGATGAGGCGTTTGCTGAGAGTTCGCGGGCGCAGCAGCTCGATCCCTTATCGATGATTATCGCTACCGATCACGCAACGATCCTGTACTATTCGCGCCAGTACGAAAGCGCTATTGAGGAATACCGCTCGGTGCTCGAACTAGACCCGACTGACGGCCATGCACGCGGCATGATGATTCCTCCGTATTTGCAACTGGGCAGGTACGGCGAGGCGATCGACGCAGTTAATCACTTCTCGGCCCGTGAAGACGATCCATGGCGGTGGGCGTGGGAGGCGGCGATTTACTCGCGCTCGGGCCGCGCCCAAAAGGCGGGTCAATCCTTGGCCAAACTCGAGCAGGTTGCTGGGTCGCGGCCAGATCGAAACGCATTGCTCTTGATGGCTTATTCGGCCACAGGCCCGAAGGAGCGGGTTCTCGAACTACTCGAGAAAGCTTATGCCGAACACTCAAATTCGGTGGTGGAAATCAAAGTGGATCCCATCTACGACCCGATTCGAAACGACCCGCGGTTTAAGGATTTGCTGCGGCGGCTTCGATTGGACCGATGAGAACCGGTTCATCTCAGCTCGTGCTATCCCAGGTCCCAAAAGCGGGCCTGGGGCACCCAAATCATGTGGATATGATTACGAAACCACGCGGTTACGGTTCCAGCCGCAAGATGAACAAGCACTTGTGACCAAACCTGTGGAAAAGCTGCCCGAGATGCCATTCGCCGGTTTTTCCACCGAGCTTTGCACAGGCCAGCATTAAATTCTTATAAGAAATTTATGGCTGAACCGTTAACCTTAACCTACCCCGTAGTGCGAGCAGGATAAGGCCGTAGAACGAGCATGAACTCGTAGCGGTATCACTTTTCCGGTTTTTCTTTTGCACGATCTTGAATTCGATAACACCCTTCTTTCCAAAACCCTAATGCAGTCTTAACTGAAACTGTGCAGGAAACACACTATTCCAAAGTTCGGTTCACTTTGAGGCAATCGATGCGAAAATTTCAGACTTTTGTTCCCAGCCTGCTCGTATTTCTTGCGGCTATGGCGCTCTGTTGCAGTTCGCTGCCGGCACAACAAACACTCGGCGGAATCACCGGCGAGGTCACCGATGCCTCAGGCGGCGTGATACCCAGCGCAAAAGTAACGGTGACCGACGAGCAGACTTCGCTCACCCGCACCACCACGAGCAACGGCTCGGGCAGCTATTCGTTTGTGAACCTGCCCATCGGCCTTTACACCATTACCTACACAGCCACCGGATACGAAGTTCAAAAAACGCCTCACATCACGGTGCAGGCCGATCGCACGGCCACGGTGAACGCGACCCTGAAGGTGGGACAGACAACCACCACCATCGAAGTTGAAGCCGCGCCGCTGATGAACGCCGTGGATACCACCAACGGCTATGTGATGGAGACAAACCAGATCGCCGCCACGCCGCTGCCCACAGGCAGTTTCACCGGGCTGGCGATTGAGTCTACCGGCGTTGACGCCGAGCTCTCCGGCGGCACCGGGGCGAACTCCGGCCTGGGCAACGCGCCCATCTGGGCCAACGGCCAGCGCGACACATCCAATAGTTTCCTGTTGAATGGCGTTGACGCAACCAACCTGTTCAACGGCAAGAGCACCAGCCAGGTTGATTCCTCGCGCGTGATCAACTCCACCGGCGTGCAGACGCAAGTGGGCGGCGGCGGCGGCGTCATCATGTCGGTGGCTTCGATTTATCTTTCCATCGGCAACGCCATCCCCACGCCGGCGCCTGAGACGCTGCAGGAAGTGCGGGTGAACGCTTCAATGTACGACGCCGACCAGGGATCGACTTCCGGCGCACACATCGACATGAGCACCAAGTCGGGAACCAACGACATGCACGGCACCATCTATGGCCACCGCGGCACCAACTGGATCAACGCCGCGCCGTTCTTCTTCAACCAGGATCCAGACGTTCCCGCCGATGATAAGGTGCCGGAGTTGCACCGCTACAGCCTGGGTGGCACATTCGGCGTTCCCATCGTCAAAGACAAGCTGTTCGGCTTTGTTGCTTACCAGCACCTTCATGTTTCCGACCAGGAACTGGGCGACGGCTTTTTGACGGTACCCATCGGATTGAACGACAGCAATCGCGACCCCGGCGACCTGGCGGCGCTCACCAACACCTGGTTCGGCACCAGTCTCACCGGCGCCAATATCGATCCGCTGGCCCTGCAACTATTCAACTCGCCTGCGCTTCCGGGCGAACCGGGCAAATGGCTGATCCCCAACGATGCCCGCAACGGCGCGATACCGACGGCCGCACGAATTGACAACGCATTTATCCCCGGCACCGGCTACTTTATCTCCGATCAGGCTGTCGGCGACCTGGATTACAACGCAACCAGCAAAGATACGCTGGCGCTCAAGTACTACTACCAGCACGATCCCACTACCGCGCCGTACTCCTACTCAAGCGTGCCCGGATTCACTCAGCATCTCGATTCCGGCGCGCAGGAGTTCAGCATCAACAATGCCCTGATCCTCAAATCGAACCTGAGCACCACTGAGACCATCGGCGTGCTGCGCGAAAAGAACTGGTCAGACAATTCGCAGGCTTTCGGACCGTCGTCGATTCCCGGCGGCAACTACGGCACCGGTTCTATCAACACCTTCGGTTCGAACTATTTTCCCGGCATCTCGATCGTGAACATTCTGGGCAGCGCTCAACCCGAAGGCGTCAGCCCGGTCTTCCTGAACATCGGCCCCAACGCCGAATCGCAATCAGCCAACACCGGCATGTTCCAGAACCGGCTTGAGCCCTCGGGCAATGCCATCTGGATTCTGGGCAAGCACACGCTCAACTTTGGCGCCAGCTACAGCTACACGCAGCTGAATACGATCGACAAGCGCACCGGAACGGGCACGGTCACATCGGACGACTTCAGCCAGTTCGCGCAGGGATACGACCTGCCTGGCAGCGCGGCAACCGAGTTCTACGTGACTTCGTTTTTGCAGGGCAATGCGAGCCGCTACTATCGCGCCAACCAGCTTGGCCTGTATATCACCGACAAGTACCAGGTGACGCCCACGCTGGCGCTCAACGTGGGTCTCCGCTACGACTGGAATGGCGGCCTGACTGAGAAATATGGCCGCATTTTCAATTTCGATGCCGGAACAAATCCGCAGGGGTGTAACACATCTTCGAGCGATCCCAACGCATATTCGTATTGTGTTTCGAGCGACACCATTCTCAATCCCGGCCTGATTATTGCCGGCAACAACGCGAACGGCTCGAAGGGCGTGAGTAATACCACGCTCACCGGCCGCCAGTGGGGCATCGCTCCGCGCTTTGGAGCAGCATGGCAACCCGCCATGTTCCACAGCAAGCTGGTTGTCCGCACCGGCGCGGGATTCTACTACGATCGCGGCGAGCTGTTCACTTACTTCTCGCCGGGATACGCCATCGGCACCGTGACCGGCGGTCCCTTCGGCGTCAACCAGCAGTTGCCATTCGTCAACTCTTCAACCTGCCCGTCGGCGTCGCTGTTCTACTACGAGGGGTATCTGCCCACCTGCGGCGGCGGAGGTGGTGGAAGTGCGGCCGAAGGCAACCTCGAGAACCCCTACGGCACCTCTCTGCAATACGCCGCGCCAACCAACCCCAAGGCGTCGGATCTGAGCAACTACCTTCCCAATGCGTGCAGTATCGTCAATACGGGATACTCCGGCGTTCCGGGCCTTTGCCCCAACACGCCGAACGGCGGCGAGATTGTGAACAACGGTCAGCCCATCTCGCTGGGCGTCTACGACCGCGCCAACAAGCTGCCCTACACCATCAACTACACGCTCGATCTGCAGTGGCAGCCGCGCAACGATATAGCCGTCGAACTCGGATACGTGGGCAACGTGGGTCGCCACCAGGTGGTTCCCGTGCCGTTCAACCAGCCCAACATCGCGTCGCCGAGCAACCAGATCCTCTCCGGAGGCGGATGCGCGCAGGCCTACACGTACGGCTACAACGTGAACTTCTTCGGGTCGCTGCCTTCGAGTGCTCCCTCCTGCTTCGGAGCCTCGCCCTACTACCTCGGCACCTACGAAGGGGGCAACGTCGATCTGCGCGTGCCGTACATCGGCTATGCGGCGGAGTCTATCGACTACAGGGCCGCCGGCATCGACAATTACAACGCGCTCCAGGCGCACATTGAAAAACGCATGAGCCACAACATTCAGATTGGCGCGTCCTACACTTACTCGCATGCAATTGACGAGCAGAGCGGCCTGGGCCTCTTCTACTGGGGCAGCAACCCGCTCAACCTGCGCAGCGGCTACGGTTCATCCGACTTTGACCGCAAGCATGTGCTCAACTTCAACTACATCTTCCAGCTTCCGAACACCAGGCCCTCAAGCACGCTGGCCGGCAAGGTTGTGGATGGATGGTCGCTGGTCGGGCTCACCATCCTGCAGAGCGGCCAGCCGTACAGCGTCATCGATTTCTCCGGCGCAATCGGCAGCATCTACTACTCCACCTCCGACGGCATCACCAACCCGGTCGTGCCGCTGGCCAAGGGTTGCACCGCCAAAAAAGCCACCACCGGCGCATCGGGCGCGTGGACGCTGGGCAGCGGCAAGCCGGCGCTCGATGCATCCTGCTTCACGCTGCCGCTGCTGCCCGCGGGCGGCCTCAATGGCGCAATTCCGCCAGACGATCCTTACGAGACCACCTTCACCTCAGGCCAGCGCAATATCTTCCGCCAGGCGGCCCAGAAGCGCGCCGATGCTTCGCTGGTCAAGGTGACCGGCTTCGACAAGGAGAAGTACAGCCTGAAGTACACCTTCGACGTGTACAACCTCACCAACACCACCAGCTTCGACATTCCCGGCAACCAGGTGTCGCAGAATGCCGGCTACAACAATTACCCGTCTCCCGGCCAGCCCGCTACCGGTCCCGGAGGCTTGTACTCCGCGCCTGGCGGGTTGGGCATCGTAAGCCACATCATCGGCAGTCCGCGCCAGATCCAGATGTCTCTGCACTTCGACTTCTGATCCGGACTTCTCAAACCCACGATAGATAAAACATTGGGTGCCCCATCCATCGAGCGCACTTTGCTCGATGGGTGGGATGCCACAAGGCCCAATTCGGCCGCACTCGGCTTTGTTTCTTCCTCGGACGCCCTTTCCATTTTTGAACTGTCCCTGCGTCCTCTTTTACGACACTTGATCATTGCCGCCCCAGCCCTCTTGCGCCCGCATACAATCTCAACATGGCCGCCGACTCCGGCACGATTCGCGATCTTCGCGCTGCGCTCGCAAGCGGTGTTCTTACTCCATCCCATCTCGTCGCCGAAGCTCTCCCGCATTCCAATTCGAACGCCGGCCGCAATACCTATCTATGGCAGGACACGGAATGGACGCTGGCCGAAGCAGCGCGCGCGGAGTCTATCCCAGTCGGCTCAGGCCCCGCCGGCTCGGGCGGTGTATTTCAAGATGGACACTCCCCGCTGTGGGGCCTGCCCATTTCAGTCAAGGACTGCTTCGACCTGGCCGGCGCGCCCACCAGCTGCGGAACGAAGTTCTATCGCGATCTGAACGGAGTTGCGCGGCGCGATTCGTGGCTCGTCGAGCAGCTTCGCTCAGCCGGAGCCGTCATTACCGGCAAAACCCATCTGCATCCGCTGGCCTATGGCATCACCGGCGAGAATCCCGACTTCGGCGACTGCGTTCAGCCCGGCCGCCCGTCGGCACTCACCGGCGGCTCTTCGAGCGGCGCTGCCGCCAGCGTGCTTGAAGGCTCAGCCGTGGCAGCTATCGGAACCGATACCGGAGGCTCCATTCGCGTGCCCGCTGCGCTCTGCGGGCTCGCCGGCTATCGCGCCTCGCTTGGCCGCGGAGACTGGCGCGGCGGCGCGCATCTCGCTGAATCCTTCGACACCATGGGCTGGCTCTTTCGCGACTTGCGCGACGCGCCGCTGCTGGCATTTCCCTTTGCGTCTTCTAACGCGCCGCAACCGAAACCCTTCACCAGCTTCGCCTACGTCGCTGACAGTTTCCTCGCCGATTGCGAGCCTGAAATCATTGCCGGCTTTCATGCCGCCATTCGTGAGCTTGAGTCGCTGGGTCTCGCGGGCCGCGCCGTCGAGCCCGATTGGTGGTGCGACTCGATGGATATCTACGCGCCCATTCAGGCGTTTGAAGCCGCCCGCTATCATACCGGCAACTACGAGCACATCCAGCCCGGCATTCGTGAGCGGCTTGAGTGGGGCGCGGGCATAAGTTCCGCTGAACTCGCCGCGCTTCACGAGCGCCGCGTCGAATTCTGCGCTCGCATGGACGAGCTCTTCGCCGCGCACCAGCTCATCCTGATGCCCTGCTCGCCGGTCGCCGAACTCGCCGCAGGCGCCGATCACAGCCAGACCCGCATGCGGCTGCTGCGCTACACCACGCCGTTCAGCCTATGCGGCGTGCCTGCAGTTACAATTCCCTGCGCGCATGGCGGCGTACAACTCGCAGCCCCGCTTGGCGCCGATGAGTCGCTGCTTGCGCTGGCGGCGCAGCTCGGTGTGCAGCGAGCCACGTGCGTGAGTCGTGGTTCTTAATTCGTGAGTCGTGGGACGTGAGTCGTGATCTTGACCCCTGATCCCTGACCCCTGATCCCTGTTCCCTAGTCCCTGCCTTCCCCGATGTCTTCATTCCACACATCGGGCCGTGCGGCGATGAAGGCTTCCATCAGCTCGCGGCACTCCTGGCTGTCGAGGTCGATTACGGTAACGCCGTTCTCGCGCAGCCAATCGACACCGCCCGAAAAGGTGCGGCTCTCGCCCACCACCAGCGTGCCAATGTTGAACTGCCTCACCAGCCCGCTGCAGTACCAGCAGGGAGCAAGCGTGGTCACCATCACCAGGTTGCGATAGCTCTTCTGCCGCCCCGCGCGCCTGAAGGCGTCAGTCTCGCCATGAATGCTGGGGTCGCCCTCTTGCACGCGCCGGTTGCGCCCGCAGCTCAGCAGTTTGCCATCAAGAGTAAACAGCGCCGCGCCCACCGGGACGCCGCCCTCGTCAAACCCCAGGCGCGCTTCCTCGATTGCCACGGCCAGCATTCGTTGGTAAGGCTCAAGATCGATCAATGAATTGCCTCGATGGTTCTGTAACAAGGGCACGGCTTTAGCCGGGCCGATAGAGCTTTCAAGAAATTGGGTCCCTTTAGTCTGCGAATAACCCAACGCGAAGAAGGTTTCGTATCAGGGCACGACTTTAGTCGTGCCGAAAAGGCTCCCAAAAAGAGTGAGGGCTTTAGCCCCTGAAGGGATTTTATCGCCAACGGCCGAACGTCTGCGGAGCACCTAGTGGGCCCAGCAATGGCACCATTCAAGAGATCGCCGGTTGGATGAGCCCGAAAATGATCAAGAAATACGGCCATGTTCGGACGGCGGCGATGCAGAAGGCTGTTGCCGTGTTCGATAATGTTGTCTCAACTCAATAACAACGCTTACAGGGATGGAAGATTTCGCGGCCTGGAGGACAGATGAAACAACAATTGTTCGTTGCTGCCGGAACGTGCATCTTGACGCTTCTGATCACGCTTGCACTTAATGCTTTGTCGAACCGGCTTCTTGAGGAGAAGGGTCGAGTGACGATTGGCAAACCGATTGCGACTTCAGGCGAAATAGTGGCGGAAGTGAGAATTGAAAACTGGAACTCCAAGCCAATCGACGGTTTGATTTTGGCGATCCCCTCTTCAGTTTCCACCTCTACGTTAGTCGCCTCGTTCCCCATCAACATTGAGGATGTTCAAGGTTACACAGGATCGAAAGACTCGAAACGGATCAAAATCAGCGGAATCCCCCCAGGTTTTGGCGTGAGGATATTAATCCCAGTTTCTTCAATTAAGAGCACTGAAGACTTCGCCTTGCCAAACATATCCCAGTACAACCTCGAAGCCCAATGGAACGACTACGCTGAAAACCCAACCCATCAGGTTTGGTTTAGCGTCATCGCTGCGTCAATAACATATGCACTTTTGGCGGGCTTGATCGCCTATTTCGGAAGAGGTGCTTTCGACGCAATCATGAATAAGGATCGCAAAGAGAGAGAAGAGTTGAAGGCCAAGATTGGAGAACTTCAAACTGGGTTCGAAAAATCCAAAGGGGAAGCCACAAAAGCACACAACGAGATGAAACAGATTTGGATGAAATACAGTCTATATCTCTTATCAAGGATCTCGGATTATTCAAAGGAACTTGAATTCTGGAGAGACACTGTTCGAAAAATCCTTTTGAGTGGAGGAGTTGGAAAAGAGCGAGCAGAAGAAGTGCTTACAAGCGTCATGGTGTCGTTGCATACGTATGGAACTCAAGGGCGAGCAGATGCAACGGTCCATTTTGATTCCATACTTGAAGTCGCTCGATTGTTAACGAAGCCCGAAAGCGCCGAACAAGGTTGACACAAAATGGTTAGATCACGTTGTAGGCATTCACAACACAGTCGAAGGTTCATTCGAGGCCGCTGAAATATCGACTGGAGTTGTTTCTAGTGGAAATTTGTACAAATCCGAGAGGCCGTTGTTCAATAAGTTCTATAAGCTATTGAATTTATTGGTGGGCAGTGAGGGATTCGAACCCCCGACATCCTGCGTGTAAAGCAGGCGCTCTAACCAGCTGAGCTAACCGCCCTCGCCGTTTCGGCGCGGCTTGGCCGCCAACTCTCATTCTATCAGCGAAATTGTCGGCCAGCGCAGTCCAGGGCAATCACCCTCACTGTCCGCGCCCGCTTGATACACTCAGGCCGTGAGCCGCCTGATTGTGAATGCCGACGATTTTGGCCTGACCAGCGGCGTCAATCGCGCCATCGCCGAGTTGCACGCATCCGGCGCCGTCACCAGCGCCACGCTGATGGCGCGAGCCTCGGGCGACGGACGAAGCCATCGAAATTGCACGCTCCATGCCCACGCTCGGCGCCGGCGGCCACATCGTGCTCGTCGACGGAGTTCCGATCCTGCCGCCCGACCGCATTCCTACGCTCGTCGATCGCCGCACCGGCCAATTTCACAACACGCTGTCGGCGTTCCTGCCGCGATTGCTCACGGGCCGCATCGATCCAACCGAGATAGAAGCTGAGGCCGCCGCGCAAATCGCGCTGTTGCAAAATCGTGGCGTCGAACTTACCCACATCGACACGCATAAACACACGCACATGTTCCCCGCAGTGCTTCGCGCGGTGCTGCGCGCAGCTCGGGCCGCCGGCATTCGCAGAATCCGGAACCCATTCGAGCCAGCCTGGGCGTCCCATGCAGCAGCCCGTGCATCGCTAATGCGAATCGCCGAGATCGCAGTGCTGCGCCGACTGCGGCCGGTGTGCCTGCGCATCATCGACGATGCGGGCTTTGCCACCACCGACGGCACAATCGCCATGGCCGCAACGGGAGTTCTCGACGCGTCAACGCTCACCTCGCTCATCGGCCGGCTCGCACCCGGAACGTGGGAGCTGGTCACCCACCCCGGCTACAACGATGCCGAACTCGACCGCGTCCGCACCAGGCTTCGGGCCTCGCGCGATCGGGAACGCGAGGCGCTCGCAGCCCTGAAACGGTTCCCAGCCGTTCAACTGATTTCGTTCCGCGAACTGGAACTGTAACCGGATATTCAATCGAATCGAAAAGCTCCAGACAGACGGAAGCAAGCGAATATTGAGAAGTTGGCAATTTTCCCCAGGCGATGGGCACTTTTCGGCGCAGGCTCTTGGACGAATGCGGGATATCATCGAATTGTCCGGCAATGAATTCCTATGTCCACTCCTCGCTCGATGGCAACGAGACGCGCAACGATTGCGGAAAAAGCGACCGCGGAGAAAGCGACTGCGGAAAGCGTAGCCGCGCTGTTCGATGCGTATTTGGCGGAGAAGAGCCCGGAGAAAGCGGAATCGCTTCTGGGTGAGCTTGTGATCGCGCAGGTCGAACCGCATGCTCGCCGAATTGTTTCCTACCGCCTCCGCCGCCACAGCGCCGAGCATCACAACCAGATTGAGGATGTGACCTCAGAAGCAGTCGTGGCCTTCCTGCTGCATGCAGCGGATCTGCGAAATGGCCGGGCCGCGCCGGTTGGAAATCTTAATGCGTTTGTGGCAACGCTGGCAGCGCGAGCCTGCAATGACTACTTTCGCCGCGCACACCCCGCGTTTCACTCGCTGCGTAATAAGCTCCGCTATCTTTTCGAACGCTATCCCGACCTGTCCCGCTGGCGAGACCCCGGTTCCGGAATCTGGCTTTGCGGGCTGACCGCATGGCAAACTCCGGGGCGAAAAGGGCGCAATCCAGTCGCAGACATGGAGCGGCTTGACAGACTGGATATGTCCGCGTCGAACCTTCATCCCGCGGACCAGCTCGCGAACATCTTTGAAAGAGTTAACGCGCCCGTCCCCTTCAACAATCTTGCCCTGCTCATGGCAAGGCTTTGGAACGTGAGAGACGGCGCCGTGGTTACAGACGAGGAAAAGGAGATTGTAGACTCCAATTGCCCCGTGGATGTGACCCTGGCTCAGAAGCAGTGGCTGGCGACTCTCTGGAAACTGATTGGCGAGCTCACCCGCAATCAGCGAGCCGCGCTTCTGCTCAACCTGAGGGGGTCTGACGGCAGTTGCGGCGCAAGCCTCCTCGTCTCTACGGGTGTAGCCACTATCAGGCAGATCGCAGGTGCCGCGGGCATCTCCGACGTGGAGTTTGCCCGAATCTGGGAGAAGCTTCCATTGAGCGACCTTGAAATAGCGGGCCTGCTGTCGCTTACGCGTCAACAGGTTATCAACCTGCGAAAATATGCCCGCGAAAAGCTCTCGCGGCAATTGCAACAGTGAATTTACAACGATTGGTAATTTCGTTGAGAAGTTGGCGACAGATCAAGTGAGAGCAAGCAATGGAACACATTTTCAATCCGGATCTTCGAACCTTCCTTGAGCGGCATCTACCGCCAGATCAAGTGTTAGTTCTCGATGATCATCTTGCCGTCTGTCCCGAGTGCCGCGCGGCCCTGGAACGAGAAGCGCAGGCTGGGCCCGCTTTTGCCGGCCTGCAAGCTGACTTTATCGCGTCCGAGACGCATCTCGAATACGAGCAAGTGCTTGGTCTTGCCGAGGGGAAAAAAGTTTCGGCCGAAGTGGAATTCCATGCGACTCACTGCGGTTCTTGTGCCTATCAGGTGGAGGAACTCCGCCAATTTGTGGCTGACACTGCTGAAGTTTCGCGCTCCTCAAGTGCGTTGCAGCCGGTTGCGCGGCGGGCGCAAATTTTAAGTTGGAAACCAAGACTGGCCTGGTCCGCACTGGCTGCAACGATCATTCTCGGCGCCGGCCTCTACTGGCAGTCATCGGTCCACACCACAAAGAGCGCGGCAACACTGGCCAGCCTGCGCGATGGCGATTACGAGCTCTCGCTGGACGAGAGCGGCCAGTTGCGCGGAGCCGAAGGATTACAACCTGACCAGCGGCAAGCCCTGCGGACGGCGCTGGATTCAGGTCGTCTGGCTGTAAAGAAGATTTCTGCTTTCACCGCCGGTCAACAGGAAACCATGTTGGGCGCTCCGGTTGCTCCGGCACCTTTCAAAGTAATTTCGCCCCTGAACCGGGTTGTGATTGATGACCGGCCAACCTTCACATGGGAAGCGATGCCCGCGGCAACCGGCTATCGGGTGAGAGTTTACGCGTCCGGATATCGAAAGATCGCCGAGAGTTCTCTGATTCGCGGCACTTCGTGGCAGGCAGCCTCAGCCCTCCCGCGCGGCCAAAGCTACACGTGGACGGTGACTGCGGAAGGCCCGAAGGGCGAGGTAAGATCGCCAGCCCCGCCTCAACCCGAGGCCGAATTCAAGGTGATTGATGCTTTTACCGCCGCAATACTGGGGCGAGCCAGCTCAAGCCGCGGAACGGATCACCTGCTCCTAGCCGTTCTTTATGCCCGGGCCGGAGTCATCGACGAAGCGCGTGCGCAGCTCGATCTGCTTGCAGTTCAGAACCCCGGCAGCAAGCTCGTCGAGCAACTTAAAGCGTCACTCAATCAGGTTGTGCCGTCGCCCATCAGGACGAATGCTGCCCAGTAAAACGGGTGTCTGTGTTTGTCGGCGTGGATTAGCTGGAGTTCAGCCCTGCGCAGCGATTCGGATTTGCTCATGCCGTGCAGAATGCCCTGGTGAAAGGCAATCATCATTTCTGTAGTGCTCGACGCCTCGACCCGCCAGGCACTGGCCAGCGATCCGTGCGCTCCGGCTGCCAGGGTGGCCCAACTCATTCCCACCAACCCTTCTCCATCTTCAAACGAGCCCTTTCCGGTTTCGCAACCCGAAAGCACCACAAGTTCCGCATGAAGCTGCATGGCTTGAATCTCTCTGGCGCGCAGCCAGCCAGCTTGCGGTTGCGCGCTCTCACGCGCCAGTTGCATATGCGAAGACATGGGTTCGCGATCGTCAAAAGTGCCGTGAGCGGCAATGTGCACCACATCGAATGTGGGCGAAATCTCCCTGAACTGGTCCACGGTTGCAGCCTGGCCGATCAAGACTCGCGTGTTCCTTTGCCCGTACAACTTCTCGAGGGCCATCACCTCATCCACCTGCTCCTGCGTCTCGCCGCCAGGATTGCCCATTGCCAGCAGCGTCCGTGTTCCGCCTCGATTTGGCGCAGACGACTTGAGAGCGTACAACACCGCCAGCGAAGGTACGTAGTCGATGGCTGCATCTTCCACCAGGAACCTGCCATTGGCCTGTTGCAGAGCTTGAAACGGCACCTGCCAAAGTACCCCGTCCGGTACCACCACGAGAGAGCTGACACTCTTCAACCGGGCCCGCGCTGGTGCAATCAGCGTTGCATACAGCCAGCGCGATTCCTCTCCAAACTCGGGATCGCGGGTTGCCAACTGTTGATGAAGCCGGCGCACATGCCGCGACAAATCCTCCAGTTTCACTGCCAGCTTGTAGCCGATGATTTCCGCACCATCACCTGATCCGCGAGTTACCACAAACAGGTAATTGCCGTTATCCGTCAGCTCGTACTCCAGCAGTGCAGTCGACCGTTCAGGGATCAGCGTCCGCAGGTCTCTGGCCTTCAGCGAAGTGAAATCCGCTCGCCTTATTCTCAGGTCGGGATGTCGTGCGTAGAGTTGTTCGCGAAAACTGGCAAGGTCGACCTTTGCCTCGTTCAGGCGTGTATCCAATGCGCTTTTCTGCACTGGGTCGAAACCGGGCTGGCCCGCCTCCTCCGCAATTTGCATATCGAGTGAGAGATACCGGCTCCGCAACCGCGTCTCATCGGCTCGCTCTGCTTCAGTCAATGAAGCATCCGTGCTCACGCCATTGCCGGTGAAAACATCCAGCAGGATGCGCCCCTTGCCTCTCTCCGAACTATCCAGCGCAATGGGCCAATCTCCCTGCAATGCCGCAACCAAAGCCAGCAAGCGAAAAGAATCGGTCTTCGACGCCATGAAATTCTTCCGCTCCACCGCTCCGCCGCTCACGTTGTTGCGCAATTGCTCGATGTTCCTGATCGAATCCTCAAGAGCACTTCGTGCCTGCTTCAACTCGCCCTGCGCAAAGTAGGTCCTCCCTACCACGAATTCGTCGTCAGCCAACTGGTCCAGCAGGCCCGCGCCCTGGTCCATCTCCGCGGCCTTCTGGCTCACTTCGAGCGCCTTTGTGTAGTTCTTCAAATCAAATTGAGCCTCGGCAATCTTTTCGAGAGTGAGCGCACGCCCGGCCAGATCCTCCGCATCCGTACCGAGGTCGTAGCCCTCCTCGAGCAGCTTCAGGGCGTCCGCGGGATGATGATGCTCCAGCTGAATCACTCCCATCTCTGCGGTTGCCTTGGCTGCGCCCTCCGTATTGTTGACCTCCCGTGCGACCTGCGCGGCTTCGGTCAGCGCCCGGTTGGCATCAGTATCGCGGCCTTCGATGTCATAGAAATTCGCCAGGTTGATCAACGAATTGATCAGGCTGGCCTTGTTGCCTACCTGGCGCTTGATCGCCAGGCTTTGTTCGCAAAATCGCACCGCCATCGGGTAATCGTTCTGCGAGGCGTGCAACATCGACATATTGTTTAGAACGAACGCCTCGCCAAGTTTTTCTCCGTGCGCCTGCGCAATCTTCAGAGCCTCGGCGAAGGCCTCTTCCGCTTCGCTGAAACTTCCTTCCGCCTCGTAGGCATTGCCAAGACCGTTGTCCGCGCGGGCCACTGCCACTTCGTCTCCCAGTTGCTGGCTGATCCGCTTTACTTCTTTGTCGTCAGCTACAGCCATCGGCAGGTCTCCCAGCCTGAGGTACATAACCGCGCGGTCCAGCAAAGCCCCGGCGGTTTTACTTGAAGGCGCGTTTGCCGCCTTGTACATAGCCAGCGCCTGGTCGAAGACCGGCCCGGATTCAAAAACTTCTGCCGCCGCCACCATGGCGGATGCCCGGTACAAGTGCGCATCCGCAGCCCGAATGGGCAGCGCGGCCCGGGTAGCCACTGCTTCGTCCTCTTCGAAAATCGCCTCGGCCCGGTGCGGATCATCATCTCTCGCCTTGATCGCGATCGCCCGCAAGGCGCGATCCAGTCCCTCGGTCATTTTCGAAGCATCCGCCGACGCAATCGCCTTCAGTGCATCCTCGACCGGGAGGGCCGCAATCTCGGTGGCAAAGGTCTTCTCCGCGTCGGAATACGCAGGAGCCACAGGCGCTGCCGGCTGCGGCGACTGCGCACTTAAACACAGCGTCAACCCTGCGAACAGGACCAAGGCGAATAAATTCGGCCCGGCATTGATTATTCGCGATTGAAAATCAGGAACCTTCTGGAACATGGTACCTCGATCCATCACAGAACGCCGGTGTTGCAAACACTCGGGGTGAGCGGGAAGCTCGGCAGCAATCAGAATGAAATGGATGCCGGTAATGTCATCTGCTGGCGCCCGTTTGAGCAATGGGTCACGTGGCAGGGCCGCATGAATCCTAAGCATACACGTCTGAAATTAGATTTGAATATCCCGATTCGCATTGGACCGACGCTCGCTTCTGTCATCGCGCGGCGTGTCGCCGATTATCGCAAGCCGGATTTCTTTCAGAACCATCGAAACCCCAAGCCGGTGCTCCGCACAAAAAACTTCCCTTCGAGGCAATATTGTCTCCTGCTCAACGACACATCAGATATCTCGGCTCCCCCGCTTGCTGCGTCGGACCCCCTTTTTGCCGCGGCTGAGAGTCGAGATTTGAAGCTCATCCCCTCGCCCGGGAAAATCGCCCAGGCGTAACGGAGCTCGTGAACATGTCGGTGCAATTGACATCGAGGCCTCTCCCTCTGGGAATCTTCATTAGTCAACTCGTTTTCATCTTTGACCTTGCTTCTCTCGTTTTGCCTGGGCCGCAGTCACCATCCGTTGCGCGGGCGGCGTTCAACGACACTTCGCACCTGAAGTTTTCCGTCGTCGACAGCAGTCTTTGGCCGAAGGACACATGACACGCACCCGATTTGCCGCCATACCGCGAGTGATGGCGATGTTGCCTCTTCCGAAGGACCGAAGTAACGGTGGCGTACCACCACTATCAATTGGTTGAAACCCCAAAAGGAGACAGAATGCAGGAGAAATTGCTAACAACGGGTCCCCAAAAAAGGAGGCGATCCCAGGCAAATCGAGATCGCTCCACATTGTCGGAGAAAATGCCGGATTGGCCTCTCGACTCCTTAAGTGAACTTGGAGGAGCTGGCGGGCCGCAGCCGAAAAGGAAGACATTTTTCGATGCACAAAGTGACTTGTCAGTGGTTGCCTTTTACTTCCTGGAGTTAAGAAGGAGATCACGGCTAAAGCTATAAAACAACATTGAATTGGTCCAGGTATATTTCAGCTTCCCCGTGGAGGTCGACAAAGACAAGGCCGGCCAACCGCATTATCTGCAGCCTGAGTGATTCGAACACCTTTCCGTTCATGTGAAACGCAGCGTCGGGTCGCGCTGTCTTGCTGACTTGCCGACTCGCCGATATGCTCGCGATCTAACGCCGCGCGTCCCGATCCGTTACACTGAGACCGCATGACACGCGTTGCGATAGTTTCAAAGCCGAACCGTGAAGAACTGGCGCGGCTGCTGCCCGATCTGATCGACTGGTTGCGCAGGCACGACTACGATCCGCTGCTGGACGATGAGAGCGGAAAGTATACCGCTGCGGCGCCCTGGGTGAATCGCGCCGATCTCCCAGCACACGGGCCGGGACTGGTAATTGTGCTGGGCGGCGACGGAACGTTGCTCTCGGTGGCGCGGATCTTTGCTTCGTATGGAACGCCGATTCTGAGCGTAAATGTGGGTTTCCTGGGGTTCCTGACCGAAGTAAAGCTGGCCGATCTTTACGCCACGCTGGAGAGCTGGTGCGACGGTTGCCATAATCTCGACGAGCGCGCCATGCTGCATGCGGAGCTATGGCGCAGCGGCGAGAAGCACTCGAGCTATACGGCGCTGAACGAGATCGTGGTGTCAAAGGGCGAAATTGCCCGGATGGGTGAGTTTGCCGTGGAGCTGGATGGCAGGCCCGTGGCGCGTTTCAGGGCAGATGGAGTAATTGTTTCAACCCCGACGGGGTCAACAGCCTACACGCTGGCTGCCAACGGACCGATTCTTACGCCTGACGTGGACGCGATGGTGGTAACACCGATTTGCCCACATCTGCTTACTTTGCGGCCTATTGTGGTGCGTGGCGACGCCGCGCTGATGGTGCGCGTGGAAGGTGTGCCGGAACTGGCGCTGCTGACCGTGGACGGGCAGCAGGCGGTGGAACTCAAGCGCGGCGACGAAGTGCGTTGCCACCGCTCGAATTACATCGTGAAACTGGTGCGGCTGGGAGAGACAGGATTCTTTGAAGCGCTCAGAAGCAAGTTGAGCTGGGGCGAACTGTAGGGTCCAGATCGCCGGTTACTTGCCGGTCAACTCGTCGAGCAGCACCCGGGCCTTGTCAGCGAGGGTATGAGCGCCATCCACGTCGCCTGTCGACAGGGCTTCTTTGGCTTCTTTGATGAACTCGCGGATGTGGTCGGCGGTCTTCTTCTCGGAATCGTCGAGATTGCGGTTGATTTTTTGCAGGGCCTGTTCGATTGCAGCGATGGAATCCTGGGTCTGACGGAGGAAATCAGCCGGATCGCCCGATGAGAGCTGGCCGATGGCGCTCACTTCGGGTGTCGGATTGGCCGCCTGCTCGATGGTATCGGGCGGCTTCGGTTTTTTCTTCTTCACCACCGGTTTCTGCGCCTGCTCAGGCGGCGTAGGGGCCTCTTGCGTGGGCTTGGTAGGGATGGTTTCGTTGGCCGGCGGAGGCGCGTTAGGCGGTGGAGGGATATTGGCTGTGTCAACTGGCGCAAGTGGTGGCAACTGTGCCTTCTGCTGCTTGTGTTGGCAAGCAACCATCAGAAGAGGCAGTATCAAGACAACGCATTTAACAGGGAATCTCATTACCTAGATTCCTCACCACTTACACTGCTTGCCGCTCTGGCATGGCGGCGTCCCCAGTCAACTGAGGCAAGCGGAATGCGCATACGGAAATCCGATCCTTGCCCTGAGACTGATTGTACTTCGACGCTACCATGGTGCAACTGCAGAATGCGATAGGTCATGGCCAGTCCAATGCCGCTGCCGCCGGCCTTGGTTGTGAAGTAGAGGTCGAAGATCTTTTCGCGAATTTCATCCGAAATGCCCGGGCCCTGATCTCGAATGCTGATAATAGCTTCCTTGGGCCCCTGAACAGCAAAGCGGTCGCCGTCGGAGGGGGATTTGCGGTCGCCGAGGAGGTTGACTTCGAGCCTGCCGCCGTCGGGCATGGCCTGGGCGCCGTTCTGGATCACGTTGAGCAGGGCCTGCTTGAGCAGATCTCCGTCTATGTTGGCGATAAGCGGCTCGTCGGGCATGGCGCTCACCACCATGACATTGCGCGTTGAGAGTTCGGCGCTGGAAAGGGCCACAACCTCGGTGACGATGTCGCGAAGGTCCTGTTCGCGAAGCTGGAGTTCAACGGGCCGCGAGAAGTCGACGAGCGTTTGAACGACGCGATCGAGGCGGTGGATCTCGGCGTCGATGACCTCGAGATGACGCGTGGCCGGTGAATTGGTGTCACCGAGTTTGGACTTGAGCAATTCCAGATGAACGACGATAGCGTTGATGGGGTTCTTCACTTCGTGCCCCACGCCCGAGGTGAGCCGGCCGATGGCGGCCATGCGGCGCGAGACTTCGAGCTCCGATTCGATTACTTCAGCCGATTCGATATCGTGGAGCGTAACCAGCGCCCCCAGGCCCTGGCCGTTTTCGTCGTCGTGGATGAAGTCGACCGAGGCGCGGATGCGGCGGCCGGTCTCGGTGCGAATCTCTTCCTGCACCATGGAGACGCCCGCATCGACCGACTCCCAGAGCGAGCGGCCGAGAACGGTGTTGCGGTCGAATATGTCGCGTGCGTGAAGCCCGAGAACGGCGTCGCGATCCTTGTGCAGGAACCGGCACGCCGCCTCTGAGATCAGCACCGCACGGCCGTCGCCGGTGAAGAGAAGGAGCCCATCCTGCAGGTTGCCGAGAATCTGACCGAGATTCTCCTTGAGCGCCGAAAACACCTCTTCAACGTTGCGCATGCGCTGGCCGATCTTCTCAATCTTGCTGGAGACGCGGGAGGCCATGTCCTGATCGGTGTCTGACGGTTCGGTCTCTTCCGCAGCGCCGACGGACGATGTCCAGTAGTCGAGCTGGCGGCTAATCTGCTCCAGCGGGCGGAGAGCGAAATTCGATAGCAGGAATGCGACCAACAGAGAAAAACTGAGAGCAAAAGCCATGAGCCAGATGGCCTGCTTGAGCCATGGCTTGTATACCGCGCCCAACAGCGTGGTGCGTACGCCAACGTGGACCGAGGCAAAGAGCTGGCCGTTGCGCTCAAGAGGAACGACGATGTCGAAGACCTTGGGGTTGCCGAAGACTTCAACCAGCAGCTGGGTGGGATTGTCGTTGAGCAGCTCGTTGTAGCTTGGCCGCACCGGCAACGGCTGATCTTCACTGTCGGCGTTGGTGCTGAGCAGGATGGTGGATTGGGCATCGCCGATGTTCACGTCGTAGATAGTGAGATAGTAGCGGACCGCCGACTCAATTGAAGCTTTCAGCGAGCTGTCGCCGCGGACCGCCTGGGCCTCGAGAAATCGAAGCTGGAGAAAATTGTTGGGGTCGACCTTCTGGTCCCTCAGGCCGTTTTCAAGCGCGCTCTGCAACACCAGCCGGATCTGCTCGGCCTCCACTCGATCGGTGTCGTAAGTCTGGTGCACCGCCTCGCGCACCAGCTGGCCCACGTAGACGAACGAGATGAGTCCGGCGATGAGGAATACCAGCCCGGTGATGGATAGAACGAGTTTGGTCTTCAGGGGCATGATTCAAAATCGACGTTACGCGCGCACCTCAGTTGTCAGCTTAGCGATTCTTCACCGGCGCGGTTGTATTCCTTAAGTTTGTTGTGCAGGGTCTTGAGGCTTACGCCCAGGATTTCAGCGGCGCGAGTCTTGTTCTGCCCGGTCGCCTCAAGGGTGCGCAGGATGAGTATGCGCTCGGCCTCATCGACGGTGGTGCCAACGTGGATGGCAATCTGTCCGGCATCGGAAGATTGTGCAAGCGGCGGCTTGGATTTGCCAAAGCCGGGCGGCAGATGGCCAGCATCGAGGGGTGAGCCATCGGAGCAGAGGATGACTGCGCGCTCAATGGTGTTGCGCAGTTCGCGGGCGTTACCCGGCCAGTCGTAGCTCATCATGCGGTCGAGCATTGAAGGAGCCAGCCCTGAAACTTTGCGGTTGTGCTTCTGGTTCATCTCAATCACCATTGCTTCAGCCATTGTCGGAAGATCTTCAATGTGCTCGCGCAAGGCCGGCATGTGAATGTTGAAGACGTTAAGACGGTAGAAGAGATCGGGCCGCAGGTGGCCCAGCTCAACGGCGCTGCCGGGGTCGCGGTTGGTGGCCGCAAGCACCCTTACGTCCACGTCCTGTTCAGTGCGCGCGCCCAGGCGGCGCAGCTTACGCTCTTCGAGGACGCGCAACAGCTTGGCCTGGGTGGCGATGGGCATTTCGCCCACTTCGTCCAGCAGCAGCGTTCCGCCGGAGGCCAGTTCGAAGCAACCGGCGCGGCGTTCAGCGGCGCCGGTGAATGAGCCCTTTTCGTGTCCGAAGAGTTCGCTCTCTATGAGCGATTCAGGAATGGCGGCGCAGTTGACGGCGACAAATGGCCGCGGCTTGCGCGGGCTGAGCGCATGTAGCGTGCGGGCCACCAGTTCCTTGCCTGTCCCGCTTTCTCCGGTGATGAGCACTGAAACGTTGGATGGCGCGATCTGTTCGATAAGGCCGAAGATCTCGCGCATGGCCTTCGAGCTGCCCACCATGGAGCCCAGTACCCCGCTCTCGCGCAGGCGGCGGCGCGCCACTTCAAGCTCAATGGCGGTGTCGCGCTGGCGGGTGGCATTACCCAGTATGTTGCGCAGGCGCGTTGAGTCGACGGGCTTTTGCAGAAAATCGTAGGCGCCCAGCTTCATGGCGTCGACAGCCAGCTGAATGGAGCCCATGGCGGTGAGCAAAACCACGGCCACATTGGAATTCAGCCCCGATGCATCCTCCGCGAGCCTGGTCAGCAGCCCGATGCCGTCGAGCCGCGGCATCTTGAGATCGGTGACGATGATGGCAGGCTCCCACGCGAGAGTCTTATCCCACGCCTCAATGCCGTCGCGCGCGGTCTCGGTGCGGTATCCCCAGCCGGAGATGAGTTCGGCCAGGCCCATGAGAGCGTGGGGTTCGTCTTCGGCAATAAGGACTTTTACGCCGTTCTCCATAGGGAAGTTACTCGGTTTCCTGCGGCTGTGTGTACCACGTAATGATAACAATGCCCCCTTGGTCCGATCTGGGTTGAAGTATCGCGATTGCAGCCCTGGTTTGGAATGAGCTTAACGATGCGGCCCGCGGCAAGCGAGCCCGGATACAATATCTTGATGGACCCCAAGGCAGAATTGCGGCACGGTGAATCCCGACGAGTTTGGATCCGGACGCATGTGCCGGCGCGGCGCGGCGATCGCGGGTTTAAATCCCGCCAGGCGGCGATACCGGCATGAAGAACCTCATGCGCCTACTGCGCTACGGGCTGCCCTACACGCTGGAGTGGATTCCGGGCGTGCTTCTGCTCGCGGCTGTGGGCGTACTTGATACCTTTCGTGTTTTATTACTGCAACCCATTTTCGATAAGGTGCTGAAGCCTGACGCGCCGGAGGGCCCGATCCTACTTGGGGTATCGAACAGTCAATGGCACTTTGACTTGAGATCGCTGGTTCCGCATTTTCTGCACATGCACAATGCGTGGGTGGTGGTGGCCTTTGCCCTGGTGTGCGCCACCGTGCTGAAAGGCCTTTGCGACTATCTCGGTACTTACCTTGTAAATTACGCCGGCTTCGGGTTGATTACCGACCTGCGGAACCACCTCTACGAAGCCACGCTGCGGCGCTCGTCGAGTTTCTTTCACAAGCACGCGACGGGGACGATCCTTTCAACGCTTATCAACGATGTGGACCGCGTTCAGAATGCGGTCAGTTCGGTGATCGGCGAGTTTTTGCAGCAGTTCTTCACATTTGTTGTCGGCATCGTCCTGGTGATCAAACTTGGGGGGTACTTAAGTTGGGCGCTCCTGCTGTTCATCCCCGTGGTGGTAACGTCTTCGCGGAAGATCGGCAGAGAAGTGCGCACCCGGACGCGCACCGGCCAGGACAAGCTGGCCGAGATCCAGAACATTCTGCATGAAACTGTGACCGGCAATCGTATTGTGAAGGCCTTCAACACCGAGGTCTGGGAGATTCTGCGTTTCAAGACTGCTGCTCGCCGGCTCTTCCGGGCGAATTTGCGCAACGTTCGCATTCAGTCCATCAGTTCACCGTTGATGGACTCGATCGGCGCCGTCGCGATTGCCATGTTTCTTTTCATCGGGCGCAATGAAATTATGCACGGCCGCATGACCATGGGCCTGTTCGGCGCGTTCATCATTCTGCTCTTCAAGCTCTACGATCCGGTGCGCAAGTTCGCCTACTTCTACAACAGCTTCCAGCAGGCGATGGGCGCTTCGTCTTCCATTTTTTCCTTCTTCGACGCCGAGGACGACGTAAAGGAGAAGCCACACGCGAGCACGCTCAAGCGCTTTGAGCGCTCGATCCGGTTCGAAAATGTAGGCTTTTCCTATTCGACTGAAAAGGGCGAGAACCAGATATTGCACAATGTCGATCTCGACGTAAATGCCGGCGAGGTGCTGGCTGTAGTGGGTCCGAGCGGGGCGGGGAAGTCGACACTGGTGAATCTGATACCGCGGTTCTTCGATGTGACTTCAGGTCGCATTCTGATCGACAGCCGCGACATCCGCGATTTGACGCTGGCTTCTCTGCGCAGGCAGGTAGCGCAGGTGACGCAGGAGACAATTCTCTTCAACGATACGGTGCGCAACAACATTGCCTACGGCCAGCCCGACGTGAAGCTCTCGCTGGTGGAGCAGGCCGCGCACAACGCGCTTGCCCACGACTTCATCATGCGCATGCCGCTGGGCTATGACACGGTGATCGGTGAAAAGGGGTTCAGGCTTTCCGGCGGCGAGCGGCAGCGCCTGGCCATTGCCCGCGCGATCCTCAAAGATGCGCCCATTCTGATTCTGGACGAGGCCACGTCGGCCCTCGACGCGGAAAGCGAGTCGCTGGTGCAGATAGCGCTGGCCAACCTGATGCAAGGCCGCACCGTGGTGGTGATTGCGCACCGTCTCTCGACCATACGGCGCGCCAATCGCATTGCCATGCTTGAGGATGGGCGCATCACGGCGATCGCCTGTCATGAGGAGTTGCTGACAACATCCCCGATGTATCAGAAGCTCTATCAACTGCAGTTCATCGACATGCCAGAGGCAAGCGGCAATGGCACGAGGATGGCTGCGCAAACTATGGTTATCGCCGCCGAGGAAGAGTAAGAATGCCTTTATATTCCATGACCGGATTTGCGCGAGTGCAGGCGCGCGCCAACGACCAGCTCGGTTACACCCTGAGCCTGAAGAGCGTGAATCACCGCTTTCTCGATCTGCAGTTCAGGTTACCCAATGGGCTTGATGCGCTGGAGATGGAGCTGCGCAAGGTTTTCAAAGAAGCGCTGGTGCGCGGACATGTGGAACTGACGCTCTCAATCGATCGCAGCACGCAGCAGAAGGCCGGTTACAATCGCGAGCTTGTGGATGGCTACCTTGCGGCGTTCCAGTCGGCGAGCGACGAGCATGGGCTTAAAGGCGAGCCAGATTTGAACGCAGCTTTGCGTTTGCCGGGCGCACTGCAGGCCGATAGCCGCGGCGATGAAGATTTGACGGCGCTCGCCGGCAGCGTGCAGGAACAGATTGGTCCGCTGCTCGAGCAGTTGAAGACAATGCGCGCCCGCGAGGGCGAGGCACTTGCAGCCATCCTGAATGGAACGCTGGACCGGCTGGCCGTGGCGACTGCGGGAGTAACGGAACTGCGCAGCGAGATTGAAGATCGCTACAAGGAACGGCTTGCGCAGAGGTTGGCGAGTGCGGTCGGCCCCGACTTCAACCAGCAGCGTGTGCTTGAAGAGGTTGCCGTACTGGTGGAGCGCAGCGATGTTTCAGAAGAGCTGGAGCGGATGTCGACGCACATCGGGCACTTCCGCGAACTGCTCAACAACGGCGGCGAAATCGGCAAGAAACTGGACTTTTTGCTGCAGGAGATGAATCGCGAAGCCAATACGCTCTTGTCAAAGACCAGCGGCGTAAGCGGCAAGGGAACGCGGATAACTGAACTGGGACTGGCCATGAAGTCTGAGATTGAGAAGGCGCGGGAACAGATACAGAATATCGAGTAAAACAGCTTCTAGCTGCTAGCTCCTAGCCTAGCTCATTGCGGCTGAACCAGCGATCGCGGATTCAGCACGAGAAAGCTAGAAGCTAGAGGCTAGAAGCTAGCAGCTAATACGAGGGAACGTGGCAGGAATTCTATTTATCATTTCGGCGCCTTCGGGGTCGGGCAAGAGCACGCTGGTAAGCGAACTGCGCAAGCAGGTGAGCGGCGTGGACTTTTCGGTTTCCTGGACGACGCGCGCGCCGCGCGGGTCAGAAGAGAACGGGCGCGAGTACAACTTCACCTCGCGCGAAGAGTTCAGGCGCATGATCGATGCCGGGCTCTTTCTTGAGTACGCCGAGGTCTTCGGCAATCATCTCTACGGAACGGCGCGGTCATCGCTGGACCAGGCCAGGAACCAAGGCCACGATCTGCTGCTCGATATCGATGTGCAGGGCGGGGCGCAGGTGAGGGCCAAAATGCCTGAGGCGGTGAGCATCTTTGTGCTGCCGCCAAACCCCAAGGTATTGCGCACCCGGCTCAGGAACCGGATGCGCGCCGAAGGCATGGTGCACGAGGCCGAGCTTTACCGTCGGCTGAGCGAGGCCAGCAAGGAGATTGAGAATTATAAGCAATATGGTTATATTTTGATTAACGACATCCTTGACCGGGCCGTGGCGCAACTTGAGGCGATTGTCCTCGCAGAGCGCTATTACCGGAACGGCGAGGCAATAGCCTACCGGCAACGGCGGGTGTTGGAGGTCGCCGCGGCTTGCCTGCAAATGAATTCGCAGGAGCGGCTTAAACCTGTGCTGGAAGCCTTCGGGATCGACGGCGAATCCGGCCAGCAGCAACTTCCCTTTGGAGACGAACCCGATGACGATTGAGACCAGCTTTGATTCCAATTACCGCAAGGTACTGGTGGCAGCGCGGCGCGCGCGACAGTTGCAGAACGGCTCGCGCGCATTAGTTCCCAGCCACTCAACCAAGGCCTGTCGCATTGCGCAGGAGGAGATTGAAGCCGGCAAGATTTCATACGTGAAGGCCGAAGTTGCTGTCACCAAGCCGCTGGTCGAAGGTCCGGCCATTCCGATTCTGCTGAGCTGAAAAAGGCAGGGGTCAAGGGTCAGGGATCAGGGATCAGTTGACGGTGGTCGGAGCTCAGTGATCTGCTGACTTGCCAGCTGGCTCTTTGTCTAACCCCGCTAACTCCGCTAGCTTCGCTAACACCGCTCTCTGTTCTAAAATCAATCCATGAGAGTCACGGTGGGCGTCACCGGTGGAATTGCCGCCTACAAGGCTGCCGAGCTGGTACGGGCGTTGCAGCGCGCGGGCGCAGAGGTTCACGTGGTCATGACCGCGTCGGCGCAACGATTCGTGCAGCCGCTTACCTTTGCCGCGCTTACCGGCCGCCGGGTTATCACCAGCCTGTGGGATGAGTTGGGTGCGGAGGAATCTGCCCCCGAGCAAAACGGGATCGATCACATTGCCGAGGCGCAGTGGACCGAAGCTCTGGTCGTAGCTCCCGCAACGGCCAACATCCTGGCCAAGTTTGCCAATGGCATTGCCGACGATTTTCTTTCTACCATGTACCTCGCCACCGAGGCGCCGGTGCTGGTGGCTCCCGCCATGAACGTGAACATGTGGAATCATGCGGCCACGCAGGCGAATCTTGAAAGCCTGCGGCAGCGCGGGGTGCGCGTGATTGAGCCCGGCACCGGCGATCTGGCCTGCGGAATGGTGGGCGCGGGACGCATGGCCGAACCGGAAGCCATTGCCGAGATGGTGTTGAAGTCGCTGAACCGGCGTCGCGATCTTGCCGGCGAGGTCGTTCTGGTAACCGCCGGCGGAACGCGTGAGGCCATCGACCCGGTGCGGTTCGTGGGCAATCGCTCCAGCGGCAAGATGGGATATGCGCTGGCTGAAGCTGCGCAGAACCGCGGGGCCAAAGTCCTGCTGGTCAGCGGTCCAACAGCGTTGCGCACGCCCGCGCGTTGTGAGCTGATTTCAGTCACTACAGCCGATGAGATGAGAGACGCAGTGCTCTCCCGGCTCAATGAGGCGACCCTGGTGATCAAGGCCGCAGCCGTTGCCGATTACCGGCCCGTGGTTGTGAGCGAACAAAAGCTGAAGCGCAGTGGTCCGCTGACGCTCGAGCTCTCTCCCACCGAAGACATACTTGCCGAAGTGGTGCGGCGCCGCCGGCCCAGCCAGATCATCGTTGGCTTTGCCGCCGAGACTCACGACGAGCTTGAGAATGGCCGCGCCAAGCTGCTGAAGAAAGGCGCCGACGCCATTGTGGTGAATAACGTGGCAGGGCGCGGCGTTGGCATCGATGCCGATGAGAATGCGGCCACGTTTTTGACGGCGACCAAGTGTATCGAACTGCCGCAGATGGACAAGCGTGAGCTCGCCGATCGCATTCTTGACGAGATTGCCGCTCTGCGCTCGCCCCGGCCAATGATGTTGGAATTCGATGGCGAACAGCCTGCCGAAGAACCAGCCCGGCCGAGCGACGATCGTGTGCTTGAAGAGTCGGTGGTGGTCGCCGATTCGCGCCGCCGGCTTGTGGTGGAGTAGGCGAGCGTGTCGCGACCGCTCACACATGAGTTGCGCGATGCGCTCGCCGAGCGCATGCGTTTCTATCGCGACCTGGGGCTGACAGAATTTTACCGGCGCCCTGTGGAAATGAGTGAAGCAGGTGGCCTGCCTTTTGTAGCGCCGGACTCCAGTCCGGTTGTCTTGGCAGCGTCCACGCTGCCAGAATCCCCAAGTTTCGAAACTATGGGTGCCCCAGAGCCTGTCCTGTGCGTGTCGAAGGATCCCTCGCATTTAGAGACCGGGGAGGGAACTCCTCCACAACAACAGACTCCGACTTCGACCCATGCCAACTTTTTACGAGAGGAATCCGCCATTCCCGCACGCAAGAGCTTTCAAACCGCACAACCGCAGATTTGCCGTAACGATAGCGCCAGCCGGAACGCGCCGCCGCGCTCCAGATCATTCGCGAAGATATCGGCGACTGCACACGTTGCGCGCTGCACAAAGGCCGCAACAAAATTGTGTTTGCCGATGGATCGCCCACAGCACGCCTCATGTTCGTAGGCGAGGGTCCGGGCGCTGACGAAGACGCGCAGGGGCTGCCGTTTGTGGGCCGCGCGGGGCAGTTGCTCAACAACATGATCGCGGCCATGGGCCTCAAGCGAGAAGAGGTCTACATTGCCAACGTGGTCAAGTGCCGGCCGCCGGGCAACCGCACGCCTGAGCCGGATGAGGCCAATACCTGCTCGCCATTTTTGTTTCGCCAGATCGACGTGGTGCGACCGCAGGTACTGGTGGCGCTGGGCGCGACGGCAGCCACGTATCTGCTTAGGCCAGCGGCAGCCGCTTGCCGGCCTGCGCGGACGCGTTCACGCCTTTCGCGGATGCCAGTTGATCGTCACCTATCATCCCGCGTTCCTGCTGCGCGATCCGCGCCAGAAGAAGGAAGCCTGGGCGGACTTGCAGATTGCGATGCGGGAGTTGGGGCTGAAGGCACCGAAGACAGTTGCTAGCTCCTAGCCTTCAGCACCTCCCACGATTAGCGAAGCTTCACGGCCCTCGTGCCAAATTCCTCGTCGAGCGAAAACTTGCCGTTTTTTCGATCACGCGCACGGAAAAGCTGGAAGGGCCAAGAACAGACCGCAAGGAATCCCTTCAACGTTCTAAGAAATGCCTTCCGGCGTGTCAGGGCGGTGCCGTCGTCCGTGATGATTTGATAGCCCAGGATGCACGACCCGGGGGATGGCCTTCCGCGCATCAACGGCCAGGCGTAATACAGAGCCAATAATGCAAAGGTGGGAGTGACAAGACCCCACGTTAGGACCGCGTCGCCAGGTGCGTATATGTTACGTTCGAAATGCCATGCAAAAACCCCTGTCCTCTTCCACTCAGTAAGCACAGGAATGATGCCGAGAATTGGTGCAATTGAGAACATGGCGAAGAAAAAGTCGATGAAAAAGGCTACAAACCTGCGAAAGATACCCGGCATCGGCGGACCGGCCTCCGCGGGCGGTGAAAACATCAGCAATAAATACATCAGAAGGATCAGCGCCGCAAAGCCGAGCAACCACGGAGCAGTTCCGGCGGCAAAGGAGTAATTGCCATCAGACCATTCCGACGTCACGCCGAAAGTTACCGGCCCAGAAAGATTGCCCCCGACAAACAGCAGCATCAACATGACAAGAAACGGCCATCTGAAGTATTTCGCTTTCATGCTGACGCCTGCTTTACTCGTTCCGCCACAGCGCCACACCGCCCAGCAGGCCGGTCTCGTTGGAGACGATGGAAACGTCTTTGGGCAGGGCAACGTCGATCTTCTTGGTGTTGCCGCCGCCCAGGTAGAGGTGGTCGAAGTTGAAGGTGAAGCGGATCTGTTCGATAGCTTCGAGCACGTGCTTGTTCCAACCCTTCTTGCCCAATTTGTCGAGGCCGCGGCGCCCAACGTAGTCTTCGTAGGTCTTCTTCTTCCAGGGGTGGTGGCCGAGCTCGAGCGGGCAGAGATGGCTGTCGACGTAGAGCGCCGAGCCCATGCCGGTGCCGAGGGTGACGATCATCTCAATGCCCTTGCCCTTGACCGCGCCATAGCCCTGGATAGCGGCGTCGTTGGCCACGCGAACGGGCTTCTTCCACCGCTTCTCAAGCTCAGCCTGAAAGTGGAAGTTCATCCACAGGGGATGCAGGTTGACGGCCGTATAGGTGATGCCGTGCTTAGTGACGCCCGGAAAGCCGACCGAGGCACGGTCGAAGTGCCCCAGCGGACTGATGAGTCTGTCAAGGGCGGCAAGAACGGCGCGCGGCGTGGGCACTGCGGGGGTTTCAATGCGCTGGCGCTCGCTGAGCGGTTTGCCGGCGGGGTCAAGCAGCATGGCCTTGAGACCGGAGCCGCCGATGTCGACGGCGAGGGTGACGGGGCCGGAGGATTTGTGGGCAGAGGGGGCGGAATTCTTGTCGGCGTTCATCAGCAGAAATTGTACGACAACAGGGACCAAGGGAACGAGAAGGCGAAGATCAGAGAATCACTGGTCACGTCCTAACGATTCACGAAGCACGACTCACGGACCCCGGACTCTACTGCCCGCCGTTCAAAACGTGCTCGTAGAACTTGACGTATTGCGGCACAACTAGCGATGCGCAGAAACGCTTTTGCGCGGTCTTGCGGCCGGCCTCCCGCATTGAGTCAAGGCGGACCGGGTCGTTGAGCAGACTGAGTGCTCCCTGGGCCATGGCGGCCACGTCGCCCACTTCATACAGCAGGCCGGTTTCGCCGTCGTCGATGAGTTCGGGCACGCCGCCCACGCGCGTGGCGATGGAAGGGACCTTGCAGGCCATGGCTTCGAGCGCGGCCAAGCCGAACGACTCAAGCTGGCTGGGCATCAGCAACAGATCGGCCAGCGGCAGCAGTTCGTTGACGCGCTCCTGCTTGCCAAGAAAGTGGACGCGGGAGTGGATGCCTAGATCGTGAGCCAGCCATTCGGCGGCTGAGCGGTCGGGGCCGTCACCGATAAGGACAAGCTTAGCGGGGATCTCTCGAGCCACGCCGGCAAACACCTTCACTGCATCGAGCACCCGTTTCACGGGCCTGAAGTTCGAGAGGTGCATCAGGATGGCATCGTCGTCCGGCGCGAAACGCTTGCGGCACTCGCGGCGCCGGTCCTCGTCCTTCACTGGAGTGTACACATCGCAATTGACAAAGTTGGTGATGGTTTCAATCGGCCGCGTGACGTTGAAATCTTCGATGGTTTTCTTTTTCAGATAGTCAGAGATGCTGGTTACGCCGTCGCTTTGCTGGATGCCGTGGCGAGTAATGGGCAGGTAACTGCGGTCGAGGCCTACGAGAGTAATGTCGGTGCCGTGCAGCGTGGTGACGAAGGGCAGGCGGCGGCCCTGTTCGGCGAGCATCTGTCGCGCCAGCAGCGCGCTCACCGAGTGTGGAATGGCGTAGTGGACGTGAAGCAGGTCGAGGTCGTAGAGCTGGGCTGCCTCGGCCATGTGCGAGGCCAGCGCCAGATCGTAAGGAGGAAATTCAAAGAGCGGGTAACTTGAGACCGAGACCTCGTGATAGAAGATGCCTTCGTCGCGGCCGGTGAGCCGGAACGGTTGCGAGTACGAAATGAAGTGCACCTGGTGGCCGAGGGCGGCGAGCTCAATACCAAGCTCGGTTGCGACTACGCCCGAACCACCGTAGGTGGGGTAGCATGTGATGCCGATTTTCATTTCATCGAGTCCCCTCTGTTTTTGTTTTAGAAAGTGTGTCGGATCGAATTGATGCCGATGCCGTTGCCACCTTATAGAGAATTTCAGAGTACTTATGCCGCGACATTTAACTCAAAGACTCAGTTTATAGGCAAGACACGCAGTCATTGTTCATTCACTCTCTCGAATCCGCTGCGGTTCCCGAATTTGAGCGTTCGGCTTTCCGGAGCAACAGGAGTTGCGCCCTGCTTCAGGTTGGATTGATTGCCGGACTGAGCAGTATTCTCAGAATGGCAAAGTTGCCTCTGGGGCATTGGCGGCGCTCACTATCAGCGTCCAAGCCGTTGATTGATTGGAGTTCTGGTTTCGCGATTCAAATTCGATCTCTTTGAATTCCTTGGGCAGCAATTCGAAGTCATTGTCGCTGAATTCAAATATTTTGGGCCTGGGGCCTGCTCCCTTCCATTCGACTCTCATGTGAACAAGGTGAGCATAGCCTCCGCGATTCTCGATTCGAACCCGCAGGTGCATCACGCCCTGGTCGAATTGCGGCTGACCGATCTTTGTTGCCAGGAGTGTTGTCTCCGGTTGCTCCTTCAGCGTCTGGAACAGCGGTTTCTCATGCAGGGAGAGGAGATTTGGCGCAATCTTTTGATCCCCCGGCAGAACATCGGCCAGCAGATCTATAAATAAGCCGAAGTAAGCGCGAAGCGCCGGCTCGTCCGTGAGGTATTGATCGATTGGCAGCTTGGCCAGTTCACTCTCTTCTGGTGTGAAACCAGTGAATACTGCGGTTTTACCTGCTCCATAACGGCCTGTGACGAGCAAGGGCTGCTGGTTGACAGAGAGCTGAGCATTCGACCCCGGTCTGATTAAGACCTGGTTGAAGCCAACAAGTCCGTAACGTTGCAACAACTGAAGGCTCTCCGATGAGATACCGGAGGAGCTGACATCGTCTTTACCCGCGAGCGTTATATCGGTGATCAAAGTCCGTGACGGCAGAGCATCGCTAACCTGATACGGGCCCAACCGGACATCCTCGCTCTCCAGCATCTTCACTGGCAAGAGGTCGTCCAAGTCAGTGGCTTCAATCAACGCCGCGTGTCCATTACCACCGTGGAAACTCCCCTCGCCTCCGGTAACGATAAATCCTGAGCCCGCCTTCGCTGCCTCCTGCAACGCCTTGGCCGTTTCCTTTGGCAGAACCTTCCCCAGGAATTCAAAACTGCCCACCCAGATCGCGTCATAGCGGGCGTGAATTCCGGCTCCATCCGACAGGTCGCGAGACATTGCGGCGAGTGAGTTTTCATCATAGATATCCACGCTCACTCCCATCGAACGAAGCAAGGTGGCGATTGGTCCGGCAAATTTCGACTGTGCGATCAACAGAACGCGATGCGAACCTTCAAATGCGGCCGGCACGACTTTGATGAACGAGGTCTCTTCAACAGGACTTCCACCGACGGACTCTGCAGGGAGCGAGGCGCGGAGAACATATACTCCGGCTGTCTGCGGCAACGTGAGCGAAAACGTGCCGGCCATAGCTTTATCGTCGGCACGCACTACGACGGGATAGTCCTCGGCCGCAACACGGTCACCGCCAAGCGTCAACAACTCCGCATGAACCGTTCCGCGAATCTCCCGGTCCAGGTCATTGATGACCCAGACGGGCGCAGACCACCGGGTACCAGCCAACTGAGACTCCAGCGCTTCCTTATATGCAAAGCTGATGGCGACCGGAGCCTGCGCGCGCTTCATATACCAATAGGCAGTCTTCGGAACGCGATCGTAGTCGACGATTGCGAAGCGGAAGCCAGGCGCGAGTTCCAAAAAGTCCCAGTTGCGAATGCCGCTGATAGGCTCATACTTCTTGCGGCGGTAGGCTTCCGCCGTGTATTTCATCAAAAACGCCTGATAAAGCTGCGTGTCCTCGACAAGTTCCTGGGCGGACTGCGGCTGGCGGTCCACGAAGCGCATGCTGCGATCGATCATTCTGGAGAAACCAATATCCATATTGGCGGTCCAGTAAGCGTAAGCATTTGCGTCAATGGGAAGATTGAACCAGTTAGCGGTCTTGTCTTTCGTTTTCCATTGCTCTTCCGGGGTCAGATACTTCCCCAGGTTCTCGAACGATGACATCGAAGTAGTGCCGTATTCAGAGATGAATCCAGCCTTCGCATCAAACTGCTCCTGATAGTGCCGTGGATCCCAGTCCGCCCCAATCCAGAAATGTTGCTCGCCCAAATCGCAAAGACTGGCGTGGAACACCGCATCTGGCGCGAGCGCTGTAACAAGGTCCTTCATCTCGGAGACGAATGTTTCATAACCTTGCTGGTCCACTGCGTAGTATCCAGCGGGACCGAAACTTCCCCATTCATTCTTTTCCTTGTCATGCGCCTCGGCCAGAGGCGAATACTGAATGATCGATGGGTGGTTGCGCTCCACAGTGATAATCTGCGCTACCTGAAGTCGAGCCTGTTTCAAGAAGGGATCCCGACGCGGGCTATCCTTGTCCAGCACATGCTGCGGACCAAACTGCGGAAAGGGCATCTCCGCCACGACGAGAATCCCCAATTCATCGCATAAGTCATAAAACTCCGGCTTCTCGACCACGGTAAAGTTCACTAGAAGATTAAAGTTGCCGTCGCGAAACAGACGCAGATCGCGCTCATAATCTTCACGCGTTGGCGTGGAGCGGTAGAAGTTTTCGATCGGAAACCAGGACGCTTTGATGAATAGCTTTTCCCCGTTGACGTGGTAGGCCATATCCGCATCGCGCGTCACGGTTCTTATGCCAAAGCGAACTGCGCGCACATCGCCCGGCAATCCACCTTCGGGATTAATGGTGGCCTTCAGGTCATAAAGATTTTGTCGTCCCTTGTCCCAACTCCACCAAAGCTTCGCGTTCTGAACGCGAATGTCCTCTTCAGCCGTTGACTGGCCGGGAAGAGCGCGGACGGTTAATGCTGCGATCTCTTGATTCGTACCGGCAAAATTGTCCGGCTTCAAGACCAGTTTGATTTTGCGAGTCTCGGGCTCTTGCGTCGCATTGCCCAAAGTGGTCTGGATGTGCAGCAAAGCGCTTCCGTCCGGTTCGATGGAAAGTGTTACAACGTGCAGATCGTCGATCGTCAGTGGACCCGATGTTCGCAGGTGCACGCTGCGCCAAATTCCCATGGGAATCGCGGCATTGCCTTGTGCCGGCAACCCGTCCCAATTAATGCCAACGTGGTAGGGAAGACTGGCAAGGGGAGTGCCAAGCGCCATACTGAAGTCGCCATCCATGTATTCATCGACCGCGCGATCTTTGGGAACCCATGGATGAGTAACCAGCACCGAAAGGACATTGTCCCCGTCGTAATGCACAAGCTTCGTCACATCAAAGGAAAAGCCAACGTACGTTCCTTCGTGGGAGCCGAGAAGACGCCCATTCAACCATACGGTTGTGAAATAGTCCGAGCCATCGAAGACGATCCGGCTGACCATGCCGGGCACTTGCCGAGCGGCGTGGAAGTGCTTCCGATACCACCATTCTCTGGCGTTGACCGCCATCAGGCCTTTGCTCTCACGGAACCCGGCAACGCCAGTGAACCCCGCCTGCAATTGCGTGTCTCCAGGAACGGTCACTGTGCGGAAGGCGTCGTCATCGAACTTCTCCGATGAGGCTCCCGCGGCGATGCCCGCACCAAACTCGAACGAACCCATGCGCCAGTCTGACCCATCGAGCAGCAACTCCATTGAGGCCGAATTGCCGCTGGCGTGATGCGCAGGAGCGGCCTGATTTTGAGAGGCTGCAACCCTCGTGCAGAGGCAGGCCGCGATGGCAATCGCCAGTATTGCTAAACTTCCCCGTCGCATGGTGTCTCCTTGGTGCACTGTCAGGCCTCGGCCTTCGTGGGTTCTTTCCAACTCGATAGCAAATCTTCTCGGCTTTTGAATCGAAACCCACGATTCGTCAAGCCGTTTATTGGGTTGCCGCGCATCGAGCGATCACAATAATCCTTGCCCAAGCATAAGCGTTCCAAAACGAAGGGCAATCCAAAAGGAATCAGTTACCGGTATTTCGGCTATCGAAAACAGGAGTGTCCATGAGCTGCGTCCGAGCTCGGAAATCCTGACTACTGCGAATGAAGCGCAACTCGAAATCTGGTACCACGATTTCCGCTCTTTTCCGCACCGCGCTCCGTCGTCCAATGTGGCTGGCCATCGTGCTGGCTCTTCTCTGCCAGGCCACAGGCATCAATACGATCATCTATTATGGGTCGCTTTTGCTTCAGGAACACGCGAACCGGTCTGCCTCGTCGGCGATTGCCGCAAACGTGCTGGTGGGCGCGGTCAATTTTGCAGGCACCATTTTGGCCATGACAACCATCGACAAGATTGGGCGGCGAGCATTGCTGCTGGCGGGGTGCGCGGGAATGGCTGTTGCGCTCACCGTGCTGGGGTTCGCTTTCGGTCGCCAGAATCACGCATACACCCTCATGGTTGCATGCATCCTTGCCTACGTTTTCTTTTTCGTCTTCAGTTGGGGAGCTGTCATTTGGACTTACATGTCGGAATTGTTCCCCAATGCCCTGAGGGCGCGCGCCACATCGATCAGCACTATGGTGGTTTGGATCTCGACGTTCCTGGTCACACTCGCGTTTTTGACTATCGTTGACGCCGTCGGCGTGGCCGGCACCTATTGGATTTTCGCCGCGATGTCAGCTCTTTCCTGGGTTTTCATCTACTTTCTCGTTCCTGAAACAGCGGGCAAGACGATTGAAGAAATTCAAGCTTATTGGCGCCCACACCGAAAGCGCATCGAAGCGCTCACGGGCGGATAGCCAGCGAGCAGGCTTGAGTAGACGCGGATGCTCTTCGCGCGTAACCGCGGCCGGGAATAGATGCTGAGCCAGCGTACTTGAATCAATTTGCATTGCTGCCCCCGAGCTGCAACTTTCAAAGGAAACGCCGTCGCCTTTATTGCGGAATATAAGTCGGCAGGAGGGTCTCCACGCTGGCTGGCTAACTCGCTAACTTGCTGGCTTGCTGACTTGCTGATTCACTGCCTTTTCAGCTCCGCCTGGCGTAGATCAGGAACTCCCGATTCCCTTCAGCTCCCGTAATCGGTGAGGAAATGGTCCCCACAATCGCCCACCGCAGCGACCGCACGCAATCGGCCACCTTGTCGATCGCCAACTGGTGCGCTTCAGGATCGCGCACAATGCCGCCCTTGCCAACGTGCTCGCGCCCGGCCTCAAACTGCGGCTTCACCAGCACCACCACCTCTTCCAGCGTTCCCACGGCTGCCACAACCGCCGGCAACACCAGCGTGGCCGAGATAAACGACACATCCATCACCAATAGCGTCAGCTTCGCGTCGTCCTCATCCGAAACCCTCGCCGAAGAGTTGAGCGATCCAGATTCGAGCAGCCGCGCATTGGTTCGCTCCATCAACCGTACCCGCGGATCGCTGCGAAGCTTCGCCGCAATCTGGCCAAACCCCGTATCGATCGCCGTTACGTGCGCCGCCCCGTGCTGCAGCAGGCAATCGGTAAATCCACCGGTTGACGTGCCCACATCAACGCAGGCGCGCCCCTCCACTGCGATCTTCCAATGCTCCAGCGCCGCAGCCAGCTTCAGTCCGCCCCGGCTTACATAGGGCATGTCGTCGCCCAGCAGCCGGATCGCCGCATCCCCGGCCACTGTCACGCCCGCCTTGTCTACCTTTTGCTCGCGTACCAGAACGCGGCCGGCCAGGATGAGCGCCCGCGCCCGCTCGCGGCTCGGCACCAGGCCCCGTTCCACCAGCAGCACGTCAAGGCGCATTTTGTTGACGTCGGCCATCGTTCACCCGTCGAGAGATCTGCTTCACCCAAATAAGAAAGGCCATTCCAGCTTACGGAATGGCCCACCATTGTTGCCCATGCATTCGCACCGATCGCGTTGCGCTGTTACTGGATCGCCCGACAAGTGTCCAACGTGGCCGTTTGCGACGCACCCGGCAGATTGCACGGCTGTCCGTATCCCGGCACCCGGCTGGTGTAGTCGTTGTTGCCGGTCGTGCCGTTCTGGGTTGTCACGCGCAGATCAACCACATCTCCCTCCAACAGTACCGTCGTGTCGATCACGTCGATCTCCGTCGGCGTGGTTTCGATAATGGTGACATAGGGACTGTTAGGCGACGCCACGTATACCTTGTCGTACTCGGAATTCTGCGTATTCAACACCGTCCGCGGATTGCCCACCACCGTCAGCGTCTTCTCGAGCGTGTGAGTCGAAAGGTTCACCACCGACACAGTGCCATTCGGTGAGGTTGTGCAGTCTGGCGTGCAATCACCCTGGTTCGCGGTGTAAGCCTTCGAGCCGTCGGCTAACACCGTGACGCTGGCCGGCAACGGATTAGCCGTGTTACCCACCTTGACGGTGTAAGTTGTTCCGAATGTCGGGCTGTCGTTGCCGTACAAATCAAGGCTCACGTCGATCACGGTGATCGTTCCGCCATCGTAGTTCGCCACCACCAGTTGCGATGTTGCCTGGTTGTACTCGGCATCGATGGGTCCGGCGACGGCCGTCATTCCCGTCGTTCCATTAGGCGGTGTTACGCCCGTGTTCGTCACCGCAGTTGTCGAGAGCGGCAGAATGGGATGGCAGTTCACCGTCTGACCGGACTGGTCGACAAACGGTGTGCATTGGTCAAGCGTGTTGTTCTGGACATTGATTACCGATACCGTGTCACTGCCCCGGTTCAGCACAAACATTCGCTGCTGGTCGGTGGACTCAACGGCAAACACCGGGCATTGCGCGTTGGTAGTCCCAGATCCGGCGGTCGGATCAAGGGCGATCGGCGAATCGGCGACATCGGATGGCTCGATCGGCGTCGCCACACCGTTTTCACCAACCGTAGAAGGCGAAATATTGCAGGTCGTGCTGGTGAATCCGGCCTGAGCCTGGGGATTCTGGCTCAACACAAATTCGCGTTGAGTCGCCGCGGTTGGCGCACCGGCAACATAAACCGGCATGGTCGCTATGGGAATCGCCAGTTTGAAGGCCTCGGGCGAGCCGGTGAACAGGTCGGCTACATTTCCCGTCAAATCTGCCGCCCAAAGCCCCGTGGACGGCGCCATCAGGTTCACCGGTACCGCCGTAGAAGGTAGTGTGGATACGGTGATGTTCTTTGCCTGAAGGCTGGTAGTTATCGGGAAGTTGGTCAGCGTTCCGTCGCTGTTGACGGTGTAACCATTTGCGCCTACTTCATCGATGGTGAATGCAATGGGCCCAGGGCCAATGGGCGCTATGGCCATCACCGTATCCCCGGAATAATCGATGATGGTAGCCACGCCCGGCGTGGTTGCACCGGTGGTGGATACCACCACCGCGTACGATGTGGGCTGCGCCGCCGGTCCGCTCGGAGTAATGGGCGTAACCACGGGCCGGTAGTTGTTACCGCAACCGGCGATCAGGGCCGAGACCAGTAAGGCCGCGCCCGCTTGTGCCAGCAGCGTACGCAACCGGCCCTTCTTCATCTCAAAAAGCCTCATTCAGAATCTTTCCCAATACCCGAACTGGCTGCATAAATCCAGCCTTTATAAAAGATCACGGCTTAGGCCGTGCCGTAGACAATAGAACAAAAAGCGGACTTCAGCCCTTGATGGAATCTCGCAGGTCGCCCAACCCCATTTAAGCAACCAACTTCAGTTGATTGTAAATCAGCGACCCGGTCGCTGGCCGACGCGCCGCTGCCTGAACCACAAGCGAAATAAAGCGAAAAGAAGTTCTCTGATAGAGACGCCCGGAACGCAAAAAGGCATCTGCCATTGCGCCAGTTTGCGCGACCGGAATCCCTGCATCGTCCAGGACGCCCCAAAGGGCGCTTCCCATCAATGTCCTTCGATTTCCACAATCGCGCTGTCGGGCGCGCTCCAGGCCGCCGGACCTTCGCTGGTCAGCTTCTGGCCGGCATCGTCCCAATGGAGTTTCGTCACCTGCCCGCCGCCATTTTCATACGCATACGTTGTTCCGTCGTCATTGAATAACGTAAAGCTCGCGTCAGCGCCCGGATACACCTTCACCTTCACGATCGTCTGCTTCTGGTGCGTGTTTTCGACCGCCGAACCAATCGGGATAATCGATCCCGCCTTTACAAACAGCGGAATCGTATCGATGGGCGCCGCCGCCTCTATCGTCTGCCCGCCCTTGATCCGCTCCCCGGTCCAGTAGTTGTACCAGTCGGTACCGGCCGGCAGATAAACCTGCTTGGTTGTCTCGCCCTGATCGGTTACCGGAGCCACCAGGAATGCCGAGCCGAACATGTACTCATCGCCGATCTCCGCCACCTTGGGATCGCCCGGAAAATCGAGCGCCAGCGCCCGCATGAATGGAGCCCCGGTGAGCCACGTCCGGTATCCGAGTGAGTAGATGTACGGCATCAATTCGTAGCGAAGGCGCAGATATTTTTCAAGTATCGGTTCAGCTTCATGCCCGTAAGACCACACTTCGTTGTACTTGCGGCTGCCGTGGGTACGCATGACCGGCAGGAACGTCGCGTACTCAAACCAGCGCGTATAGAGCTCGGGATAATCGTCGTATCCCCCTACGTTCGCCCGCGCATCCGATGGGTCGAGCAGCGGCTTTTGCACCGGACGATGCACCGGAGGCAGATATTGCCATCCGCCTGTATCGTTGGTCCAATACGCGATTCCCGATGCCGTCACATCCAGGCCGGTGGGAATCTGCCTCTTCAACGTGTCCCACGTCGGGAAGATATCCGACGACCAGAAGATTGTCCCGTTCCGCTGCGCTCCAAGGTAGGCGTCGCGGGAGAGAATCAGCGCGCGCCGTCCCGGCTCATCCTTGCGAAAACCGTCATAGAGCGCCGCGGTATGGAAGAGCGGATAGACGTCGAAGTACTCGGTTCCCGGTCCGATCTTGAAATACGCGCCGTTCGGCGGCAAGTCGGGCTCCGTTTCATCGGCCCACAACGAGTCGAATCCCTTGTCAATGATGTTGTCGCGCACGGTGTCCCAATACCACTTCGCCGCCTCGGGATTGGTCGTATCGATGTCCGATCCGGCGCGGTCGTAGGGCAGGCCGTCGATCGGCTTGCCGTCTGCCAAGTGGATGAACCAGCCGTTCTTGAGCACCTCGTTGTAGAACCGGTCGGTCGGCACAAACCGCGGCCACACGCTGATCATGGTTTCGAATCCCATGGCGTGCAGTTCGTCGTTCATCTTCTTCGGGTCAGGCCAGTATTTGGGATCGAAGTCGAACTGGCCCATGTTGGTGTAGTAAAACCAGTCCACTACCAGCACATCGGCGGGCAGATGGCGGTCGCGATAACCCTTGGCCACGGCCAGCAGCTCAGCCTGGCTCGAATAGCGCTGCTTGCACTGGATGTATCCGTACGCAGCCTTGGGCAGCATTGGCGTGGGCCCGGTCAGCAGCCGGTAGCCCTCGTAGATCTCATCTGAATTCTTGCCCGCAATCACGAAGAACGAGACGCGGTCGCCCACCTGCGAGGTCCACTTGGTCTGCCCGTTGAATCCGCCCTCGAATGTTGTCTTCGAAGGGTTATCCCACAACAAGCCGTAGCCCTTGTTGGTCACCACGAAAGGTACACAGAAAGTGGGCGCCGCCGGAGCCTCGTAATCGGCCCAGCAATGCACCGGGTGCCCGCGATGATCGAGATACCCCTCCTGATTCTGGCCCAGTCCGTAATAGTGCTCATCGTCAGGCGAGGCAAACGTGGCGCCCACAGTATAGAACTCGTCGTCGCCCGGCCGGCGGTCGTTGGCAACCTGGGCCGTGTCGTCTTTCTGGTTCGGCGCCGCCTGCGACCAATCGCGCATGTCAAGCAGCGTGGTGCCGTCGGGTGTACTGAATGAGATCGGCGTCGACGGTGTCGATCCAACAAAGTAGCCTGCCTGCTTCACAGTCGATTGGGGGCCGTACCAGGGTCCAGGCATTCTCGTCGTCACGACCATCCGCGACGAGCTGTAAACCACTCTGCCGGGCTTGTAGCTTGCGCTCCAGCCGTCTGCTGCGGCGTGGGCAATGATTCCGTAGCCGGGACCGGAGACCGCTGGCCCGTGGTTCATGCTCAACGTGACGCGCAGAATATTCTCCGCATACGGTTCCAGCAAAATCGTCGCGCCGTTGCCTTCGATCTGGATGCCGTTGCCCGTGGCTGTGACTCCATGCGGAGGGGTGGGCGACTCCTGAGCCAAAGCCAAAAACGACGAATGCCAGAAAACGCCAATCAAAAGCATGACAGCCGGAAGAGATGAAAGCCTTTTCACTTTTGCCTCACGAATCAAACCCATTTTCGCTGCGTGAATGAGTGTAAATCCCCGGCCCGCTTCTGGTGTCGGGAGCTGGTCATCGCCCATTCGCAGGCATCCGCCAACTCGCCAACTTGCCATGTCCGCAGAGCGGACGCCAACCCGCTTGCTCACACCAGAATCGGCCTCGCTTTCGCCGCCCGTTGCAAGAACGGTACGATTGGAGCGTGAAGCGCAACAATCTGCCCTGGCAATCAAAGCTGATCCTGCTGCTGGTGCTGCCCGTTGTGGGCTGCGGCATCGTGCTTGAAACCAGCGATTGGCTCGCCAGCACCCCTGCTGTTGTCTATTGGACCCTCGGCCTCAGCGCCGCGCTTGGCATCGTCACCTTCGCTCTCCGCGCCGCCACGCCGTTTGCGGCGATAACCGGCGCAGTTATCACGGCCCAGCTTATGTACGCGACCGTCGCCACGCCCTTCCACGTGTGGCGAACGTATCTGATCCCTGTCCTCGCCGTTTCGCTGCTGGCATTCGCTTCCACACGCGTCGGCCGGGCAAAGAAAGAAAGACTTGGCACCGCTGAAGCCCGCCGCGGCCGCTCAGCCGCGCAGGTAGCCGCCAACCTGGGTGTAGCGGCGCTGATCTCAACCACTCTATTCGGGAGTTGGGCAATGAACAGCCACTGGCTGCCTCACTCGACAACCGCTCTGCTGGCCGCAGCTCTCGCAGCCATGGCCGAGGCCGCTGCCGACACTGTCTCATCTGAGATCGGCCAGGTGTTCGGCGGCCGTCCGCGCATGATTACAACCCTCAAGCCCGTCGATCCCGGCATCGACGGCGGCATCACCCTTGCCGGCTCGTTCACCGGAATCGCTGCCGCAGCCATCGTTGCAGCGCTCGGAAGTTTCGCCGTTCATCCCGATCTGCGCTTCTTCGTGCTCACCGCCGCCGGGGCCGTCTGTGGCCTCTTCTTCGACAGTTTTCTTGGAGCCACCTTGGAACGCTGGGGCTGGCTCAACAACGACGGGGTGAATTTTCTGTCGACGGCGAGTGCGGGCGGGCTTGCTTTGTGGCTTGCGAATGCGCTCCTCATCTCTTATTCATGAGGTGTGGAAGAGACCACGCGGGGGCAGCTCGTCCTGGCGCGGATCGCTACCTTCTAACGAAACCGACGTCGATAAGATGGCTGCCAGCGGTCATTTTCAGTGGCGCGAATCTCATAGGGGTTGGTCCATGGTCCCTTTAATCGCATTGGTCATCTCGTTCCTGCTCTTTTTCCTGGCCGGCAAGGCAGGCGTCGCCGCGTTTGCCGACACCGGATTCGCGCTCCGCTGCGCCCTGGCCGTCATGTTTGTTCTTACCGCGTCTGCTCACTGGGGCAAGAGGCGTCCGGACCTGGTCCGCATGGTTCCTCCAGCCTTTCCGAATCCCGGCCTGCTGGTAACCATCTCCGGAGTTCTGGAATTGCTGGGTGCAATCGGCTTGCTGCTCCCTCTTGCGGCAAGAACGTCATGCATATGCCTGGCGGTGATGCTGGTGGCGCTCTTCCCCGCCAATGTTCATGCGGCGCGCAAGCACTTGACAATCGGTGGCCGGCCGGTGCCCGGTTTGCCGGTGCGAAGCCTCATCCAGATTGCTTTTGTGACAGCGCTGATTGTGGCGGCATGGCTGAGATAGGCTTCACTGACTCGCCGGCTTGCTGACTTGTTACCTTTTCAATGCAGCCCGATCCGCCAAACCGTATACGCCAGAATCTCGTGCCCGATCCGCTCAATCTCCAGCTTTTTATCTTCAATGGCCGGCTTGGGCCGTGGCGAGGTCAACACGTCCAGACCATCGGCCGCGCAAATCGCGTGAATCCTGAACAGATGCGTTCCATCGCTCACAATTACCAGCCGCTTGAGCCCGTTGGCCCGCGCAATCACCGCAATGCGCCGCGCCGACTCCTCAGTATTTCGGCTCTCCGTTTCGGCGATGATCGATTCCTCGGGCACGCCCTGGCTCATCAGGTAATCGCGGCCCACCGAGCCCTCGGTGTAATCGTCACCACCGGGGCCACCCAGCGTGACGATGAGCGGCGCAATTCCCTTGCGATACAGATCGACCGCGTGGTCGAGCCGAGCCCTGAAAACCGGCGAAGGCCGTCCGTCGTATTCGGCAGCGCCAAATACCCCGATCGCATCGGCCGGCCCAGCCTCGTCGCGGTTCGAATAAATCTCAATCTGCTGGTAAACGTGCCAGCACCAGAGCGACGCGCCCGCGGCCAGCACCAGCACCAGCACTGCAACCAGGGCCGCAACCGTGCGCCGCCCTTTCGACTTGGTACGGGCTTTCATTTCCTCTTCAATTATCGTTGCAGAGCCATCACCACTTCATGGGTGGGAATTGCACCCTCGCGCAGAATCTCCCATCGCCCCGGCCCCAGCGAGAGATCGACAATCGTGGTGGGCTGCGAACGCCCGGTCGGTCCGCCATCCACAATTAACGGCACGCGGTCGCCAATCTGATCGCGCACGCACGCCGCATGCGTGCACTCGCTCGCCCCCTGTAAATTCGCCGAGGTTGCGGTAATCGGCAGCCCGAACCGCTCCACCACCGCGCGCGGAATCGCCGCATCGGGCACGCGTATGGCAACGTTCCCTGTGTTCGCCGTCGAGCGCAGCGGCAGCTTGGTGCCCGCACGCACAATAATCGTCAGCGGACCCGGCCAAAACCTGTCAGCCAGCTTGTCGAGCAGTGGATCGGTATCGCGCGCCAATGAGTACGCCTGCCCAAGCCCCGAGATCAGCAGCGACAGCGGCTTGTGCTTCTGTCTGCTCTTGATCTGGTAAATTCGTTCCACCGCATACAAATTCACCGGATCTACCGCCAGGCCGTAAAACGTATCGGTAGGCAGCGCCACTACATCGCCCTTCCGCAGGCAGGAGACGATGTAATCGATCCGGTCCGGCTGGGGTTCATCGGGATGGACGCGCAAAATCTCCGCGGACAAGAAAATCTACCTCAGTTCCCCCGAATTGGCGGGCGATAGCGTTTTCGGAAATATTGTAAGGCGAAACCGAAGCGGTAATGTCGTCGCGAACACAAGGTGCGACGAAGCTGCTTCGGAAAAAACCCCTGCACTATTTCCCAAAACGCCGTATAAACCCATTCGGCGGCGCGGTTCAGGTGGGACCTGATCACAGAGTGCGCCATTTATATGCCACAAAGACGGAAACTAACACAGCACCAGCTTCGGTGCAAGTACAGCAGCGACATTGGTATCGCTCTCGACAAGTCCGATCGGTTCAAGTTGAAAAGAATTGGCATCGGGCAAAACGCCGTAGAATCTGAACGGATGCCTGTTCGAATTGTACAGAGTAAACAGAATTCGCGGCTGAAAGAACTGCGCGCGGCCCTTGCCCACCCGGGTTCAGGCGATCGCGGCCTCGCCGGCCTTGTCGGTATTGAAGGCCCTAACCTGATCGCCGAAGCCGTGCGGTCAGGCTTGACCATCGACGCTGTTTTTGTTGCACAGGGATCGGAGCTGCTGCTCAAAGAACTGCACCTTCCCGATGAGGTCGAGATTCTCGTCCTTCCGCAAAACGTCCTCACCTCGGCCCTGGCCACCGAGACGCCACAGCCGGTCGCCGCGCTTGTCCGCCCGCCCGAATGGTCGTGGGCGCACGTTCTAGGCACGCACCACGGCGGAGCTGCGCTGGTTGTAGTGCTGGCGGGAATTCAGGACCCCGGTAATCTGGGAACCATCATGCGCTCCGCCGAAGCCTTTGGCGCGACCGGTGTTGTGGCTCTGCCGGGCACCGTCTCCGCGTGGAACCCGAAGGCCGTGCGCGCCTCGGCCGGCAGCGTCTTCCGCGTGCCGCTTATTGCCGCAAGCGAACGGGAGTGTCTTGAACGGTTGCGCGAGGCCGGCATCAAAGTTCTTACCACTACCGCTCGCAGCGCCCAACCTGCCGATCTGGTGAAAATGGCCGATTCTATAGCTCTTCTGATCGGCAACGAGGGCAATGGAATTTCAGACGACCTGGCCTCGAAGGTCGATGCCAGCGTCACCATTCCCTGCCCCGGCCCGGTTGAGAGCCTTAACGCCGGCGTCGCCGCCAGCATTTTGCTCTACGAAGCAGCGCGGCAACGGTCAAGACTCAGTGGCGGGCCATCGGAACATAGAGGAGCCCGGCGATGAGCCTCTTCGACAACCAACCCGATTCTCTATCCCAGCCGCTACACTCCTCCAAAACGCTAAACCGCGGAGCGGGCCGAGCGACTCCTTTAGCAGAGAGAATGCGCCCCCGCTCTCTCCAGGAACTTGTCGGCCAGGAGCACCTAGTCGGTCCCGGCAAGCCTCTCCGCGTTCAGATCGAGCGCGATGACCCAAGCTCGATGATCTTCTGGGGCCCTCCCGGGGTCGGCAAAACCACGCTGGCCAAGATCATTGCCGAAACCACGCAGGCCACCTTCATCGAGTTCTCCGCGGTGCTGGCCGGCATCAAGGAGATCAAGCAGGTAATGGCCGACGCGGCCAAGGCCGCCGAGCTGCACTCGCGCACCATCATCTTCATCGATGAGATTCATCGCTTCAACAAAGCGCAGCAGGACGCATTCCTTCCCTACGTCGAACGCGGCACCATACGCTTGATCGGCGCCACCACTGAAAATCCCTCTTTCGAAGTCATCTCCGCACTGCTCTCGCGCTGTCGCGTTTACGTTCTCGAGCCGCTCAAGGAGGAGCAAATCGTCACCCTCCTCGCCCGCGCGCTTGAAGACAAAGAACGCGGTCTCGGCTCGCTCTCACTCACCGCCGACGACGACGCGCTCCAGCTCATCGCCGCCTACTCCAGCGGCGACTGCCGCTATGCGTACAACGCACTCGAAGTCGCCGCCCAACTGGCGCAGTCCTCGGCTGCCGACCAAAAAGGTCATGTAGCCGGGCACGACACCAATCGTCCAGAAACCGCACCTTCCGCGGGAAAGCCAAGTCTTGTATCAGGGCACGACTTCAGTCGTGCCGAAGAAGCACCAAAAAATGAAGGGGCTTCAGCCCCTGAGGGAAGCCCGCGCAACCATATCACCCGCGCCATCGCCACCGAGGCCCTCCAGCAACGCGTCCTCATGTACGACAAGACCGGCGAGGAGCACTACAACCTCATCTCCGCCCTGCACAAAAGCGTCCGCAACTCCGACCCCGACGCCGCGCTCTACTGGCTTGGCCGCATGTTTTTAGGCGGCGAAGACCCGCTCTACCTCGCCCGCCGCATCGTTCGCATGGCCATTGAAGACATCGGCCTGGCCGCGCCCGAGGCCATGAACCTCTGCCTCTCCGCCCGCGACACCTACGAATTCCTCGGCTCACCCGAAGGCGACCTGGCCCTCGCCGAAGCCGTCGTCTATCTTTGCCTCGCACCCAAATCGAACGCGGTCTATACCGCATACGGCGCCGTGCAGCAGGACATCGAACAGACCCGCCAGGAGCCCGTGCCCTTGCATCTACGCAATGCACCCACGCGCCTGATGAAGGATCTGGGCTACGCCAAAGGCTACCGCTATGCCCACGACGAAGATGACAAGGTCGCCGACATGGACTGCCTTCCCGACTCGCTCCGCGGTCGCAGCTACTACCACCCGACGCAGGAAGGCCGCGAAAAGATGTTAGCCCAGCGCATGGAAGAGATTCGCCGCATCCGTACCGCTAAACATCCCAAAGCCTGAGCGCACCCCGCTACCCGCTGCCGGGGGTTGGTTTGCAAACTGGCAACGGTGCGCATAGATTCTGCATCCAATCGCGACAGTCCCTTCAAGTCACGGACGAAAGGAAATTCAATGCCCTTGACGAAACTCTGTTCGTGCCTGTTGGGCGCCGCGTTGGCGACCTGTGTGTTGACCACCGGCTGCCAGCCCCAGAACAATTCTGGTCAGAATAACGCCCAGCCGGCGCAGAATGAGACCGTGATTTACAACAAGTGGGAGGTCGAAACCCACCGCCCCCACAAGGATCTTAGTCAGCGTCCCCCGGAAGAGCAGAAAGAGTTCCACGACTGGCGGCAAAAGAACCCCAATGTCCGCTAGGTCTTTGACCGCGTGATTTTGTGCTTTCCCACCCCTTTCCGCGATGGAACTGCGGAAAGGATGGGGCACCCACATTGGTGCAAATCTAAGCGGTCACTGATTCCCTTCTTCAATCCGGATACTTCACCGAGCACCCATACGGCCTTGTATATGCCGTGGCAACGGACCTGCCCGCCATCGCAGCGGCCAATGCGTCGGAAACGTAATTGTCCGCGCCCCCGATGTCTTCCACGTCCGTCGTAGGCCGGTTGTCGATGGCGCCCTCGTAGATCAGCTTGCCCTGGGGGTCGATCACATACATCTCGGGCGTGGTCTTTGCGTCGTAGAGCCGGCCCAGTTTGCCATCGGGATCAAGCAACGCGGCCGTGGGCGCGGCGTGCATCTTGGCCATGTAGTCGTTCTCCTCGCTCGCCGTCACGTAGCCCTGCTGGCCCGGCGCCGACGAGATCACCGTGAACCACTCCACGCCTTTCGCGGTCCACTCCTTTTGCAGCGCCTGCATGTTGCCGCTCATGTAGTGTTTGCGCGTGTAAGGGCAGCCCTGGTTGTGCCACTCCAGCACTACGTACTTACCGCGTAGTTGATTGAGCGAGACCGATTGTCCCTTCGAGTCGGCGGCCGTGAATGCCGGGGCCTGCGCACCCACGCGCGCCCCTTCCTGGGCGCGGACCGATATGCGCAAAGCCAAAATCAGCCCCACGCCGAAGAGAACCGTTGAAAGCAGAGAGATTCTGAAGAGTCGGGAAGACACGGCAGTCAACCTCCTGAGGGGAAGGACAGCTATCAGCTTCCAGCAATCAGCTGGTTCGCGGGAGAACCGGCTCCTTTGCCCTTGCGCACCGCGCTATGGGCGAATGAGCAACGCGCTGAAAACTGTCCCGGAGTTTGCCTTACTTTTCGTTGGACGTTGGCATTGCCTCTTGGGTTGCAGCGGCCCGCTGACCCCTCAGTCCCTGCCTCACTCCCATGGATTCACTACCGACTTAGCAATATCCTCGAAATGCTTCACGTTGCGCGTGGCGAGCGTGGCGTGAGACGCGAGCACGATACCGGCGATCATGGTGTCGCGCAGTTCCCCTGGCCGTCCCCGCCTTTGCCTGTCCGCAGCCAGTTCCGCCGCACACCTTGCAGCCGTCTCATCGTAGGTTGCAATCCGCTCTTGTACGATCTCCCCAAGCCAACCCTCAAAGCCCGCCATGAGCGCGGCACGGCGCTTGCCTAAGGGCATTGTCTCCAGGCCAAACCGAATCTCAAAAATCGTAACGGAAGTCGTCCAAACAGAAGCACGAGGCTGCCTATCAAGCCATTGCGCAATGCGCGGGTCCGGCTTCTTACGCATGATCTCCGAAACCACGTTGGTGTCGAGAATGATCATTCGTCAAATGTGATCGGTTGCACCGGGAACCCGCGTAATTCGGGAATCTCTTCCCCTTCTTTCAGGCCGATCCCCCGCCCGCTGAAGAGCGCAACAGAAGCCGTGCCAAACCCCACCGTATGCGCTTCCTCTGTCTTGAGCGCGTCACGCAGCAATTCGCGAACCTCAGCCTCCATGCTGCGGCCATTACGCTTGGCGCGGCGTTGCAGGCGGACCTTGACCCGTTCATCAATATTTCGAACCAGAATCTGCGCCATAGCCGCCTCCATTGATAGCATGATAGCACATTTTAACGGCCCACCTGCGGCAACTTGGCCAGCGCATCCGTCACGATGCCCGGCGTAAGCACCTGCGGAAGGAGCACGGGATCGCTCTGGCCCGGCGTGTAGAGCGCATACACGGGAACGCCGCTGCGACCGAGATCGGTCAGCGCCTGCGTAATGGCCGGGTCCTCGCGCGTCCAGTCGGCGCGGTAGAGCGCAACATTCTTCGCCCCGAATGTCTGCATCACTTCAGGCCGGCTGAGGGCGACTCGTTCGTTCACCTGGCAGCTCAGGCACCAGCTCGCAGTGAAGTCGACGAATACAGGCTGACCGGCCGCCAGTGACTTCTGCACAGCGTCGGCCGACCACGGCTGCCAGGTGCCCCGCACCCCTGACTCTTTGGAGGAGATTTGAGGTTGCTCAGAAGGCGCCCCTTCGCCTGCCACCTCTTGCGCGTACACTGCAAGCGCTACCACGCAGGCCACAATCAGCACAGCAACCACCGTGGCCCATCGCTTCGCCGGCCAGCGCCCCAGGAACCACCCAGCAATGGCCAGCAGCAGAAAACTCGCCAACAGCGCGGCCAGCAATACAACGCCGTACCCTGAAGTCACCACCATCGCCAGCCAGATCACCGTGATGAAGATGGGCACTGAGACCGCCTGCTTCAACACCTCCATCCACGCGCCCGGTCGCGGCAAAAAGCGCGTCCACGCCGGCTGCAGGGTGAGCGCAACATAGGGTGCGGCCAATCCCAGCGCCAGTGCGGTAAAAACTGCGAAAGTGACCGCAACCGGTGCACCGATCGCATATCCCAAAGCCGGTCCCATGAATGGCGCGGTGCATGGCGTGGCCACAATCACGGCCAGCACTCCGGTAAAGAAGCTCCCCCCGTATCCCTGCTTGCCAATCAGCGATCCGCCTGTGCTTGTCAGCGACAGCCCAATCTCGAACTGCCCGGCTAGCGAGAGCCCCATAAAGAACAGCAGCCCGGCCATGAGCATCAAAACCACCGGTGACTGGAACTGGTATCCCCACCCGAGCGATGCGCCCGCTGCGCGCAGCACCAGCAGCACACCCACCAGCAGCCAGAACGAAACCAGTATTCCAGCCGTATAAACGAACCCGTGGCGGCGCAATTTGTGCCGTTCTTCTGCGCCCGACTGAACGAGCGCCAGCCCCTTCAAGAAAAGCACCGGAAAAACGCACGGCATCAGGTTCAGCAGCATTCCGCCGAGAAAGGCGAGGCCCGCAGCGCGGACGATCTGCGCCACTGAAACGGCCGGGTCAGCAGGAGGCGCTGCCACCGTTCCCGACTTCGCGGTCAACTCATAATTCCGCCCACCCGCAAGCTCAAGAACTCCTTTTAATTGTGGGGGATTCACCTGCAGATTCGTGTCTTTCTTTAACTCAAGAACCAGCCCATCTTTCGTCGGCGATAACTTCTCTGGCGATGGATTGTCGATGATGTTCTGGTCTTCAGGGAAAAAGATCGCCTGGGATTCACGTCGACCGGTTTTGACGCCAAGCCGAAAGCCGATAGGCGTGGACTGGAAGAGTGCGGTGTCGGTCGACGGCAGTGGCGTGGGCAGCGTGGCAATGCCACGCTTCCAGAGATTTTCATCCACCGAGGATGTCATGGGTGAAGCAGGCGCGCTTGCGGCCAGCATCACGCGCATGCCAAGCTCTGCCTTGCCGGGGATGCACACCTCGCGGCAGACGAGCCAGGAGACCTTGGCGTCAAGTACTGCCGGTCCCGGCCTGGCGGATTTCGCCACGTTGAATGAAAACGGGAACAGCACTTCGTTTTCGTAGCCGAAATCCATCAAGGGACCAAGCGGCAGCCTCTTTGGCGCGGGAAACTGGAGCGCGCTCGCGGTAACTCCCTCGGGCAGCGTCCAGTTGATGCGAGGCGGCTCGCCGGAGTCGCCGGCGTTCTGCCAGTACACATGCCAGCCGGGTTCGAGCTTGAAGTAAAGGCCCGCGCTGTTTGGCCCGCCGGGGTAAAGCGTGCTTTGCGGAAGCACCAGCTGCACATGCAGATGCGCTACGTCGGCATAACTCTTTGGGGTTTGCGCGGGCAAAGCGGCGCCGAGCACGGCAAACAAGGCGAACATGAAAAGAAAACGGCGGATATGCAAGGGAAAACTGGCTCCTGACGATTGGACTCAGTTTAACGGACGGGGGGTTCAGTCATCTCAGGAATGGGCAATCTAAAAGCTAAAAGCTGAGCGCTATGAGCTGCTGCGTTTGGCGTGTTCGCGAAAGATGCAGTCGTTCTGCACGCACTTGACACCTGCAGCGCGGGCCCGCGCCACTGCTTCATCGTGCATCACTTCATCCTGCAGCCACAAGTAAGGAATCCCCAGCCGAATCACGTCGTCCACAATAGCCGGCACATGTTCACTGGCTCTGAAGACGTCGACCAGGTCCATGCCCTTGCCCGTTTGTTCGCGGGCCGCTTTTTCGGCGGCGTCGAGGTCGGGATAGCACGGCTGGCCCAGCACTTCTTTAAGAGCGGGGTTCACCGCGAAGACGCGATAGCCGTGCGCCGCCAGGTACTTGCCGATGTTGTGGCTTGCGCGCCACGGCTTGTCGCTCATGCCCATCACGGCGATGCTCTTCGCCTCGCGCAGCATTTCGTCGATGATTGTTGGATCGTTGGTCATGGCGGTCAGTGGTTCGTGGTCAGTGGTCTTCGCGCCGGCCCTACGGGGCGGCGGGTTCCTGCTTTAATGCAATCCCAGAGTTCCCCCCTCGACTTCGCTCGGGGTCCACTCTGGGCTATTATCGTACGGCCCCTCCCGGGGCCGAAAAGCACGAATGTCGAATCGGAATGACAGCCTCCGTTGCCAAATCCGGCACAATGGAACTGAAAGCTGATGGCTGAGAGCTGAAAGCCGTTCTTACACTTCCAACTCATCATCCGCCTCGGCCGCAACTGCCGTCCCTCTACGCTTGGCCAGCAGATAGCCGCGCAAAAACGGCTCCAGGTACCCGTCCAGCACCTTGTCCACATCGCCCACCTCAACCTTGGTGCGGTGGTCCTTGGCCATGCGGTAGGGCTGCAGAACATAGCTGCGAATCTGAGAGCCAAAGTTGATTTCGAGCTTGGAGTCTTCGAGCTTTTTGCTTACCGCCTTCTTTTTTTCGAGCTCGTATTCGTACAAGCGCGACCGCAGCATCTTCATCGCCTTGTCACGATTCTTATGCTGCGAGCGCTCGTTCTGGCACTGCACTACGATTCCCGTTGGTAAATGCGTCATGCGCACGGCAGAGTCGGTCGTGTTTACGTGCTGTCCGCCCTTGCCGCCCGAGCGATAGGTGTCGATGCGCAGATCTTCAAGCTTCAGATCAACGTGGATCGTCTCGTCGATTTCCGGCGAAACATACACCGACGCAAACGACGTATGCCTGCGCTTGGCCGAGTCGAACGGCGAAATGCGCACCAACCGATGGACGCCGCTCTCGCCGGCCAACATGCCGAACGCGTACTCACCCATGATGGTAAAGGTGGCAGACTTGATGCCCGCCTCTTCGCCATCCTGGTAGTCGTTCATTTCGGTTTTGAAACCCTGCTGCTCGGCCCAGCGCAGATACATGCGCATCAGCATCTCGGCCCAGTCCTGGCTCTCGGTGCCGCCCGCGCCGGGGTGCACGGTCACAATGGCGTTGAGCGCATCCGCCTCGCCGCTCAGCATGGTGCGCGCTTCAAGCTCTTCGGCAAAAGTTCGCAGATCGTTGATGCCCTTTTCCAAGTCGGCGAGAACATCTTCGCCCTCGCGCGCCAGCTCAAAATAGGTCTCTATTTCATCAGTCCGGCGCACCAGTTCGTCGTCGTCGGCGACCAGCGTCTCCAGGCGCTTCTTGTCGCGCATCAGCGGCTTGGTCGCGTTTGGGTCGGACCACAACGCCGGATCGGCCAGCCTGGTTTCTATTGTTGAGAGTTCCCTGCGGATGCGGGCGGGGTCAAAGATACTCCCGCAGGTCGCGCACCTGGTTGCGGACCGGAGCGTAAGCGAATTCGAGATCGTTGATGGACATTACTTCGGAGGTCCTTGATGCAGTGATTCGATGTTTGACAGATCAGACATGAAAGAAGGTCGACGCAATGCAGCCACGCTGACCCAAACTTCGGCAAGACCAAAAAGTGCGTTTTCTTACAGGTCCTAGAATACTACTTCTGGGACACTCCACCGGAGCACGAGGCCACCAGGAACATTGCAGAGTCGATCCCGGCAGTGCCGCCTTCCTGGTCCATCAGCCGGTAGGTGAAGCCATGCTTTTCCAGGGCCGCGGGGATCAGCGACAGATCTCCGACGAACTGGGGATGAAGCTCCATCGTGACGTTGTCAACGCTGCTCAGCCAGTCCGGCTCGCTGAAAAGATCCTTCTCTCCGCCTTCGATGTCTATCTTAACCAGGTTGAACCGTTCAATCGATTGCTCCCGCATGATACTGGAAATGGACACGTATTTGCCACCCTCGGAACATTCGGTTGACGGGCTGCCTATGAGCTTCCCGTAGCGGGGTCCGCTTTGCATCGGGCGGTGATTCGCTTCCATCAAAAGCTGAAAGACCTGATCATACAAAAGCACCGGCTCAACTCCAACCGCGATCTCCGCGCGAAAGTGCACGAGCGCCAGCAGTGAAAACATCCCTCGATTTGCTCCCAGGTCGAGAACGGCGCGCAATGGCGGCGTCAAGTTGAGGTGTCTTAGATAGCAGTCGCGCGCGTACATCTCGCGCACGTTCCCAAACGAGGGATTATCACGAAGCGCTGCCAGGATCTGATCCATGCGGCGAATCGGGACGACCAGGCGCGAGTCTCCGAACCGGATCACCATATCCCTGCTCATGGCTGCATCCAGCGCTGTGAGCGTCCTGGTTCTGATGATCGAGGGCGCGTTCAGAGCCGTTTCCTTTAGAAGGCAAGCGAAGTTCCAGGGGGAAAGGGTTTGCGCCAGACCGCTGTATTCCGAAAGAAGCCGCCGCACGGGGTTCATGATGAAATCCTCCTGGAAGATTTTGTGCGTAACCCCCGGAACTGCCGGTCTGCTCCCCGGAGTGCGGGACCGGAAGGAAAGTCAAACGATCACGATCGGCTGAGGTCTGGCAGATGGTCCAGTTCCCGGCAGAACCAATTAAACCTCAGAGTGGGTACCACCATGCCGGATCGGCCAGCCTGGTTTCTATGCTTGAGATTCCCCTGCGGACGCGGGCAGGGTCAAAGATACTCCCGCAGGTCGCGCACCTGGGTGCGCACGGGAACGTAGGCAAATTCGAGATCGTTTAATGCCATTTTGCTTTATGACCTGACTTTGAGATGGCAAGTTAGCGAGTTAGCGAGTTAGCAAGTCAGCGAGTCAGCGGGTTTTGCGCTGAACGAAGCACCAGCCAATAACGCCTACTGAAAGTATGGCACACAGCCACGCAAACACGTCGCCGTGCGCGGTGTAGAAGGTGGTTTCATCGCGATAGCCAAACTCGGCCGGCAGCGCGTCAACCTTGTGCCGCGGAATGCTCTGCCTCACACGGCCATACGGATCGATCACAGCCGTGATGCCGTCGTTGGTGGCGCGCAGAATCCAGCGCCTGTTCTCCATGGCACGCATCCGCGCCATATTCAGCAGCTGCCACGGAGCGCTCGTGTCGCCGTACCATCCGTCGTCGCTGCCGGTCACAAAAACTTCGGCGCCGTTTTTGGCGAACTGGCGAATCTCGTCGGCGAACACAGCTTCGTAGCAGATGAAGATGCCGTAACGATGCATCGCCCCGTGACCGTCGGAGAGATGAAAGACCTTGCGGTCGTCGCCGGGCGTAAAGGCCGCAACCTTGCCGGTGAGCTTGCGCGCAAAAAAGAAAATCCTTTTGAACGGGACGTACTCGCCCCAAGGCACCAGGTGAATCTTGTCGTAGCGTCCCACCTCTTTGCCGGCAGCGTCAAACACCATCGCCGAAACGTAGTCCAGCCATTGGTTATCTTGTTTGTCGAACTCCGATCCGATGCCGTTTACGACGAGCGGGGTCTGCTCTAAGTGCGCCACATCGGCCATCGAATGCTGGAACCTGGGGTCCTGCTCGAAGAAAGGCGCGGGCGATTCGGGCCACACAATCAGATCGGGGTGTGTCGGATACGGCGGGCAAACAATCTCGCCTTCAGGCGCACCTGTCTGGGGAATTCCGGCGATGTACGTCTTGCAGTTTTCACCGCCGAGTTTGATGAAGTAGGCGATGTGTTGCTGCCATTCGCCCGGCCCCTGCCAGTAGCCGGTTTTCTCAACGTCGAGGTTGGGCTGGATCAGGACGGCGGTCGCGGTGGTGGGGGAAGTTCGATCGGTCCAGTTTATTCCGCTGAATTTTGCGCCCAAAGTAGCGCCCAGAAGCGCAAGGAAAATCGTGCCGGGCAAGATCCGCGCAAGGAACAAAAATCTGCGCCCAGAGTAATAAGCCACAACAGCATTCAAGGCCACCAGCACAAAGCTGATCCCGTACACGCCCGTCCACGGCGCGAGCTGCATCAGGATTCCGTTATCCACCTGCGAATACCCAAGCTGATCCCACGGCACGCTGGTGAATCGCGCGCCGACCAATTCGAGCGCAACCCACAAGAACGGCGCAAATAAAAGCGCAAGCCGGGTCGAGCCCGTCGCCCGCCGCACCAGTTGCAATCCCCAGCCGAAGATTCCGAAGTACGCTCCCAGCACCAGGCTGAAGAGCAACAGAATCAGCAGCGAAACCGCAGGAGGCAGACCGCCGTGGATCAGCATTGTGTCGTAGATCCAGTAACAGTTGCCCATGTACCACAGCACGCCGCAAACATAGGCCATCAGAAAAGCGCGCTTGAGCGGCCGCGGCCCATCGGTGCACGCCGGCGAAAGAACCGCCCAGATCAGCGGCGCAAGCCCGAACCACGCAAACACCGATCGCCACGGCGGCATCGGGCCAGCCAGCGGGAACGGCAACTCGAGCAATCCGGCTGAGAGTCCCGCGGCGGCCCACAAACACCACTGCGGCAGTGCACGTTTCGGCGCGGGAGCCTCGGTTGAACTGGGCTGCATACAGCCCTGAGTTTAAAGCATTTGGCAACACGGCGCAGCGAGCGCTCAATTCCGCGTTACAATCGAACCCATGCAGCTCACCCTCTTCGCAATGCGGGTTCTCGAGGTGATGTTTTTCCTCGGTCTCATTGGCTCGTCCATCGTCATCCTCATCAGCTTTGTTGAAGATGGCAAAGAGCTTTTCAGCAAAGACAGCAAAGTAGAGTAGCCTTCAGTCCCCCCGCCCGCCCCGCACATCTTTGTAAACGCTTTATTTTTCATTGACACTGCATTAATTCGGCAATAAACTCAGCGCAGAGCGGCAGTTTAACGCCCTCCGATTTCGACCGCCGGCGAAATGCCGGCATTTTTGCGATGGCATCCACCAGAACGACCGTTGCTCCTCCGTCCGACCGCGTTCGACTGATCGTTGCATCCTCGGTGATGCTGACGTTTATCTCGTTCTGGCGTGCCGCTGCCATCGTCCTCAACGATCTTGGTTCTTCGGCCTTTTACGCCGGCGGCATCGCCGAGCAGGCGGTGGGACCGGCCGCGCCCTGGTTCATCCTCGGCATCATGCTCTTCAGCTTCGCCGTGCGCGCCGTCTACGTCGAAAGCTGTTCGATGTTCACCCGCGGCGGCGTCTATCGCGTCGTCAAAGAGGCCCTCGGCGGCGGCTTCGCAAAACTCAGCGTCTCGGCGCTGATGTTCGACTACATACTCACCGGACCAATCTCGGGGGTTTCTGCCGGCCAATATATCACCGGCCTCATGAATGAACTGTTCAATGTGGCCAACCAGAGCCACTGGCTGCCGCCGGCCCTCATGGATGCACAGGGCCACGCTTTCCAGTTCAACATGGACCACACTTCGGCGCTCTTTGCCGCGCTGGTCACCATCTACTACTGGTGGCAGAACGTCAAGGGCATCGAGGAGTCGAGCGACAAGGCATTGCGGGTTATGCAGATCACCACCGTTATGGTAGTGATCCTGCTCATCTGGGGCGTCTATTCGGTTTTCATGCGCGGCGTTCATATGCCGCCGTCGCCGATCCCCAGCCATCTGCACTTCAGTGAAGATGCGCAGGGCTTTCTAAAGCACCGCGGACTTCCCATCCTGGGACTGTTTGGCATCCTCATGGCCTTCGGCCACTCCATCCTGGCCATGAGCGGCGAAGAGAGCCTGGCGCAGGTCAATCGCGAGATCGAGCATCCCAAGCTCAAGAACCTGAAGCGCGCAGCCATCGTCATCGCCATCTACAGCCTCATCTTCACAGGCGGCGCAACGCTGCTGGCCTCGATGCTCATCCCCGACGGCCCACGCACCCAGATCTACTCTGACAACCTGATTGCCGGTCTGGCCATGTACATGACCGGACCGCTTTTTTGGCGCATCGTCTTCCGCATCTTTGTTGTGCTGGTCGGATTCCTTATTCTTTCCGGCGCCATCAACACCTCAATGATCGGCTCAACCGGCGTGCTGATGCGTGTGGCTGAAGACGGCGTGCTCACCGACTGGTTCCGCAAGCCGCATCGCAAATTCGGCACCAGCTACCGCATCATCAACCTGGTCTTCATCCTCCAGATGTTTACCATCATCGTGAGCCGCGGCAACGTGATCATGCTGGGTGAAGCGTACGCTTTCGGCGTCATCTGGTCGTTCACCTTTAACAGCCTGGCTATGCTGGTTCTGCGCTATAAATACCACGGCGAGCGCGGCTGGAAGGTTCCGCCGAACTTCCGCATCGGCAAGATTGAGATTCCCGTCGGCCTGTTCTCGGTATTCCTTGTGCTGCTGGCTACTGCCACGGTGAACCTCTTCACCAAAACCATCGCCACTGAAAGCGGCATCGTGTTTGCCGCCGGATTCTTCATTGTCTTCACTATCTCCGAACGCCGCAATCTGCGTCTGCACGAGCTCACCGCGCGGCAGATGAAAGATCACTTCCAGCTCGAGCACCAGGACACGGTAAGCCGCGAATCCGCGGCCCTGCGCCCGGGCGGCATAATGGTCACCATGCGCGACCCCAGCAACCCTGTCGCGCTCAAGTGGACGCTCGCCCGCAACAACACCGACGAACGCGATGTGATTGTGATCAGCGTGCGCATGATGGGCGCTGGCGGGCCTGAGTACCTTAGCGCCGAGCAGCAGAGTTTCAGCGAGCACGAGCAGATGATCTTTACCAAGGCCGTTTCAGTGGCTGAAAGCTTCGGCAAGAAGGTTTCGCTGCTGGTGGTTCCGGCGGGCGATGTTTTTGCCGCGCTGGCTCAGGGTGCAAATTCGCTCGAGGTCGATTCGGTGGTCTCCGGCGTCTCGAGCTCCATCTCCGCCGAAGATCAGGCCTTTCACATGGGCCAGGCGTGGGAAGCGCTGCCTGAGCCCAAGCGCCAGTTCAATTTTTACGTCATCGGGCCGAACGGCGAAACCAAGGTCTTTTTCATCGGCCCGCACGCGCCTACCCTCAGCCCTGACGATGTGCAGCTTGTTCATCGCCTGTGGCTCAACATGCGCCGCGACCCATTGGCCGCCGATCTGCACCACAGCGACATCATCACCTTTGCTTTGACCCGCCTGGCCGGCCAGTACGCGCGCGAAAAAGCCGAGATCCTGCGCGACCTGAAGAATTGTCGCGGGGCCGCTGACTCACCCGCCGGTCCGCGGCTCGGCAACCAGAGCACGCCTTCCACCTACTCCTCAGTCGACCAGCCTTCGCGCGCCATCCGCCAGACCAGAGACCAGTAAGGCAGGAACCAAGGCAGTCCTTTAGACCGAATTCTGATTTGATTTATTAGACCGAATTCTGAGTTGATGTATTCGAGGCAAAGCCTTGTAATAGGGCATGAGTTTAGTCATGCCGCAAAAACGCCCATCAATCGCTTTGGGCTTTACAGGCTGCGGAAAAACTCGCCCAGGCACATTCGAAGGAGGCTTTGTAACAAGGGCACGGCTTTAGCCGGGCCAATAAAGCCTTCAAAATGATTGGGGCTTTAGCCCCTGCTGCATCGACTATGACGAAATTGCTTCGTTCAACGGGTTTTTCCGCAACCTGATTAGCCCCTGCCCGGATGCACCAACCCTGAAAATGCTCTAGTCCCTGTTTCTCATCAGCGGAAAAAGAATTACATCGCGGATCGATTTCGAGCCGGTCAGCAGCATGACGAGCCGATCGATGCCGATGCCTTCGCCGCCTGTCGGGGGCAGACCGTAGGCCAGCGCGCGGACGTAATCCTCGTCCATCTGGTGGGCTTCGTCGTCGCCGGCTGCACGCTGCGCGAGCTGGTCCTCAAAGCGCTTTTTCTGCTCGACAGGGTCGTTCAGCTCGCTGAATGCGTTGCCTAGCTCGAAGCCGCCGGCAAAGATTTCGAAGCGTTCAACGTGGTCAGGGTCGTCGGGCTTCTGCTTCGAGAGCGGAGAGACGACGGTCGGGTAATCGTAGATGAAGGTGGGTTGGATAAGGTTGGGTTCGACGAGTAATTCGAAGAGCGCGTAAGTCGTTCTCCCGGCGGAACCGGATCGCTGGTTCATGGACCGTATCAGATCAAGATTTCCCTTCAAGTTAATCAGGCCACGGTTTTCCTCATGCTGAACGGGATTTAAGGGATCGCGGCTGCGAATCTGCTGCCCCAGCGAATCGATGGCGGCATCCAGCCGTACCTGCATCACCTGCGGCGATTCAAACGCTGTGTCAGCAGGCTTGGCACCGGCTTCTGTCGGCCAATACTCTTGAATGGCTTCGTGCATCGTCAATCGCTGCCACTTGCCGAGATCGATGGTGTTGCCGTTGAACTCGGTGATCGTCGTGCCATTCACTTCCTGCGCGACAGACTTGAACAGCTCTTCGGTCAGGTTCATCAGGTCGTGGTAGTTCGCATACGCCTGGTAGAACTCCAGCATGGTGAACTCGGGGTTGTGCTGCGTGCTCACGCCCTCATTGCGGAAGTTTCGATTGATCTCGTAGACGCGGTCGAGCCCGCCCACCACCAGCCGCTTCAAATAAAGCTCGGGCGCGATGCGCAAAAACAAATCGATGTCGAGCGCGTTGTGGTGAGTCGTGAAGGGACGCGCCGCCGCGCCGCCGGCGATCTGCTGCATCATCGGCGTTTCCACTTCAAGGTAGCCGCGGCTATCGAAAAAGTTCCGCAGTGCTTTGAGCGTTTTTGCGCGCTTGACGAAGACTTCGCGGGCGTCGAGGTTGGTAAAGAGATCGACATAGCGCTGGCGATATCGCAGCTCAACGTCGGCCAGGCCGTGGAACTTCTCAGGCAGCGAGAGCATGGCCTTGGCGAGAAACGTGAGTCGCTCGGCGTGGACTGAAAGTTCCCCGGTGCGCGTGCGAAAAAGATAACCGCCGACGCCAATGTGGTCGCCGAGATCGAGCAACTTGTAAAGAGCCCACCCCTGCTCGCCAACAGCATCGAGCCGCACGTAGACCTGCAGCTTCTTGCCTTCCTGCAGCAGCGTCGCAAAGCCGGCCTTGCCCATCAGCCGGATGGCGATGATGCGCCCGGCCACGGCAACCGTGGTGCGATCGGCCTCAAGCTCTTCGCCGGTGGCCGAGTCCCACTTTTCGCGCACCTGCGGAATGGTGTGCGTGAACGGGAACTGGTTGGGGTAAGCGGCCTGCCCCAGCTTCTCGATTTCCTCGAGCTTTTCTCTGCGCAGTTTGAAGAGATCCTGCTCAAATTCCGAGTCGAACACGCTTAATCCTTTAGTGGAACTTTGGTGGATGGTCCAACGGCCAGTATATCGCTGTGCGGGATTATCGCTGAGCGCGGAAGCGGGTCGATTCGACTGCGCGACGACGCTCGGATCGTGGATAATCACGAGGTATGCCCTACAACCGTCCCATTCCGGACTCGAACCCGCGCAAAAAAGGCTCCGCGCTCGTGGACTCGATGGTCCAGGCCGAGAAGTTGATCCAGATCGCGTTGCTGCTGCCGTGCGCCGCCTTCATCGGCTGGCTTGGCGGAGCGTGGCTCGACCACGTCTTTCATCAGACATGGATCACAATGGCGGGAGTAGTCTTCGGTATCCTCGCGGGGCTGATCGGGGCCGTCCGGCTCATCATTAAGATTGCAGGTGGGCAGGGAGAAGGAAAGAGCGGCGCCAAGGGCGAAGACAAGCAATGACTGAAGAAACGCAACAGGCAGCTCAGGGCGCAATGCCGGACCCCGAAGCAATGCTCAAGCGCGCTTTCAGAAACATTCTGATTTTTGGGATGGCCGCTTCCCTGGTGCTGTGGAAGGCCTCCGGCTGGAGAGATGCCGCCATGCTGGCCGCCGGTACTGCGGTTTCGGCCTCCAGCACCCACGAATGGCGGCGGCTGGTGCGCTTCATCAATGCCAAACTGGACAACCACGAATCGCCCAGGGGAACGGCGATTGCGATCCTCTTCTTTGCCTTCAGGCTGATCGTCTTCGGGGTGGTGATTTATGTTAGCCTGAAGTATATTCAGGGCTCGGCAATCGCACTTCTTTGCGGCCTTGGCCTGGCTCTTCTGGCCATGGTCTGGGAAGGAATTCGCCTGATCCGGGGTTGAAATACCCAGGCCCGCAATTGGTGCTCCGGCCCAGAGACGAAAAGAATCGACTCAAGATGTTCATTGAAAACCTGATTAGCCATTTTTTGAATCTGATTTTTGGCGGCGCTGTCCTCCGGTTGATGCACCTGGTGGGGTATCACCCGGTCAAAGCTTCCTCGCCTATCGACGGCACCTTTTCGATGGAACTGCTGGTTGCCGGCGCACTCATTTGCGTTTTCATCGTCGTCAGACTGTCGCTCTCAGTGGAAAAGCCCGGAGCGGTCCAGCAGATTGCCGAGATGCTGCACGAGTTTACCGGCGGCCAGGCCGAACAGGTGATCGGGCACAGCTACCTGCGATTCCAAAGCTTCATTACATGTGTCCTGCTTTTTGTTCTGCTCAATAACATGCTTGGCCTGGTGCCCGGCGTAGTAACGCCGACGAGTCAACCGGTTGTTCCGTTCGGTATTGCCGTGCTGGCGTTCCTTTATTACAACTACCACGGACTTCGCGTACATGGACCAATCGGCTACATGAAGCAATTCGCCGGGCCAGTGTGGTGGATGGCATGGCTGCTATTTCCGGTGGAGATCATCTCGCACCTGGCGCGCATGATGTCGCTTACTATCCGACTCTACGCAAACATGCTGGCCAGCGATCTGCTCATTTTGATCTCGTTTTCGATGATGCCGCTGTTGGCGCCGCTCCCATTTCTTGGCCTGCACGCCTTCGTCGCGCTGGTTCAGGCCTATGTTTTCATGCTGCTGTCGATGATTTACATCGCTATGGCAGTTGCGCACGAGCATTAAAGGCAGCTTTCAGCTGTTAGCTTTCAGCTCTCAGCTCATTGTGCCGGTGCTGGGAGTCTGCAGGAAAGTTGATGCGGCGCCCGCAGGGATAAAAAAGCTAAAAGCTGAAGGCTGAGAGCTGACAGCTGAAAGGGATTCCGCCGGAGAGCGCTTCCGCTCCGGGTAAAACGGATAGGTTGCGAGCGTGAGGGGGTCAAAGGCGCGAAAGCAGCCTTTAGCCTCTAGCTGCTAGCTTCTAGCTATTGCATGGGTGAACTGAGATTCTCGACTCACCGATGAACAAGCTAAAAGCTAGAGGCTAGGAGCTAGAAGCTAGCATTTACGCCGGCACGGTGAGCCTCAACCACCCACTGGCAGCTAATCTCAAGGGAAGCTGGAGAACTATGCGGAAACTTCAATATCTGTTTATGGCCTTGGCGGCAATGTGCTTTGCCATTCCGGCATTTGCTGACGGCGGATCGCCGGTAATGGATATGGCTCCCATCGGCGTGGGACTCGGAATGGGGCTGGCGGCCGGTCTTTGCGGCCTTGGCCAGGGACGTGCCGTTGGCTCAACCACCGAGGCTTTGGCACGCAACCCCGGAACCCGACCCGCACTGATGACATTCATGATCATCGGCCTGGCGTTCATCGAGTCCCTGACGCTGTTCACCTTCGCCATGGTCTACTTGAAGATCAAGTAAGCGGCGAATCAAGCAAGACCGCGAACGGCGGCATCCTTCAGGATGCCGCCGTTTTTCTGCATATAGAGCGCACGAAAAGCCCGTGAAAAGGGTGCATTCACGTTTGAAGATCCGCGCTACTTCGAATCGCTGCGCAGCATCTCGATGGCCTGCTTGTAGCCCATCCCCTGCGGGACCGGCGCGAAGCCGGACTCATCTTCGGCGGTCGAAAAGACGCGGGTCTTGAAGACGACGCGGCCGCTCATCGCCATCTGGAAGTGGACAGTGCGCCACTGATTACCGCCCACGTCGGCCTGTTGAATCGTGATCCAGCCGCCCTTGTTCAGCCGGCCGAGAATACCCCAACCGAAATCCACATCCTGGTCGAGATGGCCGTCGAGCCGCGCAACCCGTTCATTCGTCGCGTCGATTATGATCTGACCGCTCATCTGGCTCAGAGCCGTGGTTTCGAGATCGGGCGCTGAGAAATCCGGGTTCGGCTTGAAGGTGAATTTCTGGAGCGCACCCGACGGCGAGTCAGCCGGTCCGGCGTATTGGTAGGTAAATGCGTTGGGCAGTGCGCGGAGCACCTTGAGCGCACGCACTGTGTCGGCATCCTCAGATTGTTTGCGATGATGCTGCAGGCCCGGATTACGCGAGAGCGCATCGAGCCGTGTTTCTTCCTGCCGCTCGGCAGCGGCGGATAGAGGCTTGTCGAAGACCAAGGTCAGGCGGGCCACTTCGCCATCCCTGGTTTCTACAATTTCCTTGGTCGAAGTCAGGCGCGGGCTGATTTTGTGCAAGGTGTAGCGCATCGGATGGTTCGAGTCCTGCGCGGCCTGCAGCTCGTTGGCCAGCGCGCGGTTGACCAGTGCCTGGGCCTCTGCCGGCGAAAGGGAGCCCACTGGCTGCGCTGCGGCCAGACCAGCCCCGGCCAGCACGCAGCAGAGCAGCATCAGCCTGAGGACAGTTCCACGGGCAGCAGCCAGGGCAGCTGTTCGGTTTTGATACTGTCCCATTCCCTTATTAGACAACCAAAGACCCTTCTCGGATGCAGCGCTTCGCACAGCAGGAACAGTTAACTGTTATAGTTCGGGCAGGGACCATAATCGCGAGGGAACTCGAGCGGCGCAGACTAGTCCCAGTCGCACCTGCGAGCCTGGCTGCCGGCCGATTCAGACCGGAAAGCCTCCGAGATTCCCGGAAGCGACAATTCTGTGGCCAGGAGAGGGAAACATCATGCCAGTGGAGAGTACTCCCGCACGCATCGGAAAGAGCGTGATTATTTGCGGTGAAGTGAGGGGAAGCGAGGATTTGATTGTGGACGGGCGCGTGGAGGGGACCGTGAACCTGTCTGAAAGCCGGCTGACGATTGGCCCCAGCGCCAATGTGGCAGCCGATCTCAGCGCTAAAGATGTGTTGATTCTGGGCCACGTTCAGGGAAATGTAGTGGCCAGCGGCCGCGTGGAGTTGCGCGCGGGATGCTCGATGGAGGGCGATATTCGCGCCCTGCGCCTGGCGGTTGAAGACAACGCGATCTTCCGCGGCAAGGTGGATCTGACCCAGGGCGCGATCAAACAGCCCGAGAGCGCTAACGCGCCCCAGTCTGGCGCCATCGTTTAGGCGGGAGTGCTGCGCGCGGGCTCCTATGGGGCTCGCGCTCCTAAATCGAGAGGGTTGAAGGTTGCTGAACTGGTTCGAAAAGAAGCAGGGCGGAGGCCCCACTGCCTCCGTAACCACCCCGGCTGGCCCCAGAGTGCCTCGCCACTCCGGTGGTTGGGCCATGTTGCGCAAGAGGCTGCAGGCCGAACCGGGGTTGCGCGTGATCGACGTCGGCTACACCTCGCCGACGAACATTAATTTTCTTACCGAACTTGGACACAGCATTTTTCTGGCTGACCTGGTGCACGACGCCTTAAATGGGGACTGGCAGAACGAAAAGGACGAAGAAGGAAACCCTAAGTGGAATGTTGAAGGCTTTCTGAAGCAGAGCATGGACTTTGGCGACCGTACCTTCGACGTGGTTCTGCTGTGGACGGCGCTCGATTATTTGCCTGAGGCCTTTGTTGTACCGGTGGTGATGCGTCTCTACGATGCTATGAACCCCGGAGGCCAGGTACTGGCGTTTTTCCATACGCGCACGCGCGGCGAGGAGACTGCCCACTGCCGCTTTCACGTAACCGCGACCGACGACGTCGAGATGCAGCTTGGGTCGACAGCGCCGATCCAACGTGCATTCACCAATCGCAGCATCGAGAAGCTGTTTGCAGGCTGGTCGGGGCATCGGCAATTCCTGGCCAAGGACAGCCTTTCTGAAGTGATCATGACGCGGTAGCGCGGGCATTGCTCAGCGCGCCGCAGCCTTTCCCGGCGAAAGCTTGGTTATGCTCCGATCTGAAGTCAAGTGCGCAGGCGTCTTGGGCTGAATGACTTCGTTCGGGTCCTGATCGAAGGCCGTATCCCACAACTCCCGCCGCGTGCATCTGCCCGTGGCTGACGTGGAGAACACCAGGTGGCCGGTAGTCCCAATGCCGAGAATATGAATTGACGCCGCGCAGGCCGCGGTCGCGCCCCACGCCTTGGCAGATTGGAGATAAAGTGCCCGCTGTTTGCCGGTGCGCATGTCGTATTCAATCGCGTTCACCGTCGCGTACCGCCCGCCGTCCGAGATGAAAACATAGGCCAGGTTGCCATCGGGGCTGAAGCCGTCGACGCGAAACGTGATGGGGCGTCTCCAATCGCTTTCACTGTTGGTCAGGTTCTCAGTGTCCTCGGCAGAGCCGTCCGGTTTTCGCACCTTAATGTAAAAGTTCGCAGCGCAGTTATGCGTGTTCGGGTCGTGGTCGTCTTCGCTGTGAAAGACGAGTGAGACGATAAATCCCGCCAGGCTCCGCTCAGGAACTGTATGGGCATCGAGGTTATTGCCACAGCGGATCGAAATTGCGGGTCCGCTGTGGAGCGCGAGCCCGAGGAGGAATACCGGAAAGAACATGAGGCCAGATTAGCGCAACATTGCCATGGTTTGCGCCGGTTTTCGTTCCTCAATCTGAACGTCTTGAGCATGTCGAGCCTTCTCGCTTGCCTACTGGAACGGCAGCCATGGTTGCATTTCGATTTGCGGCGTAGGTGCGGGATTCCAACTCGACTCGCCGAAGCGCGTGTTCAGCCCGTATTCGCCGCGAATGGATTCAACCAGGTCACCCATACGCTTGCGATACTCGGCGGAGACGAATGCGCTTTTCTCGTAGCGCCGCCGGTATGCCTCGGCCTGCTCGGGGAAATGTTCTCGTACAAAACTGAAAAACGTGGGCTGGGAGCAGGGCTTGAGGAAGAGCGCTCCGGCGAAGAAGAACTCCGCTCCCGCGTTGGCAGCAGCGCGGGCGACGGCTGCGATCGATGAGCGGGTGTCGGTGATGCCTGGCATCAATGGAGAGCAGTTAACCCCGGCCCGGATTCCGGCCTGGCGAAGTTCGGCGAGCGCGGCGATGCGCAGGTCGGGTCGCGGCGCGCGCGGTTCAAGCGTGCGAGCCAGCTTCACATTCATGGTCGTAACGGTAATGTGAACCGTGAGCGCGTGGCGCTCGGCGACCTGCTTAAGCAGGTCGATATCGCGCGTGATGAGCGTGGATTTGGATATGATGCCGATCCGAAAACCGCTGCTGCGTGCAAAAACCTCAAGCAGCGAGCGAGTGATGAGTTGCTTGCGCTCGATGGGCTGGTAGGGATCGGTTGCGGTGCCCAGCGCGATGTCAGTACCCGGTTTGAGCTTCTTAAGCTCCTGCTCAAGCAGCCACGCGGCATTTTGCTTGAAGTAGATCTTGTGCTCAAAATCCTCGGGCGAGTGCAGCTCGAGGAACTCGTGCGTGTAGCGGGCATAACAATAGCGGCAGGCGAACTCGCAGCCGCGGTAAGGATTGATGGAGTGGGTGAACGGCAACCCACGCCTTGACACCGTCTTACCCAGGATGGACTTTGACGGCAGCGGGCGGTACTCGGTGAGGTGACCGGCGGAGTGGAGCTTGGCATCGGCCGCGGAGCGAGCGAGCGGGCCGGCGGGGGAGGGTTGAAGGATGGGGAAGAGCGAATCAATTTTCGCCATATATTCGCCTTTGAGAAAGCCTACACTTGCCTTGAACCGGCGTCAAGGGTTACTTCTCAAGAGGCAGGTTGTTCAAAGCTCTCCTTCGCGTTCGAAACGAACTTAACCTTTCCCATATCAAGGAGAAAATCATGAGCTCATCCGCAAAAACCCGCATAACCTGGCTTGGCCACGCTACCGTACTCATCCAGACACCGAAAGGAACCAACATCCTGATCGACCCATTCATCGCGCACAACCCTAAGTACCCGAAGGAGTTTGAACTGCCGTCGAAGCTCGATGCCATCTTGCTGACGCATGGCCACGGCGACCACATCAGTGACGCCGCGCCCGTAGCCAAGCGGCATGGATCGAAGGTGGTAGCAATCTACGAGCTGGCCGACTATATCGCCGGAAAAGGTGTGACGGAAACTGTGGGCATGAATCTGGGCGGGACAGTGACGATCGGCGATGCGGCGGCGACGATGGTGGATGCGAAGCATTCTTCTGGCGCGCAAGACGAAAAGGGGACCCACTACGTTGGCGTGGCGGCGGGATTCGTGATTTCGATCGAAGGCGGATCGGTGATGTACCACGCGGGCGACACCTGCGTCTTCGGCGACATGAAGCTGATTCACGAGCTCTACGAGCCGAAGATCGCAATGCTGCCCATCGGCGGATATTACACCATGGATCCGAAGGAAGCTGCGTTTGCGAGCCGGTTGTTGAAGCCCGAGGTGATTCTGCCGCTGCACTGGGGTACTTTCCCGCCGCTTACAGGCACGCCCGAGCAGCTGGCAACGCTGGTCGAGCCCGGAATTAAAGTGGTGAACTGGAAGCCCGGGGATGCGTTTGAGGCGTGAGAAAGACAGGGACTGAGGGACGAGGGACTGAGAGATTGAGGAGAATAAGATGGGACAATCGTTCAAGGATCTCACCGTTTGGCAAAGGGCCATCCAACTAACTGTTGCAGTCTATAAATTGATATCCGAGTTCCCAGACGCCGAGAGATTTGGCCTCACCAATCAGATGCGCCGCGCGACCGTTTCCATCGCCAGCAACATTGCAGAAGGATACGGCAAGTCCTCAAAGGGGGAATATCTGCTGTTTCTCGGTCATGCACGTGGATCTTGTGCAGAGATCGAAACCCAACTGGTAATCGTAAGAGAACTTGGCTTTGGATCACAAATAATGATCGACTCTGCTGACTCGCTGATGAATGAGGTTGGTAAGATGCTCGTCGCTTTAATGAAAGCATTGCGTCAGGCCAAACCCCTATCCGCTTAAGCACATTCGCAGCTGGCACGTGGTAACTATTGCCTATTGCCTAGTCCCTAGTGCCTTTCACAGGAGCTTCGTACCCCATTGAACATCCTCTTCGTCGGCGACATCTTCGGCAGCGCGGGTCGCAGAATAGTCCGCGAACACATCGGCCACGTGCGCGAGGCGCACAATGTCGAGCTCACCGTCGTCAACGCTGAAAACGCCGCCGGCGGCTTCGGCGTCACGCCACAGATCGCCGAAGAGATCTTCGACTGGGGAGCCGACGTGCTCACCACCGGCAACCACGTGTGGGACAAGCGCGAACTCGTCGACTATCTCAACTCCGCACCCGCCGGCAGCACCGAGCGCCCGCGCCGCGTGCTTCGCCCCGCCAATTTTCAGCCCGGCCTGCCCGGCTACGGCGTCTATGAAGGCGTGACTGAGAGCGGCGTCCCCTACGCTGTCCTCAATCTGCAGGGCCGCGTGTTTATGAGCGGCACCAACGACCCGTTCAACGCCGCGACAGTACTGCTCGCCGGCATCGAGGCCAGGGTTATCGTAGTTGATTTTCACGCCGAGGCCACCAGCGAGAAGGTCGCCATGGGCTGGCATCTCGACGGCCGCGTTACCGCAGTCCTGGGCACACACACCCACGTGCCCACCGCCGACGAGCGCATCCTGCCCGGCGGCACCGCCTACCAGACCGACGTAGGCATGAGCGGCCCTTACGACAGCATCATCGGCGTCGAAAAAGATCTCGTCCTGCACAGATTCTTGACTGGAATGCCCGGGAAATTCGAGCCCGCGAAGGGAAACCCGAAGATGTGCGCGGCGCTGATCGAGTGCGATCCAGCCACCGGCCGCGCCAGCCGCATCCAGCGCATCATGCTGGGCGAATAGCGGTCCATTCCCAATCTGCCCTACTGCGCGTCGATCACCGGTGGTGCCGGCTTTTCAGCGTATTGCGGCCCAGTGGGAACCGGCTTTGGCCGGTTGATCTCTTCTGACGGGCGTTTCACATTCATTAGGCGACCCCTTCTTGCTGAAGGTCATGGTCCACACTACCGGCTTGCGCTTCGCCGACACATCCCCAAGATAGATAACCTCGTCACCTTTGATGGGAGCCTTAAGCTCGGGCGCCGATGCCGCGGGAAAACCGCCAGGAAGCAGCGATGCATCGCCCAGCGGCACGGCAACGGGATTTGCGCCGGCCAGCGCCGCATAGCAGAGCGCCGTCCCAACCCACGATTGCGGGTTCGGCGCATCTTCCTCCGACCGTATGTGGTTAAAAGCTGAAACCGTGATCGCATTGATAGGCGCGGGAGAAAACAGCGTGTAGCTGCGCCTCAAAATCGGAATAATGCGGACGTGCCCTTTTCCGTTAAGGGGGATCGAAGCCGAAAACATGCTCTGGTCGCCGGCGCCGTTGTCCCGGGTAAAGCGCAGAAACAGGTGGTTCGGGAAATCCGGGCAAACCAATTGCCGGTAGCTCCACTTGCCCGCGTTGAACTCGAGGTCGGCAAACCCAGCTCGCTCGGCGATCGACGACTCCGCGTCGGCCTCACGCAGGCGGTCCTGCTCAGTCAACTGGTCCGGCGTGCGCACCTCAACGGTAAATCCGGGCGCCAGCGGCGAACCGTTCGCTGGAAACGGAGTCGGCTCAACCCAGCCCGGGACAGGCTTTTCTTTCGGTAAAGGGTAGGTTGCAGCGGATTGCGCTTCCTGCGCCGGGCACAACGCGGCTGCGATAGCCAGTGCGGCAAAAAGCGGGAAGTACCTAAGTCGCGCCATGCTTTGGATAGATTACCATCCCCGCGCAAACCGGCGTGCGATCGGGTAGGAGGCGGGATCACTCCCGCCGTCCTCCCACACCACCGGACGGACCGTTCGGTATCCGGCGGTTCATGAAACGGCGATGGATGCTATAACGCTCCCATCACCTTCGTTTTCGGCAACCCAACAGCCGCCGTGCGAATACTCGGCACCGGAACAGCCCAAAGCAGGTTCCGCCCGCCTCCCTCTGTCCTGGCCATACTTGCGTATGCTTCTGCGTCATCGTCTCGCATCGAGGTCTGCTCTCCTACTTCCGTGTTTCATGTTCGGTCCTTCGCCGCTCCGGTTCCGAGCGGCTACTACGACCTCTGCTGCAATCTGCCAGCCCATCCCAACACCTTACGGCGTCAGTAGCCCGAGGCAGGCTAACAGACTTCCCAGGGTAATTCGCGCGACCTTCACTGCATATATCCGTCGGATCTACGTCCCCACCTTCCGGATGGTATCGGGCTTTGAGTGTTGTGGCCCTCTCGCCCAGATGGGACCGCCTATATCCGCTGGCTGTTCGTCGGACCGCAGTTTTGCTTACAGCTTCCTTCAGATTCCACCTCACGATGGACACCCTTGCTGTTCGGCTAGCAGTTCCCACCATCAGGGCCTGCAGGGGACTCTCACCCCCAAGTCCACGAAGTGACCACCACAGTCACCTCGCTTGCGCTTACGCGCTACGCGCCATGCCTGGCGCACAACCCAAAAAGAAGGGCGGCCAATAAGCCGCCCTTCATCTATCCCAGGAATTGCCGGGTTATCACTCGCCAGGCCGATGCTCTCCGGCGCGGTGTGCAGGACTCGGCTTGTGCGGTGGTGTTTTCTTCGCAAGTTGCAGGAAGCCGCCGCTCAACTCAATCTGAGCCGATGCGTCCCTGCCGTTCGCTGCAGGAACTTTGGTGAACGTGCTGTAGGTCGCATCAAGCTCTGTCGCGGCCGGTTGCAGTCCCAGCGTTGAATCCGTCGCCGGAACATCCTTGCACGACGCCGGCTCCTTCATGTCCACAATAAAGTCCGGCGTTTTGTTGTCCTTGGCGTCCTGCGCCACGGCAACCTTGATTACCTCAACGGACTGGCACGATCTCGATCTTGCGGATATGCGCCGGCTCTTCAGTCAGCACATCGCCCATCGCGTCGGTATCGGCCTTCACGCCGTTGGCCAGGATATACTCCTGCGCTTCCTTCACCTTCAGCTCGCTAGGCGGCTCAGGAACCGCGTCGCAACTGGCAGGCGTCGTCAGCTTCACCAAGTAGTCCTTGGGCTTGGGTTCGCGTACCGTGGTCACCGTCACCTTCAGCACGGTGGCCTGCGCGGAGATCTCCACTCCCGGTACCGGAGTCTGCTGGCCTTTGAGCAGCGCCCACAAACCATTGGCATCTGCGTCCGCGCCGTTGGCCAGAATGTATTCCTTGTCCTCGAGGCTCAGCAGCTTCGGGTCGCCGCTGACGTATGCGTGATGGGCTAGGTCGGCAGGCGTTGGAGCCGGAGCGATAGTGTAGGTTGAAGGCGGAAACAGAGAAGACTGCGCCTGGGCCTTGATGGCGTCGATCTGCGTCTTGATGGCGGCGTCGCCGTCGAGCGTGCCGTGGTAGCGCTTGTACCAGTAGTCGAGTTTTGGCTCGATCTGCGGCTTGTAGGCTGCCGGGGCAAAATCATACGCACGCGCGTAGAACCAGATCGCCTTGATAATGTCCTTCTTCGGGCTCGGTTTGACCAGCGCCTCTGCCAGGTTCAGTGTGTCCACAAGGCCGGCTCCGGACTGCGTCTGGGCCTCGGGATAAAGCATGAGTTCCTTGCTGTACTCGTCTATCGCCGCGGCGTAGTCCTTCTTCGCAAAAACGTCGTCCTGCGCGATTGCCGAATGGAAGACCGGGTAATATGCAGTTGTGAAGTTCTTCCAAGTCGCGTCATCCATTTCAGCCGGCTTCGCAATGGTCAGACCCTTCTGAGCCAGAATTGCGGCGTTGTCGCAAGGTTGCGGGTCTTTCAGATCGCCGGTCTGCGGGTCGACTGCCTTCTTGCAATCCGCCGTGTCGAAATAAACCGAGACCAGGATCGCCTTCGGGTTCGTTGGGGTCGATCTGCAGCAAGCGGGTGGCAGCGTCAAGAGCCTTGGGAAAGTTCCTCGCCTGCTGGTAAGCATCGATAAGTTGGTCCAGTACCTGCTTTTTGACCGGGGTCTGAGGATAGGTCGACAGGAAGCTTTCGAGCGCTGCGGCCTTTGCCGCGGGATCGCTCTGTGTAGTGGCGTTTTGATAAGCGTTGTACTGGTCTGCGGGAAGGCTGACCTGGCCCGCGTCCGATGCTGGCGCCTGCGCTGGCATTTGAGGCGCGGAAGCAAGGCAAATGGCAGCCAAGGCCATCGCAGATGCAAAGACTAACTTCTTCATTCAGTGCTCCTGGGAATTGCTGAAATGGCGATCAATAATCCTCATTCACGCTTGGAAAAGACAATCGCTCTGAGCGGCGGTTAGGCGCCGCGGCGACGGTTACTACAATACCACGGCATCCGAGACGGTATTGGAAGGATTATAGAAATCCGAGCTGCCTCTGACAAGCAAACACTTCGGGAAAAGCTGAGACGACCGCGAGATCGAGTTCGGACTGCCGTATATTTCCTTCGATTCGCCGTCCGCCGGCGGATCATTCCCCCTATCAGAGATGCCGATCCGGCGACTGGGGCTTTCTGCTACTGCAGCAACCTCACCAATTCTGTCTGCTCGGCCAGAAACGCGTCGTGCCCGTGCGAGCTCTCCATCTGCCGGTAATCGGCATTTGCGCCCGCGGCCCGCACCGCCTTGGCAAACTGCCGCACGTCCTCGGCCGGAAACAGCCAGTCGGTACTGATGCCCACAAAGCTGAGCTTGGCCTTGATCCGCCCGAACGCCTCTTCAGCCGAGCCGAACCCCCGCAGCGGATCCCACGTATCCATCGATCGCATAATCGAAAGGTACGAATTGGCCTCGAATCGCTCCACAAACCGTCTTCCCTGCTCGTCAAGATACCCTGCCACGTCGAAACGGCCGCCGATCAGCCCGCCGCAACGATCTTCAAGCCATGGGTCCTCACCGTTGCGGTTGGGATTGCGCCCGTAGCGCTCCTCGAGCAGCGGCGCAGATTTGTAGCTGATCATTCCAATCTGCCGAGCCAGCGAGAGCCCCCGCCGAGGGGGCTTCTGCGGCAGGTAGCGGCCACCCTCCCACTCGGGGTCCTGCTCGATCGCCGCTCGCTGCAAATGATTAAGCGCCAATCCCATCGCGCCCAGCGGCGCCACGCCAATAATCAGCGCCCGCTCCACGCGTTCGGGATAGAGAATCGACCACTCCAGCGCCTGCATGCCGCCGATAGAGCCGCCCAGCGTGAGCCGCAGCTTGCGAATGCCAAGCGAATCGAGCAGCTGCGCCTGCGCGCGCACATTGTCGCGGATTGAAACGAGTGGAAAGTCGGGCCCGTACGGCTCTCCCGTCTCGGGATTCACCGAGGCAGGCCCGGTAGAACCGTAACAGGAACCCAGCATATTAATGCAGATGACAAAGTCGTGCTCCAAAGAGAGCACCGCACCGGGAGCAAAGATCTCAGGCCACCAGCTGCCAACCAGCGCCGAACCCGACAGCGCATGACAAACAAGAACGGCATTATCCCGGGCTGCATTCAGCCGGCCGTAAACGGCATAATGCAGCGTAGGACAGTCCAACGAGCGCCCGCATTCAAGCGCCAGCGGCTCCTTGAGCACAAAGTCGCCTTCGTAGGTGGGCGCAATCGTCTTCGGTGGCGGCGACGCGCCGCTGCGATTAAATGAGTCGGTAGACATGTTCTTTCCTAAGCTATCAGCTTACAAGCGGAGCCAGCGGAGCTAGCGGCGTTAGCGGAATTAGCACAAGCCCACCCCGCGGAAGTTCTCTTAGTCCCTAGTCCCTAGTCCCTAGTCCCTTAGTCCCTCAGTCCCTAGTCCCTAGTCCCTGCCTTTACCATGCCCATTGGCGACTTCAATGGCCTGATCAAGGTCGGCAACAATGTCGCGAATATCTTCGATGCCCACCGAGAGCCTCACCATCCCCGGAGTCACGCCCGTCGACGCCTGTTCCTCAACCGAAAGCTGCTGATGCGTCGTCGAAGCAGGATGAATAACCAGTGACTTGGCGTCGCCGATATTGGCCAGCAGCGAGAATAGCTTCAGTGTATCGATAAGTTTCTTGCCGGCATCGTAGCCACCCTTAATGCCAAAGGTTACCAGCGCACCCGCACCGCCGGGCAGATACTTCTTTGCCCGCTGATGGTATGCACTCGACTCAAGACCCGGATAGTTGACCCACTCCACACCCGGATGCCCAGCCAGATGCTTCGCCACGGCCAGAGCATTTTCGGAATGCCGCTCCATGCGCAGGTGCAGCGTCTCAATGCCCTGCAGCAACAGGAACGCGTTGAACGGCGACAGTGCCGCGCCGGTGTCGCGCAGCCCCTGGATGCGCGCCTTGATGATGAACGACACCGGCCCGAAGGCCTGCGTGTACGAGAGCCCGTGATACGAGGGATCGGGCTCGGTAAACTCCGCGAAACGCCCCGACGCCGCCCAGTCGAATTTGCCGGCATCCACAATCACGCCGCCAATCGCCGTGCCGTGCCCGCCAAGGAACTTGGTGGCCGAGTTCACTACGATGTCCGCGCCCCACTCGATCGGGCGCACCAGCGCCGGCGAGGCACAGGTGTTGTCGATGACCAGCGGCAGCTTATGCTCATGCGCAATCGCGGCCAGCTTTTCAATGTCGGCAATATCGAGCTTGGGATTGCCCAGCGTCTCGGTATAAATTGCGCGGGTCTTTGAGTTGATCAACGCCCGCACGCCGTCGAAATCGTCGGCGTCGACAAACTTCACCACGATGCCCAGCCGCGGCAGCGTGTAGTGGAACAGGTTGTACGTGCCGCCATACAACGAAGTCGTAGAAATAATCTCCTCGCCGGCCTTGGCCAGCGTGATAATCGTCAGCGTCTCAGCCGCCTGGCCCGAAGCGGTTGCCAGCGCCGCCGCGCCTCCCTCGAGCGCCGCCACGCGCTTTTCAAACACGTCGGTGGTAGGGTTCATAATGCGCGTGTAGATGTTGCCGAACTCCTGCAACGCAAACAGCCGCGCCGCATGGTCCGCATCGTGGAAGAGGTAGGAAGTGGTCTGGTAAATCGGCACCGCGCGCGAACCGGTGGTGGGATCGGCCACCTGGCCCGCATGCACGGCAAGAGTGGCAAGCTGCTGCTTGGTTTCTTCAGGCATCGTGATCTCCTTCAAGAATCTGTCGTAGCGCCGGGCTCCAGCCCGGTTGTACCGCCGGTCTCCTGACCGGCTGTAGTGTGGGTCTCCCGACCCGCACCCGTTTTCAAATGACCGCCCGTCTCCACTGTCGGCGGCCCAAACTAAAACGGCCCGCATCCTTATCCGGGACCGGGCCGCCTCACTTCAGGAATCGGTTGCGCTCAGCGCATCTGCCGTTCACGAGCCCCACGGACGGGTCCCCACGCCATACACATGCACATGGCCATGACCCCGGTTCCGTGTTCCCGTGAGTTCAACATAGTTGGCAGTATCAAGGCGAGGCGGCGCACCTGTCAACTGATCCGAATTATGAGGCCGCCATTGCATGATCAGAAACGGTTAACCGAAATTCTTCCGGGACCATCGAAAGCGTGAGATGATGACTCTCGTGTCCATTTATTACAAGCCGAGTCAGTGGCGGGGTAAGCGACTGGTTTATCGATCGACGGACCCCCAAGAGGGGAAACGAGAGACGCTGAAAGCCGTCATATTTCTGACGGTGGGAGTATTGGGCATAGTCGCAATCTGTATTGTGTGGAAACTGATCTAGGCACCGCTCACCGTCAACCGGCCACCGTTCACGCTTCATTCTTCCACACATAAGCATCTTTCTGCGGCAGCCCCAAATGCGCCAGCACGCGATACGCAAATTGCCGCGCCATCTCATCCGAATCGACCGGCCGGTTGTAAAACGCCGGAATGCAAGGGAAGATCGTCGCCCCAGCCTCTGCCGCGAGCGTCATATTGCGCAGATGAATCCGGTTGAACGGAGTCTCGCGCACGCACAAAATCAGGGGCCGCCGCTCCTTCAACGTCACATCGGCCGCACGCGCAATCAGCGAATCAGCCAGCCCCAGCGCAATCTTCGCCAGCGTCCCCATCGAGCAAGGCAGCACAATCATTCCGTTCAATGGATGACTGCCGCTCGCAATCGCCGCGCCCACATCGGCATCGGAGTGCTGCACAATCTTCTTCGGCTTTGCGCCCAGCAGCTTTTCCACGAGATTTGTCCGGCCTGCCACGCCAAGCTCCTCGGCCAGCACGCGCAGCGAATTCTCGCTCGCCACAAAATGTACCCGCTCCACGCGCCCATCTGCTTCCAGCGCGCGCAGCGCCTCGCGGGCGAGAATGACGCCTGACGCTCCGGTCATCGCCAGCGTCAGCCGCACGCCGCCCTCCGGCCCGCTGCTCTTATTAGCGTTCTTATTGAATTGTCTCGCTCGCGGCATCGTCTTTTATAGCCTCGTTCCACTCCTGCATCATCCGCGCGTACTCCTCCGAGTGCCCGTACTTTTCCAGCCGCTTCATCTCCTCAAACGCCAGCGCATGCTCGCCCGCTCCCCACAGCGCCCTGAAAAGCATCACCGACGAGAGCTCAGACTCCGGTGACAGCTTCACCGCAACGCGCCCGTGCTCGATCGACTCGCGATGTTTGCCTGATCGCGACAGAATCCAGCACATGTAGCTGTGCACCAGCGCGGCCTCGGGAAACTCCTCGACCAGCGGCCTAAAAAACGCCTCGGCCTCGGTCTGCTGGCCATTCGCGTCCATCTCGATCACCTCGCGAATCGTGCCCAGCACCCGCTCCGCCGCCTCATCGGGAATCTGGCTCATGGGCAGCTACTCTCCCAGAACTCTTTTGAAAATCGCATCCACATTGCCCAACTGCCGCGTGTAGTCGAAAGTCTTGTCGAGCTTCTCCGCCGACAGCAGCCGCGTAATCGCCGCGTCGCGCCCAACCTCTTCGCGAAAGTTCAGGTCTTCTTTCCACGCTCGCATCGCGTGCGACTGAGCCAGCCGATACGCGTCCTCGCGCAGCATCCCCGCCTCGGCCAGGTCCAGCAGCAGCTGTCCCGAAAAGATCAGCCCGCCCGTCAATTCCAGATTCTTCTTCATCCGCTCGGGATAAACCAGCAGCCTGTCGATCAGGTCCGCCGTCTTGGCCAGCAGATAATCGACAAGAATCGTCGAGTCCGGAAAAATCACCCGCTCCACCGAAGAGTGCGAAATGTCACGCTCATGCCACAGCGCAATGTCTTCAAGCGCGGCCTGCGCATTGCCGCGAAGCACCCGCGCCAGTCCGCTGATCTGCTCGCTCGTGATCGGATTCTTCTTGTGCGGCATCGCCGACGAGCCTTTTTGCTTCTCGCTGAAATACTCCTGCGCCTCACGAACCTCGGTCCGCTGCAGGTGCCGCACCTCAACCGCAATCTTGTCGAGCGTGCTGCCCACAATCGCCAGCGTGGAAATATACGCGGCATGCCGGTCGCGCTGGATCACCTGCGTCGCCACCGGCGCCGGCTTCAATCCCAGCCGCGCACAGATACGCTCCTCGTGCTCTGGTTTCAAGTGGCCAAAGGTACCAACAGCACCCGAAAGCTTGCCCACCCGCATGTCTTCTGCGGCCGCGTCAAAGCGCCTCACGTTGCGCTCCATCTCGGCGTACCAGTTCAGCAGCTTGAGCCCGAAGGTCGTCGGCTCCGCGTGGATGCCGTGCGTGCGCCCGATCGTCGGTGTGTGCTTGAACTCGAGCGCGCGCCGCTTCAGCACCGCCAGCAGCCCGGCAAGTCCCGCCCGTATCAACCCTGACGCTTCAGCCACCTGCAGCGCCTGCGCTGTATCCACAATATCGTTCGAAGTAAGCCCGTAATGCAGCCACCGCGACTGCTCTCCGAGCCCTTGCGCTGTGAGGGATTCAGCTACCGCCGACGTGAAGGCAATCACGTCGTGCTTCACCTCGGCCTCAATTTCGCCCACGCGCGCCGCGCTCACTGTAGCCTTTTCGGCAATGGCCGCAGCCGCCGCAGCGGGAATCACCCCATCCTCGGCCAGCACCGCGCTCGCCGCCGCCTCAACCTTCAGCCAGCAGCGGTACTTGTTTTCGTCCGTCCAGATGCGGCCCATCGCCGCACGCGTATAACGCTCGATCAAAAGTCAGCTCCTAGCCACTAGCTCCTAGCTTTCAGCCATTCAGTTTGCCACTGGAATCGGGGCCCGTGCCACAGGGGTACCAACTACTGGCTATTGGCTACTCCCTATTGGCTATCTCGCAATCCCCAGCCGCTTGTGCAACTCATCCAGCAGCAGCCCGCGTCCCGGCCGGTACGGCTGGAACCACTCCCCGTCAATCACCAGCTGCGGAATGGCCCGCTTGCCCACGTGCCGCATTACTTCATCTGAAGCCCCGGGCTCAACATCGACGTTGATCTCGGTATACACAATTCCATGCGAATCGAGAAACTGCTTGGCGGCACGGCAGTCCCGGCACCACGCCGCCGTATAAACTTGCACTGTCATAGCTTTATTCTATCTGCAGCATAATGCTTTCGCTGTGACCACGACCGCCGTGATGATGACCGCCGAACAAATCCGTCAGCTTCTCCGCCTCGAGCCCCACCGCATGGAGGGCGGCTGGTACCGCCGCACGTACACCTCCGAAGTGAGCGTGGCCCTTTTGCGCGGGGTCCGTCCCTACGGCACCGCCATCTACTACCTGCTTGAAGAAGGCGCCTTCTCTGAGCTGCACGTCCTCGCCTCAGACGAGATCTTCCACTTTTACTACGGCGACCCGGTTGAAATGCTCCAGCTTTTGCCGGATGGCAGCTCCGCTGTTTTCACGCTTGGACCGGATTTAGAGTCGGGTCAGCACGTCCAGCTCGTCGTCCCCGCCGGGGTCTGGCAAGGCACGCGCCTTATCGACGGCGGCAAGGTTGCACTGCTCGGTTGCACCGTAACTCCGGGGTTTGATTTTGCCGATTACCGCAACGGAACGTGGGCTGAACTAACGGCCGGCTGGCCGGCCGAAGCAGAGAGGATCAAGCAGTTGACGCGAAGCTAATCGCGACAGAGAACTTCTATTCCTTCAACCTTGCCGCGTTTCGTCGAACAGGGTCGAACTTGTCCCTTTTCCCAGTACGTGATGAGAAGTCTATTGTTGTCCAGCCATTCAACTTTGGGATCCGGTGGCTCCGCGGCCCCGTTCTCTATTTCAACGGCAACCGGACTGTAGGCATGGCGAATGGACACGTGAACTTCGTCGTCCCCGAGTGCGCCGGGAAGCCACCAGCGCACCACTGCGACGTGTTTACGATCGGGCGAAACGATCGGAGGCACTCGGGCGTTTGATGTCACCATGTAGCAACCGACGATGAACGTGAGTCCGCCGACGACGAGGAATAGGAATGAGCTTATTCCAAGTGCGGCGTTGCGCAACCATCGCTTTCGAATGCGAAACGAGGCCACGATCAAAGCAGGGATAACCACAAGTGCAGCGATGAGCTCGATATTGTCCCAGATTTCGGAAATGTCGATCATCGCATCTCGCTCCTGAATCCCGCCCTCATTCTACCGCCGCTCTCTGAAGAACCCGCGCAGCAGCTCTGCCGATTCTTCCGCCGCAATTCCCTGCCCCACCTGCATTTGATGGTTGAGCTGTGGATGGTTCAAGACACTCAGCACCGATCCACACGCTCCCGCCTTGGGGTCAGCCGCAGCAAATACCAGCCGATCAATTCGAGCATGAATCATCGCCCCGGCGCACATTGCGCATGGCTCAAGCGTCACGTAAAGCGTGCAGCCATTCAGCCGATAGTTGCCGAGCGCCATTGCTGCCGCACGCATGGCTACAATCTCAGCGTGGGCTGTAGGGTCAACGTCGTGCAACACGCGGTTCTGCCCGCGCGCAACAATCGCGCCATCATGCACAACGACCGCGCCGATCGGCACCTCGCCGGCATCAGCCGCCGCACGCGCCTCACCCAGCGCCGCCTGCATGCATTCGTGATCACTTAATCCAGTTTCTTGATCCATACGTTGCGCACTGAAACCTTCGACGGCGAACTCTCAATCTCAATCCCGATATAGCCCGTCTGGTTGTTCGACGAGGCGGGATCGTCGTCAATATAAACCGCCATCAACTGCCCATTCAGAATATGGATGAACGTGCCGCCGCGTGCCATCACCAGATATTGGTTCCAGTCATTCACCCGCACATAACCGCCCAGCGGCGTGCGATCGGCGATGTTGCCCATCAGCCGCGGAGCCTGCTGCGGACCCGACTCCACCACCTGCCCGCGCCAGGCCAGAATCCCCAGCGGCGTGTTTTCACTGTAGAACTGCCCCGTCCAATCGGCAGCCCACGGCCCCACAGGATACCAGTAATCGGCCTGCGGCCCCGTCATCATCCAATTCAGATTCGGAGGAGTCTTCGTCGGCCGGTTCCACGGCAATCCCGTCTGGCTGCGATATTGAATGCCGCTGCCGCCGCCCTTCTTCCACCTTGATCTCGAGCTTCAAATCAAAATCCTTTGCCTTGAAGCCGCGAAATACGATGTAACTGTTCTGCACCGGCTTTTCTTCAGTCGAAATACCCACGATAGCGCCATCTTCGACGTGCCACACCGCCGGATCCCCATCCCAGTTTTTCAGGCTGGTGCCGTCGAAAATCTGCACATAACCCGTGTGGTCGTTAAAGTCGATCGGGTCGGGCTGGTGGAACCCCGCGGGCGCCGGCTTTTTAGCGACAGGAGCAGCGGTATTCGCGGCCGGCTGTGCCGTTGCCGGCGCTTGTGCCTGCCCATGCACAAGGCTACTTGCTGCCAGACAGCTCACGGCAATCCAAACCCCCAGCAACCTGCAAAGCCCCACACAGTTATTGTCTGAATCTCCCATTTGCGAATCCATCCCGGCGCAAGTTTGCGTACCCGGCGATTCTACTGCGCTCGGGCCCGCGCCGGAGTTCCCTCGAATTTGTCTATGATTGCAAGCTCGCCGCCGGCTGCTGCTGCGTCATGCAGTGCAGCGCGCCCAGGCCCCAGATCAAATCCACGCCGTGCACGCCAATCACGTCCCGACCCGGAAACGCCTCGGCCAGAATGTTCAGCGCCACGCGATCGTTGACATCGTGGAATGTAGGCATCAGCACCACGCCATTCGCAATGTAGAAGTTGGCGTAGCTCGCCGGCAGGCGCTGCCCGCGGAAAACAACCGGCCGAGGCATGGGCAGCTCAACGATGGTGAACTGCTTGCCCTCAGGCGTGCGCGCAGCCTTCAGCCGAGCCAGATTCTCGGCCAGCGGCTCGTGGTTCGCGTCATTCGTGTTCGGTTCAACCGCCGTAATGATCGTGTCCACACCGACGAAGCGAGTAATGTCGTCCACATGTCCATGCGTATCGTCGCCGGCGATGCCGCGATTCATCCAAATAACCCGGTCCACGCCAAGATAATCTGAGAAAACCTGCTCCAGCTGCTCGCGGCTCACGCCCGGATTGCGCTGCTGCGCCATGCTCAGCAGGCACTCTTCAGTGGTGAGCATCAGCCCCGCGCCGTTCACGTCAATCGATCCGCCCTCAAGCACTATTGTGCGATCGGTTCCGTCCTGGCACTTAATCGCCGGCTGCCACGCAGCTAACCCCAGCAACTCCGTCACCCGCACGGGAACCTGATCGTCGAGCCGCCAGTCATCGTACTTGGCCCACCCGTTGAACTGCCAGTTGGTAAGGCCTACTCGGCCCTCAGCGCTTCTTACGAAAATCGGCCCCGAGTCGCGCGTCCATCCGCGATCGGTGGGCCAATGGTGGAAGTCGACCTTGTCGAGATCGGCGCCCGCGCGCTTGAGCATCGAGCGCACAAGCTTCTCAGCGGCGGCATCCTCCACAATCAGGTGGACGCGTTCGCGCGCGGCAAGCAAGCGCACAATCTCCGCATAGAGCCACGGAATAGCAGCAAACTTGCCTGGCCAGTCCTCGGGATTATGCGGCCACGCCAGCCACGTGGCTTCGTGCGGCTCCCATTCGGCGGGCATGCGGTAGCCGAGCTCACGCGGATTTTTTGCCGATTCGTTCAAGAATCCCTCAGGGGTTAAAGTGTCTGCGTGAGAACTTGCCTCGCGCCAACTTGCTAACTTGCCATGCCTGCGAAGCAGGGGCTAACTTGCTGCTCTTGATTCAAAACGGGCTCCTCTGATGCCCCCACACTCCGTTCTCACGCACACACTAAAGCCCGCGTTCATAATATGAGCTTGGATTGGCACAACGAACGTCGTGCCCTTTCAAAACCAATCATCGAGGTAATGTACGGGTAATTCTTCTGGCTACTTTGCCGCATCCAGAAACCGCTGAGTGATCGGCGAGTACGCGTCAATGCGCCGGTCGCGCAGGAACGGCCAGTTGCGCCGCGTCTCCTCGATGACTCCAGGATCGATCTCGCCGATCAGTATCTCTTCCTTCTCGTGCGACGCCTTGACGATGATGCGCCCAAACGGATCGGCCAGGAAACTTCCGCCCCAAAATTCAAGTCCCGGGCCCGAAGCCCGATTACCGAGAATGTCGCCCTGCTCGTGCCCCACGCGGTTTACTCCGGCCACGTACACTCCGTTGGCAATGGCGTGGGAGCGCTGGATAGTTTGCCACGCGTCGCATTGCGCTGCGCCAAACTCTTCCTTCTCGGCCGGGTGCCAACCGATGGCCGTGGGATAGAACAGCACCTCGGCTCCCTGCAGCGCAGTCAGCCGCGCGCCCTCGGGATACCACTGATCCCAGCACACCAGCGTGCCCACCCGGCCTACATGCAAGTCGACGGCCTGAAAGCCAAGATCCCCAGGCGCAAAATAATATTTCTCGTAATAAAGCGGATCGTCCGGAATGTGCATCTTGCGATAGACGCTCGCGATCTCGCCATCGGCGCCAAGCGTAACCGCCGTGTTGTGGTAGAGCCCTGGCGCGCGCCGCTCAAACAGCGACGCCACAATGGCCACTCCCGCCTCGCGCGCAACTTCGCCCAGCCGCTTCGTAGACGGGCCCGGAATCTCCTCGGCCAGGTCAAAGAGTGCAAGCTCTTCCCGCTGGCAGAAATACTGCGTCCTGAAGAGCTCGGGCAGGCAGACTATATTCGCCCCTCGCCGCGCCGCCTCGCGAATGTGCGCGACTGCCGAAGCAAAATTCGCCTCGGGATCGGGCCCCATGCTCATCTGCACCAGGCCTGCTGTGTATTTGCGTTTCTCAGTCATCGATTCTTGCTTAATGATGCTTGTCTGGGCCGTAACGATTCGCCACCGCGCCTACGCAACAAGGCCAACCCCGCCTAGTGAGTTGGCCCGTGCATTCTGCCTTGCCCAGTTGATTCCCTCGTCCAAAAGTCCGCCGCACGCAGTGCCTGCATGCAATGCCCTACTCTTCGAGGATCAGCACAGCCGCGGCAATCGTCGTAGTCCACTTGCCGTTCTTGTCACCAACAGCCGACTGGGTCACATTGCTGGTGCGCACGATCTTGTTCGAGATGCGGTAGATTTCCTTCTTCTCATCCCAGCTCGTGTCGGGGTCAAACTCCACGTCCAACGTGGTTGCCAGCATCTCGGCGGCCAGTTCCTCGGCGTACTCGCCGGCTTGATCTTCGGTCTCGCCAAAACTGTGGTGCTCGCTCAGGTAGCCGTATGCGTTGCGATCGGCGGGGATGGCCACGCCGATGCTTGAAACGATGAGTCGGTGCGGTTCGCGCGTTGAGTTCTCCGCGATCACCGAAAACACAACCTCGCCGTGGTCCACATGCTTGAGGCCTTCTTTACGGGGGATCAACTTGCATTGCGGCGGAAAGATCGACGACACGCGAACAAGGTTCTGCGAGGCAATGCCGGCATCCCGCAGCGCCAGCTCAAACGAGGTCAGCCGCTCCTTGTGTTTGCCAACGCCTTTGGTGAAGAAAATCTTCCTCGGGACCATGCTTTTTCCCAATTTCTATGTGCCCTCCATGGGTTCTTGAGATGGTGAATTTTTATAGTTCCCGCATGAGTCTATCGCATCCGGGCCCCCTGAAACAGAGTTTCCCGCAAATTCATCTCCGGTTCATCGCCGGCGTCGCTTCCCGACACCCGCCGTCAACGCCAAACCCGCCTGCGACCTACGCGCAAAAGTGTGCTGAAAGCCATCATTCCCGACCATCCCCGTGCAACTTTCTCGCGCTTCTTTCGTTTAACTATGCATGAAGATCTTTCTGCGTCTGGCCGGCTTCCCGGCCCTCGCCGCCGCGCTCGTTTCTGGCACTGCATTTGCACAGTCACCGGCCCCACAGCCGGCTCCCGATACGCCGCCGCCCTCCGCAACCGTCACGCAGGGGCCCGTCGACCTCGATTACGTGCCTCCGGCGCTCAAAGAACTCAGCGCGCAAGCTGCCATCAAAAACAGCTTTACCTTCGACCACGACATGCTCGTGGCAGCCTCCAGCCTGCTCTCCAGTTCCGATTCCGAAGTCAAGCAGACCGTGGCCAAAATCGACGGCGTCAGCGTCCACATGCTTCGCTTCGGCGAGTCGGGGATTCCGGACGAAACCGCCGTCGACTCCATCCGCAAGGCCTACCACCTTCGCGGCTGGAAACACCTGGTAAGCACCACCGGCAGCGGCGGCCCCGTCCACGACAACGTCACTGATGTCTGGATCGTTCTCGATGGCGCCAACGTAAAGGGCGGCGTAGTGCTGGCCGAGACTCCCAGGAGCCTTACGCTGGTCACCTTAGCCGGCAACATCAGCCCGGTCGACATCATGCACCTGCGCGGAAAGTTCGGCATCCCCAACTTCAACGCCGGCGACTTTAAAGACGCAAAGTAGCTCGACGCGCACAACAGTTACGCGAGAATGAAGGCCGGTGCCCCATGCCCCTCGCCTTTGGGGACATGGGAGCGCGGATGACTCATCGGGCGACGGGGGTGCCCCGTTCACCGGGGTCCCCGCAGACACGTCCTTGTCTGTGAGGTGGATTCTCGCTCAGCATGAGCGGGAAACGCCGACTTGCCGACTCGCTGACTCGCCTCGCCCACATTGCCACTCAAAAATCCAAGGTGTTAGCCTCTAGTTTGACCATCCGCGAGAGGACGAACCTGGAAACATGCAAAGCACCTATAACGGCCTGACGTTGCCTGAAAACGGCCAGCCCATCACTTACGAAAACGGCCAATTCACAGTCCCTGACAACCCAATCATTCCTTACATCGAAGGTGACGGAACCGGACGCGACATCTGGAAAGCCTCGCAGCGCGTCTTCGATGCAGCCGTTGAAAAGGCCCACGGCGGCAAACGCGCAATCCGCTGGTTTGAGATATACGCCGGTGAAAAATCTTTCCGTAAGTTCAGTAACTGGCTGCCCGACGACTCGGTCGCCGCGGCGCGCGATCTGCGCGTCTCCATCAAAGGACCGCTTACTACACCGGTCGGCGGCGGCATTCGTTCGCTCAACGTGGCCTTGCGCCAGATTCTCGATCTCTACTCCTGCGTGCGGCCCGTCAAGTACTACCGGGGCGTGCCCAGCCCGGTGAAGCACCCCGAACAGGTCGACATCGTCATCTTCCGCGAAAATACTGAGGATGTGTACGCGGGCGTCGAATTCAAGCAAGGCACTGAAGATTGTGCGCGGCTGATTTCCTTCCTCAATGACGATCTCTTGTCCAAGACCAAGAAAAAGATCCGCACCGATTCAGGAGTGGGCATCAAGCCCATCTCCATATTCGGCACCAAGCGGCTGGTGCGCGCCGCCATCCGCCACGCGCTTGAGTCCGGCCGCAAGACCGTTACGCTCGTACACAAAGGCAACATCCAGAAGTTTACTGAGGGCGCTTTCCGCGAGTGGGGCTACGAAGTGGCCATCGACGAGTTCCGCGACAAAGTAGTCACCGAGCGCGAATCCTGGATACTGGGCAACCTGGACGCCAACCCTAAAATCACTGTTGAAGAAAACGCCGCGCTCATCGAGCCCGGCATCGAATTCGGCAACCAGGCCTTTCGCGATTCGCTCTACGCTGAAATCAAGTCCGTCATCGACACCATTGGCAAGAGCCACGGCAACGGCGCATGGAAGTCGAAGATTCTCATCAACGACCGAATCGCCGACTCCATCTTCCAGCAAATCATCATTCGCCCGTCCGATTACAGCATCCTGGCCACGCCCAACCTCAACGGCGACTATATTTCCGACGCCGCAGCCGCGCAGGTTGGTGGCCTCGGCATCGCCCCCGGCGCCAACATCGGCGACGGCTACGCAGTCTTCGAGGCCACGCACGGCACCGCTCCCAAGTACGCCGATAAAGACGTCATCAACCCCGGCTCGGTGATTCTGTCGGGCGTCATGCTGCTCGACTTCATCGGCTGGAAAGAAGCAGCCATGATGATCGAGACGGCGATGGAAAAGACCATCCAGCAAAAGTTTGTTACCTACGACTTCGAGCGCCAGCTAACCGGCGCCACCAAAGTCGGCACCAGCGAGTTTGCGACGCGCATGATCGGAAACATGTAAGGACAGGGACTAAGGGACTAGGGACTGAGGGACTAAGGATCGGCTTTGAAAGGGCACGGCTTTAGCCGTGCCGCAAGATTGGCAAAAACCGCTTCGAGGCTTTAGCCCCAGTCTTAGACCAGCAAGAAAATGGGTGCCCCAGGTCCCGATTCTGAGACCTGGGATAGCACGAATCTCAAAAGGCTTTGTATCAGGGCACGGCTTCAGCCGTGCCGCAAGAATTCCAAATAAAGGCAATGGGGCTTTAGCCCCTGCGGGATCTCGAGGAGAGCAAATGCGGAAGAAAGTTTCAATCGTAGGCGCTGGCAACGTCGGCGCCACTTGCGCGCACTGGATTGCGGCCAAAGAACTGGCCGATGTTGTTTTGGTCGACGTGGTCGAAGGCGTGCCCCAGGGCAAGGCTCTCGACCTGCTTGAAGCCATGCCCATCGAAAAGCGCGACGTGAGCGTCACCGGCGCCAACGACTACGCGGCCACGGCCCATTCCGACATCGTCGTCGTCACCGCGGGCATTCCCCGCAAGCCGGGCATGAGCCGAGACGACCTGTTGCACACCAACTTCAAGATCATGTCAGACGTGGTCGCGAAGGTCGTAGCCCAGTCGCCCGAGTGCATCCTCATCATCGTTTCGAACCCGCTCGACGCCATGGCCCAGGCTGCCTTCCGCCAGGCCGGCTTCAATCGCGAGCGTGTCATCGGCATGGCCGGCGTGCTCGACTCGGCCCGCTTCCGCACCTTCATCGCCGAAGAACTGAACGTGAGCGTCGAAAACGTGACTGCCTTTGTGCTCGGCGGCCACGGCGATACCATGGTGCCACTCGCCCGCTACTCGACAGTGGCAGGCATTCCCATCACCGAACTCATCCCGCCCGATCGCCTCGAGCAGCTCATCCAGCGGACACGCGACGGCGGCGCAGAGATCGTAAAGTACCTCAAGTCCGGCAGCGCCTACTACGCGCCCTCCGCAGCCGTAACTGAGATGGCAGAAGCAATCCTCAAGGATAAGAAAAAGATTCTGCCCTGCGCCGCATATCTCGAAGGTGAGTACGGCATCGACGGCTACTACATCGGCGTACCCTGCAAGCTGGGCGCAATGGGTCTCGAAAAGATTATCGAGATTAAACTCACGCCTGATGAACAAGCAGCTCTGGAGAAGAGCGCCGCCGCAGTCAAGGAGCTTTGCGCCGTTATCGGCGTGTAATTCCAGCAACAGACTTGGGTGCCTCGGGTCCGGGGCCCCCGGCGACGGGTCCTCGTCGCTGGGGTGGAGATCCCTCGCTGTTGGGGACCTGGGAAAGAAATTCCTTCAACCGGTCACCCCCTGCACCAGCACGATGAGCTGAGAGCTGAAAGCTGATAGCTAAGAGCTGTCTTCTCAGTCCATCGCCGCGCTGAGCTGGTGGCGTACATCGGCGCCGCGGATCCAGAAGATGACATCCGTGGCAATATTCGACGCGTGATCCGAGATCCGCTCGAGATTCTTTGCCACCAGGATGCCGTTCATCGCCTGCTGCGTGAGCTGCGGTTTCTCTTCAATCAGCTTCAGCAGGTCGGCATGGGCGCGCCGGTTCATGCGGTCGATCTCGTCGTCCATCTCGCGTACCGAGTCGGCCAGGCGCGCGTCGCCATCGAGCAGCGCCTGCAGCGACGTGCGGATCATACGCGTAGCGTACTCGCCCATGGCCCCAAAATCGACCGGCAGCTCCACCTCGCCGATATTCAGAATCTCCTTGGTGCGCCGCGCAATCGCCATCGACTGATCGCCCACCCGCTCCAGGTCGCCGTTGATCTTGATCACCGCCAGGATGAAGCGCAGGTCGACCGCCATCGGCTGCTCCTTGGCCAGCAGCTCGTAGGCCATCTCGTCCAGCTCGCGCTGCGCAGTGTTGATGGCAGCCTCGTTCTGCTTGACAAACTTGCATAGACCTTTGTCCCGCTGCAGATAGGCATCGACCGCAGACTCAACCGCCTGCTGCGCAAGAGCAGCCATGGCAAGGAGCTTGTCCTTGAGTTCGGCGAGTTGCTGGTGAAAGTGTATGCGCGGCACTACGAGAAATCCCCCATCTGATCATTGTGCCTCAAGTGAGGTTAAAGGAGTAAGAAAAACCCCGCCAGCATCTGAATTGTTACCGCTGCGGGAACTCGACCAAAACGGTCTCATGACCAATCTGTCCCCGATCGGTAAAGACGCGCGGCAGATAGAAAGGATATTGCGTTCCTGCCCGCTCACTCTGCATCAATCGTGTTGCGCATGCACTACGAAAGTGGTACCGCGCCACCCTGCACCACGTTGTTCTCGAGCGTGCCGATTCCATCAATCGCGATGCTCACCTTGTCGCCGCGCTCGAGCGTAAACGAGTCCGGAGGAACGATGCCCGTGCCCGTCAGCAGATATGCCCCAAATGGGAAATGATTTTCGCGGAAGAGATACTCGACCAGCTCCTGAGGCGGCCGTTTGAGAGATGCCAGCGTGGTCTCGCCGGTGAATTCAACCGCGCCGCCGCGCTCAATATTCAAGCGAATCGCGGTGGTGGCTTGAAGCGCATCGTTCGTCACAAGTACGCACGGGCCGAGTGCACAGGAACGGTCGTAAACCTTGGCCTGTGGCAGGTAGAGCGGGTTTTCGCCTTCGATGTCACGGGAGCTCATATCGTTGCCGATGGTGTAACCGACGATCTGTCCGCGGGGATTGATGACCAGCGTAAGTTCCGGTTCGGGCACCGACCACTTCGCATCGCTGCGAATCCGCACCGGCGTTCCCGGCGCGGCCACCCGGTTGGGCGTTGCCTTGAAAAACAGCTCGGGTCGCTCGGCCGAGTAGACACGATCGTAAAAATCGCCGCCCCCCGCATCCTTTGACTCAGCCATGCGCGCGCTGCGACTGCGGTAGTAAGTCACTCCCGCGGCCCACACTTCCTGGCTGCCGATGGGCGCCAGAATGGTGCCCGGAAGGGTGCTGCCAACAGTCTTCGTGCCAGGAATCGAGCTCAGATACTCCGCGAGTTCGGGGTGCGCGATCAACTCGTCCCAAGACGATTCAGGCGTCGAGAAAAAGCCCCCGTCGCGCTCGACAAAAATTCCGGCATCGGTGCGGTAGAGCTTCACTGCTTCGTCTCCAGTCGAGAGATAATCTTGTCCACGTCGTAAACGCAGCCGCCCCAAACGCCCCCGCTGACCTCGACCAGCGCAGCCCAGAGGCGCGTGTCTTCAGGCAGGTTTGGGTCGGGCCTCAGGTCTGTTCTGGGCTGGCGCAGGGTGAGCCGGCGCGTGCCTTCTTCGGCTCCAAATCTCTCCCCAACCTCGCCTACCAGGTTCACGGTTCCGTTCAACGATGCGCGGTCGATGACAATTTCAATGAGGTCGCCGTCGAGCACCTTGCCGATCGGCCCACCGCCGAGCGCTTCTGGCGAGATGTGGCCGACGCACGCGCCTGTCGAAACGCCGCTGAAGCGTGCATCGGTGAGCACCGCGACGTGCTTGCAGTGAGGCAGTTGTTTGAGCGCCGAGGTGATCTGGTAGATCTCCTGCATACCCGCGCCGGCCGGCCCGCCGCACACCAGCACCATCACATCGCCTTGAGCAATCTCGCCGCTCTTGATGGCGCGAATTGCCGCCGGCTCCGAAATAAAAACCTTCGCCGGACCAACGTGCCTGTAGACCTGATCCTCGCCCACCAGTGCCGGATCGATGGCAGTGCTTTTGATGACCGAGCCCTCAGGCGCGAGATTGCCCACGGGAAAGCAAACGGTCGAAGTGAGTCCGCGCGATCGTGCTCGGTCGGGCGACATGATCACGTCGTCAGGATCGATGCCGTCCAGTTCAATGAGCGCGCACCGCAGTGCTGCTCGCCTCTCGCTCTGCTGCCACCAGTCAAGGCATGCGCCCAGCGTTTCGCCGCTGACCGTCAGCACGCTCTCATCCAAAAGACCCGTCTTACGAAGTGCCAACATCACCTCCGGCACGCCGCCGGCCAGAAACACCTGAACGGTAGCAAAGCCGCGCGGACCGTTGGGCAGCGCGTCAACGAGACGCGGAACCTGGCGATTGACATGGGCCCAATCGCTGGCCGTTGGCCGCGCCAAACCCGCGGAATAAGCAATCGCCGGCAGATGAATCAGCAGGTTTGTCGATCCGCCAAAAGCTGCATGCAGCACCATCGCGTTCTGCACGGACGCTGCGCTCAGCACATCTTTTACGCCGAGCCCGAGTTCGTGCAGCCGCAGCAGTGCACGGGCCGAGCGCCGCGCGGCATCGAGCCAGATTGGCTGCCCTGAAGGCGCAAGCGCCGTGTGCGGAAGCGAAAGTCCAAGCGCCTCGCCCACCACCTGCGAAGTTGCCGCGGTGCCCAGAAACTGGCAGCCCCCGCCTGGCGATGCGCAGGCGCGGCAGCCCACATCGGCCGCGTACTCCAGCGTGATCTGGTTCTGCGCAAAGCGTGCGCCGATGGTCTGGACCTTTGCCGCGTCCTCACCTGACTCAGGCAGAAGCGTCACGCCTCCGGGCACTAGCACCGCCGGCTTCGCACCCGCCGAAGCCAGCCCCATCATCATCGCCGGCAGCCCCTTGTCGCAGGTCGCCACGCCCAGCGTGCCTTTACTCGTCGGTAATGACCGCATCAGCCGCCGCAACACAATCGCAGCGTCGTTGCGGTAGGGCAGCGAATCCATCATCCCGGTTGTGCCCTGCGTGCGTCCGTCGCAGGGATCGGTGCACGCCCCGGCGAACGGCGTCGCGCGCATGGCCTTCAATTCGCGTGCGGCTTCGGCCACCAGCAACCCAACCTCCCAGTGACCGGAGTGAAAACCCAGTGCGATCGGCTCGCCGCTTTCAGCGCGAAGCCCGCCATGCGTGCTCAGAATCAGGAATTCAGGATCGAGCAGGCGATTTGGCTCCCAACCCATGCCGGCGTTCTGAGTCAGGCCAAAGAGATTTCCCGAAGGCTCGGTAAGAAGCATCTCAGCCGTGAACGGCAGGGTACCGGCAGGCCCGCGCGCGTGCGTGGCGACGGCAAAGTCGTCAGCCGATTCGAGAACAGATGAGAGAGTGATTTTCGTAGCGGGTTCCCTTCAATTCGCGCAGCCGGCGTTCGAATAACTCTGTTCACTCCGGCTCGATCATTCTACCGTTCCCGGCATTGCGAGCGATGATCAAGCACAAATGTCATCCTGACGCTGAGCGCAGCGTAGAGGAAGGATCTGCGCTTGTTCTCCAGCAAACTTTGGATTCAGCGAAGTTTCAAAACCAATCGACCAGTTTACGCCCCCGCACTCAACGCGGCATGGCCCGCCGCCACCGCGCCTTCATTGAATGATATAAACCTTGTGTGCCTGCCGAAGCATCCTACACGAATTTGAAAAACCGGCCCGACCTGCGTCGCCGCTGGCTCTACCTGATGCCGGTGGTCTTTGTCACCTACAGCCTGGCCTACCTGGGCCGCTCCAACTTCGGCTTCGGCGCGGCGGCGGGGCTGGCAAAGTCGCTCAACATCACCGAGTCGCGCGCCGCCTTCCTTAGTTCGGCATTTTTCCTCGGCTACTTTCTCTTCCAGATTCCGGCGGCCGCATACGCCGTTCGCAAAGGTGCAGTGCGGCTCATCTTTCTGGCGCTTATCTGCTGGGGAATCTTCTCAGCGCTCACCGGCGTCATCCACAATTATTGGCTGCTGGTAGCCGATCGCCTCGCTCTTGGCGTTGCCGAAAGCCTTATTTTTCCCTCCATGCTCATCCTGCTCACCAACTGGTTTACGCGCGCTGAGCGTTCGCGAGCCAATGCAGTTCTCATTCTGGGCAATCCGGTGACCGTGACGTGGATGGCCGCCGTGACCGGATTTCTGATACGCGCAGTTGGCTGGCAGATGACGTTCATCCTCGAAGGCATCCCCTCAGTGGCGTGGGCCTTCGTCTGGATCCTCGTGGCGCGCGACCGGCCTATTCAAGCATCGTGGCTCGCGCCGGAGTCGAGCGCGGAACTCACCCGCGCGCTTGCACACGAACAGACCACGCTGCCCAATTACGACAACTGGACGGCAACCCTCCGCGTTCCCGGCGTAGTCCTTTTGTGCTTCCAGTTTTTCTTCTGGAGTTTTGGCGTCTATGGCCTTGTGCTCTGGATTCCGGCCATGATTCACTCCGGGCTTTCACAAGGAATTGAAGCTGTCGGGATGCTGAGCGCAGCGCCATTCCTGCTGGGCCTCATCCTGATGCTGATTGTGGCTTATTTTTCCGACCGTATTCTCAAACGCAAAGCATTCGTCTGGCCGTTTCTTATGCTTGCCGGCGTCGCACTGTTCGCATCGTACGCAACTGCTGGGCACAATTTCTGGGTTGCTTACGCTGCACTGATCGTTGCCGGTGGCTCCATGTACGCGCCTTACGGCCCGTTCTTCGCCATCATTCCCGAAATGCTGCCCAGCACGGTGACTGGGGAGGTTTTCGCCCTCATCAACACCTGCGGAGCACTGGGCGGTTTTGCCGGCTCATGGCTCGTGGGCTGGCTGCAGGCCGTCACCCACAACTCGCGTGACGGCTTCTTAAGCATGTCGATCGCATTGCTGGCCGCGGCGGTAATTACACTTTGCCTGCGGACGCCGGTACATCGGCAACAACAGCAGCCCGCGTAAATTCACCGTCGACCAGACGCCAGATTCCCAGCGGATTCTCATCCTTCAACTCATCGGGCAATGCGGCTTGCGGAAAATCCTGGTAGCAGACCGGCCTTACGAATCGATAAATGGCCTGCGTACCCACGCTCGTCATGCGGCTCTCGCTGGTTGCCGGAAACGGGCCACCGTGCACCATCGCATGGCACACTTCCACTCCGGTCGGGAACCCGTTCACAACCAGCCTGCCCGCCTTGCGCTCGAGAATCGCGATCAGGTCTGCGTTGGCGGCAATGTCCGCATCGGTTCCATGCACGGTTGCCGTGAGCTGCCCTTCCACGGCATTCAGAAGCGTCAGCAACTCAGCGCGACCTTCGTAGCGAATCACCAGCGTGCTTGGTCCGAATATTTCGTGCGCCAGTTCAGGCGAACGCAGCATCTCGCTGCCGCTCACCTCAAAGAGCGCAGGCGCGGCATACGATCCACTCGAGCCCGCAGCACCCTCAGCAAGCGTTTTGGCCGCGCTGTTTCGCTTGCGTACCGTAACTCCCGAAACATGATTCCCGCAGATCGTTTCGGTCAGCATCGCCGACGCCTGCGACTGCTCGACAAGCGTCTTCAGCGAAGCTACCAGCGCATCGGCCGCTTCATTTCGCGGCAGGTAAACCAGCCCCGGCTTGGTGCAGAACTGACCCACGCCTAAAGTGAATGAGCCAAACAGCCCCTTCGCAATCTCTGCGCCACGCATTGCCAATGCCTCAGGCAGCACTACCAGCGGATTCGAACTGCTCATCTCCATAAAGCATGGAATGGGCTCCGAGCGCGACGCGGCAACCTTCATCAGCGATCGGCCCGCATTTAATGAACCGGTGAATCCGACAGCTTTCACCACCGGATGCGCTACCAGGGCGGCGCCCAACTCAGATCCTGCTCCAAAAAGCAGCGCAAACACACCTGAGGGAAGTCCACAAGCGCGCACGCTCGCAGCCACCACCTGGCCAACCAGCTCGCTCGTCCCAGGGTGCGCAGAGTGTGCCTTCACAATCACCGGGTTCCCTGCCGCGAGGGCCGAAGCCGTGTCTCCTCCGGCCACTGAAAACGCCAGCGGAAAATTGCTGGAGCCAAAAACGGCAACCGGCCCAAGCGGGCGAAGCACCGAGCGAATATCGACGCGCGGCAGCGGCTTACGCTCGGGCTGGGCCGGATCGATGCGGGCATTGGCCCACGAACCCTCCTCATTCACCTGCGCAAACAGGCGAAGCTGATTCGCGGTTCGCGCCAGTTCGCCCTTCAGTCGCGCCTCGGGCAACGCCGTCTCGCGATGCGCTCGCTCAACAATCTCCGCGCCAATCGCCTCCATGCCGGCCGCGATGTGGCGAAGAAACCCCGCCCGTTCGCGGCCAGATATTCCGCAGTATGTCCCGCGAGCCTCCTCGGCCAGATTCGCCGCGCGATCGAGATCTTCGAGCGAGGCGTAGTGGTACGCTGGCTCGAGCCTCGCGCCGGTCGCAGGATCGAGACCGTGAAAACTTCCGCCACTACTTTCAAGGGACTTGCCCCCAACGATTGAATAACCAGTCAGCATTCTTCACCACCACAATTCAAGAAAATTGCGCCCGTTATAAACTCTTGGCTTGAGACGCACAGAGCCATCTCAACCCAATCGGTATGCACAAGTTTACCGCTGTAAAATTGGCGTGCGGCCAGCTCCGATTTCGACTTCTTATACGGCGAATCGGTCCCGGGCAGCTCCCGGAAGCGCCCCACGCAAACCTGCTTGATCAATGATAACGTTTACTCGCCAAAGCGCGACGCAAGGCTATTGGTAAAACCATTTAGCTTGGCCTGATACCGATGCTTCCGCACCGCATTTGACCTTCCCAGCGTGTTAATATCTATGGCGATTTGAACGCACGTCGAATCCCTCGCTGAAAAAATCCCGATTTTCCGGGAGGGAAACTCGCTGAGTTCCATACCCGGACTCTTGGGAGGCACCGAACGACCGAATGCCCACCGCGCAGCTTATTGCGAACAATCATCTGAGCGCATCCAACCGGATGCCTCGTCAAATCAACCGCAATCTGATTTTCAATCAGATTCGAACCCGGCAGCCTATCTCGCGGGCAGACCTGGCGCGTTGCTCCGGGTTACAGCGCAGCACGGTTTCGCTCATCGTTGAAGAACTGCTGGCTGAGCGCTGGATCGTCGAAGGTCCTACCGGGCAGATTCCCCGCGGCCGCAGGCCGACCTTTCTCAACATCAACAGTCAGCGCGGAGTGCTGGCCCTCGATATCCATCCCAATCAAACCACGCTTGCCGTAACCGATCTTGGCGGCAACATCGTCGCCGAGCAGGTTGTCGTACCTCCTGAAAACCCCAAAAAAGTGGTGGCAGCGATTGTGGATGCGGTACGTGCCATGATCGCCGTTCATAGCGATCGCTCGTTCGACGGCATCGGAATCAATCTTCCCGGCCGGCTCGATGCCAATCTGGAGCAATTCATCTTCGCCCCCAATATCGACTGGCCGATTGGCAATATCAAGGCACGTGTCGAACAGGCCACCGGCCTGCCCGTGGTGGCAGACAACGTGGCCAACGCCTGCGCCCTCTCTGAAATCTGGTTTGGTTCGAGCGACGGATTGCACGACCTGGTTGCCGTCAGCGTGACCGAAGGAATAGGTACAGGTATTATCGCCAACGGGCGTTTACTGCGCGGTGAAGGCGGCGTCGCCGGCGAATTCGGCCATGTGCAGCTCGAGCCCGACGGATTGCCTTGCGCATGCGGGAATCGCGGCTGCTGGGAAACAATCGCCTCAAATCGCGCCGGCATGCGCTATTACACTGAACTCACGCAAGAACTATTGCCGGGTTTCGACCAGCTGTTGCGAATGGCCGAAGCAGGCGATCAGCCGGCGTGCGCGGCCATCGAAAAAATGTGCCGGGCGCTCGGCCGTGGCATGCACATGGTTGCCTCTGCGCTTGCTCCCAGCGAGATCGTAGTTGTCGGCGACATTACCAATTTGTGGTCCATGGCTGCCCCAATCATCGAGTCTGAGATGCGGCGCAATCGGCTGGTCCACGTTCCGCGGCTTCGCCCCGCGCGCGGCGGCAGCCAGGCACGCCTGCGCACCGCAGTCGCCCTGGTAATGAACGAAAATCAGCTTTGACTTTCAACCAAGCCACCACGTCGCTGCTTCACTGTTTCCCCGGTTCACAGTCCACTGTCCACTGTTCACCGTTCACCGTTCACTGCTTCCGCTGCCCCCTCACCTCGGCGATCATCTGATTCACCTGGTCCTTCGCCTGGTAATCGGGATTTGCCGAAAGCAACTGCTGCCAATCGGCCAGCGCCCCTGCCGCGTCTTTCTTGCCTTGCCATTTCACCAGGCCCCGATTGAACAGCGTGTTCGGATTGTTGGGTGAGTAGCTGAGCGCCTTGTTCAATTCTTCGATCGCCCGATCCGCCTCGCCCATATACCAGTAGCCCGTTCCCATGTCGGTACGCACAGATACGTCTGCTGGATTAACCTTCAGTGCGCGCCCGTAGTAGTCCACCGCCGTCGGATATTGCTTCGCGTCGTAGTAGAGGTTGCCCACGCTGGTCAGCAGCTCGGCATTGTTGGGTTGCGACTTGAGCTGTTCGACAAGCGGCGCAGCCTGGGAATCGGCCAGCGCTTTCAACTGAGCAGGATCGCTGGTTTGTGCTGCCGGCGCCGAAGGATTTGTTGCCGGGGTCGCATCCGTGGTTTTCGCTGCCACGTGATCGCCGCCCTTCTGCGATCCGTGAATCAACAATCCCCCGCAAACACCCGCAGCAAGGCACGCCAGCGAAAGGATCAATGCCTGTTTCTGCGTCCACTGGCGTTTTGTCTTGCTCATTGCGTCAGTCATTGGCTCCCGCTCCTTTCCCGGCGTTCCGGGCATTTGAGGCTGCCAATGACATTGGCAATCAGCGTCTGCACCTGGGCTTTGCGTTCGGGGTCCAGTTGCGGATTCAATTTCAGGAGCCTCTGCCATGAGGCCAGCGCGCCCTTGGGGTCCTGCTTGGCTTCGAGCCGGATCATTCCAAGATTGAAGAGTGCATTGGGATTCTTCGCATCAAGGCTCAACGCGCGATTCAGTACTGCAATCGCCCCGTCGGCATCGCCTGACCGGTAGAGGCTGATCGCCAGTTTGGTGTGCGCTTCAACGTTCTTCGGGTCTGCCTGAACAGCCTTGCCGTAGTAATTGGCTGCGTCCTTGAACTGATGCGCCGAATGGTAGACCGCTCCGATCTGCATCAGAAGCGCGCTGTTGTTTGGGTCTTTTTTCAGTTTCGCAAGCAGCGGAGCCGCCTGCTGGCCCGCGATCTGGTGCATCTCGGCAAGGCTCGGCATGTGGCCCGACGGAGTCATCGCTCCAGAGTGAGGCGACTTGACGGTCGCATTCGCCACTGGAACCGGCGGAGCCGGGACCGCCAGCGTCGTCCTCATCAGATATCCCACCGCGAGGCCGACTCCCAGGCAGATCGCTGCCATTGCGTAAACCCGTATCGAATCGAGATAGACCTCGACGCCGGGCGCAGGGTTTGATTCACTCGCCATGCCGTAATCACCTCCGATCGGTATCGCCTTTCGGCTGCCCCAGGTTTATGCCGATAAGGCCCCGATCACCCACTCGCGTCGCAATCCGCCTGAAGCGGAGTTTGTCGCGCCGTTTCTTTCCTTCTCGCTCAACTGCGCGGTATCAACAGACAGCCTTAGTGGACCATCAAGCGGCTGGATTTGGAGTGACGCAGATCACAATCTTAGAAGCTTTTAACCATGTGTGATTCCGATCACTTTCGTGAGACTCGTCACCTGTAACTATGCAAACGGAACTCCCAGAAGTGTGGCGACACAGCAAGGGAGGTCGCAGTTAGTCGAAGAAAGTGACGGTTCTCACTTTTGGACACAGCAAAGGCAAAAACCCGTGACCTTGGTGATTCTTACCGCTCTCCATCGTTACGGCGCCAGATGCTGATTTCGCTCACACATATATCGCATTGTTTTAGGTTGGGATTTCGAACCGTCTTTGACATAAACCGAATGCGAGTTTTTGAGGGATTTTTGGACTCGATCTCGCAGCAACAGCACGATTCCTGTGCAGGTGATTTGAGGAACCTGAACTGAGAGTAGCTTCAACACGGGTCGAAGTCGCGGTTCAGCCGAGCAACAGAATGTGCACCAGGAGGCACCACCCAATGAAACGCAATCTACTTATCGCAGTAATGTTCGTGGCGACGGCCGGTTTTGTGGCAGCCCAGAACACCTACTCGCCCAGCACCGACGTCCTGGGCGCCCACCTCAACTACGGTCGCGGCTGCGCGGCCTGTCACGCACCGCACAGCGGCGCATACGGCAACGGCGCTGCCAAGACCGCTGACCCCACCTCGGGCAACGTAGCCCTCTGGGGCGAGGATGTCGCCAGCCTTTACGGCAAGACCATCCTTACCGGCGGCGGCAGCTATTCCGAGACTCTGCCCACTAACCAGACCACTACCAACGGCGTAACTACCTATGGAAACCTGCCCGGGGGTTCTGAGTCCACTGGGCTCCTTACCTGCCTCAGCTGCCACGACGGCAACTACGCGCAGGGCGCCATGATGAAAAACATCGTCGCTGAGACGCTGCCCGCCGGATACGGCGGTTACAACAACATCCCGACGCTGCTCGGCAACGACGGCACCACCCAGGGCAACTACCTGAACGATCACCCGGTGGGCGCGGCCGCAACCTTCGGCTGCAACAAGGTACCGTCTGGCCAGACTTATGGCGAGAGCGGCTACAACTGGGATTGCACCATCAGCGGCTCAACCGTCACCGCCGGACCGAACATGGCCAAGTTCATCAATGACTATGGCTTTTTCGTCTCCCTCGGCACCAACAGCGCCGGTGCGCCGATCGTGGTTTGCACCACCTGCCACAACCAGCACCTGATGAACGTGGTCAGCGTCACGCAGACCGCCTCCACCTTCGCCGCGGGCGGAACCGCGTCAGGGTCTCCTTCAGGCCTGGCCACTGGCTACTACCGCACCATGTTCTTCATCCGCGCGCCTTACTCCAACAACAGCGCAACCAGCAACTCTGCGGCGCAGTTCTGCCGTCAGTGCCATGGTGGCGAGTCGAACGAAATGAACAATGGATCGGCAGTAACCACGTTCTAATCCGATCCGCGTATCAGCGGGGAGGGGCAGGCACTTCCCTCCCTCCCCGCTTTTTCATTCAGGGGGTCAACCATGAATTTCAAACTTTCAACCATCGGCATTTCCCTGCTGCTGGCCGCGGCAACCGCCGGCGCTCAAATCGCTTCCCACGCGCCCGCGCTCAGGTCCACGCCCACTCCACCCGCATCCACGCCGGCTTCAGCAGCGTCAATGCCGGCTTCGGCCGCTTCCATGCCTGCTTCAGCCGCTTCCATGATGGACCCGATCGTGGTGACCACGCAGCCCGTGGCTCAAGTGAACGGCACCGTCTTAACCCAGGCCGATCTGGTTCGCGAAGAATACGCAATCTTCCCCTACGCCCGCCAGCACAACGGAATTCCGAAAGACATGGAGCCCGAAATTCGCCAGGGCGCAATGCGGATGATGGTCTTTGAAGAGCTCGTCTATCAGGAAGCTCAGCGGCGCAAAGTGTCCATCCCGCCTGCGCGCATGCAGAAGGCCGAGATGGATTTCCGCAAGACCTTCGCCACGCCCGAAGAGTACAACGGCTTCATTGAAAGCGAGTTTCACGGCTCACAGAAGTTGCTCGATGCAAAAATCCAGCGTTCGTTGCTTATCGATGCCCTGCTCAAGATCGAGGTACAGAGCAAGAGCCAGGTAAGCCTGATCGAGGCGCGGGCCTATTACGACAACCATTCCGAAATCTTCAAGACTCCCGAGTCCTATATCTTTCAGACTCTCTCGGTCATCGCGCCCGACAAAGCCGCGCCTCTGCAGGTGAAGGAAGCTCGCGCGCGTGCCGATAAAGACTTGATCCAGGCCAGGACGACGAAAACCAACGATGCATTCGGTTTGCTTGCGGAAAAGGCGTCGGACGACGACTACCGTGTCATGGAGGGTCAGCACAAGGCCACACCGGTCGCTGAGCTGCCCCCCCCGGTCTTGCAAGCCCTGCGCTCAATGAAGGTTGGCGACGTGAGCAACGTTATTCAGGTCGGCCAGGACTTCACCATTCTCCGCCTCAACGCACACATTGCCCCAGGCAAGCAGAAGTTTGAAGACGTGCGCGTGAATCTCACCAGGAATCTCGAGCAGCAGAAAACCAACAAACTTCGCTCCGCGCTCGACCAGAAACTGCGGCAGAACGCAAAAATCGAAGAACCATAGACGCTTGCGAGAGGACACGCTAGGCTATCGCCCCTCTCGAAACCGCCCTCAACCGCGAACGCATGAGTTAACCGCAAGATCTAGCCAAGTGAAGTGATGGATCGTAAAAAGTGCCGGGTTCCTTTCGAGTCGCGATGGTTTTGCCCGCCGGGCTGCTGCTTTTGGCGGCGCCGCTCTCCGCGCAGTGGAAAGCCGGCGATTTCACCTCGACTCTGAATGGAAACGTGTCTTCGGGCTACACTGCCGACTTCGGCAATCAGACTTCATCCGACCATGGCTGGACTGCGGGCGGGACGACCAATCTCGGGGGCAGCTTTTACAACCCCAACTTCCTCAACTACGCCGCCTCGGTCTTCCTCAATCAATCGCGCGCCAACTCCTCGTTTCAATCCATCTCCAATTCCAGCGGCGTTGCCTTATCGACCAATATCTTTGGCGGCAGCAAGTTCCCCGGCGCCATCACCTATTCCAACAATCTCGATAGCGAAGGTAACTACGGCCTCCCCGGCACACCCAATTACGTGACCCACGGCAATAACCAGGACCTTGGCATCAACTGGGGATTGAACCTGCCCAAAGCGCCCACTTTTTCCGCGGGCTACCAATTGGGCAAGGACGATTACACGGTGTACGGATCCAACGACCAGGGCAACAGCTCCTTCCACTCGCTCAATCTTCATTCTGCCTATGTGCTTCAAGGGTTCAACATGACCGGCACATACACCCGTGGCGGAAGCGATTCCCTCATTCCCGAAGTCGTAAGCGGCGAACCGGATACTACGCTTAACTCCAGCTCCAATGGTTATGGCTTTGGAATCTCGCATAACCTTCCGTTGCATGGATCCATATCTGGCAACGCCAGCCGTTCAAGCTTCGATACTGAGGCCGCTGGCTCAACCGCAACCGGTACTGTCGATCTGCTGAACCTGGTCGCCGCCATCCTTCCCGCTCAGAAGCTGTCCATCTCCGGTAACGTCGATTATTCCGACAATCTGGCCGGACAGCTCGCCGAGGCGGTGGTGAGCGCTGGCGGCGCGGTACCGTCCGGCTTTGGCAACCAGACATCGTATTCTTTCGATACCCAGGTCACCATGACGTATCTCGCGACGGAGGCGCTTCAAACCTCTCTTTACGCCGAGCGCCGCGAGCAGTATTACCTTAACCAGGCATTCACCGCCAATACCTACGGCGGAAACGGCACCTTCACACACAGGCTCGGAAGCGGCACCATCAACGCCTCATTGATCATGGCCGCCAATACTACTCCTCAGCAGAATGCAGACTCTCTAAGCTTCGCGGGCTCTGTGCATTATGCCGGCGAGCTGAAGGGTTGGATCTTCAACGTGGCGCTGAGCTATGCCCAAAACATGGCCACTCTGCTGGTGGCCGACATGAACTCGTCCTACAACTATTCTGCCAGCGCCCATCGAAGATTCGGAAAGATGACGTTCAGCGCCGGAGGTTCGAGCGCGAGGACGGCCTTGACTAACGACTCCGGCACCACCAGCAGCAGCGAAGGCTACAACGCCAGCCTCGGCTATGGCTCCTTTATCGACGCCTCCGCCAGCTACTCCAAATCGAGCGGCCAGGCGCTGGTGACAGGCGCCGGACTCGTAACCGTTCCGATTCCTTCTCCCACGCTGCCTTCTGACCTCGTCGCTCTTTACGGTGGAACCAGTTATTCCGGGACGCTCTCAAGTGCGCCCGTCAGGGGGTTTACTATTTCCGCCAGCTACAGCAGGTCCGATGCCAATACCAGCGACAACGGAACAAACGCCAACAGTCAGAATGAGCAGTACAATGCACTTGTTCAGTACCGCATTCGCAAAATGGGGTTTGCCAGCGGCTATGCGCGGCTGGGGCAGGGATTCGGCGGGTCGGCCAGCCCTCCCGAGACACTTTCGTCGTTTTATATGGGGATAACGCGTTGGTTCAACTTCTTCTAACGGAAGAGCGGCGGAAACGCCGCGGGGTATCGACGGTTCTTATCCTCGTCCTGTTGACCCCGGTCCTCGCTTATCCAAAGCCCAAAACCACCATTCCTCCTGACTTATGGGAACTCTCCCTCGATGGCGGCCGCAAGCTTGTCTGGGAGCACAGCTTCAGCTCGGAATCCGAGGTCAGAAAAGTCGGCTTCTGGGGCAAGGTCGTCGAAGTGATTGCGGGTGCGCCGGAGATGCATTCCATGGTGCGCCCTTATGCTGTCGTCACCGACTCTCGCGGCCGCATCATCGTCACCGATCCGGGCGCGGCCGGCGTGCACATCTTTGACTTTGCCGCCCACAAGTACAAATTCGTCCAGCGCATCAAGAACGAGCGCGACTCCATGCTCTCGCCGCAGTGCGTCGCCGTCGACGCCCAGGACAATATCTACGTCACCGACTCTAACGCCGGTGTGATTTTTGTCTTCGACGCAAACGGCAAGTTTCAGCGGACCATCGGCAGCCTGCGCGGCGGTGAAGGCTACTATGAGCGGCCGACCGGCATCGCCGTCGACTCCGCCGCCGGGCGCATCTACGTCAGCGATACGCTGCGCAACAAAGTGCTCATCCTCGACATGCAGGGCAAGGTCGTCAAGCTGATCGGGCAAAAAGGAGGAGCAGACGGAGATTTCTACTTCCCTACCGAGTTGCGACTCTCCGGCCCCGATCTCATCGTCGTCGATGCGATGAACTTCCGCCTGCAGTTCTTCGATCGTTCCGGCAACTTTGAGTCGTCGATGGGAACCATCGGCGACACTGACGGCGCCTTCTACCGTCCCAAGGCCGTTGCAGTCGACTCCGAGGGCGATGTCTATGTCGCCGATGCTTCGCTGGGAGTTGTGCAGGTTTTTAATCGAAAGGGTCAGTTACTGTATTACTTCGGCGAAAAAGGAACCCACGCCGGCGAATTTCAACTCCCTTCCGGGCTGTACATTGATCATGGCGACCATGTTTACGTGGTCGACTCATTCAATCGGCGCGTGCAAGTATTTCAATATTTCGGTCTCAACAAACCGGCACCGGAGGCAACCAGGTGAGGCTCCGCATGCTCCTCGCCGCGCTTGCCATTGTCCTCGCGGCAACCTCCGCGTCCGCTCAGATTACCGGCGATGCGTTAGGCAAGCACGACTTCGCTCCCACCGGTACTTCTCCCATTACCGGTATGCGGCCCGACGCCTGCTCCTATTGCCACGCACCTCACTCCGGCCTCAACTCCGGGTTGTGGAATCAGAAACTCACCAAGCAGGTCTACTCGACCTATACCAGCAAAACCGAGAAGAACTCCGGCACGCAGCCGGCGCTGGGCAGCGTCAGCAACCATTGCCTCAGTTGTCACGACGGCACGGTCGCCATGGGCGCAACTGTCGTCTACGGCCAGGTCACAACGCACGGCGCAATGAACTCGCAGGATGTCTTCGGCGGCAATATGCAGCCCACCCATCCCTTCAGCCTGGTGCTTCCGCTCAAAGACAGCATCGACCTTTACGCTTCGCTGGCCGCCAATCACCGCACCAACGACGCCACCGGGGCAGTGACCCTGGTCAACGGCAATGTCGAGTGCACTTCATGCCACAACCCGCACGTACAGGCCAAAGACCCCGTCGCTCTCAACTTTCTCGTCATCAATAGTTCGGGCGGACAGCTTTGCCTCGCCTGCCACAATCCCAATCGTAGAATCAGCGGCCAGGTGAATCCAATCGAGGATTGGTCAACTGGCGCGCACGCCATATCCACCGCAAAGATCTCGCCGAATGCCTCGCTGGGCAGTTACCCCACCGTGACCGCGAACGCCTGCGAATCATGTCATGCCCAGCACAATTCCGCGGCCGGTTCGCGCCTGCTGCGCGGCTTAAACGAGCAGGACTGCATCGGCTGCCACAACGGGTCGAATGTGTCGCCCATGCCGGCCTACACCAACGTCTTTGCCGAGTACGCTTCGCCCAAGGTCGGCCATCCCTTCCCCACCAGCAACAATCCCCATGACCCCGCCGAGGCCGTGCTGCTCAACAACAATCGCCACGCCACTTGCGTGGACTGTCACAATGCGCACAGTGCCGAGATTGTGGGAACATTTCCCCGCCCCCCGCTTCTGCGCATCTCGCAACGCAACATCACCGGCATCAGCGCCACCGATGGCACCACGATTCTCACGCCCGCCATCAACCAGTACGAAAACTGCATGCGCTGCCACGGAACCAGCGCGGGCAAGCAGGTCCTGCCCATCTACGGATACTTCCCCAACCGCGCCGTCTCGGCCGGCGACCCGCTTAATCTGATTCCGCAATTTGCCGCTACGGCCACCTCAAGTCATCCTGTAATGCACGTAAGCAACAGCGCGCTCGCGCAGCCCAGCCTGCGCACCCGAATGCTCGACCTTGACGGCGTTACGCAGGGCCGCGCCATGGGCACCCAGATCTTTTGCACCGACTGCCACAACAGCGACGACAATCGCGAGTTCGGAGGAACGGGCTCGAACGGTCCCCACGGCTCAAAGTGGACTCATATCCTCGAACGCCGCTACGAATTCAGCCAGACAGCTACGCCGGGCGGCCTCATCAACAATCTCTTCCCCACTCCCGACCTTTCCATTACCGGCCCCTACGCCATGTGCGACAAGTGCCACAACCTGGCCAGCCAGGTGGTGAAAAATACCAGTTGGAAATACCATAGCAACCACATTAACGACGGATTCTCCTGCTCCACCTGCCATACTGCCCACGGCATGGGCGCCACCAGCGCAACCCTTACCGGCGAGCGTCTCATCAACTTCGACGTGAATGTTGTTGCCCCCAACGGCGGCCAGCCGGTCAGCTATAACCGCGCCGCCAACAGTTGCGTGCTGGTCTGCCACCAGACAGCGCACAACGCCAATGGCACCGTCGCCCACATCACCGCGCGTGCAGGTTTTTCGCCCCATAAATAGACCAAATTCTGGGTTGATGTATCCGAGGCAAGGCCTTGTAACAGGGCATGACTTTTAGCCTGCCCTGAGCCTAGCCGAAGGGTGCCGCAAAAACGGCGGGTGGCCCACCTATTCCGGTATGGGAAACTGTGCCCCGTTCATCGCGGCCTTATCGCGATGAGCGGGTCTTCGGGCAAGGTCTCAGCGGAGTTACGATAGCACCATGCCATACGGCCTGAAGGCGAGTGGCCCACTCATCCTGGTACCGGGAACTGTGCCCCGTTCATCGCAGCCTTATCGCGATGAGCGGGTCCTCGGAGCAAGGTCGTAGCGGAGTCACGATAGCACCATGCCATACGGCCTGAAGCGGTTCCAGAAAGCCGAAGCCCTTCACTTCATCACCTTCAGTTGCTTCCAGCGTCTTCCTTTCCTTGAAGCGCCGGGACCCAAGGAGACGTTCGAGGCCGTTCTGGAACAGACCCGCGCACGTCATCAGGCCAGGGTCTACGCTTATGTCCTCATGCCTGAACATATCCACTTATTGATGAACGAACCGCCGCTGATCCTGGTGGCTCAGTTTTTGAAGGCGCTCAAGCAGATCACTTCACGCAAGCTGCGAGGCGGTCGCCCGCAGTTCTGGCAGGACCGTTACTTTGACTCGAACGTCCATGGCGAAACGGCCCGGTCCGAAGTGATCCGATATATCCACCGAAACCCTGTCAAACGGGGACTGGTCGCATCGCCTGAGCAGTACCGTTGGAGCAGCTTCAACCACTACGCTACGGGAATCCGAGGAGTCGTTGAAATCGAGTCGGAGGGTACGGCAAGAACTCGCGGCCTACTCATCACGATAAAACTGCGATGAATGGGGCACAGACTTACCTATTTGCAAAGCTCAAGCGGGCTGCTGGTTCGGTGGGGGGGCCAACTGCCTACCGGAATCCGAGGAGTCGTTGAAATCGAGTCGGAGTGTACGGCGAAAGCTCGCGGCCCACTCATCGCGATAAAACTGCGATGAATGGGGCACAGACTTACCTATTTGCGTAGCTCAGGCGCGTGGCTGGATCGGCGAGTGGGCCACCTGCCCTGCACGTCTCCTGATCTCTGCCTCGACAACGTCTTGGGGGAACTCCTCCCATTCCCCTCTGGATCCCATCCCGGCTGCGTTCTGAAAGCCCCATTCGCTACTGAAGTGGGCACCTGGAGGAGGCGGCTGCAACTCGGTATAGTAGACGCGTGATTGGTACCCAAACCATGAATGACCCCACGCCTTGCCGATCTCGTTGGCGCTGTCTTCGAGCGATCCCAATTGCCTGAGAATTTTAGGCTTATCGAAGACTTGAGTTATCGAGGTCAGTTCTTCGTGGATCGTTCGGAGTTCCGCGACTAGGTTGCTCATTGAATTTCTTATTCATTTTAGCGCTTCTAGGGCTCCGTTGGTCGGGACTTGCGGTTCGAATGTTGGTCATCGCCCAGACACTCGTGAGCGGCAGATTAGCACCGGCAGGTGGGGATGAGGTTGGTCTCCCGTGCTTCGCAAGCCATGCGAAAATCAATTCAGAGATTCAGAGGCCGCAATTCAATGACCCACGTTTACTATTCCCAACGCAAGGGGAGCAATCCACATCCGGACGGCCTGTCACTTAGCGACACGCTGGATCTCTTCAAGCGCTCGTACATTCAGTTGGAGCGGGAGGGATATTTCACTGAGGCCCTCGGCTACGACTGCGTTGATGCTTTTGACCACATCGAAGGTGAGATCAAAGATATCGACCTGGAGATTCTGTTAGCTGTACGCAAGAGAGACCTTTGGCCGATCGAAAAGAACGTTACGGAATACACTGAAGATGACCTTTTCGACGTGATTGAGTTCCTGTGTCAAATAGTTTCCAAACCTATAGACGGGACGATGCACAGCTGGGGCAATTGTGGGATGCATTGGAAGACCTTCAACAAGGCAGAAGGACAGAAGGAGTATCGAGAGAGGGTAAATAGGGTGCTCTCCCATTACGAGAGAAAATTCGAAGTATCCGCCAACGGAGAGGTTCTGCTCAAGGCCGAAGCCGGATTTGATCGGACTTTCGATGCTGATCTGCCGACTTCAGATGCCAAGATTCGCGACAGAGTTGATGCTGCGGTGCTTCGGTTCAGACGGCACAGTTCGACACTTGACGATAGAAGGCAAGCGATTCGGGACTTGGCCGACGTATTCGAATACCTACGACCCAAGGTCAAGGCCCTCCTCGCTTCTAAAGACGAGGGTGACCTGTTCAACATCGCCAATAACTTCGGCATTCGCCACCACAACGAATTGCAGAAGACGAGCTATGACGCGGTCTGGCTGAACTGGATGTTCTACTTCTACCTGGCAACAGTTCATACACTTGTGCGGAAGATTGGTAAAGATGCGAACGAAATGACCATACCTCAGAAACGTTCGAAGTAGCTGTAGCGCAAGGTCGGCCGGTGTCCCGCAACTTTCATTACCTCATGCAGCTCGGAATATCGTAAGTCCTGCAGTGTTTGAGAGGACCTGCGCCTGGCCACTCAACCGCCCCCTTAGATCACCGTTGCCCCCGAACCTCCATTCATCTCATTCGACTTATCGGCATGGCACTGCCTGCAGAACTGCGATGTCGAGTTCGAGTTCGGGTTGGTGTTGCTCGGATTGTAAGGCGCCCTCAGAAAGAACATGGTCGGGTACGTCCCCTTCGGCATCCCCGATTGCGAACTGGCAGTGATGTTTACCACGTTCATGGTGTGCGGATCGTGGCACGTGGTGCAAAGCACCACCGCGGTGTTGTTGTACACGCCAGGCTGGACAAAGAACCCATAGTTCGTCACAAAGCGGCTCGAATTTGCGCCGGTCATCAGAATCTTTCCATTCGATTGCACGCAGTCCCAATTGGCGCCGCCTCCGCCGCAATTCACTTTGGCGCTCAGGCCCATCGGGTGATCGCTCAGATAACTGGTGCTTCCCCCACTCCTCGTTCCGAACATCGTGGGAACGGTGTTCTGGTTCCCATAGGTTGCCGGCAGCATCTCATAGACCTTGTTTTTCATCATCGCGGTCGAAGCGTAATTGCCGTCGTGGCAGCTCAGGCAGGTCAGCATTCCGGCCACATCGGGAGTGCTGGCCGAAAGGCTTGTGGGCAGCACCTCCACATAGGCTCCTCCACCGGTCGCAATCGTCTTGCCGTAAAGGCTCGAGACGTCTTCACCCCACAGCATGTTCGAACCACCTGACGCGTCGGCCGATTTCGCGTTCCCGTTGCCGGCTGAGCCGCTGTGCGCGGAGTGACAGGCCGAACATCCTCGCCCCGAGTTCATGTGCGCTCCCAGAACGTCAGAAACCGGACCTGCCTTCTGACCTGCCATAAATATTGAACTTGTGAGGAAAACCAAAACAATCAAGCCGCGCCGGAGCATGGATTAGAACCTCCTTGTAAGTCCCTCTCCTTATCGACAAGCCCCTCCCGGACAAGACATTACGACGGTCATTGCGACCGTTTCTCCGGTGGAAAAGCGCTTTTCCCCTCTCGACAATCCAAAATCTGTTCAATTACCAGTCAATCGAATTTGAGAATTCTCACCAACTTCGTCGGGTTTCGGACCGCGCTGGCCTAACCATCGAAAACCCTTTGCCGCAGGTTCTCGATTCTGTGATATGAATCACTTTCATGGCCAGCCATTCCATTTCTAATGATCCTGCGCAGTTGTTTTCACTCCATTGGCCAGAAGAGTAAGCAACCACGCAGCCGTACTTGTGCGTTGGGTCGGCAGGCACTTAAATTGGCGCTTTCCCAGGGTTTATGAATCTTCTCCGTCATCGCGTCTGGTTCTCGAGCAGGGCCGCCTCAACAAGCGACCGCCCGCCAATCTTGAGAATTCTGTCCCTCGCCGCTTTCCTGGTCCTCATCGCAACGCGGGCCTCTGCGGCCATCCACCCTGTCCCTCTCGATCCCAAGGCCGACCCTTCCACCTGTCTCCAGTGCCACGACGACAAAACCAAGGGCAAATCCGTTCACTCCGCCATGCAGATGGGCTGCCTGACCTGCCACGAAATTCGAGTGAACAAAGACATCACGCGCGTCAAGCTCATTACGGCCACGCCGGTATCTCTCTGCCTCACCTGCCATGCCGACAAAAAGGCATCCGATATTAAGGGAACAGTCCATCCTCCCGCCGTGCGCGACTGCCTTGCCTGCCACGATCCCCACACGAGCGACAACAAGAACCAGTTGCTCAAGCCCGAGTCGGGCGACGCCAAAGACAACCTTTGCCTGACCTGCCACACCACCGGCATGAACGTCCCGGCGGGCGGCAGCCGCCATGCAGCCCTCGACCTGGGTTGCGACACCTGCCACCTGACTCACAAAACCGGACCCGAGTCGACGCTCGAAAACAGGTACCATCTCACCAAGTCCACACCCGCGCTCTGCGTCGACTGCCACGACCCTAAGGACGCCGACTTACAGAAGGCGCACAACAACCAGCCCTTTGGCACCGCGAACTGCGTCGAGTGCCACAATCCCCATCAATCCGACCAGCCCAAGCTGATGGCGAAGTTCCAGCACGCGCCATTCCAGGCAGGCGGCTGCGATACCTGCCACGCACCCGCAAAAGACGGAAAGGTCGTGCTCACGCAGACTGACGTCAAGTCGCTATGCGTCACCTGCCACGACGACAAAGCCAAGCTCATCGACAGCGCCAAGGTGCCGCACCCCGGCGCAATGGGCGACTGCACCGATTGCCACAGCCCGCACGCCAGCAACCAGCCCGGCCTGCCCAAAACCGACTCCGTAAGCATCTGCCTCGGCTGCCACACCGACGTGGCCGATGAAGGCAAGAAGCACTATCTTCACCAGGCAGCGTTCGGCCTGGGCTGCGCCACCTGCCACACCCCGCACGGCGGCGACAACGATCACCTGCTGCGCGCCAAGGGCAATGATCTGTGCCTCGAGTGCCACGGACCCGATTCCGTCCCGCAAAAAACCGACGACGGAATGCTGGCCATCTTCAACGGCCAAATCAAGCTGCCCGCCGACTATTACCAGAAGAACCAGGTTCCCATCCTGCCGCTCAAGTTCGGCCTCGGACACCCGGTTGACTACCATCCCGTCTCAGACGTGATGGACCCCAAAAACCTGACGAAGATCAAGGCACATCTCACCTGCCTCTCCTGCCATCAGCCGCACGCTTCGGCGCAGCCTGACCTGCTGGTCAAGGATCAGGCCAACAACATGCAATTTTGCGACATGTGCCACAAGAACCGCCTCAACATGGAAGACACCGTTTCCCCTGGGAATTGATTGGAGATTCAAATGTCCCGCTTCCTCTTCAATTCGACACGCAAACCGCTGGCCCTGCTGCTGTTGGTCGTGCTCGGCATCGCCACACCTTTTGGAGCGCACGCAGCCGGCAAAAATAAGAAGTCCACCACGGCTACGGCCGCAGCCGACGGTCCGCGCAAGTTCAACTTCGACCCCAAAAAACTCGTCTGGCCCAGCCCTCCCAATGTCGCGCGCGTTCGCTGGTTGGATTATTTTGCCGGCGTCAAAATCGACTATTCTGCGCCAGAAGCCACCAAGACCAAATCGTCCTGGATGGACCGGCTTGCTGGCACTGAATCGCAACAGGAAAAAGTCAATACCAAGACATTCCCCTTTCAGCTCATCGGTCCCTACGGCATCGCCATCGACTCGAAAAACAAAGTCTACGTCGCCGATCAGAAAGTCGGCGCGGTATTCATCTTCAATACCGATACCCACGACACAGAACTCATCCGCAATGGTTACGAGGCTCACTTTGGCTGGATCAATGGGCTGGCCATCGACGATGACGATCGCCTCTTTGTCTCCGACGGAAAGCTGCACCACGTCGTCGTCTTCAGCCCCAAACATGAAGTCGACGGACAAGTTACCGAAGGCCTCGTGGACCCGGTTGGCCTGGCCATCGACACTGCCAATCGATTCCTCTACGTAGTGGATACGCAGCAGGACCAGGTGATCGTTTACGACGCCGACACCTACAAGTTACTGCGTCGCATCGGAACCGGCGGCAAGAATCACACGCTCACCGATCCGGGAGACTTCGGCGCGCCGCAGGGCGTGGCCGTGGACGCCGACGGCAACGTCTACGTCACCGACACGCTGAACGATCGCGTTGAGATATTCGACGCCGACGGCAACTTTATCAGCACCTTCGGCAAGAACGGCGACGGCCCCGGCTTCTTCGAACGGCCCAAGGGAATTGCCGTCGACGGCGACGGACACATCTGGGTTGCCGATGAGGTCCAGGACCGTCTACAGGCCTTCGATAAAGACGGCCACTTGCTCACTTACATCGGCTACAAACACGGCGATCTTCCCGGCCAATTTCAAGCGCTCGTCGGAGTCGCAGTTGACAAGAACAACCGCGTCTTCACTACCGAGCAGTATCCCGGCCGCCTGCAGGAGTTCCAGTACATCAGCGACGCGCAGGCTGAAGCTGAAAAGCAGCAGCACGCTGATGAAGCCGAGAAACGAGCCACTGACCATCGGCCGGCCGCCACGCAAACGCCCTCCGATAAACCCGCGCAAACCCCCGCAGCGGCCGCTCCGCAAAGCGGAACAAGCGCACCGAAATCATCGCAATAATCTTGCGTCACTTGCGCGGCACGGGGTTTACCGTTCTTATAACTTGGGCATCCTGCCAGTGTCGAGACGATACATAACCACGTCTCTACTTGCATCTGATTCTGATTCCGATTTGTTGACATTGCATCCATTTTTATTTAACTTTTGCAACATCCAATCACGCCGCTCCCCCCGGAAGCGATCTCTTCAGGTCCGAGCTTCCGGTCAAGCGTGAGCTTCACACACATCACCGACCTCTGAATGCGTTTAACGGGCTTTATATAAGAACTATCCGCCGGCAGTCGGCGTCCCGATAAGTGCTGGGCAAGTCTTCATTGGATGCAAATCTACCCCGGCGCCAGCCGGACATAAGTAGTAGAGCTGAACCAACTTTTCAGGAGGAATAGCCATGCAAATGGCCACCACGAGAAAGCTGTACGCTTTGGCGCTGTGTTGTCTTCTGGGCTGCACCGTTGCCTTCGCTCAAATCGCTTCCACATCGCTTCGCGGCACGGTAAAGGATTCGAGCGGCGCCGTCGTCTCCGGAGCCACAGTCACAGCCACCAACCAGGCAAGCGGCATCGCATATCATACGCAGACAAATAACGCCGGCTATTATGTTTTCCCTGACCTCGTTCCGGCGCATTACATCGTTACCCTCACCGCCAATGGCTTTGGCACTCAGATCCGTTCTGCCGAGTTGCTCGTCAGTCAACCCGCAACCATCGATTTCGCCCTGAGCGTGCAGACTCAAACCGTCACCGTCGACGTCAGCTCTTCAGCCGAAGCCCTCAACCTCACCGACGCCACCATGGGAAACGCCGTAGGCAATGAAACCATCGAGGCTCTCCCGATGGATGAGCGCAACCCCATCTCGCTGCTGACGCTCCAGCCTGGCGTGCTCTATATCGGCAACGAGGTCTCTGACAGCCGCCAGGGCGCCGTGGCCGGCGGACGCTCCGACCAGGGCAACGTCACCCTCGACGGCATCGACGACAACGACGAGGTCTATGGCACCGCCTTCACCGGCATCCTGCGTTCCACCCTCGACTCCACTGAAGAGTTTCGCGTTACCACCTCAAACGGAACGGCCGAAGCCGGACGCTCTTCAGGAGCGCAGATCAACCTGATTACCAAGAGCGGCACCAACCATCTGCATGGCTCGCTTTACGAGTACTATCGGCCCGACAACGTCGTTGCCAACTCCTTCTTCAACAAGTACAGCCAGCTCTCCGCGCAATTGCCCAACGATCCGCAGTTCTATCTCGTGAACACCTTTGGCGGCAGCGTGGGCGGCCGCATCGTGAAAGACAAGCTCTTCTATTTCTTCAACTACGAAGGTCAGCGGGCAGGAACACACGCAGTCGTAGGAGCCACTCTGCCCACTCAATCCTTCATGAATGGCGAGCTTAAATACGTCGACACCAACGGCAACACCGACACGCTTACCTCGACACAGGTTGCCAGTCTCGACAAGCCCTGCACGTCAAATACATTCAATGGCCAGCCAGTCTGTCCTAACGGGCCCGGACCCAACGCTGACGTCCTGTCGTATTACGCCGCCACAAAACTCACGTCGCCACTGGCACAACCCTGGGCGACGGAGGCCTTAACAGCGGCTCGTATTACTTCACCTCGCCCGCGCCAAGCACGCTCAACACCAGCATTCTCAAGATCGATTACATTCCCAGCAGCAAGAATCACCTGTTCGTTCGCGGCAATCTGCAAAAAGACCTTGCTACCGGCGCTGAGAACCTGCCCGGTCAGCCGCCAGGTTCCTCCAACGACGACAACACCAAGGGATTGGCCGCCGGATGGACCTGGACGCTCACTAACAGCATCGTCAACGATCTGCGTTATGGTTTCGTCCGCCAGGGATTTCAATACGGCGGACCCGGTGAAGCAAGTTATGTGGGCGTCGCCGGACTCACTCAGCCCCAGGAGATCTGCGACTGCAACACACTGCGCCACGTTCCGGTTAACGAGATCACCGACACGGTCAACTGGAGCAAGGGCAACCACACCATCGCCATCGGCGGCAACTGGCGGCTGGTCATCAACTACTTCGGCACCAACTCCGACTCCTTTAACGGCGCATCGACCAACCCGCTCTACGCCAACACCGGCGACCTGCCCACTCCCAGCATCACCAACGGCGATCCCGGCGATATCAGTTCGAGCTTTTACGAGGGCTCCTGGCCTTATGGCTGGGGCAACATGGTGGGCATCGTCCCCGAGCTGACCGACGTCTACAATTACAAAATCACTTCACCCACCACCGGCACCGCATTGCCCGATGGCGCCTTCGTCATCCGAAATTATCATGGCAACGAGTTCGAGTATTTTATTCAGGACACGTGGCACGCCCGCCGCAATTTGAACGTGACTCTCGGCGTGCGTCACACCCTGCTGCAAACACCCTACGAGGCAAACGGCCAGGAGATCGCTCCCACCACTGACGTGGATGCATGGTATAAGCAGCGCGAGACGGCCGCACTGCAGGGCCAGATCTACGAACCCGCTCTCTCGCTCGCGCCCGCGGGCAAAGCCAACCACGCTCCCGGCTACTGGCAGAAACAGCGCGATAATATTGCCCCTCGCGTTGGTCTGGTGTGGTCGCCCGATCCCAATTCATCGCTTCGCGCCAGCTTCGGAATGTACTACGATCACTACGGCGAGGCGCTCATCAACGACTTCGATGAGAATGGCTCTGCCGGCCTGGCTACCGCCATCACCAATTCCGCCGATTCCCTCGGCTTTGAGAACTCTCCCCGATTCACCGGTGTCAACAACCTTCCCAATATTCCTCTGCCGGGTTCACCAATCTCGCAAACCTTCCCTTACGCTCCGCCCAATGTTTTTGGAATTGACTGGGGTCTCGACAACAAGATGAAGACTCCCTACTCCGAAGCGTTCAACTTATCAATTCCAGCATCAGTTTCCCAAAGGATTTATCTTTGAACAGGCCTTCGTAGGCCGTCTCGGCCGCCATCTGCTGCAGCAGCTCGATTTCGCCGAGCCGATCGATTACGTCGATCCCGGCGGCGGAGGAGCCTATTTCCCCAATGCAACCATGCTTTCAAAAATCGCCGACGCTTCTCCCTTCGGCACTGAGCAATATGGAATCTTTGCCGGCAACTACCAGAAGGTGAACAACAACGTTCCCACCATCCAATACTTTGAAGATGTGTTCCCCTACATGAAGAATTACGACTATGCCGGCGAGAGCGCCACGCAAGCGGTCTTCAACAACGCCTGGTCGCCCTTCCGCTACGTCAGCGGAGAAACTCTCTCCCTCGCGTTTCTCGATGCGTTCGGCATCTTTCCCGGCTGCCCGTTCACCGGCGGCGCCAACCAATCCACGTTCTGGGCCGATCAATTCTCATCGCTCTATGGCTTGAGCCACCATCGGCAACAGCTCCTACAACGCCCTGCAGTTCACCCTGCGCCATCCCTCATCGCACGGGCTCACGCTCGACTTCAGCTACACCTTCTCCAAGTCGCTCGACCTCGAGTCCGAAACCGAACGCGGCGACGTCTTCACCAACGCCGACAATGGCTACGTCGACTTCGGCATCCAGAACACCTGGAATCCCAAGCTCAACAAGGCTGTCTCCGATTTCGATACGCATAGTCTCTTCACCGCCGACTGGGTTTACGCTCTGCCGGTCGGCCGCGGAAAGGCCGTGCTCGGAGACTCCAACCGCATCGCCGATGCCCTGATCGGTGGATGGCAGTTTGCCGGCCTCGCCCGCGCCACCAGCGGCCTGCCCTTCTCGATGCTCACCCAGGCCTATCCCACCAACTATGAGAACCCGAGCTGGGGCATCGCAACCCGGCCTATCCATTTGAAGAAGACTTTTGAAGATGGCGTGCCCCACGTGATGGACCAGGCAACCACCAACGCCATCAACAACGGCGTCTTCAGTGGCCTCGGGCCCATCCGCTACCCGTACCCCGGCCAGGCCGGCGAGCGCAACTTCTTCCGCGGCGACGGCTATTTCGACATCGACTCCTCGCTTACCAAGAGCTGGAGCCTGCCGGAGAAGATGGCGCTCAAATTCGCCGCCGAAGCCTACAACATCACCAACTCCAACAAATTCGATACGAGCCCGGCTGGATTGAATCCGCAATTGACTCAATCCGGTCTGGGAACCTACAGCACAAGCCTCAGCACATACCGCCGCATGCAGTTCGGCCTGCGGCTCGATTTCTAGTACCCCGACTTCGTGATTTCGAAATTAGCGAGTGGCCCATCCAAAATTTTTGGAAATGAGCTCACCATCACTGATGGGGTGCCCCGTCTTCGCTCTGCTAAGGCGGGAGGGAGCTAGAGCCGCCGAGCGACCCACCCAAAATCTTTTGGAGGTGAGCTCACCATTACCAATGGGGTGCCCCGTCCTAACTTTGTTAGGGCGGGAGGGATCTGGAGTCGCCCATGTCACAGACAACTCACCGTGGTTCCTTTCATCTTCTCTAAATGCCCACCGGTCTGCGTCGATATCAAAAAACGAAGGACCTGCATTTCGTCACTTTCAGTTGCTACCGCCGGAAGCCAAGACTCGGCGGACCTGCCGCGAAGGCCCTCTTCGAGCGCGCACTGGAGCGCACCCGCTGCGCCTACGGGCTTTGTGTGATTGGCTACGTGGTAATGCCGGAGCATGTTCACCTGCTGCTCAGCGAGCCTGAAAGAACGCAACTGGCCACCGCGCTGCAGTCCCTCAAGCAATCGGTCTCCCGCAGGCTCGCGTTACGCCACAGCGAGCCGTTCTGGCAGGCGAGATATTATGACTTCAACGTCTGGACGGAGCGCAAACGCATCGAGAAGCTGCGTTATATTCATCGCAATCCTGTGTCACGTGGGCTGGCGGCGCGGCCCGAGGACTGGCCCTGGTCCAGCTTCCGCCATTACGCCACTGGCGTGGAGGGCCCAGTCGAAATCGAATCGGAGTGGACGGCGCAGAGGCGCAAACAAATAGGCCTCCGGCCCATGGTGCGTACCGGACCGGTCATCGCATTCCCGCCCTAGCAAAGCTAGGACGGGGCACCCCATTTGAGGTAGGGTGGGCCACCCGCCCCTAAATCTCTTGAAAGTGCATTCACCATCACCGATGGGGTGCCCCGTCCTAACTTTGATAGGGCGGGAGGAGGCCCATGTCGACAGGCGGCCCAAACTTCTTTTTTTCTATGTTCGTTCCAGCACAGGCGAGGGTGCGCCATCCTTGACGGCGGACGGCCCCGGTCCCGATGATCGTTCCCAACTGCACTGAGGGTGCCCCCGGTCCCTCGCTTTTGGGGACCGGGGATGAAAGCCGCACCGGCCGGTGACCCACTTCATCTTCGACAAGTTCGTTCCACCAAGAGCGAGGGTGCCCCATCCTTGACGCAGTTGCATCGCGTCAAGGGTGGGAAACCACGAAATCCCACACAACCTCCAACCGGGGCGTTCACTCTCCTTTGCGTGCAATTTCCCCTCCCTGCGCTACATTCATAACCGGAGGAAGAACGCTCATGGCTCAAATTGCCCCAGAAACCGCGCAAAATCGATCCCGTAACCCTTTATTCCCGACTATTTTGCGCCTCAACCCCTTTGTTTTTAAAGGGATACGCCAAAAGGTAAAAGGTTGAAACCGTTGAAAACAAAACGGTTAACCCCCAAAAGGGGGTATATATGGGGGGGTGCGAAATACCAAGCCCGACTACCGGCCTGCTAGTCTTCTGCTCCAAGCTATAATCCCGGGGTGAACGTATCGCGCCGTCGAGTCCTCCAGTTATCCGCAACCATTCTCGGTCCCGGTATCCTCGATTTTCTTCGCACGCCGGCGTGGCGATGGTCCAGCCTGCCTGTTGTTGAAGCCGCGGCAACCCCGGCGCCACCGACGACACAAGGTTCGGCCCCGCAAGTGCAATTTGTGGATGTAGCCCGTGAAGCCGGACTCACGACTCCGAATGTCTGGGGCGGGGTCGACAACAAGAAGTACATCATCGAGGCCAAAGGCAGCGGCATTGCTTTTTTCGATTACGATCAGGACGGCTGGCTCGATATTTATCTCACCAACGGCTCGCGCCTGTTTACCACCTGGCCGGAAGGCAAGGCGCCGACCACTCAGCTTTATCGCAACAATCGCGACGGAACGTTTACCGACGTGACCGCAAAATCGGGCCTCGGCCGCAGCGGCTGGCAGACCGGCGTCTGCGTCGGCGATTACGACAACGACGGTTGGGACGACCTCTTTTGCACGTTCTGGGGACACAACATTCTCTTCCGCAACAACGGCAACGGCACATTCACCGATGTAACCAGGCATGCAGGGCTTTGGGAAGACGAAGTACGCTGGGGTTCCGGCTGCACGTGGATCGACTACGATCGCGATGGATTTCTTGATCTCTTTGTCGCGAATTATCTAAAGTTCGATCCGTCAATGACTCCGGCGCCTGGCGATAACGCTTCATGCCAATACAAAGGCGAACCGGTAATGTGCGGCCCGCGCGGCCTCCCCCGGGAACCAACCTCATGTACCGCAACAATGGCGACGGAACCTTCACAGACGTTTCAGAAAAATCGGGAATTCTCAAGACCGGTCCTCGCACTTCAATCACGGCGGTGTCTTACGACTTTGACAACGACGGCTGGCCAGACATCTATGTTGCAGTCGACTCCGGGCCCAGCATCCTGTTCCACAACAATCACGATGGAACATTTACCGACATCGCCGTGGCATCCGGCTGCGGATACAGCGATGACGGCCACGAACAAGCCGGCATGGGCGTGGGCGTGGGCGACTACGATTGCGACGGCTGGTTCGATATTTTTAAAACCAATTTTTCTGAAGACACCTCGAACCTTTATCACAACAATGGAGATGGAACATTTACTGAAGTCACGGCGGAAGCAGGCGTTGCTCAAGACGTTCTGGGTGTGAAGTGGGGATGCGGCTTCATCGATTACGACAACGATGGCTGGCCCGATATCTTCCAGGTCGATGGACACGTTTATCCAGGAGTGGATGAGCATTCCAATCAAACATTCCTGGAACCGCGCGTTGTTTATCGCAACCTCGGCAATCGCAAATTCCAGGATGTTTCAAAGGAAATGGGACCCGGGATTACTGCGCGCCATTCGAGTCGCGGCTGTGCCTTCGGCGATTTCGACAACGACGGCGACATCGACGTTGTCGTGAACAACATGAATGAGATTCCCTCGCTGCTCCGCAACGATGGCGGGAATCAAAACAATTGGATCAAGGTCAAACTGATTGGGACGAAATGTAATCGAACGGCGCTTGGAGCATGCGTGCGAGTCACGACCGGAAAACACACGCAAATGGATGAAGTCCATTCCGGCACGAGTGTAATGTCACAAAGTGATCTGCGGCTGCATTTCGGAGTTGGTCAAGTCAGAAAGATCGACCGCCTCGAAGTGAAATGGCCGACTACGCAAAAAGTCGAAGTCTTCTCGAACCTCGATCCCAATCAGATCCTCGTCATCAAAGAGGGGTCAGGGATTATTCAGAGAATTCCGCCCAACCTCAAGTCGAAATAACGCGAGGGTCTGGCCCGGATCTGGCACAGTCTGTCGGAAGCCGTCCCGGACAATGTTGCGTAGTTCGAGGCGGCTTGAGGCGCATATCTTCAACTTGGCTCCGGCGTCTTCCTACTGCGGCTTCCTCGAATATTTGTTCGGCGCGCCGGGCGTGGGAAGATTGTCGGTGATCTGCGTACCGACGGCATGAGCCTTGATCAACGCATTCGTGAGAGTGATGCCGGTTCCCGCGACGTCCGCACCCGCCGCGTGCGCGTGAGCAATCGGCGCGGTGAGGGTGATTCTGGCGGAAGGAAACCTGGTGAAAGAGGCGACGACCGCCGTCTCGGCGTTCGCGCCACTGTCAATCGTGACGCTCTGGCCTTCGCTGAAGCCGAACGCGCCTTCAACCGGAATAACGGTGGAACCCGCGCTGATAGCGGCGCTGGTTGCGGTGGCGCCCGGAGTGCCAACCGAAGCGATGACTGCGGTCTCGAGATTCGCGCCCGTATCGATCATGATCGTCTGTCCCGCATCGAAGCCTGCAACGGCGGCGACTTTGATGTCGGTCGCGCCCGCAGCCGAGGCGGCCGGCATTGTTGTGGCTGCCTGCATCAGGAAGTCGTTGCAGTTGCTGCCCGTGTCGACACCATCGGGAAAGCGGCCCGAACTCCTGTCGGTCGCGCCCGCAGCGGCTGCGCCAAAGCCCCCGCCCGCCGCGGCTGGTGCAGGCACGTAACAGCCGCTTTCTTCTGGTCCTGAAGTGCCCTCGTAACCTTCAGCCGCCCATGGGTCCGCCAGACCGCCGTAGTCGAGACTGTCAACCACCAGCCCGGCGGCATCACGCAGCACCATGCTTCCTTCTCTATAAGTGATATTGAATCTGCCGAAGAGCTCGGCAGTGGTGGTGAGCTCGGGTCCTCCGAACCACTGGTTGGGTTTCGGCGTCCCCTGATAGCCGGCTGTCGTAACGGCGGCATCACGCACAACTGCGTCGATGGCGTGATCCTTGGCCAGCGGTTTGTCGAGCGTGACGCCGGTGCCCAGCGCCTGGACGGGCTCATTGCTCGAATGGGCAAAGGCGGTCGCCGGTTCGAAGCTGATGCCAGTTCCCTGGTCGCTGAAGGGCAGGTTATCGGCGTGGCTGAATTGGAGTGGAGAAGCCAGTTCGAGGCCGGTGCCAGGATCGATCACGGTCTCACCGTCGTTATGCGCCTCGGAAAGCGCTGGCGCGAAGTCTACATCGGTTCCGTTCTCGCTTGGAGAGCCGACAGCAGTTGTGGTAACCGTTTTCCATCTCCCCGGAGCACCCAGATTCATTTTGTCACCCACAGCAAAGGCCCTCGCGTTGCGGACCTTGATGCTGGTAGCACCCGCGCCCGCATCGGCCACAAGTATCGAGCGGTTCGCCTGTGTACCGACGCGCGTCACCGTCACGGTCTCAATCCCGTGGCCCATGCTGTCGATATCGAGCCTGATCTTGTCACCAACCGAGACGTTCGCGACCGACGTCACCTTGATATTGGTCGAACCGGCGGGCGCATCTGCGGCCAGATAGGCTTGCGCGCCCTGCTTGCCGACTGCGGTCACCGTGGCTACTTCGTACTTCTCCACCGATCGCGCGACCGATGGATAGGTTGCGCCGTATCCAAGGGCGATCTTCTGGCCAACTACGAACCCGGCAACACTCATAACAGGCACGTTCGTCGAGCCTGCCGGGAATGTGATCACGGGCCCCTCGGGCAGCGGTTGCCAAAGCGTCGTATGGTTGCTGGCCGCCGTCCCGATACTCGCAATTTTGCGCATCTCCACGCTAGAGCCGGTGCCGATTTCGATCGAATCGCCGGCCGTCATGCCGGTCGTGTTCCTCACGTAGATGGTCGAATCACCCGTGCGTGCCGCTGCCGCTAGACCGGAGTTCGAGAGGCCGAGCAAGTAAAAGCCACGAGGAGCAAGCTTCGTTCCAGCCGGAATCTTCACCGATGAAAAGATTGCCTGCTGAGTCGGACGCTCGGTAAGCGTCCAATTGGAAATGTCAACGCTGCCGGCGCCGGCGTTGTAGAGTTCGATAAACGAGTTTGTCGAGTTAGCCGCAGAACTGCTGATGCGGAATTCATTGATCTTGATCGGACGCACGTTCCGCACCTTCTCGGCCGTTGTCTCCGATTGCTTCATGCCGCTGGCTGAATTCGTCCACGACGCGTTGCCGACCAGATCGCCGTTGAAAGCCGCCGGGCCTGAAGTCACCTTGAATGTCGCACTCAGGCTCGCGCCCGGCGCCACCGGATCGGCAAAAGTCTTCGACGTCTCGCTCGTCCCTTCAACGACCGCAGTCCACTGCTTGCCGGGAACTTGAATGCTCAACTTCACTCCAGTCGCCGGCGCACCCGTGGTATTGGTGAAGGTCACGGTCGTGTCCTGTGAACTCTCCGGCGTAAACGTCTGCAACCCCGGTGGAGTGACCGTTTCCGAAGCAGGAGCCAGCCTCAACCGCGGCACATCGTACCTGGCAGCCACTACATTCGCCTGCACAAGTTGGTCGGTGGCATCGGTCGGGAAGGTCCCCGCTGCCGTCACCGCGCCTTCATAAAAAGTGCCCTGCGAACCGTTGCTGTTGTCGCCTCCGTTGCCCAGCAGGATGGCGCCCTGCTTGCGCATCGGATCATAAGTTTGGTCCACGCGCGGTCCATCGAACATCACTCTCAGTGCGCCATGCTGCGCATCGCCGCCCATGCTGGTCCAGTGGTGCGGTTCGCCCTTGGCCATCGCAGTTACGAATCGCCAGGTGATTTTCGACAGGTTGCAAAGTTTTGATCCGTCCGGGTTCACGCAACCAACAAGGTTGTTCTCCTGGTCGGTCATCACCCACGGCCCAGGAGGGTTCCCGTGATACCACGGGGTCGCGTCGCCAAAGTAGGCGGTCTCCATCGTGCCGTTGTCGTCGTCGCGGCTGTCGATCTCGGCGTTGCCGTAATCGAAGCAGCACCCGTTGTTGAAGTGCAATCCGTTGATCACCCAATATTGCCCCTCTGCCTGGTCATCCACCGCGGTACCCTTCGCATCGTCTATGCGCAAGCCCATACCCGGTTCGATGAAGACGCCGTAGGCCTTGTGGCCCATGATCGTAATCGGCGCCATGTCAGCGAGCGGGATGTTGTTAAAGCCTCCCATCGCCGGGCCGCTGAATCCTCCGCGCGGAGCCTGGGTAAGATTGTTGCCCTTGCCCGATTGGTCGTAGATGGTTGTGATCCAGCAGTAAGTGTTGGCGCAGAATCTGTCCTGCGCAGCCGCGTCAGCGTAACCGCCGGAATCCGGAGCCGGCGACGCCGATGGCTGGACAACGCCAATGTCGAGCGTCTTGCCGTCCGACTGTCGCAGCACCTGATAGAGCGGGCCGTTGTAACTGGCGTAGAGGGCTCGCGTAGTGCTATGTGCGGCTACGCAGGGGTCGCCGGCTTCGGCGTAAATGTCGCAGGAGCCTTTGGGTCTGGGCGGAGCGTCTTTGGAACCCACCCCGCTCGGTTGCGCAAACGTCAGTGTGACGCCCAACATGATGAGCACCGCTGCGAGCATAGGTGCAGAACTGATTTTCGTCTTCATTTTTGACCCCATTTTCCCTGCCGGGCGAGTATAACGAATCCAGCCCCTTGACAGAAAACGGTTTCTCCCAAAAGTCGCCAGCGGCTCCACATCAGTCTGAGACCAATTGTCCCTTGGAAATTGCGGGCCACAAGCCAGCCTCAGCAATTTATGGTGGGTTGGAATGGGCATGCTTATTGTTGCGAAGCCTCAAACCTTTCGCCACTGAACCCAGGCTTCATTTACCGAGCCAACGCTGCGCCCAGTCCAGGAAGACAGGCCAGTTCGGCATGGGAGTATGCCCCTCATCGTGTTGCCTGAATGCCAGGGCTCCGCTGGTGAGCGGAGTCAGTATCAGCGGGAACACATCCGTGCCCAGCCCCTTGGCGCCAAGCAGTCGATAGACAGGATCGGCCCCGGCTGCGGCAAGAAACATCCCTTTGGCATCCACCCATCCATCACCGTTGGTCGCGCCTCCGCTGATAAATACGGGGCGCGGCGCGCACATGGCAATCAGCTCATTCGCGTCCACTGGGAGATCGTTGATCGTCAGCGGCCCGTCGTATTTCATAAAGTTTCCGGCCATCCAGTAGATCTCATCGGTTGCGAGGTTTCCCTTACCTTCGCCCCAGACGTGACGGTAGAGTTTGGCGCCGCCTTCGCCCGACGAGCTGATATAGCCGATGGCGAACCGCGTGTCGTACGCCATCGCGATGAGCGATGCCTTGCCGTAACGCGAGTGCAGCCGGCAAACGTCCAGCGTCATTACGGCGGCAAACTACAACGCGGACCTGCGACTGGGCTACCGTGTCACCCGCATGTCTATTTCGAAACGTCACCGCGACCGCCGATAGGTAGCAACCTCCGGTGGCGAGAGGGATCGAGGCCGTGTGGGGACTACGCGTTTGAGGGTTGAATAAAAAACCCTCTCCCCGGTAATGGGGAGAGGGCATTTTAAAGTTGAAACGTGTTTTAGTCGTCCAGGTCAGCGGATACTTTGGGTGCAGGCTTGTTGAAGTCACTCGCCGGGCGAACCGTCTTCTCGCCTGGGTAGGGAACCACAAACCCAGTGGCCTCATACCAGTTGTAGTGCCTTACGGTGTCGGGATCTTCGGAGTCGGGAATGTGATATTTGCCGGCGAAGATCTGCGCCTTCTTCTTGAGCCAGCCAGCCTGCAGAGCCAGAACCTTGGGGCCCTTGGTCGGAAGCTGCAATTTGGCGGTCGTGCCGTCATCCAGCGGGAGAACATTCTGCAAGTGGTTCCAAGGCAGAAAATTCGCCGCGGGCGGATTGTCGAGGAAGACTTCGCTCATCGGCGAAGCCACCAGGTCATTCTGGTTCATGGGTGTTATACCGAGGATCTGCTCGATGGTGCGGGTCATGTTGACCTGCGTGTAGAAGACGCTGTCTTCGGTTACTCCGGCGCCCGTGCCATCGGAGTTGACCTTCTGCTTGACGTAGGGGCTGAATATATAGCCGGGGCTGCGGTGACCGTCGACGTGGTCAACGCCGTCCTGCGCGTCGTCTTCCTCGACAAAGATCGCCGAGGAGGACCAGATGGAGCTGTGACTGATGGCGTCGACAAAACGGCCAAGGGCCAGGTCGTTATCGGCTTCCATGGCTTGCGCGGCCGGCGGCCCGCCGGTGTGGTCGGAACTGATCCACATGAATTCCAACTGGGGCACTGAACCGCTCCTGACGTCTTTCTGGAAATCCTGATACCAGATATCGAAGCGGTACTGGTCGGGGATGCCCAGATCGAACTGCGGGTAATTCTGGACCGTGGGCTTCATTACGTCGGGGAGCGGGGAGTACGAGCCGATCACATTCTGATAGTTCAGAGTCGTCTCGCCGGTGACCCCAGGCGCTGCGCAGTCACTCGGCTGTGGCAAGGCATAGTTTGGGTTTGACCCGAACGTCTGCTCATCGAAGCACTGGGTGTCGCGGTAGAACTCTTGCCAGCTCGGCTCGCAGCTACCCGAATATTCCGTCGCGGTGCAACCCGGCACGTTGAAGGTATTCTCCTCGATGTACTCGCCGTAGTTCTTCACCTTGACGCCGGCCTTGGCCGCCACATCGTACAGGTTGCCCTTGACCTGATAAGCAATCGCATCGCCGCCGTTGGAGGGATAGTCGCGGTCCCAGTCCGGCGATTGGATGTCGTCGGAATAGGGCGCCATGGCCTGCACGATCCAGTTGTGACCGTCGGCCGACTGGCGGCTCGGGTCGTAGAAGTTGTCAAAGAGCGGGAAGCGCTGCACGAGTTCGTGCGCGTTGGGTGAAACGTCGCCGTAGATGCCGGACGCTCCGAAGACCGCCAGGTTGGCCTGGCCATTGCCGCCCACGACATCGCCCAGCATCTGATCGTAGGTGCGGTTTTCGCGAATGATCACGAACACGTGCTTGATCTTCGATGGATCGCCGATCCTGGCCGGGATTACCGTCGGCCTGGTCCATGGGTTGCCGCCAGCGGCCGACCAGATGTTTTGCGCCAGATCCCAATGGTTGTTCAGAAAGACCTGCCTGGTCATGGCATCCAGGGTCCAACGATTCGGCACCGGGACGATGCTCACGATGCCAAGGTCCTGGTGAGTGTTGAGGCCGGCTGCGGAGCCGTGCGAGGTTGTGGTTGAATTCTCAGGCGGAGTGTTCTGGAAGCCCGTGGAACCGATGCCCTTGTCGTCGGCGACGAGCAGCGCGTTGTCGGCCGCATCAAACACAACCGAGCTCGGCGCATAGCCGACTGGGATCATGCCCATGACCGAGCTCATGTCATAGTCATGATTCCGTCCCCAGCCTTCGTGCCCTCCTTCATCGCGGAGGTCGACCACGGCAATCGCGTTGGCGTTGTAAAGCGCGACGTAGGCGATGTTGTTCCTGGCATCGACAGCGATCGAGTTCGGGCCGGCGCCGTAAGCCGGTTTCCAGTCGCCGGGCACGCTGATTGGCAGCCCGACTTCGATCTTGCGTACCTCCTGTTTCATGTTTGTGTCGATCACCGAGATGCTGTCGTCATAGGTGTCGGCAACCAGCAGATATTTTCCGTAGAACGCCATGCCGGTCGGGTGGTGGCCAACCGGGATGCTGTCGGTGACCTTGAACGTGTTCAGGTTGACCACCGAAATGGTGCCGGGAGCCATGGTGCCGGTCGGATATTCGGCGACGACATTGGTGCCGTCGGAATATAACTGGAAGTCTTTCTCGTTCGCTATCCGGCCACCTTCGTTGGAGACATAGGCGGTCTTGCCATCCGGTGAAATCACGACGCTGTGCGGCACGTTGCCGACGCGGATATCCGTGACTTCGACAGGTGACGTCTGGGTCAGGTCGATCTTGGCCAGTGTATCGCTGGCATCTAACACCGCGTAGGCTGTCGAGTTATCCGGCGAAATCGCGACGCCCAGCGGATAGGAAGTGGTACCGGAGTAGGGAACACCGCAGGGGATCCCAAAGCTACCCGAGGTACCTATAGGGCCGGAGATTGGAACGTTGGTTCCCGGCAACGTGACGGTCTGTGTGCAATTGGCGCTGTTCAGCACCGGCTCCGAAGCACCGAATGCGGGAAAGTCGACGATGGTGGCGTCCAGCGGCAGACTGAGGCGAACGACGTTGGATGTGATCAAGCCCGTTGCTGAATTGACGTTGACGTAATCGACGTAGCCGCTGTCCTGACTGAAGAGCAGGTGCAAGCCATCCGACGTATAGGCGATGCCGGAGGCGCTACCTGTTTTGGAGCCGCTGTAACTGAAATTCTGCAGGACAGCGCCGGTCTGGGTGTTGAAGATGGTGACGGCCTGTGGCGCCCCCATTTGCAGCACGGCGGCGGTGTGATTACCAAGGGGGTCGAGCGCAACCGCCTTGGCGCGGGTGGTGGTGCCCAGGTAGACCTGGGTGCCTGCCGGGGTGATGATTGTGCCGTCACTTACAACCCACGGGCGGGGCAATGTCGAAGGGTAGTTCGGGCCGGCCGTCCCGTTCAGGTTCTCGCCGGGTGTGTAGGTCGGGAACTCCACGGACTGAGCGAGCGCCGGGATGCTCAACGCCGTCGCCAGCAAGGCGGCGAGCGGACGCAGCATACTAATCCGAGACTGATGCTGAGAGGCCTTTTGGAACATGGATTGTTCTCCTTTTTCGGTTGCTTGCATCGCACGACGCAGACTCGGCCACACGACATGAGAAATACGAAACGAGGGGATGCTTTTTTCTTCGATCGCAGGAGATGGCGCAGCACGAGAGCAGCGTCAACGGGCTTACTCTAGAACCACGAAAGGGACGCCAGCATTACGCGAAAATGACAAGTTTGTAATCTGCCGAAGGCCTTTTTGATGCGCTGGTAACAAAGTTCAATGGCGGGGCTTCCTATCTGAAAACAAGCCTCATCATTCACATAAAAATCATCAAAATCTTAATGATTCTCAACTTACGAAGCGCACCATCAGGTTCTCTTTGATTTACTTTGTTGCATTGCTCTCAACCAAGCTCGCAAAAGAGGAACTGAACCTGTTACTTCAAGCTCAACTGAGTCTCCGAGTTGGTTAATTTGTCGGCGCCATGGTGCGGCATCGGCATACTCCAAAACAGTGCTCCCTTCATCGGAACCCGAGGAGGACCCCCCATGCACAGGAATCAATTGTTCAGGCAGGCTTTCGTCGCGGCCGGCAAGCCAGTTCTGATTTTGGCCAGCGGTCTTAACTTGATGAATTTCTCACCGGAGAAGAAGCCCCCTCTCCGGTCGCTGCGGCTGGAGTCTCAATGTAGTTCTCGAATGAATTGGAGGCAGGTCGTTCCGAGGCATGCCCTCTCTCCAATTCCGACAACATAGACTTATTGCGGAGGCGACATGCGCAAGTTCAATTTCTCTCCGGCTTTCGCCGTGCTTGGCGTTGCAGCGGTTTTGTCGGGGTGCTTGCTTTCTCAAGCATCCGCGCAAGTAGGTCGGAGCGCGTTGAATGGCACCGTCACCGATGCCTCAGGCCGGATTCTGCCTGAGACGCACATCGCGGCGGTCGAGAACTCAACGGAACTTCGGCGTGAAACGGTGTCGGACCAGACCGGTAACTACTTTATGCCGGAGCTGCCGGTGGGCACTTACACCATCACCTTCGAACACCAGGGCTTCAAGAAGCTAGAGTTTGTCGAAGTGGAGCAGGTGATCGGAAGAACGCATACGCTCAACGCCAGGCTTCAGGTGGCCGGCGGCGAAGAGCGCATCAACGTATCGTCCGCCTCGGCCCTGATGGACCGTAATACCAGTGCGGTGACCGGCTTGATTGAGAGAACGCAGGCCGAAGAATTGCCGCTCAATGGCCGCGACTGGTCGGCGCTCACGGCCTTCGTCCCCGGCGCAATTGACACCGGCGGCAGCAACCAGCGGACGATTCGTTTTGCCGGGCGCGGCCTCGACGACAGCAACTTTACCTACGACGGCGTCGATGCCACAAACATCGTGAATCAGACACAGCGCCAGTGGGTGCGGCTCGCCATTCCGCTGGACGCGATCCAGGAATTCCGCGTCGATACTCTGATGGCGACCGCAGAAGAAGGCGCGACGGGCGGCGCGCAACTGAACGTTTCCTCGCCATCGGGCACCAACCGCTTTCACGGACGCCTCTTCGAGTATTTGCGCAACGATTTCTTTGACGCGTCGCTGCCTGCATGGGCCTCCTCGCTTATCTGGGCTTCCAACGGTGAAGGCCAACTGCCGGAGCCTAAGCAGCCGCTTCGCCTGAATCAATTTGGAGGATCGCTGGGCGGTCCCATCGTGCGCGACAGGACCTTTTTCTTCCTTGCATCAGAAGCCTACCGGCAGAGTTGGGGCTATCCGGTGAGCGGCGACGTGCCGAGCGCGGCGCTGATTGCCACCGTTCCGGCCTCCTCGCCGGTCTACGCGATCGTCAACGGGTTCCCCGCAGCAGGTCCAAAGACAATTGTGACGCCCTGGACCTCAGCCAACGACCCAGGAGATCCGGACGCCGCGGACTATGACCTGGTTACCTGCTACTGCACCCAGGTCGTCAACGAAGGCTCGGCGATGATGCGCATCGACCAGCATTTCACGCAGAAGACCACCGGCTTTATGCGCTTCAACTACGACCGGTCGGTCGATACGCAGCCGCTCTCCGCCGCTGCTACCGACCTGCAGCAGAAGGTCGCCGCGCCGGTCAATGGCGAACTCGAATTGCTCCATATTTTCAATCCCCACCTGGTGAATGAGGCCATGGCGGGCTTCAATCGCTCTTCCGACAATCAGTACAACTACAGTAACTCCGGGATTATTTACCAGGTGGCGATTTCAGGAGGTCCCGGGCCGGGATTTGTGACTGAGAATTATGACTACACCAGCGTCTACGTGGGCAACTCGTTTTCCGGCGTCGACAACCTCACCTGGGCGCGCGGCCGCCAGACTTTCAAAGCCGGCGTAGAGTTCCGCCACATTCAAATGAACCAGGAATACGGGGAACACGGAAAGCTGACGTTTTCCAATGTGACCAATTTCGCAGACGATGTAGTAAAGAAGGCCAGCCTGACCGGCGCCTTGCCGGTCAACCACCTGCGCAAGAACGATTACTTCGTCTACGCGCAGGACGAGTTCAAGTGGCGGCGCAATCTTGTCCTCAACCTGGGCCTGCGCTATACCATCTTCGATCTCTTCCACGAGGCCAACGGGCTGGCCAACCCCTTCGATTTCTCGACCTGCGGCGCAGGTGGATTCTGCGGCGTTGGGGCCAGCTTCGGGCAGCAGAATTACGGCGACGTCGATCCCCGCGTGGCCTTCGCATGGACGCCCCGGCAAAGCGGCCAAACGGTATTTCGAGGCGGATTCGGCTTGTACCACGAAGATGGACAATTGGACGATCAGAATTTGCCCGCGAAAAACGAAGTGCCTTCCTATTCGGCGACTGGCAGTTCCAGCTCACCGATTTCCTATAGCGGCGCCAACAATAATTCCGCAAACAGCTCCTGCCCGGGTCCAATTGACGTCACCGGTACCAGCACCTGCGGATTCGCGGCCGGAACCCTCTCGCCGAACGCCGAACAACGGAACCGCAAAGATACCTATGTCGAGCAATGGAGCTTCTCGGCGCAGCGCGAGCTGCTCGGGAACTTCGTGGGCACTGCCTCTTACCTGGGAAGTCACGGCGTGCATCTGCTCGAGACCAGCGTGGTCAACCTGCTCGAGCCGAACCCGAACCTCCCGAACAGCGTCGATAACCCATCCACGTGGGTCGCGCAATATCCGGCCTTTGCTCCCGCCATCGGCTGGCGCGGCTCATCCGGCATGAGCACATATAACGGCCTCTCCGTCACCATGAGGCGGCCGTTCGCGAACGGCCTGCTGGTGGCGGCCAATTACACCTGGTCCCACGAAATCGACAACGGCTCCAACGGCAGCGGCGATGGTGACGAAGTGGATGCGCAGAATGCGTTCTGTCAGGCCTGCGATACCGCCAGCGGCGCCTGGGACGCCCGCCATGTCGTCAATGGCAATGCGGTCTATCAGCTCCCCTTCGGCCAGGGCAAGCCCATGCTCAACCAGCCAGGAATTGCCGGCGCCATTGCAGGCAAATGGCAAATGACGACCAACGCCGTGGCCCGCACCGGATTCCCCGTCAATGTGCTCATGCCCTCGAGCTACATCGCGCCCGATGGAAACTCCGGCACCCAGCGTCCCGACCTCGTCCCCGGCGTCTCCCTTACTCCCCCGGGAGGAAGAACCGTGACGGAGTGGATCAATCCAGCCGCGTTCACTACTCCCGTTATCACCGCGACCAAATGGTACGGCGACACGCCGCGCGACCTGGTCCGCGGACCGGGTACCTGGCAGATCGATATGGGCGCCGCCAAAACCTTCAACTTTACCGAACGCACGCAATTGGAATTCCGCTCGGAGTTCTACAACATTTTCAATCACCCTCAATTGGGTCAGCCGCAGGCTAACTGTAACCTATCTTCTTCAAATCCCGCGGGCTGTCCAACGGGGTTCGGCAGCATCATCAATACGGTGAACACGAGCGTTTCGCCGATCACTCCGGTGGGAGCGGGTACACCGCGCGAAATGCAGTTCGCGCTGCGCCTGGAATTCTAAGCGGCGTTGGCCGCAAGCCTGAAGCACTTCAGATTTTCGTTGGAGACTGGACCGTTGTGAAGATTCTGGTTATAGAAGATGAAGCCAAGACTGCCAAGTTTCTGAAGAAGGGACTTGGGGAAGCAGGCTATGTCGTCGATGTCGCCGGAGATGGAATGGAAGGGCTGCATCTCGCACTGGAGTTTGACTTCGATCTCGTCATTCTCGACGTGATGCTCCCTGAGCTGGATGGCTGGCAGGTACTTACCCGATTACGCCAGGAAGGCCGGCGCGCGCTGGTGCTTTTTCTGACTGCTCGCGATGCCGTGCACGAGCGCGTGCGAGGGTTCGAACTCGGCGCGGACGATTACCTGGTAAAGCCGTTTGCCTTTTCTGAATTGCTGGCGCGCGTGCGATCGCTGCTGCGCCGCGGCCCGCCGCGCACGCACGAGGCGTTTCGCCTGGCCGACCTTGAGGTTGACTTATTGCGTCAGCGTGCCACGCGCGCCGGACAGCGGTTGGAACTGACGTCGAAGGAGTTCCTTCTGTTGTCACTGCTGGCGCGGCGCGCGGGTGAGGTGTTATCGCGAACCCTGATCGCCGAAGCGGTCTGGGACATGAACTTCGACAGCGACACCAACGTGGTGGACGTTAACGTGCGCAGGCTGCGCAGCAAGGTGGACGACCCTTTCCAGCTCAAATTGATCCATACCGTTCGGGGCGCCGGCTATGTCCTGGAATCCGGCCAGTAATCTCGCCCCCATCGCGCGCTTGTGGCGAACGCTGGCCTTCCGCCTGACGGCCGGCTATGCACTGGTAGGGTTTTTCCTGGTCTTCTTCTCCATCGTGAGTCTTTATCTGGTCCTGGTGAGCGAACTGGACAAGAGCACGGACTTGTTTCTCGCCGACAAGGTGCACGTGTTACGCACGATGTTGCGGGAGAGGCCCGGCGACCAGGACGCTCTGCATGAAGAGGTCGTACTCGAATCGGCCGCTCGTCGTTACGAGCAGTTTTATATTCGCCTGCTGGATGAACGAAACACGACCCTGTTGATGACCCCGGGGATGGCTGATCAACTGGATTTGACGCAATTAGCCGGTCAAACTCAAAACCACCCTGATCGCACCATGGCGATGAAGGGTAAGGATGGAAAATCTTTCCGCGTGATCAGAGCATTGGCTCCGGTCGGTTCCCCGACAACTGGAACCGACACTCTTCAGATTGCAGTTGATGTCTCGCAGAAGGAGGCGTTGCTGGCGCGCTATCGGTTTTGGTTCTGGTCCGTTCAGCTCGCTACCTTCATCATCTTTCCATTGGTCGGGTACCAGATTGCACGGCAGGGCATTCGTCCGGTGGAGGAGATGGCGACGACTGCGCGCCACATCAGTTCAACGAACCTGCAGGAACGGATTCAACCGGAAGGCTATCCGTTCGAACTGGCGTCCCTGGCCAGCACCTTCAACCAGATGCTGGACCGCCTGGAGGAATCCTTCGAACGTATCTCAAGATTCTCCGCGGACATTGCACACGATCTGCGCACTCCGGTGAATAACATTCGCGGCGAAGCCGAAGTAGCTCTTGCACGGGCGCGAACCCTCGATGAGTACCGCGACGTACTCGAGTCTTCATTGGAAGAAGCTGTCCGGCTTTCCGAGTTGATTGGCGATCTCCTGTTTCTGGCACGTGCGGACAGCCCATTGAATGAGTTGCGCCGGGAGCGCGTGAACGTGGGTGAGTTACTGATCACCGTCCGCGATTATTATGAGGCATCTGCGGCGAACGGACGCATTTCACTCGTCGCTGCCGAAAGCGCGGAGCCGCTCGTTGTGGAATTGGATCGCTCGTTGATGTTGCGAGCGGTGAGCAACCTGGTCTCCAACGCCATTGCACATACGCCGCCGGGAGGAACCGTGACACTGGCGGCTATCAACGATGATGCCGCGATTCGAATCGAAGTCTCCGACACCGGCGTCGGCATTCCCGCCGAAGCGCTGCCCAGAGTATTAGATCGCTTTTTCCGCGTCGATCCATCGCGCTCCAAGATGTCGGGCGGTACAGGGTTGGGCCTGGCCATCGTGCAAAGCATCCTGGCGCTTCACGGGGGCAGCACGGAGATCACCAGTCGGCTCGGCGGTGGAACTCGCGTCAGGCTGCGCATGCCGGCCCTCGCAACGCGATAACAAAACTCGAATACTCGCGTGATGCGGGAGTCTGTTGCAGAGTCGTTGCGTCGATAAGTGCTGGTGGCCGTGTTTACGGCTCATTGAAAGAAATTCGCAATGGGCACACAAATTGGAACCTTCGCACCGAAAGTGGCGCATATTCAGTCTGCAGATTTTACCGTAAGTGGATGATTCTAATGGTCGGGGAGAGGAGATTTGAACTTGAGACGTTTTGCGGGCGTCTGAGCCCGCAGGCGAAATCCTGAGCAAAGCGAAGGACCTCGCAAATGGTCGGGGAGAGGGGATTTGAACTTGAGCCGTTTTGCGGGCGTCTGAGCCCGCAGGCGAAATCCTGAGCAAAGCGAAGGACCTCGCAAATGGTCGGGGAGAGAGGATTTGAACTTGAGACGTTTTGCGGGCGTCTGAGCCCGCAAGCGAAATCCTGAGCAAAGCGAAGGACCTCGCAGATGGTCGGGGAGAGGGGATTTGAACTTGAGCCGTTTTGCGGGCGTCTGAGCCCGCAGGCGAAATCCTGAGCAAAGCGAAGGACCTCGCAAATGGTCGGGGAGAGAGGATTTGAACTTGAGCCGTTTTGCGGGCGTCTGAGCCCGCAGGCGAAATCCTGAGCAAAGCGAAGGACCTCGCAAATGGTCGGGGAGAGAGGATTTGAACCTCCGACCCCCTGGTCCCGAACCAGGTGCTCTACCAGGCTGAGCCACTCCCCGAACACGGATGAGAGCGTATCGAAAGGGTGCGGCCTGGCGCATTGGATCCCTCGTTACGCTGACTCAAGTGTAACAGAATCGGAGCGGTTAATTGCTCCACGGTTCATGGCCCGCAAATCAGCGCCGGGTTGAAGATGCAAAGTAGTCCGGTCCACGCGAATTAGAATTGGTGGTGGCAGTTACTTCCCTTGACCCGCAAGATGAGCAGCCCTACTATTCTGCGCGGATTCGATTTGCGCGAGATGGAAAGAATTATTCCCGGTCAACTTCATCAAAGTATTGAGCGCGGCAATTGCTTATTGAAATGGAAAGCAAAGACCCCCAACTCGGCTCCGGCCTACTCGGTTCCGGCCTGATTGATCGAATCGGCAACACGCCGCTGATTCGTCTCGACCCCCTGGTGCACGGGTTTGAGGGCGTAACCCTGCTGGCCAAAGCCGAGTGGCACAATCCGGGCGGCAGCGTGAAAGACCGCGCCGCGGCATCCATGATTCGCGCGGCCCGCGAGCAAGGCAAACTCGTGCCTGGCAAAACCATCCTCGATGCAACCAGCGGCAACACGGGCATCGCGCTGGCAATGCTTGGCGCGGCGCAGGGCTTCCCGGTTCTTTTGGTCATGCCCTCCAATGTCTCTCCTGAGCGCCAGCGCATCCTGAAAGCCTATGGCGCCAAGGTTGAGTGGACCGACCCCGACCTGAGTTCCGACGGCGCTATCCTGCGCGCACGCGAACTAGCCTTCGACAGCCCCGAACTCTTCTGCTACATCGATCAGTACTCGAATGAAGCCAATTGGCGCGCGCACTACAACTCTACCGGTTTGGAAATCTGGCGCCAGACCGAGGGCCGGGTGACCCACTTTATCGCCGGCCTTGGGACCAGCGGCACCTTCACCGGAACCACTCGCCGTCTCAAGGAACTCAATCCTGAAATCAAGTGCATCAGTCTGCAGCCCGACTCGCCTTTTCACGGGCTCGAAGGTCTCAAGTACCTGGCCACCACCATCGCGCCGGCCATCTACGATCCCTCGTTGGCCGACCGGACAATAGAAGTGGAGACCGAAGCAGCCTACTCCATGGCCAGGCAGCTCGCGCATGAGCGGGGTCTGCTGGTCGGCATTTCGGCGGCCGCTGCCATCACCGCAAGTCTCAAGGTTGCGCGCGAAGAAGCTGCGGCTGGCCGCACCGCCGTTATCGTCACCGTGCTGCCTGACTCCGCAGACAAATACCTCAGCGACCGTTTTTGGGAGGAGACATGAGCATACAGCGTATCCTCACTCCGGTCTTCGAGGCGATCCGAGCGCATGGCGAAGAGACCTATCCACATGAGTGCTGTGGCGTGCTGCTCGGCCACGAATGTTCCGACGGCTGGCGCATTCAAGCGTCGATAAAAGCCGGCAACACCCGCACCGATTCCGCCCACAATCGCTACAGCATATCGCCTGCCGAGCTGGTCCGGATCGAGCGCGACGCTCGCCTTCAGAATCTGAGCATTGCGGGTTTCTATCACTCTCATCCCGATCACCCCGCGCAGTGGTCGCCCACCGATTTCGCTGAGGCCCACTGGATCGGCTGCTCTTACGTCATCACCGCGGTGTCCCAGGGAAAGTCGACCGTCACGAATTCATTCCTGCTGGCAGGCACTACCGAAGAAGACAAATGCTTCGTGCAGGAATCAATCGAAATCATCGAATCGATCTGACTTGTTCCCCTAGATCCTTTTTTCGCGCACGGTGTTAGCAATCCCCCGGGGCATTGACGTTCAAATACTGTGCTATCATTCCGGTGCTCTTTACGTCACCCAAGGAGTCCTGACCAATGATCCGAATTCGTCTGATCGAGCTGCCCATCGTTTTGTTCCTGATTTCAACTACGGCCGTTCTTGCCCAAACCACTCTTTCTCCAAATTGGGAGGAACTGACCGGTCCAGACTTCGTTCAGGCGATTCACCAGGCGCAGGGCGTCTGCGTTTTGCCCTTCGGCATCCTTGAAAAGCACGGTCCTCATCTGCCCATCGGCACCGATCTCCTCGACGTTCGCTTTGCTGTCATGAACGCGGTGAAGCTGGAGTACGCTGTCGTCTTTCCCCAGTATTATTTCGGCCAGATTTTCGAGGCAAAAGAGCAGCCGGGAACGGTGGCTTACAGTCTCTCAACGCAGCTCACTCTGCTGCAGGAAACGACCGACGAGATGGCGCGCAACGGCTGCAAGAAAGTCGTCATCGTAAATGGCCACGGTGGCAACAACTATTTGCTGCCGCTTTTTGCTCAGGCACAAATGGCATCGCCGCACGACTACGTTGTCTACGTCATCGGCCTTATCGATTTCTCCGGCCCTGACCGGCCCAAGTTAAAGACCAAGATTGACGGACACGCCGGCGAAAAAGAGACCTCCCAGATGCTGGTGGCCCGCCCGGACCTGGTACACATGGATCGCGCTCAGCAGGAGTCGGGCGCGGATCTCGACCGCGACCAGCTGCCAGGTACTGTTTACACCGGCATCTGGTGGTATGCGCGCTTCCCCAATCATTATGCCGGCCAGGGCGAAGCAGGCAACAAGGAGCTAGGCGAGTATGAGCAGAAGCAATGGGCGCAGAAGATCGCCAAGGCTCTCAAGGCCATCAAGGCTGACGACGCGAGCCTGAAACTGCAAAACCAGTTTTACGAAGACTCAAAACATCCGATCGATACCAAACAATAGCTCGATGTCTATCGTCCGACCGACGGTCTCAGCAGTTCTGAGTAGGAAGCAAACTCCATTTCGCATCTGCATCGCAGCTCAAGAGCTTGACGACCGGCCGAAGTGTGCCGTCGGGCGAAGGCCGAAAGAGTATCTGAGGGGATGGTAGAGAACCGCGAACTTGGGAAGAGGGCTGATTTTTCTCTTAGCTTAACTTAAAATAATTGGCTCCTCAGGTAGGACTCGAACCTACAACCCTTCGGTTAACAGCCGAATGCTCTGCCATTGAGCTACTGAGGAGTGAGTGGCGCTGATTTGTCCTTTATTAACTTAGCAGAGCCGGGGTATCGCGTCAAAATCACGGCCCCGCTTCCAGTTTGCCCAGCTGCGCGTGCTCACCTCTGCAACGTGGGTCACAGCTTCTTCGACCCTCTGTATCTTTGACCCTTTGTTGAGCAAACCCCGGTTCCTTCCGGCGGACCGCTGTACTTATCATCGTTTTCACGTCACGAGGCAGATACCTTAACCTTAAAGTCACGGAGGCCCTCCATGTCGCGCATCTCACGTCTCGACCGCAGCCAGGTTAACGCTCAAACCGCCGCTCTTTATGACAAGACCTTTGCCCTGCGCGGCAACGTGCCCAACATGTTTCGCGTCATGGCCCACCGGCCTGAGATATACGCCACCATGCAGGCCCATTTCGCTGCGGTCCTGAACACCGGCACCGTCTCCACCAAGCTCAAGGAACTTATCATCGTCCGCACCAGCCAGGTAAACGACACGCCCTACTGCCTGGCCAGCCATACCATCCTGGCCCGAAACCTGGGCTGGACCGACGACCAGCTTGCGAATCTTGCCGCCTGGCCCACGCGCGCGGATTTCACACCCGCCGAAAAGGCCGCGCTGCGCCTGGCTGAGACCGTCACCCGCGATCCCCACTCCCTCACCGACGAGCAATTTGCCGAGTTGCGCAGCTTCTATTCAGAGGGCGAAGTCGTGGAGCTGCTCTGCGCCATCGGCCTCTTCAACTACTTCAACCGTTTTAACAACGCTCTGCAAATGGAACCGACCAAAACCGGTGAAGGCGGTTGTGCGGCGCCTGAGACAGAATCGGCCATCGCTGCTCAATAAGATTCGCATCGAACCATCCCTCATAGGAAACCAATCTCAGACATGAAACTTGTTCTGCCTCCCGGCGATTTTGGCGCCTATCTCTTCGACTGCGACGGCACCATCGTCGACTCCATGCCGCTACACTACATCGCCTGGAAGCAGGCCCTTGGCGAGTGGAACTGCACGTTCGATGAAGAGCTCTTTTACGCGTGGGGAGGCAAGCCTCCGGTTGAGATTATTGCCACGCTGAACCAGATGCACAGCCTCCAGATGCCACTCGCTGCCGTCGCCGAGCGCAAAGAGAATCTTTACTTTGAGCAGTTGCCCCATCTGAAACCGGTGCCCGAGGTGCTCGAAATCATTGAGGCCGACCAGGGCCGCATTCCGTTTGGTGTAGTCTCAGGATCTACGCGCGAATCGATTATCAAATCACTGACAGTAGTTGGGCTGCTCCACCGCTTCCTAGTGATCGTGGGCTCTGAGGACTACGCGCGCGCGAAACCCGCTCCCGATGTTTTCCTTGCCGGCGCGTCGCGGCTTGGCGTGCCGCCCCAGGATTGCCTTGTATTTGAAGATGCCCCGATCGGCATTGAAGGTGCAATTGCGGCTGGGATGGCGGCGGTGCGAATTCCCAGTCCATTGGAGCGCCGCAAAGGAACTGATGTTCAGGTTTCTGCGTAACACTGCGCAAGCGGAGGTCTGTTTGCCACTCGTTCCCCGATCTGCCAATTTGGCCGCCGACTCGCCAGCCCTTTCGGTCCGCGCAAATCACCGCGCTGAAAACGCGGCAATCTTCGCCATTGCCGCCGCCGTAACCCTGCTTCATCTGTTCACAAACAGCCGCTACGGCTTCCATCGCGACGAACTCCAATTCCTTTCGGACGCCCGCCACATGGACTGGGGATTCGTCGCCTATCCGCCATTCACGCCGCTCGTGGAGCGGATCAGCATGGCGCTCTTCGGGCTCAACATGGTGGGCCTGCGCCTATTCTCCGCACTGGCGCAGGCCACGGCCATTATCATTACCGGCCTCATGGCGCGCGAACTTGGTGGGCGGCGTCTGGCCCACGTCGCAGCGGCTCTTGCTGTCGCGCTTTCGGGTCTGCCGCTGTTTGAAGGCACCGAGTTCCAATACACCACCTTCGATTACCTGTGGTGGGTGCTGATTGCCTACTTCACCATTCGTCTCCTCAAGTCTGACAATCCCCGTTGGTGGCTCGCCATCGGCGCAGCCGTGGGCCTGGGACTCGAAACGAAGTACGCCATCGTTTTCTTCATCGCCGGGCTCTTGGTTGGCGTGGTGCTCACCCCCGCACGTCGCTATTTCGTCAGTCCCTGGTTCTGGGCCGGCATCGCTGTCGCACTTCTCATTTTTCTGCCCAATTTCGTCTGGCTCACGCGCCACGACTTCATCTCCTACCACTTCCTCCAGCACATTCACGTGCGCGACGTTGCTGAAGGCCGCGCCAACGGATTCATCAAGGGCCAATTCCTCAGCTGCGCAAATCTATTCGCCGCCCCGCTCTGGATCGTGGGACTCGTGGCGTTCCTCATTAATCGCCGTTACCGCATGCTCGCCTTCATGTACCTAGTCCCCGTCGCCGTCTTTTTCTTTGCCAAGGGTCGAAGCTATTACACCGCCGGCGTCTACCCGATGGTGCTCGCCATGGGAGCGGCCACCTGCGAACGTTGGCTTGCCGCCTTGCCCGCCTGGGGCCGACGCACCATCGAATCTATCTTCTTTGCCGGCCTCGCGGCTTACGGCGCCTTTGTCATCGCCGGCTGGGTTCCGCTCGCCTCAACCGGCCCGCTGCGCACTTTCGCCCTCAATCACTCTGGCGATCTGCGCGAAGAGATCGGGTGGAATCAACTGGTGCGTACAGTCGCGCAGATTCGCGACTCGCTGCCGCCCGATCAGCAGGAACATCTCGGTATCACCACCGGCAACTACGGTGAGTACGGAGCGATTGATATCCTCGGCCGCGCGTATGGTTTGCCTGAGCCCATCGGAACTACCAATTCCGAGTGGCTGCGCGGCTATCCTACGCAGCAGATCACGACCATCATCGCGCTCGGTATCAGGCCCGATCAGGCAGACCAAATTTTCACCAATTGCCGCATCGTCGCGCACAATGGCAACTCCGAGGGCATCCACAACGAGGAACTCGACGACCATCCCTACATATTCCTCTGCGGCCCTCCACGCAAGCCCTGGTCCGAAGTCTGGAAAGAGCACAAGGACTTTGGCTGAGTCGGCCTGAGGTCAGAGCTTCAAAGCCAAACTGGTAAACGATTGGATTTGCGCCGTTTCTGTGTAAAGCTGCACAGTTTCTGTATGGTTTCTGTGCAGCTTTGGATGGTTTAAATTGTTGATTCAGTTGAAGAACGTCCACAGCTGCACAGATTCTGCGTGGATTTCGGGGATATAAACAATGGCCGATTTCGCAAGGACTTTCGACAAGGATTCTCGAGGGTAGACATCGTGGGGAAGGGTGAGAGTTCTCCCGGATCCCGAAAGGCGTGTGGAACGGAGCACCTGCGGGTTTGAAGCCCTGTATCCCATCGTTTCCAGGATTCGTCGTGGCATGCTTCGATCCTTCTTTTTAGCCTTTCGAATTAAATTGTGCGCCGGATGGGTCAAATTGCATGCAAATGCCGGGAGACAAATTTTTGAGGGCGCCAGCCCGCACCAGGCGCACATATCATGACGCGATACCCGGCCCGGAGGGATCCCAGGTGAGGGCCCGCCACAATCCCCGGTCCCCGAGTGCGAGGGACCGGGGGCACCCAGCGGTTTCGCTTAGTACAGCAGCACTGCTACCCGATACGCCGCAAACCCACCCCCACTCCCCTCCGCCGGGCAACTTCCTATTGCCGCAGTGCGGTAGTTTCCGCTGCCGAGCTTGTCGGCCAAAGCCTGCGGAAGTTTATCCAGGTCCGAGTCCTGCCAGCGCATGATGAATCGCGGCTGCGAACCGCCTGCGCTGCGCGGAAATCCCGAGTCCATGGCGCAGGCCGCGCGCGCCAGTGCGTGGTCATTCGCAATCGCAATTCCGCTCACGCGAATCAGGTCAGCCACGCGCCCTTCAACCTGCGACGCCGTCAGCGACGGCACGCCCTGCGAATAATCGGCCACTGCGTACAGCACGCCGCGACCCGCAATCACTGCAATGCCCACGCTGTCCACATCCGGGCTCAACAAATTGGTGCGGTGCCCCGGCGACTCCATCCACTCCTCGTGAATTCCAGCGGCGGACGGCCCGATCGCCACGTTTTCTTCAATCACTCCAAAGTGCGCGCCGGCATTGGCTGCACGCTCGGCCAGACTTGGCTCGCCGCCGTACCGATGCGCGATCTGGCCCTCCCGCACCATCCAGCGGCAGTGGTAAAGCGCCGCCGCGGCCAGCGCCGGATCCCATCGCAACTGTCCAACTCCCGCAATGTGCCGTGCGTGGTTGGCAAGCGCGAAGATCTGCTCCGACTCGGCAGACATGTTCGACCCGGCCGCGCCCTGTCCGCCAGCATCGTATTGCGCCTGAGCGAACGACAGTCCCGGCGCCATCAGCGCTGCACAAGCGGCCCACGCTTGCAATGTGATTCTCATCGTCGATCTCATGGTAAGTTTAGACCCGGGCTGTAGCTGCGAGTCGCTGTATCGTTCTTGATGCCGATGGTTTTTCCCATCACCCAAGGGTTTTTGACCATCAGAGAAGAACAACTCAAGCCCAAAATTGTGACGCCAGATCAAAGTTTCTAGACCGGAGTTGGGCCCGAACTGACCTCTG
>CAVSYM010000027.1:0-98505 GCA_963732165.1 uncultured Acidobacteriaceae bacterium
AACATTAAGGCCCCTGAGGGAAATTTCATGCGACGACTTCGACCTCGCCGCATGTCTCGAAACTATAATTCCCTATTGCCGTGCATCGGAGCAACGCCGCAATGAAAATCCGCAATGCATCCGTCAACATCACCTCACCGGGCCGCAACTTTGTCACCCTCAAGATCGAAACCGATGAAGGCATCTACGGCCTCGGCGACGGCACTCTCAACGGCCGCGAACTCGCTGTTGCCAGCTACCTTTCCGATCACGTCATACCCTGTCTCATCGGCCGCGATCCGTTCCAGACGGAAGAAATCTGGCAATACCTCTATCGCGGAGCCTACTGGCGTCGCGGACCAGTTACCATGGCCGCTATCGCCGCGGTTGACGTGGCTCTCTGGGACATCAAGGGCAAGGCGCTCAACACCCCCGTCTTCAACCTTCTTGGCGGACGCAGCCGCGAGGGCGTCATGGTCTACGCGCACGCCAACGGCATAAACATTGACCACGCGCTTCAAGACGTTGAGCGGCATCGCGTCATGGGTTATCGAGCCATCCGCGTCCAAAGCGGCTTTCCCGGCCTCAAGTCAACTTACGGCGTGCCCAGGGGCGCAGGCCGCTACGAGCCGGCCGAGCGGGGACTCCCTCCGGAACACGACTGGGCAACCGAGCCCTATCTTCGCCACGTTCCCAGGCTCTTCGAGCGAGTGCGCGAGCAATTCGGCGAAGACCTGCTTCTGCTCCACGATTGCCATCACCGCCTCACACCCATTGAGGCTGCCCGACTCGGAAAAGAACTCGAGCCATATCATCTTTTCTGGATCGAAGACCCCGTTCCCGCGGAGTTGCAGGAAGGTTACCGCATCATTCGCGAGCACACCACCACGCCCATCGCCACAGGCGAGGTCTTCAATTCCATCTGGGACGCGCACGACCTCATCCGCAACCAGTGGATCGACTACATCCGCATGACGATAGTGCATGGCGGCGGCATCACGCCCCTCAAAAAGGCCGCCGACTTCGCGGCTCTGTATCACGTGCGCACCGGCTTCCACGGCGCCACCGATCTTTCGCCCGTCACCATGGCCGCGGCTCTCCACTTCAACACCGCAATTCACAACTTCGGCATCCAGGAACACATGCCCCACACCGAAGAAACCGATGCGGTCTTCCCGCATCACTACACGTTCAAAGACGGATACATGTTTCCCGGCGACGCACCCGGCCTCGGCGTCGACCTCGATGAAAATCTGGCCGCAAACTATCCCTATCAGCGCGCGTATCTGCCCATCAACCGCAAGCTCGATGGCACGCTAACCGACTGGTAATTCCTACTGAACTGATACGCTGTCATTCTGAGCGCACGGGGCCCCAAACGTAGTTCAGTTTGGGGGTGGTAAGCGAAGAATCTGCGGTTGCTTTTAATTTTCTACTTGAAATGTTCGAGCTTGACCTTCTGTCCCAACCGGCACGACTCATAAATCGCCATCACCAACTGCAGCGCGCGATACCCTTCCACTCCCGATGAATTCGGCGCGCGTCCCGTCTTGCACGCCTCGCCGAAATCAAGAAAAGTCCGCTCAAACGGCGCCAGAGAAATCGCCATCGGGTCCGACGCGCCCGATTTTGCATCGCGAGCGACCGGCGCGGCTCTCCCTCGTCGTCTTTCACGTCCCACGCAGTCAGTTGATCCCCGGTAATAATCGCCGATCCTCTGGTCCCGTAAATCTCGATCCTTTCCGGATACCCCGGCCACAATGCAGTCGCGGCCTGCACCACTCCCGTCGCGCCATTCGCGTAGCGCATCACCGCGCACACCAGATCTTCTGACTCGATCTTGTGCAATGCGCCGAGCTGCCAGTATCCAAACACCTCGTTGACCGGGCCAATCAGATACAGCAGCATTTCCACCTGGTGAATCGCCTGGTTGATCAGCGCTCCGCCGCCTTCGCCTGCCCAGCGGCCCTTGACCGGCCGCGCATAATATTCGGCCGATCGATACCACTTCACATACGCATCTGCCTGCAGCACGCGCCCCAGCCGCCCATCGGCAAGCGCGCGCTTTAAAAACACGATCGAATCGTCAAAGCGATGCTGGCTCACAACGCCGAGCTGAATTCCGGCATTCCTTGCGAGCGCGGTCATCCGCGCCGCTTGAGCCAGGTCCACCGCCATCGGTTTCTGCACAAGAACATGCTTCTTGTGCATCGCGCCCAGCTCCACTGCTTCAAGCCGATACGCAGGAAACGTGCAGACGTCGAGATAATCCACATCGTCGCGCTTCGCCAGTTCCCCGGGGGTCGCGACAAACTCCGCTCCCCAGGTCTCGGCAAATCCCGCGCCCTTCTCACTCGTACGATCGGTGCATGCGGTCAATTCATAGCCGATATTCTGGTAGGCCCGAGCGTGTTTGCCTGCAATTGCGCCCGTCCCAATGATCCCGACTTTCATCTGTCAAAGCCCTCTGCCGTGATGACTTGCCCACCCTCTGGGTGCCCCATCCTAACCACCTCTTTGTATCTGTGGTTAGGGTGGGATTGCACTCCCGTCGCCTCTCCCCCACCCATGCCGGCTTGCTGACTCGCTGTTCGATCACATCTCTTCGCCGTCGCCGATCGGCATGCCCGGTGGCGCTTCAACCGGCTTGGCAGGCACAAACTTCTCCGGCTCTCGCTCGAACTGCTGGATGCGCGCGATCATTGCCGCGCGATGAATCGTCTCGGCTGAGTCAGTTGGCGCCGGTGTGCTGGTCCACTGCTTCAACACATCTTCGATATGCCACTCCACGATGGCATGTGCCTGGCTCGACGCCGCCGGATTCACCGCCAGCGCAAGCATTGCCTCAAGCCCGCGGAACTCGACCGCCCGCGCAACCTCCGACGACATCGAGTGCCCGCCTTCCGTCCGTTCCGCCGTCGTCTTTGAGATTGCCTCCAGGAGCCCGCGCAGTGAAGGCGCGCCCGGCTCCCGCATGTGGTACTCAAGCAGCCGCGAAGCTCGTGCAGGATTGAGCAATACACCGAGCGTCAAATCCGCGGACGCCTCTGCCGCGGCCACTGGATCGAACGTCAACCCCGTCTCCGATGGCAGGGACTCCTGTGTCCGCGGGTCGCCAGGCGGATGCGGTGGAAGTATCGCGAGCAGGCCCTCGGGCAGCGTGAGCGTCTGCGGCTCCAGCGTCTTCATCACCGCAGCGATCGCCTTCTGCTGTTCCTCGGGCGCGACGATTTTCGGCCCCGGCTGCCCATCCCCGCGCAGGTTGTAGCGGTAGTCCAGTCCGCCGATCAGTTTGATCGCAGCCTCGGTCTGATAGCGATCGAGCAGATACAGCGGAACCAGCGTCTCTTCAAGCTGCGCCATCGGCGTTCCCGGCTTGATGGCATTTTCGCCGAACTGCGCAAGCGCCACCGCGCGAACCTTCAGAATGCGCTCGAGCTCATCTGCCGGGTCCGCTCCGTTGTCCCACAAGTGCGCCCTGGGATGCGCTCCCGACGCCGGCCGCGCGTCTTCATCCGTAATAAAGATCTGCCCGGCCTTGTCTGCATCCGTCAGAATCTGATTCAGCGCCGCGTCTTCGTCGGTCCCCGGCGCAAATTGCCGGTAGCCGTAATCGATCGACACTATATCCCAATCGCCGATGCCATTTGCATACGCGTGCGACAGGTCGATCTTGCCGCCGGCATCAAGCGTGATGTATGGATGCGGATAATCCATCACGCTGTCGCCCTGGATTACGCTCGACGCCGCAAAGTTATGCGCCAGGCCTAGCGTGTGTCCCGTCTCGTGCGCGCCCAACTGCCGAATGCGCTGGAGCACCATCTGCAGCATCGGGTTGTCGGCGTCGGTATAAGTCTTGCCCGCCGCGTATGGCGAGAGCAGCGCCTCGGCAATCAGGTAATCCTGCCGGCCGCGCAGGCTGCCAAGCGTCACGTTGCCCTTCAGAATCTCGCCCGTGCGCGGATCGGCAATCGCGTCCCCATAGCTCCAACCGCGCGTGTAGCGATGCACCCATTGAATGATGTTGTAGCGAACATCCATCGGGTCGGCGCCCTCGGGCAACAGATCCACGCGGAACGTTCCCTTTGCCCAGCCCGCCGCCTGAAATGCCTGGTCCCACCAGCCCGCGCCCTCGCGCAGCGCCGAGCGGATCGGCTCGGGAGCGCCGCAATCGACGTAATACTGAATCGGCTGGACCGCCTCACAGTTCGTCACGCAATTGGGGTCCTTCTTGATGAGCCGGTGGCGCAGAATCCAATGCTGATCGAGCGATTCGCTCAACGGCGCGGTGTAATCGCGAAACGAGAGATCGAAGTAACCGGAGCGCGGGTTGAACTTCCTTGGCTTGAAGCTGCCATCGAGCGGCGGCAGCTCCACAAACATCTGGCGCTCGCGCACGGTGAGCGAGTGCGGGTCGGGTGCAACGTCGTGGACGAATCGGCCGTGCAGCGGACCGTCGGCCGCAAAAGTCAACTCGGCTTCAACCACCGTGTTCTTCGGGAACGCCCTGGTGTCGTCGGGCACAATCGTCGAGCGGCTCGCATCGACTTTGTAGTTGTCGCTGCGCCCCGATTCCTGCTGCGCTGAGGCGATGGTCTCGGCTACGAGATGCGCGTCGTGGAGGAAGAAGTCGGTCGCATCCACCAGCACGGTTGCGCCGTCGGCGGATTCGGCCTCAACCTTGAATCCCCACAGCACCGACTCGGGAAATGACTGCGTTACCGCGAGCTGCTCGTCAGCGTCTGATGAGCCGCTGCGAAATCGCTGGTTGGTCTCGACCAGCAGAACCTTTGGACCAATGCGTTCGAAGTATGCAACCACGCCTTCTGAAAGCTGGCCGCGATCGAGTCCGAGATCGTTGGATCCTGTTCCGTAGGGCAGAGAGTTCACGTAGAGCAGATCGGTCGTCCGGCCATCGGCGTTCAGGCGCGAAATCTCGAGGTAAAGCTTGCCGGCTTTCGCGTCCCAGTCGAGCGGCATAAAGCCATCGAGATGCTTCATGCCCGCGGTCTTCTGCGCGATGGTTGCCGGCGCTGCAGGTTTCGGCGCGTCAGGTTTCGGCGCGTCCTGCGCAATGAGCACGGACGAAAGAACGAGCGAGACAGTTAGCACAGATTGTGGCAACAAAGGGAAGCGATGCATGGATTCCCTTATAGATGCGCGCGCGGAAAGGCACAAGCGGGGGGCGCATTGAAGGGCTCGAAAGCCGGACTCAAATGGCCTGTTTTTCGAGCGATTGTGTCTACTGTCAGGGAAAAGGGACAATTAATAACTCATTTATTATCTTATATTTTCTGCATAAACTCGGGCCGCTGAGTGTCGGGTTTTGAACAGGGATGGGGAGTGGGTTGAGTGGTGGAGTAGCCCGGGCACGTCTCCGACGAAATAGACCGGGCGCATCTACGACACTATGCCTGGGGGTTGGTACAAACTATCGGTCCCGTTGTGGCTGCTCATCCGTGACGCTGAATGAAGAGAGGCCGAAAGATTTCCAATCGCTGTCGTAATTGTCGAAAAATCCGATGCCCGGATTCCCTGAGGTCCAGGGGCCATACGCTCCAAATCCTCCCCCTGCCGCGCCGGTATCCGTAGCCTGCAGAATCTGCACGCCGTTTATATAGAGGGTGATGATCGTTGGATTCGTGCCGGCTGCGGTAGCCTTCATAACATCGCCGTTTTTCACGTACGTTGCGCTGCTCCCCGTCTCGATGTTCCTGTAGCTGCCATTGGGGCCATTCCAACGCGCGATGTGACAGTATCGATCGCCGGGCATCACGCTGCAATATGTCTCATACCCGGTGATGCTGCGCGGAGAAATCGTCGTCCTCAGCCGTAGTTCCACTTCATGGCAGCATTTGTTAGTCGGTGTCTGGTTGATTTTGACCGTGGCCGTGAGCGTCTGTGCGGGTCCCCAAGTGCCGGTGAGAATGGCGGTCGGATCGCCAAACTCAGTCGGCTCATCGACGCCGTACGCCGCGCCGGAAACGGTCTGCACGTTGCCCCACAGATTCGCTCCCGCAGCATGTCCCACGATCCAGGTTCCGCTTTCGCTGAACGGATTCTCCGTTTGCCGAAACGTCGTGCTGTAGGAGTGCGCATTTCCCGTGCCGTTCGTTCCTGTACCGTTGACGCTGCCTTTCTCCCGGCATCCGCTGAATAGAAAAGCAACGCAGATAAGCAGGATGGTTTGCAGACAACGGGTATAACGATTTGGTCTGCCTATTTTTATGCTGGATTCTCCGTGGAATCTACCGTCACAATATTAGCCCAAGATCGAATGGAAGAGCGAATTGCCCAGCCTCTCCATCACGGAGTCGCACCAGGAACAATGTTGCGCCGGGACCTCGGAATTCGATGCAAAGAGGGAACTGAATTCCCGCCCCTTACCTACACCGGCAACGGGTTGCGCTCGGGATGGTTGCGCTGGTGCCAGTAGGGGTAGACCGGTTGCTGCGCACTGGCCTTGTCGAGAGCTGCGATCTGCGCTTCGGTCAGGTTGCAGCCGATTGCGCCGAGGTTCTGCTGCAACTGTTCCTCGTTGCGCGCGCCTAGAATGATGGACGAAACGGTGGGCCGGCGCAGCAGCCAGCTGAGGGCGATCTGCGGAATTGTCTTGCCGGTCTCCGCGGCTACGGCGTCGAGCGCGTCGACAACTTTATAGAGATACTCGTCGCGAATCTGCGGGCCGGCGTAGGCTGTCTTGTGCAGGCGGCTGACTTCGGGAACAGGCTGGCCGCGGCGCAGCTTGCCTGTAAGGCGTCCCCAGCCGAGCGGGCTCCAGATCAGCGCGCCCACCTTCTGGTCGATACCGAGCGGCATCAGTTCCCACTCGTAGTCGCGGCCTATGAGCGAGTAGTAGACCTGGTGGGCGACGAAGCGGGTCCACCCGTACCGGTCGGCAATGGCGAGCGACTTCATCAAGTGCCAGCCCGAAAAATTCGAGGCGGCAATGTAGCGCACCTTGCCCTCGCGGACGAAGGTATTGAGCGTGTCCTGCACTTCCTCGATGGGTGTCAGCGCGTCAAAGCAGTGCAGGTGGTAGATGTCGATATAGTCCGTTCCCAGGCGGCGCAGGCTGGCCTCGAGAGCCACGCGCAGATGGTGACGCGATGTGCCGCGGTCGTTGGGGCCGTCGCCCGTTGGAAAGTAGGCCTTGGTGGAGATGAGCACGCGGTCGCGTTTGTCTTTCACTGCGCGACCCAGGATCAGCTCCGACGCGCCGTCGGAGTAGCCGTCGGCCGTGTCGAAGAGGTTGATGCCGGCGTCGATGCAGAGGTCCACCAGGCGCTTTGCTTCGGCGTCCTGCGTCGTGCCCCACGCTTTGAAAAACTCGTTTGTGCCGCCGAATGTGCCGGTGCCAAAACTCAGCTCTGAGACTTTGAGGCCTGAGCCTCCCAGAAGACGGTATTCCATGGGTTGTCAGATGCCTGCCATGTGAAGTGGATTCATTGAGTCTGTTGAACCGCGTTCAAGCGTCTCGCAATTTGGAGTTTCAATAGATGCTGTTAGCCGAGCGCGCAGCAAGCCAGGCCCAGAAAGCGCAGACAACCGGTACAACAAGAAACGCCACAATCTTGCTAAAGAAGAGCATGGCGAAAACCGAAACCGCGAACATGACGAGCGCGCCCGGAACCGTGCAGTAAAGCATTCCCAGGGGGCCGAGAATCAGCGCCAGCAGAACCGCGACCCACACATTCTTGACCTGGGCTTGCGCGAGGGGCATTGAACCGATAGTTGCCTTTGACTCAGTCGGCGGCACTGCATTTGTTGCAGTTGCGGAATTGGACAACGAAGCAGCTCCAAAGCCCGCCAGGCGCGCACCGCAGCCGCGGCAAAAACCTTGCTCGTCGTGCGATGTCGATCCGCATTGTTCGCAGTAGTTCATGCGCGGCACGGGTGCGAGATGAGTTTACTTGACGGGATGAACGGCACTCAGCCTGAGCCTGCGCCGCTCGGATTATGCCAACGTCCGTCCGGCGCGATAAGAGCGTCGGCCTGTTTTGGCCCCCAGGTGCCGCGCTTGTAAGGGCGCACTCGGGGATGGTGCCTGAGTACCTGGTCAACCACTTCCCATGCGGCTTCTACCGCGTCTTCGCGAGTAAACAGCCCTCCGTCGCCCTTCATCGCGTCGCCCAGCAGGCGCTCGTAGGGAGTCTCTTCTCCCGGCTGCTGTTCCAGCAGATATAGCTCCCGCTGCTCGCCGATAAACTCCTCGCCCGCGCGCTTTACGCGAGCGGCCAGCCCGATTTCTGCGTTAGGCGAGAGCCTGAAGCGCAGATAGTTTCCCTCGCCGGGACCAGTGGCAGCGTCTGCGAACAGCTTTTGCGGCGGCGTTTTAAGCTCCACCAGAACCTCAGTTGCGGTGGCCGGCAGATATTTGCCCGAGCGCAGATACCAGGGCACCCCATCCCAGCGCCACGAATCGATGGAGAGCCGAAGCGCGCAATAGGTTTCAACATCGGAGTTCCTGGCCACGTCCTTCTCTTGCCGGTAGCCCGCGTATTGTCCGCGCACCACGTCGGCGGATTGCAAAGCGCGCATGGCCTTGAATACGGTCGCCTTCTCAGTCTGCACGGCTGCGAAATGCCTGCCCGCCGGCGGCTCCATGGCCAGCAGCGCGACGATTTGAAAAAGATGATTTTGAATCACGTCTCTCAGGCAGCCGGCCGACTCGTAAAACGCGCCGCGCGTTCCCACGCCGAATTCTTCAGACAGCGTGATCTGAACGCTGGAGATGTAGTTGCGGTTCCAGATCGGCTCAAGGAACGAATTGGCGAAGCGGAAGTAGAGGATATTCATGATCGCTTCTTTGCCCAGGAAGTGATCGATGCGGAAAATCGAGTCTTCAGGGAATACGGACCCCGCCACGCGATTGAGCGCGCGCGCTGAAGCCAGGTCGCGCCCAAAAGGCTTCTCCACAATCACGCGCGCATTCTGGGCCAGCCGGGCTGCTCCCAGCCCCTTGATTACGGTGCCAAAGAGCGTAGGCGGAATAGCGAGATAGTGCGCCGGCCGGCGGGCTCGGCCGAGCGATGCCTTGATGGCCGCGAAAGTTTTGCTGTCGTTGTAGTCTCCGCTCACGTATTTGAGCAGCGAGAGCAGGTGGCTGAAGGCGCGCTTGTTGTCGATTCCGCCCGATTGCCTGATGCTCTGCGCCACGCGCCGGTGCAGCCGCTCAAGCGACCACTTGGGAAACGCGACACCGATCACAGGAACGTCGAGCGTTCCGCGTTTCACCATGGCATAGAGCGCGGGGAAGATCATTTTGTGGGCGAGATCGCCGGTTACGCCATAGACCACAAGAGCGTCGGAGTCGGATTTAGGCACGAAGCATTCCTCCTGAGGGCTGGATTTTCATCTTCTGAGGCGGCCGAGGTTGGGGATGGCCGCCGGATTTGACTCGCAACCTCGATGATAGCTTCCTTGTGCGGAATGACGGACGGCTCCAGGAGGGAGGGGGACAGTTAATGGCGTTGGGGAAAGTGCGTTGCAATCCCTTCATATTGTAGCTACGATTAAATAGTTTAGGTTTGTAGCAAGACAAGAATGAGGACCAATCGGGAACGCGTGCTCGCATTGAAGAAAGGGGACGCAATCCCCTATGAGCCGGAAGATGGCCCCTACGACCCGAATGACGCCAAGGCCACGCAGGCCTTTTTCGCCCAGGCCGATCTGATTCGTCACGGTAAAGTGGTGCGGCGTGGCAAGCGCGGCCCGCAAAAGGCGCCGACAAAAAAGCTTGTCTCGCTGCGACTGTCGCCCGACGTGATTGACCACTTCAAATCTAGTGGCCCGGGCTGGCAAACACGGATTGACGGCGCATTGCGCGAGGCGATCAGGAAGAGGGCGTGAGCGGCATCGCACGCATTTAAACTACAAGTTATGGCCACACTGAAAGCGGTGCGCGGGACGCGCGACCTTTTGCCGCCTGAAACTGCGCTCTGGAACCGCATCGAGACCTCGGCGAGGGCCGTGTTTGCGCGCTACAACTTCGGCGAGATCCGCACCCCCGTCTTTGAAGACACCGGCCTGTTTGCCCGCGGCGTGGGCGAAGAGACCGACATTGTGTCGAAGGAGATGTTTACGTGGGAAGACCGCGCGCGGGCGGCGAGCGAGAAGCCGCAGAGCCTCACCCTCCGCCCCGAAAACACGGCGGGCGTCGTCCGAGCGTATATCGAACATAAGTTAGGAGAGAGCGGACAACTCCAAAAGCTCTATTACATCGGGCCGCAGTTTCGCCGCGAGCGCCCGCAGAAGGGGCGTTACCGGCAGTTCTGGCAGATCGGGGCCGAGGTGATCGGTCCGCCGTCGTCGGGCAGCGAGAGCCCCTTACGCGATGCTGAAGTTCTCGAGATGCTGGCCACACTGCTGGACGAGATGGGCATTACCGGCTGGACGCTGAAACTGAACTCGGTTGGGTCGGCGGCAGATCGCGAACGCTACAACCAGACTCTGCGTGAAGCGTTGATTCCCGTCGTCGGCCGGATGTGCGTGGACTGCCAGCGCCGGGCGGTGACCAATCCTTTGCGCGTGCTCGACTGCAAAGTGCCGGAGGATCAGCCGAGGATTGCCTTCTTGCCGGTAATCGCCGACTCGCTCGACGATGAATCGACGAAGCACTTTGCGGCGGTGAAGCAGGCGCTGGACGCAGCGGGGTTGGCTTACACGCTGAATCCGCGTCTCGTCCGCGGCCTCGACTACTACACGCGGACGACGTTTGAGTTTACGCATGGCGGGCTGGGCGCGCAGAACGCGATTCTGGGCGGCGGCCGCTACGACGGGCTGAGCGAGGCAATTGGCGGACCCAAGGCGCCGGGGATCGGCTTCGCAATGGGCCTGGACCGGCTGGTGCTGACGCTGCAAGCGCAGGAAGCGGCCCAACCCGCCGCCCCCCCTGCAAAGCTCGACGCATATGTGGCTCCACTCGGCGAAAACCTGAACGCCGCGGCCCTGGCCCTGGCGCGCGAACTGCGCCGCAGTGGACTCAGCGTGGAGCTAGGCGACGGCAGTTTCCGGCTGAAGAAGTCGTTCGAAGCCGCCGACAAGACCGCCCGCAAGATCGTCATCCTGGGCGAGGATGAGCTCAATTCCGGTATCCTGACTGTGAAAGAATTCGCCTCAGGAACGCAAACCAAGGTGCCGCGCGGAGAGTTGGCGGCGTTTCTCACCAGTTAGCAAATTGAGCAGGAAACTCAACGTACCAAAACCGCTGTCATCCTGAGCGTAGATTGGCCTCCGTCAGGCCAATCGCAGTCGAAGGATCTGCGGTTGCTGTTCAAGCGACTTCGGGCTCACCATACTGGCCCGGCGTGTAGAAGGAATCTGGTAGTGCTCGACTTTTTAGGCAATCTTGAACGTACGGATATGTGCGGCACACTGCGTGCCGCGGACTCAGGCAGACAAGTGGTGCTGATGGGCTGGGTTAACCGGCGTCGCGACCACGGCAACCTGATCTTTCTCGATGTGCGCGACCGCACCGGCATTGCGCAGGTGGTGCTCGACAAGGAACTGACACCCGAGGGCCACGCGCGCGGCGAGCAGGTGCGGCCTGAATACGTCGTCGCCGCGGTTGGCAAAGTGCGGCTGCGCGGCGAAGACGCCATCAATCCTAAAATGCCCACCGGCGAGGTTGAAATTGAGGCTACCGAACTGCGCGTGCTTAACGACGCCCGCCTCGCGCCGTTTTCGCCGGCTGAAGAGGCCATCCAGAACGAAGAAGTTCGGCTCAAGCATCGCTACATCGACCTGCGCCGGCCCGAGATGCAGCGCAACTTCAAGCTGCGGCACGACATTACGCTGGCCGTGCGCGAGAGCCTCAGCAACCAGGGCTTTCTCGAAATCGAGACGCCCATCCTCACCAAGAGCACTCCCGAGGGCGCGCGCGATTTTCTGGTGCCGAGTCGCGTGCATCCCGGCGAGTTTTATGCGCTGCCGCAGAGCCCGCAGATCTTCAAGCAGATTCTCATGATCTCGGGCTTCGACCGCTATTTCCAAATCGCGCGCTGCTTCCGCGATGAGGATCTTCGCGCCGATCGGCAGCTCGAGTTCACGCAAGTCGATCTCGAGATGAGCTATCCGCGCCGCGACCACGTGTTTGGCGTGGTTGAAAAGTTTGTGGCGGCGGCGTTTGCCGCGGCAGGCGTGAATCTGCCCACGCCGTTCCCGCGCATTACTTATGACGACTCGATGCGCAACTACGGCTCCGACAAGCCCGACCTTCGCCTGCCCGGACTGACCGACGTAAGGCCCGCGTTTACCGACGAAAATCTGGCCACGCTCTTGATCGACCCCGCGCTGCCGGTGGTGGCGCTGCGCATTCCCAGCGTAGGCGAGTTGAGCCGCAAGGAGCGCGAAGACAATCATCCGCAGTTCGATCAGAAAAAGGGCGCCAAGTTTATTGACGATTTCAAACGGCTGGCGAAGAGCATGCCCGAGGCAGCTGCAAAAGTGCGCGAGCTGGTGGGCGCGGCCGACGCCGATTTCGTGGTCGTGGTGGCGGGCGACCCTGCGCATCCAGTCAAGGCCAGCGACACCAAGTTCCCGGGGCGGCTGTCGGAGCGCGAGATCAACGTGTACGCCGCGGCAGGCAACTTCCGCAGCGAATTGGCGAAGAAGTACGCCGATAAACACGGGGCATTCGCAACGACCGACGAGGCAGTTAAAGAGGCGATTGCGTTGGCGCCGCGGGGAGGCGAGAAATATCCGGTCAGTGCCGAAGGCGCCTTCTGTCCCATCTGGATCGTCGACTTCCCGATGTTCGAGTTTGATTTATCGACAGGCAAATGGATGCCCGCGCACCACCCGTTTACCGCGCCCTACGAGGCCGATATGACGAACCTGGTGAGCGACCCGGCCAGCGTGCGCGCCGATTGCTACGACCTGGCGATGAACGGCCTCGAGTTGGGTTCGGGTTCGATTCGCATCCACCGCAAGGATGTGCAGCAGCAGATTTTTGCGTCATTGGGGATTTCGGACGAGGAGGCGCGCAAGCGCTTCGGCTTCTTCCTCGATGCATTGGAGTACGGCACGCCTCCGCACGGAGGCATTGCGCTTGGCCTCGACCGCATAGTAATGCTGCTGGCCGGCGCGGCCAATCTGCGCGAGGTAATTGCGTTCCCGAAGACGGCCAAGGCAATCGACCTGATGGCCGATGCGCCGACCACGGTCACTGAGCAGCAGTTGCGCGAGCTGGGGATCAGGGTTGCGAAGAGCTAAATGCACACCTCAGATGCCAGCAGAGAATATGCTCTGTCTTCCTGAGCGATGTTTGGCCGGGCCACCGGCCAAATGGAGTCGAAGGATCTGCGGTTGTTCTTCACTGAACTTCTGAGACACCACATTGGTGTGCTGAGTCTAAATTCCGTAACATAAAATCGCCTCTCATCCTGAGCGAACGGGGCCCCGAACGCCTTTCAGTTCGGGGGTGGTGAGTCGAAGGATCTGCAGTTGCACTTCGGAACTTACGCAATCAACTTTAGACTCAGTACTCTAGGCGGCCTGTGGCTTCTACACCCGATCCATCTCCGCAAACAGCTCGCTGAGCACCACGCATATGGGCGTTCCCGGCACTGCAAGCTCAGCAGTCCGTACCCCTTCCAGCCCGCCAGAAATATAGCGATACGCAAGCCGCCGGTCTGGATCGATTACCCAGATGCACCCCACCCCAAACCGCTCAAAATCCGCGAGTTTTTCCATCATTGTGCCGAATCGGTCTTCCGTCTCGAGCACTTCGAACACCGCCAGCGGTGGCGTCGTCATGATCTGCTCCTTAGACTCGCCCCGCTTAAGCACGCACACATCCGGACACCGAATCCTCGTCGCCGAGACCCGCGAACGCAGACTTGGTAACGGCAGCAGCGGCCAACTCTTCCATTCCTCTTTTCCGGAAAGAATCCACAAAAGAGACATGATCGTGCAGGCATGGCTGTACCAACCCACAAGCCGTTCCTAAATGCGGCCGTCCACATAATCGCACTCGGGCTCGTAAACGGTATGGAGATACTCCTCAACCGTCACAAAGCGACCGTCGATGGGCAGCGTTGCCATGCAAACAGTATGCGCTTGGTGCGTCTGGAATCCAAGAACTGGGGCGGGCCTCGGTGCGGTCCAATCCTGGCGACAAAAACAACTGCGTCGCGAGGGTCGGGCACCCTTTTCAGGCTGTGTGTCTCTTACCAGGTTGCGGAAAATCTCACCGGGGTAGGGTCTTGTATCAGGGCACGAGTTTACTCGTGCCGATAAGGGCAATAAAGAGGCGGGGTTTTAACCCCTGGGGAATGTTTTTCAGAAATCTCGCCGAGCAAAATGAGTTTTTCCGCACCCTGTTACGCCCACTTCCCCTTTGCGCATCGGCGGCTCTGTCGCCCCGGTTGCCGTCACGCCGTCAATGTCGAGCTCGCCGGACCCGATCATCCAGTCTGCGTGAATGGGGCTCTCATTTGCCCCGCGCGCAGGAGTTCTTCGCGCGTCAAGTCCCTCCGCCTCAACTCTGTCGCAATCGCCTGAGATAACGTTCTTCTTTCCCGCCTTACTTTTGCAGGTTATTTCCGTCGGATTCGCTACTATTGACTTATCAAGAGTCTGAACGGCTCCCCAAAAGCCGTAAACCATTGATTCGAAGGAATCTGTCATAAAAAGTTTGTGCAATCAGAAACTTACGGCAACCGGGTACCGTCAATCGCTTGAGAGAATTCGGGTTAACAACAGAGTCCTTGAGGGATATATAGACCGGGGTCGAGCCTCTCTTCGCAAGGTGTGAAGCACGGTGCCCATCCCGTGTCACGGCCGAGTGTTTTGTATCCCGTGGGGCGCAGCCTGGCCGCCTGTTCGTTTTGGCGCAAATCTACGCCCACTCACCCTTGCGCATCAGCGGCTCCGTCGCCCCGGTTGCCGTCACGCCGTCAATGTCGAGTTCGCCTGATCCGATCATCCAGTCCACGTGGATCAGGCTCTCGTTGGCGCCGCGGGCGGCCAACTCTTCCTTCGAGAGCTTGTCGCCGTTGATGAGGCACGACGAGTACGACTGGCCGAGCGCGATGTGCGACGCGGCGTTCTCATCGAAGAGCGTGTTGAGGAAAATAACGCCACTCTGCGCGATGGGCGATGAATGCGGAACAAGCGCCACTTCGCCGAGCCGCCGCGCGCCATCGTCGGTGTCGATCAGTTTCTGCAGCACCTCCTGCCCGCGCGTGGCCTTGGCCTCAACAATTCGGCCCTCGGAGAACCTGACTTGAATTCCCTCGATCATCGTTCCCATGTGCGAGAGCGGCTTGGTGGCCGTCACAATGCCTTCGGCGCGAGCCTTGTGCGGCGTGCTGAAAACCTCTTCAGTAGGCATGTTGGGGATGCAGTAAACGCCGTTGCCGGCCGTGGTGCCTCCGCCCAGCCAGAGATGGTCGTCGGCCAGGCCGAGGCGGAAGTCCGTACCCGGGCCGCGATACTGGAGCGCGGCGTAGCGCTTCTCGTTTAGCAACTTTGCCCGCTTCTGCAGGCCTGCGTCGTGCGTCTTCCACGCGCCCACCGGGTCGTCGCCGCCGATTCGCGTGGTAGCGAAGATCATCTCCCACAGTTTCGCAAGGGCGTCGTCGGGCGCGTCGTTAGGGAACATGGCCGCGGCCCAGGCCGGCGTGGCGCTGGCAACGATGGTCCAGTTGATTTCGTGGCGGGTGATGAGTTCGAGCGCGGGGCGATAGGCGATCGATACGGCACGATTGGCGCGGCCGACTTTGCCGGAATCTTCGTTCGCGAGCAGCGCGGGATTGCCGCCGGCAATGGCCAGGCGCGCGGTGCCTGCCTTGAAGGCCGCGCCCATGCCGTCGTAGAGCCAGCCGGGGGCGCGGTCGAAGCTCGCGTCGGAAGCAAAATGGTAGCGCGCCAGTGTGGCTTCATCGTCGGTGTAGAGCGTGGTCACAAGCGTGGCGCCGGCGCGATAGGCGTGCTCGGTAATTCGGCGGGCCAGCGGTAGCGCGTCAAGTGAAGCAGTCATCAGCAGTTCTTGCCCGGCCTTGAAGCCGAGGCCGACTTTGACGGCAACCTCTGCCAGTTGATCGATCTTTTGTTCCAGCGTCTTTTCGATTGCGATTGCTGTGCCGTCCATCTCATATCTCCAAACTTTCCCAACACAAGAGTAAATGGCGGCATTTCGAAGACTCAAACCGCGCAAAAGGGGAATGGAACGATCCCGGCGGCATTTCCGTATTTCAATTTCGATGAGCGAAACCTTTAATTGGAACTGGGTGGAGCAGGAAGTTGTCGCGGACAGCATCGGCGTGGCACGCATGTGCCGGGCTGCCTCTGCCGCCGGCCGCGCGCTTCAGGCCGCTCGATCAGCGCCGGCGCGAGGCCGAGTACGACCGTGCCATGCATCGGGTCGAGCAGGAGTCGGATGGGGTAAAGCAAACCCGTGCCGGGCGTCTTGCCGCGCAGGAGCGCATATTGGCTGTTTTCAGCGAGTTTGCCACGGTCGCGCTAGGCCTGCCGCCCGACGCAGTCGCACTCATTACCGGGCTTTTTCTACCTGCGGGCGCGGAGTTTGCGCGGCGGTCGCGGCGATTTGATCCTGAACTGACCATGGCATCAATCATCCAGGCCTGCCGCAACGCGTGGACTGTCTGCGGCCTGCAGCCCCTGCTGGGTGAACCTTCCGGGATCACGCCATCGATCATGGGCTACAGCCTGCTTTATCCTTACACCGACAACTATCTCGATGCCGCAAGCCAATCGCCGGCCGCCAAGCGCGAGTTTTGCATGCGTTTTCGCCAGAGACTGCGCGGCGTGATGTTGCCGCCCTTCGGCGCGCACGAGTCCGCGGTGTGGGCGCTGGTGGAGATGGTCGAAGGCCAGTATCCGCGCGCGCGTTACTGCCAGGTGTACGAAAGCATGCTGGCCATTCATCAGGCGCAAGAGGAGAGCGTTGCACAGTTGGCGTCGAAGGGCGCCGGGTTTCGCGCGCCGCGATTCATACCGAGGCGGCTCTTCCTGCCACGGCTCGACGGCGTGCCTTCGGCCGAGCGCATCCTGGCCATCAGCTGCGCCAAGGGAGGAACATCCGTGCTGGCCGATGCGTGCCTGGCGCGCGGCTGGGTTACTGCGCAAGAGAGCCGGCTTGCATTCGACTGGGGCGCACTGCTGCAACTCGGCGACGACCTGCAGGATGTGGGCGAGGATCTAAGCAACGGCTCAGCCACGCTGTTTACCCGGGTGGTTGCGGAAGGGCAACGGCTTGACGTGCTGGTGCGCCAGCTATTGAACTTCAGCGAGCGCGTGGGCGCGGAGATGGATGAGTTTGCGCACGGCTCGCCCGCGCTCAAGGGCCTGTTGCGCACAAGCTGGCGGTCGCTGATTATCGGGGCTATCGCCAATGCGCACGAGTTCTTTACGCCCGCATTCGTACGTGAGATCGAGACAACCTCGCAGTTCCGGTTCAATTTTCTCGCACGGCGGCATAAACGCGTGAACCGGCGCAGAGGGCTTTACGCGAAAGTGTTCGACATTCTGAGCGAGTCGCAGGAAGATTCGCCGGAACCGAGAGACGCGCTGTGTGCGCAGGCTCCGGCGGTGGTGTAGCTCGCTAATACTGATCGCCGAAGGCGGGGTCTACGGGATTCTCAAACAGCGAAGCGTCGCGGGTGACGATTGTGAGGCCCGAGGGCGTGACGAAATAGCGGCGCTTGTCTTCAACCGGGTCGTAACCGATGACGGTGCCTTCGGGGATGTGGACGTCGCGATCGATAATGGCGCGCCTGACGCGGCAGTGCCGGGCAATTCCCACGTGCGAGAAGATGATGCTCGAGTCGACTTCGGAGTACGAGTTGACGCGCACATCTTGCGAGAGCACTGAATTTGAGACCGCTGAGCCGGAGATGATGACGCCGGCGGTGATGATGGAGTTGACGGCCATTCCGGAGCGGCCAGGCTCGCCGAAGACAAACTTGGCCGGCGGATACTGGCGGACTCGTGTGCGGATGGGCCAGCTCTTGTCGTAGAGGTTAAAGATCGGCGAGACGGAGCAGAGATCCATGTTGGCCTCGTAGTAAGCGTCGAGCGTGCCTACATCGCGCCAGTAGAGAGCTTGCTTCTTGTTCTCGTCTACAAAGCTGTAGGCGACCATCTTCTTTTTGCCCAGCAGGTTGGGCAGGATGTTGTGCCCGAAATCGTGCTTCGAGTCGGGGTCGTCGGCGTCGGCGATGAGCGCCTTGAGCAGCGTCTCCGTGTTGAAGATGTAAACGCCCATCGAGGCGTCGACGGAGTCAGGATTGAAAGGCGAACGGAAGCTCGTTGATGCGGGCTTCTCCTGGAAACCACGGATTTCGCCTGTAGGCCCGACCTCGACGACTCCGAAACGCGAAACTTCGTCGGGCGCGACAGGCAGTGTAGCCAGCGTTACTTCGGCGTTCGTTTCCCTGTGATAATCCAGCATGCGGCTGTAGTCCATTTTGTAAATGTGGTCGCCGGAAAGGATGATGACGTGGCTCGGCTGCTCGCTGCCGATGGAATAAATATTCTGGTAGACCGCATCGGCCGTGCCCATGTACCAGTTGGAGCCGGTGCGCTGCATGGGTGGCATCAGCTCAAAGAACTCGCCCAGCTCCTGGGCCACAATGCCGGTCCAGCCCTCGCGGATGTGCCGGTTAAGCGAGAGCGCCTTGTACTGCGTGAGCACGTACACGCGGCGCAGGCCGGAGTTGATGCAGTTTGAGAGCGTGATATCGATGATGCGATAGTGCCCGCCGAACGGAACTGCAGGTTTGGCGCGGTCTCGCGTCAGGGGAAACAGACGTTCTCCCGCGCCACCTGCGAGCAGTACTCCGAGGGTGTCTTTCATGTCCATAGGTCCCCCGACCTGGATTTCCTGGTAACAACGATATCCCGCAAATCGAGTGCTGAGGTCCGGATTTGCGCTTGCGTCCGGAGGTTCTCCGCCGACATTGCGATCGAACGCTGGAGAATACCACACGAACGTGAACTTTAGTCCAGCATCCGTGTGGATGAAGTTTAAGCCGGGGGAGTTGGCTCAAGTCAACCGTGGCGCAATAAACCTCGCCTGCGCAAACCGCTGATTTGCGAATCCGAGGCCTGCGATCGATCCCGCTCAACGTGCGGAGCCACCGCTACCAGCCCGAAACCCAGTTCGCTTTGCGCTTCGATCGTTTGGCCCTGGTGAACTTGTATTCCGCGCCAACCGAGATGGCGAAATTGATGTCGTTCTGCGTGATGTTCGGCGGGTAGTTGATGCTGTAGCGCGTCCAAACCGCGTCGGGCGTGATGCGGAAGACCAAATGCTCAGAGCGGTTCAGGTCCATGTGCCCGCCGATGATGATGGCCGGCGCAATCTGGTTGTTATAAAAGCCTACAAACGACGCCGGCTTGCCCAGCAGATCTTTCTGAAAGATGCCATCAACGCCGCCGCCCATCACGTGGGCAATCAGCGCGCCGTGCTTGTTGTGCGGCCCAAGCCACTCGAGGCCGCCGGTAAAGAAGTACTGGCTTACGAACGGTCCCTTCAGGTTAAGCGAGTTGGGAGCCGCGCCGCTGGTGCCAACGTAGCCGCGCCCCGAAGCTTCGATGCCCCAGTTCCGGGTGAGCCAGTAGGAGCCGTTCACATCGAGGCCGCCAAGGTTCGAACCCTGCAGCAGGTTCGGGCCGGCCTTCATGTGGTCGTACGCCATTCCCACGGAAAGGTCGTAGCGGTTGTCGTAACGCACCTTGGCCAGCGGGTCGACCTGGATGTATTCCGGAGGCGCGGGCGCCTGGTCCTCGGCCGGCGCGGTGGCGGGCTGCTGGTTCGAGCTCGAACTTTGGGCTTGAGTTGTCGTTCCGGCGCACAAGACCAGACCGGCAACGGCCACTGCAATCACTAAAAACCTTACTGGGAGACGCATCACCAACCAGCTTACAAGACCATACCGGCGAGGGACAACGGAGCCGTGGGCCCCGGATTCTGAAGTCATGGTTCGCATTTCTCCGTTTGACGCGCCCAAACGAGATACCGCACTGTTTTCACGATCTCTTCGGCATTCATGAATGCAGCGTGGCTCTCCGTCTCGCGCTCAAACGACGGGGCGGCATGGGTGCTCCACTCAAGAGACATGTGACCGGGGTGCGTGCGACCCAGGATGATGGCGGCGCGGCCGAGGTGCCAGTCGTTTGAAATCACCTCAGCCGAATGCCAGCCGTGCCGGGCCATGATGCGCTCGGAGTAACAGACATTCTGTATGGTGTCGCGTGCGTGCGGCTCAACGAAAACCGCCGGCTCCGGAATCCCCTGCGCCTCGGCGGCGTGGGCCATGACCTGCGCCTCGGTGAACCGGTTGGCGACGGCGGCGCCGGTGAAGATGAGCCGTGGCGCTACGCCGCGCTCGTACTCGTGCACTGCTTCGGTCACTCGGGCCAGTCCGCGCGGGCTCAGGTTGCCGTCATCGTCAGCCGACGTGCCGAGGACGATGATTGCGTCAAAACGGGTGAGCGAAGTGTTCGACCGAGGCGCGAAGTCGCGGGCGAGAATCGCGCAGGCGAAGATCGCAACCACCAGCAGAATGCCTGCGAGAATGCCGCGGGTTCGCCAGCTCAGGCTCCGGCGTCTTGGCGCGAGACGGCGACGAGGGCGTTTCACGGGTTGATGCGGCGAAGTGCGTTTTTTGCTGGATGGGGGTGCGGCACTCAAGCGGAATCGTCTCCAATCTCAACTTTAAAACGCCGTTTCGAAGGGAGGGCGGCAAAGGCCCGGAATCCCATCCCCTACCCCCCTACCCCCGCCACCCCCCGGGGTAGTTTCGGTAAGCTCGTCGTTCGAGGCGGGTTGCAGGTGCGGTTCTGTGCCAAGTTGTTTATTTTTCAAGAATTTAATCTCCAAGCTCGTGAAAACAAGAAGGTTGCGGACTCTGCCGAGATCGACTGCGACGGCTTATCGCACGAGTTTTTTCCCTCTGTTTTAAATGTAGCGTGAAAGGGGGAAATTAACTGCAATCCGGGCTGGTGCTATTTCGGAGGGGTTCGCCAGCGGGAATGTGGGACTGGCGTTTCGCCGGAAGGATTGAACAGGCTGCGGAACTTATCAAGTTCGGCGTAATGCCCGAATTGCGTCCCTCCGGGGACTAATCAGGCTGCGGAAAAACTCATGCAACCAAGCAATTTCGCCCCAGGCGATTCAGCAGGGGCTAAAGCCCTCACTCAATTTACGAGTCTTTTTGGCCCGGCTAAAGCCGTGCCCTTGTTACAAAGCCTCGTTTGTCTGAGCGCGGGTGAGTTTTTCTGCAGCCTGTAAAGCCCCGACGCTTTTCTGCACTCGGTTGAGAGGCCTGAAGCCCTCTGCTCCCTCCGTATTGCCTGGGCCGAGGCCTGCAATTGCCAGATAAACTCGTAACCGTTCATAACGGCGGCATTGGCCGAGCCATTTCGCAGACTGTGGAGATCGACTCAACCGATTTGGAAACGGGCACTGCTCTCCGCAGTCTACGGTTAGCCCAGGTCCAGCGGCTGGCCCCATGCTGAGAAGACAAATTCTTCGAGCGGTTTGCGGGTGCGAGGCGCGAGTTCGCGCTTGATCAGTTCCTCGCTGCCCAGCGTGTCTGGATCGTCCTGGTAGCCCAGGGCGATGGCCGCGCCAATCTGGTAGTCTTCCGGAACCTCAAGCAGCGTCCGGGCTTTATCGCGGTCCACGCCGCCCATCTGGTGACTCATGATGCCAAGCGCGGTGGCCTCAAGAACCAGGAAGGCGCTGGCTGCACCCAGGTCGTGGAGGGCAAACATGTTGGGCGAATCTTTATCGCCCATTTTCGCCTTGGCCAACCCCACAATCAGCACTGGCGCCTTGGGCGCCCAGGTCTGATTGAAGGCGACCAGCGAGTCTTCGATCTTTTGATGGGTTTCAGTTCCGCGCAGCCCCACGATGTACCGCCAGGGTTGTTCGTTGTTTGACGAGGGCGCCCAGCGCGCCGCCTCGAAGATGCGGTGCAGATCCTGCTTGCTGACTTCGCGCGGAGAAAAGGCGCGGCCGCTCCAGCGCTGCTGGATGGCAGGCAGGACGCCGTCGAGCTTGGGCGCGTGCTTCGAGTTGCTTACTTCACTGGCAGTCATTGACATGAATGAAGGCTCCTGGAGACTAGAACTCAGTTGTTTCGATTCAAAAGGGCGGGTTAGAGATTCGATGAGTCTGGAAATGCTACGAAGGGTGAGCTGGTCGACCTTGGGCGTGAGTTCGCGCCGCCCCTCCGGGGCGGCGGGGTTCTTTGTGCGGCTTTCCCAGGACTGCGTTCGCTCCCGCGAACTTGTCCTGGACTAAATTCGTTGCCTCCCGCTGGGAGGCGGAGCTTGCTGAAAAAGTGATTTTGCAGACGGGAAAAATGGCAGGGGCTAAAGCCCAATGTCACTTACTTTACAACGGCGACATGATGATTTGAGATTGCCGGCAGAGGCGATCGGGTTCAGTCTGGAGTTGCTCAGGGCTTTCCGCGGATAAGCCGCGATGCAGACAGAGGTTGACGATCGGTGGTTGCTGCGGTTGTTTGAGTCGGTTTTGCCGGTTGCGCGATGGAAAGCACTTGAAGGCCGGTCGAAGGCGCAGATTTATTCTCTGCGCGTGGTGGTATGGATGATGCTATTGCAGCGGCTGGACAATCGAGGTACGCAGCAGCGCGCCGTGCATGAGATTGCCCAGGGGCACCTGGAGCGGCTGCTGCCGGAGAGCAAGCGGGTGCGGGAGGGCAGGATTTCGCAGAACACCGGCGCTTATGCGCGCGCCTGCGGCCGGCTGTCGAAGGAAACCACCGCCGGGGTGTGCGATGAGGTGCTGGGGGAGTTGAGCAGGCGCATCGTGCCGGCGGCGGGGCTGGACCGTCCGGTGATGCTTTTGGATGGCAGCAGCTTGAGCGTGGAGCATAGCGCGGGCTTGCTGGATGCGTTTCCTCGGGGCGCAATCAGCGCGGACTGGGCCATTGGGGGATTGTGAAATGGGTGGCCCTGCACGACGTGCGGACGGGCATCGCCCTGCGGCCGGAGTGGGGTCCGATGTTCGGTCCCGAAGCGGTAAGCGAACAGAAGCTGGCCCGCCAAGCCGTAGAGCGCACCCCGGCCCGAAGCGTGATCGTGGGCGACGGCAACTTCGGAATCTTCGCGTTTGCCTATGCGGTTGTCCAGAGCAAGCGTGAGGTGCTTTTCCGGCTCACGCAGGCGCGCGCCCAGGCGCTGGGAGCCAGGCGATTGCTGCCCAACGGGGAGTGCCGGGTCTGCTGGCGGCCAAGCAGCTTCGAGGGAAAGAAATATCCTGAATTGCCCGCCGATGCAGCCATCGAGGGCCGCTTGATCGTGGTCACGCAAAAGGGATTTCGCGACCGCCTGTATCTGTTTACGACGTTGAGTGAGCAAACCGAGGCGGCGCAGATCATAGCCTGGTATCGGCAGCGATGGAACCTGGAACTGGACCTGCGGACGCTGAAAGGCACGCTGCGCTTGAAACACATGCAGGGGAAAACCAAAGCGGTGGTGGAGAAGGAGTTGCTGATCGCCGTGGTGGCCTATGGAATGGTGCGCGCGCTGATGGCCGAAGCCGCTGCCCGAGCCGGCGTGCACCCGCGCGAACTGAGCTTCACCCGCGCGCATGGGTTGCTGAACGCGATGACCGGCAAACTGTGTTCTGCCGACGAGAAACAGCGCCAACAGGCCTATGACCGCCTGCTGGCCTACATAGGCCAAGCCAAATTACCCAAACGAAGTAAAACGCGCATCTACCCCCGAGCCGTGTGGGGTTCCGGAAAATACTATCCGCACAGACAGCCGGTTGGCACACCGAAGTAAAGTAAGTGACATTAGGCTAAAGCCCGCCGTTGCAAGTGAAGCGTTTGCGGCCCGGCTAAAGCCGTGCCCTTGTTACAAAGCGGCCCAAAGATGCATTTTTCAGCAACCTGTGCCTCCCGCTGGGAGGTAGTATGTGCCGCTACGGGTAAATCCGGTGCAGCGTGCGGGCGAACGGGATGGTTTCGCGCACGTGGTCGAGGGCGCAGACCCAGGCCACCAGGCGCTCGATGCCCATGCCGAAGCCTGAATGGGGCACGCTGCCGTAGCGGCGCAGGTCGAGATACCACTGGAAGGCGTCCATCGGCAGGTTGTGTTTCTCGATGCGGCTCTTGAGCAGCTCGTAGCTTGAGACGCGCTGCGATCCGCCGATGATTTCCCCATAGCCTTCGGGCGCCAGCACGTCGACGCAGAGCGCATAGCGCGGGTCTTTCGGATCGGGCTCCATGTAAAAGGCTTTTACGTCGGCCGGATAGCGGTGCACCATGACCGGCCGGTCGTACTGCGAGCTGAGCCAGGTCTCATCGGGCGAGCCAAAGTCGTTGCCGTACTCGAACGGCGCCTCGAGCTTGCCGTCTTTGTAGGCCTGGTTGAGCATTTCGGCGGCATCGTCGTAGCGAAGCCGCGGAAATGGCGGCTTGATAGTTTCGAGCTTGGCCGGGTCGCGGCCAATGGTCACCAGTTCCGGGGCGCGGTTCTTCAGCACACTCTGAACGATGTGCGAAAGAAAGTTCTCGGCGAGTTCGAGCAGCCCATCGAGATCCATGAAAGCAACTTCGGGCTCAATCATCCAGAACTCGGTCAGGTGGCGGCGGGTCTTCGATTTTTCAGCCCGGAATGTTGGCCCGAAACTGTAAACCTTGCCCAGCGCGAGCGCAGTGGACTCGATATAAAGCTGGCCGGATTGGGTGAGATACGCCGGATCGCCGAAGTAGTCCACCGGGAAAAGGGTAGAGGTGCCTTCGCAGGCCGCCGGGGTGAGGATGGGCGGATCGGTGCGGATGAAGCCGTTGGAATCGAAATATTCAGCCGCGGCGCGCATGATTTCGGCCCTGATGCGCAGGATGGCCGACTGGCGCGGAGTGCGCACCCAAAGGTGGCGGTGCTCCATCAGGAAGTCGACGCCGTGCTCCTTGAGCGAGATGGGGTAGGGGTCAGACTCGGGGACACGGTGAACGACTTCGATGTTTTCGACGTCGAGCTCATAACCGCCCGGCGCGCGTTTATCGGCGCGAACCTTGCCCTGAACGACGACACTCGACTCCTGTGTGAGGCCTTTGAGCGTTTCAAAGACCTGGGCAGGCACGCTCTTAACGTGGGCAACGCCCTGAATGGTTCCGGTACCGTCGCGAAAAATGGGGAATAAGAGTTTGCCACTCTCGCGCAGGTTGTATAGCCATCCGCGCAGAGTAACGGAACGGCCGTCGAAGGCGCCGATTCCGGCGATGGTGGCGAGCGGCGCGGTGGTCGCCTCGGGTGTTGCATCTGCCGAGTGAGTTGCGGGAGAGCTGACTTCGTCTGACATGAAATCCTCTAGAGGGGCCGGCAGTCCAAGAGCCCAGCCCGACCTTCTAGCATAAATGCGCCGATGAGGCAATGACGGTGTGCATTGCGACGACCGCGCGATGCCAGGAGAATTGGAGCCATGAGCAGCGCTGTCTCCGAAGCCAGAGTCACCACGAAATCCATCTACCTGCCGCGTGAGCACGGCGCGACCGCAATGGTGATTACGCCGATTGTGTGCGCTGCATTGTTGGCGCGGACATGGCGGTGGGCGGAGCTGGCGACGCTTGCAGCCGCATTTGCAGCGCTGGCTGCGAAAGATCCGCTGGTGGTGCTCATGCGGCAGAAGTTTGTTTGGACGCACCCTAACGCTGCGACCCCCGTCGCGGCGCAATGGTTCGCCGGGTACACGCTGGTACTGGCGGCGAGCGGCCTGGTTCTGTTGCGGGCCTGGCCTCTGGCGGCGATTTTTGCAATGGGCGCGGGGGTGGTGGCATTCTCGCTGATGGCCATCTGGGTGAATGTGAGGAATAAGCAGCGGTCGACGCTGTTTCAGATTGCCAGCGCGGCGGCGCTCACTTCAAGCGCGCTGGCTACGTCTCTCTCGGCAGCGGGCGCCATTGCGCAATGGTGCTGGTGGCTATGGGTGCTTCTGGCGATGCAGGCTACAGCCGGAATCCTGGTGGTTCACGCGCGGCTCGATGCGCGTATCGCTCTCCGCGGCAAGGCTCCTGTGAGTTTGCAGTATCGCCGGGCGGCATTTGTTGCGGTCATGGTGCTGGCAACCGGGGCGGTTGCGATGCTGGCTCTGCACCGCTGGTGGCTGGCGCTGGCTTTGGTGCTGGCGGCAACCGGATATGCCTATGACTTGCGCAGGCAAAAGGATACGGCGGAGTTGCAACGCCCGCTGATGAGCGTGGGACGCCAGGCGCTGACGCTGGCAACGATCTACGCGTTGCTGCTGGTTGCAGGCCTCAGGTAACGCTCCCGAAGAATCGACTGCCCGGCGTCGAACCGAATCCGCCGAACTCGACCAATGAGCCCCGACCTTTCTCGAAAGAGAGAACCGAAGCGGGGTTTTTCAACTTTTTTCTCCGATCTGCGCGGTTGCGTGGGTATCCCGGGCACTCTTTCCCGAACAACGGGCATCGAAGGTGTTAGGGCTGAGGCGCCGGTAATTTTACAAGAACGGGCGCCCGCCGACTTGGCCGGATTGCACAACCGGGTGGGTCTATTTTGTAATACAGTAAGAGATTTTGACTATAGTAACAATATTCACGCAGTTCTCTTCCTGCACTGGCGAAGAGCAATGACAACGCGGAGGTGCCCTAGGCAACGATGACCGACCATGTTGACGTCACAAATGAAGAAATCCAGAAAACGCAGGCCGATCCTGAGACCGCGGAGCGGTTCATTGCCGAAAAGCACATTGGCGATCGAATCCGGCGGCTGCGGCTAAAGAAATCGATGGGGCTGGTGGAGTTGGGCAGACACACTGGCTTGTCGGCCAGCTTTCTTTCTCAACTGGAAACCGGCAGGGTGGTGCCGACCCTGCGCAACCTGGCGCGAATCGCCATGGTTTTCTCAAAGGACCTTTCGTACTTCTTTGAGAGCGAACCCGCGGCGATTTTTCGCGTGCACCGCCAGAAGGACCGGGTGCGACTGCCGCAGACGGGCGTCGAACCGCCGACCTACACCTTCGAGAGCCTGGGATTTATGGTTCCCGACCGGCACATGGATCCATATTTCGCCGAGTTCATACCGCAGGAGGGAGACTTTGAGCCCAAGGCGCACATGCATCCCGGGTATGAGTTTCTCTACGTTCTGACCGGAGAACTCGAAGTTGCGCACAGCGAACACCGCACCAGGCTGGTGGCGGGCGATGCGGTGTATTTCGATTCTGCCTCTCCGCACTCGTACCGATGCGCGGGGTCAACGCCGGCGGGCGCGATCATTGTAACCATGCACCAGGCGCCGCCGCCCCAGGCCGCTCCCATGCGCAACCACGCGCCGGGTTCGAACCCTTCAAAGCCCATCAATGGCGGGATGCCGCCGCGTATGAATGGCAGCGAAGAAGGGGCCGAAAGCAGGTTCTAGCGGTGGTTTGCTCACCGGCTTGAACCCTGGTCTTCCGCAGGCAGGAAGTCGTAGCTTACGAAGGCCAGGCTTTTGGAGTCGGGCGACCAGCTGGGCACGTTCATGCTGCCGTCGCCGCCCACAAAGCTGGTGAGCACGCGAATGCTGCCGTCACTGGTCGAAAGAAGATGCAGGGCGACATCCTTGTTGGCGGCGTGCGTGGTTATGTCGGGCGGGTACGCGATATAGACGATTGACTTGCCGTCGGGCGAAGGATGCGGCGTCCAGTTGTGGAAGTTGTCGTGAGTTACCTGGACAACGTTGGTTCCGTCGGCCTTCATGCGGGCAATCTGCATTCCACCCCAGCGGTCGGTGTTGAAGTAGATGTACTGGCCGTCGGGCGAGTAGTCGGGGTCGTCGCTGATGCCGGAGCCCGTGGTGAGCGCGGTCTCTGGCCCTCCATCCACTGAGATTGCATAGATGTTGCCAGAGCCGTGGCTGGGCCTGGTGAAGACGATGGTTTTGCCGTCGGGCGACCAGGTGTGGAAGTAGGAGTCGGGGTTGGCGGTGACCGTGCGCGGCTCGCCGCCCGAAGTGGGAATGATGTACACGCGGTTGCCGGGATTCGACGCCCCCTGTTTTGACGCTATGGTGCAGGTGATGGCGAGCCACTTGCCGTCGGGTGAAAGGCCGTGGCTGCCGTTGCAGCCGTTGGCGTCGCCGGTCGCGATCTGTTCGGCTGTACCGCTTGCGACAGCGCTGCCATCGGCGGCAACGCGGAACATTTTTCCGTCCTGAACGAAGATGAGAGTCTTACCGTCGCGCGACCAGTTGGGGGCCATGGCGCGGCCCTTCGTGGTGTAGGCGACAATGGCGCGGGGCGCACCGGGATCGATCTCGAAGGCTTTGAGCGAGCTGAAGAGGGCCATTTGCGGCGGCGCGTTGGGTGCGGCAAGGGGCGCGAATTCGAGGTGAGTGAAGGTCGCGGTTTCAACCGTGTTGGGGTCGTGGGCAGAGAGACCGATGCCCGCGTAGAACGGCTCATCGAGATGCATCTTTGTTGCAGCGCCCACCTGGTGCAGCGGCTCGCCGTGGAAGCTGACGAACATGGTGAATTCGTCGCCGTGTTTTTCAATGCGAAGACGTTTGGGCGGATCGATGTTGAGCTCGATGCTTTGAGTTGGCGCGCCTTTTGCGTCGCGGAATTGGAGCGCCGTCAGCCCCACTCCATGTTGCGCCACGTCGATGTAGGCGCTGTCGGCGTCGAGGGTCTGGCGAAAGATCAGAATAGCCTTGCGATGCTCGTTGTGAGAGCCGGTTTTTTCCGGGAAGTCAATGTCGGCGGTGAGCGAGATGTCGCCCGAAACCATCTTCCACAGGAAATGGAATCCGTCGGTGGTTCCCCACAGATTGGCGCCGGCGGAGTGGATGGTGTAAACGCCGGCGGCGCGGTCGAACGAGGCAGTTCCCGGAGGAATGACGCTGCCCACGTCGGACTGGCTTTCAAAGACTCCGACCGGGCCGGACTGAGCAAGGGAAAGAGGAATGCAAAGAGAAAGGACGAAAGAAGCAAGGATGGCGGGAGATTTTAGAGGCACGACCGAACTCCAGAGAGAAAGATTAAGGTGCGCGAAAGTTCGGAGGTAAAGGTAACTGGTCTCCCACCCTGAACGCAAACTATGCGTTCAGGATGGGAGACGGCGGATTCAAGTGGAGGCCAATTCCCAGGTCCCCAACTGCGAGGGACCTGGGGCACCCACTTTCGTTTTCCCATCTGGCCGGGCTACTTGGTGTCGGTGGCCACGTTGCCGTTGATGTCACGGACTTCAACCGGGCCTGCGCCGGCATCCGTGAGCGGGGCCTGAATCTTCGATCGATCGCCGGCGGCGAGGACGATGAGCTGATCGGGATGCAGGTACTCTTTTGCAACCCGCGCGATATCGGCCTGGGTAATGGCCTGGTATTTTGCAGGCAGCGCGGCGTAGTGGTCGAGAGGGTAATCGTAGACAAAGATGTTTGAGATCGCGCCCGCGATCGCGCTGGTGGTTTCAAAGTCGCCGGGCAGCGAACGGATGGATGACTCCTTTGCATCGTTCAGTTCCGCTTCAGTTGAAGGATTCTCAGGAAAGTTACGAATCTCCTTCATCATCTCCTTGGTAGCGGGGCCGGTAACGTCGGTGCGCACCAGGGTTGCTGCAATGAACTCACCGCTTTCGCGATAGTTCCGGTAGAGGGTCTGTGCGCCGTAAGTGTAGCCGTGCTCCTCGCGGAGATTCATATTGATGCGGCTGCCGAAGCTGCCGCCGAGCGAGTAGTTGAGCACGTCGAGAGTATCGGCATCGGGCGAGCTGGCCGGCACGCCAAAGCCAAGCGCGACCAGCATGGTTTGCGGCGCGCCGGGCTTATCGACAATAACGACGTGGGTTGAAGGCGGCGCGGGCGCTGCGGGAATGCCGGTTGCGGGTGCGGCAGTGCCGGACCAGTTGCCGAAGTACTGTTTGGCAAGGTTTTCAGCTTCGGCGCGGGTAAGGTCGCCGGCCAGGATGAGCGCCGAATCGCCGGGCACGTAGTGGCCCGAGTAGAAGCCGGAGATGTCGGAAGCGGTGAACGAGGTGACGCTATCAGTAGTTCCGCTGGGGGCTGCGCCATAAGGCTGATCGCCGAAGAGCAGCTTGGGTCCGACACGCAAGGCCATGCTCTGAACGTTGTCAGTTTCCTGAGCGATACGAATGAGACGCTGCTTGCGGCGACGGTCGAAGTCTTCAGCACGGAACGCGGGATGTTCGACCACGTCGGAGAGCAGTTCCATGCCTTTGTCGAGGTGGTAGGTGAGCATGCTCATGGAGACGGTGCCGCTGTCCATGCCCGCAGAAGTACCAATCTGAGTGCCGATGCTCTCCTGGTCTTCGGCCAGTTGGGTGAGGCTGCGCGAGGCGGTGCCGTCGCCCATGATCTCAGCGGTGATCGTGGCCAGCCCGCTCTTGTCCTGCGGGTTGTTGACGCTGCCCGCGCGCGATACGACTTCAGCGGTCACGACCGGCAGAGCGTGATCTTCAACCAGCAGCACCTTGAGACCATTGTCCAGCTTGAACTCGGTGGGAACCGGCAGATGCAATTCCGGCGAAGGGCCTGCCTCGGGCTTGTTCTTGCGCCAATCCTGCGAGGTTTCAAACGCAGGCGTGTAAGGATTAACGAGTTTCACATTGGCGTCGGTATCGGCGGGGCTGCGCGGAACGTCGTCCAGCACCTTTTTGCCGGGAACGCAGTAGACCACGACTGCCGAATCCTTGGTGAAGTATTTGTTCGCCGCGGCCCTGGTGCTGGCTACGGTCACGTCCTCGGTCATCCTTACGTCTTTCGTCAAAAAGCCGGGATCGCCGGTGTACTGGTTGTACTCGTCGAGCGTGTCGGCAACGCCGCCAAAGCCGCCGAGCCGCTGCAGGCCGCTGATCTTCTGAGTCAGCTCGGTAGCCTTCGCTGCTTCAACTTCCTCATCGGTGGGCCCGTCCTTCTGCAACTTTGCCAGCTCATCCCAGAAAGTGGCCTCAAGATCTTCGAGCTTGACGCCCGGCTTAGCGGTGATGTTGCACTCCGCGATGCCGGTGAGTTTGAGCGCCCGAACGTAGCAAGTGACGCTCTGAGCCGTCTGGAGTTTGTACACGAGAATCTGATCGAGGCGGCTGGCCTTGGCCATGCCCAGCGCGTAGAAAGCGCCCCACGCGCTGTAGGAATCGGGCGTATAAGCGGGCGGCGTGAGCCATGCAACGGTGAGCCGCGATAGTTTGACCGTATCGGTAATAGTTGCGCGGCGTTGCGAGGTAATGGGAGGCGTAACTACAGTTACCGGCTCAACGTCGGCGCCGCGCGGAATAGGCCCGAAATACTTTTCGAGCAGCGCCTTGAGCTTGACCGCATCGAAATCGCCGGCAATGGCAATGGAGGCGTTGTTGGGGATGTAGAACTGCTGGTGGAAGTCGCGCACATCGGCCAGGCGCGTGGATTCAATATCGACATGGCTGCCGATCACGTCGCCATAATACGGGTGTCCCTTGGGAAAAAGCTGGTGGTACATCTCTTCTTCGGCCACGTCGTAGGGCCTTCCCTCGCCCTGGCGGCGCTCGTTGCGAACCACGTCCTTCTGGTTGATCAGCTTCTCGCGGTCCAGGCCCTCCATTAAAAAGCCCATGCGATCGCTCTCGAGCCACAGCGCAAGCTCAAGCTGGTTTGATGGCATGGTTTCGAAATAGTTGGTGCGGTCGAAGTCGGTGGTGCCGTTCACGTCCGTAGCGCCGGCGGCCTCAACGTCGCGGATGTGCGCCTTGGCGCCCACGTGCTCTGAGCCCTCAAACATCATGTGCTCGAAGAGATGCGCAAAGCCGGTGCGGCCGGGCTTCTCGTTGAGCGGGCCCACGTGGTACCAGAGGTCGACAGACACCAGCGGCAGGCGATGATCTTCGTGTGTGATGACGGTGAGTCCGTTGGGCAGGGTGTACTTCTGATATTTGATCTCAGGCAGTTTGTGCGCGGCCTGTGCGTAAGCGGCGACGCCGGCGAGCAAGAGAAGCGAAAGCAATGCGAGGCAGAGATTGCGAAGGGGGCTCTTCACAGATTTTCTCCTTGGCGGGAAACGGTTGCGTAAACGTAGTGAGGATTATACGCAAGACAGACGCAGGCTGAGTTCAAATAGTTCGGCGGGCGGCGGTGCAGCGGACTGATTGGCGGGGGTATCAAACGCCGAAGATCGGGCCGGAACGTGAAGTTGCCGGCGCGCGGGAAGCGGTTATTGGCTATCGTAGGTCGGGTAGGGCTCGGGCTCGTTGCTGGTGGGGATGGCGGCGAGGGTTTTGAGATCGGCCTGGACCTGGGCCCATTGCGCCGGGTGTTTCTTTGTTGTGATTGGCGCGCTGGGGTCGGAGTAATAGGTTTCGATGTCTCGCTTGATGCCGGGCGGGATGGGCTGCGCGGGGTTTTGCGCGAGTCGATGCAGGAGGCTCGCGTAGGTGGAGTCAGTGAGCGAATAGCCGCCGGGCTTAACCACGTATCCGGTATCGAGATCGCGATTGGGCAGGGGGTGATGTAGATCGTGCGGGCCGAAGGGCCGCTCAAGCACCGCTGCGCCCTGGGGCACCGCAATTCGAGAAGCGACCGGCGTGAAGCTGCGCAGAGCATAGCGAAGGGCGGCAGTGGATTGCGAGACGCTGTGTAAGTAGTCGGCTTCAGTACCGGTAGTCGGCCCTTTCACATTCACGAGTGAGAGCGGGCCAACCTTGGGAAGGATGAAGAGCAAAACGGCGAGAATGCGGGTTTCGAGGCTGGGCTTGCCGGTGCGATAAAGGTTCCAATTGTCGAGCGTGGCGGCATCCAAGGCCTCCTTGTCAATTTCAGTGGCCTCGGGAGTGTCCGGCTCGCCGGGCTCGTGTTTGCGGCGCAGCAGCGTAACGGCATAAGCAATGCGGGGAATGAAGGTGCGCACGGCGAAACGGTACTCCTTGACTTTGAAGCGGTGAGCCCGGTGGTCCGCGAAGTCGGTGAGTCCGTAGGTCTGATAGAACGCAAGGCCGAGCTGGTGGGCGGGGACATTCAACCCGATATGGCGCAGATAGCGCAGCGGAGCGAGGTGCTGGTGCGCGATTTGGTCGATGTCGAAGGCGAACTCGGTTTGGACATGCTGGTGCTGGCCTTCGGCGTAGCTGACGACAGGTCCATAGCGGGCCTCGAGCGTGGGAAATTCAACAGGCACGGCGCGATTGGTGGCTTCAGAGTGGCCGTAGGAGTCGCCGATGTAATGCGAGAGTGCGCCGATGGCGAAGGCGAGCTCGTCGGCATTTTTGGCATTACGGAAGAGGTTTACAACGAAGTCGCCGCTGCGCACGTAGTGTGTGAGGTTTGAGAAGTCGCGGTCGCCGAAGGGATAGTAGCCGATGTCCTGAATGACGCAGCCGCCGTAGGCGTAAGATCGCGCGCGGTCAAGCTGGGCAGGGGTGAGGCCGGGGTAGCGGCTGAGGATCAGGGGAACGATGGAGTCGTGCCAGGTAAGGTCGATGAGCTGCTCGTGGGTGAGCAGAGAATATGCGCGGCAGACGGGAGCCATCGCGAAAAGCGTGGCGAGCGCGAGGGGAATCAGCTTTAAGGCAAGCGGCTTCATTGCGATATAGGCGGAAAAGATTCCGGGCGAGACGGAAATTCTCAAGAGCCCGATGATGCGATCGTCTTCCGTGTTGGATGCAGGAATTGCGGACGTATGAATTTCGGGGCGCGTTCAAGCGTCTTCAGGGTCTTCTGATGGGATGCGGGCGAAGTGCTCCGCCACCTGCTGCCAGTTGTCGACGCGCACAAATCCCGCGGCCGTCAGGTTGTGCGGCGCGGTGTAGAGCAGCCCCTGACCCTCGAAGCGCTGCAGGTTGCGCGGCTGGTCGTCAATCAGGTAATCGGCGCGCAGAATGGATTTGTTGCCGCAAAAAACATAGTGGGTGGGCGGGATGAAGGGGAAATGCCGCTGCAGCCAACGATACTTGGGCCCCAGAGAATTGGGCACCACCATGGCCTGCGTCGCGATGAAGATTTCGAAGCGCGCGGAGAGGTTTTTCAGCACATCCTGCGAACCGGGAATCACGTCGAGAACCTCGAAGAAATCCTCGGCATCGAGAAAGGCGCGAAGCTGCTGCTGGCGATCGGCCGGTGTAATCTCCCACAGACCTTTGCCGGCCAGGTCGTCGACAGTGACTTCCTCGTCGAACTCCTGGTTGTATCGGCGCAGATGCTCGCCGAGTGTATCGGCCATCACCTCGTCCATGTCAACGCAGATGCGACGCAAAGGGGAACCTCGAAAAACAGTGGTCAGTGAACAGTGGACAGTGAACAGCAAAACCGAAGTGGTCTGCTCAATGAAAGGGTAGCAGGGGGTGGTACGGGGCAAACAACTATGCAGGAAGTGCTACTTGCCGCTTTCTCACCCAGCGGCGCCGGATGAGCCAGGCAATCAGCAGCACGCCGGCGACGACAAGCCAGGGCAGATAGGTCATAGTTAACAGCACGGCGTGCGAGAGAAAGCGCATGCGCCGGGCGCGGGCGATTTGAGCGGCGGGAATCGTGACCGATTGATTCCAGTCCATTGCCAGGAGTCGCGGCATGAAGCTTTGCTGGACTGCGCCCTCGAGGTTATAGACTCCGATGTGGTTTGTGAAATGAGAAGCAACAATCAAATCGCGGGAAAACTCGTTCCAGTCGAGCGGCCCCGAGCCAACCCCCGGCGTAGTTGCGCCGTCGGTAACGCCGACGGTGATGCCTTGTTCGCCGGGCCCGAGCGACCAGATCATTCCCGCGCCGATGGGCCGCGCAAAGCTGGTGTAGACCATCAGGTATTCGATGTTGCCCTTCACGTCCACCGTGCCCAGCAGCCGGTCAACCAGCGATGTGTGAGTGCCGCGCTCGGCGGGGCGATAGGGCATCTGGTAGGTCTGGACGGTGAACCCGTGGGCCTGCAGCTCGTGGATAATCTGAGAATAAGCCTGCTGTGCGCGCACGATTCGCGGGCCGTCAAAGCTGCGCGAAACGAGTGTGGTGATGAGGCGCCACTTATGCCGATTGAGGCGCGACAGTTCATCGAAGTCTGGCTCGATGTCGAGCCCGACCGCAGCCCAGTGCAGGTTGTTGTCTGCGGTCCATTTCTCGAAGGCTTTAATCCGCGTGGCGGCGGCGGGCGCATTGCCGGCGTTGAGATAGACTCCGTCTTCGCTCGAAAGCATGATCCACGCCACGGCTGGAATCTGCTCCCGATTCAACATGTGGACGGTGTCGGCGCGCTCCGGCGAGAAATCGGTGATGGCTACAGCCACCAGGGCATGCAGTTGGCGAAGCTGTGCAATCAGCCCGGGAGTAGCAAAGAGGGCCTGCATCGGTGCGATGCCCTTATCGCAACAGGCAAAGCCAATTTCAGGCGGGGAGCCGGGGCCCTGAATGCGGATGTCTTGCGATTGGGCCGCGGGTGGAACAATGGCGAGAAACAAGGCGCAGAAAAGCGGGGCGCAGATGAGCAGAAGGTCGCGAAGAACCGAAGGGAGTCGCGCGGCTGCTGGGAGACAGCGGTGCATCAAGGCAAATTTTACGCCCCGACCTGTCCGGGCTTGCGAATGGCGCGGCCTGCTCCCGGGGCTGGTTCGGCCTGCGGCGCTTTGGGCGCAGGAGCCATGGCAGGGTCCCAGTAAATGAGGCGGCTGCAACTGTCGCAGGTCAGCAGTTCGCCCTCGCGGAGCTGGTTCCACGTCTGCGGCCTGATACCCATGCGGCATCCGGTGCACTGCTGGTTCTCGACCCGCGCAATGCCGGTGCCGCGCAGCGTCGCGAGGCGGTCGAAGCGGGTGAGCCAGTCAGGTTCAATGAGCTGGCGGACGGTTTCACGCTCAGCGGTCAGAGCGGCGAACTGCGTTGCCAGCTCCTGCTGGCGCGCCGCGACCCGTGCACGAGTCTTTTCCAGCGCTTCGGCCAGCGACTCGACCTGTGCGCGCGCCTTCGCCAATGTCACTTCGAGCGTTTCTGACCGCTCCATGCTGGCCAGCTCGTCATTCTCAAGCCGCTCAATTTCGGTGGTGGCAAAACCGACCTCGTGCGCAACCGCATTGGCCTGCGCGGAGTTCTTCACCGCATCGAGCTGGGTGCGAAAGCGCGCAGCCTTCTGCCGGTGCCCGTCGATCTCGCGCTCCAGCCGTGTGCGCAACGTGTCCTCGCGGCTGAGGCCGGAAGAGGCATCCGCCGACTGGCGTTGAGCCGTGGCCAGCGCGGCCTCAGCCTGCTTCACCTCCGCGGGCAGCGCGTTGGCTTCCTTGGTCACGCGGGCGCGTTCCAGTTCCACGGCCTGCAGTTTAGCGAGATGTTCAATCAGCGCTTGCATCGGTGTTGAAAAGTCTACGGCATCGCGGCCCATTCCGAAAATAGTCGCTGTCCCGGCTCCTCTGTTTCCCCAACCTGCTTTCTGCATCCAATCATGATTGAAAGCGTCCTTTGCCAGGGGAGCCCGGCCGCGATTCCATCTGTGGCAGCACGCCAACAAGGACTGCGAGAATAGCGAAGAAGCGGGAAATGCGCTCATGGGCAAGCGACCCTCATTCTGGCGGCGTCACCTGGTACTGACCTGGGTTAGCGGCATCTCGCTCGTTCTGCTGATTGTGGCCGCAACAGCCATTTCAATCCTCTTGCGGAATGCCGAACCCATCCTGCGCGCACAGATTGTTTCAACCCTCGAGCAACAGTTCCATTCCCGGGTCGAGCTCGACAGCTTTCATATGTCGCTTTCCGGAGGTCTGCGCGCCGAGGGTCAAGGCCTGCGTATCTGGCCGCCGTCAAAGGTGCATGGTGTAAATGTGCCCGCGTCCCAGAGCGGCCAACCGCTCATCTCCATTGACGATTTCCGCTTTCGTGCGCCACTCCACTACTCGCCGAATCAGCCGCTGCGAATCTCGGTCGTGGTCTTGCGCGGCCTTGTGGTCGATCTGCCTCCGGCGTCGCACTTCATCCATGTTGCCGGTGACAAGCCTCAGGGAGCCGGAGGCGACGACGCGGTGAAAAAAGCGCTTTTGCGATTCAAACTCGACAGCCTGCAGTGCACCGATGCGGTTCTCCGCCTCGAAACCAGCAAGCCGGACAAACTGCCGCTGGTCTTCAATATATCGAGCCTGAAGCTAACCAATATTCAGCCGGAAGGAACCATGGATTTCGCGGCCGATCTGGTGAACGCAAAGCCCCAAGGAATTGTTCAAACCACCGGCAAATTCGGCCCGTGGGGCGTTGCCGATCCAGGCGAAAGCGACATCCAAGGCCAATATACTTTCGATAACGCCACGCTGGGCGACTTCAAAGGCATTTCCGGAACGCTGCACTCCGTGGGCCGCTACACCGGGACGCTGCGCGAACTGGCGGTGGACGGCACAGCCGACGTGCCAAATTTTGCGCTCACCCGCTTTGGCACACCCATGGCGCTTCACACCGAGTTCAACGCCAAGGTTGACGCCACCGACGGCGACACGTGGCTGCAGCCGGTGAATGCGGTCCTGGGAGAGTCGCACTTTACAGTCGAGGGCAAGGTGGTGCGCGTGCCGGTAAGCGATGCCGAGGTTGTGTCGAGCCAGGAGCCGAACAGCAATCCGCGCATCGATCCTCCGACCAGGGGGCACGACATCTCGCTGACGGTGAATGTGCCGCAGGGCCGCATGGAAGACTTCATGCGCCTTGTCAGCAAATCGGACTCGCCGATGCTCACCGGAGTGTTGAACCTGAAGTCCTCGCTCGATATCCCGCCCGGCAAGGAGACGGTTCACCTGCGTATCAAACTGAAGGGTACGTTTGTGCTCAGCAACGCGCAATTCACCAGCGCCAAGGTTCAGGACCGCGTGGATGAACTGAGTCTGCGCGGCCAGGGGCTCACAAAAGAGGCCAAGGCGAAAGACAAGAGCGACATTGCGCCCGTGCAGGCCGTTATGCAAAGCGGCTTTACGATGGCCAATGGCGTGATTTCGCTGCCCGATCTGGTGTACCAGGTGCCGGGCGCCGACATTGCGCTGAACGGAACCTATATGCTCGACGGCGGCGTGCTCAACTTTAACGGCAAGGCAAAGATGCAGGCCACGGTCTCAAAGATGATTGGCGGTTGGAAGGGCGTGCTGGCCACGCCGTTCGACGGATTCTTCAAGAAAGATGGCGCGGGCACTGAGGTTGGCGTTCATATAGACGGCACCCGCGACGATCCGCACTTCGGGCTCGACCTCGGCAAGAAACATACTTCGCCGGAACGCCCGGGAGACAATGCTCCTGACAGTGGAGCGGTGAAGGCGCCCCCTCCGCAGCAACAACAGCAATCCCAATAGAGGGCGAATCGCCGAAGCCTCAGGGTTGGCTTCCAGGTTGCGCGGTCCGATGCGCTTCGCTGCCAGCGCCCATCAACACCAGCGAGCGCTGCGCAAAAGGCGAGTAGACCAGAAGTGTGGTGCAGGCCAGAGCCAGGCCAAAGTCGATGTGGTGCAGCAAGAGAAACGGCGACAGCGCCCACAACTCATCGAAAGCGAGCACAAACGGCCACACCGTAAGCAGTTTTTGGCGCACGCCGGGCGGATGAAAGATCACCGCGCAGATCAGGAAGGCGCGCACCGGGATAAGGATTGCCGCCGTGGTAATGAGAGTGACGAAAACGGCCGTCGCATGCGGCAGCGGCGAAAGCAGGTCTTGAATCTCCGCAAGGTTGCCGAGCGCGCCCACGTAAAAGCCGAGATACATGACTTGAAAAAGGATGTAGAGCGTTTGCACCACCGCGTAGGGCGATTTGGGCAGGTCCTCTTCCGAGGCGAGGATGGCGAATCTTGCTTTGCCGTCGGGCTCGGCGGAAGCGGGAGCCGCGGGCGCGGGATCGAGCGGCAAAGATTCTACTTTGAATTCGGCGGCCGTCGTTGTGCGGCCCGAAGCCACAAGAATCTCGCTGCCGGCAATGCGCTCGACAGGCGCGATGAAACGGTAACCGCGCCGGGCAAGCGTCTCAATAAATCGCGGACTGCCGGCCGTGTCACCGAGCGCCTCGCGAATCCGGTTCATGGCCGAATTCACACCATGGTCGTAGTCCACAAAAGTGCCGTCGGGCCACAGCTCGCGCGAGATTTCTTCGCGAGTCACGAGGACACCCGGCCGGTCGAGGAGCATCAGCAGTACCTGGAACGGCTGCGCATTGAGCCGCAACCGCACTCCCTGCCGGCGCAACTCGCCGGTTCCCGCCTCCGCTTCGAAGATTCCAAAGCGATAGCGCCGTTCGTGATTCGGTTCTGCCATTGTTCGCGTCCAGTTTATCCCCTTACGGGGTTTTACTCTTTGGAGGAGTTCCTGCAGGCCCTTTGAATGCAAAGCCTTGCGCAGTGAGAAATGTTTGAGATCAAAGGATGCGGCCGGTATTGCGTTCCAACGTCTGAAAGGGCAGAGTGATCATCATGCATTGCGAGCAAAACGCAATTCGGAAAATGAGTTTGAAGGCATCGATCTTTGCCGCCATTCTGCCCGCGTTTTATCTATTGACTGCGCCGCAGAGCGCGGCCGCCGATCCATCACCCGCTGCCATTGCGGGATTCAATTCCTATATCGCTCAGTTCGAGTCGCGGCTCGCTCGCCAGCACAGCTCGGATACGGGCTTCCTCGCTCCTTTTGACGCCGCTCGCGTGCGCGGCGGCGAGGTGGAGCTGGAGCAGATCACACCCGCATCCGGGGCCAACTTTCCCGGCGCATTGCTCCACCACTGGCGCGGCACCGCATTTGTTCCCGGCGCCAGGGCGGTTGATCTGGAACACCTGTTGCGCGACTACAGCCGCTACCCGCAGGTCTACGCGCCGCAAGTGATCAAGGCGAAGGTGCTGGCCCAGAACGGCAACCACTATCAGACCATGCTTCGCCTGAGCCAGAAGCATGTGATCGCAATTGTGCTCGACACGCATTACGACATTCATTTCTTTCCCGCCGCGTCACTGCCCGACGCAAGCTCTGAGGTTCATGGATACGACATCTCTCACTCCACGCGAATCTCCGAGATTGCCGATGCGGGCACGGCCAAAGAGCACGCGCTCGACTCGGACCACGAGCACGGTTTTCTGTGGCGCCTGAACACCTACTGGAGCTGGGAGGAGCGCGACGGAGGACTCTACATGCAGATCGAGACAGTTTCACTCACTCGCTCCATTCCCACCGGTCTCGGCTGGGCGATCGGGCCATTCACCAACAGCATTCCGCGCGAGAGCCTCGAGTTCACGCTGCATTCCACGGTAAATCCGTTGCGGCGTCAGGTGAACCAGCAACCGTAAGACGGAGTCGGAAAGGAAAACATCATGAGCGCTACTGCATCCATTCCCGCCAAGTCAGGCTTCCATGCCGCCACACGCATCAATCACTCGCTGACGGCGCCGCTTGAGAAGCGAGCACTTCAATGGTTGGCCGCTCGCGCGCCGCGCTGGGCTACCAGCGACCAACTCACGCTGCTGGGGTTCGCCGCGCAGATTGCATGTGGCGTTTGCTACGCACTGGCTCGATTCGACCGTCGCTTTCTGCTCTGCGCTGTTGCGTGCCTGGCGCTCAACTGGCTGGGCGACTCGCTGGATGGAACCCTGGCGCGCGTGCGCCGCATCGAGCGTCCGCGCTATGGCTTCTATGTCGACCACATGGCCGATGTTTTCGGGTCGGTGGCTCTGATGCTGGGGCTTGCCTGCTCGGGCCTGCTCCACCCAGCAGTTGCCATTGCCATGCTGCTCGCATTTCTTGTGCTGGCGGCAGAGAGCTACCTGGCCACTTACACGCTTTCGCGCTTCCAGCTCTCGCAGGGCCTCTTCGGCCCCACTGAAATTCGCATCGTGCTGGCCATCGGCACGCTTGAACTATTGCGCAGCCCCTGGTCCACAATCTTCGGCCACCGGTTTCTGCTCTTCGATATAGGCGGAACGGTCTCGGCAACCATCATGTTCATTATGGCGGTGACCGTAACCTCACGCCACACAGCCCAGCTCTATCGCGAGGAGCCGCTTCTGTGAACACGCTGATTCGCTGGGGCAAGTTCAACCTGGTGGGCGCAGCCGGCGTGGTGCTTCAGCTTGGGTCGCTGGAAATCTTCAACCATTTCGCGCGCAGCCACTACCTCATCTCGACGGCTGCGGCTATTGAGATTACGCTGCTGCACAACTTTGCCTGGCATGTGCGCTACACGTGGCGCGACCGCCGTGACGATTCCGCATGGATCGTCCGGCTCCTTCGGTTTCATCTATCGAATGGCCTGGTTTCATTCATCGGCAATGTCGCGCTCATGCGAGTGCTGGTAGGGCATGCGCATCTGCCGCTGTTGGCCGCCAACTTGATCGCGATTGTCTCCTGCTCCATTGTGAACTTCGCATGGTCTGATTTGTGGGCATTCGCGCCTGTCCGGCCCCGATCGGCCTGAGCTTGTCCCCGGCCGCCGCACAAACCACCCCTGAAACAACCGCAGCAAAGAATCTCTACAATATCTGCACTCCTCATCCGTCATCACTAGTGGATGGAACAGCCGGTAAGCATGAGTCTGACAACCGAGCAGAGCCGCCAGATCCAGGAGATCATTGCGGGACAGAGGTTGCGGCTGCGCAATTTCATCCGCCGGTACGTGCCTGCCGAGGCCGACGTTGAAGACCTTCTGCAGGAAGTCTTTCTGCGGGCGATTGAGGCCTACCGGTTGCCGGAGCCGGTGGAGCAATGGGGCGCGTGGATGTTTCGCGTTGCTCGCAACGGCATTGTGGACTTTTTCCGCAGGCGGCGGGTGCGAGGAACCGAAGCAACTGCCGCAGCCAGCGACGAGGGCGAAGCGCGGCGGCCAGAAGACGATTTGCCTTCGCGCCAAGCCGGACCCGAGGAGGCTTATGCGCAGGCGGTTTTGCAGGCCGAGCTTTTGGAAGCGCTCGACGAGCTGCCCGCCGAACAGCGCGAGGCCTTCGTGGCCCACGAGATCGAGGGCCTGAGCTTCAAGGAGATTTCAGCGCGCACCGGGGTGAGCGTTAACACACTTCTCTCGCGCAAACATTATGCGGTGCTGCATCTGCGGCGTCGCCTGAGTGACATCTACGAGGAATTCGTGAACAAGGGAGAAGACTGAAATGAGAAACAGAATGCCGCGCGGCCTCAAATTTACTCTGATCGCGATTGCGGCTCCGATCGTAATTGCATTGTTGGTGGGACTCTTCGGCTGGGTGGCGATGAGCCTGTGGAACTGGCTGCTGCCGGGCCTCTTCGGATGGAAGGTGATCACGTTCTGGCAGGCCGTTGGGCTGGTGATCCTGTGCCGGCTGCTGTTTGGCGGCATGAGGGGTCCAGGCGGCGGCGGCCCGCGCTGGCGTCACCGCATGAGCGAGCGTTGGCAGCACATGACGCCCGAGGAGCGCGAGAAATTCCGCCAGGAGATGGGCAGTCGCTGGCGCTGCTCGCACGAACCGGAGCCGGAGGCTCCGGCGAAACCGGTGTAGCTGACCCCGGGGAACACCATTCCAGGTGGTTTTTGTCCCCGGGGGGCTCGGCTACTGTTCCGTGTATGTGTAGTCGATCGAGTGCCATGTGTCGTCGACCAGGTACCACAGCCGCGCGTAAATCGTAGCGCCGCTGGCCGGAACTTTGGGCGCGGTCGCGGATGTTGTCGTGATATATCCCGACACATACACGTTGTCAGAACCCACTCCCTTGGTCCCCAGCCAGAAATCGTACAAGGTCGGCCCGGCGCCGGCCGTCCAGGTGAAGGCTACGTTGCTGGCGCCGAGCACCGTTCCCACGTTCGGCGTGGGAGTGGTCAGCGCCGGCGCCACGGATTGGGTTGCGGAGTAGGTGTAGTCGTTCGACTGCCATGCTCCATTAACAAGCCACAACAGCCGGACATACACCGTATCCGAGGCCACGCCGTATGGCACCTTAGGCGCGATGGCTGAAGTGGTCGTGATATGGCCTGACACATACACGTTGTCAGAACCCACTCCGGTGGTGCCCAGCCAGAGATCGTACAGGGTCGCCCCGGTGCCGGGCGTCCAGGTGAAGGTCACGTTGCTGGTGCCCAGTTGAGTGCCCGGCGTGGGGGTGCTCAATACCGGCGCCACGGGTTGGGTTGCGGAGTAGGTGTAGTCAATCGAATGCCACGCGTTCTTAATCAGGTACCACAGCCGGACATACACCGTATCCGTGGCCACGCCGTACGGCACTTTAGGCGCGGTAGCGGAAGTGGCCGTGATCGGGCCCGCGACATACACGTTGTCAGAACCAACGCCGGTGGTGCCCACCCAGAGATCGTACGCGGTCACGCCGCTGCTGGAGGTCCAGGTAAAGGTAACGTTGCTGGTGCCGAGCACGCTGCCCGGCGCGGGCGAAACAAGCGCGGGAAGCCCCGCGGCCACCGTCAGCGTAAAGTTCTGCGTTCCGCCCGGGGTCACCCCATTGCTGGCCAGAATGTTGAACGGATAGATGCCGGCCGAACCCGCTGCCGGAGTGCCGGCCAGGGTTGCCGTGCCGTTGCCGTTGTTGGTGAACGTCACGCCGCTCGGCAGAGCGCCGGTTTCGCTGAGAGCGGGCGAAGGATACGCAGAGGTCGTGACCGTGAATGACCCCGCAGCCCCTGTGGTGAAGGTCGTGCTGCCGGCGCTGGTGATCGCCGGCGCCTGGTCCACTGTCAGCGTAAAGCTCTGCGTGGCATTGGTACCTACTCCATTAGAAGCCGTGATGGTCAACGGATAAGTCCCGCCTGTGCCGGCCGCAGGCGTGCCCGAAAGAGTGCCGTTCGAACTCATGGTGACGCCCGTGGGCAGAATGCCTGTCTCACTGAAGGTGGGCGCGGGGTATCCGCTGGCGGTGACGGTGAATGAACCTGCCGCGCCGGTCGTGTAGGTGGTGGATGGTGCACTGGTGATGGCCGGCGATTGATCCACCGTCAGTGTAAAGCTCTGCGTAGCATTCGGGCTAACTCCGTTGCCGGCCGTGATAGTGACCCTGTAAGTGCCGCCTGCGCCAGCCGCGGGCGTGCCGGAGAGGGTTGCCGTCGAGTTGCCGTTATCGACCAGGGTTACGCCGCTTGGCAGAGCCCCGGTCTCGCTGATAGCGGATTTAGGATACCCAGAAGTGGTGACCGTGAAGCTGCCCGCCGATCCTGCAGCGAACGTTGCACTGCTGGCGCTGGTGATCGCGGGCGACTGATCAACCGTCAACGTAAAGCTCTGCGTGGCAGGTGAGCCTACCCCGTTGGAGGCCGTGATGGTCAACGGATAAGTGCCGCCTGTGCCGGCCGCCGGTATGCCGGACAGGACGCCGCTGGAGGTCATGCTGACGCCAGTGGGCAGTATGCCCGTTTCAGAGAAGGTGGGCGCCGGGTAGCCGCTGGCGGTGACAGTGAAAGAGCCCGCCGTGCCGGCCGTAAACGTGGTGCTGCTGGCGCTGGTAACGGCCGGCGCCTGATTCACCGTCAGCGTAAAGCTTTGCGTGGCGTTCGTGCCTATTCCGTTCGAAGCTGTGATGGTGAGCGGATATGTGCCGCCTGTGCCGGCTGCCGGCGTGCCGCTGAGAACTCCAGCGCTGTTCAATGTGACGCCACTGGGCAGAGCCCCGGTTTCACTGAAGGTTGGGGACGGGTAGCCGGAGGCGGTCACAGTGAAGCTGCCTGACGAGCCGACCGTGAAGGTGGTACTGCCGGCGCTGGTAATGGCCGGCGGAAGGAGTACGTCCACCGTGCTGGTCACAGTATTACTGCTGGTGACGCCGTCGCTGACAGTCCAATCGATGGTGCGGGGCGTCGTGCTGGTGCTGGTGGTAGAGAAGGTCACGCTATCCAGCGCAGCCTGGTAATTGAGGAGGCTCGAAGTGCCAGTCAGCGTCAGCACGCCGGCGCCGAAGCTGCCGGTAATGCCGTTTTGATTGATGAAGTTCAGCGTGTCGCCGCTGCCGAACCCGCTGGCGATCGACACCGTCGCGCTGATCAGCGTGGAACTGGACGCGTCGGTCACCGTCAGCCCGGAATCGAGCGCCACGGGGTTGCCGCCGCTGTCGAACGTTACGGTCGCACCGGCGGTCACCGTGGGCGCAATGTGAACGTCCACCGTGCTGGTCGCGGTCGCACTGCTCACAACGCCGTCGCTAACGGCCCAATCGAGAGTCCGGGCCGTTGCGCTTGCGCTGGTGGTGGAGAAAGTCACGCTGTCCAGCGCCGATTGGTAGTCGGCCGGGCTGGCGTTGCCGCTCAGTGTCAGCGTGCCGGAGCTGAAGCTGCCGGTTATGCCGTCCTGGCTGGTGAAGCTCAACATGTCGCCGGTGCCGGCCCCGCTGGCGATCGACACCGTCGCGCTGGCCAGATTCTGACCGTCCGCGTCCGCGACCGTAACGCCGGAGTCCACCGTCACCGCGCTGCCGCCGCTGATGGCAGTTGCTGTTCCGCTCGCGCTGACGGTCGGCTGCGTTAGCAGGACGAGTTGCGTCGGGTCGGTATCTTGCGCCGCGTCGCCGTTGGTGACGATCGTCGACATCGACAGTACTTCGTTCAGTGACGAGCCGCCGCTCAGGCTGCCCTCGTAGACCGCGCCATAGTACTCGCCGGTCGTCACGAATTGCTCGCCGGTGGTGTAGAAGATGCCATGCGCGGCATCGATCTTGATGTCGACCGGCTGGTCGGCGCCAGTGCCGGAGTAGAGCTTGGTCGGCGTCCCGGCCGTCGCTGTCGCCGCGCTGCCTGTCCCCGTCACCGTAAACGGGATCGCGACAATCGCGTTGTTGGTGCTGGTGTTATCGCTGTAATCGACCGTTGCCATGTAGAGCGTGTGGCCGTTGATCGCCAATCCCTGCATCAGGTCGTTTTGATCGCTGGTGGCAAAGTAATTCTCAATCAGCACTGTCACATGGCCGGTGAGGAGATTGACCTCGTCGAGATTCTCGGTCGCGGGAAAATCAGGGGGAAAGGCCACAATGGAATCGGTGAAGAATGCCAGGTTGTCGGCGGAGTCGATTACCAGGTAGTCCGGATTGACGAGACCGACCGAGGTAGGGGTCAGCAGCGAGGGATTGGCGATGCTGCCGTCGGCATTAATGGTCGCCTGGTAGATGCCGGTATCGGCGACAACCGTATTGCCGGCCAGATCTTCGGCGGCCTGCGCAATGTAAAGTCGGTTGGTCTGCGCGTCGATCGCCAACCCCCCGAGTATGGCGAAGTTGCCGGGGTTGTTGGGGTTGTCGGCATCCGGGAGCGGGATGGTAAAGACCTTGGTGAGGCCGCCGGTGCCGCTGAGGCTGCCCTCCTGGATGGTTAAGTCGTATGTTGGTGAATTGTTGTCGACGGCTGCGAAATATTCGCCCTTCGCGGTGTCGACAGCGATCCCGCTGATCAAGTAGTTCAGGCCGCTGTAACTGCTCTGGCTGCCATCCCCGAGATCGATCAGGCTGCCGGAAATTACCGAAGCACCGCTGACGCCGAATTGCTCCACCCGGTCACCGTCGTCGGTCGATGGCGTTGCCCCCGTTCCATGTGTCGAAGACGATCTGGTTGTTGGTCAGGCTCCCCATGCCGGTGTAGGCGGGTTCCGGCGTAGTGGCGAGCGGCGCATTCTGAGTCGCCTGCGCGCCGCCGATGCCGATGCGGCGCTGGACTCTCCCCCTTACCGTCCGAGGCGCGGCAGAGGCCCCATTCACGGACCCCGGCTGTTGCGTGCCCGGCGGGAGAGCTGACTGCGGGGCCTGCGCATCCGCTGGCCACAGCAAGCTGCTAAGAGCCAGCAGCAAAGCCGTTCTCGGCAGCAACGCGCGGAGCATCCTGGACCGAGAGTTATCCTTCTTGGCGGCAGGTGAAGTAGCAAAAAAGTTCAGCGGATTTCCAACCAGGCACATGCGACAAAGCAAACGCATATAGACTCCAGGTGCGATCGTGGTTCTTTTGAGGAGTTAAGAGCAACTGCTGTTTGTGGGCAAAAAGCCCGGCTGCGGTACTTAATGAGCAACTAAGATTGCTCGATCCGCCGGCTAATCGGCTAATTCAGCAAGTCAAGACTTTCGCTGGGATGACCGCGCGAATCACATTGTCAGAGCGAAGCAATGGCCCGACTCACTGGTTGCGAGTAACACTAAAGAATGAAGCCTCAATTCGCCGGTTTATAACGTTACGACGCTGCTAGGCCTAGCAAAACGCCTGAAAGAAACCCATTGCGACCCACTGGTTCCTGAATCGAGCTCGGAGCATAGAAAGGAGAAAGTTGGGCCGCAGGGGAACCTAACGAATCTCTCAAAAACTGTAATCGCTGTCAACGAATTTATTAGGGAACGCACGATTCTTAATCGGGCTCTTACGCTGGCGATTTCGAGCCCCGATTCCCGCGCAGTAAATGCTGCTTCGGTCTCCGCCCGCAGGCTGACTCGCCATTGGGACAAGTGTCCGGGCCCCAATGTGATAGCTTGCTTGAGTTGGATTGTTTTTGGTCCAGCCGGGCAACCGGGGGCAACATGGGGCATCTGAAACGGATCGAAATTATTCTGGCGGGTTTCGCGGCGGCCTTTGTTCTTGGCCAGGCAGCGCTCGCCGCGGAGGGGCAAACGGTGCCCGCTAATCCACGGGCTGCAACGCCGGCAGCAAGCCAGCAGAACGAGCTGGACTGGTGGAAGAATGCCGTTATCTATGAGATTTACCCGCGCAGTTTTCAGGATACGAATGGCGACGGCATCGGCGACCTGAACGGCATCATCGAGCGCCTCGACTACTTGAAAGATCTCGGCGTCGACGCTATCTGGCTCACTCCCGTCTACCCCTCGCCGCAGGTTGACTTCGGTTACGACATCTCCGACTATCGCGCCATCGATTCCCAGTACGGCACCATGGCCGACTTCGATCGCCTTGTGGCCGAGGCTGACAAGAGCCACATTCGCATCATCATGGATATGGTGATGAACCACACCTCTGACCAGCACAAGTGGTTCCTCGAGTCGCGGTCGTCGCGCACCAATCCCTATCGCGACTGGTATGTGTGGCACGACGGTAAAGACGAAACTGCGACCAGCCCGGGCGAGCCGCCCAACAACTGGCAATCGTACTTCGGCCACTCGGCCTGGCAGTGGGACCCCAAGACCCGCCAGTACTACTATCACAAGTTCTACATTCAGCAGCCCGACCTCAACTGGCGCAATCCCAAAGTGCACGAAGCATTCAAAGACATCATGGCCTTCTGGCTCGAGCGCGGAGTGAGTGGCTTCCGTTTCGACGCCATCACCTCGCTCTACGAAGACCCCGAGATGCGCGACGAAGGCGTGGTGAAAGACAAGAATGGCAATCCCATCATCAACGCCTATGGCGACCCGCAGCTCGACGACTCGCGCACCAACAACCAGCCCGGCGTGCACGAGGCCGTGGCCGAGATGCGCGCTGAGTCAGACAAGTTCGACTCCAGCAAGTTCCCCGGCACGCGCGTGCTGATCGGTGAAACTTACCTGCCCAACATTGCGGAGCTGGCCAAGATGTACGGCACCGAGCATAAGCCCGAGTTCCAGTTGCCCATGGACACGCAGCTGGCCATCATCAACAAGCTCGATGTGTCCGCGTTCCGCTCCAAGCTGACCGATGTTGAGACCAGGATCGACGGCAATATACCTCTGCTCCTCTTCGACAATCACGACAATCCGCGCATCGACATGCGCTACGGCGACGGCATTCACAATACGCAGATCGAGCGCGCGATCGCAACCGTGCTGTTTGCCTCGCGCGGCGCCGCGCTCATGTACTACGGCGATGAGATCGGCATGGTAACCACGCCGCCCAAAACCAAAGCCGAGGTAAAAGATCCCATCGGGATTACAGGCTGGCCCAAGGAAAAAGGCCGCGACGGCGAGCGCACGCCCATGCAATGGAGCACCGAGTCAAACGCCGGTTTTACCACGGGAACGCCCTGGTTACCGGTGCCGCCCAGCGCCGAGGAGAAGAATGTTGAAATCGAGCGCAACGATCCAGACTCGCTCTTCAACTGGTATCGCGCGCTCATTCAACTCAAGAAGACTGTGCCGGCTTTTGAAAACGGCGCCAACATCATGCTCGACACCGATAACACGAGCGTGCTGAGCTGGCTGCGCCAGTCGCCCGGCATGCCGCAGGTGGTGGTGAGCGTGAACTTTACCGCCGAGCCGCAGATTGTGAATCTCACCGCGAGTGGTTCCGGACTCAAGGCTGCCGCGCTCGAAACGCTTCTCAAGTCGCCGGGCGGGGTCGATCCTAAGTCCCTCGATGAGATCGTTCTTGCGCCGTTCGGCATTTACATCGGCGAGTTGCAGTAGGGCTTAGGCGAAGGGCCTCGCCACGGGCTCCCATCGTTTGCTCCATCGCTACTACTCTCCATAGTTTTCCGTCTAAACGGATATAGTGGATTTACCTATAATCCCGTTCTCCACGCCCATTGAAGAGGCCCAGACTGCGTTTGCTTCAATCCAACCTGACCCGCGCAACGCGCGCCGCTTTTCGTCTGCCCGCGACATCGATCTGCGCTTGCGTTCTTTTGTCGACCATTGCCGCTGGTGCGTCGCTCGTGCCGGCACAGACAGCCGCGACCCCGCCGGCCGTGTCCGCCCCTCAGCCAACGCCGGCCGGTTCCATTCGCGGAGTTGTTGTGAGCAAGGAAGGCGAAGTTTACGAAGGCGTGCGTGTCACGCTTACGAGCGGCGGGGCAAGGCAATCCGCTCAAACCAACACCGCGGGCGAGTTCCTTTTTGAGCAGGTTGCGCCCGGTCCTTACACGCTTACTTTCTCTTCGCAGGGATTCGAAACCGGGGATTTCTCGGGCGAGCTTCATCCCGGCGAGGCATTTACGGTGCCCAACATTGTGCTGGCGCTCAAGGAATCGGTAAGCGTGGTTCACGTATCGGCCGAACTGCAGGTCGAGATCGCCGAGCAGCAGGTTCATCTCGAAGAGCAGCAGCGCGTCTTCGGCATCTTGCCCAACTACTACGTCAGCTACGCTCCCAACCCCGTGCCTCTCACCACAAAACAAAAGTTCAAGCTCGCCTGGCACTCCAACGTCGATCCCTTCAGCTGGCTCACGAATGCGGGATTCGCGGGCATTCAACAGGGCACAAACTCATTCAAGGGATATGGCCAGGGCATGCAGGGCTACGGCAAACGCTACGGCGCCGATACCGCCGACGGATTCTTCGGCAACATGATCGGCGGCGCCATTCTTCCTTCGCTCTTCCATCAGGATCCGCGCTACTTCTATAAAGGCACCGGGACAGTCAAGTCGCGCATTGGTTATGCGCTCGCCAATACAGTGATCTGCAGGGGCGACAACATGCATTGGCAATTCAATTACTCAGGCATTCTGGGCGGACTGGCCGCGGGCGGCATTTCGAATCTCTACTATCCCGACAGTGAGCGCAGCGACGCGGTTGTGACATTCGAAGGCGCGGGCATTGGGCTCGCGGGCACTGCCGTGCAGAACCTCTTTCAAGAATTTCTGGTCAAGAAGCTGACGCCGCACGCGAATAGGAGCGGCACTCCGTAGGGTGCGTACTCCGGAAAAACCTGTCCGCACCCGCTGAACCCCAGCAGTCTTACTCCTCGAAGGCGGCTGCGAAATCCTGCCCTCCGTAGAAAATGCCAAGGATGGTTACAGTGCCAGCGGTGGCCTCAAAGGCAATGGTGACGCGGCGCCGAAAACCAAAAGTACGCAAACCCGGACGAAGATCGTCCCGCAGCGTACCTCGAATGGGGAACGTCTTCAAGCTTTCGCATTGTTCAACGATGGCTTCGGTATAGCTGTCTGCAATCTCCAGCGAGGCTGCCGTGGCCAGTTGGAAATACAAGGCGACCAGTTGCGCTTCCGCTTCCGGGGCGAAAACGACGCGGTACATCAGCCTGCCTTCAGAGAACGTTTGCGCGCCGCGGCCAGCGATGCACGGACATTCTTTACCGACACGGCGCGCGATGGGTCTGTCTTCATCGCGTCATAGGCAGGCGCTACTTGTTCCCGCAGCCAGGAATCGAGGGCGCGTTCGTGAGCCTGGAGGGCGCGAAGGCCGTCTCGGATGACCTCGCTCTCTGAAGCGTAATCGCCGGATTCGACCTTGGCGCGAACCATCTCGGCCATCTCGTGGGTGAGGGTAACGCTGAACTGCTGGGTGCTTCGCATGAGTGGCCCTCCTGCCTTCGATAGGATTCTATCCTACTCGGAAAATTGGCTCAAGCGCACGATGCGTAGCTGGGTTAGGATGGGTGTCGGGAGAACATCCGCCAACAAGCAACGCAAATCCGAGATGAATGTCTCCGCTCCGGACCCGCCCACGGAGAACCGCGCACTTATGGTCAAGAATCCCGCCAAGTCTGATTTCATAAGCTACCTTCTCAGCGGGCCGAAGGTGGATGAATTCGAGGTCGAGCCTGATCGCGACACAGGCCGCGAGATTGAGCTGTGAGCCTATCCCTACAACGCGCGCGATGTGCGAGGAATACGCATGACCCTGCATAATCCATGGGTTGATTAAACCGGCAATGTCTCAGTTTTGTTGTTTTGGCTTTGCGGCCTTAGCCTCTAGCGCGTCGGCTTCGGCAAGCAGGGCATCGGCTTTCCGGGTAAGAGCGTCGGCCTTCCCTTTCAAATTAGCTGCCAATTGGCGCAGCCTGTCCGGTTCTGGGACATGCCGCTTTCGGATCGGGACTCCGGCTGAACCGCTTCGCCACCGCATGAGCTAAGTGTCGGGCACAAGCAGGGGATCCGGCAAGGCAGAATCGAGACGCTGCCAATAGCCCTCTCGCCTTGCCCACCCCCAACCCCGCGTGTTTGACTTGTCACCGAAGGCAGGTGCCCCCTCATGCAATACGTTCTGGCTTTAGACCAGGGAACAACCAGCTCGCGGGCCATCCTCTTCGATCACAACGGCGCCATTGCCGCCGTGGCCCAGAAGGAATTCCAGCAGTTCTTTCCGCAGGCCGGCTGGGTTGAGCACGACCCGACTGAGATTCTCACCAGCCAGATGAGCTGCGCCGTTGAGGCCCTCGGCAAGGTGGGCGCACGCCCGCGCGACCTCGCCGCCATCGGCATCACCAACCAGCGCGAGACGGTGATTGTGTGGGAACGCGCGACGGGCAAGCCCATCCATCCCGCCATCGTGTGGCAGGACCGCCGCACCGCGGCATTCTGCAAAGAGCTTGAAGAGCGCGGCCTCGCCGACACAATTGCAGATAAAACCGGCCTGGTCATCGATCCGTATTTTTCGGCGACCAAAATCCGCTGGATCCTCGACAACGTTGCAGGCGCGCGCAACCGCGCCGAGCGCGGCGAACTGGCCTTCGGCACCGTCGATAGCTGGCTCATCTGGCACCTGACCAGCGGTCACAAGCACGTGACCGATGTTACGAACGCTTCGCGCACCCTGCTCTACAACATCGTCAAAGGCGAGTGGGACTAAGAATTGCTCCGACATCTTCGATGTCCCGGAGCAAATCTTGCCCGAGGTCGTCTGGTCGAGCCAACAGGTGGGCGAAGTAACCACATCGCTGGGACTGGCCGGCGCAACCATTGCGGGCATCGCCGGCGATCAGCAGGCCGCGCTCTTCGGCCAGCTATGCTGGCAAGCAGGCGAGGCCAAAAACACCTACGGCACCGGCTGCTTCCTGCTGCAGAATATCGGGACAGAATTTGCTCGCTCGCGGCACAAGCTCATCACAACGCTTGCCGCCAGCGCTCAATCGCGGCTCGATTACGCGCTCGAGGGCAGCATCTTTATCGGCGGAGCAGTGGTGCAATGGCTGCGCGACAATCTCAAGCTCATCGGCGCCTCGAGCGATGTTGAAGGGCTGGCCCAAACCGTCAACGATTCAGGTGGCGTGGTTTTTGTTCCGGCATTCGTAGGCATGGGCGCGCCGCACTGGGACCCGCACGCCAGCGGAATGCTCATCGGCCTGGGCCGCGGCACCACCCCAGGTCATATTGCGCGAGCCGCGCTTGAAGCCATCGCCTTCCAGGTGGCCGACGTGCTCGAGGCGGTCGAGAGCGAGACCACAACCCCTCTCGGCGCTCTACGCGTGGATGGCGGGGCTGCCGTGAACGACCTGCTGATGCAGTTCCAGGCCGACATCCTCGGTGTGCCGGTGGTGCGCCCACTGGTGACCGAGACCACCGCTCTCGGCGCCGCGTACCTGGCAGGATTGGCGACCGGTTTCTGGGTCAGCCCCGGCGACTTGAAGGCGAAGCGCGAAGGCGACGTCCGCTTTGAGCCGCGGATGAGTGCGACCGAGCGCGCCGAGCGCCGCGCCCGCTGGCAAAAGGCTGTTGAACGCGCGAAACAATGGAACGAATAGGCGAACACGATTCGCGAATCGCGATTCACGAACGACGGAGGGGCTCACATGCAGCGTGAAGCGATGATCCAGCGCCTCCGCGAACAATCGCAGGCAGGCGAGCCGTGGGACATCGTAATCATTGGCGGCGGCGCAACCGGCATGGGCGTCGCTGTTGACGCGGCCTCGCGCGGCTTCAGCGTAGCGCTCATCGAGGCGCACGACTTTGGCAAAGGCACCAGCAGCCGCTCCACCAAGCTGGTGCACGGCGGCGTGCGTTACCTCGAACAGGGCAACATTCCACTGGTCATGTCGGCGCTCAAAGAGCGCGGCCTGCTGCGCCAGAACGCGCCGCACCTCGTGCACGATCTCGCATTTGTGGTGCCCAACTACTCCTGGTGGGAGGCGCCTTTTTACGGCATCGGCCTCAAGCTCTACGACCTGCTCGCCGGCAAGTACGGCTTCGGACGCTCCACGCTTTTGTCTAAAGAAGAGACCTTGGCCAAATTACCGGCACTAGAACCCGAGGGCCTGCTCGGCGGCGTGGTTTACTACGACGGCCAATTCGACGACGCCCGGCTTCTTATCCATCTCGCTATGACGGCGGCCGATCACGGCGCAACGGTGGTGAACTATTGCCCCGCAACCGCCCTGCTCAAAGATGCTGAAGGCTACGTGAATGGCGTGGTGGCCCGCGACGAGGAAACTGGCGAAGAGTTCACGCTTCTCGCGCGCGTGGTGGTGAACGCGACAGGCGTCTTCACTGATTCTGTCCGCCGCCTCGCCGATCCCGCCGCGGAGCCGATGATGACCACCAGCCAGGGCATTCATCTCGTCTTCCATCGCTCGTTTCTCGCCGGCGATTCTGCGCTCATGGTGCCGCGCACCAGCGATGGCCGCGTTTTGTTCGTCATTCCCTGGCACGGCCACGCGGTGGCTGGAACCACCGACACACCCGTCGACGAACCCAGCCTTGAGCCGCGCCCCTTTCAAGAAGAAATTGAATTTGTGCTCGAAACGGCGGGGCGTTATTTCACGCGCCCGCCAAGCCGCGCCGACGTGCTGGCCGTCTACGTGGGCCTGCGACCCCTCGTAAAGACCGATGAACAAAGCGACGGCAAAACCTCATCACTCTCGCGCGACCACGTCATCCACGTCGACTCCCCGGGACTGCTCACCATCACCGGCGGCAAGTGGACCACCTATCGCCACATGGCTGAGGACTGCGTGGACCACGCCATCACTCTCGGCCGTCTCGATGACGCGGCGTGCGCGACTAAGAATTTGCGCATTCACGGCTACGCTGCCGAGCCGGTCCCGTCCGCACCTGGGCACTTTTCCGTCTACGGCTCCGACGCCGAAGCCGTCGCCGCATTGGCTCGCGACCCTTTGCTCGCCGTGCGACTCCATCCCGATCTGCCCTACGTCGCCGCCGAAGCGGTATGGGCCGCGCGCAATGAGATGGCTCGGACGGTTGAAGATGTGCTCGCCCGCCGCACCCGCGCGCTCTTCCTGAACGCCAAGGCTGCCTGCCAAATGGCCGAGCCCGCAGCCCGTTTGATGGCCGCCGAACTCAACCGCGGCGAAGACTGGATTGCCACGGAGGTCGCCCGATTCCAAGCGCTTGCCGAGCAGTACCAGGTCAGCTGAACTGTGCGTTGTGCTTTCCCCGGGGATTTGAAAGGGCACGCATCAACGACTGCGGAATGGTTCTCACCCTGCGGACTTATGAGGTTTTGTAACAAGGGCACGGCTTTAGCCGGGCCGAAAAGACATCGAAAATCGGCAGGGCTTTAGCCCCTGGGGAGAGCTCCAGCGAACTAAATCGCGCCCATTCCACTCGGGATTGGAAAAACCATGCTCCTTCGTGTCACTCTGGACATCAGATGAATTGCCGGACCACCCCGGCTGCCAATCAAAAGGCGGAGGTCAACCATGGCGGCGTGCACACATCTCGCTGAGTTCGATAAGAATGCCAAGGCTCGCAGCAAAGGCTGCGAAGAATGCCTCAAAACCGGCGACTCCTGGGTGCATCTGCGCCGCTGCCTCACCTGCGGCCACGTAGGCTGCTGCGATTCGTCAAAAGGCCGCCACGCGCGCGCCCATTTCCACGAGACCCGGCATCCTCTCATCCAATCGGCCGAGCGCGGCGAAAACTGGCGCTGGTGCTACATCGACGACGCGTATTTGTAGGGCCGGTCCTTCAAAACGGGAAACCTTCGCTCGCCGCCGGTTGCCGTCCGACGCTCACATCGCCCAAGCGGAATCTGTGTTATGCTTTCCGGCAAATCCAATCGGGCCGGAAAACCGCATGAATTTCTACGCTAAGTCCCTGGTTCTGGCGTCTGTCTGCGTATTGCCCTGCACCATTCTTGGACGGACCACATCCGATCAGACCTGCACACTTGAAGCGCCCGGGTTTGCATCCGACGCTCTCAACATCTTCAATGATCGCCAGGAGCAGGACCTTGGCGATGCGCTCGGCGAGATGTTCGAAGCCGACATGCATATTGCCGAGCCGGGCAAGGACGATGAACTGACGCGCATCGGCGAAAAGCTGCTGGCTCAGCTTCCGCCAACCGGCATCAAGTATCGCTTCCGCATCTACGACTCCGGCGAGATTAATGCTTTCTCCATCACCGGGGGACGCGTCTACGTCAGCCGCAAGTTGATTACCGCGATCAAAAATGAAGACGAGCTGGCCGGCGTGCAGGCGCATGAGCTTGGCCATCTCTCCATGCGTCAAACCGCCATTGAGATGAGCCGCGAATTCAAGGTTCGCCTCGGCGTTACGCAAGTGGGCGACCGGGCCGACATTTTTGCCAAGGTTCATCAATTCTTCAATACACCCGAGAAACCGGACGAGGCCGAAGGGCATGAGTCCAAAGATGAAATCGTGGCCGACCATGTGGCCATCTATGCCATGGTTCATGCGGGTTACGCGCCCGTCAGCTTTCCTTCCTTCCTGAACGACGTGATGACCAATAAGGGCAAAACAGGAAACTGGCTGACCGACACCTTTGGCTTCACGAACCAGGACGAAAAGCGTTATCGCGAGTTATTGAAACTGGTCAACGAGCTGCCGAAGAGCTGCCTCGACAGAAAGCCGGCGGTGAGCGAAGAGTTTCAGGCATGGCAGCACGGCATTGTGGAAGAGCGGGTGAAAAACGGGACAGAGACCGCTTCTGGAGACAAGCCCGTAAAGCTCGATCCTCCCATGCGGCCGAGCCCATGGCGCATCCGTTTCAGCCCCGACGGCAAATATGTGCTGGTGCAGGATGAAGGCAGCATCACGGTCGTCGATGCCAACGCAAGAAATGTGCTCTTCCGCATTGATGCGCCCGAAGTGAATGGCGCCATGTTTACGCCTGATTCCACCAGTGTGGTGTTTAACGACGACAAGCTGCGCGTGGAGCAGTGGACCGTCGCCACAGGGAAGCGCGCTGAGACGAAAGAGATGGTGGTCTTCGACGGCTGCACGCAGAACCGGCTCACGCCCGACGGCAAAACACTAGCCTGTTTGAGAGCGAAGATTCATGGCTCAGACGCGTATATCGGCTTGAGCCTCATCGATGTTGAATCGGGTAAGCCCTATATTGAAAAGCCCAACTTCTACGGGCCCGTAACTATCGACTTCACAACTGAGGGCATATTGCAGTCCTCACTCAATGGAACGTTGAGCCTCGTGAATAACATTCTGAGCGGGCTTGACTTTTCAAACATTCAGATCGATCCCGAGGGCCGTCACTTGCTTATCGTCGTCGCAGACCATCCCGAGGCCTTCGACCTTGAAAAGCGGCAACAGATTCAACTCGGCGGTAGATTGAAAGGGTTGGCCAACACCACCTTGACCTTTCTTGGCCCGGACAAAATCTACTTAGCTGACAAGTCGCCCCGATCATCCGTTCCGTACAAGGCCGAAGTGCTCGGCTTTCCCGACGGCAATGTTTTGAATGAAACGCAAATCGGCGATCAGTTCGTTCATGGAGCGACCAAAGGCGAGCTGATTCTTGCCGGCCCGTTCAAGGATTTTGCTACCGGAGTCGTGGACCCGGCGACAACAAAGATTGTGGCCGGCTGGCAGTTCCCCACTGCCGACCTGTATGAGAAATATCTCGCCGCAGAAACTGCGACGGGAGGGCTGTTCCTGGGACACCTTGGCTCGAACGACGGAACGCAAATGAATCTGCCTCTCGGGCCTTTGCCAAAACCGGCGGCGGCAAGTTTTTCACCCGATGGAAAGTACCTCGCGGTATCGCTGAAGGGCCGTTCAAGCCTTTGGGATCTGACCACCGGCAAACAGTTGAACTTGATGCGGCCGATGACCACATTGTGGGTGGATGGCCAGGATCACCTGTTTGCCATGTTGCCGAAGTACCTGACCCACGATCCAACCGAGATCGAACTCGATCTTGGAGGGCAAGGCGCAAAGGAACTCGGCAAGCCCGAAGAAAAGGACCGGCAGCACGAAAGCCTGCAGTACCTCTTCAGGTCAATGGGCAAGAACAAGGACCTGAGTTATCACGCGACTCTTGAAGTTAAGGACATGGAAACGCAAAAGGTGCTGTGGTCGCACGACTTTCCCCGCGAGAGCCCAGTGTGCTGGCCCTCAGATGACGGCCGCATGATGCTGGCGTGGGACCTGAGCGTCGACACGGCGAAAAGCGAAGTGAAGAAATACGCCAGGCTGCAGGAGCAGACCAAGGGGTTTACCAGCCACAAGAACGGGTTGCTGATCGAGACCGTCGACGGTCACACCGGAGCGCCGCTCGAACAGGTTGCGCTGCCTGAACTGGATTTGACCAACGGCTCCAACGACGAGCGATACGCCCAGCTTTCAGGCGAGTATCTGCTGGTGAATGGAGAACACGGCAACACCGCGATCTACAAGATTGACACCGGGGCCAAGGTGGGTGAGTTCTTCGGCTCGCCGGTAGCCTCCGATGCATCGAAAGCATTGATCGCAGCGGTCAATCGCGAAGACGAGATTCTGCTGGTAGATGAAAAAACGGGCAAAGAAATGCAACGCTTCACGCTGGGCTCTCCCGTGCGCCTGGCGCGGATTGTCACTGGCGCCGACCCCAAGCTGCTTGTGCTCACCGCCGATCAGATCGTGCACCAGATACCGCTGCCGCAGTAAGAGCGTCGAGACTGCGCCAGCTTCACCTCAACTGTCTTCTTCTCCGCGCCGAGCTTCACGATTGAGCGGAACCGTTAACCACCTCGCTGCGGAACGCTGTTATGATGCAGGGCAAGGTGGAGCGCTCCAAGCATGGAACATGCCGCGCCCTTCGCGGGTTCGGCGTGAGCCTCTCTGGGGTTACCCCAGGGGAACGTGAATAACTTGCCGATCCATCGCGTGACCGGGGCCTGCGCTCCCGCGCAGATCAGCTCACGCCATGCACGACTCGTTGGAGCGCTCCGCTGCAGTACCAGAGGCCCAATCCGCATTTCCTGCTCGCTCTGGCGCGAACCATTTTGGCCGGTGAACCTGCGCCGGGCGCGATTGCCGAGCGGCTGCGACAAGCGCTTGGCGCGGATTTTCGCTGGATCAACGGGCTTGCAAAGAGATATGCGGAGAAATTTGCCCGCGGTACGCGGCCGCGCGCCAGGACTGTTGTTGAATTTCTCCGCTCCGACCCAGGATTCAACCGCGCCTATGCCCGAAGCAAGATAAAGCCCGCCATTGTTGACCGCTTCAGCTCACCCACACAGATGCTGCCGGTCCGCGCGGCGGCAAAGTGGCCGATTCCCGCAATTGAAACCGAGGGGGCTCTGGCCGCATGGCTGCGGGCTACGCCCGAAGAATTGGAGTGGTTCGCCGATCTAAAGCGATTTGGCACGCGCAGCCGCGAAGAAAAACTGCGTCACTACAACTACCGCGTATTGGCCAAGCCGGGCGGCAGCGTGCGATTGATTGAGGCTCCCAAGCAGCGGCTTAAGCAGATGCAGCGCGAAATTCTGACTGGGATTCTCGAGCGCATTCCTATGCACGACGCGGCGCATGGATTTCAAAAAGGCCGGTCGATCAAGACGTTCGCTGCTGCGCACACCGGCCAGCGCATAGTGCTGCGCATGGACCTGCGCGACTTCTTTCCGTCTATCCGTTCGGCTCGAGTGCAGGCCCTGTTTCGAACCGCGGGCTACCCTGAGCGTGTGGCCGATCTGCTCGGCGGATTGTGCACAACGGCCACACCACGCCAAGTCTTCTGCGCGAAACGCGTCTCGAATCCGGAGTTCGCGCCTGAATCCGGACCAGAGTCCGGTCTAGAATCCAGAATCGACCCGCTCGCCCTGTTTCATGCGTGGCAAACTTACGCCTATCCGCATCTGCCGCAAGGCGCGCCAACCTCACCGGCCCTCGCCAATCTCTGCGCGTATCGCGCCGATTGCCGCTTGAGCGGACTGGCGCGCGCGGTTGGCGCAACCTACACGCGCTACGCCGACGACCTGGCCTTCTCAGGCGGCGAAGATTTCGAGCGATGCGAGCAACGATTCGCCGTTCACGCCGCGGCAATCCTGCTTGAAGAAGGCTTTGAAGTGAACCACCGCAAGACACGCGTCATGCGCCGCGGCGTGCGGCAGTATCTTGCCGGTGTAGTGGCAAACGAGCACCCGAACGTTGTTCGCGCAGATTTTGACCGGCTGAAAGCCACGCTCACCAACTGCCTGCGCTTGGGGACTACGAGCCAGAACCGCGAGGGGCACGCGAACTCTCGCGCGCACCTGGCCGGGCGCGTCTCGTTTGTGGAAATGCTCAATCCGCAGAAGGGCGCGCGGCTCAAGAAAATCTTCGCGCAGATCGTGTGGCCCGACAGCGATTGATTGCGGAGCGAGCTAAGCCAGCTCCACTTCGATTAACTTCTTCTCCGCGTCGAGCTTCACAATTATGAAACTCCGCAACTGGCCCTCCGCCAGCGGCTCGGGCTTAGTCTCTTGTGCCGGCGCGTTGCCCTTCCAACGCGCCTTCAGCATCGACGAAAGTTGCGAGAGGTCGGGTTTGCCGATCTCGGCCGGTTCAGCAGCCGGCACAGCGGCCCTCGCCGCACTCGCTTTTCCCACGCGGCCCGTAGCACGGATTCCGTCGCCCAGGTCAACCTGCAACTTAGAACCCGCGACCTCAACCACGCGGCCTGAAACAGCGTCGCCCTGCTTATGCTCGGCAATGTATTCGTCGATACTCGTCGGGATGAGCTGCTTCATCGACAGTTTCATTTGCCGCTTTTCAGTGTCGATGGCGAGCACCAGCGCCTGCACTTTCTGGCCGGTGTGCAGCGCCTCGCTGGGGTGGTTCAGCCGCCGGTCAGCCACAATCTCGCTGATGTGCACCAGCCCCTCGACGCCCTCGGCAATTTCAACGAACGCGCCGAAGCTCATCATTTTTGTCACGGTGCCCGTAACCTGCGAGCCGGCAGGATAGCGGCGTTGCACCTCAACCCACGGGTCAGCGAGCGTCTGCTTCAACCCCAGCGCGATCCGTTTCTCTTCCGGCTTGACGGAGAGAATCACCGCATCCACTCGGTCGCCGGTCTTCAGCAGGTCCGAAGGGTGGCGCACTTTTTTTGCCCACGACATCTCGGAAATATGTACGAGCCCTTCGAGCCCCGGCTCAATCTCGACAAACGCTCCGAAATCCATCAATCGCGTCACCGTGCCTGAGACACGTGCGCCTACGGGGAAACGCTCGACCGCCGTCTCCCACGGCTCCGGCTGCAGCTGCTTCAAACCGAGTGAAATCTTCTTGGTCTCGGGATCGATGCGCAAAATTTTGACCGTCAGTTCCTGGCCCACCGAAAGCATGTCGTCAGGTTTGGCAATGCGCGTCAACGAAATGTCGCTCACGTGCAGCAGCCCATCGATGCCGCCAAACTCCGCGCCGCCAATGGTCACAAATGCGCCGTAGGGCATGATGGTGCGCACTGTTCCGGTTACCACGTCACCTTGGTTCAGCGCTGCGCGGCGGCCTTCCATCTCGGCGCGCGCCTGCTCTTCGAGCACCACGCGGCGGTCGACAACCACGTCTTCGTCGTTCGTATCGAGCTTGGTGATGCGGCAGGTGATTTCAGTGCCCACCAGCGCCTCAAGTTCCGCGGCTTCGCGCGTGCCGCTGCGGCTGGCCGGCATAAAGGCCCGCACTCCCACGTCCACGCTCAGCCCGCCCTTTACCACGGCGGTCACGGTGCCGGCCACCGCCGTCTTTTCAGCAAACGCCCGCTCCAGCGCCGACCAGTCGCGCGGCTGAGCCACCTTGAAGCGCGAAAGCGTGTAATAGTTCTCTTCGTTGCGGCCGGTGATCGATACCGGAAAACGGTCGCCCGCCTTTACTCCCTCGGCATTGTTCTCAAAAGCCGAGCGCGGCAACACGCCTTCCATCTTGTAGCCCACGTCCAAAATCACCTGATCCGCCGAGACCGAAATCACAGTGCCCTCAAGCCGATTTTGCGCAGCGCGATGCGTGTGGGTGCGCTCGTAGTCGCGCAGCACGTCGGCAAAGGACTCCTGGGGGGACTGATCATCCTGACCTTCGCTTCGACCTTCCATTAATGGTGCGGGCTGCGCTGCTCCGGTTTCATTCTGAGCTGGACCTGTAACTTCGGCCGGCGCCGCAGCCGTGGCCTGAACCTGGGCCTGGGCAGCAACAGGTTCTTCAATCGCGGCAACCGCGTCAATGCCGGCACGTTCTTCCGCTGCGGGCGGAGGCGCTTCGACGTCACTTGGCTCCGGTGCTGGTTCGGTTGCGGATTCATGCGCCGCTTCATTCGCGGGCTCGGCGGCAGGCTGAGATTCGATGGTGGTTTCGTCGCTCATAACAGGTTCGTTTCTTATTGTTTCACGGAAAGATGGAAGGCTTCCCCACAAGCCCGGTGCGGTATTTCACGACCGGATGTTTTTGATTGGCACAGGCCACTGTACGAGCCGTCACTGCGTTTCCTTTTATCGCAACGTACGCTGAGGGCGATTCCCTGGGGTAAAACCTATGGCGCCGAAACCGAAGATCGTTATGTCGGGTCTGGTGGTGGTCGCGTTGCAATGGACGCTGGCCATTTCTGCCTGGGGTGGTTGGTGGGCCTTTTTCGCCCATCCAGCCTTCATTGCGCTGGCCGCGGTCGTCGTCTGCATGATGCTGGTAGCGCCTTTCACAGGCGGAAACTTCAACCCCGGCGCCAAAGAAGATCGCGGCAACCGCTGGGTGGTATTGGCCCTTTTCTGCCTGGCGGTACTCAACGCTTTCATTTCACCGCTGACCGACCGGCTGGGATTTTTGACTATCGACGGCGATGCCACGCGCTGGGCCGGCGTTGCGCTATTTGCGACCGGCGGCGCCTTGAGACTTTGGGCGGTCTTCGTGCTCGGCCGGCGATTCAGCGGGCTGGTTGCCATCCAGTCGGATCACAAGCTCGAGACTGGCGGCGTCTATCGATGGGTTCGCAATCCCGCGTACCTGGGGATGCTGATTAACTTGCTCGGCTGGGCTCTTGCGTTTCGTTCCTTCGTGGGGACGGTGCTTGTAGCGCTGGTGCTTATTCCTCTTATCCCAAGAATGAACTCCGAGGAAAAGCTGCTGCGCGACCACTTCGGCGCCGAATACAACGCCTATTTCGCCCGCACCTGGCGGCTAATTCCATGGATTTATTGATGCTGCGCACTTCGATTTGAGACGCCGCCCCTTTGTTCGCTAGACACACCCTCGTATCGCGAGCGAGAATTGGCTCCGCACGAGGGATCAATCAATGAAGATAAGCGAAATTACCCGCAGGGATTTTGTGCGCCTCGGCGCAGGCGCCGCTGTTGCCGCTGCCGCCGCCGCACAAGCCGCGCAAACCAGCACTCTCACCGCGCCGCAGCATGCCTCCGATACACTCCCCGACGGCCGCAAGATTCGCTTCGGAATCGTAGGCACCGGAATTCGAGGCTGCGACCTGCTGCGCTCGGCGCGCAACGTGCCCACCGGCGTGTGCGTGGGCTCGGCCGATCTCTACTCCACGCGCCTCAAGGCCGGCATCGAGGCCTATGGTGCGGATTTCGACACTTCGGGCGACTATCGCCGCCTCCTCGACCGCAAAGATATCGACGCCATCTTCGTTGCCACCTCCGATCATCATCACCGCCGCGTGACGCTCGACGCGGTTGCCGCGGGCAAAGACGTTTACTGCGAAAAACCCATGTCGCACACGGTCGCCGACGGCTTTGCCATGCTTCAGGCTGTCCAGTCGCACAAGCGCATCTTTCAGGCCGGCAGCCAGCGTGTCAGCTCCATACTCTATCTCAAGGCCAAAGAGATTTACGACTCCGGCCGCCTCGGCGAAGTGCACGAAATCGACGCGCAGTGGAATCGCAACTCGCCCGGCGGCGCGTGGGTTTACCCCATCGGCGACGATGCCAGCCCCGAGACCATCGATTGGAAGGCCTTCCTGGTCGACGCCCCCGAGCGCCCTTTCGATCCGGTGCGCTTCTTCCGCTGGCGCTGCTTTGCCGACTACGGCGAGGGTCTCGGCGGAGATCTCTTCGTCCATCTTCTAAGCGGCATTCAGTCAATCACCGGCATCAATGCGCCAGCCGCGCGCGCTTACTCGAGCGGCGGACTTTATCACTTCAAAGACGGCCGCGATTTTCCTGACTTTATCGAGACGGTTTACGACTTCGCCGCACCCACCGGCCAAATCCAGATCCATGTGCACTGCAACCAGAACAACGATACCGACGACGAGCACATTGTCTTCTACGGTTCCACTGGCACGCTGGTGCTCACTGGCCGGTCCGTCACCTTTACGCCGCAGGACGTGCGACCACGCTTCGAGTCCTACGGCTGGAACGGCATGACTGAGGCGCAAAAACAAAAGGGAGAGGCCGAGTGGAAGGCCGCGCATCCTGAGCCGATGGCGCCGCTGCCCGAGGCTGAAACCTATACGTTGCCGCGCGGTTACGACGATTCCCAGGACCACATCGCAAATTTCTTCAGCGCCGTGGTCACGCGCCAGCCCGTGGTTGAGAATGAGGTATTCGGAAATCATGCCGCCATCGGCTGCCACATGGCCAATCACTCTTATTTCCATCGCTCCATCGCCGCGTGGGACGCGGCAACAAAAACCATCAAGACGTAAAAGACAGAGATCGGAGATCAAGGGTCAGAGATCGGAGATCAGGCGACCGATCCATTGCCGTCAGCGGCAGTCGCGAGGTTTTTGAAAAGGGCACGACTTTACACGCTGCGGAAAAACTCAAGGGAAGAGCACGAAGTGTCAGCGCACGACTTCAGTCGTGCCGATAGTGGCCAAAAATGAGTCCGGGCTTCAGCCCCTGAGCGACGGTTTTCTTGGAACTTCGATTCTCACCGCAAGCTGATAACTTTCGATTCAAGGAGAATTCTTCAATGACAGTTGCATCGCGTAGAGATTTTTTGAGAGTAGCAGGAGCGGCTGCAGCTATTGCGGGCGCGGGCAGGGCAGAGGCGCGCACATTGCAGATGCCGGCAGGCCTCGAGCTCTACTCGGTACGGGAGCAGATGGCAAAGGACCTTAACACTGCCCTTCACGATGTACGCTCCACTGGCTACACGGTCGTTGAAGCAGCGGGATTCTACAATCGCACATCTGCGCAGTTCCGCAGCGCCATGGCTCAGGCCGGCCTGCGTTGCGTGAGCGCCCACTACACGCTTGCGCTGCTTGAAGCACAACTCGACTCCCTCATCGGCTATGCCAAAGATCTGCGCATGGAGTACATGATCTGCTCCTCGTCTGACGGAACCCATCGCGACTCCAATGCCGACGGCGAGCCCACGCTCGACGACTGGCACTGGAGGATCGAGCAGTTCAACCGCATCGGCAAAACAATCAAGGCCGCCGGCATGACCTTCGGCCTCCACAACCACACGCCGGAGTTCGTGACCATCGACGGGGTGCTGGTGTACGACGAGATCATGAAGCTTACCGATCCCAAACTTGTGACCCTGCAGTTGGATTGCGGGTGGGCCTATCTCTCAGGCCACAGTCCGGCTGAGATCATTGCACGCGCGCCAGAGCGCTTCCAGCTGATCCATGTGAAAGACATGATCCTGGCGCCCGGCGGGGGAAAGCCCCAGCTGCCGGTGCTCGGCAAGGGCAACATCGACTATGTGCCTGTGTTGCGCGCGGCCACGCACCTCAAGTACTACTTCGTTGAGCAGGAGGAGTTCACCGGCGATCCGGTGGAGGAGTTGCGCGCCGACGCGGAATACATGAAGCACCTGAACTTCTGAGCGCCTCAAGACCGAATTCTCAGTTGATGTATCCGAGGCAAAGCCTTGTAACAGGGCATGACTCTACAGGCTGCGGAAAAACACATTCAACGAAGCCGTTTCGCCACCGTCGATGCAGCAGGGGCTAAAGCCCCAATCATTTCGAAGGCTTTATTGGCCCGGCTAAAGCCGTGCCCTTGTTACAAAGCCTCCTTCGAACGTACCCAGGCGAGTTTTTCCGCAACCTCTCTAGTCGTGCCGCAAAAAATGCCCATTAATAGCTTTGGGCTTTAGCCCCTGCCCAAATACACCAACCCTGAAAATGCTCAAGCGGCGCTACAGACACAGTTCACCGATGTCGAATGTATGACACTGCGGTTGACCTTTACCCCAGCCTGTTTGTTGCGGCCACGTGGCCATACCACAAACCGGAGTCCTTCACCGTGCGCTTCTGATCTCTGAAATCAACATAAGTGAGCCCGTATCGCTGCGTGTAGCCATCGTTCCACTCGAAGTTGTCGAGCGCGCTCCATGCGTGGAAGGCTCTCACCCTTGCGCCATCCTTGATGGCGCGGGCCAGCTCGGCCAGCTCCGATCGGAAGAAGTCGATGCGCCGGGCATCCGGTACATGACCGCCGTCGCGATCGTAAGGGGTGTCGAGATAACCGCAGCCGCTCTCGGTGATCTCAATAATCGGAAAGTTGTATTGGCGCGAGATCTCCATCACCAGGTCGTAGATGCCTCTCGGCCAGATCTCGAGGCCGCCATCCGTGATTGGTCCCTCGGTGGGCATTTCCGAGACGAACTGGGTGTAATCGTTTCCGGCCGCGCCCGTGTCCTGAGTCTCCGTTGCAAGATTGGCGCCACCAGCTCGCGCCGCGGGCCTGGCTGCCGCAACCAAGCGTCGCGAGTAGTAGTGGAACCCAACCCAATCCAGCGGAACCCGCATGATCTTGTCGTCGCCCGCACGAAACCCTATCGCTTCGTACGGGATCTCGCCGGCAAAGGCATTCGGATACCGGCCGTGCATGGCGGTTTCAAGGAAATAGAGATTGTTCATCGCGTTGTAGCGAGCGGTGGCTGCTTTATCAGCTTCGCTATCGGTTTTTGGATAAGCCGGCGACATGCCATAGGCGCTGCCCACGGTCGCCTTGGACGAAGCTGCCTTGATCGACCTGAACGCTTCCCCTTGCGCCAGATTCACGGTGTGCGCGGCTTTGAGAAAATCCGCGTACTTCGCGCGGCCCGGCGGGAATACTCCGGTGCCGTATCCAAGATTTGTAAACGTCCACGGCATGTTGAACGGAGCCCACACCTGAATCTGGTCGCCGAGATTCCTGGCCAGAATTCCGGCGTAGTCGGCGAAGTAACCCGCCAGGTCACGATTTGGCCAGCCTCCAATGTCCTCCAGTCCCTGGGGAAGATCCCAGTGGTAGAGCGTGCAAAAGGGGCGAATGCCGGCTTCGAGCAGCACATCCATGACGCGCTTGTAGTGGTCGATGCCTTTCTGGTTCACCGCGCCTCGGCCGGTTGGCTGAATCCGCGCCCATGAGATTGAGAACCGATAGCTCTTCTGGTTGAGCCGCTTGAGCAAGGCGATGTCCTGCGGGTAGAGATGATAGTGGTCGCAGGCCAAATCGCCCGTACCGGCTCCGCGAATCTTCCCGACAGTGTGCGTCCAGCGGTCCCATATCGACTCGCCTTTGCCATCCTCGTTCCACGCGCCCTCCACTTGATAGGAGGCGGTCGCCATGCCCCAGAGAAATCCCTCAGGAAATCGCGCAGCCGCGATCTCTTCCGACGTCGTGGCAGCGGGGCTATGTGACATGCCGGTCGGCGCCGATGCGTCGGCTTCAGGCCCGAGCGCAAACCCCGTTCCCGCAATAGCGGCAGTCCCCGAGAGGAATTGACGACGATTCATGGCTGCACCTTTTCCAGAAATCGATGATAAAGGCTGGACCGAATCCTGAGTCGATGTATCCGAGGCAAAGCCTTGTAACAGCCCGCCACCGGCGTCTCCTCCGCGATCAATAAAACGTTGGGGTGCCCCATCCATCGAGCGTCTTTTGCTCGATGGGTGGGATGCCACGAAGCCCAAGTTGCAGGCAGCCGGTTTTGTTTCGTAACAGTGCGTGACTTTACAGGCTGCGGAAAAACTCAATGCAAACCACAGTTTTGAAAGTGCACGAGTTTACTTGTGCCGACAAGGCCATTAAAAACCGCGGGGTCTTAACCCCTGAGGGATGTTTTCAGAACTCATACGGGACAAGACGACCTTTTCCGCAGCCTGTCAATCCTGGATCAATCTCGCAACGTTTCATATCGCCGCGTCACTTTTCCACAAACATCTTGAGCCGCACCAGCGCCGCGTCCCACTCGCGCGAGACGCGCTGAATGTAAGCCTCAATCTCGCTGAACGGCCGCGGGTCAAGCTCGAAGCGGCTCTCACGGCCGGCGTGCACGCAGCGCACCATGCCCGCCCGCTCCAGCACCCGCAGATGCTTGGTAATGGCCTGCCGTGTCAGTCGCGAGTGGCGCGTAAGTTCAGTGATCGACCAGGCCTCGCCCGCGGCCAGCCGCGCCACCAGCGCCAGCCGCGTCTCGTCGCCCAGTGCCGCAAACACAACCGATGGTGCAGGCCGGTGCGCCCGCAACAATTTACGCGTGCTCACCAAGGTAGCCCTCGATGTTCTTCATCTGCTGTGCCCATCCGCCTTCGTTGCCTTTGTAGTTCTGTTCGCGGCGGTCATCGGGCAGCTTGTCAAAGCCGGACTCGGTTACCGTCAGCAGCGTGCCGGTTTCGGTTGGTTTCAGCCGGAATTCGACCAGCGTCCTCGGCTCACCCGTGTAATCGGGCTTGTAATGTTCCTTGGCCAGCGTTTTGGGATGCGCCCAGGTGTAAGAGAAGAGCTCCTCTTCGATCATCTGCTCGATATGCGCCTCCCACACCACGTGCTCGAAGCCGGGATGAAGGATATTTCCGCGCACCGTCGTGCCCACAAGAAAGGGCTCCGTCAGCGCGACCCTGAACCACTCGCCGAATTCGCGGTAGTCGGTTAGTGCCTGCCAGACCCGCGCCACCGGCGCCTTCAGCTCAATCTGCTTTTCAATTTTGTCGGGAACCAAAGTGCTACCTCCAGGTTGCATAATAACCGTGACTTGAATAATGCAACTATTTGGTTGCGCGTGTCAAACTTTATTTCGACTCGCATCAGGAGACCGGCAATACCCAGCCGGTACATCCGTTAGGCTGGAGTCATGAATGTCTTCGAAGAAAAGCGCGCCGAACTCGAGCGGCACGAGTTCATGATGGGCGTGGAGCGCGGCCGCCTCGCTGTCGCCCTCGACCTGCTCACCGATTCCCTGATCCTGGTCGGCCAGCACGGGGTCTACTGCGCCTCGTCCCGCAACCCATCTAAGCCGGCACTTGACCTGCAAGCCGTGCTCAGCGGCATGGAAGGCGCCAAAACCCTCATCCAGTCGGTGATGGAAGAGCTGCGTAAAAGCAGAGAAGCAGCCAATAGCCAATAGTGAGTAGCGCGTACCCCTCCTGAGTGAAGCGGAGCGGAGTCGAAGGAACTGCTTCTTGAATTAGGTTGACCAGGGAAAGCACAAACCCCACTAATAAGAAACAAAACCGACTGCTTGCAATTTGGGCTTCGTGGCTTCCCACCCATCGAGCAAAAAACGCTCGATGGATGGGGCACCCCAATGTTTCATCTATCGCGGGTCGGAGACGACGGTGAAGGACTGTTACGTCATCAGTGCCGCGCGTGCGGAGCCACAAACGCTACCATCCGCAACAGCAGGATCAGCACCGCGACCACCGCAAGAATCGTGATCAACACGGCGGGGCCAAACTGCCCGCCCATTTTCCCGCTTTCTCTTACCTTGCGCTTCATGACGCCGTTCCTCGAAAACTTGCCCACCATATTACGCTTCGATTCGACGCCGGAGAAATGCCAAGGCCCTTCGGCCTGCGCCGAAGGGCCTTCAACCAGCTATCAACTGGAAGCCAACAGCTGAAAACTGCTCTTACGCCGTCACGGTGCGCGTCGGCTTCGATCCCCAGAATCCGTAGAATGCGATGTAGAGGTAGCACAGCACTGGAATGACCAGTGCCAACTGATAGCTGAAGTGGTCGGAGCACCATCCGATTGCTACCGGAATCAGCGCGCCGCCCCACACTGCAGTCATAATCAACCCCGATCCCTTGCTGGTCATCGGTCCCAGGCCAGCGATTCCCAGCGTGAAAATGTTCGGGAACATGACCGAGTTGAAGAACCCCGCAAGAATGAGGCTGCCGATTGCGATGTACCCAGGTGAAACGATCGATATCACGACGAGCGCTGCCGCCGTTATGCCAAATATTCCCAGCAGCTTTCCGGCTCTTATCTTGGTCATCATCCACGAACCGAGCAATCTGCCGACCAACGCTCCCAGCCAATAGAAGAGGACCAGCTTTTGAGCAGTTGGCACAGACAGGACGTTGAGACCGCCGCGCTTGTCGTCGCTGAAGTAAAGCACCATCGCTGTGGCCAGCCCAACTTCAGTACCCACATAAAAAAAGATGCCAAGCGCACCGAGCACAGTGTGCCGGTAGCTCCATATGCTGCGCTTCAGAACTTCGTCACCCTCTTTGCCTGGCCGGAATTGTCGTGTGGCCTCAATATGGGGTAAGTGAAGGAAAGCCACTGCGAGGCCCAGCAGAACCAACCCCAACGCAATAATCAGATATGGCATTCGCACCGTGTGCGCGATCGACATCTGATAAGCGTGTTGTGCCGCGGTGCTTTCGTTTGCAATCACAGCGGGATCGAGCACCGTAGTAGTCAGGATGAACGTTCCTGCGATCCACGGCGCAATCGTGCCGCCCAGCGAATTGAGCGCCTGCGCCAGATTCAACCGGATCGGCGCCGTGTCCTCAGGGCCGAGGATCGAGACGTACGGATTTGCTGCGGTCTGGAGGGTTGTGACTCCGGCGCCAACGATGAAAATCGCAGTAAGGAAGAGTGGGAATGATACGGCCTGGGCAGCCGGTAGAAAGAGCAACGCACCCAATACCTGGATGAACAAGGAGACCACCATGGTCCGCTTGTATCCGATCGCCTCAATCAGGCGTCCCGCAGGCGCCGAAAACACAAAATAAGCAGTAAAGAAGGCGCCGTTCGCCAACATCGCCTGCCAATTTTCGAGCTTCTGGATTTCAAAGATCTTCTTCAGGTCAGGTACGAGACCCATGTTCAAGTTGGTAATGAACCCGAACATGAAGAACAACACCGCTACCGCAAGAAACGGTACGAAATACCCAGGCGACGTAAGTGCGCCGGTATGCTTGCTGTCAGCTGCCATAAACCCTGATTCCCACTTTCTTAAAATTCAACATCTCTGCCCTCCGCGGGCAGCATCCAATCAGGGTCCGTGCGCATCGCCGTCTATCCGGGTACTGGTTACAGGCCCTGGCCAAAAATTTCGAAGGCATCGGGCGCTAGTCGGCACACCCCGGTCTATCGTTACCATCGGCGAAAAACCGGCCTTCTTGCTGCAAACAACACTATACGGCAACCGGCACATGTGGAAAGCGGATTGTAGGCACGGTGATATGGCTCCTACCCGCTCCGCCCCGATTTCCGCTATCCTCAATCGAAAGGTAGGAAAGACCAATGCCGATCGCCATACTCAGCGGTGCAAAATCCAAGAAAGTTCTGGCTGCTCTCGAGGGCAACTGGCAGGCCGAGATGGAGGGCTACCACACCTACACCGCCCTGGCCGACCGCGATACCGAACCGGTGCGCGCGCAGGTGTTGCGCCACATGGCCCAGGCCGAGCTGGAGCACGCCGCGCTATGGGAGAGCCGCATCAAGGAACTGGGCGGCGAAGCGCCTGTCTATAAGGGCCACCCCGGCGGCGATGCCGATTCGCTTGCCAGTCGCGCCGGCGGCATCCGCATGGCCTTGCGCCGGGTTGAGATTGAAGAAAGCCGCGCCATTGCAGGATATGGCGAGCAGCTCAAATTACTCGGCGACGAGGGTTCTCTCGCCATCCTCGAGCACGTGATTGAAGACGAAAAGGAGCATTACCGCGAGCTCGGGTCGCTCATCCGCGGCCACTACCAGGCCCCCGCCGGCGCCCCCAAAATCGACGCCAAAGCCGTGCTCGACGAAATGCTGGCCAAGCGCAACAACGGCCGCAAGCAGCCTGGCGCGTGGATCGGCGACGCCATCTACGGCGTGAACGACGGCCTCGGCGCCATCTTCGGCATCGTCTCTGGCGTCTCCGGCGCAACTTCCGGCGATTCAAAATACGTACTGCTGGCCGGCCTCTCCGGCATGATCGCTTCCGCGCTCTCCATGGGTTCGGGCGCGTACCTCGCCGCCAAAAGCGAGCGCGAAATTTACCACGCCGAAATCGCCCGTGAGCGCGAAGCCATCCGCATGAACGGCCCCGAGGCCCGCGAACTGCTCTCGCTCTACTACCAGATGAAGGGATTGCCCGAGGCCGACGCCATCCACATGGTGAACCACATCGCCAGCGATCCCGAGCAGCTTCTCCGCGCTCTCGCCAGCGAGCGGCTCGGCACGACTGAAGAGTCGCTATCGAACCCCATGGTCTCAGCCAGCTCCGGCGCGCTCTCAACCGCCGTCGGCGCCATCATTCCCGTCATTCCGTTTTTCTTCATGCAGGGCATTCCGGCGGTTATCGCCGCAGCCATCGTTTCGCTCATCGCTCACTTTGCCGTCGGCGCCGCCAAATCGCTCATCACCGTCCGCTCGTGGTGGTCATCGGGACTCGAAATGACCGTCGTCGGCGCGCTCGAAGGCGCGGTCACCTACGGCATCGGCATACTGCTTGGAAAGGGTGGCATGTAATGGGTGCTGTCGTTCCCCTTGGCGATGCCTCGCGCCGCCCCGGTGTCTCCGCCGGCATTACTATCCTCATCATCGTCGTCAACGCCTGGGTCTTCTTCCTCGAGCTTGCCGGCGGCGATCGATTTGTCCATGCGTACTCGGCCATTCCCATCCGCATCACGCACGGCCACCACGCCATCACGCTGCTCACATCGATGTTCATGCACGCCAGCTGGATGCACATCATCGGCAACATGGTTTTCCTGTGGGCCTTCGGACCAGCCATGGAAGACGCGATGGGCCATCTCGGCTATCTGGTCTTCTATCTTGGCGGCGGCGTGATCGCCATGTGCGCCCAGGTTCTCGGCAGCCCAAACTCTCACATTCCCTGCCTGGGGGCCAGCGGTGCCATCGCCGCCGTAATGGGCGCGTTCATCGTCACCTTTCCGCGCGATCGCATCCGCACCCTGGTCTGGATCCTTATCTTCATCCGCGTCACCTACATCCCCGCGCTGTTTCTCATCGGCTTTTGGATCCTCACCCAGGTCTTCCAGTTCGGCATGGTATCGAGCGATGTGCAGACGGGCGGCGTAGCCTACCTCGCCCACATCTCCGGATTTCTGTTCGGAGTGGTGCTGGCGCGATTATTTGTGGACAAGCGGCGCGTGGCGATGCTGCGCAATCCGTACGGATTCCCTTACCAACAGCAATGATTGATGTGCCTCCGCAACGCTTTGCGCTTGACATCGTTGGCCTTGGCGTCGACCGTCACTAATTAAAGTGGTACAGCCCAAGGTCGCGCGATATGAATCCTGTTGTATTAGTTTCAACGACCATAGATAATGCGCCTTCAAAGCAAATCCGAGCTTACCAATTGCAGAGGAATCTGTGCCTTTAGAGGGAAACGGCTGGAGACCGACGCGAATCACGCGATTTGACCAAGGTTTTGGAACCGCGACGGGAGCTGCGCTTGTCGGGCACCGACCTCGGGGATGGCTACCTCAAGGCTCTGGGTAACCCCGAGGGGCCCCACGCCCTGGCGTGCGAGTTAGTCGGCAGCAGGCTTGCGGATTGGTTGGGCCTGTCTACGTTTGATTTCTCGCTGATTTCTGTCACAGATGGCACCGAAGTCCCGTTCCTTAAGGGAGGGAAAGCTGAACCGGGCCCCGCCTTCATTTCGAGGAGCGAACCAAAGGGATTTTCTTGGGGTGGCACGGTCCGAGAGTTGAGACGCGTTGTTAACCTGCATGAAATCAGTGGTTTAATTTTGATGGATACTTGGGTACTAAACTGTGATAGACATAGCCCCGACGGGAAACGCGTGAACCTGGACAACGTATTTCTCATCCAACAGCCCGGGAACAGCGATTCCGTAGCTCTCATCGCAATGGATTTCACCCACGCGTTCACCTGCGGGAGCGAGATCAATCGGAGAATTGGTTTCATTGAAAGAATTCGCGACGAGCGGATTTATGGCCGTTTCCCGGAATTCGAGAACTTCCTGAACAGGGAAAGCGTGAGGCAATACGCTGCTCGTCTCAGTGAATTTCAGGCGGCGGTGGCCTCACAATTCGTTAGTGATGTTCCCCATGGGTGGCAGGTTGACCGGGAAAGTCGGGCGGAGTGGGCTCGGTTCATCACTGAGCGGGCGCATTTTCTCGCGGAACGCATTGAACAAATAATCTGGCCGCAATTGGAATTAGAGGGAGGGACGACGTGAATCAACCTAGTGGCTTTTACTCATTGATCCAGTTCTGTCCAAATCTCTCGCGTCTTGAGAGCATCAACGTCGGGATCGTTGTTTACTCGTCGCGCGATATGCGATTACAAGTCCAGATGACAAAGGGCTATCAGAGGATCCGGAAATTCTTTGGGACACAGGACTGGCATCTCATAAAACGCGCAAAGGCATCGATCAAAAGCCAAATGACGTCGCAAAGGTTTCTCTCCGTCGAGGACTTGAAGGCCTACATTGCAAAAAGGGCAAACATAATCCAAATGACCCCACCACGTTCAGTCGAGATCTCAGATCTGACGGAGGACACGCGGAGACTGTACAGAGAATTGGTCGAAACGGAATCGATTGATCGAAAAGATCGTGTAGACGTTTGCCTCACGAACAGGTTGGCCGCTGAGGGCGTCATCGATCTCGTTCGAGAGTCGATCAACGTGAGACTCCCGGGAATCGGGAGGTCGATTCGAGCGCCATATGGCTACCAGAACGGGCGATTCAATTTGATATCTCCCGTGCAATTTGAAGACTCAGAATTCCTCATCGCCAAGATGGGAAAGAGCGCAATTGAGGGGGAACTTCTGTACGAAAAATCGAATCCAGAGTTCGGCGAGATGCGACTCGTTGTAGTGGCAAACTTCGACAATCAAATCGACTCAGCGGCCCGTGACCTAGTGGTCCGGACGCTCAAGAACCATCAAGTAACTACGTACTTGTTCGATAATCTCGATCCGCTCATGGAAGATATTAGGTCGTCGGCAGCGCTTCATCGGAAGGAACGCGAGGACGCGTAAGTCGACGGGATATTTTTCAATGGGATCAGATCCCACTTCCTGTGCGTCTGGTATCTATTTCTATGCCTGCTTCGATCAACCCTGATTGCTGACCACTGTCCACTGATCACTGACCACTGAGCGCGTCCCGCTGCTCGGCCAGGTACGCAATCCACGCATCGACGCCCGCGCCGGTCCTCGCGCTGGTCTCAAAGATGCGAATGCCCGGCCGAATCTCGTTAATGTTATGGAGGGCCAGCTCGCGGTCGAATCCGCAGGGCTCGGCAATATCCATCTTGGTGATCGCCGCCGCGTCGGCCGAGTTGAACAGCGTGGGATATTTAAGCGGCTTGTCTTCGCCTTCGGTCACGCTCAATAGGGCCACACGAATCTTTTCGCCCAGGTCGTAGCTCGACGGGCAAACCAGGTTGCCGACATTCTCAATAAAGAGATAATCGAGGCCCTCAAGCTCAACGCCGTTCTCGACCGCAGCCCAGTCATCGAGATGTTTCGCAATCATCTCCGCGTCCAGGTGGCAAATGCCGTGGGTATTCACCTGGCGCGCAGGCGCACCGCTCGCCGCCAGCCGCCGCGCATCGTTGTCGGTCTCAAGATCGCCCACCAGTGCCGCGGCCCTGGCGCCAGCCTGCGTCAGTCGCCGCAAAGTGAGCTCGAGAAACGCCGTCTTTCCCGTTCCCGGGCTCGACACCAGGTTGAGCACCAGCACGCCCGCGCGCGCATACCGCTCGCGCAGCCCCGCCGCAAGCTCGTCGTTCTTCTTCAGAATTCCCCGCCGCAACTCCACAATCCGCGTCGTCATTTCATCTCCCGGCCTGTCTTCCCCTGAACTGAATCGATGCGTGTCAAGCGCTACCCGCTGACTCGCTGACTCGCTGACTTGCTGACCCGCTGACTTGCCGACTCGCTGACTTGCTGGTTCGCTGACTCGCTGTCCGGCTCCTCAATCTCGATCGACTCAATCTCCAGCTCGCGCCCCTGGCGCAACTCGCCCGTCAACTCACCACAATTCGGGCATCGCAGGCTCTGCACGCCTTCAATCTCCGGGTCGCTTCCACACGCCGCGCAGTGCAACACAATTGGAACCGACTTCACCACCAATGCTGCGCCAGACAGCGCGGTGCCTTGGGTGGCCAGCTCCCAGCAGAACTCCAGCGACTCCTGAACCACTGCCGCCAGCACACCCACGCGCAGTTTTACTGACTTCACCCGCGCGCCGGGGTACCGGGCCGCGGTCTCAGTTACCGCATCAACAACGCTTTCGACGATAGACAACTCATGCATGGGGATGTTTCGCGCCGGCCCGAAACACTTGTGGCGCGCCAGACAGCCCTATTGTCGCGCACGTGAAGGGGCACGGGTGTGATCTGGCTCACCAGGACAGGCGCAATCGTATAGACATGAACATGATCGCGCGGGGTAATTCGCCGGCATCTTCCCAAGCTGCGAAAAAACTCTTCCCGAAGGCAAGAAGTGTCATGGCGCGGCTCGGCTAACTCCGCTAGCTCTGCTAACTGCGCCAACTCCGCCAACCCTGCTGCCTTTGCATGCAATTTCCTGCTTCCACGCTACATTTGAATCGGGAAAGAATGCCCATCGGCAAGGGGAAGGAAAGAATTCCGCAGGTTGCACCAAAACAGTTGCAAAGAGTCGCCCATAACTCCTTTGTTATCTACTATTCATCCTATAACTCGTTTGTTTTAAATTGGTTATCGTAACAGGCTGATCCCGCGCCATTTACATCGCATTTCGAATTCTACCGATTTTCCTAATTCAGCACCGAAACGCATCCGCAGTTTACCGCATTAGAAATTGAATTTCAGCGCGCCTTGCAAGACGCGCGGAGCGGCGGCGCTGATGGCGTTGCCGAATGTGGAGCTGCCGATGTTGCCGTCAATCGAGCTGGGCCCGTTGAACTGCGTGTGGTTGAAGGCGTTGAAGGCTTCAACGCGGAAGAGCAGCGACTCCCGCTCGGTGAGCGCAAGGCTCTTTGAAAGCGCGGCATCGTAATTGTCGGCGCCGGGACCGTGGAAGAAACGCCGCTTCGATGTGCCTGACGTGCCCAGCGCATCTTCGGTGAAGTCCGATGCGTTGAAATAGTTGTTCGAGTTGGTGCGGGGATTGCTGTTCAGTTTGAGCGGCGCGCCGTTGTAGTCGGGCTCGTCGATGCTGCTGTTGTTCACTCCGTTGGGATTGGTGCCGATCAGGGAGTTGTCGCCATTGTTGGTCATGGTTACGGGAAATCCGCTGGCAAAGCGCGTGATTCCCGAAACCGACCATCCGCGATTCAATCGATTCGGATGCGAGAGGCGCTCGAAGGGCAACTGGTACTCATAACTGGCGACGAAGTTGTGCTTCACGTCGAACGACGACAACGCGTAACTGAGCGCCGGGTTGAAGGGATTGACCTCCTCGCCAATGTTCGACGACTGATCGAGAGACTTGCTGTAGGTGTAGGCGGCTGAAAGCTCGAGACGGCCGCTGGTGTGGCGCGCGCTGAGTTCAAGCGCGTTGTAGTTCGCATTGCCGATGGTCGATTGCAGCGCATTGCTGCCGAAGTTCGATCCCAGCGGCCCGCGCGTTCCGTTTACCTGCCCGCCGCCGATCGGGTAATAGACTTCGTCTTCGCCGCCCGGGCCGCACGTGAGCGTGCCGGGCTTTACTTCGCTGGGCTGGCTGAGACTCAGACACAGCGCGGGATTGCCTGCGTTCGGCTCGATGAGCACGCGTTGCCGATGGCTCGCCGTGCCGATGTAGCTTGCGCTCAGCACGGTGTTTGGCCCGGCCTGCCGCTCGATCGAGAGCATCCACTCTTCGGTGTACGGCACTCGGCTGTGAATGTCGTATCCGGGAATTCCGCTGATCGGCTCGTAGATGCTCCAATCGATGTTTGCATCGGGATGGCTGCGCGACGAGTTCAATGGCGCAAACGTGTAGGGGAAGGGCTGCCCATAGTTCTGCCCGTCAGCCGCGCTCACAAACGGCGTTGCAAACAGCGGCGGAGCGGGGCTGGTATAGGTGGTTCCATAGGGTGCGTTGGCGGCCAGCACGCTGATGGAAAGCGCATCGATGGCGGTGTAGAAGTTGCCAAAGCTGGCGCGAATGCTGGTTGTTCCCGGATTGCCCACGATCTTGCCCAGCACGCCTCCGGGTCTGGACTGGGGCGACCACGCTACTCCCACGCGGGGCGAAAATCCAAGCTCGTCGACCGGCGCGAGCGTGCGTGGAACGCCAGGGTCACCGGGATACAAAATTCCTGCCGGCACGCCCGGAAACACAACCGACTGCGCGCCCGCTTCAAACGTGGAAATCTGATTGTATTTTTCAGTCCAGGGCGCGATGCGGTCCCAGCGAAGCCCGTAATTCAGCGTAAGGCTCGGCCGCGCGTGCCAACTGTCCTGCGCAAACAGACCCACATACTGGTTGCGCGCGTAGAACGGATTCAGCTGGCTTTGGTTGTACTGGCTCGGCACGCCGATCAGAAAATCCGCAAAATCCGCTCCCGTTTCAGTTCCTGAGAAAACAAAGCTGCCATTGAATTGCGCGATGGGGTGCGCGTTCACCTTGTCGGCATGAAATTCCCCACCCATCTTCATGGTGTGATTGCCCAGCACTTTTGAGAAAGTGTCGGTCGCCTGGTAGGTATCGTTCGCCTGGATCAACTGATTGGCCGCGGCGCCGATGGAGTAGCCGTTAAAATTCAGGTTCTCAACACTCTGGCCCCTGGGATCGAGAGCCACAATGCTGGGCGTGCCGTTGGCGTTGGCGAAGCCCTGTGAGACCAGGCTCACTCCGCCTCCGCCGACCGGCTGGCCGAGGTTGGTAATGTCGCGCAGGTAGCTCAGGTGCGCTTCATTCACGGTGGTGGAGTTGATGGTTTTGGTGGCGCCGAGCGCAAGTAGTTGCGAGCGGCCTGTGGTCAGCGCGTCGAAGCCGGGAACGCTGGCGCCGCTCTGCGCGGTCGGATACGGGTTATCCAGGTTGAAGTCGTCGATAAAGTAGTAAGCGGAAAGCATTCCCCAGCGCGTATTCGCATCCACGCGCGCGCCCGCCTTGTCGTCCCGTACGGTTTGGTTGAATGCGGAGGTCGCAAAGCCGCCGGCGTTATTCGGGGCCGGAATATATTGGAGCATCCGCTCGGCCGGTACCGACCACGCGCTCTTTGGAATCTGAGCGTTGCCAAACACGCATTGGCCCGCCTGCGCATCGGCTTGGTTGCAGCCGTTGAAGTAGTATGGCTCGCCCTGCTTAACCGTGTAGCCCAGCCTCTGCGTCAATAGACCGGCAAAATATGGGCCGCCCACGGTCCCAGTCATCAGGGTATTGCCATTGGTGTCCACAAGGTCAGAAAGATTTCCTGTCCGGTCATCGTTGGACGGCACGCTGATCTCGCCCGTATCGATGCCCTGTGTCTGCCGGGTGCCCTGATAGTCGGTAAAGAAGAAGAGTTTGTCGCGGCGAATCGGCCCGCCAATTGTGCCGCCGAACTGGTTCTGCCTGTAAACTCCGCGCGTCGGCGAAAAGTAGTTTCGCGCATCGAGATCGGTATTGCGCAAAAAATCGAACGTGCTGCCGTGGAACGCATTGCTGCCGTTTTTTGTTACCACACTCACTTGTCCGCCGCTGAACTCCCCATACTCGGCATCGAAGTTGCTGGTCACAATGCGAAACTCGGCGATCGCATCAAGATTGGGAATAATCGCGGTGCCGGAGTTCACGTCTTCCTCGGCATCGCTGCCATTCACGCTAAAGAAATTCGCTGTTTCCCGCTGCCCGTTCACTGAAATGGTGCCGGGGTTCAGTGTTCCCGAAGGATTCAGGATGGTCGCGCCCACATCCTGCACGGTGTCGGCGCCGATGGTGGTGTATGGAGCTACTCCCGGCTGCAGCGAGAGCAGATCGGTGTAGCTGCGGCCATCCAGAGGAACGGAGGCCATCTGCCGCCCGCTGATCACTTCGCCCGTCTGCGTGCTCACCGTTTCAACATGCAGGGCATTGTCGGTCACCGTCACTGTTTCAGAATTCTTGCCAATCGCCAGCGGGCAGTCGATCGTCAGCACAGCGTCGGTATCGAGCACAATGTCTTCGCGATGATAGCTTCTGAACTCTGGGGCCTCGACATCGAGCTGATAGCGGCCAACGGGCAAAACCGGCAGGGTATAGTAGCCGCTCGCGTTGGTGTGCGTCTCGTGCGCAATCCCTGTGCTCAGCTCTCGCGCCGTGACATCGGCGTTGGGCACTACGCTTCCCGAAGGGTCTTTTACCGTGCCCGCAATGCTGCCCGAAACCGCTCCCCAGGCAGTGCTGACAAGCAGCAGGAAGCTGCAGGCCAGTTGGATTACAAATCGGCTATTCGTGCCCGAACGTACCATTCTTGAATTCCCTCTATTCTTTGTTGCCGCTGGTAAACTCAGCCACGACCAAGGGGGAGCGGCGGTGATATGCGACCAAATTGGTCTCTCTTAATATACGACAAATTAAGTCGCCTTTTATTGCAGTGATATAAATCACACCATTTTGCGGGACGGTCCAAGTGTGTTCGCAAACAAACTAATAGGAATCAAGTAGTTAAGCCAGAGATTCCGGTTTCAACGTGCGGATCGAGGAAGATAAGCTCGGACCTGGCAGGCGAGTTTTCGGGTGGCCGGTGTTCGAGGCGCCTGGGCGTTGGGAGCTTCGCGGAGGCCGCGACGTTTCCGGCGACTCAAAAGAACCGATCGTCGGGATGTGGCAGTTGGCAAAAGCGCAGTCGGCGGCCTCGTCAGGAGACGAAACCGCCGATGGAGTGCTGCGCGGAGCTCGAATGGCGGAGCTTTAGAACGTCAGCTTCAGTGCCAGTTGAATAAGGCGAGGATTGTTGACCGTCGAGTTCACGGCGCCGAATCCCGGCTGGTTGATATCGGCGATGGGCGCACCGAACTCGGGATGATTGAAGAGGTTGAAGAACTCGGCGCGGAAGTTCAAGCCCATCTCTTTCCGCGGCATCGCGAAGTCCTTGATGATTGAAAAGTCGGAGTTGACAAAGTCGGGTCCGACCACGGGAACGCGCGCCGCATTGCCGAGCTCACCGGCAGCCGGAGCAGCGAAGCAGGCAGCGTTGATCCACTGATGCTGGCCGTGGCTTGCGTTGTAGGGATTGCAGCCTGACACCTGGTCGGGCCGGTTGAAGTTGTTGTCGTTTCCGCCGGTATTGAAAGTAGTGCCAGACGAGTTATTCGTATCAATCAGCGGGACCGGGAATCCTGAAGAGACTCTCTCGATGAGCGTGGCCTGCCAATTGCCCAGAAGCGTGTTGGTCACATTGTTCCAGTCGCCGCCGAAAGCTCTGCCCTTGCCGAAAGGCAGATCGTAGATGACGCTGCCGGTAAAGCTCTGATCCAGGTTGATCTGCGAGAGCGACCAGTCGAGGTTCTGCCAGTTGGGAAGCGGGAAGTAGGGCGCGCTGAGCTCCGAACCCAGGCCGTCTGACAATCCGTTGTCGTAGGTCTTCGAGTAGGTGTAGGCAACCAGCGCGTAAAGGCCGTGCTTGGCTGTCTTGGTCTCCGCCTTGATCTGCATGGAGTTGTAGTGCGTCTTTCCAATGTCGCCCATCAGCAGGATGGCGTTGAAGTTCGGCGGGGTGTACGGATAAAGGTACGGATTGCCGTTGGGTAGGCAGCCGAGCGTGTAACCGGAGATGGTTCCGCAACCAGAGGGGCTGCTGGTGTTGAGGTCATTGCCGATGACAAGCAGGTGGCCGCCGACCGAACCTGCGTATCCCGCGGTGAGCACTACATTGCCCGGCAACTGGCGTTCGATGTTGGCGTTATATTGATGAACCCTTCCGGGCTGGAAGCTGGGCGGCATGTAATTGAATGTGCCTACGAATGTGTCCGCATTTTGCGGCGTGGGCAGGGCTGGGAAGCCGTTGGACAGGGTAAAGCCCAACGCGGGAGACTGGCCCAACTCCGGAGTCTGGTTCCCAATGACGGCGCAGTACGAAGTTGCAAAGACGCAACCCGTTGAGAAAGTAGCAGGGAGTTGATCGGACTCGCCGAGATTGGGCGGATTCTGCCACAGGCCCGGCGCGCCGAGGTTCCATGCCGAGTCGTGATAGATGCCAAAGCCGACGCGAAGAACAGTCTTGTCGCTCCCCATCACCTTCCAGGTCAGTCCGACGCGGGGCTCGTACGCACCCCAGTACATATTGATGCCCGCCGCGTTGCTCACCCCATTCTTACCCGCGATCTGTAGCGCACCGGTCGAAGGGATGTAATTCGCCATCCGGTCGTGGATTTCAGTCTCGGGAGTGGTCATATCCCATGCCAGGCCGAGATTGAGGACGAGTGATGGCGTAACCCGCCAGTCATCCTCCACAAAGGGCCGGATGATCTTCCAGCGCCGACCGCTGACGGGGCCGTCGTAAGTCTGATCGTGGACGGCCAATCCGGTCATTCCCATTAACAGATCGGCTTCGCCATTGCCGGGGGCAACGCCGGCGCCGGTGAAGTCTCCAAAGAGACCGACGATCCAGAAACCATCTTGAAATGCCTCAGTGCCAATGTTCATCTGATTGTCGCGAAGATCGATTCCGGCGTGAATCTCGTGCTTGCCGCGGATCAGGTCGAGGTCATCTTTGAAGGAGAAGATGTTTGTTCCGCCCTGAAACGGGGAGTAGCCGCGATCGCCGAGCGACCAATACCCGCCAAGGACTTCAGTCGAAGGCAATCCTTCGCTATAAGAACCGCCGGGGAGAGCCGTACCGGTTGACGAGCAGCCCAGATCGGCATTTGGAATTCCGAAGATGGCCGCCTGGCATGTGAAGTTACCCAGCGATGCAATGTAGTCGAAGATGCGGTCATAGCCCACCGTGGCCTGGTTTAGAGTGGTGGGCGAGAACACGTGGCTCCAGCCGACGCCGATGTTGCGGGCATGGTTGATCAGGTTTTCGTTGCTGCCGAAGGCGTTGGATTCGGCGAGCGTGGGTGCGCCGCCGGGGACAAATGAGAACGCCTGGTCGTAGCTGAACCGTGCAAAAAGACTGTCAGACGCGGTCAACGTATCGTCCACGCGCGCATCGAATTTGGTTTCATTCAGGCTGCGGACAGGTTCATTCACGTAGTTGTAGCCAGCGGTAGGATTGTTGGCGTTCGCCAGCGGATAGATGTTCATCATGGACTGGCCGACGTGATCGATCAGGTTGGAGGGGATCTTGCTGCAGTTCACTCCCGGGGCCTGGCTGCCGTCGGGGTTTGCCATAATCGGGTTCCCTGCGCTGTCGCACTGGAAGTATGGAATGGGGGCGCCGACCATGTTCGGATTAGCGATTGGAAACGGAACGACGTTGCCTGAGGAGTCCTTGACGGGATTACCAAAAGGGTCCAATGAAAAATCGCCGCCGCGCATGCCCGTTCCAGGAGAGGTGCCGGAAGGAGATGTGCCTGAAGGTACCAGGCCGGTGAAAGTGATTCCCTCGCGCTGATACTTCTGCTCGCCGTCCACAAAGAAAAACAACTTGTTGTGGCGAATTGGGCCGCCGACAGACCCGCCAAACTGGTTCAGATTGAACTTCGGCGTCGTGGTGTCAAAGTCGCCTTTCGCATCGAGGTCGGTGTTGCGGACGAATTCAAAGAGCGATCCATGAAAGTCATTCGTTCCCTGCCTGGTCGTAACCAGAACCGTTGGTCCGGCGCGCGTGCCGAACTCGGCGGAGTAGGTGTAGGTGAGCACCTTGAACTCCTGAATGTCGTCGATCGACGAAAACACGCCGATGCCGCCCGCGGTCAGTTCGTTGTTGTCCACGCCATCCAGCAGCCAATCCGTACTGTTGGGACGCGATCCGCCAACCGAAAGAGAGAAGGAACCGCGCGCAGCTACTTCGCTGTCGCTGCCCTGGGTGAAAAAGCTGTTGGGATTCGTCTCTGCGGTGGCGCCTGCGGTGAGCGTGGCCAGCTGAACGAAATCGCGGCCATTGAGGGGCAACTCCGTGACCTGTTGCGAGGTGATTACCTGGCCGAGAGATGGAGTGGCCGTTTCGACGGCAACAGCTTCAGCTGAGACTGCTACCGTGGTGGTGACCGTGGCGGGCACCAGCGAAAAATCGAGTTCGCGCGCCTCATCCACCTGCAGCTTCAGGTCTTTCGATTCCGCGCTTTGAAAGCCGGTCGCATCCACGCGCACGTTGTAGGTGCCAACCGGCAGCAAGGGGACCAGGTAGTGTCCGGAATCGTCGGTTTTCGCGTTTCGAGTCAGGCCGGTTCCCTGCGAGATAACTGCAACGCTGGCTCCAGCCACCGCCGACCCTGTTTTGTCGGCTACATTGCCCGAGAAACTTCCGGTTGCCTGCCCATGCGCGGCCGGAGAAACGACGAATGCGATAGCGAATAGAATTGCGAGTATGAATGATTTACGGGGTTTCGTACCGGCAGAACTTTTCACCGATCCAGGACACTTCGTGAGAAACTTCGTGCCTTTCATAGTCAGACCCCTTTCGGCAATGTGGCCTCGGTTGTTAATGCATTAAATTCGCTCCACTGATTGACTAGACTGTAAGAATTGGCCGATAGAAAGTCAACCTGAGTCCTGTGCAAGTCTCGGACGGCTCGACGTTCTCCGGAGCGATCCGATTCCCGGCAAATGCAAGCCTTGCCGGCAAGAACGCATCCGGCCGAAGCCCGTTACAATGAGTCTGTGCCAGAGCAAGCGTCGCAGCCCATCATTCTCGCCGAGAATCTTTCCAAGACTTATGCGCAGAGCCGCATCCAGGTTGCAGCGGTGCGCGGAGTCTCTCTCACCGTTCAGCCGGGCGAGTTTGTGGCCATCGTGGGGCCGTCGGGCTCGGGCAAGTCTACGCTGTTCTACTTGCTCGGCGGACTCACGCGCGCCACCGAAGGCCGCGTGGTGATTGACGGCGTTGACTTCGCCACGATGAGCGACGCTGAACGCACCAAGCTGCGCAAGCACCGCATCGGTTTCGTCTTCCAGAAGTTCAACCTGCTGCCCACGCTCACGGGCATGGGCAATATCGAGATTGCTCACGCCATCAGCGGGCGCAAGGAGCCGCTGGACCGCAAATATCTCGATCACCTCTGCGACATGCTCGCGATCCAGGGGCGACTGGAGCATCGGCCGAGCGAGCTGAGCGGCGGCGAGCAGCAGCGGATCGCCATTGCACGCGCGCTCATTACGCGGCCTGCAATTGTGCTGGCCGACGAGCCCACCGGCAACCTGGACACGAAGAACTCCGACGCGGTGCTGGAGATGCTGGCGCGCTCTAACCGCGAGCTGGGCCAAACTACGCTGATGATCACGCACAACCCTGAAGCGGCAGCCGTTGCGGGGCGCATCCTTTACATGCGCGACGGGCAGATTGTGCGCGAAGAGAAGGGCGCCGGCCGGACCCTCTCCGCGGTTTGACCCGGTTTGGGCCGCCCGGTATACTCAAGGCTGCGTTACAAGTGGTATCCAGTGAATTCAGCAGGCCAGCGTCCGCCGCACAGTGGCGAATTCCGGAGAGGAATCGAGCCGCAAACCCCGGAAACTGAAGGTCGACTGGAGAGCCGCTCGAAGCGGGAGTAGCTCAGTGGTAGAGCATCGCCTTGCCAAGGCGAGGGTCGCGAGTTCAAATCTCGTCTCCCGCTCCAAATCGCCCTCCGGCGCCTGCCGGGTTGGCTACGGCAGATTTGGAACGCATCATGGAAAAGAGGCAGCCCTGCCAAGGCGCGGTACCCAAGTGGTAAGGGAGAGGTCTGCAAAACCTTTATGCGCCGGTTCGATCCCGGCCCGCGCCTCCATTTCCTCCCGATAATTCCGTGACTTTACGGTCTTTCGTCGCTGCTGCGTCTCAGGATTTCGCCTGCGGGCTCCCACTGCGTTCACGCCCGCAAAACGGCTCAAGTTCGATCCCGGCCCGCGCCTCCAATTCTTTCCCGATAATTCCGTGACTTTGCGGCCCCTCGCCGCTGCTGCGTCTCAGGATTTCGCCTGCGGGCTCCCACGGCCCAAATCAGGTCAGCCTATCTGAATGAATCTGTCGCGCAGGTATAATGGTGGGCCTGGCGAGAGGCAGTCCAATGCGTGTATGCGGGACAGAAAGCAGTAAACACAGAGCGGCGGCAAGGGCGCTAATGGTGGCGGCATGCGCGCTGACGATCGCCGCTTCCTCACCTTCGCAGACTAACCCCGATCAGTACCGGCAGCCACTGATGCCCGCACTCCTGCCTGATGCGCTGGTGTTTGCCGATGGAAAGCCGGTAGCTACGCAGGCCCAGTGGCCGAAGCGAAGGCAGGAACTGCTCGATCTGTTTACCGAGCAAATGTATGGACACATGCCGGGGCGTCCTGCGCAGATGCGCTTCAATGCGTATAACCTCGACCGGCACGCGCTGGGCGGCAAGGCGACGCGCGAACAAATCTCCATTCTGTTTCTTGGAAAAGAAGACGGTCCGCGCATGGACCTTCTGGTCTACGTGCCGAACCGCGTGAAGCGGCCGCCGGTCATTCTGGGATTCAATTTCTGGGGCAACGAAACCATCAACCCCGATCCGGGGATTCGCATCTCCGATCGATGGGTGGAGTCATCGGGCGGTACATCGATAGACCTTTCGTGCGTCAAGAACAATCGCGCGACCGATGCGTGCCGTGGTATCGACCAGGGGCGCTGGCCGGTGGACGAAGATTCTCGATGACGGCTATGCCGTAGCTACCGCGTATCGAGGCGATCTTGATCCGGACCGCAAGGATGGCTACGACGAGAGCATTCGCAGCGCCTGGCCCGAACTGGCCCAGGGAGGAGACAACTTTTCGACCATTGCGGCTTGGGCCTGGGCGATGAGCCGCGCGCTTGACTACCTCGAGCAGGATCAACTGGTCGATGGCCAGCATGTCGTGGCATTCGGATGGTCGCGGCTGGGCAAAGCGGCGATCTGGGCAGGCGCCACCGATCCGCGATTCGCCGCGGTCATCAGCAACGAGTCGGGTGCAGGCGGGGCCAAGGTATTTCACGACGTGCACGGCGAGACCGTTGAGCTGCTGAATACGAGGTTTCCTTACTGGTTTTCAAACAACTTCAAGCAGTACAACGGGCGCGACGCGGAGTTGCCGTTCGACCAGAACGAGGTGCTTGCGCTCATTGCTCCGCGGCCGCTTTACATCGCCAGCGCGATCCTCGATGGGAACGCCGACCCGCAGGGCGAGTTCCTCGGGGCGCTGGCGGTCACGCCGGTGTATCGCTTTCTGGGAAGCTCCGGCCTGCCCACCTCCCAGTGGCCGTCGGTGGACCAGCCCGTGCTGGGGCGGGTGAGTTACCACGTTCGCAGCGGCGGACACAGTGTTACGGCCTTTGATTGGGAGCAATATCTGCGTTTCTGCGACGCGTATGTGAAGCCCGGCACAAGTTCCAGGTGAAGCGATTCGAGCGCAGTTTCGCCTTTTGCACCCTTGTTAACGGCGACCTCAAAGCCGTTCCTTCTCGCGGGTGACCGAGAACACAGATAAATCCCGGCCTCAGGGCAGAAAGTAGGATTGCCCCCCGAGAGAGTTGGTTTGCCCCAGTCTGATGGAGGCAATGGACTTGACCGCCGGATTCGCTCCGAGCCGTTCCTGCACCGGCGTCAATTCCTGAGGGGAGAACCATTTCGAGCGAAACGATCAATATGAGGAACCCGGCATACATTGACTTTGTTCGCGGGCTCGATGCGGGCTCAATCCGAATTGAAAACGAAGACGCGGCACAAAGCCACTGGCGCAAAATCGGAAAGCGCCTGTTCGACATCGCGCTCGCGCTGCCCTTGTGCGCGCTCGCGTTGCCGGTGCTGATCGTGCTTGGCATTCTGGTGCGTCTCACATCACGTGGCCCCGCGATCTACTGGTCCCTTCGCGTGGGAAGGGATAATCGAAATTTCCGCATGCCCAAGCTGCGAAGCATGCGCGACTACGCTCCCCAGCTTGCTACCCATCTTTTTGCCGACGCGCAGCAGTTTCTGACTCCCATGGGTCGCTTCCTTCGCCGCACCAGCCTCGACGAACTGCCGCAGCTCTTCAGTATTCTCGCCGGCGATCTGAGCTTTGCGGGCCCACGGCCGGCGCTCTTCAACCAAAATGATTTGATCGACCTGCGCACACGTCTTGGGATTCACAAACTTACACCCGGGCTCACCGGATGGGCGCAGGTAAACGGCCGCGATGGGCTTACCGTGGAAGAGAAGGTGGCGTTTGACGCCGAGTATATGCGGCAGCAATCATTGCTCTTTGACCTTCGAATCCTGGCCAGGACGGTCAGGAAGGTGCTGCTGCGCGAAGGAGTGAGCCATTGAAGTGGAAGCAACAGGAATTGACCGGCGAGGCGACGGCCTGCCTGATCGAGCGCGAACGGGACGGGGGACCATGCAGAATGAGTTGAAATCCCTGATGGGGCGAGAACCGGCGCGGCTCGACCAGACGCTGATACGTGCGGCGATCGAGGGCCGCGTGGTGCTGGTGACCGGCGCGGCGGGCTCCATTGGCGCAGAGCTATGCCGCCAGATTGCGCGCTTCTGTCCTGCTGCCATCGTCGGCTTCGAGGTCGCCGAGTCGCCGTTGTTCGAGATCGACTGCGAGATGCGGCACGTCTATCCCGATGTCCCGTTCTCCGCCGAGGTCGGCAACGTGCAGAACCGCGCGCGCGTCAAAGAGGTTTTTCACAAACACCGGCCCGCACTGGTCTATCACGCAGCAGCCTACAAACACGTTCCTCTCATGGAGGAGAATCCCTTCGAGGCCATCGAGAACAATATTTTCGGAACCCTCAATGTGGCCCGCGCAGCGGACGAGTACGAGGTAGAGAGCTTCATCCTTGTTTCCTCAGACAAAGCCGTGGCGCCGACCAGCGTGATGGGCGCAACCAAGCGCGTCTCAGAGCTTCTGATCCAAAACATGCAGAATGGCGGCACGCAGTTTATCGCGGTGCGATTCGGTAATGTGCTTGACTCGAACGGCAGCGTGGTTCCTATCTTCAGGAAGCAGATTGCAGCCGGCGGGCCTATCACCGTGACGCATCCCGAGATGCGCCGCTTCTTTATGACGATTCCTGAAGCCTGCCAGCTTGTGTTGCAGGCCTCGGCCGTCGGCGCGGGAGGCCAGATCTGCGTGCTCGATATGGGCCAGCCGCTAAAGATCGTGGACCTGGCGAGACACTTGATTCAGCTCGCAGGGCTGGTGCCGAACCAGGACATAAAAATTGAATTCACCGGCGTGCGTCCCGGCGAAAAGCTTTATGAAGAAATTACTTCGGTGCGCGACGAAACCGTTCCGACCGATCACGAACAGGTGCGCATCTTTGTTGGCAATTTAATGCCGCAATTCGACGTCGACACCTGGCTTCGGTCACTCAAGAACATTTGCACGATTCGCGATACGGCCCGGCTGGTGTCAGCGCTCAAAGAGATGGTAGTCGACTATAGCCCGAGCCAGTATATGTTGAAGGCGATTGTCGACGAGGTAAGAGAGTTCGAACCTCAGCTTGTGGGCAATGCTGAGCAGCACTCAAATCCATAACCCACAGGGCCGCCATTCCGGTGGAATCCGCGCCACTTCGCAACCGTACGCGATGCCTTCGAGCGCCGCTCACCATCGCGCAGAATGATGGGCACACGGTTCCCGGTCGTATGAGGCGGGCAATGTGGAGTTCATTGATGATCTGAGCGCGGCTGGCCTGGAATGCGTCAGGGGAATCACCAGCGAGTCATGCAGCAGACGGCGAACAAGCATGGAATGGGGTAAGATTTCCGCTGCGTCTGGCGTAATTCCACAAACTCTCGGCGCAAAAAAGGAGGCCGTCTGCATGCGATTAGAGATGCCTTCCGCATCTCGCGTCGCATGCAAACGGCCAATTCAAAGAGAAGCAGCTTTGGAGGAAACCTGGAAAACACTCTCATCCGGTTCCTGACCTTCGCAGCGCCGACTCGAAGCGAATGTCAGGATCGGGGATTTAACCGCGGGCGTAGCTTTCAAGCGCCATGCGGCTGGGAATGGTGATGGTGCAGCCGTGCTGGGCAACCAGGCGGCGGTTTTTGAAGATTGAGAGCGTGCGGGTGACCGTTTCGCGCGAGGCGCCGATGAATTCGCCGATCTGCTCGTGGGTGAGTGAAACCCTGCAGCGTGCGCCCGTCTCCAGTTGCGGAGCCGCGTCGGTCTTCTGCTGCGGAGCCTCGTCGCTCCAGCCCAGTAGCAGCCGCGCCAGCCGCTCGGGAACCGAGGTGGAGAGTCCGACCATGCGCAGTTGCTCGCAGGCCAGGTTGAAGCTGCGGCTGATTTCGCGGGTCACTACTTCGTAGACCTCGGGATGCCGCGCCATGAAGTGGAGGAATGCCTGCCGCGAGAGATGCGCGATCTTCGCTGGGTAAAGCGTGTCGGCAGTCATCTCGTAACCATTGCCCGAGAGAGTTGAAGAGAGTCCCAGCACTTCGCCGGCCTTGGCGATGCGCAGGCTCAGGCGGCGCCCGTCGCTCGAGTTGATTGAGAGCTTCACCTCGCCCTCAACAACAACCATCACGCCGGCATTGTCCTGGGTCTCGCTGAACAGGACGTTGTTGGCCGGATGCGAAACGGGAACCACAAGCAGGTCGAAATCGGCCAGGGCCGCTGCGGACAGTGAGCTGAAAAACTCGCTCTTCATGTAAGGCTTCACGATTACTGCATTGCTCTTCTCGGTTTGCATTTCTCTACTCCGTTTCCAACGGTTGCGTGTTCTTGCTCGTGACCTCGTCGGCAAGATACTGCGTCCATGGTGTGCTGGTCAGAATTGCGGCTTGCGTCTGAGAGAAGATCGCTCTCAGCATCCGAATTCCGCCTGCGTCGGCGAAGGTTGTGTCACGAAGATCGAGAGCAAGCTTGCGTGCATTCAGAGTTGGTTTTGTTTCTTCCCACAGGCGGTCAAGTTCGGCCGCCCATGGTCCGGCAATTCTGCCCTCGAGCTTGATCACCAACTCTGTTGCGTTCTCTTGAACTGTGATTCGTAACGCCATGCCTGCTATATGGCACGGGGCGTGCCAAACTTTTTCGTCGCGAAAGGCAGGGGCGGTAGGGTGTTGAATTTAAATAGAATAGGGTTTTGCGAGGTGTGATTTAGAACACATGTGACGAGGGTCGCGAGACGAAGTGACGAAGACGATATTTCGTCTCGAGACGATGGGGAGTCTCTTAGGGGGTGAAAAACCGTTGCGGGGAGCCACCGCTGGCGAACTCCGAACGCGCCGCTGGAAATCACCCAAAATGCCGATTCAAGAGCATGAGAGTCCAGAGCCTGATTGACCGATGAAAGAAACGTCCGGTTAGGCGACAACCCGCCTGAGAAGCCGACTACAGCACTCCGTCTCCTCCCCAATGCGTTGTCATCCTGAGGACCCTGAGCGCAACGAAGGGGACGAAGGATCCGCGGTTGCTTTTCAGGAATCCATCCGATCAAGTGCCCGGCGGTAATCGGCAGGTTCCACGTCGTACCACTCGCGGCCGAGGTCGGTCCAGGTCGGATTGACGGATTCGATGAGCGCGATCTTTTTCGAGCGTCGCCAGCCTTTGAGTTCCTTTTCGCGGGCGATCGCTCTTTCAACGTCCTGGTGGCGCTCGAACCAGACGAGGCGATCGCAGTAGTAGCGCGCGGTGAACCCCTCGTGCTCCCTCCATTTGTGCTGGAAGACACGTTTGAGCAGATCCCCCGTCACTCCGACGTAGAGCGTATGGCTGCGGCTGGCCATAATGTACGTGCAATCGGATCCCTGGTGCATGGGCTGATCGTACGCGGAGGCGGTGGAATGATATGTGATGAGGAACAACCGCAGATCCCTCACTGCGTTCGGGATGACAACAGTTTTTTGAGCGGGTTCCGGGCGAATCACAAACCGGCCATCCGGAGGCTATTCCGAAATGCCTGTGCGGAACGGTTAAAGGCGTGCCTTTTCAAAACGTGTTATCAGAGATGACCTATATATAGTCGCCGCGCTCAATCCCCAGCTTCTTGATCTTAGAATTCAGCGTGGTGCGTTTAAGGCCCAGTTTTGCAGCCGCGCCGGTCGGTCCGCCGATCAATCCTTTGGCCTCGCGCAGCGCGCGCAGAATGTGTTCGCGCTCAGCCGCCTGCAATGTCGGATTCATCGTCTCGCCCGCTGTCTCTTCCTCTTCGTCTTCGAGGTCTTCCAACTCGGCCAGCGGCACGTACAGCTCTTTACCCCGCGACAGAATCACTGCGCGCTCAAGAAAATTCTCAAGCTCGCGGATGTTGCCCGGCCACTTCCACGCCACCAGGGCTTCCATTGCTTCGGGCGGAATGCTGGTGATCGTCTTGCCCATTCGCCGGCCGTGGCGCGCCACAAAGTGCCGCACCAGGATGGGAATGTCGCCAGTGCGCTCACGCAGCGGCGGCGCAGACACGGGAAAGACCTTGAGCCGGTAAAACAGGTCGCTGCGAAATTCCTTTTCTGCCACCATCTTTGCCAGGTCGCGATTGGTGGCCGCAATCAGCCGCACGTCCACCTGGATGGGCCGCGTTCCGCCCAGCCGCTCAATCTCCCGCTCCTGCAGTGCGCGCAATAATTTCGGCTGCAGGTCGAGCGGCATCTCGCCCACCTCGTCAAGGAACAGCGTTCCCTGGTGGGCCAGCTCCAGCCGGCCGATCTTGCGCGCAATTGCGCCGGTAAATGCGCCCTTCTCATGCCCGAAGAGCTCGCTCTCCAGCAGCCCGGCAGGAATCGCCGCGCAGTTCAGCTTAATAAAGGTGCGCTCAGCGCGCGGGCTCAGGTTGTGGATGGCGCGGGCCAGCAGCTCCTTGCCGGTTCCCGTCTCTCCTTGGATCAGCACCGTTGCATTGGTGGGCGCCACCGTCTTGATCTCGCGCAGAACACTTCTCAGGCCGGCGCTTTCGCCCACAATGTCGTCGAAGTTGTGCTCGAGGTTGATCTCTTCTTTCAGGTACTCGCGTTCCTGGTTCAACCGGTCGCGCAGTTCGGCAATCTGTTTGAAGGCCAGCGCATTGTTCACGGCCATGGCCACGTGTCCGGCCACCTGCGCCAGCCGCTCCGCATCCTGCTGCGAGAACGCATTCTCCTTACGGCTGGCTGCGGCAATGGTTCCGAGCGTCCGCTCGCGATGGATGAGCGGCACCCACACCGCGGAATGCATACCGGCCGAAGTCAGGTGCCCGACCGACTCCGGCGCGAACGGCCAGCGGTCGAGATTGTTCAGGATGAGCGGCTGCCGCGTGCGAAATGCGCGCCCGGCCGGCGAAGCTTCGGCATCGACCATGACCTCCAGGGGAGACCCCATTTCATCTCCCTCGGCGAGCAGATATTGAATGCGCAGCTTGCCGGCTGCTTCGTCATAGAGCGCCAGCGTGGCCAGGTCATGCGGAACCACCTGGTGCATGCTGATCGAAAACGCCGCCAGCAGTTTCCGAATATCTACGTTGGCCAGCAGAAGACTGCTCAGCTCGGCAATCACGCTCTCCTGCGCCTGCTTGCTCTCGGTCACGTCGCGCGTCACTTTTGCGTAGCCGGTAACGGCGCCGGTCGAGTCCCGGATGGCGGTGAGAACTATATTGGCCCAGAAGCGGGAGCCATCCTTGCGCACGCGCCAGCCCTCTTCTTCAACTCGGTTTTGCCGTGCCGCGCGACGAAGCAGGTCTGCCGGGTGACCTTTGTCGATGTCATCTTGGGTTAGAAAGCGCGAGAAATGGAGCCCGATCGCTTCTTCGGCCTTGTAGCCCTTGATGCGCTCGGCGCCCGGGTTCCAGGTCATGACATGGCCCTCGGTATCGAGCAGGTAAATCGCGTATTCGCTCACGCTCTCCACAATTGAACGCAGGTGAAGGTCGGTTGCGCGCAACTGCTCCTGCGCCTCGCGCTGCTCGCTAACATCGCGAATAATGCTCAGCACCGCCGAACCATCTTCGTCGGCGATGGGCTTGAGCATGATGTCGACTGGGAACTCTGAACCGTCTTTGCGCAGCCCCCAGAGATTCATGGCGGCGCCCATTTGACGGGCGCGCGGGTGCGCCGAGTAATTCTCCCTGTGCTGGGGGTGGCGGCCGCGAAAACGCTGCGGCACCAGCGTCTCGATCGGCTGCCCGATCAGTTCTTCCTTCGCATAACCGAACAGCTCCGCGACGCGCGGATTCGCTTCACGAATAATTCCGTGTTCGTCGGTGACGAGAATCCCATCCGGTGAAAACTCAAACAGGTGCTCGATGGTCGCTTGCGCAAATCCTGTCTGCCGGTCTTCAGACGAGTGGGGCTCGTCCCGCCTGGGGAAGTCAGAGGGGCGCATGCTCACTTGGTCCTGTTTCCGGACAATAAGCCTTTTGGCCGATATGTTGCAACCACAGTAAAATTGTTTTCCCTTATATGATTAATGTGGAGCGCACCGCGATTCGCTGCCTTGGCGTCACAACCGGCTGTAAAATCACCGTTGCGAATAACTCACCCGGGCTCTACTCCCCGGGAACTTTCCCCAAATGGACCCCAAAATAATGCTTCCAACTCGTGCTGCTGCTTTTGCGTTTCTTGCGGTCGCCTTATCGCTTCACGCGCAATCTAACTCACCCCTCTCGCCCATGACGCCCGACATCCCGGCAAAGTTTACGCCGCCGCGTAACGGGTACGACTTTGAAAAGCGGGTGGTGATGATACCGATGCGCGACGGCGTAAAGCTGTACACGGTGATCGCCATTCCCAAGGGAGTGACCAGGGCGCCGATCGTGCTCACGCGTACCCCCTACAATGCGGCCGAGCGCATCCAGGCGATGGAGTCGCCCTATCTTGCCCAGAATGTGGTGGTCGGCGACGATGTCTGGGGCGAGGCCGGCTACATCCGCGTTTTTCAGGATGTGCGAGGCAAATACGGATCAGAGGGCGAATACGTGATGACTCCGCCGCCCACCGGCCCGCTCAACCCCAACGGCCCCAACGACACCACCGACGCCTGGGACACCATCGACTGGCTGGTGAAGAATGTTCCCGAGTGCAACGGGCGCGTGGGAATGATCGGTTCGTCGTACGAAGGATTCACCGTGGTGATGGCTCTTTTGCATCCCCACCCGGCGCTCAAAGTCGCCGCGCCTGAGAGCCCGATGATCGACGGATGGATGGGCGACGACTGGTTCCATTACGGCGCATTCCGCGAGCCAAACCTCGACTATTTTACTGACCAGACGACAGCGCGCGGTTCCGGCAGTCCCATCCCCCGGCTGAACTACGACGATTACACCAACTTCCTCGAGCAGGGCTCGGCCGGCGATTTTGCGCGTTATGGCGGCCTCGATCAGCTGCCCTTCTGGCGCAAGCTCGAGCAGCACCCGGCTTACGACGAGTTCTGGCAGGACCAGGCCCTCGACAAATTGATTGCTAGGGTCCCGCTTACGGTGCCGGTTCTCTGGGAGCAGGGCCTGTGGGATCAGGAGGACATGTGGGGCGCCAATCACTCCTATGCTGCCGAAGAGCCCAAAGACACACATAACGATATGAACTTCCTGGTAATGGGCCCGTGGTTCCATAGCCAGATCAATCGCAAGGGCTGGAACCTGGGACCGCTCCAGTGGAAAGGCGACACCACGCGCCAGTTCCGCGAAGAGGTTCTGCTGCCTTTCTTCAGCCAATATTTAGTGCCGGGCGCGCCCAAAGCCGACACGCCGCCGGTATGGGTCTACAACACCGGCCTTAACCACTGGGACCGCTTCAACCAGTGGCCGCTGAGCTGCGACTCCGGCTGCCCCGACAAGTCGAAGCCACTTTACCTTGAAGCGGAAGGCAAGCTTTCGTTCGAGGCTCCAGCGGCGAGCGAAGCGAAGTTTACTGAGTACGTTTCAGACCCTGCGAAGCCGGTGCCGTTTTCGCCGCGACCCTACGCGGCAAACGACGAAGACGCGTGGCGCACCTGGCTGGTGCACGATCAGCGCTTTGTCGATGGCCGGCCTGACGTGCTGACCTTTGTTTCCGATACGCTTACCTCACCCGTTCACCTGGCCGGACGGCCGGTGGTGAACCTTTACGCTTCAACCAGCGGCACCGATAGCGATTGGGTGGTGAAGGTAATAGACGTCTATCCCGGCGCCGATTCCTACGATGCCGCGATGGGCGGCTACGAGCTGCCGATCGCTACTGACATCTTCCGCGGCCGCTACCGCACCAGTTTCGAGCATCCGCAGCCGATCACGCCCAACGAGCCTCTGCTTTATAACTTCGGCCTGCCCCAGGTGAACCATGTGTTTTTGCCCGGGCATAAGATCATGGTGCAGGTGCAGTCCACGCTCTATCCGCTCTACGATCGCAATCCGCAGACTTATGTTGACAACATCTTCGACGCCAAGCCCGGCGACTACCAGAAGGCTACGCAGCGCGTGTGGCATACGCCCGGAGACGCCAGCAACATCAGTCTGCCGGTAGCGCCGAATTAAATGTAGAGCAGCGGCGCTAAAGCAGCACTTCGTTGATTTCGCGGCGCAAGTTTCTTGTGGATCGAAAGCCCGCGAAGCGGGCAAAAGCCGGTAGCCCCAGGCGCAAGCCTGGGGAAGCGGTTGGATTCACCCGTTTCAGCCCGCCTCGGCGGGCGTAAGAAACAATTCCCGAAAGGCGGGTGGCGCGCCCTAACGCCTCTCGGGCTCTCAACCCAGCACGGAATGGGGTGCCCCGATCAAGCTTTGTTTGAGCGGGAAGCTATAGCCTCGACCGTCACAGACAACGTCTCGGTCCCCCAGTGAGAGTGTGGGTGTCGCAGGTGGATTCGAAAGAGGACCGCAGGGATGAATTCTCGGCCGTTGGTACTGTGGCTCGTTGCTCTCTATCTTTGTCTGAAAGCGGCTGCGTTGACCGTCTGCGTTATTGCGGTGCATTTGCAATCTTCCACTCAACCGACGGCGAACAGGGTCATCGAGGGCCTGGTGCCGTTGATCATGGCGTGGCGCGAGCCTGCACATGACATCTGGTTGGCCCCCTTATTCGCCTTGGTCGATGCGACGCTGGGCATCGGAATCTGGTTCCTTCAAAAATGGGCACGGACCATTGTCGTTATAGACTTGGCGTGGCTTTTCGGCAGGGCGATCGTGGGTCTGCCCATGGTCCTAGCCTTTGGGGGTCACTCTCAGAATCCTTCGGTGTACTTCGACATAAACATAGTGGCTGGCATATTGATGCTTGCCGCCCTCTGTGATCCCGATGTAAAGCGCGCGTTCGGTGTGCGCTTCTGAGAGAGCGGATGGGCCAGGTGCGGCAACTACGTTCAGGCAAAAAGCTGACCTCTACCGCAGCCTCCGAATACCCGATCTGGCGCTCGTCCCGCTGCTTTGCCGATAATTTCCCCCTTTAGAGCACAATCTGAATCAACGAGCGTTGAGCAATTGGCACCCCGGTCCGCACCCCATCTCAGTCAAGCCCGACACCCTTGAAAATCTCCTCTAACTCACTACTCATCAGCCACTTGCGCCACTCAACCCTTTTGCGTGATTTATCTGGGGATCAGCTACCATTGAAGTCAAATAATCCGACCGGACTTCGTCCTCCCGCGACAACGGCCTCCGGCTCCATTCAGCTCTTTTGCAAGTTCCTTTGTTTCAGAAGCTTGATGTTTAAGTTATTCAAAGGGCGGCACTTAGGGTAGACCCGCGCCGGCTACTATCCTCGATTCAGTAGTTTGCCCCTACCCCCCGGGGGGCGGCGGGGGTAGGGGGGTACCTCGACGCCTGGAGAGAGGCAGGTTCAGCGGCCGATGAAAAGACCGCCTTGCTCACACCGCACGGCTTTCCGCGCGTCAATCGATTAGTCTTTGAGCGTGGATTCAGCTTCCAATCCCGGCGATCTGAACATTTCCGTCTCGGCCGGCGACGCATCCACAACTGCAGTGGTTTTTGCCGACTTTCCGCCGTTGCTGCTCGAGGAACTTTGGCTCAAGGCCGAGGCCGAGATCTGCGGGTTGACGCAAGCCGAGTTCGGCCAGATTCTCGTCGCAGTCGGCGCGAAGACGAATTACGGTCTGCCGCCGGGGGCGATAGCATCGGCTGGCCAGAAGGAAGGATTTCTTCGCGGACTTCGACTTGCTGACCTGGCGCTGGCTCACGCATGCGCGCTGGGTCGCGAACCGGCGTGGGAGCGGTTCCTTAGTCTTCACCGTGGCGCACTTGTCCGCGCTGCGCAGGGCATCACCGGATCGGCCTCATTGGGCGAAGACCTGGCAGACTCTCTTTACGCCGAGCTTTACGGCCTCCGCGAAGTCGAAGGCCAGCGCAAATCGCCGCTGAGTTCTTTCACTGGCCGCGGGTCGCTGCTGGGCTGGCTGCGCACTACACTCGCCCAGCGATTTACCGATCATCACCGCCGCACTCATCGCGAAGCGCCGCTCGAAGACGTTGATGCACCCGCACCGGCGCCGGCGTTGCCCGTTCCGGCTGAGACGAATGCAGTGACAGCAGCAGTCGCAACCACGCTGGCCGAGCTCACGCCGGAAGACCGCTTTCTGCTGGCAGCGTATTATCTTGACCGGCAGACGCTATTGCAGATTGCGCGCACCCTCAGCGTGCATGAGGCGACCATCAGCCGCAGGCTCAAGCGGTTGCTCGAAGGTCTTCGCATCCGGTTGCTCAAGAATCTTTGCGCGGGGGGCCTGAGCAAAGCGGCCGCGCAAGAGGCCCTCGGAACCGACCCGCGCGACATTGAAATTAACCTGCGCGCCCTGTTGCAAACTTCGCAAGCTGGAGAGTTCAGCAATCAAGGGGCTGAGGGCTCCCAGGGTGCTCGAGGGCTCCGAAGAGGGAAGCCAGGGCTCCCGACACGCGACGAATACGGCATGACGAT
>CAVSYM010000028.1:0-11423 GCA_963732165.1 uncultured Acidobacteriaceae bacterium
CATTGGAGATGGGGGCGGAGGCTCTTGACCGCGTAGCGGCGGGCTATGCCCGGCCTTGACTCGGACCGCGCCTCGGCTAGACTCAGCCATCCGGGGAATGTCATCGGGGGTTTGTCCAGTGGATAAGCGGGCACAAATCAAATTTAACTTTCATGAAATTGAAAAGATGAAATTCCTAATTGTTCCCAAAAAGCAACTCAAGCAACTATGAGCAACTCCTGTTTCCGAAACTTCGTTTTATTTTCACTTTCGCTGTCGATGAACTGGAAAGCGGGCTCAAGCAGTGGGGTTGACGCCCGTTCGGGCACCGTCCATTGTGGTTTCAGGAGCGTGCGAACCATGTTCGATTCCCCTCATCCTCCCGCATTTTTTGAGCCGCTTATTGACAGCGAGCACGCTGCGGCTCTGATTCAAGTCCACCCTAAAACCCTGCAACGGTACGCGAGAAAGGGTATCGTCGCAGGCTTGCGTGTCGGCAAACTGTGGCGATTCCGCGCTTCCGAGCTTATGGCTCGCCGCCCTGAAGAGTATTACGAGGCCCTCGACGAGGACGCTCAGGCACAGTAGGCTGGAATCAGCCACTCGTGCCCGTAACCAGAGAGGAGATCAACCCTTGCTAGTTCGGACACGGTATCAATATGGAAGTCTGCGGTTGAGGAAGCGCGAGCGCGGACCGGATGTGTGGGAGTTCCGTTATTACGAGACGGATTCTCAGGGAAAGCGTAAACGGCAGAGCGTGATCCTTGGTGATCGCGGTGTGCTCACAACGGAGACCCAGGCACGGAAAGCCACGCAAGCCCTTCTTCTTCGACTCAACGAAGAATCTCCACGCGCGGAAGTGGAGGCGGCGTCTTTTGGAGCTTTGCTCGACCGCTATATCGAGCAGGAACTCTCGGAGCGTTACTCGACTCGGAAATCGCACCTGTCAAACATCCGAGTCCACATCCGTCCACGTTGGGGAGAGCACCCCGTGGATAAGCTGAAGCCGATGGCGATGGAACAGTGGTTGCGCGATTTGCCGCTGGCCCCAAAGTCAAAGACTCATGTGCGGGGAATCATGCACCTGGTCTTCAAGTGCGCGGAGCGGTGGGGCATTGTCGAACTCGGCAAGAACCCTGTCTCTCTGGTGCGCGTGAAGAACGGAAGCAAGCGGCTTAAGCGGCCACGGGTTCTTGACGTGGACGAGTTCTTTGAACTGCTCAAGCATTTGGGCGAACCTTACCGAACGATGGTTTTGGTCGCACAATGCCTGGGCCTTCGCGTCAGCGAAATTCTGGGCTTGCAATGGGGCGATTTCAATTTCGAGAATCGCTCGGTTTTGGTCCAGAGAAGCGTGGTGGGTGGCAGGGTGGACGATGTGAAGACGGAATATTCAAGAGACGATGTTCCGCTCGATGCTCGTCTGGCGGAGGTGCTGTTGCAATGGCGTCACGCTACGGTCTTCCCAAGAGACGAGGATTGGCTTTTTGCCAATCCTGTCACAGCGAGGCCGTACCACCAGGAGAGCTTGCAGAAGTCGCAGATCAAACGGGCTGCGAAGCTCGCCGGTCTTGGGGAGGATATTGGGTGGCACACTTTTCGCCACAGCTATCGCTCCTGGCTCGATGAGACGGGTGCTCCAATGAAGGTGCAGCAGGAACTGATGCGTCACGCTTCGATCCAGACGACGATGAATGTCTACGGACGGGCCATGACGGAAACTAAACGCCGTGCAAACAGTCAGGTTGTGGGACTGGTGTTCGGCCCAAACTCGCAGGATTTGCCCGCAGATGCGGTCACTGCGACTGTCCAGTAAATAGCAGTCTGTTCCTATTGGGGGATAACGGGGACTTACCGAAAGCGACCAATTATCGTAAGTTATTGATTTATTTGGTTGCGGGGGCTGGATTTGAACCAGCGACCTTTGGGTTATGAGCCCAACGAGCTACCGGGCTGCTCCACCCCGCAAAACCAGTTTAACAAGACTCGTTTGGCGGGTCAATGAAACCGCGATACCGCTCGCAGCGGCGTCTCCTGTAAACTCTTCAGAAATCGTCGTTTTGTCTCATGAGAGAACCCGCGGATGCAGATGCAAAATGCGGATGTCCGCACCAATGGAACTTAGGAGTCACTTTGAAACTCAGGAGCCACTTTGACCTTCTCCGATCGTTTCCACGAAATTCGCACCGGGTTTGAGCGGCCGTTCTGGGTTGCCAACGTCAGCGAGCTCTTTGAGCGGCTGTCGTACTACGCGGCGTTTGCATCGCTGCCGCGATATCTGCATGAGAGCCTGAACTTCGGCGTCGAGCGGGCAAGCAGTCTGGCGGGATTGTTTGGCGGCCTGGTGTGGTTTCTGGCGGCGTTCGGTGGAGCTCTCGCAGACCGGATGGGTTTTCGCCGGGCGTTGTCGCTGGCCTATCTCATATTGGCCTTCTCATACTTCCTGCTCGGCTCAATCGGCTCTCCTTGGCTTGCACCGGTTCGCGATGCAATGCCCCTGGTCGTGCTGGTGACGCTGATCCTGATGCTTCCGGCCCTTGGTGTCGCGCTCGTGAAGCCCTCTGTGGTTGGGACCACGGCGCGGGCTTCAAAAGATAACGTGCGCTCTATCGGCTACTCCATCTACTACACCCTGGTAAACATTGGCGGGGCTGCGGGCCCTCTTCTCGCGGGATGGGTGCACCAACATCTCAGCGTGGAGAAAGTCTTCGACGTGGCGGCATTGAGCGTGTTTGCCATGTTCTTCGCCGTATTGCTCCTGTTCAAGGAGCCGCGCCGCTCAGGCGAAACGCAGACCGAAAGCCTGGGCCAGGTGACTAAGAACTTTCTAACCGTTGCGGCGAACTGGCGCTTCATGCTGTTTCTGATTATTTTCTCGGGCTATTACATCGCCTTCTGGCAGGAATTCATCATTCTTCCTCTCTACATCCACGAGTACGTGAACGCAAAAGCTAATACTGAAATGCTGCTCTCGTGGGATGCGCTGACGGTTATCGCACTGCAAATGGTGGTCAGCATTCTCACGCAGAAAATGCCGGCGTTTCGCGGCATCACGCTGGGCACCCTGATTTCCGGCCTGGCGTGGCTCCTGTTGATTCTGCATCCCAGCGTGGCCATGGCAGTGGCAACGCTGATTGTAGTGGCCATTGGCGAGATCACTCAGCAGCCGCGCTACTACGAGTACATTTCGCGCCTCGCGCCCTCAGGACAGCAGGGAACCTACATGGGCTTTGCCTTTCTGCCCATCGGAATCGGGTCGCTGGTGGGCGGGTGGTTTGGCGGGTTTCTGATTCATCACTTCGGTGAAGTTCTCGATCAGCCGGCACTCATCTGGTGGTGGGTATCCGGGGTGGGCGTGGCGACGGCGGGGCTGCTATGGGTTTATGACCGCCTGGTGCGGCGGGACGTAGTGGAAGCGGCGTAAATCGTTTGTAGCGGCACGCGGGGAGTGACAGTTCAGACCGCGCCGAGGTATTCTCCTCCCCCCCTATAAAAAGTGGGTTAAGTGGTTTGTTTTCGAAACACTTATGTGCCCTCAGACCCTGTCGTAACCAATTGATAACAAAATGGTTAGAGCTCTGAGATCAGATAGCAAAGGAGTTACGGCCCGCATGTTGCACCGCTTTTGGCGCGATTTGCCGAGGGTCCTTCGTTCTCATGCCGATGTCCCGTCTTTGCCTGTTTTGAAAGTAGCGCAAAAGCAGGATATTAACTGCAAATCACATGAGGCAGTGAGGAGATTTATTTGCCGGGGAGGCGGGTGTCCGCGAGAAATGCGCGAATTTACCTCGAGTGGCCCAGCGCCCGCCCCGGGGCTATTCCGTCCTCAACGCCTGCATCGGGTTAAGCCGCGATGCCCGCCACGCCGGAGCCAGGCAAGCCAACGTCGCCGTCAGAATCAACACTGCTGCTACGGCGCCGAAGACCCACGGATCAAGCGGCTCCGTCTTGAAAAGCATCGTCTCAATCAGCCGCGTCACGCCCGCGCTCGCCGCAAGTCCAGCCGCCAGGCCGAAGATCGCGGGCCGCAATCCGTCGCCCAGCATCTGGCGCAATACCTGCTCGCGCCGCGCGCCCAGCGCCAGCCGAATGCCGATCTCGCCGGTGCGCTGCGCCACGATATACGACAAAACGCCAAACAGTCCGGACACGGCCAGAATCAGCGAGAGCGACGCGAAGCCCGCCAGAAGCGTGGCGTTGAAACTCTGATCCACGGTCGATTTGCCCAGCAACTGGTCCATGGTGAGCACGTCGGAGACAGGCAGGCCGGGGTCAAGCTCTGCAACAACCCGCTGCACCGGCAAGGCAAGCTGCTGCACGTCGTAGCTCGAGCGCACAACCAGCTCAGTGCCGTTTACCATCCCTGAATAAATGGAGTAATACATCATCGGCTTCGGATCGTCGGCAAGATCGTAGCGTGTGTCTCCCACGATGCCCACGATCTCGACGGTCCTTTCATCCACGTGCAGATGCTTACCAATCGGATCTTCATTCGAAAAGTACTGTTTCGCGAACGATCCGCTGATGACAATCTCGTTGGCGCGATCGAGCCGCTTGCCGGAATCGAATGTGCGCCCACGCAGCATGGGAATGTCCATGGCCGCAAAGTATCCCGGATCTGCCCAGCGATCGAGCGCGTATTGCGCCACGCCCTGCGGCAAAGGCGGATGTTCGACGACGCTGAATCCGTCGTCGGTCCAATAACCCTGTCCTGGGACCGCAAGCACATAGCCCGCCGCCTCAACGCCCGGCAGCGCGCGAACGCGATCGATCAGCGCGGAATACAAATTTGCCACCTGCGCAGGCTTGCCGTACCTCGCGCCAAACAGGTCGAGGCGCATGGTAAGCACGTTGTCGGTAATGCAGCCAAGATTCGATGAGCGCAATCGCTGGTAACTCTTCATTAGCAATCCGGCTGCCACCAGAAGGACCACCGTGAGACCCACCTGCACTGCGAGCATCGTCTTGTGCAGAGTTGCCCGCGCGCGGCCTGCGCCCGCCGTTCGCGCCGCGTCCTGCAGCGTGGCCAGCAGCCCCTGGTCGGGCGCCTTCAACGATGAAACTGCCGCAGCCAGCACCGCGCACACGGCGGTCAATCCAATTGTGAAAGCAACCTCCACCGCGTCAATGTGAATGTCCTCGACTCGAACCATCCCCTTGCGCGTGTCGACCAGCCACTGAAGCATGCCCTCGGCCATCGCCAGTCCGGCCGCTCCTCCGCAGGCGCATAGCAGGAAACACTCCACCAGCCTCTCGCGCAAAAGTCGCAGCCATCCGCCTCCCATCGCCGCGCGGATCGCCAACTCCCTGCGCCGGGCCGCCGTGCGTGCCAACAGCAGATTGGCAACATTCAGGCACGCGATCAGCAACACGCATCCCGTGGCCGCCAACAGAACAAACAGCGGCCTTCTCAAATCGCCGACCATATCGTCCATCAGCGGATGCACATTGGCGCTCTTGCCCACAAACGGGTTGTCGCGATGCGCATCGTGCAACCGCATCGAGATAAGCGCCAGGTCGGCCGCAGCCTGCGTTCGCGTCGCGCCCGGCAACAGCCGCCCAACCACGCGGAACTGGTGAGCACCGAGACTCTGCATTCGATCGGCTGGCGTGTACTTGTATGCAGGCGTCCAAAGCTGTGCCGCCGGATCGGGGAATGCGAACCACGCCGGCATAACCCCGATCACGGTGTAAGGCTGTCCATCCAGATGAATGGTCTGGTTCACGATGCCCGGGTCGGCCCCGAATCGCCGCTTCCACAATCCCCAGCTCAGCAAAACTGTGCCACTGGCATCGTGCCGGTCGTCGCTCGAGTTGAAGTCGCGGCCCATCGCCGGTTTCACCCCAAGCGTCGAGAGCAAGTTCCACGAGCATTGCTCGCCGTGCAGCATTTCAGGTAGTTGACCGCCTGTCCCCGACAGGCTCATCTCCGCATCGCCATAGAGCGCCAGGCTCGAGAAGCTGTGGTTCCCGTCTCTCCACGGCGCAAAAACGCCGGGTGCCACAACGTTGTCTTCAGGGTTCTCGTCGCCGACCTTGCTTTCGTATACCATCATCAGCCGATCGGGATCACTGAACGGAAGCGGCTTGAGCAGCACGCTGCGCACGACGGTGAACAGCGCAATGTTTGCGCCGATGCCGAGCGCCATCACCAGAATTGCAATCGCCGCAAACCCCGGAGTGCGGTGCAACGTGCGGCCCGCAATGCGGACGTCGCGCCCCAGAGATTCGAGCCAGTTCCAGCTCCACGTGGCGCGGGTCTGTTCACGCAGCAGCGCAGGATTGCCAAACTCGCGCAGTGCCGCGTAGCGCGCCTCCTCGGCGCTCATGCCCGCAGCGCAATTCTCCTCAATCTGCCGTTCAACGTGGAAACGGAGCTCTTCATTCAGGTCCGCACCGGCGCTGCGCCGCGCCACCAGTAACCGAACTCGCATTTGCAGCCGATCAAACCACCGCATCGCCGTCTCCCATCTTTCCGATCTTCCCGGTCCCTCAGTCCCTTAGTCCCTGCGTTTACCCCACCACCAAGTCGATCGCCGCTGAAAGCCGGCCCCAATTGGCATGTTCCGCCTCAAGCTGTTTGCGGCCTGCCGGAGTAAGCGAATAGAACTTCGCCTGCCTGCCCGTTTCGCTCTCGGCCCACTTCGCCTTGATCCAGCCCTGCTGCTCAAGCCGGTGCAGCGCCGGATAGAGCGAGCCCTGTTGCACCTGCAGCACATCGCCTGAAACCTGTTGAATGCGCTTGGCAATCGCCCAGCCATGCATGGCCTGGAGCGAGAGCGTCTTGAGGATGAGAAGGTCGAGAGTGCCCTGCACCAGATCGCTCGGTTTACCCATACCTAGATTATCTACAACAATGATTGTAGATAGTCAAGGTATCGAGGGTCAGAAGACAAGCAATCGTATCCTCCCGCGCTGTTCGACTCCGGATTCTGCCGGCGGCTACGTGTCAGCCTGCTGTTGGCGATTTCACCAGAATCGTTGTATGCTCCATTCGCGGAGGTTATCTGCGCCATGGGGCATGCTCCGGTAAGGGTTATTACCGTTGAACGCGAGTACGGCTCGCGCGGGGGCGAGTTTGCACACGATCTTGCCGAGCGGCTCGGCTGGCGCCTGCTCGACGCTGAGCTCATCAATCGCGCCGCCAAGGCTGCAGGCGTCGATCCCAAGACCGCTGCCCGTTTCGATGAGCGCCTCGACCCCTGGTACTACCGCTACGGCAAGCTTTTCTGGCACGACTCATCCTTCTCCAGCATCGGCATGGGCGAAGAACACGTCTTTGACTCGGAGAAGATGCTCGAGATCATCAAGCAGCAGATTCAGACAGCCGCACAAGAAGGCAACTGCGTGATTGTGGGCCGTGGCGCAGCCTGCGCGCTTGCCGGCCAACCCGGCTGTTTCCACGTATTTGTCTATGCCACATCCAAGGCCAAGCGCGAGTGGTTTGCCCGCGCCTTTCCAAACCAGGCCGAGAACGCCGAACAACACCTGGCCGCCTTCGACAAGCGCCGCGCCATGGTAATCCGAAAGGCCTACCAGCAGGAGTGGTGTGCCCGCGGCCTCTACCACATGCATCTCAACTCCTGCATCGGAACTGAGGCCATGATTCGCGCCGTTGAAAGCGCCGCGGGCGTCGGCGCGCACTCTGAGGTTGCCCCTCCCGGCGATTGCTCAACCCCCGGCGACACAGCCTCGCCCGCCAACTGATCTCTGAGTGCCTGCCACCCACCACATCGCTGGGTGCCCCATTCAAAACGCGCTCTTTGCGTTTTGGGTGGGATAGCACGAACCCAAACAAGCCACTCTCAACAAGGCACGTACAGCAGGTGTCCCAGGTCCGGGGTCCCCACAGATTGGTCTTCGTCTGTGTGGTCGAGATCCCTCGCATTTCGGGAGCCGGGAATGCGAATCACCACCCACGATCCTCGGATCACGATTACGCAGCTCCCCGCGCGCGAAACCCTACACCGCTCTCCGCTCCACCCGTGCCCCGATCCGCGTAAATACCTCCCACGGAATCGTGCCCGCCGCATCGGCGTGGTCGAAGGCCGTAATCCGCTCTTCATGGGGTGCCCCCGGTCCCTCGCTTTTGGGGACCGGGGAGGATTGCGCGCCAATTACGACCACCTCGTCGCCCGCCTCAACCCCGGCAATCTCAGTCACATCGATGACAGTTTGATCCATGCTTACGCGCCCCACGACCGGCGCGCGCTGTCCGCGGACCAACAGGCTGAAACGGTTGCCGAGCTTGCGGTCGAGTCCATCCGCATATCCAACGGCCACCAGCGCCAGCCGCATCGGCTCGGTCGCCACAAAAGTGCCGTTGTAGCCAACCGCTGCCCCAGCTTCGATATGCCGCACGCTCACCACCTGCGACTTCCACTCCATCACCTGCCTCAGCGCCTGGCGCGCCGCCGTCAAGCCGGCTGGTTCAACACGTTCAAATTTCGGGTCGAATCGGGGAACCACCCCATAGAGCGAAAGCCCCGGCCGCACCATCGCCTTCATGCCGTGTCTCGCTGCCAAATCGGCAATCGCGCCCACCTCGCCCGACAGCAGAGCCGCAGAGCTGCCCACATTGAGCCACTCCGCAAACTGGCCTGCCATTTCAATGCGATTCAGCGACTCCTCAAGGCGCGCGAGCTGCTCCGCCGTCACCCGTCCGTCCGCCTCATCGGCGGCGAACAAGTGGGTCAGGATGCCTTCCAGCCGGAACGGCGATTCCGGCGCAATCCGCGCCAGGATCCCGCTTGTCCCCTCCGGGCTCACTCCCTGCCGGCTCATGCCCGTGTCGATTTCAAGATGCACCGGCAACGATCCCGCTTGAACGCCTGCCGCGCGCGCTGCCGTCTCCAGCTCGTCCAGCTGCCACGGCTCCCAGACCACCGGCGTAAGACCGTGCCGAATTACCGCCTCGCCCTGGCCGGAAAACACGCCTCCAATGATCAGTAAGTGAGGACCATCGCGGGGTACCGCGTAGTCTTCGATCAGCAGACCAGATCCAGCCTTCGCCGGACAAGCCGCTCGTGCCGCCGCACCTTCCTCCACGCTGTTCACGCCGAGCCAGCTGGCGCCCGCCCGCACCACAGCCGGAGCGCAGATTGCCAGCGAATGCCCGTATGCATTGGCCTTCAAAATGGCCAGGACCTCGGCGTGGGGCTCGGCCAGCTTCTTGAGAAAGCGAAAGTTGTCTTCGAGGGCCTGGGTCGAAATCTCAACCCAGCAGGGGCGCGTTGGCATTGTGCGGTTCAAACTTCAAGTTTACGGCAGCGGCGTGGTTGCCTTATGAATACGACGAGCAAGGAAATCCCATCAAGACTCTTCAACAAGGAAGCCGACAGCACCCCTGTCTGAGCGGTGCTTCCCTGCATCGTTTGAGCCGCGTTCCCCACGCCTTCGTCCCGGAGGGACGAACCGATACTAGCCCAGGGTAAAGCGAAGCAGAACCCTGGGAGAACGCCACAAAGGTCGGTCCCGTCCCGTAGGGCCGGGGCGAATTCCGCCCGATCCCCGAACTGCACCCTTGTTTTCGCTGCGCGGCAAAGAAGTTCCGGAATCGCGCACGAATTCAGTGGTAGGCTCATTTTCAATGCGTTTCAACAAACTTCCCGTCCCCAACCGCCCCAGCTGCGTCCATATAAATACACCGAACGGAAGAATGAGGCAATTTGCAGTCTGTAACTCAAATGCGGAAGAGAAGAACGAAATTCCTCGCGCTCTCGCTCGTACTGCATCTTCTGCTGTTGACCGCGACCATTCACCTTATTCGCAGCCTTCACAAACCGGCCGTCGTCTCAACGCAATCCGCGCTCAAGTTTTACCCCGCCCAGCTCTTCATCCCCGGCGGTTCGAAGCACATCAAGCCCTCGCCCAAGCCCTACGGCCGCAAAGTCACGCCACCGCCGCCCGATCAAACCCCAACTCCGGTGTCTGACCGCGTCGCCTACGTTGCGCCTCCAACGCCCGCCGGCCACCTTCGTTCCGCAAGCCACGACCCGGTCACCGGTGTCGGCGTCGACACCCAGAGCGCCGATCCCGCCTTCCCGGTCTTCTCACCGCGGCCGCCAGTCATCGACCGCTCGCTTCTGCCGGCCACCAGCCAACAGGTCATTGTCGATGTAAAGGTAAGCGCCGCCGGCGACGTGCTCGAGGCCACCCTCGTAAAAGGCCTCGGCAACGCGCTCGACCAGCTCGTTCTCTCGACCGTGAAAACCTGGCACTTTCATCCTGCCACGGTGAACGGCAACCCCGTGCCTACCGAAGACGAGCTGATCTTCCCCTTCGACCAGAGCTACCCCATCGCCGATTCATAGTGTGCCGACTCGTACACCAAGACCCACCTCTTACGCCCCGAGACCCTCGAACCTCATCTAACCCGCCTCAACCAGGCACGAAAATGGGTGCCCTATCCAAGCTCCGCTTGGGTGGGATAGCACGAACCCCAACCAACCAATCCTCAATCACCCACGAAAATTGGGTGCCCCAGGTCCCTCGCCTTTGGGGACCTGGGACAGCACCAGCCACGACAGCACGGCCCACGGCCCACGGCCCACGGCCCACGGCCCACGAATCACGATCCACGAAAAACCAGCGCCCACGCCACCACCGTCTCGCCTTCCGTGCCCACTTCTTCCAGCAGCGTTGCCTCCAACTCATGCGGAATCGGCATCTCGCACGCGGCCACCTGCTCCGGCGTCGCTCCGTTGAAGCACCATTCGCAATGGCCCAGCCCCTCCGCGCCTTCTTCGCTTTCCATCCGCACTGGAGGCCCGAACACCCGGCAAGTCATCGGCCGCCACTCATACACGCCGCACAGTCCGGTAGCAAGGTCGAGCGCCGGGCATGCCGCTTCGGGTGCAAATTCCTCGAACCTTTCTCGCTCCTCCTCACTCTCGCCCAGCCGTCCTGTCTGCTTGTCGCCGGGAAACTCAGCGCCATGCTCGGCAATCCACGCCCGTGCACGCCCCTCGATGGCCCCGGCTCTTATGGGCTCCGTCGCACGCAGTACCTCCATCCCGGTCTGGAGCCGTGCCGCATCGAGCTGATTGATGGCGAAGGCCCCGTAGCAGCATTGCGTGCATCCCGGCCGGCACACAAGCCATTCGCCAGCCTGCTCCGCTGCGCGCGCGAGCGAGGCATCCAAAATCTGAACCAGTTCGCGGTCTGCAGCAGGCAACAGCATTGCGGCAATCATAACCCCGCCGCGCCCCCGTCCCCATTCCCTGGCGGCTGAGGGTTACAACCCATCCATCGTGGACCCCATCTACACGCAGGTGACGATACTGCTATCAAATACCTATCGCATCAAAAGTCTTTTCAAGCATTGCCTGCGATCCTGGGCACTGATTGCCATTCTGGCCTGCGTCCGGCTACCGGCGGCGCACGCAGATCCGACACCCGTTCGCCATGTGCAAGGAACGATCCACGGCTTCCTGGAGTTGCGC
>CAVSYM010000029.1:0-19866 GCA_963732165.1 uncultured Acidobacteriaceae bacterium
CGCTCGACACCCGGATACAGCTTGGGCTACGGCTTTCGGTTATCGGCCTCGGATGTCTTTATGCTCCTGAGAGCCGGTCGGCCGATCCCAGTAGCCCGTCACGAATGAGCGTTGCCGTTGATTGTGGATCCGTAGCCAGATAGATAGGCCAGTAACACGCGCGGAAACTGGCGCTGGAACTGCGATCCGACCCCTACCGACCGAAGCGAATGCCAGACCCGATCCCAAGTGCCGAACATCGTGCTCAGCCATACAATCGGCCAGAATCCCAGCGGGTCACGCCAGATAACGCCGATAGAACCACGCCAGATACCACTGGAGATCACATAGTTACCGGCGTTTCTCGTCTCAAAACTCGTCTAAAAACTTGCTCCGGAGCGCTAGACACTAGGGATATGACACAGACCGCCGCCACCGCCCTCACGGTGCTCGACCTTCCCGGCGGCGAGCGCAACCTCATCGGCCTCGCCCCGCGTCAGCACCGATGCCCAGGATGCCCAGCTCCAGCAGGACGCACTGACCTACACCAGGTGCACCAGGACCTACGTCGACAAGGTCAGCACCCGCAAAGCCGCCGCAGAGCGGCCAGGCCTTGCGGCCGCGCTCGACTACCTGCGGCCCGGTGACACGCTCGTCGTCTGGAAGCTGGACCGGCTCGGCCGCTCCGTCAAGGAGGTGCTCACGATCGCCGATGACCTCCACGCGCGCGGCATCGGCGTCAAGATCCTTACCCTATCGCTACTTTGCACTTCGGGACAGCTTCGGGAGTTTCCGCATTAGTTTCCCAAACGGCTCCTCATTCACGCCTTGCATGAGCCTTGCGTTTCGCGGCTCGAACCATCTGCTGAATGGCCTGGTTCACCGGTTGAGGATGCGTGATGCTCAACGCGTGCGGGGCGTCCGGCACGGCGATCACGCTGGTCGGACCGCCGAGCCGATCGAGCAGAATCTGGGACTTCTCGAACGGGATGGCTGTGTCCGCGGTTCCGTGCAGGATCAGCGCCGGGCACCGGATCTCCCCCAGGCGCTCGGTGATGTCATCTCTTCGGATGAGGCATCGATACGCCAGGTCGAGTTGCCCGGCTGGGAGGTCAGACCACTTCTGGATCCACTCGGGCCAGTCACCCGGACCAAGCAGGTTCGTGGCGAGCGTCTCGGCGACGGTGCTCGGGCCGGCACTCATCCAGGAGTCGATCAGGGGCTGGGAGTCGCGAGGGTCTTCCAGGCCTGCCTGGGTCGCCAGCAGTACGAGTCCGGCGATTCGCCGTGGTTGGAGCAGGGCACCGCGGAGGGCGACGAAACCGCCCTGCGAGAGTCCCCCCACGACGGCGCGCTTGACCTGCAGGTGGTCCAGAAGGCTGATCATGTCACGGGCGGAGTCCCAGAAGCTGAACGGCCGGCGCGTTACGGTGCCCCCGAATCCGCGTTGATCCCACGTGATGACGCGCAACTCCGGGCTCAGTGCAGCAACTTGCAGGTCGAACATGGAGTGGTCCATGAGGAAGCCATGATTGAGCACGACGACCTCGCCCGGGCCGCCCGGCGTTGTAAGTAGGCCACCGACTGCCCGTTAACCTCGGTGAAAGGCATGAGTCTCGCGCGGGGCCCTTGTTGCCTAGTTGCCCGTGAGCCCTTGGTAGGACAAGTCGTCGCGGCTTCGCATGGGCTGGATGAAGGTGCCGTCTTCGCTCGCCGGACGGGGAACTGCCCGGTGCCGAAGGCGTCGCCGCGTGCCCACTCGCGTGCCACCTCCCGGTGAACGACGCCCCACTGGCCCCCGCGTCGCTCCCAGCGGTCGAGGTACCGGCCGCAGAAGAGATCCACGTATTCCGCGGCACCTTCCGGGCGGCCGACATAGGTGATGAAATACGCCTCGGAGAAAGCCTCGTCGTCGTGGACCTCGATCGTGAGGTTCTGGATAGCATGCACGGTGAACGACGTGGCGGCCCTGTTGGAAGGCACGAACTCCTTCACGAATTCCCAGGCCGACGTGGCGAACGCCTTCGCATCTTCATGATAGACAGAACGCATCAGGTCTTCGTCGCAGCGATCGACGCCACGGCAATAGCGCATTAGCGCATCATGGATGGCCTGCTTATCCAGCAGCACTTGCACGGCCTTGGCCATTTCCTCGGTCATCATGCACCTTCCCGATCGTCCGAGATGCCTTTACCTGTCGACCTTCGCGCCCGGTCAGGCTGCAGTGTCCAGCCAGACTGCCTTCGTGCGCAGGTATTGCTCGAGGCCCTCCGAGCCGTTCTCTGCCCCGAGACCGCTCATTTCCCGCTGGGGGGACTGTGACGCGCGCCCCGGAAGGCCGGTCAGGAGCCGAGCGCAGGGAGACCGGCCTGCGGGTGCTCCATCGCCTGTCGGGCAACGAGGATCAAGGGCCTGACGAAATGGCCCAGCAACTCGGGCGTCCGCTTGCGGAGGCTGTGATCGATTTCTGCCTCGGCGAGCTCTGGGAACGGCCGCACCTCGACCTGAGGACGAGAAGCCTGATCCTGATAGGCGCACTCACCGCCCTGGGCGACTGCCGTGCCCTGCGAGCCCACGTTGGCGGTGCACTCGCTCACGGCGTGAGCGCGGACGAGATTCGTGAAGTGTTCGTGCTTATGAGCGGCTACGCGGGATTCCCCCGGGCGACGAGTGCCGCCGAAGTTGCAGAATCAGTATTCCGGGACTGCCGGTAACCAAGGCCCGGATCGGATCCGGGCACCAATGAACGTGGAGACCGACCCGTGCTCAGGCAACGGAACAGAAAGAGGATACCTGCAATGGAAAAATGGCGCACGAAGGCACGCCGAGGTAAGTATAAGCTGGCCACGGTGGTCGCTGCTGCTGCTCTGATAGCTGCCGCAGCTTCCGGCTGCTCATCGGCTTCATCTCAGTCTTCAACGGCTAAACTCGCAAACGCCGGCACCGCGAGCGTCGACAGTACACATGGCACCATCTGCCTGCTATGGCCGAATGAGACAACGCTCGATCTCGAAGGCGAGCGCTGGCAGCGGATCGTGAGCCTGAACTATTTTGACGGCGGCAGCCGCATGCTGGGCAGTTTGGAATCGGAGTGCGAGTTGAGGGACGATTTTATCTCGGCGGGCGAGATTCTGGTTACCGGGTGCGAATCGAATGGCGGCGACAAACTGGTGGCGATGAATACCGACGGCAAGGTGCTGTGGATCGACGCAACGCCCCCGGTTGCCATCTGGCCCGAGGTGGTGATGGCTCAAAACGGAAAGCGGATTGCCCGCGAGACGCTGGGTGTGACCCACGCCATCAATGCCTACGCCTCGCTCGACCCTGAGGATATAAAAGGCCAGTGGGTGACCGTATACGATGCCGCAACGGGCGACATGGCGCTGGAAACACAGGCGAGCCCGGTGCTCGATGCGGGCGGGAATGTGGCCATTTCGCCCTCGGGCCGCAGGGTCGCGGTGGTCAATGCCGGGGCCATCCAGGTGTTTGACCTGCCCGAGCCGCCGACGTTGCCCGTTACGGTCGGAGTTAAATAGGAATGGCCGCAATTGGGACCTGTCTGCCCCATTGGCCTTTCGTGCCTCCCGGCTCTCGCGAAACCTGTGTAAACTGACCGATGGGAGATACCATTTGTCGACGGCTCTGGTTCAGTACACGGCTGCGGGGGTAAGCGACCGCGGCCGCAAACGTCCATCGAATGAAGACGCTTTCGGATACTCGGTTGAGCGCGGTGTATTCGTGGTGTGCGACGGAATGGGTGGGGCTGCCGCCGGAGAAATTGCCAGCTCGCTTGCCGTGGAAGAGATGATGCGGCTGCTGGTTGCCGAAGAGCGCGGCGCACCCACGCCGGACGAAGCAGAGCAGGCAATCGGCGCCGCCAACCAGGCCATTTATTCCCGCTCGCAGCGCAATCCTAAACTGGCCGGCATGGGCACGACCCTGGTGACGTTGATTACCGGGGAACGGCAGGTCTGGATCTTGAACGTGGGCGATAGCCGCGGCTACCGGATGCACAATGGAACTCTCGAGCAGATTACCCAGGACCACTCGCTGGTTGAGGAACAGGTGCGCATGGGGCGCATGAACCCGAGCGAAGCGCAGCGCTCGCCCCTGCGCAACGTGATTACGCGTGCCCTGGGCACACAAATCCAGGTAACACCCGACACCTTTGCCATGGAGCCCGAGCCGGGCGACTTGTATCTGCTTTGTTCCGACGGGCTGACGCGCGAACTCTCCGACCCGCTCATCGAGTCGCTGCTGCGGCTTGAGCTGCCCCTCGACGAGCTGTGCACACGGCTGGTGGGTGCGGCCAACAAGGCCGGCGGGCATGACAACATTACGTGTCTGCTGGTGAGGGCGGGGTGAGATAGCTTTTAGCTTCTAGCTTCTAGCTTTTAGCTTTTAGCTTTTAGCTTTTAGCTTTTAGCTTCTAGCTTCAGGCTACTAGCCTCGGCGATCGGCGATCGGACTTGACGCAAATGACACAAAAGGCATTCTGGTGAGGCCGGTTCCCAATCTCCTCGTATGCAGGTTTTCCCACAAACAAGCTAGAGGCTAGAAGCTAGCAGCTAGAAGCTGTCTCTCAGAAGCCTTCCAGCACATCGGCTACCAGTTGCTTTGCGAAGTTGCGCGAAAGGCGTTGGACCGCCGCGGGATCTTCCTGGAAAAAAGTGGGCAAATCGACGGTCGACTGGTACTGCTCGCGGTAGGTGTAATTGTCATTCTTGTAGAGCACGCGCCCGTCGCGTGCGTTGAGCGTGACTGCCACCATGATGGTGACGATAAAGCTCGACGACTGCTGCGTGTTCGAGTTGTAGGTGAGGGGCGTGACCACCTGCTTGAGGATGGTTCCGTGCAGCACGGCGTCTGCGCCGGGATCGTTGGCCGGCGTCACCATGAAACCGGTTCGCGCGGCAAACTCGCGGATGACGGCATCGGTCATCGCCGTCTCAGTGCCGTTGGCCTCGGTGCGCGTGGCAAAGACTGGAATGGAGAGAGTTCTTACGTCGGGAGGCAGGTGCGTGGCCGCGCCCAGGGTGTGATAGCCGCAGCCCGAAAGAGCGAGAACCACGAACGCGGCGGCAACGCATAGAATCCTGCCGGAAAAGAACGGGCGCATAACGACATCTTAGCGCCCTAGAGTCTGCTATTAACTCTCGCGTAGCCAGAGAGTGTTAATAGCGGACTCTAATTCCACGCCGTGGCGAACATGCCAACGCCCGCGCGCGGCATGGCGAGCCCATCTGAGCGGCCCTCGAAATACATATCGTTCACTTCGCCGGGGCTGCGAATCTCGATGCGGTTGAATCCGGCGGCGCGGAACTCCCTTTCAAGCTGTTCGGGCGTGAAGAAGAGACGGAAGGGCTCACCGGCTGCGGCCACTCGAGCAGCCAGCGCCTGGAAGACCGGCAGGTACTCGGGTTGCAGGGATTCAGCGGGCTGGGCGAAATCGAAACAGACGCCTGAACCGGAATGCAGACCGCCGATGGTCTCAAGTGTGGACTGGAAGGCGGGCAGGCTGAGATAAGGAACCACGCCCAGCCATCCGAAGAAGGCAGGTTGCGCCGAGTCGAATCCCGCGGAGGCCAGGCCCTCGGCCAGGGTCATGTGCTCAAAGTCCAGCGGGACGAAGGTGAGGTTCGCCGGGATGGTGATCGACGCGGCATCGAGCAGGGTGCGCTTCCACTGCTGCGTGGCCGGAAAGTCAACCTCGTATACGCGAACCTGCGGAAAGGGATTGCGATAGGCGAAGGTGTCGAGGCCCGCGCCAAGAACGACATACTGCGTAAGGCCCTGCGCGGCGGCCACAGCGAGCTGATCTTCGGCAAGACGACTGCGCGCTACCATGAAGGCGCGAAAGGCGCGCGCGAAACGGGAAGACTCTTTCTCAGCATCGTAGGCAAAGGCGCTGCCTAGCAGCGGGATGGCGATGGGGTCGTTGAGGACGGGCGGCTGGTCGAGCACCTGGTGGATGGCGCGGCGCTGGGCCACGCGGAAGGCTGTTCGGCTGGGCCGGCCGGTCTCCATGGATCGAGTTTAACAATTGAGGAGTCACGGGGGCGCTGAGACGCTTAGCGGGGGCGCAGGGTCGCGTAGCATGTTGCCATGAGCGCGTAGCATGTTTCCATGAGTTGGATTGGATGGGCATTGCTTTCGGCGGTCTTCGCCGCAGCCACCGCGCTGCTGGCCAAAGTGGGCGTGGCGCATGTGGACTCAAACCTGGCTACCGCGTTGCGCACAACCGTGGTGGTGGTATTTGCGTGGGGCATCGCGCTGGCCCTCGGCAAGCACGGCGAGATTCGCTCGCTCGACCGGCGGACCATCCTGTATCCCACGCTCTCAGGGCTGGCCACGGGGCTCTCGTGGCTGTGTTACTTTCGCGCGCTGCAACTGGGTCCGGCATCGCGCGTCGCTCCGCTCGACAAGCTTAGCGTGCCGCTGGTGATGATTTTTGCGTGGCTGTTGCTGGGAGAAAAGCTCAACATTGCAGCCTTGATCGGCGGCGCGTTGATTACTATCGGCGCAATGGTGATGGTGTTCGCGTGAAGGCAGGGACTAAGGGACTGAGGGACTAAGGGACTGAGGGATTAGGGACTGAGGGATTAGAGACTAAGGGAAGTGCATGTATCGGAAGAAGCGCAGCCGCAGTTACAAGCTGATCACCTTCCAACTGTTTCACTGTTCAACTGACTCTTCTGCCCCATCGCTTCCCTATACTGAAAAGAATGACCTTGGGCGATAAAGTTCAGCGGCCTCCAGCTACGCCCGTCAAGCGCATCGTGCTTACCGGCTTTATGGGCTCAGGTAAAAGCACCGTAGGTCCGCTGCTGGCTGCGCGGTTGGGCTGGCGATTTGTGGACGCCGACAACGTGATCGAGGCTGAAGCCGGATCGAGAATCGCCGGGATCTTCGCACGCCACGGAGAAGCGGCCTTTCGCGACCTGGAGCACACGACGATTGCTCGTCTGACCGCGACCGACAACCTGGTCCTGGCGCTCGGCGGCGGGGCCATTGAACACGCTGAAACGCGCGAATTGCTGCTCGCCGGCGATGGCACCCTTCTTGTACACCTCGAAGTCGCGCTTGAAACCACGTTGGCTCGCTGCGCAGGCACTGAGCACGAGCGACCGGTGCTGGCCGATCGCGCCAACCTCGAAAGCCGCTACGCGCGACGGCTGCCGCTTTATCGCGCCGCGCATGTTTCCGTTGCGGTCGACGCGCTCACACCGGAAGAAGTGGCGGAGACTGTACTCCGCGCAGCCAGGCTCGTGTAAGGCGGGATTCATTCCGCTTCGAGACATGTCCGAGAGCCTGAATTGATGCGATCCTGTACGAGCGTCTGTTATGAGAATTCACTTTGTCTGCACCGGCAACATCTATCGGAGCCGCTTGGCCGAGGCTTACTGCGCATCCGTGTGCGATACCGCGATACAGGTTCTTTCAAGCGGCATCGCGGCCGGAAAGAATGGAGATGCCCCGATCTCGTCCTACGCGGCGGAAATATTAGCCAGGTATTCGCTTACTTCGTATGCGGCGCCAAATTGGCAACGAACGACCGAAGCGCTGGTACGCGCGAGCGATGTTCTGGTTTTCATGGAAGCGGAACACCTCAAGTTTTGCGAGGATTGGATTGTGCCGGATCGGCAGCACATTGAAGTCTGGGGCGTGGAGGATGTTGGACCGATCGCCGCTGCAGAGATCGCAAAAAAAGTCGAACGTACCTTCGCGGTCATTCGTCAGCGAACCGACGCACTTCTCGCTGGACTTGGTTCTCAAGAATAAGGCTCCCGGAGTTTTGTTTGCTCGGGGAGCCTTGATTAGTCGATGCGCTTGTTTATGGTTACCACCAGGGGAAATCATCGGGGGCGAAGGCGACGCCGCGGAAGGCTTCGCCAGCGCGGGCCGAGCGAACCGTATGGAACGTGTCGAGATAACCGTGGTTTTCGGGCTGGGTATCGCCAATGTGATCGGTGACAACCATCAGCTTGTTGGGATCGGCGCCGTTGTCGCCGTTCAGGCTGATTGTGGAGGTGATCGCGTAAATAGTAGCGGTCCCATCCCAATTGTCGACAACGCCGGTAATGTTGCGGCAACCGCCGGTGGCGGGCTCAATCGAAGCGGGATAATCTGGAACGCTGTAGGGCACGCCAAGGTTAAGCCCATTCTGGATGACATACTCGCGAACCCATGTGGGGCTTCCGCCCGACGGCGTGGTGAGAACCCACTTTTGCAGGCCGGCGGTGGCCAGCGTGCCGGAGTCGGCAACGTTGACCTGGCCGTTGATGGTCTGGCTCGCCGTGTAGACCAGGTCGCCCTCATCGCAAACGTACAGAGTTGTTGGATTGGCAAACCAGATCCCGAAGGGATAGGCGCCGCCAGGGCTGTTTGTGCTGGCGCTGGTGTTGGGGAATCCGGGAAGAATGGTTTCAGGTTCGTTGACGAGGCCGCCGGAAGGGGCGTTGGCCGTGGTGGGCAGCACGCCGGCAGTGCCGAGCTGATAGACGGTATTGATGCCGTTGCCTCCGCTGCCCTTGGCGACGTACAGGGTATTGTCAAAGATTGTCATGCCGCGGAAGTTCGTGTCCTTACCCGGCTTGTCTCCCGAGAAGACGAAATACGAAATCATGTTGTTGCTGGGCGGGACCAGGGGTGGTGCGCCAGGAGTGAATAATTCGGCGCCCGTCGAGTGGGAGAGATCGAAGCCGAGTGTCGTCTCCGGCATCTGCTTCTTCGAAAGGTTACCATTATTGTCGTTTCCAACCGAGTAATACAGTTCGTTGCCGGCCTTCATCACGGCGCGAGAATTGTCGCCGCTGTAGGCGTCGCCATCGGTATATGAGATATGGCCCCAGGCGTCCACTTCCGCCACAGATCGGTAATAAGCAGTCGGATTGGTTGCGCCTGCATAGCTCGCGACAGCTGCATTGGTTGGGTCGCAGAGGCCCGGTGTGCTGGAAGCTGAGACGTCGAGCAGGTTGGGCGCGGTGGGCGACTCGGGGCCCACGTTGGTGCCTTGCGTGAGGATGTTGGTGGTCGGGTCAAGGGTGAGCGTGGGGCAACCGGGCCCGCCGCGGTAGCCCATAAAGGTGAGGCTTCTGCCGTCTATCGAGCGATTCAAGGCAAGCTCGGATTTGGAGCTGAAGCTGGTCACCATCTGGTCGCTTGGAACCTGCAGCGCACCCAACTCGAAGCCATTGGGGGCCAAGTCCCACAGAACGATAGGCGAAGAAACACCAAAGTTCGGATCGGTGTTCGCGTTATTCCAAACATTGTGACTGTCGCGGAGACTCGGAGCTTCACCGTTGTCGCTGGCGTAGCCGCAAGTGACCGTCACGGCCGTGGTGCTGGTGGACGGCGGCAGCAGCGGCACATTGACCGTGGCGGGGTTAGGGTTTGTGATGGGGCCGGTGTTCTGGCAGCCGAATGGTAATACTTCACCAGGTGTAACGGTACTTGCATTCCCAACGTAGACTGTGCCGCTCAATACGATGCTGCCGGGCACAAATCCGTGGAATGGATCCAGAAGGTGATTGGAATCCTGGCTGGGATCGTGCTCCTGGGATTTCACTTCGAGGGCGAATGAACCCAGTGCGAACGTTGCCGCAAGAGCCGCGGCAAACGCTTTCAAAATACGTATTTTCATGTTTTCATGACCTCCTGAGTCATGGCGAGGGGCGCCACGCGGAATCATAGGAGAAGCCGCATCCGCGCGTGTTTAACGCGCGATTAAAAAGTCGATGAATGAACGCTGTGTGGAAGATTCTGCGACTCAGATCGCCAATTGTTAACGTGTCACGCCCTTACCGTCGATGAAGTAACCGAGGCGACGGTAATCGGGACAAGGGCCCCGGGGATTAGGGCACCCGCAGGTCCGCGCTGCAAGCCGCAAACCCGCTTCGGCCCGATTTTGACGCTTTGTTTATTCCCGTGCCACACTGCGGGCGTATGGTTGCGTTGAACGATCGGCGCCTGCCGGTGAACTTCGTTGGCGCCCCATGACCTCGTCTTCGCCGTCCCAAACCAGGAGAACCCATGACCGCTCCCGTCCTGCCCGAACTCGACTTTGAAGGATCGACGAAAAACCAGCGCACCGCCAACGCAGTCGAGGCGCTCGCTCATTCCTTCCTCGACAACTTGTTTTTTGTACAGGGCCGGGGCCGCGAGCGCGCCACTATGAACGATCTCTACATGGCGCTGGCGCATACGGTGCGCGATCGCCTGGTGGAGCGGTGGATCAGGACGGTGCAGAACTATCGGGCCCAGGATGTGCGCGTAGTCTGCTACCTCTCGGCCGAGTTTCTCACCGGGCCGCATCTGGCCAACAACCTCATTAACCTTGGCATATACGAAGAGACCGAGGAGGCAATGCGCAAGCTGGGTCTCGATCTTGACACTCTCATCGAACAGGAGGCAGAGCCGGGCCTGGGAAACGGGGGCCTGGGCCGCCTGGCAGCGTGCTTCATGGATTCGCTGGCCACTCTCGACATTCCGGCCATCGGCTACGGCATCCGCTACGAATACGGAATCTTCAACCAGGAAATTCGCGACGGCTGGCAGGTGGAGGCGACCGACAAGTGGCTGCGCCTGGGCAATCCCTGGGCGCTGGAGCGGCCCGAAGACGCTTACGAGGTCAAGTTCGGTGGGCACACCGAGAAGTACTCCGACCCGGACGGTCACGTGAGAGTGCGCTGGGTGCCGGAAAAGATTGTCCGCGGCATTCCCAACGACACGCCGATTCTCGGCTACCGCACCAACACCGCCAACACCATGCGTCTCTGGTCGGCGCAGGCCGTGGATTCATTCAAGTTCGAGAGCTTCAACACTGGAGACTTCTTTGGCGCGGTCGCTGACAAAGTTTCGTCTGAGACCATCTCCAAAATTCTCTATCCCAACGACGAGGAGATACAGGGCAAGCAGCTCCGGCTCGAGCAGCAGTTCTTCTTTGTCTCCTGCTCGCTGCAGCACATCGTGCAAATTCAAAAAGCGTCGGACCGGCCGCTCGCCGACCTCTACCGCAGCTTCGCCATCCAGTTGAACGACACGCATCCGGCCATCGCGGTGGCCGAATTGATGCGTCTGCTGGTGGATGAGAACCGCCTGGAGTGGGACACGGCGTGGAACGTAACGACCAAGACGATCTCCTACACCAACCACACGCTGCTGCCTGAGGCCCTTGAAAAATGGCCGGTCAGTCTCTTTGGCGCACTGTTGCCGCGGCATTTTGAACTCATTGAAGAGATCAATCGCCGCCATCTCGAAAACGTTCGCGCCAAATTTCCCGGCGATGAGGACAAAGCGCGGCGGCTCTCCCTTATCGACGAGAGCGGTGAGCGCTACGTGCGCATGGCGAATCTTGCCGCGCTGGGCAGCCACGCTATCAACGGAGTGGCCGAGCTGCATTCTGAACTGCTCAAAACCGAGGTGCTGCGCGACTTCTCCGATTTGACGCCCGAGAAATTCAAGAACATGACCAACGGGGTCACTCCGCGCCGGTGGATGGTGTTGAGCAATCCACGGCTTGCCAACCTGCTATCGTCGCGGCTGGGCAATGGCTGGGTTCACGACCTCGAAAAACTGCGCAAGCTTGAATCGTCGATCGGCGACGCGGAACTCAATGGCGAGTGGCGCGCCATCAAGCAATACAACAAGCAGCGGCTGGCCGAGTACATTCACCGCACGCTGGGCATTACCGTCGACCCCTGCTCAATGTTCGATGTGATGGTGAAGCGCATGCACGAGTACAAGCGCCAGCACCTGAAGGTGCTGCACATTCTTTCGCTCTACAAGCGCATCCAGCACAACCCCGATATCGATATACAGCCGCGCACCTTTATCTTTGGCGGCAAGGCAGCGCCGGGGTACCGCACGGCCAAACTTTTCATCAAGCTCATCCACTCGGTGGCTGCGGTGATTCATGGCGACCCGCTGGTGCGCGACCGCCTCAAGATCGTCTTTCTGCCCAACTTCAACGTGAAGCTGGGCCAGAGAGTTTACCCGGCCGCCGATCTCTCTGAGCAGATATCGCTGGCCGGCAAAGAGGCTTCGGGAACCGGAAACATGAAGTTCGCCATGAACGGCGCGCTCACCATCGGCACGCTTGACGGCGCCAACATCGAGATTCGAGAAGAGGTGGGCGAAGACAACTTCTTCCTCTTTGGCCTGAGCACGCCTGAAGTGGAGCAGCGCAAGGCACAAGGCTACAATCCGCGCGCGATTTATGAGTCCAACGCGAACCTGCGCGAGATTCTCGATTCACTGGCAAACGGCGAGTTTTCGCACGGCGACCGCGCGCTCTTTGAGCCGCTCGCCGGCTCACTGCTGACGCAGGACGAGTACATGCTGCTGGCCGACTTTCAAGCGTATGTCGATTGCCAGGACCACGTGGACATGGTCTACCGAGATCAACACACTTGGACGCGCATGTCGATTCTGAATGTGGCCCGCATCGGCAAGTTCTCCTCCGACCGCGCCATTCGCGACTACTGCGCCGATATCTGGAAGACTTGGCCGGTGAAGATCGAGATCTAAACCGGAACCACGCGGATTCACAAAGCAGGCTCTACTGGCTGGGCGGTTGCGCTTGCTCTTGCTGGTAATGCGCCAGCGCGCCTCGTAATTGTGCCGCCGCCTGGTCGTCGTGCTGCGCCACGGCCACGTCAAGCGCCTGTTGTACGGTTTGCGCTGCGTCTGTGGGGCGGCCGGACTTCTCATAAGTTCCGGCCAAAACCGCCAGGAATCGCCAATCTTTGCCTCCACTCATCGTGACCGCGGTTTTCAGCGAATCGATCGCTTCGCTCAGCTCTCCCTTCACGCTGAGAACAAAGCCAAGATTGAAGCGATACTCGGCCGAATCCGGCTTCAGATCAGTCGCGGTCTGCAACTCGCCGACCGCCTCATCCATCTGGCCCAATTGCGACAGTGACAAACCCAGTTCTTTGTGCGCGCTGGCCAATTTCGGATCCATCGCCACCGCCTTGCGCAAAGTGGCGATGCCGTCATCCTGCTTGCCGCTTTGAAACAGGGCCGCTCCCAGCATGGATTCCACTTCGGCATTGGCGGGATCGATGGCCAGAGACTTGTGCCAGCTCTCAATCGCCGCATCCATGTCGCCGTTCACGGCCAGCGATATGGCCAGGCTTGCGAGCCATTCCGCATTGTTGGGGTCTAACACGCAGGCCTTTTGGTACTGCTCGGTCGCCTCGTGTACCTGGCCCACTTTACTGAGCGCCGTGGCCATGGCGAAATGGGCCCCCGCATCTTCCGGATCAAGGGCGATGGCCTTGCGGAAAAGCTCGACCGCCTCCGGTATGCGATCGCCCTCCATCTGCTCGTAAGCCTCATCGGCCACGCGATAGAACTCGGTCGCTTGCGGATCGATCTTTTCGATACCCGGATCAGGACCGTCCTCGGGGATATTCACGAATTCCGGAATATTGACCGCGCGATTCGCGGCCGTAGTGTTCTCGACGAGAATCGCCGGAGAATCGTTGCCCTTCGCATCGATGCGCGTCAGCATCAATTGGGTGTAGGGCGAGCGCGCCTTCGATGAAAAAGCCAGCCACCGGCCGTTGGGCGAAAACGTGTGCCACGAGTTCATCCGCCAAAGGTTGCAGCGCATCAGCCGCGCCTTGCCGCCGGCGAAGGGCACGATGTATAGCTTGCTGTCTGGCCTCATGAGCAATCCGTTGTGGTTCTCAACGAAGACGATCCACTTGCCGTCCGGCGACACCTTGGGAAAGTCATTGCTCATGCCATTGTGCGAAGCTCCCACAATCGGCTCCGCCTTGCCGCCCAGGCCGTGATTGAAAGGAATGCGGTAGAGGTCGTATTGAATTTGCGGCTCGCGCGGATCGTTCGCGTAGGTCGGCCGCTCTCCATTGGCAGGATAAGGATCCTTCGCCACTGCACGACTGAAAATCAGGTATTCCCCGTCTGGCGACCAGAAGGCGCACGCCTGCACCAGGTTCGGATCGTCGGCCCCCGGCAGCGGCTTCAGCTTCTTCTCGTCACGGTCGTACCACGCCAGAATTCCGCGCATGGGGTAAAAAACCTGAGTAAAGTCCAGGTGGTGGTAATTGGTGCTGAACATCCGATTCGACAACCCGGCCGTGAACTGGGGGTGTTCCTTGTCGTGGCTGTTTCCCAGCTTGGGCGCGCCAATCGTTGTCACCACGTAACGGCCGTCAGGAGATATCTGCGACATGAAGCCGAAGCGTTTCACCGAGGGGGCCAGAGTTTTCGCATTCAGGTCTTCTTGAAAAGCGCTCCACCTGATTGTGTCTTTGTTGCCAATCACCATCTGCTTCGATACCGGCACAATTGCGTAAAGCCCTTTGTCGTTCTTCGGCCCATCCAGATCGATGCCCATGGTTTTGCCATCGGGAGAAAAAGAGTGGCAGTTCATGCAGGTGGGCAGGTTGGTCATTACCGTGTGGCTTTCGGACTGGCCGATGTTGCGCAGCTTCCATTTGATTAACGGCAGCGCCGAGGTGGGCAGCGGCTGGATGGCGCCATTCGCCGCCGGTGGCGAGATCATGAGCGGCACGTCGCGGTAGAAGACCGGCGCGCCGACAGGATCGGTGGATGTGGTGAGCGTAACGCTGCCCGCAGATACCGGTTGGCTCGCGCCCGTGTCCGCAAAACCTTCGATGCGGATGGTGGCCGGCGCTTTTACCGAGTGCTGCTTGATGCGCGCCCAGGTCTGGTCGTCAGGCTTCCAGGTGCGCATGGCGGCCTGCTCGGGCGTGAGCGGAATCATGTGATCGCCGGTTCCCGCCTCCGGATCTATTTCGCCCACCGTTTGATGCTCGCCCGCGGCATCGATGCGCAATGGAGTCGAGTGGTCGGCGAACCGCACTTCGATGACCCAGCGCGTTGCCGATTCGGAGTCTTCGTGCCACAAAAAAGTGGGCGGAGTGATTTCGGGAGGGAAGATGGAGCCGTCGGCCGGGTAGTCGATTGTGAGTTTCGCTGGAGCGCTGGCCGCTTGCACTGGCTGGTTGGCGGCTGAGGTTTCGTTTGCGGTAACGGCTGACGTTGCGACGGCGAAAATCACCGTGCCCGCGCCGACAAGCCCTGCCACGAGGGCGCTGAGGGAAATAAACCGCATGCCGCTCCGATACGGCCATGAAAGAACCGAAAAGCCGTCGCAGTTTATGCTCAGGCGGCTTGGGAGGGCAACGCGGTGACACACATCACGAGCGCGGTCGGCAATCCCGCTGCCCCTCCGCTAAGGCGAAATACCGCAATCAGTTTGCCTTTCTCACATGTGGCGTGAGTGTCAGGGTTAATGTGCTGCGTACTTACGGATGGGTACCCCTACCCCCGCCGCCCCCCCGGGGATTGTGGGCAAGCTCCTGAATTGAGGCTGATTACCGGAACGGATCTACCCTAAGCACTCTTCTTTGAGTAACTTAAATACCAAACTCCTGAAACAAAGAAACTTGTAAAGTCACTGGACTGACACGATCACCGGCTGCTGCCGAAGAAGGCGCAACCCGGTCGAATCATCTGTTCATAAGCTTAGCGAATCGGCTGAATAAACGAGCAAACATGCCGCTGTCGCAAGTGGCTGAAGAGCGGTGAGTTGAAGGATGTTTTTAAAGAAGCGAGCTTGACTGAACGATAGGCCGATAGTTCGGCTATCGGCCGATCGTGAGAAATGCAAAGTCAGAACGGGATGTCGTCGTCGGAGATTTCGGCTTGCTGCGAAATGTCGTCGGCGCCGGCGGGTGGGCGTTGATCGAACGACGTTGCGCCGCCTGCCTGGCTCGACCGGTTGTAGGGGCCTGAGCCCTCTTCGCGGCCGGAGAGCAGCGAAAGATCGCTGACGATGACCTCAGTGCGGTAGACCTTCCTGCCGGCGTGCTCCTTATCTTCCCAGTTGCTGGTCTGCAGCCGTCCTTCGACGAAGAGCTTGGAGCCCTTCTTGACGTAGTCGCGGATAATCTCCGCCAGACGGCCGAAGGCCTTCAGGTTGTGCCATTCGGTGCGATCGACCCAATTGCCCTGTGGGTCTTTGGACCGTTCGCTGGTCGCCAGCCCGAAGGTAGCGACCATGGTGCCGCCGCCGGTGGCGCGAATTTCAGGGTCCTTGCCCACATTGCCCAGAAGGATGACTTTGTTGACGCTCTTTGCCATTTTCTCTTGCTCCAGTAGTAAGGAAAAAGAATAGCAGAATAGGTAATGGTGAGGTGAGAGGGGACCGCAAAGCGAACTTACGGCAGGCGGTATTAGCTCGCATTAATTCGTGGGCGTGCAGTAGTACGGGGTAGAAAGATAAGAGTCATTTGGATGCGAGAAGAAGATAAGGCCCCCGGTGTTCCGGGAAGCGAAATCCTTACTCAAATGCGCGAGGATACGGGATCAAGAAAACATCTTGACCGGCAAAAGCTGAGGGCAGAATCTGCAATGCGAAGGGCTGTGGAGGCACGAAACGAGCAAGCATTTATGGACGCTCTAACAGCGCTTGGTATCGATCCGGCGAGCGAAATCGGGAAAACGCACCTTAATCGTTTCCGTCAACTACCACCGAAGCGCTAGGAAAGGTGGGCAACTGCCTTTTCTGCTGCGGCGACGGCTTGTTCACGTTCCTTCTCGCTCATTGCCTCAAGCGAAGCAGAAACGGTAACCATCACGCTTGCCAGGAAGTCCTCCTCGGCCTTCGCGGTCGAGGTCTTGCGCGTTGGCTTGGGAGACCTGTACGCCAGAACACGTGACCGTGATGCAACTGCCATAATGAGACTCTCCGGTCTGTTCTACCTTTAGCTTTCCCAATCTCGTTGAGAATCAAGCCATTAGCCAGACTCTCTACGCGGAAACTTCGCGGATTCCTTCATGAATCCATGTAGGCAGATTACCTGATACTCTACGCTTTTACAATTCAGCCCTTCCATTTCTTCGATGGCTCGGTAAGGCGAAAAGAATCTAAAACTGGGCGAGAGAAAAATGGAAGGGCTGGATTCGGGCGGCCCTACGGGACGTGGTCAGGTGATTGGCGAGTTACCCAGGGTTTCACCCTGGGCTAGCGTCGACCGCCCCTCCGGGGCTGGCGGTCGTGGGAGTGGGAAGGGGTTCGTGCTCTCCCAGGTCCCGAAAAGCGAGGGACCTGGGGCACCCCAGATTGTGGTGAGTTGACCTCTCCGAGATCGCGGGCGCTCGCCCGATGTGCTCAAGTCGAGTGTTAACTCAAGCCTCTTGGAGATTTTCCAATTCTCTGGCTAACTAATACTTTAGTTGGTGCGTCTATGGGAATGTAGGGCCGGACTAGGATGCAGGATGAGGGCGATTTGGACAAAAACCATCCCTCAGAGGCTAAAGCCCGCAGATTTTTCAGGTGGCTGATGTACGGGCTGAAGCCCGTACCCTTCAAGGTTTTGGGGTGGCGTTTGCGGCACGAGTAAACTCGTGCCCTGATACAAGACCTCTTTGCCCTGCACAAGTACGAGATTGCATGGCCAGTGCAAGTACAAGACCTCTTGGTCTGTGGAAGTGCGAGACCGCTTTGGCCTGTGCAAGAACAAGTTTTGCCTCGGCCTGAAAAGTCGTAAGGGATGAATCGGGAAAACGAAAAACATGCCTCCACGCAAATCAAACACGCTGACTGAAGCCGAGCTGAGACTGATGAAGATTCTGTGGCGGCGGGGCGAGTCGGCGGTGACCGACCTGGTGGCGGCGCTGCCCGATGGCGAACCGCTGGCATACAACTCGGTTCTGACTACCATAAGGATCCTGGAACAGAAGGGTTACGTGGAGCACCGGCAGGAGGGACGCGCGTTTGTTTACCGGCCTTGCGTGGCCGAGGACGAGGCGAGCCGGAGCGAGGTGAAACACGTTTTGAGCCGGTTCTTCGGCGACTCGCGGGAGCGGCTGCTGTTGAGCCTGCTGGGCGACGACGAGATTTCGCCCGAGGAGTTGGAGCGGCTGAAAGTGGCGATTGCCGGTGCTGCTCCCGATGGAACCGAAGACGGCCCGGGCAGCATCGAAAGAAATGGAGGCAAACGGTGATGATACCGGCTTTGCCCATATCCTCCTCGTTGATTGCGTTGTCTACCGGCGCCGGGCTCGGGAACGGGCTTGGCGCCGGGATTTGGGCCGCACTGGCCGATGGGTTCCGCGGGTTTGCACATGCGGCTGCGCCGGTTGCGGTGACTGCGCTATGGCAGGGCGCGGTGGTGGCGGCAGGACTGGCGCTGTGCCTGCGCTTTGCTCCCCGAGTTGCCGCGGCGCACCGTTTTGCGGCGTGGGCTGCGGGGATTTTGGTACTTGTTGCGCTGCCGTTTGTGCCGGCGCTGGCGCGGCTGATGGCGGCGAACGCAGTTTCAAATATTGGCACGGCTTCCCTTGGTTCTCCCGCGTCGTGGTCTTTACTCGGGCACGCTGCGCTCGCGCATCCCTGGCTGCAGTTGAGCGACGGCTGGTGCATGGCAATTGCGGCGCTGTGGCTGGTTATTGCGCTGCTGCGCGCCGCCGATCTTATCAATCATTCATTCAGGCTGCGGAGGTTGTGGAAGAACGCGACTCCGATTGAGGCGCGGCTTTTTGCGGAAGAGCGTGATGAAAAGGTGATTCTGCCTGCCCGAGAGACAGCAGGGGCTAAAGCCCAGCCTTGGGAAGTAAGCACTTGTGGCCCGACTGAAGTCGTGCCCTTGTTACAAAACGGTCGCGAGACGAGTTTTTTCGGTCACCAGACGAGTTATTCCGCAACCTGGCCGGCGCTTCGCGCGGTATTCCCTTTGGGCGAAGCACTTCGTGCGACCCTCGCTTTGGAAGGCAGTGACGGCCAAGTGAAGTTCGAGCTTTGCACGACGCGCGAGCTTGACCGGCCGAGCGTGATTGGATTTTTTGCGCCGCGAATCCTGATTCCCGAGTGGCTGCTGGAGCGGCTGACGCGGCGGACTGGAGCAGGTGGTGTTGCACGAAGCTGAGCACCTGCGTCGTCGCGACGACTGGACGAATCTGTTGCAGAAACTGTGCCTGGTGGTTTTTCCGCTGAATCCTGCGCTGATGTTTGTTGAGCGGCGGTTATGCCGCGAGCGGGAGATGGCGTGCGACGAGGGCGTGGTGCGGCGGACGCAGGCTCCGCGGGCGTATGCGGCCTGCCTGGCAGGCCTCGCCGAGCGGCATATGGAGCGCAGGGCCGAGTCGTTGTCGCTTGGAGCACGCGCGAAGGCGCTGACACTGAGTGCTTATGAGCGGCGGCCGGAGCTGGCGCGCCGCGTGCACAGCCTGCTGGTGCGGCGGAGCGCGATTGATCCTGTGGCTAGCCGGGCGCTGGTGGGCGCGGTGGGTTGCGCGCTGGTTGTGGGAACGGTGGCGCTGGCGCGCTGTCCGCAGCTGGTGGCATATGTGCCGGCGCAGCCGAGAGTGACGGTGGAAACGGCAGGGATGGTTCCGGCTTCGCTGCAGCCGGGCGAGCCCGACGCGATGGCGGCTTCGCACTTCCGCGCGATTAACGCGATGGCGATTATGCCGCAGACGACCGAGCGCAGCGCAAAGCATTGCCGGGCGAGTCTTGGCAAGGCGGAGCCGCACGCGTTGGGGCCCAAGCCAGGGCCGGCTGCGATGAGCTCGCTGAAGGCAATGGCGACTCAATCCGATCCGATTACCGATATCGCGAATAATGAGACGGCCGTGCCGCAGGAACTGATTGTGCTGACGGCCTATGAGCAGGTGCAGACCGGCGGCGAGGTGCAGGGCGACCGGGTGATATCGGACTACGGTCCTGACATAGTTGCGCGGCCCGCGGACGGCAGCGCTGGACGGATTACGATCACGCGGCTGATTTTCAGGGTGTACCCGGCGGGCCCGAAGCAGGCGACCGCGATTCTGACAATGGCGACCAAGCCGGGTGAGAGCAAGCCAACGGGCGCGCAGCCGGCCGCACAA
>CAVSYM010000030.1:0-127147 GCA_963732165.1 uncultured Acidobacteriaceae bacterium
CGCCGTCCATCAGCATCAAATGTACTTTGCTGCCGGCCCGGCACAGCTTTCTCGCATAATCCAATGTCACTGCCGGCTGCACCAGCTGGTCGGACGTACCTTGTGACAGAAACACCGGGATATGCGGCGGCAAGGGACCGGGCGTATTGCGATCTGCCAGAGAACGCCACGGCTCGGCGTGCGCGAGGTTCTTCACGGTCAGGAAGCTTTGTTCCAGCGGTCGCTCCAACCTTTGCCGGATCGCCACGTCAAAGACGGATTCGATGCACTGTTCGGCCAGGCGATCTACCACCGGGATCGCGTCGGGCTCGACAACGCGGTCGATCGGCGCGGCGAATACGCGCGACCACGACCACAGCGTCATGGCGGTCAAATTCTTGCCGCCGCGCGACTTGAAATCGTCGTCCATCAGGGTCGCGAGTTCGGTCGCGGGCGCGGCGGCCGCGACGCCGACGAGATGGAGGTCCGGTGCGTAGGTCTGCGCGAGCAGCGCGGTGTAGAGTGCGGCCTGTCCGCCTTGCGAATGTCCCCAGACCGCGAAATCGCTGCCGCCGCCCGCTTCCGGAAGCGATCGCACAGCTCGTACCGCATCGAGCACGGCGCGGCCCTCGCTCGTACCGACGAGGTAGGGATGTGGTCCCTGTGTGCCGAGCCCGGGATAATCCGTTGCCGCTACCACATAACCACGCTCTATCAGCGGTCTCAGGCCCTGCATTTGTTGATAGACGAACCGCGCCAGCGATGGTGCGCAGTGCGGAACAACCCCGGTCGTGGGATGAGCCCACGCGACGATGGGGCGACCGCCGATGGGGGGTAGATCCGGCGGAACGATCACGACGCCGGATACTGCGATGGGCTCATCGTTAAGCCCGGTCGATCGGTAAAGAACCCGGTAGGCCGAAGCACCGGCCGGCGGGAACGGCATGGGCTCCTGTCGGATGATGGTACCAGGTTGACCCGCGATCTCATTTTCAGACACCTGATAGAATGCCGATTGCGCAGCCGCAGGGCTGACGGCAAGAGCGAGAGCACCGGCGGACACCGCCGCAAAGGCAGCCAGAACGGTACGATCGGCCTTTCTGATCACGAAACCGCACATGGGAAGCATCCTCGTTTTGGTGTGTTGTTGCGAGCCCAGCCGCCTGTTTTAGTTAGAGCCCCTGAAGGATCTTCAACCGGCTATCGGCGCGCATTTCGAGGCGAAGGCTGTCGAAGCAGCAGAACTTGCGCCAAGCCAAGGGAGGTCAGGTGTCCTTCACTGCGAAAGAGCCATCGCCCAGGGTGGCGACATGCGGGCATTGGCGGACGTGATGATTCTCTCAAGCTCGCCCCGGTGCGCTAGCCGCAACTGCTCGTGCAGCGCTCCACGTTGCGTCAGCACATGGCGATTGCCGCCAATCTCTAACGTCAACTTTCTGGCGGAGTTCATGGGGTTTCTTGGTTGAGCTTGTGGTCTAAAGCGCGCCTGCCGCCTTGAGGCCCGCGCGTATCTCCTCAGTGCTTGGCGAATTTTTGCGAAGGAAGGCCGCGGGACGCGAGAGCGGCGCCGGCATCCTGGCCCACGTGCCAGCTCTGCCGACATCTGTGCCGGTCCACAGATCGACCCATTCGGTATCGGCCGGAAAATAAATCTCGACTTCGTCTGCACCCTTGTTGAGCACCGGGGCGACCATCAGGTCCGGGCCGAGGAGAAACTGATAACGCAGCGTGTGCGTGTTGGGGTCGTGCGAAAAATGCAGGAAAGGATGCCGCACGACTGGATAGCCGCGCCGCGCTGCCTCCGCGACGAGGTGCCTGCGGTATGGCGCAAGGCCCCTGAATATCTTCGCACACAACGCGAGATGTGCAGTGTTCGCCGGATCGCTGTCGAACTGCGCCGAAATACCGGGGTCGAGCCCCTCGTGGGTCCTGAACACGCAGGTAAAGGCAGCAAGCTCCATCCAGCGCTGGAACAGCTCGTTCGACCGCGCGATAATGGGGAGCTTGTGGCCAACAACGTTAACGCTGAGCGTAACATAGCCGCCGACGTCTCCGTGCAGGAGACTGAATCCAGACACGCCGCCCGAAAGCATGCCGACCACCGCAGTCTTGATCCCATCAAACTGGTCCCAGCTCTGCAGCTGGTCGCCGAGCCAGCACAGCGTGGCGTACTGTGGGCTTTGCGTGAACCCCGAGCGATTGAAGAACACGATGTCGTCGCCGCGCCCGGCTTCCTCGATCGCCTCACGATTAACCCGCGCCCATGCCTCGGGAAATCGGTTGTGCCAGATCGCCGGGTCGGCTCCTCCATGGAGCTTGCTGTCGAACGGCAGCGCCTCGCCAAAGTCGGCCATCCATCCGGATGCCCCGCAATTGGCAATCAGGTGATCCTTGATGATTGTCTTGATCCAGTCTCGCGTCTCCGGATTGCTGAGATCGACCAGTCCGGCATCGAAGTCGCTGTTTTTGATGAGGTAGGGCGTGTTGTCCGCTTTCTTCACCAGAAAGCCTTTATCGCGAGCTTCGTTGAAAAGCGCATCGTGTCCTTCCGTGTTGGTCAGGAACGGGTTGATGTAGATCAGCATGCGGCCGCCCTGGCTCTCCAGGTCCGCAACCAGCTTTCGCCATTGCGGATAGAAGGTCTCGTCGAGCCGCCAATCCCACCAGAGCTGCTTGCCGACGTCGGTGACGCGCACTCCGGTCCAGTCTTGGATCCAGAGGGCAGCCAACGGGACTTCGGCTTGCCGCAGTTTGTCGAGCTTGGCGCGGACAACCGAGGTGCCGCCCTGGACTCCGACGACCGCGCCGTTATTGATCCAGTCGGGCAGCGCCCGCATGCGGCCAGCGTATTCGGTGTAGGCTTCAATCAGGTCGAGCGGCGTTTGGCCATAGACAATCCGGCCGGTCATCACGCCCGACCAGACCTTGATCGTGAAATGGTTGGCCGGCCGGAGGTCGAACACGCTGTATTCCGTGCGCTCAAGAAACAGCGACCGCAGCCTGCTGGAAATGAAATGCGGCGCCGGTGCTTCGGTAACGTACGGGTTCCCGCCTCCGCCGTTGGCCATGACATCAAGCAGTCTGCGTCAGGATTGGCCGCCCTCGACCGACGCCGTGTTCCTGCACCAGAATAGGCAGGACATTGCCTTTTTGATTGAAATAGGTGAGTTGCTCGCCGAAACCAAAGAAGCCTTCATCCGCGGACGAAGCTGAGCGCAGCGTAATCCGATTGATGACCGCCGTGTCACCTTCGGTCTTGATCGTAAACCGCAGGTGGTTCGGCGACACCGCCTCGAAATACAACGTGTAGTCGATGTCTCCATGGGCACCTGAAAGCTTCCCCGTGACAGTGGCGCGCTCATGTGCAGGTTCGATGTGGTCAATCGTCGGCCGCTCGTAGGCCGCCATCACGTGATCGCGGATCTCGTACGCGCCTTGCGGCTCTCCGAAGGACCGGATGTCCGCAGTGGCCAATTCAGCGAGGATGAAATTTCCGTCAACAGCGCTCTCCCATAATGGCTGTCGTTCGTTCCGACGGTGCCGGATGATCAAGCCGCTCGCCGTACGCTCCAGCATGAATTCGCCGACCGGATAACGCTCGGGATGTGGTGCGCCCGGCTGGGCGGCACCCCGACGCACCAGCGCGCTCGTGGTGACGGCCGATGCGCCTGCAAACAGAAAGTCACGCCGTTTCATGATTCACACCCGGTGATGCATCGCAATTGAGTTGCATTTGGTGCGTTCTACCGATGCACGCTTTTTCACGGCGGCGGCGCGCGCTCATCGATCGGTGTGCTTGCTGGGTGCGGCGGAAACCCGCCTTGTGGCGGAAGCAGCCCGCCGACATCCGATGGATAACCGGCCGCGGCGTACGCCCGAGCCTTGGCCCCAAAGTACGACTGCACCCATCTGAACCGCGCGCCCTCTTTGGGTTGACCGACAGCGACCGCGATGGCATCGAGGCTGATGGTATTTCCACCGGCGCCCCAGTTGCCTTCGGTCACTTCATCAATGACGACCAGCACGCTGTCGCCCGCAGCACGGTCTTGCGCCTGGGTAACGTCAACGATCGCCGACGTTACCCAGGCATGAACTTCGCTCTTGTGAGGAGCGTTCATGTAACCCTCCGGAATGGTGACATGCACGAGGAACTTTCCCGGTGCTGCGACGAACTCATTATCGGTGCGTCCGCCGACCCAGAAGTCGTCTTCGGCGAACTCCGTGAAAAGAACCCAGGCGAAGGCGCGGCCTTGGCGCGTATTCGCGCCGCCCTCCATCCTGATCAGCACATCGGTCAACCGCTGGGCGAGGGCGGCCTTGGCGGCCTTGTCGAGGCTGCCGGCCGGGTAGCGGACGTCCATGATCGGCATGATGGGGTATCCTGTGCAATGTGAACGGGGAAGCCATCAACCTCAATGGCCGGGGTGTTCGTGCTCCCATTTCCTGATGACGTCGTCGTCCATCATCATGACCTCGACGAAGAGCACGTCGGTTGCGTCGGCGGCCGCCTGGCATTCGATCTCATCGACGCCCCAGATGCCCATGCTGTCGCGCCGCCCGAGCAGCGTCTCGCCGCTGCGCAACCCGCCCTCAAGCACGAACACGTAGGTCCCGTGGGATGACGAGCGCGGCTTGTAGACGTAGGTCTTGCCGGCGTCGGTGATCAGCCGCGAGATGCGGATATCGTTCGGGATCGGCAATGCGCCGTCGGCCTCGCCGACGAGTTGCTCGATGCGGTCGCGCCGGGTGCGGAAATCGAAATGAGCGCGATGATACGAGGGTGCGAGGTACAGCCGGCTCGGCATGAACCAGATGTAGATCGCATTCATCTCCTCCTGGCCGATGCTGAGTTCGCAGTGCTTGCCGCCTGATCCGGCCGAGAACACGTAGTAGTCGCCCTGGCGGAGCCGATCCACCATGCCGCTGCCGGCGGTGTTGATATGGGTCAGTTCGCCCTGGAGAATGAAGGCGCAGATGACGAAGTTGTGGTGCCGATGGATGTTGTAGCCGCACCCCGCGCCGTGAAAAATCTCGTCGCCGAACACACGGATCGGTCCGAACCCGGGCCGGCCGCTCTGATATTCGTGGAAATTGAAGCTCGACTCGCGCGTAAGGAAGCCATCTGGATGCCCCGCAATGTACGACGATCGGGTGCCGTCCGAACGGATGAGGTCATGACCGCGATCCTGGGCACGCAGGACGAATGAGCCGTGGGGCGCGGGGGCCTGCGTGGCGACGTCGGCGATTGAGCCGGGTGAACGAGCTGTGTCCAACATGACAGTTTCTCCTAATTTCGATTGCAGATTGATCACGCGCGCTGGGCGAGTTCCGCCCCGCCCGCGGCATAGCCGATCACGACCATTTCGAAGCCGCTTTTGGGCGTGCCGCAGTCCGGGCAGACCCAGTCTTCGGGTACGTCTTCCCATCGGGTACCGGGAGCGAGGCCGTGCTCGGGCAGGCCGAGCGCTTCATCATAGGAAAAGCCGCAACCAAGGCACATCAGCCGCTTCAGCGACGCGGACGCTGTGTCGATCGAATCGAGGGCCATTGATGTTCTCCGAAAGACGGATTAGGTTTGTGCCGCGCTACAGTACACATCACTGTGGAGCGTGACGCATTACTATCACGCGCGACGCAGCCAGTCAACCGGCGAGCTATGCGAAATCAGGAGGTCAGCTTGGCGCTAACGGAAGATGGGAAGGCAGCCGCGAGCCTTCGGGATAGGGTCCTGGAGCGGGTGCGATCGGACATCGTCTCGGGACGCAGCGGGCCCGGCGCGATGTATTCGGTACCAAGTCTTGCGAGCGAGCTTGGCGTGTCAACGACACCAGTTCGCGAGGCGCTTCTCGCGCTCAGCAATCAGGGCATGATCGTTCCGATGCGCAATCGGGGCTTCAAGGTGCAGAGTTCTACCCTTGAAGATATCGAAAACCTGTTTGAACTGCGGGAGCTGCTGGAGCGGTTTGCGGTCGTGAACATCGCCAAGGGGCCGCTCAAAGACCCGGAGGAATTGAAAGCGCTCGCCGAGGCCATCGCCGATGCGGTCAAAGCCCGGGATGTCCGGGGCTATATCGAGACGGACCGCGCTTTTCACGAGGCATTCGTTTCGCGCGCCGGAAATCCTCGGCTCACGAAAATGATCATGGAACTGCGTGATAATATGCGCCTGTTCGGAATCGAAACGGCTGAGGGGGAAGAGCGACAGCGCGCGTCCGTGAAGGAGCACTACGAACTCATCAATCTCGCCGCAAAAGGTGAGACCAAGGCGATCGCGACGCTCATCAGCAGCCACATCATGGATTGGCAGCCGATCTTCAGAAAAGCCCTGATGTCTCAGACGACGCGGCGGCCATTGTGACGTTTCCGTGCTGTAAAGCTGCGCCGAAACCTGGAATCTTCCAGGCGGCGATGCTTCGCGGACGGACGGCTTGTCCGCGAGTGTATGCTCACTCACACGACGGGTAAGGGGAGCATCACGTCTTCCGCAAGTGGCCCTTTAATCCACCTTGCAGCGCACAATTTTCTGAAGCGATCGGGGGTACAGCGGACGCCTCCCGAGCGCTGTCGAACCGTTGCAACTGACCCAAAGCTGCCGCGACGCCAGATGCTTTTCCGCATCGACGGTGAGGGGAATAATTCAGCTATTGGTCGAAAGACCTATCGCATTTCATGGACGGCAACGTTGTTGACCTGCCGTCCGTTCGCGTCGGTGCCGGTTAGTTCGCCACGCCCTCGACGGCGAAAGATTGGTACGTTCCAGTTCCGATGCCCTTGTCCCGCGCCGGAATGATCGCCTTATATGCTGCGGAATCCCGCCAAGCTTGCGCCTTCTCGATACTGTCGAACCCGATGATGACGACATTCGGCGGGTTCCCATTGAAGACGACCTTCTTGCCACCGCGGACCAGGTAGTGCCCGCCGAAGGGTTGGAATGTGGCCGGCACCAGCGGCGCATAGTTTTTTACGTAGCCATCAGGATCGGCCGGATTGGGCATCGTCACCACATAAGCGGGCGGCTTCACCTGAGCATGAAGGCTCTGAACCGCGGCGGCACCAATCGCGACGCCGGCCAACATGGCGAATGTCACAGTATAGTGCATTTTCATGGATTTCCTCGCCGATCTTCGGTTGCTGAGCGCGCAAGCGGACGCGCCGGCACGCGACGTGCTGGTGGTAGACCGCAAAGGTACAGGCCTGAGTGCACAATACATGCCGACGGTATCGGCGCTGCCGCTACAAACACAGGACCTCGGCACGTCCCGCTGCAGCTCTCAGAGAAATCTACACCGATTGCCGCGCGCTTGGAAGGGGGGATTCCGCTATAGTGTTTTGCAGCGCAGGAGGTAGGTTATGGCCCGAAGCCGCCCGTGCGGATGTTCTCGGGACATAGTGTCTCTCCTTCCGGAAAAGACGCGCACGGAAAGCGCGTGCGCATGTAATGCGGGAGCCGATGGCACCCGCAGAACCTGCCTGAGATGATTACTATTTGCGCGTGTGAAGGTTGTTAGGATTTGCCCGCCGCCGCCCATGGCTTCCAAACTGTACTTCAATTCGTCGGCCGTGATCGAGGTAATCGTCCAATTCTGTTGCGTTCCAACGAGGTTTGCGAACGTACTGGCGTCAGGCCGGACGGCGATGCCTTTTTCGCCTCATCCACCGTGTATGTACCCACGATGACAATAGACCCGAGTGCGATGGCTTTGGCTTCCTCCGGTGTCGGGGTCAATCGGTTGTTGGACGCGATCTTTGGCAAGTCCGAACGCACATACAGAATGTAGAAGCTTCCATTTGCATTGTAGATGTTTACGCCCTTCGGATTGGCGCCGAGTGGCCGGACCTTGCTCCCGTTCGGAAGCGTCTGTTCCTGTGCGACGATGGCCCAGGTGCCGACGAGCTGGTCCTTGAGCGATCTCTGCTGGCTGACGGCGGTGCCTGGCAGCAGGCCAATCCCAATGCCCCTATCGTAGATAGAGCGATGATGTGACGCTGGTTCATTGTGTGCCTCCCTGGTGTCGAAAACCTACGCTTATAGCGACGTACAAAATCACAAATGCCGATCACACCCGTGAGACGGCTATTTCAGGATTTCATAGTGCTGTTGTGCCTGCCGACGGCATGCAGGCTGCCGTTAATTCCGGGACTTCGGCACGTCCCGCTGGCAGCTTCAAACAATCGACACACGTTTGCCGGGGCGCGAAGGCGCGCGGTATCTCTTGTTGGCCCGCCGATCCCTCATGCAGTGCACAAAATTCTGAAGCGATCGGGGCACACCGGACCCCTCCCGAGCGCTTTCGAAGCGCGTGAGACAACAGCGGGCGCAGCCGGGTCAAGCTGCGCTTTCTTGTCGTCGATGCTAGCGATAATAGCTGTCAACAATCCTCTCAAACCGGAGCCGTTCCCATTTTCGCCTTGATGCTGCGCCTCTTTAGTCTAGAAATCCGGTTTGGCTGCCAGCGGTACGTCGGCATTTTTTCCCGAGTACCACTGGATATTTTGGCACACACCATTTCCTCCCAGGGGGCACGATCGCGCACATAGGTCATGGTTGCTGTCCACGGCGTCGTGAAGACATTTTCATCCTCGATGGTGAATTCGAGTTGCAGATACTTGCCCGCATCGTTCGCGTCCCCTTGGACCGGATTATGCTCCTTGGCGTCGCGATCGAACCCGTCTTTCGCGGCAGCGTAATCAAGCATTCGGTATCTTTCGACGATATGCATTGCCTCCGTGTATGGCGTGCCGTACCAATCGAGCACCGAATAGGGGCCCACCTTGACACCCACCGTATCGACGACCAGCGTATCGCCTTCGTAATGGCCGACGGAATCGCCGTACCAGGACGGCACCACTCGCGCCGGATGAGGTTCGTTCAAGTACACCTGACGGACCTGATGATCGTGGCCATAAAGTATGGTGACCTTGTTCGGCGTTTGCAGCAGCTCCGTTGGGCGCTCCGTAAAAATGAAAGGCACCCCTGAGGGCCAACATTGGTTGCGCGTGTTCGGATCGCCGATGCCCTTCAGCCCGAGTTCGGCGTGCTTCTTCACGATCTCCGCCGCCTGCGGCTTCAAGATCGGATTGGTGTAGTCGCCGACAAGCTTGAGAATGTTGCCAGTGCCGTTCGCCCGGCGCTGCCGATTGACCAGCGCCGTGGGCCCCGACGCCAGCGGCTCGAACCCGGGAATCGAATGGTTCCATATGCCCGAGAAATCCGGGACGGATGCGCTGCCTTGCTTGTCGCCATTGGCTGCGGCCCAACCGTGGCCGCTACCGTTTGCGCCGAGGCGGGCGTCACAGCCGCTGCCGCCAGTGTCACCGCCAAAAGCAAATCACACCGTTGCAAATACATGCTCTCCTCCTCTTCATGAGGCCGGCTGACGCCTCTTACCTATATGGCCTACAGCCTTTGCGTTTGGGTTTCCGTCTCCGAAGCCAACGCCGCCGGCCGCGGCGCCCGGTTATAGGGACGCTGCCATCGGCGGCCAACAGGTGGCCATCATCGCCGGACCCTGTGCCATCGAGAATCGCGAGCAGATCTTCTCGACCGCTGCAGCCGTCAAAGCTGCCGGCGGCGGCTTTCTGCGCGGCGGCGCTTACAAGCCTCGCAGTTCGCCGTACTCCTTCCAGGGACTCGGCATTCCCGGTCTCGAGCTCATGCGCGAAGCCGCCGACAAGCATGGCCTGGCCACTGTCAGCGAAGTCATGGAGATCGCGCAGATCGAGGCCATGCTGCCTTACGTCGATTGTTTCCAGGTAGGCGCGCGCAACATGCAGAACTTCAATCTGCTCCGCGAACTCGGCCAGGTGCGCAAGCCGGTGCTGCTCAAGCGCGGCATCGCCGCGACCATTGAAGAACTGCTTCTATCGAGCGAATACATTCTCTCCGGCGGCAACTACGACGTGATTCTCTGCGAGCGCGGCATCCGCACCTACGAAACCTCCACGCGCAACACCATGGACATCTCGGCCATCCCGGTCGTCAAAAAGCTCTCGCACCTGCCTATTGTCGGCGATCCCTCGCACGGCACCGGCCGCCGCGACATGGTAGCCCCCATGGCTAAGGCCGCGGTGGCCGCGGGTGCGGACGCTTTGCTTATCGAGATCCACCCCAACGCCGACAAATCCGTAAGCGACGCCGCGCAGACCATGTACCTCGAGGACTTCGCGAAACTAACCGCCGAGTTGCGCGTGATTGCAGGGGCCGTCGGCAGAACGCTGTAAAATCGAGCGAGTCAGCAGGTCAGCGAGTCATGATTTCGCGCATCTCCATCCTCGGCACCGGCCTGCTGGGCACCTCGGCCGGCCTCGCCCTGCGCGCTGCTGGATTCACCGGCCGAATCACCGGCTGGAGCCGCACCAAAGAGCAGGTCGAAATTGCGCTGAGCGCGGGCGCCATCGACGAAGTAGCCGATGATCCGATCGCCGCCGCCCGCGCGAGCGAAGTCGTCCTGCTCTCTGTGCCCATCTTCGCAACGCTCGATTTCATGGCGCAGCTCTCCGGCCAACTCACGCCCGATCACCTTGTCACCGATGTAGGCAGCACCAAGCACCTCATCTCAGAGTCGGCCGCGCAACTCTATAACAAGCCCAACTGCCCGGCCTTTCTGCCCGGTCATCCCATGGCCGGCAAAGAGCGCGGCGGCGCAGCCCTGGGCGACGCCAACCTCTATCGCGGCGCCGTCTGGCTATTTACTGACGATGCATCCGCCCGTCGCACTCCGCGCGCCGTTGAGCTTGTCGAGGGCTGGCGCAACTCGGTCGTCTCCATGGGCTCGCGCGTCATCGATCTCGATCCCGCGCGCCACGACGAGCTTGTCTCCTGGGTCAGCCATCTACCCCAATTTGTAGCCACCGCCATGAGCGCATTGCTTGAAGACGAAGTCGGCGACGCCCCCGAGCTCAAGGATGTAGGCGGCCGCGCGTTACGGGAAATGACTCGCCTCGGCGCCAGCCCATTCTCGATGTGGCGTGACATAGCCCACACCAACACCGAGGCCGTCGAGCGCGCCCTCCAGGCCATGGAACAGCGACTCGCCCACCTCCGCGAAAACCTCCGCACCCCCGAACTCCGCGCCGAATTCGATCAGGCCAACCGCTTCCGCCGCGAGTAAGTCCTTCCAGATCGACACTTCCGCAACCTGCCCGCGCGAATTGCAGTACAATTCGTTCAATTCAATAGCCTAAGAAATTTCGTCCGCGAATCGCTGCATTCATCGCGAAACAAGGAGGTTTCGTTTGGCCACTGCGAATCTAATCGGCGGGTGGCTTGGCATGCTGGCCGGCGTTCTTTCCGGCGCGTTCGCCGGCCTGTTCTTCCATCAGGAAAACTGGCTCGGTGGATACGGGTCATATCCACGGCGTATGACGAGACTGGGCCACATCTCATTCTTCGGGCTCGGTCTGGTTAATCTCATCTTTGCAGCGACTGTTCAGCAACTTTTCCTGCGGCCTGCATATCTCAGCATTGCGTCGTGGGCGCTTATCCTTGGAGCCATTACCATGCCGATTTGCTGCTTTCTGTCCGCGTGGCGTAAGCCATTCCGTCACTTCTTTCCCATTCCGGTGGTCTCCGTGGCCGTCGGAATTCTCGCAATTCTGATTGGCTGGGTCCAGCGATGAAACTCGGATTAATCGCCATGAGCGGGGTTCGGGCGCATAATCCCGAACTCACTGCGCTGGGTCTTACACTGCCTGGATTCGTTGAGCGCAATCGTGTGATTGCATCGCTTCCGAGTCTTGGTCTGCTGACTCTCGCCGGTCTCACTCCCGCGGAATTCAAAGTGCATTACGTTGAGGTGCCCAATCTGGCTGCCGTCGACGGCGTGCCTGAAGAATTCGATGCTGTCGCCATCTCCAGTTTTTCGGCCCAGATGAGCGAAGCCTACGAATTGGCCGACCGCTATCGATCACTGGGGACCAAGGTCATCCTCGGCGGGTTGCATGTGAGCGCCCTGCCTGAAGAGGCCGGAGCCCATGCCGACGCCGTGGTGATCGGCGAGGGCGAGCCGGTTTGGCCGATGCTCATGTCCGATCTTGCGGATGGCGCGGGATCGCTTCGCGAAGTTTACGATGCCCGTTCTCTCAGCTTCCAACTCAGCGATTCGCCCATGCCGCGGTTCGATCTTTTGGAAATCGAAAAATACAACCGCCTCACCGTTCAGACGCAGCGTGGCTGCCCATTTCGATGCGAGTTCTGTGCGGCCTCTATCCGCATCTCGTCCACTTACAAAGTGAAGCCGGTCGACCGGGTGATGGCAGAGATAAAGGCTATCAAATCGCTATGGAAGAGGCCGTTTATCGAGTTTGCCGACGACAACACCTTCGTGAATAAAACTCACTCCAGGGAATTGATGCGCTCCCTCGCCGGTGAAGGAGTGCGGTGGTTCACTGAAACCGACCTCTCTGTCGCCGACGATAAAGAACTGCTGGCGATGATGGCTGACGCTGGCTGTGCCGAGGTCCTCATCGGTTTTGAGAGCACCAACTTTTCGGGGCTCGATGGACTGGAGCAGCGCTCCAATTGGAAAGCCAGGCAAGTCGATAAATACTTCGAGGCTATCGGCACAATTCAGGATCGCGGCATTCGCGTAAATGGCTGTTTCATCCTCGGGCTCGACGGCAACGGGCCGGAATCCTTCGAGGACATCTGGAAGTTTGTGCAGCATAGCGGCCTCTACGACGTGCAAATCACCGTGCAGACTGCGTTTCCCGGCACCCCTCTTTATTCCCGTCTCAGGCGCGAGGGACGAATTCTTCGCGACGAGGCGTGGGAGCTATGTACCCTCTTCGACGTAAACTTTCAACCGGCGCAGATGAGCGTCTCAGTGTTGGAGGCAGGCTTGCGGCAGTTGGGCAGCCGCATCTACTCCGAGGAGTCCACGCAGGCGCGCCGGGCCGACTTTCACAGAAACTACGTGGCTCAACGCCGCAAAGCGCGAGCCAGCAATGGAGGTTCCGATGCCGAAACCCTGGATTAAACCATTCTTCGTCCTGTCTGGCCTTTACGATGGAGTGCTGGGAATCGTCTTCTTTCTTTTTCCGGCTCAAATCTTCCATATGGCAGCCGTCACCCCGCCCAACCACTTCGGCTATGTCCAGTTTCCAGCACTGCTCATGGTTGTCTTCGGGTTTATGTTTCTGCGAATTGCCGCTGATCCAGTCGCTCGGCGGGAGTTGATGCTCTACGGAATGGGCCTCAAAGCCTCATATGTGTTTTTGATTCTCTGGTACGAACTCCGCGGGGGAATTCCAACCCTCTGGATTCCCTGGGCATGGATTGACGCCGTCTTTCTCGTGCTCTTCTTTATTGCGTGGAGGTCTACGGCGCGGAGCTGAGTTTCCCGCGCCAGTCCGGAGGCGTTCGGCGACCGCCCTGCGCAGCGAGTTCGATGAGTCCAACCGCTTCCGGCGGGAATAAGTCCTTCAGACCTTCTCGTGGATTTCATATAGTGTCACTAAACGCAAGTCAGGTTGCGTTTAGTTACACCCTCTCCGCTCGTCCCGCTGCATTAAATCCTGCGCACTCCAGCCCCCTTGACACCCCTACGCGTCTAGGCTTATGCTTTCCAATACCAAGACGAATAGGGGTTGGCCGATGCCCAAGAACGATCTCCAGGGAAGTCTCGATCTGCTGGTTTTGAAAACTCTCGCCCAGCGCGGCCGCCTGCACGGCTACGGAATCGTGCTCCACATTCAGCGCGCTTCCGACGACCTGCTGCAGGTTGAAGAGGGGTCGCTTTATCCCGCGCTTCACCGCATGGAACAGGGCCGGTGGATCAGCTCGGAGTGGGCCCTTACCGACACTAATCGCAAGGCCAAGTACTACAAGCTCACCGCCGAAGGTCGCCGCCAGTTGCAGCAGGCCGAGGAAAATTTCGATCAGCTGGTTCGCGGTATTCGCGCCATGCTGCGCTACGCGTGAGGTTGATACATGCCAATCATGAATCGAATCGCGAATCTTTTTCGCCGGTCCCGCGTCGACGGCGAAATAGCCGCCGAGCTTGAATCCCACATCGCCCTGCGCATTGAAGACAACATCGCCGCCGGCATGCCATCCGACGAAGCCCGCCGCGACGCGCTTCTGCGCTTCGGCAACCGCACCGCTACCCGAGAAAATGTCGCCGCAACTGAGACAACCCTCAGCCTCGACCGTTTCTGGTTCGATCTGCGCTACGCCATGCGGCAACTTATCAAGTCGCCGGGTTTCGCCATCACGGCTATTGTCACATTGGCAGTTGCCATTGCCGCCAATGCAATTGTCTTCAGCGTTCTCAATGCATTGGTGCTGCGCCCGCTCAACCTGCCCGGCGCCGACCGGCTTTTCAGCATCGAAAACAGCGGGGAGCCGTTCAACTCGTATCCCGATTTTCGCGATCTGCTTGCTCGCAACAAGGCCTTCGACGGAATCGCCCTCTACAACATCGAAACGGCCGGCCTCGATTCCGACGGCAATCCCCAGAAGGCCTGGATCTACGAAGCCAGCAGTAACTACTTCGACGTGCTGGGTGTTCATCCTTTCCTCGGCCGCTTCTTTCACTCATCCGACGATCACGGCAAAGACAGCATTCCCTATATCGTTCTCGCTTATCCGTACTGGCGCGCGCATTTCCACGGCGATCAATCTGTCATCGGCCGCGCCGTCGCCGTCAACCGTCATCAATTCACCATTCTTGGCGTCGCCCCACCTGATTTTCGCGGTCCTGAGCTTCTTTACCAGCCGGATTTTTGGGTACCTGCAGTCGACCAGGCGCAAATTGAAGGCTTTTACACACTCGACGATCGCGGCCAGCAGAGCGCGTTGCTGATTGGACGACTCAAGCCCGGTGTCACTGTCCTGCAAGCGACCGGTGACCTGAATGCCGTAGGCGCGTACCTCAAGAAGACTTATCCCACCAACGACGACGGGATTAAATTCTCTCTCGTCCACCCTGGCCTTATGGGCAATATGCTTGGCGGACCCGTACGCGCATTTGTCGCCGGGCTCATGTTGCTCGCGGGCTTGATTCTGCTGGCGGCGTGCGCCAACCTGGGCAGTCTTTTCGCCGCGCGCGCGGCCGACCGCTCCCGTGAAATTGCTCTACGTATGGCCCTCGGCTCCACTCGTCGCCGCATCCTCCGCCAGCTTTTGACTGAGGCTTTGCTGGTGGCTTCCGCCGGTGGCGCAGCCGGAATCGCGATCGGCGTATTCCTGCTTCGCACTCTCAGCGCATGGCAGCCGCTTCCTCAATTCCCCGTCAACGTTCCGGTCAATCCCGATGCCCTCACCTACGTAGTGGCCGCCTTGCTGGCAATCGTCAGCGGCCTGCTCTGCGGACTGTCGCCGGTGCGCCAGGTGCTGCGCGCCGCACCCTGGGAGGTGGTGAAGACCGGAACAGCAATCGCGGGCCGATCCCGCCGCTTCGCGCTCCGCGACGTGTTGCTCGTCGTTCAGGTCGCAGTCTGTGCAGTGCTTCTGACCTCATCGCTGGTTGCTGTCCGCGGTCTCGCGCGCTCGTTGAGCGCCAACTTCGGATTCCAGCCGCAAAACGCACTCCTGCTCACCCAGGACCTCAACATGGCTGGATACAGCGGCGACCGCGTCCCAGCCATGCAACGCCGCATGCTCGATGCCGCAAGGGCAGTTCCCGGAGTCGCCTCTGCCGGCTTCATCGACAATATTCCGCTTGGCCTTGGATGGAGCGAAACCGCCGTCTTCAAATCCGGAACCACCGATTTCCGCGAATCGAATGCCACTGCAGACTCCATGGAGTACAGCATTTCTCCAGGCTATCTTCGCGCTGCTGGAACCTCACTCCTTGCCGGCCGTGACGTTGCCTGGAGCGACGACAAAAACGCCCCGGCAGTCGTGTTGGTCAATCGCGAATTCGCCCGCCTCTTCTTCGGCTCTGTCTCCAATGCCGTCGGCGCTCATTTCCTGCACGACCATGGACACGACAATTTCGTCGTCATCGGCGTTGTCGAAGACGGCAAGTATGTCACCCTCACTGAAGATCCCAAGCTGGCGTTCTTCCGGCCTCTGCTGCAGTCGCCTTCCACTGAAACTACGCTGGTGGCCCGTACCAGCGCCGATCCTCAAGCCGTAGCCCCTGCGCTTCACGACGCGGTGCGTGCACTCGACGCCAGTATTCCCTTCACACTTATGACTTGGGACAAGGAGCAGGCCAGCGCACTCTTCGCCGCCCGCACGGCCACCGTCGCACTGGGAGTGCTCGGCCTGCTGGGAGCCATGCTCGCTATCACCGGCATCTTCGGCATGGCCAGCTATTCGGTCAGCAAGCGCCTCAAGGAGATGGGCATTCGCATCGCCCTCGGCGCCGGCAAAGCGCAGGTGCTCGGCGCTGCCCTTGGTCGCGCCTTCCGTCTGCTCGCCTTCGGCTCCGTGGCCGGAATACTGCTTGGACTGGCAGCCACCAGAATCCTCGCTTACATCGTTTATCAGGCCTCGCCCAGCGATCCGGTCGTGCTCGCCGGAACCCTTCTGGCCATGATGATTCTGGGGCTGGCAGCGACCTGGGCCCCGGCCCACCGCGCCCTCCTCGCCGATCCCTCCAGGCTTATGCGCGAGGAGTAGGCCCTGCGCCCATAAGCCGCCCTTAACAGGCTTCGGAAAAACTCCATAGAAGCCGCTGTTTTGAAAGGGCACGGATTCATCCGTGCCAATAAGCCACATAAAATGAGGCGGGGTTTTAGAACTTATCCGTAAATAGTGTCAAGTTTGATCCGTGGGATTGAATCTCTGTTTTGCCGGGAATTGGAAGGCGGCGATGATGGATTCAATATGGCCCAGATCAAGTCTTGGACAGTTTCGGATCGTTTGTGGAGCAAGGTTGAGCCTTTGATTCCAGTGCGCCGTCGTGAACCGGGGCGAGAGTACCAGCGCAAGGCTGGAGCGGGACGCAAGCCCATGTCTTCTCGACAGGTCTTCTCGGCGATTGTTTACGTCTTACGGACCGGCATTCAGTGGAAGGCATTGCCGCGTGAGTTCGGTTCGGCCAGCGCAGTGCATCAACACTTTCAGAACTGGCATAGGGCTGGTTTTTTCCAGAGACTGTGGCAGACTGGCTTGGCCGAGTATGACGGAATGCACGGCATCGCCTGGCAGTGGCAGGCAGCTGACGGAGCCATGGGCAAAGCGCCGCTTGCAACCGAATGCGTTGGTCGGAACCCGACCGACCGGGAAAAAAAAGGGCGCAAACGCAGCCTGTTGGTCGACGGCCGTGGAGCCCCGCTGTCGATCGCCGTCAGCGGCGCCAATCTCCACGACTCCAAACTGCTGGATCGGACGCTGGCTCAGGTAGCCATCCGGCGTCCTGACGTTACGGGGTGGAAAAATCAACAATATCTCTGCCTGGACGCTGGATACGTGGGCTATCCGGTCAGCAAGATCGCCCGCAGGCATCACTACTATCCTCGCGTTAAATCACGCGCCGAAGAGCGACTCATCAAGTATCGCTACCCGGACTCTAAGCCGCGCCGCTGGGTCGTAGAACGAACCCACTCCTGGTTTAATCGATTCCGCAAACTGCTGGTCAGCTTCGAAAAAACCGAGGCCAGCTACACCGCTCTGCTACAACTCGCCGCTGCTCTGATCTGTTGGAGGCAGACTATCGTTATTTACGGATAAGTTCTTAACCCCTGAGGCATGGTTTCGAGCGTTTCGCTCCACGTGATGCGTTTTTCCGCAACCTATTTGTGAACCAGCGCAGCAGACCTGCACTAAGGCTGATCGCCCATAGCGGACCGCAAGTCCTTCATCAACAGCATCAAATGCAAGTCGTTCACTGGCAAGGGCTCGAAGCCAAAATGCCGGTAGAATGCCGCTGCCTCACTGTCTATCGCATGCACAAGGACCGCTCGTGCCCCTACGATATCCGCCGCGCCGGCGATGCGAGTCAGTGCATCTTTGAGCAGAGCCTTCCCTAATCCCGTACCTTGCTCGGTGTGATTGACCGCCAATCTCGTTAGCAGAACAATCGGTACCGGATGCCGCGCCAGCCCCTTCGCCATGCGTGCCGGCGCATCTTCTCTGTCTACGCTGCCGGCAGCGATGGAGTAGTAACCGACAACGCGGTTGCCCCTTTCGACAACGTAGGTCCGCGGCTCCTCGTTTTGCTGATTCACCCACGCAAAGCGCTTGAGCCAGTCGTCGAGAGAAGGGTGCCGGCCGCAGCTGAATTGACTAAGATCGTGCAGGCGCGACAAGGGCATGATTTGCGGTAGCCGCGGAGCGTCATCTTCAGGCGCGTTCAAGGATTGAAGGCTCCCGCAGTAGCTTCTCCAGCATCGGCTTGCGCCGTACCGGCCGGTCGAGGGCGGCGGTGAACGCTTGCCACTGCTGGTCGGTGAGCACAAAGTGCTTCTGGTCGGCGAGAGTTTGTTCGGCACGTTCCGCCGCGCTGGTCAGGATAAAGGCACTCACACTGACTCCGCTGGCCGCCGCTGCCTGGCTGATGGTATTCACTTCTCGCTCGGTCGCGCGCAGGTGAAACCGATGTTCTTTTTTCTCTGTGACTGGCATTCCGTCTCCGTACGTACATTGTACGCCAATCTGCGGATTTTGAGAAATACGCCTCACCCTTTTTTCTCCTCCCCTGTTAACCACCCGCCCCCGCCATCCGTTATAGGTGCAGAACAGCAACCTCAACAGGGGTGACCAAATATGAAAAACCGCAATCAAGTCCTTGGCATTGCCCTCGCCGCAATCTTCGCGCTTGGCGCCGTAGCCCCAGTCCTCTCCCATTCTCAGACCGCCCCGCAAAGGCCCTCTGCCACGGCTTCCGCGCCTTCCGAGCAGGAAGTGGCCGACATCCAGGGCCAGTTCCTCAAGCTGCTTCGCCAAAGCCCGGTGCTCACTTCCGTCGCAGCCCGCGATCCGTCGATTCTGGCCGACCAGGCGTATGTCGAACGCAATAATCCCGAGCTGGCTGCCTTCATTGCAGCCCACCCCGACATTGCCAAGAGTCCCGAGTATTTCCTTTTCAGCCATCTCAAAGACGGCGGCGACGATCGCGAACAAGCCCTGGAGCGCTCCGTCTGGCCCGATCTTGTGCCACAGCGCGACCATCAATCCAGCGCCGCCGAATTGGCCGACAAAATGATTCCCATGGTCATTGTTATTACCATCTTCACGGCCCTCGTCCTTATCACCAAGTTCATTGTCGAGAGCCGCCGCTGGGGACGTACCTTCAAGATGCAGAGTGAAGTTCACTCCCGCCTTATCGATAAATTCAGCACTAATCAGGAGCTGGCTGCGTATATGGAAACAGAGGCAGGCAAGCGGTTCCTTGAAGCGGCCCCTATCTCGACCGGCGCCAGCGCAGGCCCCTTCGTGCCAAACGTAGTGGCTCGCGTGCTCACGCCCCTCCAGATCGGCTTCGTCATGGTGCTGTTGGGCATCGGCTTCCTTCTGCTCCGTCATGTAGGGGACCAGGACACAGCCGAGTCCATGCTGATAACAGGAACCGTGATGCTTATGCCCGGAATCGGGTTTATCCTTTCCGCAGGGGCAACCTGGGCGGTAGCTCATCGCCTGGGACTCATGCCGGATAATCCCCGGTTCGATGGCCCGAACCCGCGTTAAGCTTTGACCGCTTGTTCTTGTACTAATGATGGGTGCCCCCGGTCCCTCGCATTTAGGGACCGGGGATAGCGCGAACCAAAGATAAGAATTCAATCGGTCAATGAACTAATGGCGGATGGGTATTCGAGCGATGGCAAGGAGACGCATGCCCTGGGATTTCGCACTACCGAACCCGCTCGCAGGCGAGGCGGATGCCAATGCACAGCATACGGCTGCGCACATGGATAACTCCGCCTTCGCCGCTTTCTACGAGCGCTCGGCCCGTCCCCTCTGGGCTTATCTTGTCCGCGCCTCCTGTGATGCCGCTCTGGCCGACGACCTCATGCAGGAGAGCTACGTTCGCTTTCTCTGCGCTGAGCGTGCTCCATCGCTGGCTGAAGAAGGCGAAGTTGCGGCCCGCTTGTATCTCTTCCGCATTGCCACCAATCTTTTGCACGATCACTGGCGCCGTCCCCGCGCCGCTTCCATCGACGAGCTGCCTGAAGAGTTGTTCAGCGCAGACTCTGGCGCCGCGCAAATGGAGTCTCACGCTGAGCTTGGTCCCGCGCTCCTCCGCATGAAGCCTCGCGAACGCCAGCTTCTCTGGCTGGCCCATGCCGAGGGCTACTCGCACCGCGAAATCGCCCAGGTTACCGGGCTCGCCTCGGCCAGCATCCGCCTCTTGCTCTTTCGCGCGCGCCGCAAAATCGCCCGCATCCTTCGCGAGCAGCACCAACCCGCAGGAGGGTCCCAATGACACTCGTTTCCTGTCCCTGCGAAAAAGAGATTCGCGAACTGGTCGAGAGCGGCCAGTGGCCGCTGGCCTCGCCGCCCGAGCTGCGCGACCATGCCGCCCAATGCCGCAGCTGCGCCGACCTCGTGCTGGTAGCCGCGGCTTTTCAACGCGCGCGTTCCACCACGCTCGCCGCCGGCAAACCCGTCTCCGCCGGAGCCATCTGGTGGCGCGCCCAGTTGCGCAGCCGCCAGCAGGCCTTCGAGCGTATCCAGCGCCCGCTCATCGGCGCACAGGTCTTTGCTCTCGCCGCACTTCTGCTGCCCATCGCCGGCTTCATCGCGTTCGAAGCCCGCCACGGCCTCGACTGGCTCACCTGGTTCAGCAAGGCCTCGCAATCGGCCCAGCTCCACGCCGGCGATCTCTCGTCTGGCTCGTCCTCCGGCTCTGCTTCCGGCCTCATCTTCGTGGTCGTCGCTGCAGCTACCTTCGCCCTCATTGCCGGCGTGGCTCTCTACTTTGACGCCGAGCGAAAATAATTCCGCCTCGCCGAAGAAGGTAACCCCGGGCTCCAGCCCAGTTGTCCCTGCGGGCCTCCGGGTCCGCAGGCGATGCGGAAGTCACGCCCACGCGCCGCCGCGAGAATTCCGGGCTCACGATCGCGCCTCGGGCCCTTCGTCCCGTAGGGACGAATCGACAATAGCCCAGGATGGAGTCGCCGCAGCGACGGAATCCTGGTAAAGCCGCAATCAAAACACCGCCGCCCCCGAGGGTCGGCGCGACCGTCTACCGCGAATCCGAGCGGGAGTATTCTGTCTGCAAACCTGCCGCGTACTGCTACGTCAATTGAAAAAGCAACACGCGCATTCTGAAAGGCAGGGCCTGAACCATGAAAGCCTTCGCTTTGCTTCCGCTCCAGTCGCGCTGCGCCGTCCTCCTTTTAGCAACCGCCTGCGTCGCGCTTATCCTGCCCGCGCAAGATAAGCCCACCCCGCTCGAAAAATCGGCTGCGGCCTCTGCGCCAACTAACCCTGCCAACTCCGCTAACCCCGCCGCTTTTTCCTACGATGTCGTCTCCATCAAGCCCTTTAAGATGGAGCCGGGCGTGCGGATTGAGTCCGGGTCGACCCCCGACGGACTCTCAGATCGCGGCGTCGGCCTGGTATCCCTCCTGATGAACGCCTTTCCCATCCTCACATTGGACCAACTTGTTGGAGTGCCGGACTGGGCCGTTGCGTCCAGGATGAATGACGACCGCTACGACGTAGAAGCCAAGATGGACGAGGAAACTGCGACCGCCCTCAAGAAGTTGTCCTGGGACCAGCAGCAGGAGATCCGGCGTTCCATGATGCTCCAGGTGATCACCGACCGCTGCAAGCTCAAGTACCACAAGGAAACGCGGGAAATGCCTATCTACAACCTCGTCATCGCCAAGGGCGGACCCAAATTCAAGGAAACGCCCGCTGGCAAAACAGACGGTCCCATGATGGGGTGGGGAGAGATCTCAGGCGATGGCATCTCGTTCGACCAGGGTGTCCTCATGAACCTGTCGTCCGAAGCCAAACGTTTTGTTGTAAACAAAACCGGCCTTACGGGCAAGTACACCCTCAGTCTCAAATGGAATCCCTACGCCGACCAGGACGTTCCCGCCTGGTTTCTTGACCAATACGGTAGCCAGTTCAAAGGTCGCCCCGGCATCTTTGACGCCCTCGAAGAACAACTCGGCCTCAAGCTCGAATCAGCCAAAGGCCCAGTCGACGTCTACGTGATCGACCACGTCGAAAAGCCGTCGCCAGATTAATGACGGCGAATCTTAACCGCATTTGATTTGCCACCGCGCTTCGTCCCGGAGGGGCGAATCGACTTCAGCCCAGGATGAAGCGCAGCGGAATCCTGGGAAAGACGCAACAAGGACACGCCGCCCCGTAGGGCCGGCACGAATAATGATCGCAGTTCCAATCGAGAGCAATAAGCCTGCAAGCGCACCGCATGCCAGCCGCATCAATTGAACCAGCAGTACACTCATTCTGAAAGGCAGGCATGGCATTGACCGGCAAACTTCGACCACTCCGGCTCCCCCTGGCGCCCATACTCCTTGCCGCAATCTTCCTCGCATTCATCTTGCCCGCATCCGCGCAAGAGAAGCCGGGGCCACCCGAAACCGCCAGCCCCGCCGCCTACTCCTACGACGTCGTCTCCATCAAGCCTTACCAGGACACGGGGCAAGGCTACTCAAGCTGGTGGAGATACAACGATGACGGGTTCTCGGCTCGGGGTTTCACTCTGCGCGGACTCATCACCAACGCCTACGGCATCATCATGGACGATCAGTTGGAGGGACTTCCCGCGTGGGCAAAGTCTGACCGTTACGCGGTCGACGCCAAAATGGATGACGAGACCATCGCGGCCTTCAAGAAACTGCCTCCGGTTCAACGGTGGCCGGCGATGCAGACCATGCTGCAGGCAGTGCTCGCCGATCGATTCCAGCTCAAGCTGCACAAAGTGACCCGCGAACTCCCCGTTTATGACCTGGTGGTCGCCAGGGGCGGTCTGAAAATCCAGCCGACACCCGAGGGCAAGGACCACGGCTACTCGATGGGTATGGGCAAACTCACGGGCAACGGAGTCGAACTCGATAGTCTCGCCTTCAGCCTTTCGAACGAAGTGGGCCGCATCATTGTGAACAAGACCGGCCTCACCGGCGGATACTCCATGGACCTGAAATGGCAGCCCGATTCGATGGCTGCAGGTGCCGTTAGCGGCGGTTCGTCCGCCGCTGGCGATGCGCTCCCCGATCTCTTTACTGCGCTCGAGGAGCAAGCCGGCCTCAAGCTCGAGCCAGCCAAGGGCCCGGCAGACGTCTACGTAATCGACCACGTAGAAAAACCGTCGGAGAATTAGCGAATGCCGCACCCGCCATCGTTTTGAATGTCACACCGGGCTTCGTCCCATAGGGACGAATCGACTTTAGCCGAGGACGAATTCGCGCGAGCGAATGCAGTCCTGGGAACGGCGCAACAAAGACACCCGCGCCCCGTAGGGCCGCGACGAAGTGTTATATTTGCCTCCGGCAACGTAAGCCTGACCCAATCTCAAATCTGGGTACCCCGGGTCCCTCGCATTTGGGGACCCGGGAATGCAACCATCGCATCACCGCGAAACATCGCCATACACCGGAGGGAACCCCATGAACTGGAACGAGAGCACACGGCGTGCATTCCTGAAACAATTTGGCGCAGCCGGCGCCGCAACCCTTGCCGTCGCGAACGCGCACGCCCTTGCCAATCCCACACCACAGGCCGCCGCGCCCGCTCCGACTCCCGCCGACGAGAAGCAGGCTTCGACCCGCGACGAGCGCATGAAGTGGTGGCACGAGGCCAAGTTCGGCATGTTCATCCACTGGGGCCTCTACAGTGTGATCGGCCAGCACGAGTGGGCCAAGGAAAACGAAGGCATCCCGCTGTCGCAATACGAGATCCTCGCCAAGAACTTCCACCCCAAGCCCAACGCTGCGCGCGACTGGGCGCGCCTGGCCAAGCGTGCCGGCCAAAAGTACATGGTGATGACCACCAAACATCACGAGGGCTTTTGCCAGTGGGATTCGCAGCTCACCGACTACAACGCCATGGACCAGGGGCCGGGCCGCGACCTGGTGCGCGAGTTTGTTGAGGCTGCACGCGCCGAGGGCCTGCACGTGGGCTTCTACTACTCGCTCATGGACTGGCACCACCCCGACGGCGCAATCTGCAAAACCGACGCGGCTGCTCGCCGCCGCTTCGTCGACTACACCCACGGCCTCATCCGCGAGCTGATGACCAACTACGGCAAAATCGACATCCTCTGGTACGACGTCGACTGGCCGCTCACTGCCGACGAGTGGGAGTCCGAGCGCATGAACGAGATGGTCTTCTCGTTGCAGCCCGAAATCATCGTCAACAACCGCAACGGCTTGCCCGGCGATTTTTCCACGCCCGAGCAGCACATCCAGGCTGCAGAGGCCGGCCGCGCCTGGGAAACCTGCATGACCCTCAACGACAGCTGGGGATTCAATCGCGGCGACGACGCCTGGAAAACGCCCAAAACCATCGTCGACAACCTCGCCACCTGCGCCCGCGGCGGCGGCAACTACCTGCTCAATATCGGACCCACTGAAGACGGCTCCATCCCGCTGCGCACAACCGAGATTCTCACTGAAGTGGGCCGCTGGAATGAGACCAACGGCGAATCCATCTACGGCACCGAGCGCGGCAGTCTCTCACCCACCACCAACATCAACCTCACCCGCCGCGGCAACACGCTCTATATTCACCAGCACTTCTGGCCCGGCCACACGCCCGCGGCAGAGTGGCTCGATTTCTTCAAGCCCGAAGTCGTTGTCGCGCTTGCCGGACTCAAACCGAAAGCGCTCTCTGCGCGCCTGCTCAAAACCGGTGCGAAGGTGGAATTCACGCAGGACGAATTCTCGCTGCGCCTAACCGGACTGCCGCTCGAACCACCCGACGATCCAGCCACGGTGATCGTAGTCGAATGCGACGCCGAGCCAGTCGTCGATCAGTGGAGCCTGATCCCGCTCTGGAAGCGCAACAAAGTAGGCATCAGCGTTTAGAAGGCAGGAATCAGCGCGTAGTTTGTGACCTGCCACGAAACTGGGTGCCCCATTCTAACCACGGGTCACGCGAGTGACCCGTGGTTAGGGTGGGATTGCACGAGCCAAGCTGAAGGCTGAAAGCTAAGAGCTAAAAGCTGCTTCCCGCTGCACCCGCGCAAACGCGTACGGCCCCTCGGGAACCAGCACCACCAGCGCATCAGACGGCAAACCCTCAAGCGCCGCCGCAACTGCTTCATCGAGCTTCGCAAAAACGCGTGAACCCAACGCACCCATCTGCGCCGCGTCCACCCCCGGCGTAAAGAAATACAGCTCGTTCTTCACGCCCACCAGCGCCAGTTTCTCAAGTTGCCACTGATCCACTTCCACTTGGCGTCCGCGAATCTCATCAAGAAACTCCGCGTGCCCACGATACTCAGCCAGCATGTGCGCGAACTCCGGCGAACCGATGCCTTCACTGCACTCGCCCAGCACCAGAATGCGTCCGCCCGGCTTCACAATATGCTGCGCCGCCGTCACTCCCTTCACGGTTTGATAGAAAGTCAAATCCAGCGGGTAGCCCGCCGCGCACGTAATCACCGCATCGGCCAGCGCGGGAATTGGCGACGTAGACGTGCTCTCGAGAAACTTCACCCCCGCCGCATGCGCCCTCACCGGTTCGCCCGCAAACACGCCGCTGATCGCCCGCTCCTGCGTCAGCGTCACGTCGAGCATAAAATCGTGCCGTGCCATCGCCGCAATCTCCAGCAGCTCCGCGTGCAGCGAGTTGTCTTCAATCGAGCCCTCGGTCGCCATCGGCTCGCGCATGAAACGCGGCGAGTGAATCACCTTGATTGTTTCCTGCGCGGCCAGACCAGGCGCAACCATCTTGCGCCCGCCGCTGAAGCCCAGCATCAGGTGCTGCTCAATAAATCCCAGCGTGATATGCAAATCGGCAGCCATGAACCGCTCGTCGATCAAGACCGGTGTCCCTCGCCGCGTCGTGGCAAGCGAACGGTGTGCCGCAAAGTCGCGCGCATCGTGGCTCTCTACGCGATACCTGGCCGCGATCTCCGGCCCCAGAATCGTCTTCAGCTCATCCGTCGTCGCTGCGCGATGCAATCCCGTGGCAATCAGAATCGTGATGCCATCAACTGGAATCCCCGTCGCGTGCAGCCGCTCAAGCAGCGGCGGCAGTGTCACGCAGTTCGGCGCAGGCCGCGTGATGTCGCACACTGAGATCGCCGCGGTCCGCTTGCCTTCGGCCAGCTTCACCAGCGGCTCGCACCCGATGGGATTGTCGAGCGCGTCTTTGATCGCCGCGTTCACATCGCCAATCGCCGCAGCCGATCGCGCACGCGCGACGTGGCAATCGAATCCAGCGGCGATCTCAACGTCAATTCCATTTTTCCCAAACGCGAACCGCGTCTTCATCGCAGAAAAACCCCCGGGGTAAACTCCGCTCACGCTCAATTCCATTGGCTGCCGGATTTATCACCGCCAACAAATCTGGGTGCCCGATCCTAGCGACGCCTTTGTTTTTGTCGCCAGGGTGGGACAGCAAAAACTTCAACCAGTCCATCTCAATTAGCCACAAATCCAGGGTGGGAGACCACGAACCTCAACCCGCCCTCAAAACCGCATCCGCAATCCGCGCCGCCTCAACCGCCGCCTTCACTTCGTGCACCCGCACTATCGACGCGCCACTCAGTATCGCCGCCGTCAGCGCCGCTATGCTCGCCGTCTCGCGCGCCTCCACCGGCGCCGGATTTCCTCCATAAAGCCCTGCAAGAGTGTGCCCGAGAAACGACTTCCGGCTCAGCCCCGCAAGCAGCGGCTTCGCGAGCGCAAGCAACTCGCCCTGCCGCGCCAGCAGCGCGTAATTCTCATCAAACTTTTTTCCAAATCCGTATCCCGGATCGAGCACAATGCGATCCTCCGCGATCCCCGCGCCGCGCGCCGCGTCAACGCTCACCATCAACCCGTCGCGCACCGTCGCCATCAACGCTTCCGGTTCAAGCTGCGCCTGCGTCCGCCACTCCTCGGGCCGGCCGCGCGTGTGCGTCAGCACCACGCCGGCGCCAAACTCCGCGCACACCTGGGCCAGCGACGCGTCCCACGTAAATCCGCTCACGTCGTTGATAATCTCCGCGCCCGCCTCGAGCGCCGCACGCGCCGTCGCAGCCTTGTACGTGTCAACTGAGATAACAGCATCCGGCCGCGCCTTCAAAATTCCTTTCAGCACCGGCAGCAGCCGCGCCTGCTCCTCTTCCGCACTAACCGCCGGGGTCCCCAGCGACAGGTCCTTGTCGCTGGGGTGGACAGCCGCGTCAGCTACGCCCGCGCGCGAACCGGGCCGGGTGCTTTCCGCACCCAGATCCAGAAGGTCCGCGCCCTCATCTATCAGTCTCAGCGCATGAGCAACACCCTCGTCCGAAGTCAGAAAAAACCCGCCATCACTGAACGAATCGGGAGTGATGTTCACCACGCCCATCACCAGTGTGCGCGCGCCCAGCTCAAGCGTTCGCGTGCGCAACCGCCAGGGAGCGATTAATCGAAGCCCAGCAGTCATACTGCGCTCAGCGCCCGCGAACCTTCGCCGCAACCTGGCCGCGAGTGCGAACCGCGGCAGATCTCGCGCGCGTCCCGCGGCGTTGAATGGTCCTTCGTGCAGGGGCCTCCGTTCCTACCAGCAAATCAATCGGAATTCGCAGGCCTGCGTGCAATCGCCGGATCATGGCCAGTGTCAGCGCACGTTTTCTGGCCAGCACCTCTGAAACCCGCGCCCGGCTTCCGATCATCGGCTCCAGATCCTTGCGGGTCAGGTTCCGCTGTTCCATCTGGAACTTGACGATTGCAATCGGATCAGGGGTTTCAATCGGGAAATGCCGGCTCTCGTATACGTCCGCAAGAGTGGCAAGTATCTCAAGTTCATCGCTGGCCGCAGTGCCGGGTTTCGCGCCCATCAGTTGCGCAATGCGCTCAATTGCCGCATCGTGATCGGCTTCAGTTCGAATGGGTTGAATCCGCATAGCGCTCCTTTTCGTGTCGCACACGCGTCACGTCGATCTCGTCGTACTCCCGGTGCGTTCCCAGCCACAACACCAGCATGACGCTGTGCGCGTAATCGATTGCCGTCACCAACCGGTAATCGTTTCCCTTGATGTTGAAAACCACCCGCTCCGATGAAACAATGCTGGCGGAACTGAACTGCTGCTTCAACTCAGCGGAGTTTTTCCATTCTGCCCGCGACGCAACGGCGTACCACGAATCGAGTTGCTCCTTTACCGTCTTGCGTAATCGCTTCTCAACACGGCAGTCTGCAAATCCGTTCAAGGTGCTCCGGGCGATGATCCTCACTGTTCCAATGTACACCGCTCCCATCCTGGGAGCAATTCCTGCACGGAGTCGAATTCAAAAGACGCTTCAATAGGAAGGTCCAAATGCCGTAAACTCCGGGCATGGTCCTCATACGGCGGATCGCCGCCTGCTTCCTCACAGCGACCCTGGCAGCCTCCCCGGCGCTGCCGGCGCAATCCCACCACACCCGCGCGCTCTCTCGCCTCAACGCTGTCAAGTCGCCTGCCAAAGGCGCGCTCACTGACCGTATCAACTCCATCCTCTCCGAGCCTGCCCTCAGCCACGCTCAATTCGGCATCAGTGTCACTACGCTCGACGGCCAGCTGGTGTACGGCTTTAACGACGCAAGGCTCTTTATACCGGCGTCAAACGTCAAGCTCACCACCACCGCAGCCGCCTTCGCAATGCTTCCAGTCGACACCCTCACCTGGACCACCTTCATCGTAGGCGATGGCGACGTCGACTCCGCCGGCATCCTGCACGGCAATCTCATCCTGCTCGGCTCAGGCGACCCAACCATCAGCATTCGCCAGTATCCCTACCAGGAACCGGCACAACCGGCGACCCCGTCCAAAGCGTTGCCAATTCAATCGCAGTCCGCTTCGCCGCAAACTCCATCGCAGGCGCCGCCGGCCGCAAGCACGTCGCCAGCCGCAGCCCAGCAGCCCCAGCCCGTTCCCGATCCCATGACGCCTCTCAATCTGATGGCCGAGCAGGTCGAAGAGGCCGGCGTACGCCAGATCGAAGGCAACGTCATTGGCGACGACTCTTACTTTGTTAACGAGCCCTGGGGCGAAGATTGGGGGTGGGACGATACGCAGTGGTCGTACGGCGCGCCGGTTTCAGCGCTTTCATTCAACGACAATTCCATCGGTCTCACGCTCGCGCCCGATCCCGCCGCGCACGGCATCGTCACCGGCGCGTGGTCGCCCAACGTCGACTACTTCACGCTTGAAAACAATATGACCGTCGCGCCCGAAGGGCAGCCGGCCAATCCGGGAATCGCCCGTCAGCCCGGCATCCGTTTAGTGCGGACATGGGGAACAATTGCTCCGACGGGCCTCCACGTTTCCCTGGCCCAGGAAGACCCTGCAGAGTTTTCTGCTACCGCCTTCGAGCAGGCGCTGCTCACGCGCGGTGTGCAGGTCAAAGGCAGCGCTGAGTCCCGTCACAAGCTCTCCACCGACACGGCCGACTTTGCCGAAGAACGCGCGCAGCCAATCAAGCTCGCTCCCATTCAGTTCATCACCATCGCCGCTCCCATTCAGGGCCGGCGCGTGCTGGGCGCGCATGTTTCCGTCCCCATGGTCCAGGACATCAAGGTCACTCTCAAGACCAGCCAGAACCTGCACGCCGAACTTCTTCTCCGCTTGCTCGGGAAAACCGAAGGTTCAGACGGCAGCTTCGTCCAGGGTGCGCGCGTCGTCCGCCAGTTTCTGGTCGACTCCGGCATCAACGACAGCGACTTTTTTCTCTACGACGGTTCGGGCATGAGCCCCGATGACCGCGTCGCACCGCGCGCCTTCACCCATCTGCTTGCCTGGGCCTCGCACCAGTCCTGGGGCGCCGAGTGGCGCGATTGCTTCCCCATCGCCGGCGTCGATGGCACACTCGAAAATCGTTTCAAGAACACGCCGCTCAAAGGCAAGCTGTGGGCCAAGACCGGCACGCTTAACGAGGTCAACGCGCTTTCAGGCTACCTGACCGCTGCCAGCGGTCGTGTGCTCGCATTCTCGATCCTTGTCAACGGCCACCGCCCCGACAGCGACGCCGAGTACCAGGCCATCGACCGCATCGCCGAAGCAATCGCGAATACGAATTAGCAACCCGGCCGATTATCATAGAAAACAATGCGCACTCGATTTCTGCCTGCATTGGCGCTGCCCGTATTGGCCGTCGCGCTTGCCGCCACTTCTACGGGATGCCGCTCCCTCCCTCCCTCCAAGCCCTCGTCGGAATGGACCGCACAGGAGGCCCGCGGCGCCGCCGTCTATCAGCAGAAATGCGCCCGCTGCCACTACCCCACCAATACTCATCCGCTCCACGGCCCCGGGTTGCAGGCCATCACCAAGGTCAAGGCCATGCCCTCGGGCGCGCCGCCCACCGATGAACGCCTCACCGACGTGATCCTGCACGGCCGCGGCATGATGCCCGGCACACCGCTCGACGACCAGCAACTCGACGACCTGATCGCCTACCTGCGCACACTATGAGCGACGAGACCAATAAAAACGAGTCGAGACGGGGAAACGAACTCGTACGGGAGAATGAGCCCAGACTCGGCCAATCTTCCCAATCCGGCCAGGCCCTCGAACCGGTGGCCCCAACGCCGCCAGGCGCGCCCGTCCCCCTTCGACGCGACCTGCTGCCTCTGCCCGGCCTCGCCGCCATCGCGTTTTACATGTTCATTCTTGCCGGAGTCATCGTCTTCGGAGTAGTTTCAGGGCGCCATTACCCGCCCCTCTTCCTCATTTTCTCGGCGCTCTTCTTCACCGCGTCCGGTGGCCTGCTCATGCTCTTCCGCTGGGCCTGGGCCATGACCCTCGCCGCCGTGCTGCTGCTGGCCGGTTACAACATGTGGATCGCGTTCAGCCTCCACCAGCCGCCGTCGATCGTGCAGAGCCTGCTCAACTTCGTCTTCTTCCTCTACCTCGTTCGCCCCGAAGTGCGCGAAAAGCTGCGCTAGCGTGGTGCCTCAGAAGTTCATTGAAGAACAACCGCAGATCCTTCGACTCACCACCCCCAAACTGGAAAGCGTTTGGGGTCCCGTTCGCTCAGGACGACAGCGTTGGTTTTATTGTGATTTTCTGGGACAGACACTTGTGTCTTGTGTCAAAAGCCTGCGATATAAATATTGCTTCGGAAAAACTCTATCGAGAGGCACGAAGTGTCAGGGCACGACTTCAGTCGTGCCGAAAAGGGCAATAAGAGGCGGGGTTTTAACCCCTGAGCGACGTTACCCCCTCACAAAACCGCAACGATCCGATACGCCCTCGTAGATCCCGCTTTAGATATTGGTTCCCTCCGACGAACGCGACCAGAAGTGCCGCCTATGCTCAACAACGGGCTCTCCATCGTACTCGCTGGTCTCCTCCTCGTGAGGAACCACGGAGTAACGTTCCACTACCCGCGTCCTGCCAACTGCTGGCCCGGTAAACAGGCTCACAATAGCAGCAAAGAACGCCCAGATAAGAAGCAGAACGCCTATCGCCGTCGCCGCCAGGCCGCCCACAACCCCGGGGCCGGTGGTCGTCATATCAAGGTGAAGAATCGAGTTAGTGAACGGATACGAGGCGCTGAAGCCGGTCGTCCCACTGCAATAGCCGATGATCACGCCCAGTCCTGCACCCAGGAAAATAACTGCCAGAATAAGCGGACGATCCGATCTCATGGTTGACTCCTCATGCCGCGGCGGTATCCTTTCGCCTCGACGTCAGCGGGCAGTCTGCATCTGCAGCACTGCGTTGCGCGGCTATTGGCAAAGATGCCATGGTCCTCACAATGGTTTATGAGCCAAGCGCCTTCGCGTCGAACAAATGTGGATCGCACTTGAACCAAATATGATGCCATGAAATCATGGCTTGAACCCTTGGCTCAAATAAGGGGGCCGGTAAGCAACTAGAGTTCTCCTCCTGGCCAGACGAGAACGGCCGATAGGCGTTCGCTGATGCTGCCATTTCAAATTCGTCGCTCAAAATGCGGAATTGTGCGACGATGTGTTTTCAGGAGCGCTCCGATCCCTTCCTGATCCGCGCCTCTGAAATGAACCGGCCCTCGGAAAGCACATCCGGGTCGCCGAGTCGGCACTTGAGAAACTCATGGCTAGAGACATCATTCGAACGCCCGATGCCCCGACTCCGCCGCCGGCATACAGTCAAGCCGTCAGGACAGCGGGTCTGGTGTTCGTTTCAGGCACGGGGCCGCACGATCCAGTAACCGGGAAGATTGTTGGGGACACGATCCAGGAACAAACCAGGCAGTGCCTGCAGAATCTATCGGCCATCCTCAAAGCCGCAGGCACTTCCCTTGACCGCGTCGTGAGTGCCACCGTCATCCTTCTCGAGGAAACAGATTTCGCCGGAATGAATGAGGAATGGGTTAAGTGGTTTCCGGCGAATCCGCCGGCGCGGCAGGGTGCCAAACTACCTGTTCGAGTCGCCGGCATGAGGGTTTCCATTGCGGCAATTGCTGAGGCCTAGACCTTCAATCGACGGGAAGTGATCCTGCGAGGAGATCGCCACGCGGCCCCTTCGGATTAGCAGCCGATACAATTGAATTCGTGATCGATCTCATCCAGATTCAGCCGGCACGCCTCACCCCCGCTCCCAAGCCGGAGTGGCTCAAGGCCCGCGCGCCCATGGGCGAGAACTATCACAGTCTCAAATCCCTCGCCCGCTCGCTCTCGCTCCACACCGTCTGCGAAAGCGCTCACTGCCCCAACATCGGCGAGTGCTGGCACCACAAAACCGCAACCTTCATGATGCTCGGCAACCTTTGCACGCGCCGTTGCGGATTCTGCGCCGTCCCCAAAGGCCGCCCTGAGCCCATCGACTTCGACGAGCCTCGCCGCGTGGCCCAGGCAGTAGCCGCGCTAGGCCTTCAGCACGCCGTCATTACAAGCGTGAATCGCGACGACGACAACATCGGCGGCGCCCGCGCCTTCGCTCTCGTAATTGAAGAAATCCGCCGCCAGGCCCCCGGCTGCCGCGTCGAAGTCCTCATCCCCGACTTCCAGGGAATCCGCGAAGCTATCGAGATCGTCGTCGACGCCGCGCCAGAGGTCCTGAATCACAACACTGAGTCCGTACCGCGCCTCTACCGCGTCGTCCGCTCCGGCGCGCGCTACGAGCGCACTCTCGAGCTGCTACGCTACGCGAAAGAGTTGCGGCCCGAAGGGCTGACGAAATCAGGTGTCATGGTCGGCCTCGGCGAAGAGACCCACGAGCTTCTCCAAGTCTTTCGCGATCTCGCCGCCACCGGTTGCGACATCCTCACCATCGGCCAGTATCTGCGCCCTTCGCGCGACCACCTGCCCATGGCCCGCCTCTACACTCCGCGCGAGTTCGCCGACCTCAAGCGCGAAGCTCTCGCCATGGGCTTCCGCCACGTCGAATCGGGCCCCCTCGTCCGCTCCAGCTACCACGCCCACGAGCAATCGCAATTCGTCAGCCAACCAGTCGCCGTCTAAAAGCCAACTCTCAAGTCCGCAAAAACACTGTCGTCATCCCGAGCGAAGTCGAGGGATCTGCGGCTGCTTTTCACAATGCTTCAGTTGCCGCGTATGCCGCGCGTTCCTCGGCCCCAGATTCCCAACTCAAATGATTCGCCGCATTACAAATCAACGTGTGATTCAGGAGTCCATTTCGGCCTGATCTGTTTTTGTGGATTGACACGTTTCATTTCTTCGCTATTATTGAATTAATGACGGACCGTTCCTATCTCGGCGAGTTCGAATTAATGCTCCTGCTCACCGTGATTCATCTCGGCCAAGAGGCCTACGGCGTTCCCATCTCGCGCGAACTCGAATTGGCCCGCGGCCGCGGCGTCTCAGTCGGCAGTGTTTATGCGGCTCTGGAACGCCTTGAAGCCAAGGGGCTGGTCGAGTCCACACTCGGCGATCCTACGCCCGAGCGAGGCGGCAAAGCCAAGCGCTATTTCCAGATCACTAAAGAGGGCCTGCGCCAGGTGCGCGAAACGCGCCGCGTGCTCACCAGCCTCTGGCGCACCATTCCCGGCATCAAAGCGGACCTTCGTCTCAAGAAGGACCCGTGCATGGAGGGATGATGAATCGCAGGGAGCCACCTCCGTTTGCATCCTGGGCGCTCGCGCACCTTACTTCGGGCGACCAGGACGAAGCGCTCGCGGGCGATCTGCTTGAGCACTACCGCGCCGGCCGCTCCGATGCCTGGTTCTGGCGCCAGGTTCTCGCTTCCTGCGTTATCTCCTGGTCGCAAAGTCTCACCGCGCGCGGACCGGCGCTGGTCTTTGCCCTCAGCTGGTCTTTTCTCGCTCCTGCCTGGAAAGCCGCCATCGACCACGTCGCCGATCCGTTAACCTTCGAAATCGCGTGGAAAATCATGGGCCCCTTCTGGCTCCCATTCGCTCTGATCGGCTGGACAGCCCTGCATGCCGGCTTTCTCTGGATCGGCCTGCTGGTCTACCAATTTGCCCACGCCATTGCAAGCCGCCCGCTGGCCCGCAAAGATCTCCGTCTCGCCTTCTGGATCGCGACGCTTGCTTATCCCCCCATCGCTGGCATCACCTACGTGCTGGCCGCCATTTACGTCTACTCATTGCCGGGTCTGGCGCATGCCACACTCGCCCACGAGGCGCTCGGCCAGATCGCCGACCTCGGCATCCTTCCCGATCTGATCCGTATTCCATACCTTCTCGCACTGTTGATTGCTCTCTGGCCTATCGCCTACCGCCAACGCCGAGGCCTGCACGAATCCCAATTCGACCAGCCATCGTCTGATTCGCAATCAGCTGTCCTCTCCGGCACAATCGCACTCGCTGCAGGCAAACGCCAGGCAGGTCCCGTCCGCTTCATCGTCTTCATGCTCGCCGTCGGCTTAATGAACGCGCTCATTGCTGGCTTCATCGTCTGCAGGCTCCCCGACGACAACTCGCCGAGCCTTGCCTCGCTGCTCATCCGCGCCGCGTGTTACGTTGCCGTGGGCGCTGCGGGCGGCATCGTCGGCACTTGCATCTACTGGCAAAACCCATGGACTGCAACAAACCAGCAGCCGCCAATCCCATTTCCGCTTCTTGCTCTCGTCTGCGTGTCGGGATGGGTCTGGATCCCCGCCATTCTTATCTTCGGCGAATCGCTTTCCGCCGGCGCCGCCGTGGTCGCAATGATCGGAACCTATGCGCTGGTCGCAGGTCTTCGCCGCGCCGCATACTTCATCCCTGCGCCGGCCGCCGCCCGTCCCGCATCTCCCGCATACGGCGCAACCAGGCTCTTCGAGGAGTCGCTCTACCGTCCCCCCGCAGACCTGGCCGGATACACCATCGCTCTCTCGCTTTATGCCGCGGGTGCGCTGCTGGTCGTCCATTCCAACTACAGCGCCGCGGGTCTGCTCGCGGTAGGCGCGGCGCTCTTCGCATGGAGAAGAACCATTCCCCGCGAGCACTCGAATGAAAGCCGCAAACAGTACCGCAGCGCCGCTACAAGGGTCGCAATCGTCGTCAGTCCCGCCATCCTGGTCACGGCATGGGCGCTGCTCAACGGCGTCAGCTACCGCAATCGCGCCGCCGCTGCCGCTGCGGGCCTCGACAGCACCAGCCTCCAGTCCGCCGGCAAGTTCGGTAGTCGAAAACCCAAAGTTGCCTCCGTCGCCTACAACGTTGGCGGCTACGAGAGCGTCATCCTATGGCCTCCGCCACAGAAAAAACAAATCGTTCCGCCCATCTCCTCACCCTTCGTCCTCTTCGGCAGCAACAATAAACGGCCGCTCATCATTCGCTTCGATGGCCCGTATACCTACGTCCAACCCCCCGACAAGCTTCCAGGCCCAAACGCGCACCAGGCCCACGGCACGCCGCTCGAAGTCGATATCCATTCCGCCAACGACTTTCCGGTAACGATGCAGGCTCACCAGAGCCTGTTCACCGCCGTGCCGGCCGCCGAATGCCGCCAGATCGACGTCCAAATCGAAAACCGCGATAACCTTGCGGGCCGCGTCTCACTGGCCCTGTTGCTCACTTACGACAATTCGCCTCATGGCCATACCATCTACCTCGGCCAGCAGCTCATTCCATCCACCGATCCTGAACACTTCACCTACAAAACCACACCCCTGCGCGAGACCCTCCACTTCGCGGTCCCCTCAAGCTCATCGGGCCAGAAGTTTACCGGCATAACCGTAATGCTTTTGCCCGACGTCGAACACAAGTTCATCGCCCCGCGCATCGCCATCGCGCAGTTCGAGATTCTCCCTCGCTGACGCCTTTCCAGTGAGTGAATTTGGCTCACCAAAACCACGAAATGGGTGCCCCATGTCCCTCGCATTTGGGGACATGGGAAGTTGACCAACTTCTTGCGCGCCTCGCAAGTTGTAGAATAACCGTTGGCAAATTCACCTGGCGAGGACGATCTCAAATGGCACTCTTCATGGCCGGCCACCCGGCGCTTAAAGACCTCTACAGCGACCTCAAACGGCGCATGGATCAGTCTGTCACCGACTTCCAGGCCAACCTGGCCGCAACCCGCACCGGCCGCGCCAGCGTGCACATGCTCGACCAGGTCAAGGTGGACTACTACGGCACGCCGACGCCCATCAATCAGATGGCGCAGCTATCGGCGCCCGAGCCGCAAATGATCCTCATCTCGCCCTGGGACCCCACCATCTTGAAGGAAGTTGAAAAGGCCATTCAGGCTGCCGGACTCGGCTTCAACCCAATGTCCGACGGCAAGGTCATCCGCGTCCCCGTGCCGCCCATGACTGAGGAGCGCCGCCGCGACGTGGTCAAGCACCTCAACAAAATTCTCGAGGAACACCGCACCGCCATCCGCAACGTGCGCCGCGACGGCAACGACGCCCTCAAGAAACACGCCAAGGACAAAAAGATCAGCGAAGACGAAGAAAAGCGCGCCGCCGAAGAAGTGCAGAAAATGACCAACGACGAGATCCTCCGCATGGAAGATCTCTCGAAGAAAAAAGAAGCCGAAGTGATGCAGGTGTGAGCGGCATCGGCCTTGAAACAGTGCGCCACCGGCATCGCCGCCCCGAGTTGGATGAAAAATCTGGGTGCCCCACCCTCGCGACGTCTTTGTTTTTGTCGCTAGGGTGGGAGACCGCAAATCTCAGGATAACCACAGTCGGGTTTGTTTCTTGTTGGTCGCCCACGGGCCGACGCGTGACGCTACACCGCCTCCCGGAGGGAGGCAACGAATACCGAACGCATGCCGGTGTACGACTGGCCATGGGAAAGCACTCGATACCGAACGCATGCCGCTGCACCGCCTCCCGGAGGGAGGCAACGAATTTAGCCCAGGACGCAGTCCTGGGTAGGCTGCACTAAAAAGGCCAGAGCCCCGTAGGGGCGACCGAAGCCAGACGCCGGGTGCCCCATTTTTAACGCGTATTTTGCGTTCAGGGTGGGAGACCAGGCTTGATTTACCACGGCCACCGCAAGCTCGCTCCCAATCACGAATACCGCATATTCTCGAGGTCAACAATCAGCCCCGGCCCGTTTGGTTCCCATCCCAACTCTTCCCGTGTCTTTGCGCTTGAGGCGGTAAGGTCGAGTCCGGCAAATATGGCCAGCCATCCAAAGTGCCCCTTAGCCTCTTCGGGAGTGAGCGAGACCACTGGCACGTTCAACCCCTTGCCGATAGCCTCGGCGATCGCCTTCGCTGTAACCCGCTCCTCGGCGACCCCGTGAAAACGCGCGCCCGCATTCCCCTTCTCCAAAGCAAGTCGGTAAAGTCGTGCGGCGTCCAGGCGATGCACTGCGGCCCAGGCATTCTGTCCGTCCCCGATGTACGCTGAAACCCCCTTTTCGCGCGCGACCTGAACGGAATATGAAACCAGGCCCTGCTTCGTCGTGTCATGCACCTGGGAAAGCCGCACAACCATCGCCCGCACGCCTCGTTTTTCGAGCAAAGCGGCGGCGTGCTCCGACGCTCGCGGATAACTATCGGTGACCGGAACCGGCGGGTCGTCCTCAGTCGCAGCGCGGCCCTGTGCCAAAAGGGCGAGGCCGCCGGTGACAATCAGCGTGCGGTCCGATCCGGCAAGCACCTCGCCAAGCGTTTCGATTGCCATCCTGTCAACCTCGCAGTTTTTCTGGAAGTTCGAAAAGTCGTGAATAAAGGCAAGGTGAATCACCGCATCGGCATTGGCTGCGCCGCTCTTCAGGCTCTCCAGGTCTTCAAGGTCGCCTCCCTGCACCTCGGCCCCGGCGGCGATCAAAGACTGCGCGCCCGCATCGCTCCGAGCAAGGCCCAATACCTGATGCCCTGCATCGATCAATTCCTTCACCACCGCCGAACCAATAAATCCTGTTGCACCCGTAACGAAAACACACATATGTTTACTCCTATTCCTCGGTTTTGGTAGCAGGTCAGTTTGAAGGGTACGGGCTTCAGCCCGTACGTAAGTCGAGCAAACCGTCCGTGGGCTTCAGAGGCTGCTGAAAATCTCCTGCCCTCGCAGCGTTACGAAGTTTTGTAACAAGGGCACGGCTTTAGCCGGGCCAATAGCGCCCCTAAAATGAGTCCGGGGCTTTAGCCCCTTAGGGGTGTTTTCAAACTGACCCATTACCTGGTTTCTTCGATTGTTGACAATACTCGATCGCTACTCATGCCGCACAACTGGCACCGTTGCATCGTTAACGGAAACTGCATCGAGATCCGCAAGCACCTCTTCAGGAATCTTGAGCGCCGCCGCCTTCAGATTCTCGCGAAGATGACTCAGAGAAGATGTTCCCGGAATCACCAGGATGTTTGGCGAGCGCTTGAGCAGCCAAGCCAGCGCAACCTGCATGGGCGTCGCATTCAAGCGCGCCGCCACAGCAGTTAAAGCGTCCGACTGCAGCGGAGTGAACCCGCCCAGCGGAAAGAACGGAACATACGCAATGCCATCGCGCGCCAGGTCCGCGACCAGCGCATCGTCGGCGCGCTGCGCAATGTTGTACTGATTCTGCACGCAGACGATCGGTACGATCCGCCGCGCCTCCGCGATCTGCGCGGACGTAACATTGCTCAGCCCGATATGACGTATTAGGCCCTTCTGCTGTAGCTCGGCCAACGCAGTCACCTGCGCCTCGATTGAGCCCTCAACCGGTTCATGAACGCTGAATATGCTGCGAAAGTTGACCACATCCAGAACATCCAGCCCCAGATTGCGAAGATTATCGTGCACCGCCGCGGTCAATTCTTCGGGTGAGACGGCCGGAATCCATGACCCATCTTCGCCTCGCCGGCAGCTGACCTTGGTCACAATCACCAAATCGTCGGGGTAGGGAAACAGCGCCTTTCGAATAATCTGATTGGTAACGTGAGGACCATAGAAATCGGACGTATCGATGTGGTTCACACCGCTCGCCACAGCTTCTCGCAACACCTTGATCGATTCATCCACATCGCGCGGCGGTCCCCACACGAGCTTGTTGCCATCTCTCCCTGCAAGCTGCATCGCCCCGTAGCCCATCCGATTCACGCTGAGCGAACTGCCGGTGAAGGTGAAGCTGCCGGCCGAACCTATTTCCTGGATCATTTCCATTCCTCCCTCTTCCATTCTTACTTCAACATTAGTACCCGCGTTGACGAATCGCTGCCGTATCAAATAAAACGGAGACAGCCTCCGAACCAGTAGATAACCGGAGACTATCTCCGGTTGCAATTAATTTCGCGCATGGCCAAGAAGCCTTCACAACCCGTCCCGCGAAAGCCGCGTACCGATGCACTGCGCAATCGCGTGCGCATTCTCGAGGTGGCGAAGAAGGCGTTTACACGCTTTGGCGCGAGCGCCAGCCTCGACGATATTGCCAGGCAAGCTGGCGTCGGAGCCGGCACGCTTTATCGCCACTTTCCCACCCGCGACACTCTCATCGAAGCCGTCTATCGCACCGAAGTTGAGAAACTGGCCGCCGCCGAACGCAAATTCGCCGAGACCCTCCCGCCAATCGAGGCTTTGCGAGCCTGGATGCTTCTGTTCGTCGACCACGTTGCGGCAAAGCAAATCATTGCCCCCGCGCTGAATAGCGTAGTGGGAGGTGCTTCGAAGCTCTATGAGAGTTCCCGCGCCCTGATCCAGGCGACGGTTGATGCGCTTGTCAAGCGCGCCGTCAAAAGCGGCGACATGCGAAAGGACATCGACCCCCAGGATCTGCTTCGACCCTTGATCGGCGTCTTTTATGTAGAGTTTGGTTCAGACGGAAAGCAAAGCGCACGCAGGCTGGTCGACATCCTCATCGCGGGCTCGCGTCGCTCAAAATAGAAAACGCCCGAGCAGCCCGTTCGTCTACCGAACGGTCGTCGCCGTCTCTCCAGCAACTTCTCTCAGGTAGATCTCCACGTAATCCAGGTAATTCTTGGCGTATTCGCGGATCATTTCGCGATCCTTGTCGCTGAGTTCGCGCCGCAGCTTGGCCGGAACTCCAGCCCAAAGCGTCCGCGGCGGCACAATAGTCTGTTCTGGCACCACTGCCCCTGCCGCAACAATCGAGCCTTCGCCGATCCGCGAGCCGTTCAGCACCGTCACTCCCATTCCGATCAGCACCAAATCCTCTACCACGCATCCGTGCACCGTGGCGTTATGCCCGATCGTCACCCAGTCCCCAACAATCACCTTGTAAAGATTGCGCTGCCCGTGCAGCACTGCGCAGTCCTGCACATTGCTGCAAGCGCCAATGCGAATCGAATTCACGTCGCCCCGCACCACCGCGTTCATCCACACCGAAGAGCGTTCGCCGACGACCACGTCACCCAGAATCTGGGCCGAAGGGTCGATATAACATCCGGTTGCAATTTGCGGCGTTATGCCCTGGTAGCTGCGGATCATGCCAGTCCCCCTCGCATTTCGTTCTTTCGAATTCAGTGTACCTGCCTTCAAAGTCGGGGTCGAACACGCGGGTGAGGAAGCGGACAGGGCGAAGCGCGTGCCCTTTCCCCATCTCCCGCGTTATGTTCGATATCGAACAAAGCCAATATATCGAATGAACTAGCGTAAAAACGGACGTTGGCGTCTCAAGCTGAATTTCGGTATGATATTCCAAGCCTATCTGGCAGGTTCGGAGGTGGATTTACTTGGCTGAGGTTCGCATCCAGGAAGGCGAGCCGCTCGAAAATGCGTTGCGCCGGTTCAAGCGCAAGGTACAGCAGGAGGACATCATCAAGGAAGTCAAGCGTCACTCCTACTACCTGAAGCCCGGCGAAAAGAAACGCGTTAAGGCGGCGCTTGCGCGCAAGCGGAATCGCAAGAAAGCTCGTAAGGAGCAAGATTAAGGCACGAACTTTACTGAAGCTCCGGCACCGGCGGCACGGGCATCCCAACGATGCCGGCCGCCGGGTAGCTAAAAGCAGCATCTGTCCGGCGCCTGGTAAAGAGATGTTTTTTGGCTAACCGCGGAGTTACCGCTCCGCGTTTGTGTTGCTTCCCTCCCCATTCAAACCGGGGGACAGTTGTAGAACCGCTGGTTTTTGCCCGCGGTCCGGGCCCTTGTTGTGTATTGCGAAAGAGATACAGGGATCCCCGAACGGCACGCCGCTCAACAGTCCATGGCGTATTCGGTGGCGCCCCTGTGGCAGGGAAGCCCCCATGGAATTCAACGATCGAATTTTGAAGTGTACTGACTGTGGCGCCGACTTCGTATTTACCGCCGGCGAGCAGTTGTTCTTCCACGATAAACAATTTAAGAACGACCCCAAGCATTGCAAGCAGTGCAAAGCCAAACGCGCGCGCGGAAACTTCAGAGTGCGTCCCGAAACTCGTACGACATGCTCGGAGTGCGGCACTGAAACAACCGTGCCATTCAAACCCACGCAGGGCAGGCCAGTGCTCTGCCGGTCCTGTTTCCAGAAGGCGCCCCCGCGAGCGCCGGCAGCGATGCCAACGGCATAGCCCGGCCACGACAACTACGGAGTCGCGCTAGGCCATCGCCGCACTGAAAAGCAGGTCGCCGCGGAACTGCGCCGGGAATCCGGCAGTGCGCGCCAGCGTTGCAAGTTGCGCGTAATGACGATGGCCGTGGAACAACGTGTGCACCGCGATTTTGCGCCGCGAAATGCGCCGCTTGTCCTCCGGAACCCAGTCAAATTTCAAGAAATACGGTTCCGCCCATGCCGCTGCCGGCCCTTCGATCAGGCCGCGCAACACGCCCGCCGCTTCAGCGTGCATGGCGAAGAGCGCCTCGACCGGACCCGTCGCCACCTCAGTGTTTTCGATGCCCGCCAGCCGGTTGGCCCAGCGCAGCTCACCGCCCCATATGTGGCGCACAAAACCCAGCACATTGCCGGTGTTGCCAATGTCGCAGGCTACCTCAAGCAGCGGAGAATTGGCTTCAAGATGGCTCTTCCAGTTGTGCGCCGCCTCATCGTTCCAGTTCAGCAGTTCAGCAAGGCTGATGTTCAACTCAATGCTCATGATCTCCCCTTCAGTGCGCGATGGCCGATATCGCGCCGGTAATACATCCCCTCGAAATCAATCTCCGCCAGCGCCTGGTAGGCGCGAGCCATCGCCTGCTCCAACGACTCGCCCCGTGCGCCAACGCCAAGCACGCGGCCTCCTGCAGTAACCAGTTGCCCGCCCACCTGCGCCGTACCCGCATGAAAAACCACCACTCCCTCGACTTGTGCCGCCGCGCCAAGCCCTTTGATCGGCATGCCGGTCTTGTAGCTCCCCGGATAGCCGCCCGAACTGGCCACCACGCACACTGCGGCGCCGGGGCTCCAGCGCAGCTCCGTCTCGGCCAGCCGTCCGTCAACACAAGCCTCCAGCGCGTCCACCAGGTCGCTGTCCAGCCGCAACAAAATCGCCTGCGTCTCCGGGTCCCCGAACCGCGCGTTGAACTCAAGCACCTGCGGACCCCTCGCCGTCATCATCAACCCCACATAAAGCACGCCCTGGAAGGATGTGTCTTCCTCGGCCATACCGCGGATGGTGGGCTCGGCAATGTGACTGAGGATCCACTCGCTCATCGCGGCATCGAGCAGCTTATCCGTCGAATAGACACCCATGCCGCCCGTGTTCGGTCCGGTGTCGCCCTCGCCAACGCGCTTATGGTCCTGCGCTGGAACCAGCGGCTTCACGGTTTTCCCGTCGCTCAGGCAAAGGAAGCTCACCTCCTCGCCCGAAAGAAACTCCTCGATTACCACCTGCCGCTCGGCCTCGCCCAAAAGCTCGCCGCTCAATAGCCCGCGCGCCGCCTCCAGCGCCGTAGGCCGCGACTCGCAGATAATCACTCCCTTGCCCGCCGCCAGCCCATCGGCCTTCACCACAATTGGCGGATGAAAAGCTGCAATAGCTTTCTCGAGCTCGGCTCCAGTCGAGCACACCGCATAATTGGCGGTGGGAATGTTGTGCCGCTGCAGGAAGCGCTTGGCGAAGCCCTTGCTGCTTTCGAGCATGGCCGCCGCCTTGGTCGGCCCAAAGGCCTTCAGTCCTCGCTCCGTCAGCGCGTCCACAATGCCCAGCGAAAGCGGCAGCTCCGGCCCAATAATTGTCAGGTCGGGCCTTTCCAACTCGGCTAGCCGCACCATCGCGTCAAGATCTTTTACGTTCACCGGAACGCAGCGCGCGCCCTGCGCCATTCCACCATTCCCCGGCGCACAAACCACTTCCGTCACGCGCGGGCTCCGCGCCACCGCCCATGCCAGCGCGTGCTCCCGCCCACCCGAACCAAGAATCAAAACTTTCATCGAACCTCTGGTTAATCCGCTGTCTTGAAAGGGCACGACCTCGCTACTTCCGGTTAATCTCGCGCCGTATTGTTTTGTAATAAGGGCACGACTTTAGTCGGGCCGACAACGCCTCTAAAAAAGATCGGGGCTTTAGCCCCTGAGGGATGCCTTTTCGAGTTCCGCTCCGCTCAATGACCTTTTTCGCAACTCGTTTAGCCCCCGCAGGACCATCCTGCACCAACGGGTGTCGGCCAGGAGCCTCCCTAACAGAATTGCCACCTGCGCCGAACCGCGCCGCCACAACCATCGTCGGTAACGCGGGCATTGGAAGTCAAACGCCGCTCCGTTTTAGGCAGCTGCATGAATGTTCGTCGCAATCATTTGCGAATCCATTCCTCGATACCGAATGGCTGGCGACGAGCTCACGTCCCGGAGGGACGATCCGATAATAGCCCAGGGTGGAGTCCGCTCAAGCGGACGGAACCCTGGGAACGAGACAACCGCGCGAGTCCGCCCCGTAGGGCCGGAACGAAACCTCATTCGCCCATCATTCAATCCAGTGTGCAGGGCGAAGTGCCACTCGGCGTTATGATGTGATCCTGCGGAGAATACATTTGAGAAAGATCGCATTGCTGACGTTGGAACTCATCGCGTTTGCTTCGCTCTGCCACGCCGAGCCGAGGTGGTGCACTGCGACGGGCCGCGACCCGACGAATACACTTGTTTATCCGCCAATCGCCAAAGCTGCAAGGGTCCAGGGCACCGTACTAGCCCACCTCATCTATTCACCTGCCGGTCAGATCGAGGATGTGCAGCCGCTGTTCGGCCCTGCAATGCTTTCCCAGGCGGTGAGAAGTCAGCTAATGAAGTGGACCGTAAAGACGGATGCATCCGGCGATGCGCCTTGCCAGACCCTGGTAATTATTGATTTCCAGCTCGAAGATCCTGACCATCCCGTCGAACAAATTCCTCCTACCCCGCCACCGGGCGTGCTTCGCATATCTGTCACCGGCGAGTTACTTATCATCAGCGACCCGGCGGGACAGATTTCATGGCGCGATCGGTTTACCTATAAGCTCAGAAGAGCGCTCAAGCGGATAATCGGAAAGTAGAGTCCGCGTATGTTCCCCCTCCGCATCAAGCCGTACCTCGAACAGCAGGCCGAGCAGCAGGCTCGCGACCGCCAGCGCCAGCTCGCCCGCCGTAACCAGGTCTTCGGCCTGCTCATCTTCGCGGCCCTTATCTGCGCCTGGTGGCTCTTCCACACCAATCCCAAATGGATCTTCCCGCCCGGCTGGTGGCGCCCATGAGTCCTGCGTGACCCACGGCTCTCGATTCACGACTCTTTCGGATCAACACCGCCTTGCAGATAATTACCCCTTACTGCGCTACCTTCATAACCGGGGGAAAGATCGCCATGACACCAAACTGCGCCGAATGCTATGCAAATTCGAACCCATAACCCTTTTATTTTGACTATTTTGGCTTGTAATCCGCTTGTTTTCAGCCAGTTAGGCGAAAAGGTAAAAGGTTGAAACCACTGAAACCAAACCACTTAACCACGAAAAGGGGGTATATATGGGGGGGTACCTTCCGGGCGTTTGGACCGTCACCCGTTTCGCCGTCACAAATCACGACTCACGAACCACGACCCACGAACTTGACCACGCCATCCAACCCGACCCCGAACCCGCCGCCGCGAATGTCTGACCCGCTAGCCGTCCTCATCCTCGGCCCCACCGGCAGCGGCAAAACCGCGCTCTCGCTCGCCCTCGCCCAGCGCTTCAACGGCGAAATTGTCAGTTGCGACTCGGTAGCCGTCTACCGCGGCATGGAGCTCGGCACCGCCAAGCCCACGCCCGCCGAACGCGCCCTCGTCCCCCACCACCTCATCGACGTCGCCAACCCCGACGAACCCTTCACCGCCGGCGCCTACTCTCGTCTTGCCCGTGAGTCGCTCGAAAGAATAAAAGCGCGCGAGCACCGCCTGCCGATTGTTACCGGAGGAACCGGCCTCTACCTGCGCGCCCTCACCGAAGGCCTCTTTCCTGGCCCCAAGCGACAACAGGAAATGCGCGAGCGCCTGTTAGGCAGCCTGCACAGGCGCAGCCCCCGTTGGCTGCACCGTATGCTCGCCCGCCTCGATCCCGCATCCGCCGAGCGCATCCACGCCAACGACACGCCGAAGCTCGTCCGCGCTCTAGAGGTCTGCTTCGCTACCGGCGAGCCGTTTTCAAAATCCATGACCTCCGGCCCCAATGCGGGACGTGACCCTCTCGTTGGCTTCCGCCTGCTCCGCATCGGCCTCAACCCTCCGCGCGCCGAACTCTATGCTCGCCTCAACCAGCGCTGCGCTCAAATGTTCGCCGCCGGCCTCGTCGACGAAACTCGCGCCCTCCTCGCCCGCTACGGCCCGGTCAAAGCACTCGACTCCCTCGGCTACCGTCAGGCGCTCCAGGTAATCCGCGGCGAAGCCGATCTGCCCGCAGCCGTGGCCGCCGCCCAGCAGGGCCATCGCAACTACGCCAAGCGCCAGCTAACCTGGTTCCGCCGCGAACCGGACGTCCACTGGATCGAGCGTTTCGGCGACGATGCCGAAACCCTCCACGCAGTGACTGAACTGGTGGCAGGCCGGCTCAATGCCAGACAGCCCGCCGTTTAAACTGAAAGCTGATTCGAGGCGGCTTTGAAAGGGCACGACCGGACAGAAAACTCTCTTGGAGGGGCTTTGTAATAAGGGCACGGCTTTAGCCGGGCCACTGAAGCCCATAAAATGAGCGGGGCTTTAGCCCCTGGGGGCACGGCCCGGAACGGAGTTTCTAATGCCAGACACAATCTACGACGTTGCAGTAATCGGTGGAGGCCCCGCCGGCTACACTGCCGCCATCCGCGGCGCAGAGTACGGACTGAATGTTGCGCTCATCGACGCCAGTCCCAAACTCGGTGGCACCTGCCTGCACGTGGGATGCGTTCCCACCAAGGCCCTGCTCTTCAACGCCGAACTGTGGGACTACCTGAAGGAAGCAGCCGAATACGGCATCGCCAACGTCGACTCTCGCACCCTCGACTGGGCCGCCGTGCAGATCCGCAAGAACTCCATCATCACCCGCCACGTCAAGGGCCTCGAATTCCTGATGAAGAAACACAAGATCGCGGTGATCCCCGGCTACGGCCGCCTCACCGGACCGGCAGTCGACGGCATTCACACGGTTGGCGTGGACGCGGCTGGCGTTAAATCAGAAGTCCAGGCCAAAAACATCCTGCTAGCCACCGGCTCCCAGGCCAAACTGCTGCCCGGCCTCACGGCAGGCGATCGCATTCTCACCAACATCGAAATTCTCTCGCTCGCCCGAGCCACCAAAGTCGCTGGTCATCATCGGCGCGGGTGCGGTCGGCGTCGAGTTTGCCTCCATCTTCCGCAGCTTCGGCGCGGAAGTCACCCTCGTGGAATTTCTGCCCCGCATGGTCCCCGTTGAAGACGAGGAGATTTCGAAAGAGCTCTCGCGCGTCTTCCGCAAACGCGGCATCGATATCAACGTCGGCGCCAAGGTTGAGAAAGTCGAGCTGACCGAAACCGGCGTAAAAGTCACCTGGACCGCGGCGAACGGCAAGTCGCAGGAGAAAGAAGCCGAGAAAGTTCTCGTAGCCGTGGGCCGCGCGCCGCAAACAGCAGACGTCGGAATCGACAAAACCCGCATCGAGCTCGACCGCGGCTTTGTGAAGGTCGACGATGTGCAGCAGACCGCCGAGCCGGGCATCTACGCCGTCGGCGACATTGTTGCCGGCCTGCCCCAGCTTGCTCACGTTGGCGCCATGAGCGGCATGGTGGCAATGGCAAAAATCGCAGGCCGCTACTTCCGCCCCGTCCGCCACGACCGCATTCCCAGCTGCACTTACACTGAGCCGCAGATCGGCAGCGCCGGCCTCACCGAGGTACAGGCAAAGGAAAAGGGTCACGAGGTCAAGGTGGGAAAGTTCCCGTTCGCGGGAAACTCAAAAGCCACCATCGTTGGCTCGCACGACGGCTTCGTCAAGATCGTGGCCGACGCAAAGTATGGCGAAATTCTAGGCGTGCACATCATCGGCCCGCAGGCAACCGAGCTGATTGCCGAAGCCGTCGCCGTCATGACCCTCGAAGGCACCGTAGACGAACTCATGTTCACCATCCACGCCCACCCCACGCTGAGCGAATCGTTGCTCGATGCGTACGGCGCGGTTGAAGGCATGGCGATCAACGCCTGAGGGCAGAAAGCAAATTGAAACGAGGAACAGAATGAACGGCGAACTCAGCCGGCGGGAGTTTATGCGTGGAGCGGCAGCGACCGGCGCGTCGCTGGCGTTGGTGGGACCGGCAGAGATGTCTGCGGCGGATGCACCCATGCGAGGCCGCTACCTGACGCATATTTCAGTCGTGCGCGTGAACCAGATCGAGGTGACGCCCACCCGGTCGATCGGCGAGGACGAGGCGATCGACAATCGGCCGGAACGTATCCAGTCCCGGCGCGAAGCATTTGCGCGTGGCTGTCCCGATGGAAGAATGACCTGGGCGATCAGTTGGCTGGCGCTGCAGGATGACCGTAAGGAATACCAGGAGGCGCGGCGGCTTCTGGCGAGCTTCCACGACCGCTACGGCGACGAGATCACGTTCATTCCCGGTGGATACTTTGCGCCGATTTACGACACGCGCGAGCACATTCGGCAGACGATTCACGATGCGCTGGGGATGGTATCGAACATGGTGGGCTTGGGGTACAGGCCCGATTGCCTGATAGCGGGATTCATGGACGCTGAGAATATGCGGCTGCTGGCCGCCGACGAGGGCATTCATGTGTGCCAGGGCGAGATCTGGAGCCAGCACGGCATCGACAACGGCGACGGCGACGGAGGGATGTGCTACCCCTACTACCCGAGCCGCGAACACTACCTCAAGCCTGCGCAGGGGGCTGCGGATTTTATCGACTGCGTGTGCCTGGACGGCTGGACGTGCGATTTTTTGACAGCACGGCGCAATGGTTTCGACGGCGGATTCAACAGCAGGCTGGGTGTCGGGCCGATTGAGAGCGTCGGAAATTTGGGCCTCGAGCGCGGACGCGCGGAAATGATGGCGACGACGGCGATGCACTTCGACGGCGGATACGCGCTGAACGGCTTTGGTTGGGTGACGGCGATCTGGGAAACGTCTATCGGTCACGACGAGGACCTGGCGTGGTGGCTCGCGGCGGTGCGCGAACGTTGGCCGGATACCCAGGTGACGACGGAAGGTGCGTACGGGCTGGAGTGGCGCAAGCACAACAAGAGCAATGCAGGATCGAACTACCGTTTCGATGAGAAGGGAACGGGCGCGCCGGGATCTGAGAAGGAGCTCGAAATCGAGTGGTACATGAATCAGGAATTCCGGCTGGCGCTGCTGCGCAACTGGCAGACCAACAGCCCGTGGAAGGCGATTGATTTTACCCGCTACGATTTGCCGGCCGCTGAGCCACAGGGCTTCGAGCGCGAGTGGAGCCTGATGAACGTGCTGAACCAGAAGGGTACGCGGCCACAGGACAAGCCGAAGCGGCTAAGCGAACTGAGCGCGGGAGATCAGAAGCTGATTTTCACGCGGTACCCAGAGCTGAAGAGAAATGCGTAAACGCGATGATACGGCCGCCTCGGCCATAAGGTTTGTCAACGTCTCAGAATCAGGTTGTGAGTTTCACGGCCGCGCCGGAAGCTGCCTTATCTGGAGGGTCTTCGATCCGTCGGGCGCAGGAGTTTTCATCGGATTGAGATGAATCACGCCGCTAGGCATTCGAATCGAGCCGGGCAGAATCTGGTACGCGTCGCAGCCCGACCACGGCGAGCAGACGATCCGCACCTCGCGCAGCAGTTTTGCCTTTGATCCTCTGGGAAACAGCGCCGTGAAGCCGTGCGCCTGCAACACCGGCGCAAGAACCTCGAAACCTTTGTCGCCGCTCAGAAACGAAACCTTGACCGGTTTGTCTGGTTCGAATGCTTCAATGTAAAGGCCTTCGCCAGTCAATTTGGTGGTATGCACAACCTGGTGGATTTCAATCGCCTTGTCCAGCTCTTCCTGCAGGCTGCCCACGTAAGAGCCGTGATTAAGCGGCGTCGCCGTCAGCTCTTTGCCGGCCACGCGCTTGTAGCCGTCTTCAATGCGCTTGGGCAGGTCAGCGCCTTGAGGCGGAAAACCGCAAAAATATCTGTTCCCTGAGGTCACATATGCCAATTCATACTGGCGCGCCGCGGCAACCCGCTCCTGTTTCAGCTCCAGCACCCAGCCCAACAGATATCCGCTTGCAGAGTCCTCGTTCAGGTTCCATGCAGCGCGCAGATAAGTCTCGGCAGTCGGCAGATCGTTCAGTGCCAGCGCCGACCAACCCCTCACGCACCAGCCGGTGGCCAGCGCCTGGCTCCAGTAAAGCGAGTGCGGATCGTTTGCGGCGAGCGTGCCTGATCGCGCCTCAATCGTATCAAGCGTATTCTGTGAGTCAGTCGCAGTCTTGGCGAGCTGGTTCTGAGTCTGCGGCTCCGAAGACAGAAGCAGGTTCGCCACATCGCGCAGCTGCAGAATGTCCTGGATCATCTCCTGCTGCAGGGCCGTGGGCCCAAGCTCCACCACCGTGCTTGATGTGCCGGGGTCAGCGCGCCCCGCATGCAGAATCGGCTCGGTGCGCGATTCGTCGGCAAATATTCCGCGGCGGAAGTCGAGGTACTTGTCCCAGTCGCTCAGCGGAACCTTGTCTTTCTTGATCACGAGACGTCTCTCGGCAGTAAAGACGCCATCGCTGAATTCGTATCTCGCGTGGTACTCGGCCCAGTCGTCCACAATGTCGGCAGACTGCTGAGGGATCACGATCCATCCTTGCGGAAACTGCATGGTGGATTTGTAAACCAGCTCTCCCGGTGATCCGAGGTCAATGTCGTCAGCCGGCTTGATCTGCTTAACGCCCGGCACAAGCTCAGAGCCAACCGGCGGCAGCGGCGGCGAGACTCGCCTGTCATCCCACTGCGAAAGCTTGTCGCGCTTGTAGTCATATGAGAAATGGAGTGGCTGAGCCGTCTGCTCCACCGGTGACACCATCACATTCGACACGTCCCCGCCAAAGCCCGTGGCATTTGAGACATTCTGCACAAACTGCTTCCACTGCGACTGCGGAACGCCGCGGAAGGCGTAGCGTAGCACGAGTTCGGCGTCACCGTGATAACTCTGAGCGATCTGCGCAGTGAAGGCTCCCTGGTCTGAGATGGTTCCGTTGATGTCGAAGCGCGACGTCTGGGCAAAAGGCAGGTCGGCGGGAGTGCGTACAAGATAAGCGGGCTGGCCAACGGGAATGGCAAGCGCCTGCTTATCGCGCAGCATGGGCAGAATCACGCCGACCGGCGCAATCTCCTCGGTCGAATCCATCCATAGCGTCTTGTCTTTGAGCTTCACCAGCGTAATCACGTGGTCGAACTGCGCCGGAGAAGGAGTGTCGGGGTCGAGCTCGCGATTGCTGGAGATAAGCACCGGCCACGCTTCGATTCCTGCAGCCTTGAGCAGTGCGGCCAGCAACGTGTGCTTGTCCTTGCAGTCGCCGTATTCATTCGCGAGCACATCGTCGGCCGCATGCGGCTGATACCGGCCGATGCCGAAATCGAGGGCCACGTAATGAATCAGCATGGCCACGTCGTTAAAGATCGTGCGCACCTTATCTTCATCGGAAGTGAGGCCCTTGGTAAGCATGTCAGCACGCGCCTTGATGGCCGGCGTAACCACTACCGCGTTCTTCTGTAACGAGTCGTACCAGGCGCCCACCTCTTCCCAGCTCTTGAACGTGGTCACCTGGACCGATGGCTTCCATTTCTTCATTGACTTGGGCGTAGCGTCGGGGTCGGGCCGCGCCAGGTTCGAACTCGACCAGTGGTAGAGCTCGCGTCCATCCGCCGTAGTAATGATTGGCTGCAGATCGGCGCAGGCCACGGTCACCTGCTTGTCGACGGGAATGTCGATATCGAGCTGTTCATCGAGCACGATCAGGTCTTTCTCGAACGAGTACTCCAGCCAGAACTCGCCCGGCACGTCGGGCTTGATGGTGCCCAGCATCACCTGGTACTCGAGCGTGTCACCAACGCCCAGCCCGCGCACGGCAACGTGCTTCTGGTGAATGTCTGAGTACATTGGCGCTTCGCGGGTAACGTCGGCGGGCAAATCCTGCACGTTGTAATCGGGCGTCACCACAATCGTGCCGTCCGGCTTGATAACACGAACGTAGCCGACGTCGAGCTGCTGATTCGAAGCCGTGTAGGTGAAAGTAAGCACAGCCATCTGCTTCACGCCGGCATCGGCCAGCACGCGGATGCGCGCGGTGGTCTGGCGAGTGCCGGTGCCGTCGCTCTCCAGGCGAATCTTTGTGTAGAGCTTGTCGTAGACGACCGCTTCTTTTGTTTGATCGCCGAGCTTGGCAGTGGGCGCGGCAGCGGAAGCGGTCTGAGAAGCGGAAAGCGTGGTTGCGTTCGCAGGCGGCTTAGCCGGTGACTTGTCCTGGGCCATTGAGCCCACGCAAAACGAAACTGCAGCGATTGCGGCGGCGATCCGCACCATGCGGAGCCGGGGAAAAACGAAGAAGCGCAGAGATTCCGTCAGCGCGCGCAGCATAGGTCGATTTACTCGGTAACTGGAACGATACCAGAGTTCTGCGACGGTGTGGCGCAAGCACGCCTCGGACATCCCGCGCTGAATTGATCCGGTTAAACGCGATCAAGCTCCGCCAGCAAATCTGCAAGCACAACTCGGATAGGAGTGCCCGCGATGCTAAGCTCGCCCGTGCGCGCCAGTTCAAGCCCAATCGCAGTTCCGCGATAAGCGACGCGGGCATAAGGATCGATCACCCAGACATGTTCGATTCCGAAAGCCAGATACTCTTGCGCTTTCAGTTCCGTCTTGCGAAGAGGAATGTCGGGCGACTGAACTTCAATAGCCAGCAGAGGCGGATGCGTGAGGATCGGCTCGCGCTTTGAGCCCTCGCGTAGAATGACGACGTCCGGTACCCGGAAATGGGTTTTCCGCGTCTGAACACGCTGTTCGGGGAGCGGATAGACTTTCCACATCTCCCTGTTCTGAAGAAAAAGTCCAATCAGCAGACCCTGGATATACGCATGTTCAAACTCGCCCAAGTCGCGCTCCTCAATCACCCCGTCCACGTACTCGCAGTCGTGCTCGTACACGGTCGAAAGGTATTCTTCGACGCTGACAGGCTTTTCGAATGCGGGCTGCGTTGCCATGAGGATAGTATCCGCCTAAACTCCGGGAAAATGCTACTACTCCGTCGATCAGCCTGACAGCTACAGAACGACCGCGCGCTTGGCCATTGATAAGTAAGGCAGATCCTCGGCGGAGGCGCGTCGAAAGACTTGGTCTGCGCACCTCAAAAGACAACCAAGCGCCCTTTGCCCAGATTGCAGTCTTGGCAGAGGGTTTGCAAGTTCTCCAGGATGGTCTTGCCGCCGTTTACAACCGCAAGAATATGATCGGCATGCAATTCGACGTTCAAATGTGTAGCGGGGCTTCGGCCGCAAGCAACACAGCGGAAATGATCCCGCAAGAACACCTTAAATCGAAGGCCTGGACGGACCTCACGACAATCGGCCTCAGCTCGTTTTTCTCTTTTCGTCGGTTCGCAAGCGACACTTAGATTTGCTTCCGGCTGGTCCGACGCCGGCGGGTCAGCTTCCGCATTAGCCCAGTCCACGAAGGCCTTGAGCGCCCTTCGCCATGTTCCCCACCGCGTGATGTAAGTCTTACCTTGGATTCGTGACGGCGTTTTGAACAGCTCCCGATATTGCGGGGGACGCCCATAATGCGTCCAGACCACCGCGACATTTTCATAACATTCTTCATCGGTGGTCGGCAACACGCTGAACGGGCTAGACGGGATGCCCGCCGCATCTAATTCCTTGCGAAATGTTCCGAAGCGTAGCCGAATGGTGTCTTCGCTCGTAACAGAGTGGGTATTGAAGTCTTCCGTGGTGAGCCACTGTTTTCCAACAAATGCATGCACTCGCTGGAGTTCTGAAATTAAATCGGCATTCGACAGTTGCTTCGCGGCTTGAAACCGCATCTTCCCTGACACTGGTTGACCATTGTACAGATGCACAAGGCCGGCTCGCTCCAGCGCCTCCCTCCATCCACCGAATCGACTGCGGACGGTCGAGTGCGACGCATTCGGAGATTAGCGTTTGTACGCGGCCGTCGTCAGCGCCTCTCCTTCAGGTACAAGGGCAGCGATTCGGCGAAGCTCGTCCAACAAAGCCTCATCGGTGTAATCATCTAAGAAATTGATCTCGTACTTTGCCATGATCTTTTTGGCGCCACCAACCCGATCCGGCTACAGCCCCGTCGCCTTGCTCTCCACCAGCGCCTTCGCCTTGGCGATGAACTCGTCCAGCCCCATCGAGGCCTGCTCCTGCTTGCCGCGCGTTCGCACATTCACCTGGCCTGCTGCATCTTCCTTGTCGCCGAAGACAAGAATGTACGGCGTCTTCTGCAAGGCAAAGTCGCGAATCTTCGAGTTCATCTTCTCATTGCGCGCGTCGGTTTCAATGCGGAGCCCCGCGCCTCTCAATGCTGCTTCGACCTTCCTGGCGTAGGCAAAATGCTTCTCGCTGATCGGCACGAGTCCCATCTGCACCGGCGCGAGCCACAGAGGAAACGCCCCCGCATACAACTCGATGAGGTATGAGGTCATGCGCTCCATCGTGCTGATCACGCCGCGGTGAATCATTACCGGCCGGTGACGCTCGCCGTCGGCTCCCGTGTATTCCAATTTGAACTGGTTGGGCAGATGAAAATCCACCTGGATCGTCGAGTAAGACTCTTCGTGGCCCATCACGTCGGCCAGCTGGATGTCGAGCTTCGGCCCGTAGAATGCCGCTTCGCCTTTAGCCTCCTTGTATTTCAGCCCCAATCCGTCCAGGGCTTCGCGGAGCACGTTTTCCCCGAGTTCCCACATGGCGTCGTTGTCAACGTATTTTTCCTTGTTGGCGGGGTCGCGCAGCGAGAGCCGGTAACTGTATTTCGTGATGCCGAGATCGCGGTACGCCTGCTCCACCAGCTTCATCACATTTGAAAACTCTTCTTTGATCTGGTCGGGAGAGCAGAAGATATGCGCATCGTTGAGTGTCATGCAGCGCACACGGCTCAGGCCGCTGAGCGCGCCCGACAGTTCGTAGCGGTACATGGTGCCGAGCTCAGCAAGCCGCACCGGCAGATCGCGATAACTGCGCATCTTCGACTCGTAAATGAGAATGTGATGCGGGCAATTCATGGGTCGCAGAACCATGCGCTCGTTCTCAAGCTGCATGGGTGGAAACATGCTGTCCTTGTAGTGCGCCCAGTGACCCGATCGCTCGTAAAGTTCCACCTTGGCAAGGTCGGGCGTGTAAACATGCTCGTATCCGTTGCGGCGCTCGAGATCGAGGATGTATTCCTCCAGGAGCCTGCGAATCGTCGCGCCCTTCGGAAGCCACAGCGGCAGGCCGGCGCCCACCTCCTCGCTGACGGTGAACAACTCCAGCTCTTTGCCCAGGCGACGATGATCGCGGCGCTTGGCGTCCTCGATCCGTTCCAGATACTCGTCCAGATTCTTCTTTGAGAAAAACGCCGTGCCGTAGACCCGCTGCAGCTGCGGATTCTTCTCATTGCCCAGCCAGTATGCGCCACTGATGCTCATCACTTTGAATGCCTTCACGCGGCCGGTCGAAGGCACATGCGGCCCACGGCAAAAATCCACAAAAGCGCCGTTGCGGTAAAAGCTGACCTCGGAGCCAGGCTCAGTGAACTTGGTCACAAAGTGGGTCTTCATAAAGTCGCCGTCGCGCTCAAAGCCTTCCAGGCTCCTCTCTCTTGGAGCAAATTCGTGGACGAATGGCTCGTCACGCGCCACCACCTCGGCCATCTTCTTTTCGATGGCCGCCAGGTCTTCGGGCGTGAACGGCTTCTCGCGATAAAAGTCGTAAAAGAAGCCGGCATCGGTCGCCGGCCCATGCCCCAGCTTGGTCTCAGGGAAAAGTTCAAGCACGGCCGTTGCGAGCACGTGCGCGGCCGAATGGCGCACCACCTTCAGCGCGTCGGGGTCGTTCTCTTTAATCAACTCAAGCTTTGTATCGGCCATCAGCGGTGTATTCATATCCACCAGGCGCGGCGCGGCGGCATCATGCGCGGCATACATGCCGGCCTCAGACTGACCTTCGGGAGCCTGGCCGTCGTGGGCGGAGTTTTGGCCCGGCGATGCGCCGACCGGAGTCAGGCGCGCTACAACACTCGCGGCAGCGAGCCGCGGCGAGATGCCGTTGGCGATTTCGAGTGGCGTCGTGCCCTGCGGTACTTCTTTGATTGACCCGTCAGGCAAATGTACGGCAATGTTTTGCGTGCTCATGATGTTTTTCCGCGATCCCGTTCGTCCCTGGAAGAAACATTATCTTGTTTCTCCGTTACTTCTCAGGATATAACGCGCGGCGAGTGACGCAGGGCCTTGCTTACGGCGCGGACTTGGGAAATGTGAACCGCTCTACGTTGCGTCGAGCGGTCGCCGAACGTGACACGGTTGTCGCCGGTCACTAAAATGAACCCCTGTTTCCAGTCTTTATTTTGCCGCTTTTTCTTCGTGGTATTCCATCTCGGTATTGATGGCCCACAGATTGTTCTTGGTTTTTATGCCCCTGGCAATATTCTCAACGGCGGTCATCGCGGTCAACATTGAGTGATCCTGGTTGTTGTACTTGTGCATGCCGTTGCGGCCCACCAGGAAGAGGTTCTCGAAGCCGTCGACGTAACCGCGAATCACGTCGAAGCGGTCGTAGCTTCCAAAATAAGCGGGATAGGTTTTGGGCACGCGGACCACGTGCGCATCTTCGACGTCCTCTGCCTTCAAGATGCCGATCCGGGCAATCTCCTCGATGGCGAATCGCTTCATCTCGTCGTCGGAGAGCTTCCATAGCGCGTCGGTCTCGTTGCAGAAATACTCAAGGCCGATCCAGGTTTTTTCCTCGTTTTGGACGAGATAGGGACTCCAGTTATTAAAAATCTGCAGCCGGCCCACGATGACATCCGGCTCCTGAATATAAATCCAGTTGTCTTTGAGCCTGGCGCCGTCGGTCTCTTTCACCGCCAGCTTGCGTGCCAGCAGTCCCACGGTAATAAAGTCGCGGTACATCAGGCCTTCAGAGACCTCATTCACCTCGGCGGGAACACACTGTCCCTTAACTGCCGCGATTGCTCGCACCAGGTCGCGCACCGGCATTGTGGAAAAGAAATAATCGCCCGCAAAGCGCACGCGCTCGCCTCGATCGTTCACGCCCTCAATCGCAATCACGCGATTGCCCTCCACTACGACTCGCTCAGCGCGAATTCCCATATTGATTTCGCCACCACCGCCCTTAACCAGTTCGGCGACATGCTCCCAAAGCTGGCCCGGCCCGAACTTCGGGTAAAGAAATCGCTCGATCAGTGAGGTTTCAATCTGCTTCTGCGCCAGATCGCCGGCGGGTTTGGGCGCGAGTGCCTGCTTCAGAAAATGCGTCACCACGCCTTTCAGCGACAGACCCTTGATGCGCTGTGCGCCCCACTCGGCGCTGATCTGGTCGCAAGGCACGCCCCACACCTTTTCGGTGTACGACTTGAAGAAGGTTAAGTAGAGCTCGCGGCCAAAGCGATTGATGATGAAGTCCTCGAGCGTCTTTTCTTCGCGCTTAGGCATGACGGCCGTGCGCAGGTAGCTGAACCCGCAGCGCATGGTGCGCTTGAGGCCGAGGTTCCTGAATGTGTCCGCGCTCATCTTGATCGGGTAATCGAAAAACCGGCGTAGGAAGTAGATGCGGCTCTTGCGCTGGCGCACCAGCATCACCAGGTCTTCCTGTTCGGCATCGCGGGACTGCTCAGGCTCGGGGACATCGCGCCGCCTGCCTTGGTATTGCAGATGGCCGTTGCTCCCGGCGCCGCCCTCGACCGGCATCATCTCGAGCCACCATTTCATCACGCGGTCCGATTTTGAGAAGAAGCGGTGCCCCCCGATGTCCATGCGGTTGCCCTTGTAGCGAACCGTGCGCGAGATACCGCCGATCTCGTGACTGGCCTCAATCACCACCGGCTTCACTCCGGAGTGGCGAAGCAGTTCGATCGCGGCTGTCAAACCGGCCGGACCGGCTCCTACGATAATGGCCCTCCCGGTGATTGACTCCGACGCAGGCGCGGCGCCGGAACGCGGTTCGGTCGAACCAGAAGGGAGTTTGACGGAGTCGGGCGTGGAAATCGACGGGGGCATGAGTTATGAGAGCAGTAACCGGAAAAGGATAGCGGCTCGACGGGGCTTTGGGAAATGACGCTTCTGTTCGACGATGGGCAGGACTGCGGTTCCCCGTGTGTGCGGTCACGGGATAAGCTCGAACATGGGAATGTGCCCGCGAAGACCGCATAAGCGCCGACTCAGGCCGGCCCTCGCTGGGAGGGCGATGAGATTACGAGGGAATCGAATGGGCGCAGGAAGATACGTGGGCAACGACAGCAATCATTGCCTCGCCCCCCGCAATCAGGAGGTGTTCGCGTGGAAAAGGAATCGGCTTGAACGCGGGATCCTCTTAAATTGCCACGAGCGAAACAAGCACAACAATACTACTGCGTGCCTCCCGTCGAAGGTGATTTGCCACCATCCTGAGAAGCCGCCACGCCAGATACCAAAAGGGCCGGGATTGTGTCCCAGCCCTCAGGTAGAATCGTTCGCGTTCTTACTGGACTCTGCCGGAATCCGGCCGCCAGGGATTAGAGCGGTTGAACGTCTGCCGCTTGCCAGCCCTTGGGACCTTTTACTACGTTGAATTGCACGGCTTGACCTTCTTGCAGGCTCTTGAAACCACTTGAATTGATTGCAGAGTAATGCACGAAGACATCTTCACCGTTCTGACGCGAGATAAAGCCGAAGCCCTTCGCGTCATTGAACCACTTCACAGTACCTTGTTCCATCTTGTTCGTATTTCCTGATATTGAATTGCGCTGGAGGAATCGGAGCGACCACTGGCAGAATCTTGCTTGGTTGGGCGAGTGCTGCTCACGCCCGGTTCGGTTCTAACGCTGCTGCTAGTGTACCATCCCTGTCAAAAGTTAGTGCATGAATTCTTTAACAGGCGCCCGCAACCCCCTTCTTTGCATGAAATTCGTCTCATTCTGGGACTTCGTCAGGCTTCCGCCCGCTATGTTACTGTGAGAGGTCGTTATGGCCAACGATCCCATCCTCAGACTCCTTGAGGGCGCTCTTTCAGCGCTCGAAGGGGAGTTTGCGAAACTCCCGGCTTACGAGCCAGTCATCGACGAGCCAGCAAATGCGCGGGTTCTTGAGGCAACGGCCAAGCACCTGGGTGACAATTACCCCTACTTCCATCCCCTCTACGCCGGACAAATGCTCAAACCGCCGCATCCGGTGGCCCGCGCCGCCTACGCCCTCGCCATGAAGATCAATCCCAATAACCATGCTCGCGACGGCGGCCGCGCCAGCTCGGCCATGGAAATCGAAGCAGTGCGCGAAATCGCTGCCATGTTCGGGTGGAATGAATTCCTCGGCCACCTGACCTCGAGCGGCACCTTCGCCAACCTTGAAGCGCTTTGGATAGCCGGTCAGCTTGCGCCAGGCAATCGAATTCTTGGCTCGGAGCAGGCGCACTACACACACAGTCGCATCTCAGGCGTGCTGAAGCTGGACTTTACTCCGGTCCCCGCCGACACCCGCGGCCGGATGAGCCTCGATGCTCTCGAAACTGAACTCCGTAAAGGAGATGTGGGCACAGTAGTGGCAACGCTGGGAACCACGGCCATCGGTGCCGTAGACCCTCTCGACCAGATCCTGACCCTCCGCAAAAAATATGGCTTCCGCGTTCACGTCGATGCGGCCTATGGCGGTTACTTCAGGCTGATTCCAGACAATCTCGACGAGCCCGCCCGCCGCGCCTACGCGTCCATCGAACAGGCTGACTCCATTGTGGTCGACCCGCACAAGCATGGACTGCAGCCCTACGGCTGCGGATGTATTTTGTTTCACGACCCAGTTGTGGGCCGGTTTTACAGGCACGACTCACCATATACGTACTTCACTTCAAAGGAGTTACACTTGGGCGAGATCAGCCTGGAGTGCTCCCGCGCAGGGGCCGCCGCTGTAGCGCTTTGGGCAACGCAGCAATTGCTGCCGCTCAAGCCGGGTGGCGAGTTTGCCCAGGGACTGGCTTGCGGACGCCGCGCCGCTTTGGAGCTGAATCGCCGCCTGCTCGACGACGAACGCTTCCATCCGCTCGCCGCCCGCGCGCCGGAACTCGACATCGTGGTGTGGGCTATCAGAGCGGCAAACGCAACTGAGGCATCCGAACGAGCTCAAAAGGTGTTTGACTCCTGCGCCGCGCGCGATCTTCATCTGGCTCTGGTGCAGTTGCCCCGTTCCTGGTTTGAAACATCAATCGATGTCGAATACGCGTCCGGCGCCTTTACATGCCTGCGCTCGGTGTTGATGAAACCGGAACACGAGGCGTGGCTTAGCCGGATCTGGGAGCGGCTGAGCGAAGCGACGCAAGAGTAGTATTGGAAAGGGCTCCGGCGGCATAAAAGTAAACGTTGCCAATTACACGAGGCCCAGAGACCCGGATCAGGCCTACCGGCCAGCTTCCGGCGCATTTTTTCGAAGGAAATAACGCCCATGCACGATCCTGAAAAACTTCGGTCCATTCATAGGGCTCGATTCGGTGCCGAACCTGCTCTCTTTGCCGCGCCCGGCCGCGTAAACCTGATCGGCGAACATACCGATTACGCCGAGGGGTTCGTCATGCCCGTGGCAATCAACTTCGCCACGCTTGCCGCTATTTCTCCGCGCGCCAACGGCAAAATCGTCTTCTACGCTGAGAATTACCGCGAAGAGGCGGTCTTCGACACCGGCGCCCTGCCCGCCTCGGCCAGTCATCGCTGGTCGGACTATCCGGTGGGCGTCGTGCAGATCCTCGCCGGCGAAGGCCACGCCATTCCCGCCTTCAGCATGAGTCTCTGGGGAGATGTGCCCCTGGGCTCGGGACTTTCGAGCTCGGCGGCGCTTGAAGTGGCCACCGCGCTCGCCGTACTGTCTCACATCGGCGCCTCCTACCCCGGCCCCGTGCTTGCCCGCCTGTGCCAGCGCGCTGAAAACGAGTTTGTGGGCGCGAACTGCGGCATCATGGATCAGTTCATCAGCGCCAACGGCAAAGAAAACCACGCGCTGCTGCTCGATTGCCGCGATTTGAGCTACAAACTCGCGCCGATTCCTCCAAATGTGGCGCTGGTGATTGCCAACACCATGGTCAAGCACTCAAACGTCGGCGGCGACTACAAGACCCGCCGTGCCGAGGCTGAAGCGGCCTGCGCGGTTATAGCCAGCCACAGGCCCGAAGTAAAGTTCCTGCGCGACTGCACCCTTGAAGACCTTGAAAAATGGGGTGCCGAAATGGCGCCGAAATCCTATCTGCGCGCCAGGCATATCATCAGCGAGAACTTGCGCACTGTAGCCGCGGCGGAAGCATTACTCACCGGTAATCTGCCGGAGCTTGGCCGCCTCATGGCAGAAGCTCACCGCAGCTACAGCCAGGACTTTGAAGCCAGTTGCCCGGAGGCAGATGCCATGGTGGAGCTTGCGCAGGACTTGCCCGGCTTAATCGGGGCGCGTCTCACAGGAGGAGGTTTCGGCGGCTGCACTGTGAACCTGGTTGAGCAGAATGACGCCGCGGGCTTTGCGAAGGCGCTGGCGAGCCGCTATACCGCAAAAATCGGCATCGAACCTCAGATACACATCTGCCACGCCTCGGAAGGGGCGCACAGGCTGGGTTAGCGTCAACGTCTAAAAGTATTTATCAGACGGGATTTTTCCTCATCCGGGAGGATAAGACCGAATTTCCGTATACCCAGGAAAACGTATTCCATAACACTAAGTAGCCAGCGACAGATAGCCTTCGCTACTTGTTAAACTTGTTTGGTGTTTCCTCCGATGAGGGACTGGGAGGGCCGTTCGTCATACGCGCGGCTCGAAGGGCAAAGAAGTACGCGGCCGGGTCCCGCATACGGCGGAGAGTTATAAAACTATGCAACCGATCTCACAAAAGCCATCTTCCTACGAGATTTTCCCCAACGCAGGTCACGTAGCTTACTTCTCAATGGAAATTGCCATCAATCCGGCAATGCCCACCTACTCGGGCGGCCTGGGTATGCTGGCCGGCGACACACTGCGCTCTGCGGCCGACCTCAGCATTCCCCTTGTTGCCTTTACACTTCTGCACCGTAAGGGGTACTTCCAGCAGCATCTTGCCTTAAATGGAGTGCAGACTGAGACCGTGCAACCCTGGAACCCAGCCGATTTCTGCGTCGAAGAACCGGCGCGCGTCACAGTGCTAATTGAAGACCGTATTGTTACCGCACGCGCCTGGCGCTACGACATCCAGGGCCGTTTCGGGCACATTGTTCCGGTCTACCTGCTCGATACCGATCTCGAAGTAAATTCCGGGTGGGATCGCGGCCTGACCGACCACCTGTACGGCGGCGACGAGAACTACCGCATGCAGCAGGAGATCGTGCTGGGCATGGGCGGCGTACGCATGGCCAACGCACTGGGGCTGCGTGTAAACGTCTACCACATGAACGAAGGTCACGCATCGCTGCTTACGCTGGCACTGCTTGAGCGGCAACTTTGCGGCGGTCCGCTGCGAGCGGCCACCGAGACCGACATTCAGCACGTGAGGCGGCAATGCGTCTTCACCACGCACACGCCGGTGCCCGCCGGTCACGACCGCTTTTCGACCGAGCAGTCCATTCGGATTCTTGGCGCTGAGCGAACCGCCCGGCTGCAGCAACTGGGCTGTTTCCGCGATGGCATGTTCAACATGACATTGCTGGCCTTGCGCTTCTCACGCTATGCCAACGCCGTAGCCATGCAGCACGGCAAAGTTTCGCGGCCCATGTTTCCCAACTACGCCATCGATACCATCACCAACGGCGTGCACGCGCCCACATGGATTTCGGAGCCCGTGCAGCAGATGCTCGACGAGCATATTCCCGCTTGGCAGCGCGACAACCTTTACCTGCGCAACGCCATCGATCTGCCGGAAGCGAAATTCCTTGCGGCTCATGTCCGCGCCAAAGAGGAGTTGCTGGCCGAGGTGGGCTCGCGTACCGGTGTGGTGCTCAGCCCCAAGGTACTCACTCTTGGCTTTGCCCGCCGCGCCGCCACTTACAAGCGTGCATCGCTGCTGTTTACCGATACCGCGCGGCTTGCGGCCATCGCCAAAGCGGCGGGCGGTTTGCAGATTCTGTTTGCCGGCAAGGCCCACCCGCACGACGCGCCCGGAAAGGCAATCATCCAGAAGGTCGTCGAAGATGCCGCGCAGCTCTCGAATGACCTGCTGCACATCCTGTATCTCGAAAATTACGATTGGGAGCTTGGCGCCAAGCTTACCGCGGGCGTGGATGTGTGGGTGAACACGCCGCGCCGGCCCTACGAAGCCTCGGGCACCAGCGGCATGAAGGCCGCGCTGAACGGCGTGCCGAGCTTGTCGATTCTCGATGGCTGGTGGATCGAGGGATGCATCGAAGGCGTGACTGGCTGGGCGATTGAAGATGGCGCCAACGACCAGGAAGAGGCCGAGTCGCTCTATCGCAAGCTGGAGTCGGCGGTAGTCCCGCTCTATCTCGATGCGCCCGAAAAGTGGGCGCGCATGATGCGCACCACGCTGGCCTTCAACGGCTCGTACTTCAACACCAACCGCATGGTCAAGCAGTACAACCGCAACGCCTACTATCCTCAAGCTCTGCTGGATCACGCGAATGTGGAAGAGCCTGCTTTCGTGCACTAAACGCGCTCCTTGGCGCGACGCTTCGCAATTCCGGTTTTTCGGTGCCGTGCCTGATGCTATTGTTGTCAGGCATGGCAGACTTTTACGATGACCTCGCGCCCTTCTACCACCTCCTGTTTGACGATTGGGATACCGGTATCGCGCGGCAGGGCCGGCATCTATCCGCAATCATTCGCGACCATTGGCCGCGCGCTTCCAGCATTCTCGACGTCTCCTGCGGAATCGGAACCCAGGCAATCGCGCTCGCCGCAAATGGCTATCGCGTGACCGCATCGGACTTGTCAGCCGGGGCCATCGATAGAGCCCGGCCGGAAGCTCAAAAAAGAGGACTCGATATTTCGTTTTCTGTCTGCGACATGCTAACGGCGCATTCGCACCACGGCAGCGGCTTCGATCTTGTCATTTCATGCGACAACGCATTGCCGCACCTTCTTACCGATGAAGGCATCTGCGCAGCTTTGAAACAAATCTTCGATTGCGCGCGACCCGGCGGCGGATGCCTGATCACAATCCGCGACTACGAACACGAGAAGCGCGGAAAGAACATCTTCAAGCCATACGGCGTTCGAGTCGAAGGCGGCTATCGGTACGTAATCTTTCAGATCTGGGATTTCGAGGGCGAAATCTACGACCTGACCATGTTCATTGTTAAAGAAGACATGCAGTCGAAGCAGGTGACCGCAGAAACCATGCAGTCTCGCTACTATGCCATCTCCACCGCAAAAATGATGCGTTTCATGGAGCAGGTCGGCTTCGAGCAGGTCAAGAGAGTTGAAAGCAGCTACCTGCCGGTCTTGTTGGGAACCGTCCCGGCCTGAACAATTCACACCCCATTCACAAACCCCGTGATTCATCTCACTTTTGCGCCAATAATTCCTCCTGTCTGCGCGCTTTTGCCCTTGGCGCGGTGAGCCGCGTTGAGTATTCTTGGTCCCGAACCCATTTCAGGAGGGAAAGCACGTGGCACTAACCCGGCAAGTTATCACCTCGCTCACCAGCGACGGCACCGACATTCTTGGCACCAAGATCCTGGCCGTCAAAATCGCAGATGAAAGCATCGTTTCAGGTTCTCTGCTCACCGTTGAAAGCAATCATTTCTGCATTCTCAAATCGCGCGGCGCGGTCTTGAACGTCTACGAGACCGGCCAGTACGCGCTCACCACGCCCGACAAGCCGCTGATCGGCTCCATCGCGCAGGGATTCTTCGGCGGCAACTCGCCGTGGGTCTACGAAGTCATCTACATCAACCGCTCCAAGCTGCTGGTGCGCAGCGAGGGAATCGCCACCAGCGAAGAGATGGCCGAGATGGCCTACCAGGTTGACTACTACATTCACGTCGACACCAAGGAGGCCGCGCTCGACCTCATCACCCACCTGCCTTTCAACGGCCACATTATCGACACCAAGGAAGTGGCCGACTACGCTGGTCCGGCGATCGAACAGTCGATCAACCAGATCGTTCAGGTCACCAAGATGGAAGACATCAACGAGCACATCCAGGAAGTACGCGAGCTGGTGAAGAACCATCTTGCTGAATTCCTGAAAACCTACGGCATCACGCTCAACGACCTCAAGGTGCTCATCATGCCCAAGGACGAGCGCATGCGCGAGCTCATCTCGCTGCAGGCGATCGGCCTCACGCCCGTCGAAGCGGTGCGGTACTATCTTGCGCTGAAGATGGCCGACAAGGGACTGGTCTCCGCTCCCAACGCGGCCGCCGGCGTGCCGTTCAACATCGGCGGTCAACAATCGGGATTCTATTCCGTGGGCGCCGAGGCGGGACTGCCGGGACCAGGCGGAGGTAAATAGTGGCAGGCGAATTGTTTTACGCGGCCGATGAGATCGAGCAGATCGCCATCAACCTGTTCTACGGCTGGGGCTACAACTTCTACAAAGTTGAGAACCAGCTCCGCGCCGACGACCAGATGATTCGCTCGAAAGCCGCATGGCTCCTGGGCGAGGCTGCGACCGCACTGAGCGCGGCCGAGAGCGACTACCGGCGCGAGTTTCTGCCGGCTCCCACGCGCGCCAAGCCGTTTCCCGACGCCGAGGCGGTTGCCTCGGCGCAGAAACTGGAGCGGCTGCATCGCGAACTGATTTCGCTCGAGCAGTTCATTCAACAACTGCCGGTGCCTGGGAATGACCGCATGACCCAGCGCTACCGGCTTGAGGCGCCCACGCTCGCCAACCTGATTCACTTCGATTCGCTGCTGGTGGGCCAGTGCGAGCTGATGCGCAAGTCGGTGACTGGCGTCGATGCTCAAGCGATTCTGAAGGCGCTGGCCGATCTCGCGGCTGGAGTTGCGGCAATTCGCGCGACCCTGCATGATCGCGAAGCGGTGCTGATGAATTAATAGGTCGGCAAGTCATTTGCCAAGAGGTGGGAACTCCCAGCCGAGTTCCTACCTCCTCTTATAGCCGGCAAGTTCCTCGGCGCTGATTTCGGCAGAAGGCACAAGCCGATAATGTTTCTCCTCGACGATGACAACGCGTTCGTCCTCAACAGACAATTCAAACATCGCTATCTTTTCGACCTCGCCCGCCGTGATGAATTGCGCCGATACCGACCGGCAGACAAGCGCAGGAAACTTCTCCGCGCAACATGCTAGATCCTGCTTCGTTTGCACTACCGCAAGCTGATCTTTCCCGCCTTTTGCTTGTACCGGAATCACATACTGGACACCCTGTCGATCTAATGCAACATAAACTTCGTCGATCTCTATTTGACCAATTCCCTTGACCGTAGTTCGCATGTGGTTCTGGAGGGAACAGGCTGTCACTCCAAGGAAGACATCGACGAGCCGGTTGTATCTGACTTTCGCCAAAAGGGCTTGTTCGTCGTTGAGGGCATAGGCGCTTATTATCTCTGGCGTAGCATCCGGGATTTTGATCGCCCTCAGTGAAGGATTGGGCAGAATTCGATTCGACGGAACAAGAGAGAACCTGTAGCGAGCCCGACCGGCACCATCGATAATCCACTCCATCCCCTTTGGCTGGGTCGCGAGAATTGCTTTCGGCAGCGATGCGCGATAGCGGAAGGAGTAAATTACATCGCCTTGATTTTTCGGGAGTTTGATTTTTAGGACATCTGCGGCACGTTCAAGGGCCTCGCGTTCAAACTGAATCGTCGTGATTCCTTTTTTGAAGGCGCCGAACTTCTTGTCGAAGAAGATGTGCTCCAAGAGCTGCCTGTATCGGTTCTCCTTTTCCTCAGCCAAACTGTCCTCCCATTTGCTGCAAGGATAATAATGCACTTTGGGGTCTTCAAGTCGGACTGAATTAGGTGATTTGCACCATGACTGACAACCGCTCGACGGAAAGCCGAAGTGCGTTGATGTCCCGGATCGGGAGCAAAGATACCGCGCCTGAACTCTCTGTGCGCAAACTCCTTCACGCGCTAGGGTACAGGTTTCGACTTCATCGGAGAGACCTGCCGGGAACCCCCGATATCGCCCTTCCGTCACGCAAAAAGGTAATCTTCGTTAACGGCTGCTTTTGGCACGCGCACGGGTGCCGCATTGGCCGCCCGCCGAAATCCCGTCAGGAATTTTGGCTACCAAAGCTGCAGAAGAATCGCGCAAAGGATGCCCGAAATAGACGTGCCCTGCGCAACCTTGGATGGGGTGTCATAACCGTCTGGCAATGCCAAACAAAGTCCCAGGGTCGTCTTACGGCGAAGCTACGTTCCTTTCTGGGGCCGCCCGGAAAAAATCCGATCGACAACTGACCCCAAACCGCGTAAGCTCGTATTTGAAGCTTGGAGACTGCGCATGCCACGACCAATCGGAATCGACTTATTCGCCGGCGCCGGAGGCATGAGTTTGGGCTTCGAGCAGGCCGGCTTCGACATCGTCGCCGCCATTGAAATCGATCCCGTCCATTGCGCAATCCACGAATACAATTTTCCCCGCTGCACCATCTTTCCCGAGTCCGTTATTGGCCTCACCGGAGACGAAATCAGGAGGCGGGCAGAAATCGGCCGCAGCCGCGTCGACGTCGTTTTTGGTGGCGCTCCATGCCAGGGATTCTCTTTGATCGGTCATCGGGCATTAGACGATCCGAGGAACAGCCTCGTCCGCGAATTTGCCCGCATCGTTGCCGAGTTAAAGGCATCTTACTTTGTTTTCGAGAACGTCAAAGGCTTAACGGTCGGAGAGCATCGACAGGTCCTCGAAGAATTAATCGAGGAGTTCCGCCGCCTCGGATACCGCACGCGGCTCCCGTGGCAGGTCTTGGACGCTGCTGAGTTCGGTGTACCTCAGCATCGCGAACGACTAATCCTGATGGGCGCGCGGAAAGGCCTCCAATTGCCAGAGTACCCCGCACCGGCCTTCCGCCCAGCGGACACCCAGGGACGCGGTCTGCTTGCCAAGGGTCCCACTTGCCGAGATGCGCTGGGCGATTTGCCGGACGCTGAGCAGATCGAGGATTTGATAGGTAGCGACGAAGCCCTGACGACCGAATGGGGACACGCCACCTGGTACGGCAGGGAGATGCACTGCGTCGGAAGCGCATCTTGGCATTTTGCCTACGCACGTGAATGGAATCGCCGTTTACTCACGTCGAGCCTGCGAACTGACCACACATTAATTTCGAGGCGGCGATTCGATGCGACGCCACCAGGAGAAGTTGAGCCAATTTCCCGCTTTTACAAGCTTTCAGCCGACGGACTAAGCAACACTTTGAGAGCTGGTACAGACTCATCCAGAGGAGCATTCACAAGCCCAAGACCAATACACTATGCATACCCGCGCTGCATAACCGTTCGAGAGATGGCCAGACTTCATGGCTTCCCCGACTGGTTCCGCTTTCACCAAACCAAATGGCACGGCGCGAGGCAAATTGGGAATGCTGTCCCCCCGCCGCTTGCCCGGGCAGTAGCACTGCAAATCGCCAGAGCTCTACGTCACGCACCGAGACGTCCAGCGGAAACAATTCAACTCGGGGACCCTATCTTGTTGCGAATGGATATGTCGGAAGCCGCCAACTATTTTGGTGTGCCTGTTTCTATCGGCAAGCGTGATCGCAAGAGCGGTTCAAAAAAGCGGAAACAAGCAGAAATCGAAGCAGAACGAACACCAATCCTCCCGTTCGACGAGTCAATGCCGGTGAGTTTCTAAGAACTGGAACCTAGGGAACCTAGGGACAGACGGGATGTTCCCATGGTTGGCGGGTAGCCCACCTGACAGACTCCGCTCCCACCCAAGCGGAGCTTGGATGGGCACCCGGCGTTTCAGCCCGGAAGACCGGAAGAAGGTTGAGGCCGCAGCGAAGGCAAGCAAGCAAACCGTTTCAGCTTGGGTCAGGAGTACCCTTGCTGCGGCCTGGGGTTTTAAATAGGAGCCTTCCACCGGTAGGCTCCAAGGACGTTCTTTAACTGCCGACATTGTGAAAGTACTCGACGGCAATTTCAATTCCACTTTGGGGGTACAAGTGAATGAAAGGCAAATCAGCGCACCACCCACGCCGGCCGTCATTTACCCGTCTCGGCACCGTTGCGCTATCCTGAACCGTACTCGCTTGCCGGTCCTCATCCGGCGCGGAGCCTGCTCATGGGCGAGTTTGTCCTCCATATCAACGACGCTCACCTACGCGTGACGGCCGCGGCTGAAGAATCCCTGCTCTCTGTCCTGCGCAACCATCTGAAGCTCACTGGAACCCACTACGGCTGCGGCGAGGGCCAGTGCGGCGCCTGCACTGTCCTGCTCGACGGCGTTGCTTCGCGCTCCTGCCTCATGCCGGTCGGCGGCATCGGCAGCGCCCATATCGTCACCATCGAGGGGCTGGAGCAGAATGGCCGTCTCGACCCCGTCCAGCAGGCTTTTCTTGACGAGGGCGCATTCCAGTGCGGCTATTGCACTTCGGGAATGATCGTCAATGCCGCCTCGCTCCTCCGCCAGACGCCGCATCCCACCGACCAGCAGATTGTCGCCTCGATGAACGGCAACGTGTGTCGCTGCGGAACCTATCCGCGCATTCTGGCAGCCATCCGCCGCGCCGCCTACGGAGCCGCGCCATGAGCAGCCGCGTCGATCTCAATAACAGTGGCGGGCACGCGGTGAGCAGCCGCGTCGGGCACGTCGATCCCAATCTCGAATCCTTTCAGGAGGAGCGGTGGCGCCTGCTTGCCCTGCCCCTCGACCGCCGCGACTTTCTTCGATTTTTCGGCGGCGGATTGCTCGTGTGTCTCGCTCACCCGCCTGCCGTTGCGCAGGAGTCGGGCCGCACGTTCGGCGACCATCCGCTGCCCCGCGAGATCGCCGCGTGGCTGCATATCGATGCCGAGAGCCAGGTCCGCGTCTTCACCGGCAAGGTCGAAGTCGGCCAGAACATCCGCACCTCCCTCGCCCAGCTCGTAGCCGAGGAACTGCGCGTCCCCTTCGGCTCCATCACAATGGTCATGGGCGACACCGCTCTCACACCCTACGACATGGGCACCTTCGGCAGCCGCAGCACTCCCACCATGGGCCCGCAGCTCCGTAGCATGGCCGCCGCTGCTCGCCAGATGCTGCTTGAAGCCGCGGCCGATCGCTGGAAGCTCGAGGCCGCCTCGCTTACCGCCGACGCCGGCAAGGTCACCGACCCGCGCAGTGCCCGCTCCTTCAGTTATGGCGAGCTTACCGGCGGCAAGGACCTGGTCCAGGTTGTCTCAGATTCAGACCCGTCCACACCAGCCGCCGACTGGAAGATTGCCGGAACCTCCGTCCCCAAGGCCGATGGCCGCGATTTTGTCACGGGCCGCCATCAATATCCTTCTGACATCGTCCGCGAAAACATGCTCTTTGGCGCGGTGCTGCGCCCTACCGGCTACAACGCTACACTTGTCTCCCTCGACTCGAGCGCCCACGGAAAAACTCAGCGGCGTTCAGCTCGTCCACGAAGGCGATTTCGTCGGGGTGGTCGCGCCCGACGCTTTCACCGCCGAGAAAGCTGTCTCCCTTCTGCGCGCCCAGTGGAATGTGCCGGCGCAGCCCTCCAACGGCGAGCTTTTTAAAATTCTCAAGGACAGTTCCGACCCCGGTGACGGCCCGCAATCCTCGACCGGCTCCGTGGAGCAGGCGCTGGCAGGCGCGCCGATCCGTGTCGACCAGCAATACACCGTCCAGTACATAGCCCACGCGCCGCTTGAGCCGCGCGCCGCCGTCGCGGAGTGGAAGAGCGACAGCCTCACCGTCTGGACGGGAACACAGCGGCCATTTGGCGTTCGTGACGAGCTGGCGCAGGCCTTTCATCTCAGCCGCCGACCAGGTTCACGTCATCCAGCCCGATATGGGCAGCGGCTATGGCGGCAAGCACACCGGCGAAGCCGCCATGGAAGCCGCGCGACTGGCACGCGCCGCCGGTAAGCCTGTGAAGCTGGTGTGGACCCGCGGCGAGGAGTTTACCTGGGCCTACTTCCGCCCCGCCGGTGTCATCGAGATTCGCGCAGCCGCTCAGCGCGACGGCACCCTCGCCGCCTGGGAGCACCACAACTACAACTCCGGCTCCGCCGCCATCGCCACGCCCTACGCCGTTCCCGCCCAGCTTGCCCACTACCACCCGGCGCGCTCGCCTTTGCGCCAGGGTTCTTACCGTTCGCTGGCAGCGGCGGCCAACGTCTTCGCGCGCGAGTCTCACATGGACGCGCTGGCTCACGCCGCCGGCCTCGATCCGCTCGACTTCCGCCTCAAAAATCTTACCGATGCCCGGCTTCGTGCTGTCTTTCAGTCCGCGGCCGGGGCATTCGGCTGGGGCCGCGAGAAGTCCACGCCGGCGCGCGGATTCGGCATCGCGGGCGGCACTGACAAGGGCGGCTACACCGCCGCCTGCGCTGAGGTCGCCATCGATCCCGCTGCTCATACTGTGCGCATCGTGCGTGTTGTGCAGGCCTGGGAGTCGGGTGCCATCGTCAACCCCGACGGTCTCCGCAATCAGATTTCCGGCGCCATTATTCAGGCCATCGGCGGCGCGCTGTTTGAGCAGATCCTGTTCGCCGATGGCCGCGTTCTCAATCCCCGCTTCGCTCAGTACCGCGTGCCCCGCTTCAGCGACATGCCGCAGATCGAAGTCGTGCTCATCGACCGCAAAGATCTGCCCTCGGCCGGAGCAGGAGAAACCGGGATCGTGGCTCTCGCGCCCGCGGTCGCCAACGCTCTGTTCGCCGCTACCGGGGTCCGCATTCCCACGCTGCCGATGACGCCGCGTAAGCCTGCACCGGGCGCGCCTGCGCCGCCACTGCGCAGTTGACTGAGCATTGAATCCCGACTGCTTGCCGGACGGTCGGCGTTGCGTATTCCCAAATTGAATGTCTTCGTCTTTCCGGCACTCTTGAGTGCCGATTGCGAAATTCAACGGGCGCGGCCTAAAATAGGCTCACAAAAAAAGGCCAACTTGTAAGTGCCCGCAAGATGTACTTGCTCCTAGTACGTCCAGGTGAGGTGAGGTTGTGAAAGGTTTCGTTCGGTCTCTTCCAATCAAGCGGAGGGGCTGTTTGCCCTTCGCATTCTCTCTTACAGCAATATTCCTGTTGCCGCTCGGCCCGGCGCTGGCGGTAGCCCAAACGCCGATCTTTCCCGTTACAACGTTTCAAACCCTTTCGGAATATGATTCCGGCCCTTTTGCCCTCGCCTATCTGACCCCGGACAAAAAGCCGGACCTCGTCTATTGGGCCGTGCCTGCATACAACGTTGCCCCTGAGCTGTATGTCTTGCTCGACATAGGCAACAGTTCCTCTACGCCGTCAACCATTTCGATCAATGGCTGCACGATGGGGTCGGGCACGCCCGCCATCGGCGATGTCGATCAGGACGGGAATCAGGATCTTGTCGTGCCATGTCAAGGCTATCTGGCTGTCCTGCTCGGAAACGGCGACGGCACTTTCAAGGCTCCGACTTTTTACGCCGGCAACTTTGAAGGCAGTCCTATTCTGGTTGACTTGAACGGCGACAAGTACCCCGACATTGTTACCACGACCACTGGAACCTCGACTTCGTCGGTCACAGTGCTCCTCAACGGGGGAAGCGGCTCACCTGGTGGGTTCGCTTCGCCGGTCAATTACCCGGTGCCCGCCGGCACGGGTATCAGCGCCATTCAGGTTGGCGACTTCAACGGCGACGGCAAACCAGACGTATTCGCCGGCTCTGGAACGAGCGCCCAGCTGTTTCTTGGAAATGGAGACGGCACAGTTCAAGCAGCGCAAAGCGTGCCTTTGCCTGGGACTTCAGTAGGGGGGACTCCTGCGATCAATTTCGCCGCAGGCGACTTCAATCAAGACGGAATAACCGATATTGCTTATATCCTCGAAACAAATGGAAGTTCCGATCAGCCTACTTCCGTTCAAATCCTGCTCGGAAGCTCGTCCGGAGTCTTTACGCAGGGGGCCACGATTCCATTTGGACCGGGCTTTGTTAACCTCACAAGCGCGGTGCTCACCAGCTCGGGGACCACGGACCTTATTCTTACCGGTTATGACGATAACAACACGGTCATCCTTCATGGAGATGGCAAAGGCAACTTCGCTATCTCCGGCGGCTATGCCGCCGTCGGCGTTCCTTTAGTCGCGGATGTCAATGGCGACGGCATACCTGACCTTCTGCTCATCGGGAATGCCCCCGGAAACGTGGTTACCTTGCTTGGAAATGGAAACGGCACTTTTCAGGGAGTGCCCAGCGCGGCAATCAACGATACACAGATTTATGGGACCAGCTCGCCAACCGGAGTGGTTGCGGCGGATTTCAATAACGACGGCATCGAGGACGTCGCCAATATCGCCCCGCAAGGCAGTCAATCGGTCATCTCTGTCGACCTGGGGCGTGGCGATGGAACATTTGCGCCCGTCGATGCGACCACGCCCAATCTGGGCAGTTTTCTGGTTGCCGGAGACTTTAACCACGACGGCAAAATGGATCTCGTCTCCATCGCCGCCGGCACTAGCACTACTGACGCCCAGCTCTATTTTTATGCCGGCAACGGCAACGGAACATTTCAGCCGGCAGGCCCCGCAGTTGACCTCGGAAGCGGAGTGACTGGCGCGGTAGAAGCAGTCACTGGAGACTTCAACGGTGACGGAAAGCTCGATTTGATCGTTGCCTACGGTGTAATTTCGAAGGGGCTTGATCCGTTGGGGCTTGTCTTCATCCCTGGGAATGGCGATGGAACCTTCGGTACCCCGGTTTCCCTCTCGCAATCGCCCAGCGGCCTTACAGGTCCCTTGTTCGCGGCGGACCTTAACCAGGATGGAAAGTTGGACCTGGTTTGGCAAAACGGCCTGGACAATGCCGTCTTTCTCGGAAACGGCGACGGAACATTCAAGCAGATTCAACTGAATCTTAGCTTGCCGAACGGCGAAACAATCCTGGCCGTCGCCGATTTGAATGGCGACGGCATACCCGATCTGGCAGTAGAGGGTCAGCAGAGCGGCGGAGGCGATTACTACCTGAACCTCTATGCCGGCATTGGGGACGGCACATTTCAGACGACGCCGTTTTCCACCCTGCCCCTTCCAGTTATCTTTCAACGCCATCCCTGGCCGTCGGTGACATCAATGGCGACGGCAATCCGGATCTGGCCGTTTACAATTCGAACGCCACTTACTCCTCCCAGGTTTCGGTGTTTTACGGTGACGGCAAAGGAGATTTCACCGTCGATCCGAACATTTACTTTGCGGGTTATACCCAAACCCCCGGGCAGGTTTTTCTCACCCGCCTCAATAACCAGGCTCCCGCACTTCCCGGCGATAACACTCTTGACGCATTGGTCTTCACCGGCACGAGCTTGACCGCTCTGCTCAACCAGACCAACCCCACTCCCACCGCGCCTTCGCCCATCGCGACTTCAGTCTCGCTGCAGGCATCCTCAACATCCGCCAGCGAAAATGCGTCCATCACGCTCACGGCCACCGTCGTCGGACTTACTCCCACAAGCACCGTGACGTTTTCAGCCAACGGATCCTCTCTCGGCACCGGCACATTAAGCGGCGGGGTCGCCACTCTTATGACGTCCTTCGCATCGGCCGGCACCTATGCGGTTACGGCAAACTATGCGGGCGACAGCAATAACGCGGCAAGTGTTTCCAGTTCTGTATCGATTACCGTCGCGGCGCCGGATTTCTCAATTGCTTCCAGTCCCACTTCCGCTACAATTACCGCCGGCCAATCCACCATCTTCACCTTGACTCTCACCCCCGCAGGCGGATATACAGGCACGGTGAGTCTTGCGTGCGGAACAATGCCCAGCCAGGCCACTTGCACCTTTAACCCCACATCTCTCACACCGACCAGCGCCACTGCGGTCACGAGTACCCTGACCATCGCAACAACCGGGCCATCTTCGAGCGCAAATACGCAATTCCACAATCGTCCGAGTCCCTGGCTTCCAACCGGAGCACTCACCCTGGCCGGGCTTCTGGGTATCGCGTTTTCACCGAGACGGCTCCGCAAATGGGCAAGCCGCATGAGCGCCATTGCGGTGCTGTCGTTATTCGCTGCCTTGTGCATCTCGGGGTGTGGAAGCGGAAGTAAGGGAAACCAACAGACCGGCACTCCGCCTGGGACATACTCGATCGTGGTTACAGTCGCCGACAGCGCCGGCGGACCGCAACACAACATCTCGCTGAATGTAATCGTGCAATAGGACTACGTGCGAATTGACCGCACATAACGCGAACAGGCGCCAGCTATGCGCCTCATTGGCGCTTGACAGGCGCCGGCAACTACTTTGCTTCGACTTGGACCGGCTGCGCCGTTTCCTTACCCCAGCGGCCTCATCTCGTTTGAAACTCCGCCGGCTGCGGGAATGTAGCACTTGGTGGTGTAATCCATCACCATGCGGTCGGCGTTGAAGCGCCAGCCGAGCGTGCGAATGGTGCGCTTCATGCGCTTGATCCAGCCGCGCGGCAGGCCGTCGCGATCACGCTCGTAGTAAAGCGGGATGACCTCGTTGAGTAGCGCGTTATAAAGGTCGTCGCCGTCGCGGCTGTCGTGCACGTCCATGTTGGAGTGGGTGCGGCCGCGGCCGATGGCGAATCCATTGAGCCCGTCGTAGGCCTCGGCCCACCAGCCGTCGAGGATGGAGAGATTGAGGCCGCCGTTGAACACCACTTTTTGTCCGCTGGTGCCCGAAGCCTCAAGCGGCCGGCGCGGATTGTTGAGCCACACGTCGACGCCCTGCACAAAGTGCCGGCCCACGTTGATGTCGTAGTCCTCAACAAACACGAACTTGTCGCCGAACTCGGCATCGCGCATCATTTGCGCAATCTGCTGCAGAACGCGCTTGCCGGGTTCGTCGTGCGGATGCGCCTTGCCGGCAAAGACAAATTGAACGGGGCGCTTGGCGTCGTTCACCATGGCGGCAAGCTGCTCCATATCCTTGAGCAACAGGTTTGCGCGCTTGTAGGTGGCAAAGCGGCGTGCAAAGCCGATGGTGAGCGCGTCGGGCGATAGCACTTTGTCAAGCCGCTTGAGCGTCTCGGCCGGCTCGTTGCGGCGCTCGGCCTGCTCGCGCGCGCGGCGGCGCACAAAGTCAAGCAGCTGCGCCTTCAGGCTCAAGTGCGTCTCCCACAACTCGCCGTCGTCAACGTCTTCAATTGCGGACCAGGTGTGGTCTGCGCCGCTCTGCTTATGCCAGTTCATACCCAGGTGACGGTCGTACAGCTTGGCCATTTGCGGAGCGAGCCACGAGGGAACATGCACGCCGTTGGTGATGTGGCCAATGGGTACCGCATCCTCGGGGCGGCCGGGATAGAGTCCCCTCCACATGGCGCGCGACACCTCGCCATGCAGCGACGACACCGCATTCACGCGCCGCGCCAGCTTGAGGCCCAGCACGGTCATGCAAAAAAGTTCGCCGTAATCGGTGGGGTGCTCGCGACCAAAGCCCATCAGGTTCTCTTGAGAAATGCCCAATTCTTCGCGCAAGGGGCCAAGATGTTCCTCGATCAGTTCGGCACTGAATCGGTCGTGGCCTGCGGGCACGGGCGTGTGGGTAGTGAAGATTACCTCGCGGGGAATCATGCTGGCCGCGGCGTAGAAGCCCTGGCCCTCCTCTTCCATGCGCGAACGGATAGCCTCGAAGACGGCAAATCCGCTGTGGCCCTCATTCAGATGCAGCACGCCGGGGGTAATGCCCATGGCCTTGAGCGCGCGGAAGCCGCCCACGCCGAGCAGCAGCTCCTGCCGGATGCGGGTGCGCGAGTCGCCGCCGTAGAGCCGCGAAGTTGTATCGCGATCTTCAGGCGCGTTGCCTTCCACGTTGGAGTCGAGCAGCAGCAGATCGCAACGGCCCACCCTGACGCGCCAAACCTTGGCGCGGATTGGCGTGCCGCGGGTTGCAATCTCGATTGTGACCGGCTCGCCGTTGACGCCTATCGCCGGCTGCATGGCCAGCTGGTTGACGTCGGTTAAGAAATACTCCTCGCGCTGCCATCCTTTAACGTCGAGCCGCTGCAAAAAGTAGCCCTGGCTGTAGAACAGTCCGATGCCGATTAACGGAATGTCGAGGTCGGATGCGCTTTTGATGTGGTCGCCGGCCAGCACACCCAGGCCGCCGGAATAAATCGGCAGCGATTCGTGCAGGCCGAACTCCGCCGAGAAGTAGGCTACGGGGCGCGTGCGCAGAACGCCGGCGTGATTCGCGCCCCAGGTGCGATCGGCGTTCATATACTCCTGCTGGCGGCGATAGACGTAGTTGATGCGGCTGTGCAGCACCAGCTCGCTGGCACGGCGCTCGATTTCGCCGAGAGGCATCTCGTTGAGCAGCGAAATGGGATTCTGATTCAGTTGCCGCCAGCGCGTGGGATTGAGATCGCGGAAGAGGCTCACGCAGTCCTGGTCCCAGCACCACCACACATTGCGCGCTAGCTCCCACAGCTTTTCCTGCGCCGGGGCGATGAAGCGGTCGAGGGTGCGCGCCTCGCTTACGATTGGCGCCACCTGCCCGGCAGTTTCAACCAGCATGCGGATTTCGTCTTCGCGAAAATCCCGCTTTTCTTTTGTCTGGACAACCAGTACGCCCTGCAGAACGCCGCGATCGATGAGCGGAACACCCAGGAACGAGTGATAATCCTCTTCGCCCGATTTCTCAAAGTATTTGTAGCGGGGATGATTGCGGGCGTCGGCGACCGGGACCGGGAGCAACTGCTCGGCAACCAGCCCTGAAAGCCCCTCGTGGATGGGCATGCGCAGGGTACCGATGGTTTGGGGTTTAAGGCCGACCGTGGCCGCCAGCACCAGGTTGGAGCGATCGGGCTCAAGCAGATAGGCCGAACATACATCGGTATGAAAACGCGCGGCGATCAGCGCCACGATTTTCATCAGCACTTCGGCCGGCTTGCCCTCCTCTTCGGCGAGGCTGCCGATCTCTTCAACGGTCAATACCAGATTGTGCTCGCCGGGATCATGGGGCGGATTCATCGCATCACCTTTTGTCTTTCATTTAGGGAGCAGTTGGGGCTGAAAAGAATACAGGTCGAACGAGCTGAAACGAATGCGCCGCGCCGGCCGTGGCAAAAGCGAAAAGTGCTGCAGAATCTTCTTGCGAATTGCGGAATTGCGTTGACTTAAAAAAAATCCCAGGGGCCGCAATCGGGATAGTTTTGACAATACCATAGGCGCAAAGCCATCAGGATTGCATGAGATTCGTTGACGCGGCAATCGCATTCGGATTTAGGATCACGAACGGTGGCGGCTTTGAAAGGGCACGGCTTCAGCCGTGCCGATGGGTAGGTCAAAAGCGACCTCGGCTTTAGCCGCCGAGGGATGTATTTCCCGGTTCAGACCTTCCCTCAGGGCCTAAAGGCCAGGAATTTTCCTGGTAGTTTTTTGAGGCACGGCTGAAGCCGTGCCCTTTCAAAACAAATCCTTCTCATATCTTGAAATGCAATTGCCTGGGTTCGTTGACGCGGCGCGAGGCCGGCGGCCGTCCAGGGCAAATCGAAAGCCGTAGCATTGCGATCTATTCTGTTGCTAATGCGGAGGAAGCCGGAATGAGAGTGATCGTGTTTGGCGCGACGGGCATGGTGGGCCAAGGAGTGTTGCGCCAGTGCCTGCTGGCCGATGATGTTGAGGCCGTTGCCGCGGTTGGCCGCAGTGGCAGCGGGCAGCGCCACTCCAAGCTGATCGATATTGTGCATAAAGACTTGAGCGATCTCAGTGCCGTCGAGGAGCAGTTAAGAGGATACGATGCATGTTTTTTCGCGCTGGGTGTTTCGTCGGTGGGGATGACGGAGGCGGACTACGAGCGCGTCACGTACGGCTTTACAATTGCCGCCGGCGAGATGCTGGCTCGCGTCAATTCTGGCATGACGTTTGTGTATGTCTCGGGAATGGGGACCGATTCGAGCGAGCAGGGACGCACAATGTGGGCGCGCGTGAAAGGCCGAACGGAAAATGCGCTGCTGCGGCTGCCGCTTGAGGCATACATGTTCCGGCCCGGTTTTATTCAGCCGCTCGACGGCATTCGTTCGCGCACCGGCTTCTACAACGCGATGTACACACTGCTGCGGCCGCTGGTTCCGGTCTTTCGGCTCGCAATGCCGAACCAGTTTCTGACCACACGCCAGATCGGGCAGGCGATGCTGAACGTGGCGCGACGGGGGCACAGAACGCGGATTCTCGAAGTGAGAGACATTCGAGAAGCGGCTCAGGCCTGAGCAGGGGGCTGGTTCTGGCTGGAGGCACCTTCATGAGCCTCGGTACCGGACTCGGGCAAAAGCATCCGGCTTATCCATGGGCCGCAGTTCCAAAAGATTATTGCGAGCAGCAAGAGAAAAACGATGCGCGCAAAGAAGAGGCCGATTTCAAGCTGTTCTTGCGAGATGAGAATCGCTGCTGTTCCAGAGGTCGGGTCAGCAAGCTGTAGGTGATGAAGCCTGGAGAAATATGCCGGGAGATAGCTCGCATCGAGCACAGCCGTAACAAACTGTATTCACGCAAGCGCCCGGCTTACGAGTTTGATGATTTCATTCCGTGTCATCTCCGTTCCTCCAACAACAAGAAAACAAATCTTCGGCGCCGGAGCTTGCCGCTCCGGCGCCGAATACTGCACACTCAAGTCGCGACGACTGCCTTATTTCTGTTCGCCGTCGTTGTGGTTTACAAGTCCATTGCCATTTGTGAAGCCGTTGCCGTTTGTTGGCCCTTGCAGCATCCTGGCTAGCAGCACATTGATCAGGCTGCCTGAATCGGCGCCCGCTCCCCCGGCTTGGATATCCGGAACCAGCTTGATGTGGTTGGTCGCCAGCGCCTGCGCAATCTGCACCGCGGCGTAGTTGCCCGACTCCATCGACGCAATCTTCATCTTGATTACGTCGGCTTCGGCGGTACCCACGGCCCTGCGTCTTGTCGGCTTCTGCATTACCCACGGTGATAATCACTTTGCCGTCGGCGTCGGCGTTGATGGTCTTGGACTGCGCCTCGCCGCTGGCCTGCTTCACAACTGCCTGGGCCGCGAAGTCCGCAATCGAAACGCTCCGCTCTGCGTCAACCACTCGCGCCTGCGTATCGGCCATAGCCCTGGCCTGCTGCAGGTCCTTGCGCGTCTCTTCGGCAAGCTGCTGCGTTTTGTAGGTCACCTGCTCCTGCTCGGCGATCTTGCGGTCGGTGAGCGTCTTCATCAGCGCTTCCGGCGGAGTGATGTCGCCAATCAGCGTGTCGATGGCGTTCACGTTGTACTCAATCAGCGCGGCTTGGATGGACTCCTTGGCCTCTGACTGGCGCTCGCTGCGCTTCTTCAGGAACTCGATCACATCGGAGGTCTGCGCCGCGTTGCGGAAGTAGTTGCCGATGGTGGGCTCGAGCACCTGCGTCACCAGGTTGGCCATGGTGCCGAAACGCGCAATCACCTTGGGCGCGTCGTTGCGCGGGATATGGATAATCTGGCTCACGTCGAGGTTGAACGTGAAACCATCGCGACGAGCGCACCGTGATGGTCGAAAGCCGCTCGTCCAGCTTGTGCGACTCGCTCTTGCCCGTGGCCCAATTGAGCACGATGTTGGCCGTGGGCACAATCTCAACCTTGTGCGTGTAGGCGTTGATGGCGTACTTGCCAGGATCGAACGGTTCGACCCATACGCCCTTCTGGCCCTTCTTCACCAGGTTGCCGTGCTTGAACGCTTCGCCGCTCTGGTCCACTCCCACTTCGCCCACATACGCAATCACCACGCCCACGTTGGCAATAGGCACCTCGGTCATCGGCTTAATCTCAACCGTTGCAAACCGCGGATTGATGAAGTAACGGCCAGCCAAAATCACCTGCTCCTGCAGTCCCTTGAACCCTCCGTTCTGGATAAAAACCTCTCCGTCCTGGAACATGTTGTGCCCCGGAGTCTCCTTGCCGGCAATCTCGCCGGTCGGCAGCGGAGTTCCGTCTTTGGCGGTCACAATGCCCACTGAGTTATCGGGAATCTCAAGCACCTCGGCCGGCAGCACCGTAAACATGGCAGTATTGATGCGGTAAGTTCCCGGCGGAATCACGGAGATTTGCGGCCCGCGTTCGCCGCCGTTTGCTAATAAACTGCCGCGTGTCCTGGAACGAATTGCAGTCAACCGCCCGAGCCAGCACGCGCCCTTTCGAGAGGGGCTTGCCGTCGCGCGCCTCCACAATGCCGATCTGGCTTTTGTCGATTGTCGTAAACGGCGCCAGCGATAATCGAGTATTGCCACGCCCACAATCCGAAGTGGATTCCCGGGGCGAGCGTATCGGCCTGCAGGCCGGCCTCTCCATTCAGCGCCACGATTGCGCCGTCGGGCAGCGTGCGATGGCTTCCCACCAGCACCCACTTCTTGTTCACGATGCCGATTTGATCTTTGCTTACAATCACCGTCCCGAAGAAATACCGCAGCAGCAATTTTTCGAGCACGATGACGAGGACGACGACAACCAGTATCCAGCCATATTTGATGGCAAGAGCTCATCGGGTCCATACGGACCGCTCTCCCTTTAGCGGATACACCGGATTAGGAAATGGCGCGACGCGAGGCAATGCTGCCAAATTCAGTTCTCATCATCCGGGGTCGCCGGCAAGCGATTTTTACTTGCTGGGATGGAAGAAAACTGAATCCATGCACGCTCTTGAATTACTTACGCATTTTCCTAATCCGGTCTAGTGAAAACAGCATACTCCTGCCGGAAGCGGGGCGGATGAAATGGCGAAAAACCACAGTCACATAACGTGATTAGTGGTAATCTCGGGCCTATGAAACCCTTGCGAATCTTTTGACGTGGCGCGCCGAGGGATTTACGGATTCCCTTACGGTTCCCTTTATGGGTGCTTGCTTTGCGCTGGCCCACTGGCGGCGCAAACCGCAGCTGACAATGTGCGCTCAGCAAATCGACCGGCTCAAGAGCCCGAACGTCGATCTCCGCCGGAATGCCGCAGACGCGCTGGCCAAGTTCGGCGATCCCCGCGCCACCCAGCCGCTGATCGCTGCCCTCAGCGACCCCGACCCCCAGGTGCGCGCCGATGCTGCTACGGGTCTTGACGCTGCCAGGAGCCCGGCGGGGGTTGATGCGCTCATCGCTTTGATCAATGATCCCGATGAGACGGTCAGCACGTCGGCAATAATGGCGCTCGGCAAAAGCCAGAATCCCCGTGCGATTGCGCCTTTGGTGGCCAGCCTGTCAAATTTCCCCACGGCGTCGTCTGTGCTTGCCCAGTTCGGCCCTGCGGCGGTTGAGCCTTTGCTTTCCGCCGTCAAAAGCGACGATCTCGCCGTGCGCGGCGGAGCGATTGAGGCGTTGCTTCTCGCCAACGATTCGCGCGCCATTCCGGCGTTTACTGCCGCAATCAATGACCCCGAAACGGGGGTGCGGCAACTCGCGCTGTTCGCTCTCCAGACGCTGAAAGCGCCCAACTTTCCCGATGTGTTGCGTGCGGCTCTCAAAGATCCCGATGCGGCGATTCGCGCCAACGCGCTGCGCGCCAGCGGCCAGTTGCCAACCGCCGAAAGCATTCCCAGTTGTGATTGCCGCGATGCACGATTCCGATCCCAGCATCCGGAACGCCGCTGCCAGTATCTCACGCCCGCTCAGACTGCCGATCCGCAAGTCGCGGCGTTGCTGATCGCGCTTGTTCAGGACCCGGACGGAAGCGTGAGTTGGGGAGCGCTGAACACGCTGGCAACATCGCGCAATCCCATAGCCATTGACGCGATGCTCGGTTTCGCGCAGGGCAAAAACCCGAAGGTCGACCCGCATCTTGCATTGGCGTTTTTGGCCAAGGTGCAGGACCCGCGGTTTTTCAAGCTCCTGGTCGATAGCCTTGCGAGCAGCGACATTCAATCGGCGATGACTCGCGGCCGAGCAACTCGGCAATCTCCGCGACGCGCGTGCTGTTCCGGCGCTGGCTGCGGCAGCTAAGTCAAGAGTCCCCAGCGTCGCCATGCGGCGCCATTACTTCGCTCGGAAAAATCGGCCAGCCCGCGGTCGACGCATTGATTGGACTGCTCAACCAGCCCGGATTGCAGGACTACGTGATCGGCGCTCTCGCCAACACTAAAGACCCGCGGGCGGTTCCACCGTTGCCATCCTGTTGGCTACGCCCTACCGCGGAACTCCGCAGCCTTACGGCGCCGCAATCACCCAGAGCGCCGACGATCCCGGGCCGCTGCGGCCGATGACTTATCAAGCTCTGCTCAATGCCCTCGGTCAACTCGGCGACCCTCGCGCCGTGCCATCGCTGATTGACTACATGAAGAACGGGCCGGTGGGAAGAGGTCTGGTGCCGCAGGAGCTCGCCGACCTGGGCTCGGCCTCGATCGATCCGCTCGTCGCGTTACTGCGCGATGCAAACGAGAACACGCGCCGGCTTGCGGCAGAGGCGCTCGGCGACCTGGCGATAAAGGAACAGAAAGACACAAGACCACATGACGCGCTGGTGTCTGCCATGAGCACTCACGACATCGCCATCATGGCCGGCGCGTATCAGTTCTACGTGGGTCTTGGCGCGCCGGGAACTGAAAACGATCTGGTTGCCGCGCTCGAGCGCTTCCCCGACCAGGGGATGGCCGAATACTTTCTCAACTGCGGCAGCGTCAGGCTTGAAGATGCGGCGATCGCGTGGGGCCAGAAGCTGCACTACCACATCACCCAGCAGGTGTACGGAATCGTGTGGGGGCAGATGCCAAAGCCGGCGGAGTGAGGATTTCTGCGCGCTCCTGATCCGATTGTGATGCCGCGAAATACCCCCGTCATGCTACATTGAGATTCCACGGAGGCATGCTCGAAATGGAGCTCGAAGCTCAACTTGCGGGCAACGGAGACACGATCGATCTGCAGCAGCAGGTCTTCAGGCTGCAGGCCCTGCTCGAAGTTTCGCGGCAGGTTCACTCCACGATTCATGAGCAGGAAGTGCTGGAACAGGTTCTGCGCATCGTGGTGCGCGAGCTGGAGATGGCGGGAGCATCGTTTCCGGCAGCCAACCTGACCTTCGGCGAGGACCCCGTCCGCTCCGTTGAAGGTTCGGCGCGTTCTCGCTTACCCGCTCAACGATCGCGACGGCAAACGCATGGCCGAACTGGTGGTGGCCACGCCCGAGGGCCGCTCGCTTTCAATTTACGAGGCGGACTTTCTTGAGGGGCTGGTGCTGCAGGCCGCCGTGGCTCTTGAGAATGCGCGCAACCACAAGCGCAACCTTGAATTTGCCCGACTGCAGCAGGATCTTGACGCGGCCCGCGACATTCAGCGCTCGCTCTTGCCGCAACGGCTTCCTGACATCGCCGGCTATTCCATCGGTTTCCGCTCCGTCACCTGCTACGAGGTGGGCGGCGACTATCTCGACATTGTCGAGGAGCCCGAAGACAAACTGCTGCTGGTGGTGGCCGACGTGGCCGGCAAGGGGCTGGCTTCGGCCATCATGGCCACCAGTTTTCGCGCCGCGCTGCGCGGCATTGCGGCCACCGGCCTGTCGCTCAGTGAACTGGCCACGCGCATGAACCAGCATCACTGGACCGAGGGCGAGCAGGCGCGCCGCCGCTACGTGACCGCGATCTTCATGCGTATCGATCCCAAAGAGGGCACCATCGAGGTGGTGAACGCCGGCCACAATCCAGGATTCCTGGTCGTTCCCGGCGCGGAGCCCCACGAATTCAAGGCAACGGGCACGCCGCTGGGCCTCGTTCCGGGCATGCGTTATTCTTCAGAGCCGGGAACGTTTCCGCCGGGCGCGCGGTTGCTTTTCTATACCGATGGCCTTACTGAGGTTTTCAAGGGGGATGAGGAGTTTGGGCCAGAACGCCTTTTACATGAATTTTCTACGTGCCCGTCGTCAAATGCCGATGGTATCCTCGATGCATTGTGGAGCGCCCTCACTGAATTTGCCGAGGGTGGCGAGCAGGGAGACGACATGACCGCACTCGCTCTATGCCGCGGAACGCAACCAACGGAGATGGAGGCATGACCGCGCCGAAAGCCATCTCAGTTGAAGTTCGCCTGCCCTCGCGCCTCGGATTTGAAAAGGTGGCCATGAGCACCGCCTCGGCCGTCGCCAAGCTGATGGGCTTTCGCGAAGACCGCATTGAAGACCTGAAGACCGCCGTCGCCGAAGCCTGTATCAACGCCATCGAGCACGGCAACCGTCTAAATGAGAAGCTCTCGGTAGGCGTAGTGCTCTCGGCCGGTGAAGACGAACTTGAAGTGAAGGTGATCGACGACGGCAAAGGCATGAAGACCCAGCCCACCAAGCCCGACATCGATCGCAAAATGCACGGCCAGGAAGATCCCCGCGGCATGGGCATGTTTCTTATCCAGGCATTGGTTGACGAGGCGGAGTGGGTGGCCGGCACCAATGGCAAAAGCAGTTATGTAAGGCTCGTGATCAGGCTCGACAAAGAAACCGAATAATCAGGCTCGACAAGGAATCTGAATAATCCCCAGGGCAGAATAACCTTAAAGCAGCCAGGCAAATCCGGAGGCTAATCGAAGTGCAGACCGAAACGAAATCGCGCGTTGATCAACACACCACCCCGGCCGGCCACAACGTCACCGTGCTGCGTTTCGAGGGCGATATTGCCAGCACGTCGAAAGAAGCGGTGCTGGGCGCCTACCAGGCTCTGCCCAAGGCTACCAACAAGCTCATCCTGCTCGACTTCACCAAGGTTGACTACATCAACTCGAGCGGCATCGCGCTGGTCATCCAGATGCTGATCGAGGCGGCCAACTCCGGCCAAAAGGTGTACGCCTTCGGTCTGTCGACCCACTTCACCAAGGTGTTTACCATGGTGGGCATCACCAAGTACGCGCAGCTGTTTTCGAGTGAAGCTGAGGCGATGGCGGCGCTGTAGCGGCGACGCGGCCAATTCTGCAGAACCCTAATGACCGTGTGACGGCGGGCGCGCTATCACCGCCCTCCCCCGCGAACTCTCCTCATCTTCGTCGGTATACTTGCTGCGGACTCTCACTTACGGCGAGTTGTGCGCCGTGCGAGTGCCGTGCCCTGATGCGCCGCGGCTCCGTCGGGTGGGCCCGGGCAAACTTTGGAGAGAAGCCGATGCAAGCAATCGTCTATCACCGGTATGGTCCGCCCGAAGTTCTCGAACTCGTTGAAATCGACAAGCCAGCACCCGCTGCAGGCGAAGTCCTGGTCCGGGTTCACGCTGCCTCGGTTAATCCATACGACTGGCACTTTATGCGCGGAGCGCCGAGATTCTTTCGCTTCGTTACCGGCCTGCGCGGGCCAAAGTCTCCTCGACTCGGCGCAGATATGGCGGGCGTGGTCGAGTCGATTGGCGATGGTGTCACGCTATTCAAAGCCGGCGATGCTGTTTTCGGCTGCGGAGCGGGTTCGTTTGCCGAGTACGCCTGCGTGGCGGAATCGAAGCTGGCTATCAAGCCTGAGAATCTGAGCTTCGAGCAGGCAGCGGCAGTGCCGATCGCCGGAATTACTGCGCTGCAGGGCCTTCGCGACTGCGGCAAGGTGCGGCCCGGGCAACGCTTGCTCGTCAATGGCGCCTCGGGCGGCGTGGGTACCTTCGCCGTGCAGATTGGCAAGTGGCTGGGCGCCCATGTCACCGGCGTGTGCGGCACGCGCAACGCGGACCTGGTCGAATCTCTCGGCGCAGACCGCGTGATCGACTACACGCATGAGGACTTCACGCGGAGCGGCGAGCGCTGGGACGCGATCTTCGACCTTGTCGGCAACCGTTCGCTGAGGGACTTCCGACGCATCCTCGAGCCCAAAGGAGTCTTCGTGGGTTGCGGCGGCGGCACAATCGAAAAGTCCTCCATCGACTATCTTGAGGTGATGCTTGCACGGGCCGTGATTGCGCCGTTCGTAAGCCAGAAAATCACAGGCGTGCTTGCGAAAGCGAACACGGCTGACCTTAAGCTGCTCGCCGATCTTCTTGACAAAGGCACGATCCGATCAGTGCTTGACCGCAGTTACCCGCTCAATCAAGTCGCCGAAGCGATCGGCTACGTTGAAACCGGCCGCGCGCGCGGCAAGGTAACGATTTCCATCGCTTGACTTATTTTGGTGTTCAATTTCCGACCATCGCTCCGCCGGCCCGCCGACTTGCTGACCTGCTGACTCGCTGACTCGCTTTTTCCACCTCGCCCACTCGCGTATCTCCCGCGTATGATGGCCGTTATGAATCTTGACGCTATTCAGTCGGCTGTTCGCGATGCCGGTTTTGACGGCTGGCTGTTTTACGACCATCACCATCGCGATCCCATCGCCGGCCGCATCCTGGGCCTCGATCCCAACGCTCACGTTACGCGCCGCTGGTATTACCTGGTTCCGGCCGAGGGCGAGCCGCGCAAACTCGTGCATCGCATCGAGCAGGGCCGGCTCGATTCGCTCCCCGGGCAGAAAGGCGTTTATTCAAGCTGGCAGGAGCTGCAATCCGGCCTCGATGCCATGCTCGGAGGATGCCTGCGGCTGGCCATGCAGTACTCGCCCAACAACGACATCATGTATGTGTCGATGGTCGATGCCGGCACGGTCGAGTTCCTGCGCAGCCTGGGCAAGCACATTATGAGCTCGGCCGACATGGTGAGCCAGTTTGAAGCGGTGCTGAGCGAGCAGGCCATCGCCAGCCACTCGGCTGCCCAGCAGGCCATCGACAATATTCTCTCCGAGGGCTGGCAGGAGATTGGCAGGCGCGTTCGCAGCGGCAACCGGGTTACGGAGTTCCACATCGTGCAGTGGCTTTCCGATGCCATGCGCCGCGAGAACCTGACCTGGGAGAACGGGCCCAACGTGAGCGTGAATGCCAACAGCTCCGACTCGCATTACGAGCCCACCGCCGAGCGCACCTCGCCAATCAACGAAGGCGACTTTCTGCTCATCGATATCTGGGGCAAGAAGAATGAGCCGGGGACCACGTTTTACGACATTACGTGGACCGGCGTGGTGGGCCGCGAGCCCAGCGACCGCGAGCAGCTGGTGTTTGAAACCGTGCGCAATGCGCGCGATGCGGCGATTGCAGCCGTCGAGAGCGCCTTTGCCGAGGGCCGGCCCATTTGCGGATTTGAAGCCGACGATGCCGCCCGCGCGGTGATTGAGGCCGCCGGCTTCGGCCCGTATTTCACCCACCGCACCGGCCATAACATCGCGATGGACCTGCATGGCTCGGGTGCGCACCTCGATAATCTCGAGACCCACGACCAGCGCCTGCTTTTGCCCAACACCTGCTTCTCGGTCGAGCCTGGAATCTACCTGCCGGAATTTGGCTTGCGCAGCGAAGTTGACATGCTGACCGCGCCTGGAAAAGCATGGGTGACAGGAAATATTCAACGCGAGCTGGTGAGGATTTAATCGCCATAATGGAACTGGGTGCCCCGGGTCCCTCGCTTTTGGGGACCCGGGAGCGATGCCAAAGGATGTAGGAACTTCGCTGATTCCAAGGTCGTAAACAATCCTCACCGTCAGCGCGTCATTCTCGGCAAGGAGGGGTGCGGATGAGAAAGCTCCTGGCCTTGGGTTTGCTCATCTGTGCAGCCGCCGCCGCGCAGCAGGTGCCCCTTTCCACCGATCTGCCCAGCCATCCCTTCTTCATCACGGCCACCTGGTACATCGGCGGGGCCGGCAACTGGGACTACCTGACCTTCGATCGCGACGCGGGCCGCCTCTACATTGCGCACGGCACGCTGATGCAGGCGGTAGACGTTGAATCCGGTTCAGTAGTGGGAGAGATCAGGGATCTCTACGAAGCCCGTCAGGTAGCTCTCGACGACACGGGTGAGTTGGGCTACGTGAGCGACAGCGGGCAGGGCAAAGTGGTGGTCTTCGACCGCCAGACCCTCAAGCGCGTGACCGACATCGACACCGGCGCAAATCCGCGCTGGATAGTGTTCGATCCGTTGACGCACCTGGTTTTCGTGGTCCGCGCCAATCCACCCGCGGAAGCTCCGCCGGCAGCGACTGCCAGGCGCCGGCGCAACACCGGGCTTGGAGAACCGCCGCCAGCCAACCCGCCCGCTGCTTCCGCTCCGCCAAAACCATCCGCGCAAGAGCAGGAGTCGAGCGTTCAGTCGTTTGTGACCGTGATTGATGCGCAGACGCAGACGGCGCTGGGCGAGATCAGGATTTCAGGCCAGCTAGGCTACGCGGTTGCGGATGAAAACGGGCAGATTTTTATTGCCCTGCCTGATCGCAACCAGGTTGCGCGGCTCGACGCCCAGGCCATTGCCAACATCATGCGGCCGCAGTCGTCGGAGAATGCGCCCGCTGCGCCCGCCGACGAGCCGAGTGCTGAAGCAGCCGGCCCTGGCGCGGCTGAGCCCGATGGACAGCCGAAACCAAAGCCGCCGCCGTTCATCACGCTCGACTGGACCGGCAACCGTCGCAACTCCGCAATTGCCGACGGACGGCTGCGCCTGTATCCGGTTGGGCCGGAGTGCAAAGAGCCGCGGGCCCTGGCCATCGACGATCGGCATCTGCGCATCTTCGCCGCCTGCACCAATCGCACGCTCGAGGTTTTGAATACCGGCACGGGCGACAGAGTCACATCGCTGCCGATCGGGCCGGGTGCGGATGCGGTTGGCTACGACCCGGATCACGGGATGATCTTTACCTCGAATGGCGGAGCCGAGGGCAGCCTGACCATAATTCGCCAGGACGTGACCGACAGCTACAACGTGATCCAGACGCTGCCCACCCGCCAGCGCGCCGATACGCTGGCTGTGAATCCGGCCGGCGGCGCGGTGTACCTGGTGACCGATTACCAGGGCGTGGATCTGAGCCAGCCAGGAGGAATCGGCACGTTGAAAGAGAAGCCGGTCGAAGGCAGCTTCCAGGTGCTGACCGTGCAGAATTGATAGAACAGCTACTAGCTTCTAGCTATTAGCTTTTAGCTCGTTCGTGATAGAGAGCGCGGCGGATGGCACGCGGAGTAAGAACCCGCGCCTGAAGGCATGTTGCTTCTCGGCAAGTGATCCACTTACCGATCCAGCTGCCCGCGTGAACTTCGCAAACAGGTGAGTCTGTGCCCCATTCATCGCGGCTTTATCGCGATGAGTGGGCCATGTGCCCTGCTACTTGCCGGGCTGGCTGGACGCCGGAGGCTGTCCGTTTTGCGGCTGTCCATTCTTGGTAATGTCCTGGCCGTTGTAAATGATGGTGGTGGTCGAGCCGAAGCGCTTGTAATCGGTGTATTTCACCGTGTCGCGAATATGCACGTCGTCGCTCATGTAGCCGTTGCCGCCGGTGAAGTGCAGCACGCCTTCGCCCTTGGTGTAGACCGGGAACCAGTAGTGCCCATCGACCTGTTGCCGCCAGGTCATGAAGGGCGGATGCAGATCTTCCTGGCCCCTCTTGGTATCGTCGGGCACCATGCGGCCGTTGGTGACCACGATCTGCAGATCGGTGGCGTCGACCCAGATGCGCCCATCGAGATATCGTTTGTGCTTCTCGATCACTTTGGGTGAAACATCGAAGACGTAGCAATCCAGTTCGTCCACTTTCTGCTTGCCAACATACTTCACGTCGTACGCGGGCAAGTCGGCAGTGGTAAGCACAAACGGGTAGCCGTGCTGGATGTCCTGCAGGTCGGAGGGCGACATCATCACGCGCGTGAGCGAGTTGGGTGGCGCGAAAACCACCTTCTCAGTGCGCGCGCCGTCGGGATTGAAAATCACGTCGTCCACTTCGTACCATTCGCCGTCCACCTTGTTGGTATCGTCGTCAATGGTTTCCACGCGGGCTACGCGGCGATAGGTGTAGTGGTTCAGCGCCTCCTGGAACTCGGTTTCTTTGGCGGCAAACTGCTTGATGATCTGGTCGGCGGGGATCGACGGCGCGGAGAGATCCATGCGCCCGAAGCCGGAGTCGAGGGGCATGGGAGTAAAGCTGTCCTTTGACTGTGCCGAGGCGCTGAGCGCGAGGCCCAGGATCAAGACCGCAGCCGGCAAGACTCGATTCCGGATTCGATTCCGCCGCATCATCCGATTTCGCGACCCCCAATTCAACCCCCGATTCCGCACTGCCTGACCCTCCTCGCACCAAACTAAATAACAAGCTCTATTCGGATTGTTACAAACATCCGGCGCCGTGGCGCAGAATGATGATAACGCCGCATTTTCATTGCGAGTGCGCCAGGCAGCCGGAGATTCGCAACTTTCCGTCTGTTGGCACTCTCTGCAACTTTAGACGCATATACAGTGAATGCGGGTGGCAAGAGAATCTACACTCGGGGCAGAGTGTCTCAGGCCGGCAAACGCCGGTATTGCGACCGTGAAAACCGTGTAAGCTGGGTGAAACGCTCGACTTGACCGGCGCGGCAACGTGTTTGGCGGTTCCTGAGCGCGCATAACCCTCGCTGGAGATTGCCGGCGCGGGCATGAATCCCCTGGCGGCAGGCCTTGCTATAGGAGAATTTCGGCATTTTCAGAATTACTGTGTCGTTGTGGCTTTGTTCGGTGGTCGGCGCTCCCTGATGGTTCCACCCCAGCGAGTAAAATCGCTCGCAGAGGGCCCCCGGATGGCCACGCCGGCTCGGTATCTGGGCTTCAAGATACATCGACTCTGAACATGCGATAGCCGGCAACCGAGTGAACTTCCTGGCAGCTCGCTTTCGAGGAGACACACGGCCTCAATGCACGATCTTTACCACGCCCCGGCGCTGGTGCTCACGGCGCTTTCACTGCCTATCTTCGGATATCTCTATCTGCGTTTCCGCGACGCGCGCACGTTGCTTTGGCTGCTGGGCTTTTTCTTCGACATTATCGCCCTGGTGCTGGTTGATACCGCTAACTGGTGGCACTTTCCGGCGGACGCTCAGCCTTGGCTGACGACGGCCGGCCGCACCGCAATCCAGATCAGCGCCGCTATGTTCCTGGGCTCGCTTTCGCCGCACCGTTTCCGCGTGGGGCGTTTTCAGATCCTGTACGTGATTCCCTACACGTTTCTGCTGATTCTGTATACGGTTCTTCTTTATGGGGTCTATGGCGGCGTGGCTCCGGCAGCCCCGATGTTTTACGTTTTCCCGGCCCTGGCGGTCCTCGGGCTGGTCGTGGGCCTGGTCTGGAGTACCGAAAAGAAAGCGATCCCGGTCTGGCTGGGGCTGCTTATCTGCGGCGTTCTGGTGGCGATCGCGATAAGGGTTTGCTTTGGGCGAGGGCCGGAATGGACGCTGGTGCTTGGCGAGTGCGCCAACCTGTTCATGACCGCGTTGCTGGTGGTGTTGGTTTTCAGGCGCTTTACTCCGGGAGTTTTCCTGAGCGCGCTGGGATTCGGGGCGTGGTCGCTCGCCTGCCTCGAGATACTGCCACTCTTCGGCAGCGAACATCCCCGGCTCAACCTGCTGCTGGTGCGGGTGATCGTGATGGCGCGCGTGGTGGCGGCCATCGGCATGATCGTGCTGGTGCTCGAAGATGAGCTGAACTTCAACCGGATTGCGCGGGAGCGCGAGCATCGCGCCCGTCGCGAGCTTGAAGCTTATACGCGCCTGATGCTGGCGCGGCGCCGCATTGAAGATTTCGACCGCCAGGGCTCCGACGTCTGCGACGTGGTGGTAAAGTACAGCAGCTTTACCCAGGCGGCGCTGCTGTTGCACAGTGGCGGATCGTACCGGCTGTCGGGTTCGGCCGGCCTCGACGACGCCACGTCCAAAGCGCTTTCAGAGCTGGCGACGCGCATCTCCTCGACCGGTTTTTTGGCTCCCGGAACTGTTCCCCCGGCGGTGGAAGAGAGCCAGACCGTGAAACTGGACCTGGGACCGTGGCTGAAGCCCGGCGACGATCTGAAGCGGCTGCACTTTACTCAGGTGCTAGCCGTTCCCATGACCAGCCGCGGAACCATCGAAGGAGCGCTGCTTCTGTCGGGAATGCGCACCGATCCCGATCGCCCCGGGGGCCGGCCACGCGAACTGCGCCACGAGGATCTGCTGCCCATCGAGCTGCTGGTTGCGCGCGTGCAAGCTACGCGCAGCCAGACCATGATGTTCGAGAAGCTTATCGACAGCGAAAAGTTTGCCCACCTGGGCCAGCTGGCCGGCAACGTGACGCAGCAGTTGAATAACCCGCTCACCGTAATCCTGGGCTATGCCTCTCTGCTCGACGAAACGGCGAATTTGTCGCAGGAGGACCGCAAGGCGGTCGACTCCATCCTGGCCGAAGCCAGGCACATGCGGGCTACTCTCGACAGCCTGACGCGTGTGTCGCGCACGCAGAGCGATCATCAGGCCGCGGTTTCAGTAGCGGAGCTGCTCTCGGACATGGGCGAGCTGCACCGCTCCGAATTCCTGCGCCGCTCAATTGAATTCAGGCTGAACATCGCTCCTCAGCTTCCGCGCGTGTTGTGCAGCCCGCAACAGCTGCGCCAGGCGGTGCGCCACTGCCTGCAATTTGCAATGGATGCAATGGACAGACCCACTCCGTCGAATGGAGAGCCCAAGACCATTCGGCTCGAGGCGGCGAGCGAGGGCAACGTGGTGCAGATTCTGATTGGCCACACCGGCCTGGGATTTCCCAATCCCGAGCGGGCCTTCGATCCATTTGCGCCCGCGCGGCCGGGCAACGAGACCGCCGGGCTGGGATTGAGCCTGTGCGCCACCATTCTGCGCGACAACAACGGACGCGCGCTGGCCCTCAACCTTGAGCCGCAGGGCGCGGCCATCATTCTTGAGCTGCAGGCTGCCTAGTTGGCTTGCCAGCGAAAGCCAAACGCTCGTCGACAGCGGCTATGGCGCAATCCCAACCGCAGCTCGCATTGCCAAAGTCTGCTTGAGGAGCTCTGTCCTGACCCATGTGTCGTACCTTTCGCCCGCTTCTTCCAACTGGGACTCCGTGCAGAATCCAGCCGCTACGAGCTGCCCGGCCAAATGCCTAAGCGTTCCGGACCATAAATAGCTCAGTTTTTCAAACTCAGGATCGCCACGATTCACAACCTCGTCCTGCGCACCGCTGCGAACGCTGGTCAACCCTGCTGATCGAAACAATTCAGGAAGATGGTCCGCCATTTCGTTATCCCACCCGTTTGCTCGGCGCCACGCAAGAAACGCGTCGTAACACACCCTGAACTGCGGCGGAGGTTCGGGTTCCCACTGGTTTTGAGTGTGGTTGTAATCGAGAACCACAACCACGCCGCCGCGTTTGGCAGCTTGCTTCATGTTCTCCACCGCCAAATGAGGTTCAGCGATCCATTGCAGCGCTCGCGCAGACGTCACAATGTCGAATTGCGCACGAAACTTTAAAGCCGTCGCATCTCCACACTCAAATTGCAGGTCCTCAATTCCAGCGTGCTCTGTCCGCGCCATATCGAGAAGCGCCTCGTCCCGATCGACGCCAACCACGTATCCCTCCGGTTTCACGGCCTGTGCAATGCCCGCGGTAATCGCGCCGGTGCCGCAGCCCACGTCGAGCACAGAAAATCCCGGCCGTAGAAGTTCGGCGAGGCAACGGTGATTTTGTTCGAGAGTTCGCCACCCAAGGATTCGAGGATCGGACCGATGTGACTGAGCAGGCATCTTCCCTTCAAAATACAATAGGCAGGTACACCACTGTTCTCATTCTTCCATTCACCACAGACCTGAGTGCCCACCTTTCCGGGTAGTGGTTGTATCGCCGGCCTCCGGGCCTTCCGGCACGCTGTAATTGAAGCGGCCTGCCTCAAGAATCCGTAGAATAGAATTGGATGGCTTTCACCGAACAATACGATGTGGTGGTAGTGGGCGCGGGACACGCCGGGTGCGAGGCCGCGATGGCCGCCGCGCGGATGGGCCTGAAGACTGCGCTCATCACCATGAATCTCGACCTGATTGCGCAGATGAGCTGCAACCCGGCCATCGGCGGCGTGGCCAAGGGGCACCTGGTGCGCGAAGTGGACGCGCTGGGCGGCATCATGGGCGAGGTGGCCGATGCGGTGGGCATCCAGTTCCGCCTGCTCAACGCTTCGCGCGGCCCGGCCGTCTGGAGTCCCCGCGCCCAGTGCGACAAGCAGCTCTACCGCGTGAAGATGCGCGAAGTTCTTGAATCGCAGTCGGGCCTGCACATCCGCCAGGCGGAAGTCGTCGATCTGGTGATCGAAGACAGGGATCAAGAAACAGGGACTGAGGGACTAAGGGACTTAGGGACTGAGGAATTAAGGAGCTCAGGGGCTAACGAAACTGTGGGTTCCCCAGGTCGGGCTGAGCGTTCCAGCATTGAAATGGGTGCCCCGGGTCCCTCGCATTTGGGGACCTGGGATGGGAACTCGGCAGACCATCTCGGCGAACTGCCCCGTCCGACCCGACCCCCCCGTCGCGTGCTCGGCCTCAAGCTGCGCGATGGCCGGCGGCTGATGGCCGGTGCAACCATCATTACCACCGGCACCTTTTTAAACGGCCTCATCCACTGTGGCGAAGAGCGTTACCCCGCCGGCCGCTCGGGCGAACCCGCGTCGGTCCTGCTGGGCGAGGCCCTCCGGGCTTTAGGGCTTCGCACTTGCAGACTCAAGACGGGAACTCCGCCACGCCTCGACGGCCGGACAATTCATTGGGATACGTTTGAGGAGCAACCCGGCGACGCCGATCCCACGCCATTCAGCTTCCGCACAAAGAAAATCGTGCAGCCGCAAGTGAGCTGCCACATCGCCTTCACCACGCCGGAGACGCTCAAGCTGATCCGCGAGAATGTGCACCGTTCGGCGATGTATTCGGGACGCATTGAGGGCATCGGCCCGCGCTATTGCCCATCGATCGAGGACAAAATCGTCAAGTTTCCCGACAAAACGCAACACCAGTTCTTTCTCGAACCCGAGGGCCTGAACACGCACGAGGTTTACGTGAACGGCATGTCCACCTCATTGCCGATGGAGGTGCAGTGGCAGATCGTCCACTCCATCCCCGGCCTCGAAGACGCCGAGATGCTGCGCCCCGGCTACGCCATCGAATACGACTCGGTCGACGCCACCGAGCTCGACCGCACACTGCGCGTGAAGTCGATGGAAGGCCTTTACCTGGCCGGACAGATCAATGGAACGAGCGGCTATGAAGAGGCCGCGTGCCAGGGCATCATGGCCGGCATCAACGCGGCGCTGTGGCTGAAGGGCGAGGCGCCATTCACCATGGATCGCAGCGAGGGATACACCGGCATCCTGATCGACGACCTGATTTCAAAGGGCACCAACGAGCCGTACCGCATGTTCACATCGCGAGCCGAGTTCCGGCTGCACCTGCGCATCGACAATGCCGACCGGCGGTTGACGCCCCACGGGCGGCGGCTGGGGCTCATCAACGACGAAGCATGGGCCGAATACGAGCAGAAGCAGGCGCGCATGGCCGCGCTCGCCAACTTGCTCGTCACCAGGAAGGTCGATCCGGCGCGGCTTGAGAGTGCCGGATTTGGAGAGCTTACGGCAACCGCCGGCCTCACCTGGGCGCAACTGCTCAAGCGGCCCGAAGTTTCAATCGAGCCGGTATTGGCGGCGCTTTGTGACGATTTCGCCCGCGACCCGCAGCTCGCCATGTTTATGGTCGCAGCAGGCCTCCCGGAGGGAGGCCACGATATTAGCCCAGGACGCAGCATCGCGGAGTCCTGGGTAAGCGATTCCACAAACTCCACGCCGTCCCGGAGGGCCGGCGCGAGTCCTGGTGAAGCCCTGGGCGCCCCATCCTATCCCCAGGTTTCCGCAGTGAAAACTATAGGTAGGGTGGGAGACCACGCCAGCTCATCCATTGAACGTTCGGTCCGCCGCAACGAAGCTCGCGCCGTTGAAACCGAGATCAAGTTTGCCGGCTATCTGGAACAGCAGAAGAAGTCGATTGAGAAGCTAAAGGCCGCCGAGGCCGTCGCCATTCCCGAGTGGATCGAGTACGGCGTTATCAGCGGGCTCTCGCGCGAGATGCTCGAAACGCTTGAGCGCGTAAGGCCGATCACGATCGGCCAGGCCAGCCGCATTCCCGGGGTGACACCGGCGGCGCTGAGCCTGGTGCACGTGGCCATCCGCATTCAGGGGCAAAAGCGGGAGCGCGGGTTCGAGCGGGCTAAGACGGCGTGAACTTCCCAATGGCCCACAGGGCAGGAATCCACGATTTACGAACCACGAGCTACGCTATGAAATGGCGCTGGCGCAGAATCTGGAATCGTGGTTACTGCGGGCATTCAGCCACTCCTGGTCGGGCGCGGTGAGCATTGCGCTCAACGCCGTCGTCACGAAATTCCCGTCGCTGGCCCCGCCGCTACGGCTCCCGGCTTCGGCGCCTCGCCACTATCAGCGCCGTCGCAAAATAGAGTCACGCCTGGCAGCACCCGGCCGCCGCGCCCGATGCAGTTGTTATCGGCAGCAATTGTACGGGGCTTGAGGGGGATGAAAAATGAGGACGTGATTCGTGATCCGTAAACGCTGGACCGTGAGTCGTGTAATGTGGTCGGCTGTTCGGAACTGGACCACCGACCACGGCCCACCGTTTACCGCCCACGGCCCACCGTTCACCGTCCACCGTTCACGACTCACGCCTATTGCTGCGGATTGGTCGTTGTGGTCGTCGTCGTTGTGCTCTTCTCACCCCTTGAGAAGAACGGAATGTGGAAGGGCTCCTCGGCCGTGGACTGCTTCTTGGACTTCGTGGCCGATGCGATCGGCACTGCGGTCCGCTGCGAGTTGGTGCACAGCCAGCCGTTGCGCACGCGCTCAAATACGTGAGTGAACACACCCTTCTCTACAACCTCGGAGCCGTTCACCTTGTGCCGCAGCGTGTAGGTGCCGTTGGCCACGGCGATATCGCCCAGCATGCGCACGGTGATGACTTTTTGATCGAGGTTCAGCGTCTTGTCCTCGTTGGTCATGAGGTCAGCCAGCTGCTGATTGCGGGTGGTGATGCCGCCCGAGGCCGAAACGTCCACCATCAGCGGCGAAAGAACCAGCTCGAGCGCGTACTGGTCCTTGCGGTTTTCCGCGTCGCTCCACGAGTCTTCGATCTTCTGGAACTGTGACACCGTGGCGCCCTCGGTCGTGGTCACGGAGGGCACAACCGGATCAGCGGCCAGAGGTGCGGCCTGCGGTGCGGCCTCCGTTGCGGCCTGGGGTGATGATTGAGCAGCGGCGGGATCAGTGCTCTGGGTTTGGGCGAATCGAGCGCAGCAGGAAAGAAGGAGTGTGGCAGTTACAGCGGAACAACGAATCATAAAACTTGAAGCTCCCACGGTGAAGAAGGGCCGACTATCACGATCATAGCTCGTTTGACTGCGGGAACTGGGCAGTTGGGAGCGGAAAGACACGCTGCAGGACGCGGTTGAGGCGGCCGCCTGGGTCGAATCGCCGCCAGGACCTGTTCACACTACATCAGGACCTGCAGTTTTTCCGGCTGATGCACGGTGACCATCGAGTCCTCGATCGAGATCCAGCCGGTCTTGCGGAACTGACCCAGCGTGCGGGTTACGGTTTCGCGGGTAGTGCAGGTCATCGAGGCCATCTCTTCGTGAGTCAGCAGCAGCGGAAAGCGGTACTCGCCGCCGGGCAAATGTTCGCCGATCTGGTGAGCAAGCTCGAGCAGCAGGCGGCCGAGACGCGTGGCCACGGTTTCAGATAGCGCGATGCGGCACGCGTCCTGGAGGGCGAAGCGGTACTCCTGGCAGATGCATTGCACGGCGCGCATTTGCGCTTCCTTGTGGCTGCGCAGGAAGCTGAGAAAGCGGTCGCGCTCCACCGGGCGCAACTGCGCCGTGGTGAGCGACTCGGCCGAAACCTCATAAACTCCGTGGGATAGTACCGCGTAGAGACCGAGCATCGAACCTGGACCCGCCACGCGAACAATCATCTGACGATCGTCGGGACGCCCCGCGGTCAGCTTGAGATATCCGCTGCAGATGAGATAAAGGCAGCGCGCATCTTCGCCTTGCGTGAACAGCGAGGCCTGCGCCGGGAGACTGATGGTGCTGGTGGCCAGCTCCAGATCGGCCAGCACCGCGCTGCCCAGCGAACAAAACCACCCTGGGCGCCGGTTGGAACATGCCGCACAACCTGCGGGAATCTGGCGCGGCAAGTGCTTTTGCCGTGCCTGCACGTCTGCCGGAATCACTAAATCCGCCATGGCTTTCCCAATCCGATCCTGACTCCACGCCTTGCTCTCCGGGTCTCTCTCACTCTCCAGATGCCATTGCTGCGTACTTAAAAGGAGAGCGAGCGCCTTGGATTCCCTGGGATAAAGGCTTGCATGAATTGTTGCAAATTACGAAGTCGTCTGAATGTGATGGGCCTCACAGGGAGAAAACCCTTCCCGAATCAGGAATTTTCCCCGTAATCACGACAAATGTCTTCAAATCTGCTCCCCGGAATCTGTGACGGACTCGCCAAAGTGGGAGTTGTCTCGTACTCGCAAGTGACTGTGATTAAGAAGGCTCCGCGCAGTCTTTGTTTCCCTCCTGCATGTGACGAACATCACCGCACACGCTAAAGTGAACGACGTAATCTTCACGATATAGAGTGATGCTCCGCACAAGCGCAGCTGCTCAGAAGCAGACAAACCGGCGATAAGTCTGAGGCATGGAGTGTGAATTGCTCCATAGCTGCAGACTCGTCTGCCCGGCGTGTCTGTTTCGGGTTGTACCCAGGGCAGATGTCAAAAAGAGGATAATTACATGCGCAATGATGAGCTTAAGAAACGTTGTCCGGCTCACGGATTTTCGGCTAGGTTGCAAGCACCAATCGCGGCCTGCCTCGTGATGCTGGTCGCGGGCATGCTCTCGGCGGCGGCGTTTGCGGCGCCACCGGCAAATGGGAAGGGTCCTGCGGGTAATGGCCAGCAGGATGCGGCGGCAGCCTCGGGTTATGTCGGATCAGACACCTGTGCTACCTGCCACGATGAGGTAGCCAAGGGGTTCACCTCAAATCCACACACAAAAATGGCCCTGATGCACGGCTCCAACGGAGCTACGTGCGAGAGCTGCCACGGGCCGGGCAAGGCACACGTCGACGGCGGCGGCGACGTAACCAAGATCTTCAATCCCGCCAAGGCCACACCAAGGGAGGTAGATGAGAAGTGCCTCGGCTGCCACGCCGGCGCGCACCCTGACTTCAATCGTTCGCCGCACGCAAAGGCGGGAGTGAGCTGCATCGGCTGCCACAGCGTTCACAAGAGCGAAGACCAGGCTCAGTTGCTTAAAACCGCTCAGCCCAAGCTCTGCTTTGAGTGCCACACCGATGTGAAGCCGCAGTTCGACATGGCCTTTCACCACAAGGTGAACGAAGGTGTGGTGAATTGCACCGACTGCCACGACGTGCATGGAACTTTTGGGAACAACAACCTGAAGTCGACTGCCGATCAGAACGCCATCTGCACAAAGTGCCACACCGAAACACGTGGGCCCTTTGTTTACGAGCATGCCGCGGTGAAAGCCGAGGGATGCATGGGATGCCACACGCCGCACGGTTCCGAAAATGCGCGGCTGTTGAACATGCCGAACGTGAATACGCTTTGCAACCAGTGCCACAGCCCGGTTGCCGCGGCCACGATCCACGGCATGAGCGCCGGTTCCTCGGAACTGGCCCCATGCACCAGCTGCCATACGTTCATTCATGGCTCTAACCTCAACGCGGCTTTTCTCAAATAGGGGTGCTCTATGACGCAGACAAACTTTGAATTCCGGCTCTCATCTGCTCGGCTCGCTTCGGCGGCCGCGCGCGTGGCCCGGAGTGCGGGGTTGGCCGCTTTTGTCATGGGCGCCTCCGCAGTCCTGGCTCAGAATCCGGTTGTGCCAAATTCAGCGGCACCAGCTCCGGAGACACACTTCTCAACTCCTCAGGGGTACACCGCACATCACACCGTGGACATCGGCGGCCGCATCAACTACGTTGCCGGCAGCGGTTCGATGTACGACACCCTCATCAACCTTCAATCCGGACCGCGCGTGATGGGCGAGACCTTCGAGATGCACGCGCTGCCCGGCAACAAAAATCCGCTGGTGGATACACTGAGCGCAGTGGGCAGCGGCTTTGGCGGCGATCCGTACAACTTTGCCAAATTAGATTTTTCCAAGGGCAAGAGCTACGACTTCTCCGGCATCTTTCGCCGCGACCGGCAATATTTCGACTACGATCTGCTGGCCAATCCCAACATCACCACCGGCGTTTCCATTCCAATTGGTCCGTCGGCCGCGCCGACCGGTTCGCTGGCCTGGCCGCAGGTCGATGAGTCACCGGTGATGTTCAACACCGTGCGCCGAATGACGGATACGACGTTCACGTTTCATCCGCTGTCGACCGTCACCTACCGCGCCGGCTACTCGCAGAACATCTTTCAGGGGCCATCTTTGAGCCCCGGCGAGTCAGTGGGTAAATACGATTCCTTGCTGAGCGAATACCAGCGCAACAGCACGGACGACTTTACCGGCGGCATCGACTGGAAGCCGCTGCCGCGGACGAAACTCACCTTTGAGGAAGAGATCAACCACTACAAGGCCGATTCCTTCTTCACGCTGGCTGCTCAGGACTTCCTGGTCCAGGAAGCCGACGGTACACCGGCGTCGCTGGGAAACTGGGACAGCCAGACGGGATACGGATTGTCGGCATGCAATTCGAAGAGCATGATCAATCCGACCACGATTCTGTACGCGCCGCAGACCGCTGGCGGGCGGCCGATCATCGATCCGGCCTGCGACGTGGCCACCAGCTACATGCGTTCGCAGCCCACGCGGATTCTCTTTCCAACCGAGATCTTCCGATTCCAGAGTTCGAGCATCCGGAACGTTTCGATGGATGGCGACTTCCGCTATACGAATGCCAACATGAACCTGCCCAACTACTACGAGAACTTCGCGGGGCTCGATGGCGCGAATCGTTCCATCACCTTCACAGGCAACGCCTCGGCCAAGCGGCAGGTGGCAGCCGCCGACTACGGCCTGGTGTGGCAGGCCACAAAAACGGTGTCGCTTGAAGACCAGGTGAACTACTCCAACGTGCATCAGCCGGGCGTCTCGAACATCTCGGCGGGAGCGACGCTCTCGACGCCGACCACAGCGGGGAATGAAACCATCAACTACTCCGGGCCACTGACTCCGGGCTCACCAGTCACGGCCGAGGGCAGCCCCAACGGCACGCCTTCGCCGGCATACTTTGGCCAGAGATTCCTGACCAACAACGCCACCGTAAGCTGGGACGCGACGCCGCGCGCCACGCTCTCGCTCACCTACCGCCATCAGCAGCATGTGATCGCGGAAAATGAGTTCAGCGCCGCATCAGGCACCACTCCAGTCGACCCCGGCGGTAATCCCGGCAATGTGCCGCTCGCAGTCGGTGCGACTACAAATGGCATTGTCACCATCAACCAGGATGGCGGCATCTTGAACGCCGCGTACCGGCCGGCAACCAACCTGAGCGTGAACGGATCGGCAGAAGTGCTCTACGCCGACAATGCGTTTACGCCGATCGGCGCACGCCAGTCGCAGCATTATCGCGTGCACACCATGTACCGGCCCGGGCCTTGGGCGACGGTGTCAGGTGCGTTCAACGACTACGAGCGCCATAACAACACCACCAACAACCAGGCCGCGGTTGCGGCGGGCGCCGATCCATACGAGGGCCCGCTCGATCACATCGATCGCACCCGGGTAGCGAGCGCCAATGTCCTGCTGATGCCGAACGACCGGGTCAGCGTCGACGTCGACTACGCCTACACCGACGTGTATACGGCAACCAACATCTGCTATAACAATGGCGCGACTTCCACACTCCCAGGCACCGCATCCACCAACGCCTCAGGCGCTGCGAATGTGTGCCCCGGTGTCTATGCCCGCGGGTCAAAAACCCAGCTGGCCGACTGGTTTGCGCGCGATTTCATGGATGCTCCAACCCAGTACGGCGCCACCGAAGTCACCATGTCGCCGGCCACCAACGTCAAGACCGCAGTCGGCTATCGCGTTACAGCTGTCGACGGCAGCCAGTTCTTCAACGATGCCCGCGCGGTGAACGGCTCGCTGAATTCAATCTACGATTCTCCCTACCTGAATGCGGCCTGGACGGTTCATCCCGGCCTCGTGTGGCGGGCAGAATACAACTTCTTCGGGTACGGCGAGAACGGTCCTTCCGGTCCCGAGTACTGCAGCACGTCCACAACCACCACCTCCGCCGTGGTTCCATGCACCTCGTTGCCCTATCCGACCGGACTCACTGAGTCGACAGCCGGATTGACAGCGTCGCGCCACTTCCGCGCCGACAACGTGCTACTGGGGGTGCATTACGAGTTCTAAAGTCAGGCGATGTTCTTCTGGCCCGTGGTTACAGGGAATCGAACCTCTCCAGCCCATGGTCATCGCCTTGTGAATGTAAAACTGGCGACCGGAAACCAGAAGCCGGCCGCCGGAAGAAAAGCAAGAGCAAGGAGTAACACCATGAGCAAGACAATTCGCAATTATGCAGCGCTGGCCGCAGTGGTTGTAATGACCGGCGTGATGGGCTTTGCCCAGACGGGTGAAGCGACCTACAAGGCCAAGTGTCAAAGCTGTCACGGAGCCGACGGAAACCCGAATCCCGGCATTGCCAAGATGATGGGAGTCAAGCCGGCCTCCGATGCTGCTGTTAAAGCGCACTCGGAAGATGAGATGATCGCTATCACCACCAACGGCAAAAACAAAATGCCGTCGTTCAAAGGCAAGCTGAGCGGCGACGAGATCAAGAGTTCGGTAGAGTACTTCCGCACGTTTGCGAAATAGGCAAGATCGGCGCGGTCAGAGTGAGATATCGTCTGGCCGCACCGCTAAAGTGAGATGGCCCTCCCCCAGGAACCGCCATTTCGATTACGGATTCGGCGTCCACAAGTACTGGCCGCCGGCCGGGCACAACAAAAAACCGACCGGCACGCGCTTGAGTGCGCTCAGGCTGGTAATTTGAGGATTCTAACCATGAGAAACATGATTCGTTCCACGTTTGTGCTGGCCGCGGCAGTTGCAGTTGCCAGCGCGATGAGCTTCGCCCAGGATGGCGCAGCCCTTTACAAATCGAAGTGCCAGATGTGCCACGGCGCAGCCGGCACGCCAAGCCCGGCGATGGCCAAGATGATGGGCATCAAGCCGACCTCCGATCCTGCTATCCAGGCGCTTTCCGCCGATCAGGTTGCCGCTACTGTCAAGAACGGCAAAGGCAAGATGAAGCCGATCTCAGGCCTGAGCGACTCAGACGTCAAGGCGGTTGCGGCTTTCTTCAAGACCCTGAAGTAAGTCGGGGGTCATCTGCAATTTTGCAATCGGCAAATGCCCCACCCGCGCCGCAGTTCATGCTCGTGCGGCAAGGTGGGGCAGCAAGACTAACTGTCCCCAGTTAACCGGTCTTTGATTCCTGATCCTTGACCCCTGTTCACTGACTTCACCCCGGGAGATTCCCCGTGCCACTGTTTCAGAGATTTCGCGAAAACTGGCTGAGGCCGGCGCTGTTCTTCGGCAACAATCCCCTCAGCCTCGCCGGCGGTGCGCTCACCACCGCGTCCGGCGTCACCATGATCATCTACTGGATGACCGAGATCTTCGGCCACCGGTTTGAGAACCCCTATCTCGGCATCATTTTCTTTCTCATTTTGCCGGCGCTCTTTATCGCGGGTCTTGCACTCATTCCCATCGGCATTGTCTTTCGCCGCAAAAGGCTGCAAAAAGAAGGCGCGATCCCAGCCGAGTATCCGCAAATCGATCTCAACGATCGCATCTTCCGCCACGGTCTCGACATCGTACTGGTGGCGACGATTGTCAATCTGCTGGTGGTCTCAGTCGCTACCTATCGCGGCGCGGCCTACATGGACTCGCCCCAGTTCTGCGGCCAGTCGTGCCACGTGATGCACCCCGAGTACACGGCCTACCAGATCTCAGCGCACTCGCACGTCCCTTGCGTCGAGTGCCACATCGGCAACGGCGCACAAAGTTACTTTGCCGCCAAGGTGAATGGCACCAAGCAGCTCATCGAGGTCAGCCTGCATCCATTTGCGCATCTTGCGCCCAAGGTCATTCCCGACTATCCCACGCCGATTCCGTCGCCGGTCACCAGCCTGCGCCCGGCGCGCGAAATCTGCGAGGCCTGCCATACCCCCACCCGCTTCGACGGCGACAAACTGCTGGTCAAGTCGGAATTCGCCGACGACGAAACCAACTCCGAAACCCAGACGGTGCTCATTCTGCACCTGGGCGGCGTTGACTCGCTCTCGCATCTGACCGGGATCCACGGCGTGCACCTGGGCCACATTGAGTACGTCGCCACCGACGAGACCCGCACCACGATTCCCTGGGTGCAGCGCCGCAATGCCGACGGCAGCGACACCGTCTACTCGACTGCGGATCCAAAAGCCGCACCGCCGCAGGGCGAGCGCCGCGTAATGGATTGCATCGACTGCCACAATCGCGCCGCGCACACCTTCGTTACTGCCGAAGAGGCCATCAACCGCGCCATGGCCGGCGGCGGCATCAGCCCCGACCTGCCCTTTGTTCACAAGGAAGGCCTAGCGCTTCTCAAGGCCGACTATTCGAGCTCAGGACGAGGCAAATGCGAAGATTCGCGAGGGGCTGACATCGTTCTATCGGGCGAGCTATCCCGATGTAATGGCCCAGAAGCCGGCCCTGGTGAAGGCCGCAAGCGAAGAGCTCGCGACCCTCTACGACCAGAACGTCTTTCCGTGGATGAAGGTGACATGGGGAACGCATCCCAATCACATCGGCCACATGGATTATCCGGGCTGCTTCCGCTGCCACGACGGCAGCCACGCCGCCAGGAACGGCACCAGCATCACACAGGATTGCGCAGCCTGCCATAACCTGCTGGCCGTGGAAGAAGCCAAACCCAAGGTGCTGGCCGACCTCGGAATTCAACCGTAAGTCAACTGCCGGTTCTGCAACAACAGACTTCCGGTTCTGCAACCACAATGGGTGCCCCAGGTCCCTCGCACTTGGGGACCTGGGAACTGAGGCTGTCTCGCCGACTCGCTACCTGTTAAATCACTTCATTCCCCTGCCGTGATACGCTGTCTCTTCGTTTCGAGGAGCGCGTTTTCGCATGAGTTCCAGCCCTGCCGACCAATCGAATCACCCCAATCATTCAAGCAAGCCAAACCACCAGAATCACCACGACCAGCCCAACCACGGACACGATCAGGGGCACTTTAACTTGATTGCATCGGCCCACGCCGCCATGCTTGAGAACGGCTTTCAGCCTGACTTTCCCGCCGGCACCGACCAGGAACTGGCAGCCATCGCGGCCGAGTCCGCGGTTCCGGCGTCCACCAATGGTTTCGCTGATCTCCGCAGCCTGCTCTGGTCGTCGATCGACAACGACACCTCGAAAGATCTCGACCAGATCGAGTGGGCCGAGCGGCTGCCGCGACGGCCGCATTCGCGTGCTGGTTGGCATCGCCGACGTCGACGCACGAGTCCCCAAGGGCACCATCATCGACACCCACGCGCAAAGCGAAACCACCTCGGTTTACACCGGAGTCAAGGTGTTCCCCATGCTGCCGGTCGACCTCTCTGAGGGCGCAACCTCGCTTAATGAGAACGAAGATCGCATCGCGATTGTGGTTGAGTACGCAGTTGATGCCTCCGGCGCGACCAGCAACGAGACAGCCTATCGCGCCCTGGTGCGCAACCGCGCGCAACTGGCCTACCCGGGCGTGGGCGCCTGGCTCGAAGGCAGCGGCCCCGCGCCCGCCAAAGTTGAAGCCAACGCCGACCTGGCCGCGCAACTCAAGTTGCAGGACGAGGCCGCCGAGCGCATGGGCGGCGAGCGCTTCCAGCACGGCGCGCTCGATCTCGAAACCATCGAGACTCGGCCGGTGATGATTACCGATCAAATCATCGGTATCGCCCCCATCGAGAAAAACCGCGCCACATCGCTCATTGAGGAATTCATGGTGGTGGCCAACGGCGTCACCGCGCGCAGGCTTCAGCAAGCCGGCGTCGCATCGATTCGCCGCATCGTGCGCACGCCCAAGCGCTGGGATCGGATTGTGCAGCTGGCGCAGGCCCGCGGCACAACACTGCCGGCCGAACCCGATTCCAAACCCCTCAACGACTTTCTGCTGGCGCAGAAGCAGAAAGACCCCGACCACTTTCCCGATCTCTCGCTCGCGGTTATCAAGCTGATGGGCCCTGGCGAGTACGTTCTGGTAAAGCCCAACGAGCCCTCGCCCGGCCACTTCGGCCTGGCCGTGCAGGACTACACCCACTCCACCGCGCCCAACCGCCGCTTCCCTGACATGGTGACGCAGCGCATCCTCAAGGCGTGGCTCGCCAAAGGGCCTCAACCCTATTCCGAAGAGCTGCTCAATGCAATTGCCACGCGGTGCACCGAAATGGAAGACGCCGCGCGCAAGGTGGAACGCGAGATGCAAAAGCGCATCGCTGCCGTGGCCCTGGCCAAACATATCGGCCAAAGCTACGAGGCCATTGTCACCGGCGTGAACCAATACGGGAGCTTTGTTCGTACCCTCAATCCCCACGTCGACGGCATGCTCGTCCACGGGGCCAAAGGCCTGGATGTTGGTGATCGCGTTAATGTTAAACTGGTATCGACCGATCCGGCGCGAGGGTTCATCGATTTCGCGGCCTAAACTGCTGAAAATGAATCCGTTAAACGGTGACCATTCAGCGCCTGTCCTGATGCCGGCCGCAGTCTCGAAAATACTGTCTCTCTAAGGCTTGGACTTGCGTCTAACGTAGGCAGGCTCATGTCGATTTCGATGGTCATTACCCTCGGCATTTCTCAACGGAGAACCCCGGTGCTTTCTTGCGGCCCAGGCGTGTTCCTTTTCCGGGAACGGCTTGAGAACTAGAACTACGGCCCCGTTTCCTGGTGAACCGGCAAGTCTCATACTCCATTCATTGGTGAATTGATGCGATCTGTTTTTGTTTTTTTGGCAGTGATGCTGTCTTCAGGCGTCGTTATCCTGAGTCTTGCCCCACGGGCGATGGCTCAAAACCCGGTCTACACTCCAGTAACTGTCTCTGTCGTTTCGCTCCCAGATGCGCCGGCGCCGCAAAGCACTACTTCTTCATCGTCAAGCCAGCAGACTCAAAACGGGCAAGCGCAGAGCGCGCAACCACCACAGTCAGACTCCAGCAAGAAGCACACGCCGCCGCCGCAACCCAAACGCATTCTTGGCGTAATGCCCAACTACCGCGCGGTCAGCGCGGGCACCAAGCCGCCGCCGCCGACGCCGCACGAGGCCTTCATGGTTGCTACCAGGAACAGCTTCGATTATTCGTCCTTTGTGTTTGTGGGAATAACTTCGCTGCTGGCGGAAGGCACAAACGCGCACTCGCAACTCGGCAAAGGCGTTCCCGGATACTGGGCCTACTATTGGCGCGGCTATCTGGATAAGACCGACGGCAACTACTGGGTCGACTGGGCCATGCCCACGGTCTTTCATCAAGACGAGCGCTATTACGCCATGGGCGAAGGTGGTTTCTGGAAACGCACCATCTACTCCTCAACCCGCGACTTTATAACCCCCAACTATCACGGTAAAAACAGCTTCAATGCGTCGGAGATCCTCGGTCGCGGCATCTCCCAGGCCATTTCACTCAGTTATTACCCTAGCAAGACACAAACCGCTTCGGGATTTGCTTCGAAGTATGCGTATGCCATCGGCCGCGATACATTGACCAACGTCTTTCGCGAATTCTGGCCCGACATCAATGCGCACCTGATCCATCGGCATCATTGATCCTCTTCTGACATTGGGCTGTTAGCCTGATGTTTCCGGTAAAAAGCATGATCTTGAGTTTTCGCACCCTACGCGTAAGTTTTGCCGCAGGCCTCTTTCTTGCTGCATCGGTTCTGCAGACGTCCGCGCAGGAGGCGAGTTCCGGCTCTGCTACGACGACGCTTGTGGATGCGCCGCTGCCGCAAATTGAAACTGCCCAGCCGGATGGTGGACAAGCCGTCCAGCAAACCCAGACGCAAACCCCGGCTCCCGCGCCCAATCAGTCCAGTTCCCGCCAATCCACCTCCAGTTCATCGAGTTCTTCCCAGTCATCGCAGCAGACCGGCACGCAGCAAACCCAAAAGGAAAAAGCCGAAGAGCAGTTGAAGCAGCAGGAGACTCAGCGGGTGGCAGGCATTATGGCTACCTTCAATACCACTCGAAATCGTGATGCCTTACCGCTTTCATCGAGCCAGAAGTTTCAGCTGTTCTTCAAGAGCGCCTTCGATCCCTGGCCATTTGGGCTCAGCGCGGTGGTTGCCGGAATCGGTCAGGCAGAAGACAGCACCCCGGAATGGGGTGGGGGGATGGAGGGCTACGGAAAGCGATTTGGGGCCGGATACGCAGATTATTTTATGGGCAATTTCTTCGGAAATGCCGTTCTTCCGTCGTTGCTCCACGAAGATCCGCGATATTTCCAAATGGGATCGGGGCGTCCCATAAAGCGCTTCCTCTGGGCGGCGGCCAGTACCGTATGGTGCAAGCGCGACAAGGGTGGTTGGGGGCCAAACTGGGCTAATGTTGGTGGCAACCTGATCGGCTCCGCCATTGGACGCGTATATTACCCGGCTTCAGATCGCACCGTCTCGAGCACAATCACCGACGGTTTAACAGTCTCCGCCGAAGGCATCGTCGGCGCCGAGGTAATCGAGTGGTGGCCGGACATCGTGCGCCACCACCAGCGCAAAGAAGCTGAGAAAAAGGCCCGGGCAGCAGACGGTGTCAATGGACAGACTAAGACCCCAATGCCGGAAGACCAGAGCCACAACTAGACCGATGCGCCGCTGTCCTTCTTCAATCCGGATGCCCAGTTCAAGCTCCACTTGAGCGGGTTGGATTGTCCTCGCCCACACTCCGCGCGTCCTCTTCGCGTCGCCTGTTATCGTGAATCTTCGAGTTTATTGAGCGAGGTATGCACCCCCAAATGCCCCACCCAGTAATCAAGTTCGGTACCGACGGATGGCGCGGCGTTATCGCCGACGATTTCACCTTCGCCAACGTCCGCACCGCAGCCGCGGCCGTGGCAGCCTACGTCCACGCGCAGGGGGATCCCGCCAAGGGCCTCTGCATCGGCTACGACACGCGATTTGGTTCCAAGGCCTTCGCGCGCGCCTGCGCTGAAGTTGTCGCCGCCACCGGAATTCCGGTACTGCTTGCCGGCGCAATAACGCCAACTCCCGCGCTCAGCTTCGGCGTGCGCCATCGCGCAGCGGCCGGCGGCATCATGATCACCTCGTCGCACAACCCCGCGCAGTGGAACGGCGTGAAATACAAAGGCTGGTACGGCGGCTCGGGCAAGCCGTCGATGATTGCGGCCATTGAGAGCTATCTCGACAAGCCGGTTCCACAGGCAACCACGCCCGCGCCGATTGCTGAAGTCGATTTCCTGCCCGACTACCTCGCTGCCGTCAAGGGCTTCGCCGACCTCGATCTCATCGCCAAGTCGGGAATGAAGTTTTGCATCGACTCGATGTACGGCGCAGGCGGGACGATTATCTCCGACATCTTTTCGGCGCTTGGAGTCGATCACGTGCAGATTCGTGCCAACCCCGATCCGCTCTTTCCCGGCATCAATCCCGAGCCCATCGAGCCGCATATTCGCGCGCTGGGCGAGGCAGTGGTTGCGAACGGTTGCCACGCCGGCCTCTGCACCGATGGCGACGCCGACCGAATCGGCGCCACCGACGAACATGGCAACTTCGTCGACCCTCACAAAATCTATTCAGTGCTGTTGAGCTGGGTTCTAAGGCGCAAAGGCTGGCCCGGCGCAGTGACCCGCGCATTCAACACCACAAAAATGCTCGATCGCATCGCGAAGAAGCACGGACGCGAATTGATCGAGCACGGCATCGGTTTTAAGTACGTCTGCGACCTCATGCTTGAGCGCGAAATTGTGATGGGCGGCGAAGAGTCGGGTGGCATCGGCTTCCAGCGCCACCTGCCCGAGCGCGACGGCATCTTGAACGCGCTACTACTGGCAAATGTCATGTCCGAAGAGGGAAAAACCCTCGGCGAACTGGTCGCCGATCTGCAAACTGAGTACGGCGGGCATCAATACGGACGCGTCGATCTGCATATTTCCGACGACGTCAAGAACGTGGCCATAGCTCGAGCCAGGGCGCTACCCGCCGGCGATGCAACCTTCGCCGGCATGCCCATCCTGCGCACAGAAACGCTCGACGGAGTGAAGTTCTACCTCGACAATCCCGAAGCCAAAACCAAGCCCAACGCCGCCGAAACCTGGCTGCTGCTGCGCGCCAGCGGCACTGAACCGCTGATGCGCATCTACACCGAATCTTGCTCGAAGGAGTCTGTGGCGAAGCTGCTGGAGTCGGCGCGAGCGTTTGCGCTGGGGAGATAGCGACATGTTCATTCACATTTTTGGGTTTCGATGGAAGCCGGAAGCCACCAACGCCGACAAGCTCCGCGCCAAGCAGGAGATTCTCGCTTTTCGCAATGTGATTCCCGGATTGATCGAGACGTATGTGGGCTCGAATCTATCGCCGCGCGGCGAGGGCTACACTTTTGCCGGCATGATGAAGTTCACCAGCAAGGCGGCCTGCGATGCCTACACCACCCACCCCGCGCACCTTGAGCTGCTTGAGTGGCTGGTTCCGCTGATCGACCCCGTGGAGCTGGACTTCGAGGCGTAACGTCCCTTACTCCGCTCTCAGCGCCTCGGTCGGGTTCACATGCGTGGCCTTCCACGCCGGCGCTGACGATGCCACCAGCGCGGTCAACAACAGCAGCGCCGCGGCAGCCCCCATGCTCAGCGGATCGACAGGATGCACGTCCACCAGCATTGCCGCAACCAGCCGCACCAGCAGCAGACTGATCACCAGGCCAGCAACAATGCCGCCGCAGGCCAGGGTCGCCACACGGCGCAGAATTGCGCCAAGAATCACCCCGCGATCGGCGCCAAACGCCATCCGTATCCCGATCTCCACCGTCCGCTGCGCAACGGAGTAGGCCGTCGTTCCGTACACCCCCAGCATCGCCAGCAGCAAGCCCGCCCCGGCGAACAGCACGATGAGCGTGGCGCGAAAACGCTGCACGGTAATCGAGTCGCTCACCATCGCATCCATGGTCGTGAATTTCATCGCAATCAGCGGATTGATGTGAACGATCCTCGCCCCCACCGCATTCATGATCGAGAGCGGCGCGACGCGCGTGCGCAGCACAATGTGAATCTGGTTGGCGTAGTAAGGGTGCTGCGTCATGGGCATGTAGAGCGCTGGCCCCGGTTTGTCTGCGGGCGAATCCTGGCGCACGTCGCCCACCACGCCAATCACCGTCATCCACTTGTCTGAGTCGAGCCCGCACTGGATCTGCTGGCCCACGGGGTCCGCGTCACCGAAGCTTTGTTTTGCCAGAGATTCACTTACGATGGCCACAAACGGGCTCTGATAGGTGTCGGCCGCGCTGAAGTCGCGCCCGCGCCTCATCGGAATCTGCATGGTGTCGAAGTAGCCCGGGCTGGCGACCGTGAAAATCGCCCAAGGCTGGTGCGCGGGATCGATCGGCAAACCGCTGCGCGTTGTGTAATAACCATTCGAGCCGTAAGCGCCAGTCGGCAACCCCATTACGCCGGCCACGCGCTCCACTCCCGGCATTGCGCCGAGCTCGGCAAGCATGATGTCATTCTGCTGCAAAACCCGCCGGTAATCGTCGTCCGTGTGCGCGGGATTATCCGTATCCACCACCAGCAACTGCCGGGTCTGGTAACCCATGTCCCGGGCCATCAACGCGGCCATCGAGCGCAACAGCAATCCAGCGCCAATGGCCAACACAAACGTCGCCGCAACCTCGGCAATCACCAGCGAGTCGCGCAGCCGTGCGGCGCCTCTGCGTGTCATTCCACGGCTGGCGTCGTGCTTCAACGCCTCAGCGGCCTCAACCTTGGCCGCGCGCATCGCCGGAAAGATCGCGGCAGCCAGCGCCGTGAGCGCGGCAATGCCCACCGTAAACGCAAGCACCCGCACGTTCAGTTGAATCTCGGCTGCGCGGGGCAGCTCCTTTGGCGCCATCGAAACTAGAATTCGCACCGCCGGCGCAGCCAGCAGCACACCCGCAACGCCGCCCAATGCCGCCAGCAGCAGGCTTTCAATCAGCACCGGTCGCATCACCTGCCAGCGGCTCGCTCCAAGCGCCTTTGCAATTGCAATCTCGCGCTGACGCTCCATGGCGCGCACCAGTTCGAGATGCGTCACGTTGACGCATGCGATCAGCAGAATGATGCCGACAGTTCCCCACAGCAGCAACAGCGTCGGCCGCGCGCTGCCGGTCAGCGCTTCGGCTAGCGGCTCTGCCTCAATTATCTTGGCCCGGTTGTCTGCGGGATAGAGCGTCTGTAGCCGTTGCGAAAGGCCATCAAGCTCGGCTTGCGCTTGCTTGAAGCTGGTGCCGGCGGCAAGCAGCGCCACGGCGCGATAGTTGAAGGCCGTTCGTGAAGTCGAATCGGGCTTTAGCGGGAACGCCTCCCACACATCCGTCTTGCCCGGATAGTCGAACCCACCCCCCACCACGCCCACAATCTCGATTGCCTCGCTCTCAATGTGCAGCGTTTGGCCCAGCGCCGCCTGCGCGCCGCCGAAGTTGTCGCGCGCAAACCTCTCGCTCACCAGCGCCGCGCGGTGACTCTCACTATCGCCGAACAACCGCCCCGCGATTGGCCGCAGGCTGAAGACGCGCGCAAAGTTGTCGTCCGTCCAGGTCACTTCCGTATAAGTGGCATGATCGCGCAGTTCCACGCCCTCATTGCCGCCGGCAAACAAACTCACCGCCTCAAGGTCTTTGGCTTGATCGCGAACGTCCACGGAGTCAGGCCCGGTCATACGCGGTGCGGTGTGCCCGCTGTCGGTCCAATGCGTTTCAAGCAGCGCTAAACGGCCGGGGTTCGCATACGGCAGCGGCGCCAGCAGCACCGACTGAATCACCGTGAAGATGGCCGTATTCGCGCCGATGCCTAGAGCCAGCGTGAGCGTTGCCGTGAGCGCGAACTCCGGATGCCTCGCGAGCTGCCGCACAGCGTACTTCAAGTCGCGAGCCAGGTTATCGAGCCACGCGATCCATTCCGGGCGGCTCTTAAGATAAAACCGCTCGTGCGCCGCTTGCAGTGCTACCAAAAGCGACCCGCGCACGCCGCCGCGCTTCCTCGTCGCTCAGGCCTTCCTCTTTCAGCGCATCGGCTTCGAGCGCAAGATGCGCCCGCATCTCCTCATCAAAGTCATGGGTGTTGCGTTTGCGCTTGGACATCGGTCAGGCTTGCTCCATTCCGGCTTTGCCCCCCAGCACCATCCCCATCGCCCGCGTCAGCCGTCCCCACTCGCTCGTCTTCTGCACCAGCTGCTCGCGCCCAATTTCGGTGAGCCGGTAAAAGCGCGCCTTGCGCTTGTTCTCGCTCACACCCCACTCAGCCCCGATCCACGCGCGCTCCTCAAGCCGCTGCAACGCCAGGTATAGCGAGCCGTGGTCCACAAAAAATACCTCTTCCGACTGGCGCTGAATCGATCGCGCAATACCCTGGCCATGCTGCGGCCCCAGCAGCAGGGTCTTGAGTATCAGCAGGTCGAGTGTCCCCTGAAGCAGGGCAATGCGGTCATCTGAATTTGGTTGGGTCGTCATCCGACCCAAGCATCCCATCCTTCGGGTCGGATGTCAACCCGAAAGCTTGCTCTGCACGCTCGAGCCCCCAAATGCATGTCGTATTATTTCCTTACTTGACAAATATGTTGTGTTAACGAAATATATCAATGTGAACGACAACGGCATCCAGCCTCCCGGCGAGAGCGGCCTCTACAACCGAATCGCCGTTCTGCGCGCCGAGCGGAGCATCAGCCGGCAAAGTCTCGCCGATGCCCTGGGAGTGAACTACCAGACCATCGGCTTCCTGGAGCGGGGCGACTACGGCCCAAGCCTCAAGCTCGCCTTCCAGATCTCCGAATATTTTGGACTGCCTGTCGAAGCCATCTTCTCAACCAAACCCTTTGAGCTGCTTAGCCAGCAGGTCTATGGCAGCCGCCCCACCCCAATCGCTCAGAAGGAGTCCGCGTGAAAACCGAACTCGCTATCGGAAATATCCGTCTCAATGTCGCCACGCGTGCCCGCCGCCGCTGGCTGGTGGTCACGTTTTATGCCGGCTTTGCGGCGCTCGTCGCGGCATGGTTCCTGTGGGGCAGCAACGACTCTGCGCCGGGCCTTGCGCTCTTTTTGCTCTTTGCGCTGGGACTGTCCTTCATCGGCGGTCGCTCCTCCACCCGCGGACTCGTGCCCTCGTACGAAGGCGGAGATGAACGTGAGCGCCTGCGCCGTTACCGCGCGCACTACCTGGTCTATAACTGGCTCGATCTGCTCTGCGTCCCAGCCTTTTTTGCGGCGGTTGCAGTGAACAGCCCCGAAGCCCGGCACGCTGGCCCGGCGGCGCAAATCGTCGTCGGCCGGCTGGCGTGGGCGCTGCTGATCGCCGTGGGCATTCTCTACTACACGCTCCCGCAGGCCATACTCCTGTGGACCGAACCCGACATGGAGGAGCCGCGATGAATGCTGAAGTCGTCGTCCTGGGCCGGCGCATCAGCATGGCCCGCCAAACCCGCCGCCGCACGCTGGTCGTCGCAATCTATGCTGTCTTCGTCCTGCTTATGGCCGTATTGTGGGCCACTACGCAATGGCGCGGAACCGGCGCTTATGTCATCTGGTTCGCCATCCTCGCCTGCCGCTACTTCCTGGGCGGCTACTACGCCGGCGGCCTGGTCAAGCCCTTCAATGGCAAAGCTCCCAAGGAGCATCAAATGCCTCCGCCGCTGCTGCTCCTCAAACTGCGCGTCTACCAACCCGTGCTTCCCGACGACAATAGCGCGTACCGCAACGACGAACGCGAACTCCACCAGCGCGACCACGCCCACTACCTTGCATTTCAGGCTGTCGGCGTCGCCGTCTGCGTGCCCATGTTCATCGCGTCCATGCGCCTCATCCGCCCGTCGCTCATGAGCTGGATTCCCATGCCGCCCGACGCCATGTACTACGGCCTCACGCTGGTGGCCATGATCCTGTTTCTGACTCTGCCCCAGGCCATCCTTCTCTGGACCGAGCCGGATATGGAGGCCGAACCGGTAGCATAGCGCATCTCCGCCTTAATCCAGCCGGCTACCGAAACATGCGCGCGTCGAACACGAACGCCTGCGCTGCGTCCACCTTCAGTTCGCTCATGCGCGGATAAAGTGGATTGATCAGCACATTCCACTCGGTAGAGATTGGGATCGAAGGCACCTTCAGCGCGAGCGAGGAACCGGCGCGTATCCAGTCGTCGCCGATTTTGCGCGATGCGACCTGGTCGGCGCGCCAATCTTCAGGTAGCTCCGCTTGCGCAATAGTAAGCGCTGGTTCGCCATCTGGAAGCGCAGCGGACAGGAACGCCAAATCGTCGGGAGCCTGACCAGGTTCGAGATGGACAAACAGTTCCAGGGCAGCCAGCGCCAGCGACGTCGACGCATACACCATCGGAACTCCGGGTGAGTTCCAGCGGCCCCCAAAGCGTCGTGCTCCTTCGCCGTCAAACGCTCCCGCCGCGTGCACCGTCTTGCAAATTCTCCAAACCTGCATCAGTCCGCCACCGGCGTCTCAGACCCCACGATGAATGAAACAGTCTCCGGCCCGCGATGGATGAAACATTGCGTGCCCCATCCATCGAGCGCCTCTTGCTCGATGGGTGGGATGCCACGAAGCTCAAGTTGCAAGCAGCCGGTTTTGTTTCTTATCAGTCCTCCACCGGCGTTTCCGATCCGCGATGAATGAAACATTGGTGTGCCCCATCCATCGAGCGCCTTTTGCTCGATGGGTGGGATGCCACGAAGCTCAAGTTGCAAGCAGCCGGTTTTGTTTCTTATCAGTCCTCCACCGGCGTTTCCGATCCGCGATGAATGAAACATTGGTGTGCCCCATCCATCGAGCGCCTTTTGCTCGATGGGTGGGATGCCGCGAAGCTCAAGTTGCAAGCAGCCGGTTTTGTTTCTTATCAGTCCTCCACCGGCGTTTCCGATCCGCGATGAATGAAACATTGGTGTGCCCCATCCATCGAGCGCCTTTTGCTCGATGGGTGGGATGCCACGAAGCTCAAGTTGCAAGCAGCCGGTTTTGTTTCTTATCAGTCCTCCACCGGCGTTTCCGATCCGCGATGAATGAAACATTGGTGTGCCCCATCCATCGAGCGCCTTTTGCTCGATGGGTGGGATGCCACGAAGCCCAGGCTGCAGGCAGTCGGTTTTGTTTCTTATCAGGAGTAGACGCCGTAGCCGATCCTGCCCAGCACGTCTTCCACCTCGCGTACGCCCGGATCGGTGTCCAGTTGGTCTAATGGCCGCCCTCCTCGCAACGCACGATTCGGCGTCTTGAGCCATGCGGCAGCCTTATCGCCATCGCCCAGAGTGTCAGCGGCAATCGAGTAAACATGCGCCAGGCGCACCGCCCGATCGCTCTCAGCAGCCGTCAACCGGGAGTGCTGCGTCATCCGCCTGGTGAGCGTGCGCTTGGGAATGCCAATCTTTTCAGAAATTTCCGCCTGGCGCATGCCCAGCCGCTCGGCCAGCTGAAGAAGCGCCTTTACCGGCAACCCTTCGCGCACCAGCTCCGCCAAAGCGCCGCCTTGATTCACCTGCCTGCCAAGAACCAGCTCACCGCCAAGCACATCGGGAACGGAATGGGTCGCCATTTCGCACCTCCGAATCCAGTATACGCCATTTGGCTATTTTATTGACGCCAATTTTGCCAAGTCAAGGCTATCCTCCCTCTTGACCAGCTAAACCACCGACTGAACTGAACATCGATGTGCCAGGTTAACCGCGCAACCCAACTGTCCCAACACGGCATCCGATCGAATTGCGGAGGAGAAAAGCAAAGAGAGATGCGAAATTGAATGCCCTAGATTAAATAATCACGTCGCAATTGATGCTTTACTCCGCAGGAATTTAAAAATATGCCTGCGCTTACACTTTTTGGCCGGATTTCGGCCTTCTCCCTTTTTGTGGTCTTTCAGGCTGCGTCTCAGGCCCAGCCTTCCAAGGCCCCGCTTCAACCTCCGGCAAACGAAGTCGCTGCCACCATCCCGGCCAACACTCCCGTCCGAACTTCTGTCCAACTATCGCCCCCAGTGTCCACTGACGAAGAGAGAGGCGACTCTCTCATGGAACAACAGCGATACCAGGCCGCTCTTGTGGCCTACTCCAAAGTCGGGCAGCCGTCGGCCGCAGTCTGGAACAAGATGGGTATCGCCCATCAGTTGCTGTTCGACCCAAAGAACGCCAATCGCTGTTACAAACAATCTCTCAAGCTCGACCCCGAACACGCTGAGACGCTCAACAACCTTGCCACACTCGCCGACGCAAGCAAGGATTTCTCCGCTGCCGAACGCCTTTACCGCAAAGCGCTCAGCATCGAACCGGATGCCGCGCGAATCTTCAAGAACCTGGGTACAAATCTGCTCATGCAGCACAGGTACAGCGAAAGTTCCGACGCCTATTCCCAGGCGCTCGCCCTCGATCCGAACATCCTGGACGTGTATGCCGGACCCACGGTCGAAGCTGCGGTCTCAACCCGGGATCGCGGCGAAGAGAGCTACCTTTGGGCGCGCAACTGCGCCCGCGCCGGTCTGAACGATTGCGCTATTGCCAATCTGCGTCATGCCTTCGACGAAGGATCCGCCACTACAAAGCAAGTTGCGAATGACAAAGACTTCGTTCCGCTGCGGCAGACACCCGCATTCGAGCGCCTGCTCGCCCAGCAGAGGTGACCCACATCTGCCCCGGCCAGATCCGACCCGACGACGTCCAACCCGGCTACGGAATCGGGTGCCCCGTTCAAGCTCCGCTTGAGCGGGTAGGACGCTTTACGAACCATCGAGCCTGGGTGCCCCATCCTAATCGCGTTTTTTGCGTTTAGGGTGGGATACCACGAACCTCAACCTCTGAAGGAAATAGGCTCGTCTTCCAACAACAATTGGTGCCCCAGGTCTCTCGCATTTGGGGACCTGAGAAAGCAATAGTCTCCGTGGCCGCTCAGAACCACGCAAGCGACTATTGGACAACAGCCACCTTCGCCCGCTTGCCGAGCCGCACAGACAGCCTCGCCGGTAACGCGCCCACTCCGATCACCAGGCTATCGACGACTTCGCCATCCACCCGCACAGCCTTTTCGGCGATCTTGCGATTCGCTTCTGCCCCGCTCACCGCCAGCCCCAGCGCCACCAGCAGCTTCGGCACCCGAATCTGATTTGGCTCTGTTCCCGCCACTGAAGACCGCGCCACGGCAACCTCTTCGAGATCCTCGGCCGCCTCCTTCTGCTGAAACATCCGTGCCCAGTTCTCATCCGCAACCCTGGCCGGCTCCTCGCCATGGAAATCAGTCACAATCGTTCGCGCCAGCAGTTTCTTCATCTTCATCGGATGTTCGTGCCCTGCGGCGACTCCCGCCTTCAATGCCTCGACCTCAGATCCGCGCAGATCGGTCAGCAGAAGAAAATACTTCCACATCAAGTCGTCCGAGATGCTCATCAGCTTGCCATACATCTCGCCCGCCGGCTCATTGATGCCGATCGCGTTGCCCAGCGACTTCGACATCTTCTGCACGCCGTCGAGCCCCTCGATGATCGGCGTCATGAGGATAATCTGAGGCTTCTGCCCGTAATGGCGCTGCAGTTCGCGGCCGGCGCCGAGGTTGAAGCGCTGGTCCGTGCCGCCGAGCTCCACATCGCACTCCAGGGCGACCGAATCGTATGCCTGCATCAGTGGATAGAGCAGCTCGTGGAGGCTGATCGGCTGTTCGGCCTGGAAGCGCTTGTGGAACTCGTCACGCTCAAGCATCTGCGAAACGGTGAAGTGGGACGCGAGGCGAATGGTGCCCTCATAGCCCAGCTTGCCCAGCCACTCGCTGTTGTAGCGCACCTCGGTCTTCCCGGCGTCGAGAACTTTGAAGACCTGCTCCTGATAAGTCTTCGCGAACTCGTCAATCTGCTCCCGGCTCAACGCCTTGCGGGTCACGTTTTTCCCGGTAGGATCGCCGATCAGCGACGTAAAATCGCCCACCAGAAAAATGACCGTATGCCCAAGCTGCTGAAAGTGCCGCAGCTTGCGCAGCAACACCGTGTGGCCCAGGTGCAGGTCAGGCGCCGTCGGGTCAAAGCCAGCCTTCACCCTCAACGGACGACCGGTCTTGCGGCTCTCTTCAAGGCGCTCACGCAAATCGGCGACGCGGATAATCTCCGCCGCGCCCTTCTCGAGCAGATCCAGTTGCTCATCGACAGGTAGAAACGTGCTCATCTCGTCTTCGAGTATAAATTCCGCGTGCCCGCAAACCGGTTTACTGCTCCGCGCCCATTACTTTCGTGGAGTTGGGATTCTTCCGTTGCAGAGGGATTGTTCAGGGTCCAGCGTACACTGACCGAGATGTCCATCGAGCCGGCTTTTTGACTCCGGCCATTGAATCCATCATTCAGCCAGCATCACGCGCCATCGCGCCTCCGCATCTTGACCGGCACACGGCCACCTGCCTCGGTTCTCCAGCACATGCGTTGAGTTGCAATCCCGCAGGAGTTCTGCCCTTCCACGGCTGAACCCTCCGAAAACTCCGGAAAGGCATCGCATGAACTTGTTCAACTCCCTCGTCATCGCTCAGATTCGCCCCCCAGGGCGCGGCCTGGTGAAAATAAACTCTTGCGCGAGCGTGCTAATGCTTGCTATTGCGCTTGCAGCGCTGGCCGCGTCCGCCGTCGCGCAGCACGCCAACGCCGCCACCGCGCTTAAAATCACCACCACCACCTGCCCCAGCGGAAAACAACTCGCGGCCTACGCCGGTTGCACCATTGTCGCCACTGGCGGCACGCAACCCTACAAATTCACCTACGATACCAGTTCCGCCCATCCGCCCTTGCCTGAAGGCATGGTTCTCAATCCAACCACGGGCGCCATCACCGGCGGAATCGTGGGCAACGCCATCGGCGGCCAGGGCACCTACACTCCCGAAATCATCGTCACCGATTCCGCCGGCAAACAAGCCTCTGCCGAGATCACCTTCTCCATCAGCGGTAGCAACGGATTCCTCGAAAGAATTTTTCCGTCAACTTCCATCTTCCACCATCGCGTGGATGCGGCCACCACTAAACTCCCCGTCGACACCTCGCCCGCTGCGCCTATCTACAGCGCCTATCTGTCTGAAACCATCAAGCCATTCTTCGGCAACGAATCCGGCGCGCCGTTCCCTAACGGGATTCCTGCAATCCAGGTTCCCCATAACCGGGCCGACGTCAATGTCACAACCACCGTCTATCAGTCCTACTTCACCTCCGCACCAATCCCGTGGTATGCGCCCGTCGAGGGCACGCGTTACTCGACCGGCGACCGGCACGTACTCGTCTATGTCGACCCGGGGCCCGCATCGGACCCGACCAACCCGGCCCTCTACGAAATGTGGCAGGGAATCTACAAGAACGGACCATGGACCGATTCGTCGAACGCCCTTTGGCCCAATGTCGCCGGAAACGCCCTCACTACTCAAGGCAAAGGAACCTCCGATGCCGCTGGACTCCCCGTTGCCCCGCTCCTCGTAAACGCCGACGAAGTGATCGCAACCGGCACTCCCAGCGCACCGAAAGGCGTGGTCAAGCATCCCGTTCGCTTCACTCTCAACCACATGCTCAACTACTGGGTGTGGCCGGCCACTGAAACGGCCGGCGTTGGATCCTGCACGCTCTCGTCCGGCTCGTCCATCCCCACCGAATCCGAAATCTCGCAGTCAGCGCCGCCCGCGACTTGCAGCATGACTGGACCGGCAGGCGAAATCTACCGGCTCAAGGCTTCAGTCTCCACTCCCGCCTGTGCCGCAACCAGCCCGCAGGCCGCCATTATCATCACCGGCTTCCGCGACTACGGCATCATCCTCGCCGACAACGGAGACAGCGGCGGCCTGATCGGAACCCCCGACGCGCGCTGGAACGACAGCGATATCGAGTGCCTCACCAGCCTCACCCTGTCGGATTTCGAGCCGGTCAATGTCTCAAGCCTCATCGTGAGCAACGACAGCGGCCAGACAAGCACCGGATCAACTTCGCAGACGATCACTTTCAAAAACCCCGGCGCACAGTCGGTCGGCACGCCCTTGACGCTAACGGCGACGGCGAGTTCTGGTTTGACCGTAGCATTCGCCTCGCAGTCGACGAGTGTGTGCACGGTGAGCGGGACGACGGCTACGTTCTTGACTGCAGGCGCATGCACGATCGAGGCAACCCAGCCAGGCAACACAACATATGCCCCGGCCACACCGGTCTCGCAGAGCTTCACGGTCAATGCGTCGGGCGGCGGCGATCCGGCCACCGGTGTGCTACCGTCCTACAACGACACTTATGCGAATTGGAAGAACGCCGGCCTGGCTTTGGCCGGCGGCATTCCGGATCGCACCACGATTTGCGCGACGGTTAATCCTCTCAGTGGAGGGCAGGACGACTACACCGACATCCAGAACGCGATTAATAATTGTCCCGCTGGTGAGGTGGTTCAGCTTGCGGCGGGCGCATTCTCAATAAAATTGGCCGATATGCCTATTCAAATCGGCACCGGGATCTCGTTGCGCGGAACCGGCGCCTGCACCGGCGCCAGCTCGCCCTACTGCCAGACCTCCATCACTGTAACTGATGGCGCACTCGCCTACACCGGTGGAATGTGCGGCACGAGTACGTCGAATGAAGTCGCGTGCCCCAATGGCGGGGAGCCGGAGATTTTAATCGCGCCCGTTGTGCCCGACTACAACTACAGCTGGGGCACATGCGGCAACGTTGGTGCGAATCTGGGCACAGATTGCGGCGCGACCGCTCTGGCCGCAGACGCCGCTCAGGGCCAAACTAGGATTCAAGTCGCCAGCACAAGCGGATTCGCAGTGGGGTCGTGGGTTTTGATCGATGAGGCGTCAGGCGCCGGCTGGGTCGCCGATCCTATGAATCAGTGGACTGAAAATGGGTCAGTGTGGGCCGCCTCAGACTGGCTCAGTCCATCTGGCAGCCCAGCCACCGGACGCGTCCTGTGGTCGAAGGCAGAAAATAATACTTGGGATTTTGGCAGTACCGAATATCCCTATCAAGCAAGCTCAACAGGCTGCTGGTATTCCTATTGCGACCGCGTGACCTCAGAGTTGCACAAGATCGCTTCGATCGGAACCGGTCCATGCCCGGGGAGCAACTGTACCCTGATGTTTGATGATCCGCTCACCATCGCTTTCCGGCAGAGCGGAGGCCATAACGCCCAGGTCTATGCAAAGCTTTATGGAAATAATTCGGGGGATGGCACGCCAATCTCTTTCCTTCAAGACGCCGGTGTCGAAAACATTTCGCTCCTCCGTGCTCCAGAGGGCGGCCTGGAAATGGAACTCTGCGTGAACTGCTGGGTGAAGAATACCGAGGTCGGCGACTGGTACGGCGGCGGAATAAGCATTGCGTATTCGGCCCGCAGCGAGTTGAACACGGTTTACGTTCACCACTGCTGGGATTCGGTCAACAACGGTGGCGAATATCCATTAGCCCTCGATAGCGCTTCAACCGAAATGCTTATTACAAACAGCATCACCAACTTCGGCGGCAAAGGAATGGTCGCCAGAGCAGGCGGCGCCGGTTCGGTGATTTCCTACAACTATATCGATGACTCGATGTACGACGCCGAGTCAGGCATAGGCGACTATTGGGTCGATATGGGAATCAACGCGAGCCACTATTCGGGCCCGCACCATATTTTGTTTGAAGGCAACTGGGGCGACAACCTGGATAACGACAATACGCATGGCAACTCAATGTATATGACGTTTTTCAGGAACCTGGGCTCGGGTTTGAGATCGCCCTTCACCGATCCAAGCGTTGGCGGGCTTGTGGATGACGCTACAGGGAAGGGATATTATTGCCCGTCGGGGTTGACCTCTTGTGTAAGTAATCCTCCCGGGCCGCTGCGCGCGGCCGGGCCCATGGCATACAACTACTGGTTCGCTTACATCGGCAACGTACTGGGAACGTCGGGAAAGTCGACTGCGGCAAACGGTTGGACCTACAGCGGAGATTTTACCGGTTCTCGCATCTTCATGCTTGGGTGGGACGGCGGCAATGGCGGCCAGGATCCATATCTGGATGGCAAATCAGCGTCGTACATTTTAATCAACGGCAACTACGACTACCTCCATGACGCTGTTACCTGGCAGGGCTCGCCGGTTGCGCTTCCAAACTCGCTCTATCTGCCGAGTAAACCTGCATTCTTCGCCGCCGGCAGCGGCTATCCGTGGCCATGGGTGACGCCCACTGCCTCCGAGCAGGTTCAGAACGGCCCGTCAGGTTGCGGAGGAACGTGCTCTGGCTTGCCCGCTCAGGCGCGTTGGCAGGCAGGAACGCCTTTCTTGCAGCCTTGAGTTCCGGTAGCCTGGGAAACATCCACGTCCACTTTCGCCGCATTGGGGTGGCGTCTCAATCGGTCCCAAGGCCCGTCGCCACCTCTAACCTGAGACCTAACAGCTAACAGCTAGGAGCTAGAAGCTGTCTTCAAATCAGCATCCCCGCCCAGGGAATTTCATCGGGCAGCCCTTTCTCGAGCCGCGCAATCTTCTCTTTGAGCCGCGCCACCTTAAAGCGCAGCTCCTGGTTGGTCTTTACCAACTCGGCGATCAATACGCGCATCCGCTCGCGCTGATCCGCGCTCAACTCGGCGCCCAACTCGGTCTCCACCGATCCCATATTCTCCATTTGATCCATCATTCCGCGCCTCCTTTCCGCGGGCATTTAGGCGTCACCAAACAACGCTGGGTGCCCCAGGTCCCTCGCACTTGGGGACCTGGGAAGGCACGACCGCTAACCGGCCTCGAACTAACTCCGCTAGCAACGCTAACTCCGCCGGGTGCCGGGTGCCCCATCCTAAACGCGCACTTTGCGTTTAGGGTGGGATACCACAACCGTCAACCGGCCCGCCGCTGACTCGCCGACCCGCTGATCTTGTCACGCCTCGTCAATCGCCCGCGCCGCAGCGTCAATCGCCTCGGCAATCTTGCTCACCTGCTCTGCGTTCAAATCGCCGCGCCCGGTGCGCATTCCCAGCGCCATTTTCAGGTTCATCATTGCGCGCATAATCTGCGGAGACCGGCCGCGGCCAAACCTCTTGCCCGCCTGTTCCATGCGCCCGAAGATGGCCTTGAGCATCACGCTGTTTTCCTTCAGGACAGCACGGCCCGCATCGGTTGCCGCGTACAGTTTCTTGTTGCCCTCGGCGGCAGCAACGGTGGCCAGGCCTTCTTCCTCAAGCAGCGTAAGCGTGGGATAAACCACCCCCGGGCTAGGCGCATACCCGCCCGACAGCCGCTCCTCGATGGCCTTCATAATCTCGTAGCCGTAACTCGGCTTCTCTGCAATGAGCTGCAGAATCACCAGCCGCAACTGTCCGCCGTCAAAAAATCGCTCGCTGCGGCCATGACCAAAGCCGTGAGCGAATCCGTAATCGGGTCCCTCCCAGCGCCCCCCGCCAAACCCGCCAAAACGATGCCTGTTCCGGCCTTCTCCGTGGCAGTGTTCGTGGTGCTCGCGGTGCATCTCTCTTAAATGTTCAAACATGTGTGTGTTTCTCCAATTTCCTCTCAGATATTCTCTCGAAGTATCCAAGATATATCTTACGATATATCGAAAATAGGTCGATGTCAAGAGGGTAACCCAGTAACCATTAGCCATTAGCCATTGGGCAGGAGTCGTAACCGCGCCAGGGTCAGTTCTCCGCCGGGCGCCGGGGTGCCCCATCCTAAACGCGTCCTTTGCATTTAGGATGGGATACCGCGACGCTCCAATTTGCCACGGTCGCACTGTCTCCAGTCGTCCGCGATGGCAAACGACCATAAGTCGGCAGCTGAAAGCTGAGAGCTGAGAGCTGAGAGCTGAAAGCTGAGAGCTGAAAGCTGAGAGGTGAAAGCTGTTCTCCGCTATAATCACCCCATGCAGCCGGCCCGCCATTTCGCATCCGCCGTCGCGCGCGCCCTCCGCGCCGGCGCGGCAGCTGCGGCCCCGGCCGCCTAGACTCCGTTCCACTTCATCCCCGAAAAACAAGTTATCAGTGGTCAGTTGTCAGTGGTCAGTGTGCCTGGCGCAACGCAGCTGCTGTTCCGCCGCCTTTCTGTTCAACTACTCAACTGTTCAACTGCTTCACTGACCCCTGACCCCTGACCCCTGACCACTGACCACTGCCGTTACACTGGAGTCATCATGGAAGAGTTCTCTCGCATTCAGCGTCTGCCGGCTTATGTCTTCAACATCACCGGCGAGATGAAGACCGCTGCCCGCCGCCGCGGCGAAGACATCATCGATTTTGGAATGGGCAACCCTGACGGCGCCACGCCCAAACACATTGTCGACAAGCTGATTGAGGCGGTGGCCAAGCCCACCACGCACCGCTACTCGGTCTCCCGCGGCCTGCCCCGCCTGCGCAAGGCAATTTGCGGATGGTACAAGACCCGCTACAACGTCGATCTCGACCCCGACACCGAGTCCATCGTCACTATCGGCTCAAAAGAGGGCATCGCCCACCTCTGTCTCGCCATTCTCGACTCGCGCGACACCGTGCTGGTGCCCAACCCCAGCTACCCCATTCATATCTACGGCCCGGTCATCGCCGGATCTCATGTAGTGAGCGTTCCCATCCACAACCAGGAGCAGTTCCTTCAGCAGCTTGAGGACCTGATCCCGCGCATGACTCCGCGCCCCAAGGCCCTCATCGTCAACTTCCCGTCGAACCCCACCACCGAAACCGTCGACCTGCCCTTCCTCGCGCGACTTGTCGAACTGGCCCGCCAATACGGCTTCCACCTCATTCACGACCTGGCCTACGCCGACATCGCATTCGACGGCTACAAGCCGCCCAGCGTGCTCGAGGTTCCGGGCGCCAAAGACGTCGCCGTCGAGTTCTTCACCCTCTCGAAGAGCTACAACATGCCCGGCTGGCGCGTGGGATTCATGGTCGGAAACCCGGTGCTCGTCTCCGCCCTCGCCCGCCTCAAGAGCTACTTCGATTACGGCACCTTCACGCCCATCCAGGTCGCATCCATCGCCGCGTTAGAAGGCCCGCAGGAGTGCGTAGCCGAAATCTGCTCCACCTACCGCCGCCGCCGCGACGTGCTGGTAGAAGGCCTCAACAAGGCCGGCTGGCAGGTAGCCAGCCCCAAAGCAACGATGTTCGTCTGGGCGCAGATCCCAGAGGCGTTCCGCGGCATGGGCTCTTTGGAGTTCTCCAAGCTATTGCTGACAGAAGCCAAAGTAGCCGTAAGCCCCGGCATCGGCTTCGGCGACTACGGCGACAACCACGTCCGCTTCGCCCTCATCGAGAACGAGGAACGAACCCGCCAGGCGCTCAGAGGCATCAGGCAGATGCTGGCAAAGAGCGTGGTACCG
>CAVSYM010000031.1:0-254296 GCA_963732165.1 uncultured Acidobacteriaceae bacterium
GGAGAATGTAGTTTCCCTGCAGCAATTCTTCGAGGCCCAGCAGGTCGTCCTCCCACGTGTTGGCTGCCGCGCTTGCCGCCGTGGCAAAGCTGACATTTCCCGCCGCCGCGGGCAGCAGACCAACATTGAAGAGATCGGGAATGACGAAATGCCTGGCGCCCGCGCGCCGAAGCAACAATTCGCTCGCTGAAATGCCTAGCGCGATCTGCTTTCCGAGTTCTTCCGGAGTGCCGGTGGTTGTGTCCAGAATGTCGTTGCCGCCGCCCTCCAGAATATAGAGCGCATTCGGGTCGGCTTTTCCGCCGTGCTGAATAAGATAAGTCTCCACCTGCTGCGGCACGCTGGGGACACCGGTAACGGACTGCGGTTGTGTTACCCATGCGCCGCCGAAAGCATAGTCCGTGCCTCCGGCCAGCGACGCGGTCAATGGCACACCCATGAAGCCGGCCACATGGTCAACCCAAAGCGGGCCGTTCGAGAATCGCATGTTGTAGTACGGCGCCGCCGGTTCCGCGCCGCCAGTCGCGAGGTAAAGGTTGCCGACATCGCAGTAGCTGTCGCCAAAAACAATGAGGTTGTCGTATTTGGGCGTTGCGGCCTGTGCGGCGATCGAAACCAGGCCAAGCAGGGTGGTCGTCAAAATCCAAGTGCTCTTGCGCATTGATGCTCTCCATTCTTCAGTTTCAGTTGTCATCGGTTTCAGGTTCCTGGGTGCGAGTCCTTGTTTTCCATGTTCGCGCCCTCACGTCCATCGCAGAGTGGGAAGTCTTTCAGGGAAGCTGCCTTGCAACTCTTCAACTACATCTAATCCGGGGCTAGAGACCAACTGACTCGGAAACGCTGATGCAATATGCGCATGTGGCGACTGCGAGTACAGTTGTCTCTCCCCGACGCTCCTGGCCCCGAAGCAGTTCGAGCCAGCGGTCGAATTTCGCCGAATTTAGCTTTCTTCTTGTTGAATGCCATGCGGTTTTGTTGGGAATAGGCCAGGCGGATCACTGCACCGCCTTCAGGGCTGCTTTTCCCCAATCAAAATTAACAGTGGGATGGCACGAATTTCCGGTCGCAGCGAATGTGGCCGAACCGGAACTCTTTCCCGGCAAATCGGCGCGGAGAGCTGCAACAAACTCTCCCTGAGAAGAGGCCTCTTGCGTTCCGACGGTTGCATCATTTCCGAAGCTGGACGAGGACTTCACGACCTCGCCTGGATCAAACCCAGTCGCCCGAATGACGAACGAGGTTATTTTAGTGTCTTCAAGTTCCACTACTAGAGTGCATTTTCCGTCCTGGGCCGTGATAGGAAAAGGGTAGGTGTGGGCATAAGCGCGCACCGTGCCATCGGCCGAGACAACCGCGAAGTCCAAGGGCTCGCCTTTGTGAATGGTAGAGAAGGTTAGCACTACGGATTGTTCGAGGGTCCTTGCGGGCATGCACGGGGTTCCTATCGGAGCAAAATTGCCCGGTTGCGGTACGGCCGGACAGATCAGCGCTCCTGTCGCATCTGCTGAAAAGCCTCCCATCAGGGGGAAGATTTTCTGATCTCCCGACTCCATTTCCCAAAGCGCGTAAGTGTTTCCCTGCGGAAACAGGGCAGTCTCCAGACTGTATGTAACTTCGGTGTGACTTCGAGCCATCTTTCGACCCATCTCTTTCAATTCCAAACGGGCGTTCGCAGTTGGATTCTTTCCCCAGTTCGCAGATAGTTCCTGAGCCAATTGACGAGCCGGGATTGGCTGGGCCGGCGATGGCACGGCGCCCTGTGACAATGTGTTCGCGGGCGTCGGCTGCGCCTCTTGCAGACGCTTCATCATTTCCTGATAGATCGGCATCGACCAGTCGTCTTTTCCTAATCGTCCGTAGATCCCCTTGCCCGTGGTGATGCGAACTCGCGTCTGGTCGCCCTGCGCATCCAGCACCGCGGTGACGCTCTCGCCACCCACATCGTGATACCGCCAATCGGTATCAACACGCGGGCGCTTGCATTCCACGCGGTCGGCATACGATTCCTTCACGTTGCAATTCACGCTCTCCATGGCAGGCTTAAGCGCAGCCATAACCTTGTCGATTGCAAACGGAGTGCTCTCGTCTACATCACTGCTTTTCGCATTTGGGTCAAGCGGATCGACTTTGGGATTGGCAGAGATCGACGCGCTCGAGAACGTCTGGATCCATTGCGTCCGCGCTTCCTGCGTCATCTCAAACGCTTTTACTGTGTAGCGAAGGAAATACTTAACCTTATTACCAAGCAAGATGCGGGCGATTTCGTGCTGTTCCGGCCAGCTCTGGCATGACTTTGCATGCCATTCATACAAAATGCTCGATTCATCTTTTTCGATAACATTCCATTCCGTTATTCCCGGGCACTCTTTCTCTCGCAGCGCCTTAAGCAGATTCAGCTCCTGTTCAGGAGAGGATTGTTTCGTTCCAATGAACTTCTGAATCGTCACCAATTCTTTCCATCTGTTGATGTCATCTCCGGCGCGGACATATTCAAGGATCGTGTTCCATCCGGCGTTGGCATGATTCGCAACTTGCCATTCCGGCCCCAATTTCAGGTCCAGGCCTTCCTTTGCGGCTTCAGATGTAGCGTTCCGTCCCCACATAATGAGTGTCAGGAGGCAAGTGATAATGATCAATCTCTTCATGGCAACCCTCAAACATGATTCGAGTCTCATCCGGAATTCGTAGTCAATCCGATCTCACGCTGTAGATCGTTTCGTGGGAAGGCAACAGGGCTCCTAATGCTCTGCTACTGAACCATGAGTGAAACTGTGCCTGTCTCGGTCGTCGCTCCCGCCACGCCGGTCACCGTTATGGTGTAACTGCCCGCTGTCGTGCCAGGATTGCCCGTCTTGCCGCTGCTGCCGTTGCACGCGACGATACCGCCGGCAAGAACCGCGAACAATGCAAACAGGCCGAGCATCGCTCGCCGCCCGCGTCGCCGTACCGGCATGCCAAAGAGAAGCAGGCAGGCCAAACTTGCACCAGCAGCGTTGAACCAGTGAGTCCGGGGTTTTACCGGTGGTTCGAGCCGGCTTGAAGTGGCGCCAGTGCTGGAGATGGTGAGTGTCGCTGTGCCCGCAGTAGCGCTGGTGATATCGACTGTACCGGTTGAGTCGAAGCTGACAGTGGGCGAGTCCTGAGCTCCCGTTGGGCTGCTGGTTACAGCAGCCGTCAGTGTTACGTTGCCGGTGAAGCCGCCGCTCGGGGTCACTGTGATTGTGGAAGTGTTACCGGTTGACGCGCCGGGATTAATCGATACAGCCGCGCCGGTAATGGCAAAACTGGGAGGAACTGCAGCCGTGACGGTCACGGTATTTGTAGCGGTAGTCGCGCCGTAGTTAGCATCGCCGGAGTAGCTGAGGGTAAGTGTGTCGGTGCCGATGGCCAGCGACCCCGCGGCAATGTCGATGGTTGCGCTGCCGTCGATGAGTGCCGTGGAGGCAGATATGTAACTGCCGCTGGTAAGAGTAACCGTGCCGGTCGGCGTGGGATTGCCGCTGACGCCGGTTACCGAAACTGCCACGGTGATAGCCTGCGCGGTGGTAATGCTTGATGAAGATGGCGTTACGGCGATGTTCGGAGTCAACGGCGTGGGCGTCTCAATAAAGCCATGACTGACCGAGTTCGCGTCGAGATACGATCCGACTATCACTCCGGAATCGTTGATGCTGAATGCCCCGCTTCCTTCAAGAGCCCCGTATCCTCCGAGCCTACCCATACTTATGCCTGCGCCCGGCACATCGAAGGATATTATTGTGCCGCCTATAGTCCGCGTGAAGCCATGTAATACAGTAATTTGGTCGAGATACAGACCAACAATCTCGCCAGCGGTGTTGATGCCCAAAGAGTAAGTGCCTTGAAAGTTGGCCGTGCCCGCGTTAGGCGCATTGAAGCCCGTAATGGTGCCATTAGCAGCGCGCACAAAGCCGTGTGCAGCGCCGCTGGTATCGAAGTACATTCCCGCAACGTCTCCTTCTGCGTCGATGCAGAATGGAAAAGTTCCGCGGTATAAGATAGCGGCCGCGCCGGGCGCGTCGAAGCTGGTGATCGATCGATCCGCCGTCCGCACAAAGCCGTGATACGTGCCCTTTGTGTCCACGTAGATGCCGGTGACGTCTCCACCGGCGTCGATGGCGAACGGTCTCGTGCCCTGGCCCTTGCTTGTGCCTGCGCCAGTTGCGTCAAAGGTGGTTATGTTGCCGCTTACATCGCGCAGAAAGCCATGCGGAACGCCGCTCGTGTCGGTATAGTAGCCAGTGATCTCTCCGCTCGCATTGATGCCGAAGGGATTGGTTCCCTGGTTTCTGCCCGAACCCGCGCCAGAAACATCGAAGTTTGTCGTCGTACCATCGGCGGAGCGGACGAAGCCGTGATAGACGGTGTTTGCGTCTATGTAGGTTCCGTCCGTATCACCGCCGGCGTCGATGCTGAGCGCCATCGTTCCCTGACCATGACCCGTGCCAACACCCGAGGGATCGAATTCGGTAATTGTGCCGTCTGCAGCACGCATAAAGCCGTGATGCATGCCGTTCGCGTCCGTCTCGAAGCCCGCAATCTGGCCCGCGTCATTGATGCTGACGAGGGTAGTGCCCTGCATATCGTTCGCTGTCGTGCCTGCGCCGGGTGCATCGATCGTCTTAAAGCCCGATGCGCTGCTGCCTGCTTTTGCCGTTTGTGGCGCACGCCCACTCACGAACAAGACTGCCACTGCAAAGCCGAAGATAGGCAGTCCAACAAGCGTGAGAACGATAGATCTCAACATCAAACGGACATCTTTCATTTGGGAATCCCCCAAGCGGGCGACCAGCCTGCAAACTTGGCGCCCGGCTAAAACGATTCGAATCATGCTCTCGAAAAAGAATTCCGGCTGCGGCCTAAGTCGCCGCGGGAACGGCGGGGCAGGCGCCGTAGTCCTTGCTTATGCTTTCAACCACAAAGGTCGGATCTCCGACGCTGTCTTTCTTTTTCTTCTGCTTCAATCCATGCAGCTTCACGCGATCGCCAACCTTGGTATTCGTCTTGACTCCAACCAGGGTGTAGGTTTTCTTGTCGCCGTCATTCAGAACCTGGGGGCCATTCGGCCCAAGTGAGACGCAACCTCTGACTGTGCGATTGTCGTGATGCATCTCGACCAAAATGCCGGTGCCGATCGCAACGCCTGCCAACCCAGCGATTACTCCCACCTCTACCCCTGTGTGGCTCTTCGGCGGAGTCTGGTTGCAACTCACCATAGGTGTGCCAGGTCCCGTAGTAAGTAGAGCTAGTGCAACCATCGAAGCGATTCCGGTTGGTCGAATCATGGCAGTGCCTGTCTTGAACTAACGGAATGAATGCGGCGTGGAGCGGGCGAACTGAGCAAGGCGCGAACCTCCTCATTGGCGAAGATGCTTCGATTAGCATGATTTCATATCGAACCTCGTTTCCTGCTGAATCAGGGCCATGAAGATCAGCTTTCCGGTCTACGGCGCCGCCGTGCAGGCACCATAGTCCTTGGTCAGTTTCTCCACCACGAACTGTTGAGGGCCACCGGTGTTCTTTGCCTTTTTTCCCGAGACGCGGACATGATCTCCAGGCTTGATGCCGGCCACTTCTCCTACTAGCGCATAGGTTTGCTGATTGCCACTGCTTTGGAGTTCGAGACCACCTGCACCTGAAACGGCGCAACCGTTGAGAGAGTGGCCATGATGAACTGCGAAATAAATGCCAATCCCGGCTCCCACGCCAACTGCGACGAGAACCGCTACGATTCCCGCTTTGGTACCATTAGTGACTTTGTAACCAAACTGGGCTTTCGCCGTTGTGGTTGCAGCGATGAGCAAGACGCAAACCGCTACGTTGGCGATGATGCTTTGATGTGGAGTTTTCATATCGAACCTCATTTCCCGATGCGGTAGTTTGGGCGGCCGGTTGGATCCAGGAAGGAAACAGGGGCCGGTCGAGTGAGGTCCCCTTCGCTGGGATGGTTCGGCGGTGGAGTCTGCTTGCCCGATCTCTATATATGTTCCAGGCCCGGTGCCAAGCAGAGCGACAGCAACCATCGAAGCGATTCCGGCTGGACGAATCATGGTCCTGCCTTTCATGAATCCTACTGATGTGTCCAGAATGGCCGAGCCGTGTGCGGCTGGAATGTAGAGTGAGTCAGGCAACCGTGGAGATTCGGTCAGGATTTGCTGACAATTCCAGCGTTTCCAACGCAGCTATCGCCGGCGATAACTCGCGAGCTACTTCTTTTCCGGGGGCTCGAATTTTTCCAGCAGCCACAGGTCAATTGTCCCATCCCGCCAAATAAGAACCTGGCGACTGTCCGGACTGAAGAAGAGTTCTCCATAATAGAAGTAGTTGGCCGGTGCCCCTCCAAGGAGTTGTGGCTCGCCCCCTGTGGTGGGAACCCGGAACAGGCCAATTTTCCAGTCCGCGACTTTATCCAGGTAAATCGCCCATTTCCCGTCCGGTGTGGCAAACACTGGGCGATTTAGGCCGATGCCGGACACAAGCGGCACCCAGTCGCCACCAGAAATGGTCCGCACGGACAAGGTTCCGTCCCGAAGCCTCACAATCAAGCGGCCGTCCGGCGAGGGCATCTGGTAATATCCTTTTTCCTCTGCAATCACAGTTTCCCGATCGGCGGATCGACTCCACTGGATGATCGGTGGATCGAACGATCCCCAGCGCCATCCGTTTGGACTGAAGTAGAAGGTCTGGTCGTCCCAGCCGCACCTTAGCAGGTACCTGGGCTGTGGGAAGGTCGCAATGTGCTCCACCGCTCCTGATTCAACCTCTACGGAAAACAGCTCCGTTTCGCCTTTTTCCTTTTCGACGCTGCAGAAGACTTTGGGATTGTGCATCGAGTATTGACATAGGAGCGAACCGTAGGCAGTCTGATAGATCTCCCGATCCTGCCCCTTAGCAAGGTCCCGCACAAAAAGGCTCCTGTGGGTCGGGTCCGGGGCAAGGCCCACGTAGGCTATTTGCTTGCCGTCCGGAGAGAAAGATGGCCAGGGATCTTTGCGTGCGTTCAAATCGAGAGGTCTCCAGGTTCCCAGATGGCCGTCGGGTTCAATGGATGCAACCGCGACGTACACGTTGGCTGGGTGGACTGCGTTATCTTGGAAGACCAGCGCCCCGGCAGCCGTTGTGTATCCGTCGTCCACTTCTCCGTAACGAAGAAAGGCCGCATCGCCGCTTGCCGCGCCGTTTTTTATTGGCATCAGGTAGAGGGCGGATTCTCCCTGTCGAACGTCATGCACGGCAAGGTATCTCCCATCTGCTGTCCAATCCAATAAGGACACTACCGCGTTGCCGGCATTCCAGCGAGCGGATTCGTAGACCAGCCGTGGCTCACCACCCTGAATCGGCACGACAAATATGCGGGAGGTCTGGTCCACCAGATCGTTCATGGGCCAGGCTTCATATGCAACGAATTGACCATTCGGAGAGAACGCCGCCCTCCGGACCCACCCATCGCCTTGATCCACCAGCACACGGCGCTGGCCATCGGCGACGGAGACGATCCAAACCTGACCGTGAAGGTTTGACCAAGGGTTGAAGTCGCAAATCTCGATGTATTTGTTGTCCCATGACCAGATCGAGTGGAAGGATGAAGTGATCCCGAAGATGCTGTTCTTTTCGTCGTCGCGAATCAGTTCACGATAGCCCGTGCCGTCTGTCTTGATCACCGCCAGCGTGTGGCGGGGCCTGGTTGGGCTAACTTTCAAATTGAGCACCACCATCGAGAAATCCTTTGAGGGAGTCGAGGTTGACTTAGGGAAATCTCCAATCAAATGGCGGCTATGGCCGGCAAGATCGCCAAAATACAACTGGCTCCTGATCGAATAGATAGCCCGCTCCCCATCCGTATCTGCTGGGCCCATGTCTCCCAGCGGCTCCCGATCGATCTTGCGCATGCTCATGGTGGCCGGCGGAGCGGGATGCTGCTGTTGTCTGAGCATCGCCAGCCGCTTGCGCGCCTGCGTGGCGGCTGGCTGGTCAGCGTAGTCGCGCACAATTTGCTGATAAACCTGTTTAGCCTGGCGACCCAGTTTTTCTTCGCATCCGCCAAGCCGCAGCAGGGCTTTGGCACGCAGATCGCGCGGCGCCGAAGTGTCCGCGGCGATATTCTGATAGATATCCATGGCCGACTTCAGATCGCCGTCCACGTCTTCCTTTTCAATTCCGGCTTCGAGCTGCACGCCGGCGGCGATCGGGACAGACTGCGCGTATGTCATGCTCTCCGACGCCAGCGACGCGAGGCCAAGCAACAGGTAGAGCGCCGCGGCCACCACTCCTCCGCTCAGCATGATGCTGACTGCTGCAGTCAAAGCCGGGACGATTCGCTCCCGCCAATCTGCTTCGAGCTTGCTCCTCCTCTTCAGGACTTGTCTCATATATCGCCTCCCGGTTTCGATAGACCAAGGATGAAGGAGCCCCGTATGTGCCGAATCGCGATGGCATCTGTTCTCGGTCTGAATTCAGTCAGGACTTTCTGACAATCGAGACTTTACCCATCGAAGCGGTAGCCCAAACCCCTGACGCTGATAAGATAGCGGGGCGCGGAGGGCTCGTCTTCAATCTTCTTGCGCAGCGACACGACATGGTTGTCGATCACGCGGTCGGTGACGGCAATGCCCGCGCCCCAGACTTCGTCCAGGAGACGCTCGCGGGTGAGCAAGCGCCCGCGATTGCGGACGAACGCCGCCAGCAGCTTGAGCTCTGTTGTAGTTGCGTCCACGCACTGACCGTTGCGGCGCAATTCAAAGCGAGTCAGGTCCAGTTCGCAGGGTCCGAAGCGCTGGATATCCTCGCCGCGTTCGGGGCCTTCGTGCTCACCGCGTCCCGCGTCGGCACGACGCAGCAGGGCGCGGATGCGGGCGCGTAATTCACGCGGACTGAACGGCTTGGTCACATAGTCGTCGGCGCCAACATCGAGCCCCAGGACTTTCTCCGCCTCCTGCGTTTTGGAGGTGAGCAGAATGATCGGAGTCCTGAGGCCCCGGTGCCGCAATTCCCGACATACTTCAAATCCGTCTTTGTTGGGGAGCATAACATCGAGCAGAATCAGATCGAAGGATTGAGCGAGGGCGCAGGGCACCGCTTGCGCGCCGTCCCCAACGATCGCGACCTCGTATCCCTCTGTCTGCAGGTCGCTTTCAAGACTGAATGCGATGCCTGGTTCGTCTTCGATCACCAGAATCTTGACCATGCGTTGCCCTCATCAGTCTTCGGCCAACGGTAGCACAATCGTGAAAGTGCTGCCGACGCCAACCTCGCTCTGGAGACGAATCTCTCCGCCCATCGCCTCGGATATCTGGCGGACCATCGCCAGGCCGATGCCGGTACCTTTTATGCCCGCTTTTTTCGCGGCATCGCTGCGCACAAACTTCTGGAAGATAGCCTTCTGTTCACCCGCGTCGATCCCCATCCCGCGATCACGGACCGAGATCATCACCTGGTGGTCGTGGACCGCGCCATCCACCCACACCGTGCGGCAAACAGGAGAGTACTTTATGGCATTATCCAGGAGATTTCGGATTGCTCGCTGGAAGGCCTCGTCATCCACCTGAATCGTGGCTGCTGTGGGGCCTCCGTTCGAACCGAGATCAGTTTCCACGTGAAAGCCCTGAGTTTCGGCCTGTTCGCTAAAATCAGCCAGTGTCGCGCGCACTAACTGGAAAGCATCGTGGGCCTCCGTGCGGTACTGCTTGCGGCCCGATTCCATGCGGCCAAAGTCGAGCAGATCTTCCACCAGCCGATGCAGACGCGTGGTTTCGCGTTCGAGGAATACATAGCTCTGCTGACGGCGCGATTCGTCCGTGATTCGATTCTGTGCCAAAAGCTCGGTGATGGTACGCAAGGTTGTGAGTGGCGAGCGAAATTCGTGTGAGACGGCAGCAACAAAGTCCGACTGAAGTCGCCCTACGCGTAGTTCCCGACTGATGGCGCGATGAACCACGTAGCCCGAACCGAGAATCACCATAAGCATCAGGGCCGAGCCACCCAGCAAGAGTGTGCGGCGGCTTGATGCCGCACTGGAAATCGGCCGCAGGCTCGAGAATTCGAGCCGGCCGGGAAGCTGAGCTTCTGCCAGTGAACGTGTGACGGTGAAGCCGGCTCCGCCGGCAGCGCCCGGCAAGAGCAGTTTCCAGCGTACGTCGTTCGAATCGGCCGGCACTCTCAAGCTGGAATTCAGCCAATCGGGGAGAGTGAGAAGAGCGCTGAGGCGGCCTGGCGAGGCATTCCAGACAAGTAAAGATGAATTCGGCTGCGATTCCCGGCCGTTCGAGTTTGAGCCTCTCGCCTGGGCGATTTGCCATCGGTCATAAAGATCCCCAACCAGCGTGGAGAAATCGATCGAGGATTTCGGGGGTGGGCCCACCGATATGCCGAGGCGATCGAGTGCCGACCACTGATATTCAAATGCCTCCCGGCTAAGCGGCCAGCGGCCTTCGAGAAGTCCAGCTCGCAGCGCCTCGGCCTCTTTCGATGCTTCTTGCTGCATGCCGAGTTCTTTGAGAATCCGGCATCTTGCCGCTGCCGCCAAAAGCGCATACGGAGTTCCGGAAGGGTTCAGAGAAGCTTCGCCTGCGAGGCTCGTATATGTCTTAAGCGCTGCTTCGCGTTTGTCGGTTTTGTATTCAATCCGGGCCATCCGCAGCAAAGCTTCCGGCCGAGTTGCCGATTCCAGAGTCATGGGCTGGAGCAGGGCGACGGCTCGGTCAAATTGCTGCTCGCGAAGTTCCAGTTCATCGGCTGCATCGAAGACGCGGAGAGATTGGGTTGGTATGACGGGAAGCACAGGCGTAAACAGCAATGGCCTTTGCGGGTAAACCTTGACACTGTTCTTCGAAATAAGAATGAACGTGGCGCCTTCAGGAAACCGCGCCTGCAGGAAGGATGAAATGGGAAGCGCGTTCAGCTCGCGCAGGCCAATATCCCAATCTGCAAGTTCGCCCGCAAGCTGCGCTACCGCCAGATCGGCGATTGAAGCGAGACGCTCACGGGAGCGCTGCAGCTCGAGATTGCGATCCTGCTCCAAAAGGCGCACAGTAAGCCACACCTGCCAGCCTGCAAGGCACACGACGCCTCCCAAAAGTACGGAAAGCCAACTTCGCGCCGGAATCTCTCTGAAAATCCCTAGCTGCACGCAAGAAGTATAGGCCCAGTTCTGTCAGCGCGGCTTCAGCGTCCTGTCATGATTCGGTCAGGATCCCGGGGAAGCCTAAGGGGCACAGGCTTTTTATGCCATTTCGTATCTTAGTCCACGACTGGTTTAGGTCGCAGCTAGTTCGCCGCTAACCACGTTCTGGCTGGCGAATGTGCACGGCATCTGGCTCGCAAGAATCTGGTTGGGCACGGATGGTTCACCGTTCCCTGCCGGAACCATCTATACGTTCAGGCATCTAATTGCTTTGCCTTGTCCCGATCTCGCTTGGCCCGCCGCGCTACTTCTTTGGGAAAATTGGCTTCGTAGATGTTCTGCCAATAGACGATGTCCTCTGTCTTCATGGGATAGAGGCGATGCGGAGGAGGCACCAGCCGTAAGTAGGCAGGTGACGGCGCACAGGGCGCCGATGTAGGCCAATTGGTTGGAACGGGTAAACATGCGCATGCGGCTCACACACCTTTCTCAGTGAACGGAAAAATAGTAATCGATTTGGTCAACCGAGAGCGGCGCAAAGAGCACAACTTCGGCGCGCGCCCTATATCCTCTGAATCAAAAAGATAGACGTGACAATTGTAGCGAAGGTTCGAACCAAGATTATTCTTCGGACGTACAGTGGCCGGGTTGTCGCCAATGAGGAAGTAGCTCGTTTTTTTGAGCTACATCCCGATAGCCGGTTAACCAACCGGAACCACTCGTCGTAAACTTTTCCGTATGAACCCTGAAGCGCGACAACGAGCTTTAGAGCAAATTCGCGAGAACATCTCGCGTTTCGGTTATCACCTTTATGTCGTCTCTGGCGGCCAACAACCAAGATACGCATACACAATCGGCCTCAGTCCGAAGTTGGGCTATGAACTCGTCTTCGCTGGCGGCATTCTTTTCATGTACGAAGAGGTCGGCAAAATCGTCTCAGGAATTATTGAGCAACTAACGATCAACTCCACTACACAATTGAGTTTGCATACCGTCGATCCGTTCGGCACTTTTTCCTTCCGCAAATGCGATCCGAGTTGGACGGCACTATTGTTGCTGGGTGCAATCGACTTCTATAAACAACAAGATGTTCCCGGCGTACAGATCGTTCCCGACGATGAACACACAACCTTCGATGTGCCAGATATGACGGTTCCGTGGAATCCCCAGGCTGCCCCAATCTGGCAGTATCTGAGCGAACCTTGGACGCTTCCGGTACCTCCTACCTCCCACGCCGTCACCGATCTGGCCGCTCTACGTGGATCGCCGGTGACGGAGGCTTGTCGCTGGGAAGAGGACTATTGGGAATTGTTCGCAGGCGATGGGCCGGATGTGCCGGACGAAGAGAAGCGAGTAGTTGGCCTCGGCATGCTGCTGGCAGCAGACCCTTCCCTTAATGCAGTGCTCGACCTCGGTCTCGGTGATGGTATTTGGCGCGAAGACACCTTCGAGTGGCATATCTGGGAAACGCGCAAGGCAACGGAGTAACGACCTGAAGCGCACTCAGGAATCCTCTTCAGAGCGGATGGTCGGCGATCGCTCTTCTACCCAAGAATGCACCGAAATTGGGTCATTGACGGTTGGGCGGTCACACACCCGGAACGTCGTTGCACACTTTGATTCCGTTCGCTAAGCCAACGTTGGAGGAGTAATCGGCGTCCGTGAGTGACTCGGCGGCGATTTAGCGTGAATCGAGAATTCTCTTCACCTCGCCTCCGTCCCCTTCCGGTCAGGCAACTAGACAGGAAGTTCGCAACGTGCTTCCCCTATTTGGTGATCGTGACGTTGATGTTCAATGTTTGCGCAGACCCCGAGGCTTGTCAGTTACCATACCCACCGTCATGTATCCAGGCATGTTCGTTTTCGAACATAAGCTCTCGCTAACGAACGAGAATGGGCTGCACCGATCGATTCGCAGGCTTCAGAATCCATTAGAAAATCAGGCGGTTGAGCCCGAGGGTGCAGTGGTGTAAAAATTGCTCCCTAGTCGTGGGATACTTTTGTCGTGGGGGGTTCGGATGAGCACCTTGGTTTATGATTTGCGCTTTGCCTCTCGGCAACTGATCAAGACGCCAGGGATGGCATTGCTGGCGATCCTGACTCTGGCGCTGGGCATTGGAGCGAACACCGCGATTTTTACCGTAGTTGAAAGCGTGCTGCTGCGGCCGCTGCCTTATGCGCACTCGAAAAGGCTGGTATTCATCGGTCCCCCGAACCAGGGCCCGGGTTTCTCGTCGACTTCGTGGCTCAATTACAGCGATATCCGGTCTCAGTCGCACCAGCTCGAATCGGTCGCGGGATACTCTGAAGACGTAAGCGTGGTTGAGACGCCGGACGAGTCAGAGAGCGTGGTGGCGCCGCGCGTAACGCCAAACCTGTTTTCGATGCTTGGCGCAAAACCGCTTCTTGGACGCACGTTCACTGCTGCCGAGGGAGAGCAAAATGGGCCGCAGGTCGTGGTTATCTCAGAAGAAATGTGGCGAGGAACCTTTCATTCGGATCCAAAAATTGTGGGACGCGCGTTGCGGATCGGCGGACAGGCACGAACGGTGGTTGGCGTAATGCCGGCGTCTTTTCACTTTCCCGAATCGATGGAACCGGATATCGATAAGGGGCTTTGGCTGCCGCTGCAACCTTCGGCCGAGATGCTCAAGGATCGCGGATACGATTTCTTCCTGATTGTGGGCCGGCTTCGCGACGGGGCGACTCTCGGCCAGCTGCAGCAGGAGCTGAAAGCGATTGCGGCGCGCATTCCACGAACGAAAGACGATTCGATCACAACGTTGAACGCCTGGTCATACCAGGAGCTTTTGACCGGATCGGTTCGACCGGTTCTTTTTGGGCTGTTTGCGGCGCTGGGGCTGGTGCTGCTGATTGCCTGCGCAAACGTGTCGAATTTGCTGATTGCGCGCTGCCTGGGCCGCCGGCAGGAGTTCGCGGTACGGGCTGCGCTGGGCGCGAATCGGGCGCGGCTGATGGGTCAGTTGCTGGTGGAGGGATTCATTCTCAGCTTCATGGGCTGCCTGGTCGGCGTGCTACTGGCGGAGCTGGCTGTCGCCGCAGTCCATAAGCTACCTGACGGCACCATTCCCCGCGCCAATGCAATTTCAATCCATTGGACCATTGTGCTGGCACTGGCCGCCATCGCCGCTATCACCACCATTCTCTCGTCGCTCCTGCCAGGACTCCTGGTAGCGCGTTCCAATCCTCAAGCTGCGCTGCAAGCAGCCTCGCGCGGATTAGGTTCGCGGACGGTGGGCGGAAGAATCTCGGGCATCCTGGTGGCCGGCGAGGTTGCTCTATCTACGTTGCTGCTGGTGGGCGCGGGGCTACTTTTCAGAACTCTTTGGAATCTTGAGAAGTCCCAACTTGGCTTTGAGACCGCGCATCTGACTACGTTCTCAGCAATGCCCGCCGACGCTGCGGGATTCTCAGGAATGTCTGTCTCGACTGATACGGCGAACGCTCCGGCGTCGAATGCATCCCTTGTTTACAGGCCAGTTCTCGATCGCATCCGGCAATCGCCTGGGGTTGAAGATGCGGCGCTGGTAACGTCGCCGCCGCTTTCTGGACTTGGCGTTGGAATCAGTTTCGACATTCTGGGCGAAACCAAGGATCCGAAGAATCCGTGGCAGACGAGCGTGACTGCGGTCAGCGGAGATTATGCGCGGACCTTCAGCACCCCCATCGTTCGTGGACGGATGATTGAAGACAGCGACACTGCATCGACCGAGTTCGTGGTGGTAATCAACCAGGCTTTTGCAAAAGCGTTTTTCGGGGGAAAGGACCCGATCGGGAAACAGATCAACCTGGGCGGCAAGGACACGGGAATGATCCGGCCGTACTCGATCGTGGGAGTGCTGGGGGACCAGGTGGGCTCGAACGTGGGCTCGCCGGCGCGGCCGAACCTTATGATTCCTGAGGAGCAGATTCCAACAACTTCGCTTTTCTACCAGGCGCTTTTGAAGACAGTCGTCAACTTTGTGGTGAAGACCCGCGGCAGCATTCCGGTGGCGCCGCAGATGCGATCCATCTTCCATAGCGTGGCGCCTGGGTACGCGCTCGACAACTTTCAAGCGATGCAGGATGCCGTGGATAAAAACACCTTCAGCCAGCGGCTGGGGCTTTATCTTGTGGGCTCTTTCGCCGCGCTGGCCGTGGCCATGGTGATTGCGGGGCTCTACGGCGTGCTTTCGCAGCTGGTGAGTTACCGGCGCCGGGAGATTGGCGTGCGCATGGCTCTTGGTGCAACCCGGGCCAGCGTCGCGCAACTGGTGCTTCGCCAGGGGTCGGTATTGATCGGCACTGGGCTAGCGGCGGGGCTGATTCTGGCGTTCGCCACAGGAAGGCTGGTCAAGAGCTTTCTCTACGAAGTGAAACCGACAGACGTATCTACTTACCTAAGTGTGGCGGCCGTGCTAACGATTGTCGGGTTGGTCGCGGCCTTTATTCCGGCGCGGAAGGCGGCATCGATTCAGCCCATGCAGGCGCTGCGCGAGGATTAGACCGGCAGGATGGAGCAAGGAATTCGGCTAACCTTGATGCAGGATGACTGTCGCATACATCGGACTTGGGGCGAACCTGCCGAGCACGGCTGGATCGCCGGCCGAGAGTCTTGGTGCAGCTGTGGGGCGGCTTGTTTCGTTGGGACAGGTTGTTGCCCGTTCTTCGCTCTACTCAACTGCGCCGGTGGGTTATGTGGATCAGCCGCGATTTTTGAATGCGGTAGTGGGAGTCGAGACGCATCTGGGCCCGCGCGATTTGCTGGTTTCACTACTGGGCATCGAGCGGGAGTTTGGACGAGACCGTGCGAGCGCCATTGTGAATGGGCCGCGCACGCTGGACCTCGACATTCTTTTGTATGGCGATTTAATGGTGACCGAGCCAGGAATGGAGATTCCGCATCCCCGGCTGGCTGAGCGCGAATTTGTGCTGGTCCCGCTGAACGAGATTGCCCCGGATGCGCGCGACCCCCGATCGGGCGCAAGCGTGAAAGAATTGTTAGAGAAGTTGCGGACCGGCCTCTCCCCGAAATTGCATCAGACTAAAAATGAAGTTGTGGCAATCGAAAGCGATGGTTGGCGCGCTGGCAGGGATTGCCCTGATGCCGGCAGCGGTTACGTGCGCGCAGGCGCCGATCCAAATCACAGTTGAGGATGCGAGCGGTGCGGCTTTGGCCGGCGCGTTGATCACCGATAGCAACGGAAAAGTGCTGGGTCGAGCGGATGAGTCGGGGCAGGCAACGATTGTGTGCGCAGTTCCCTGCGCGGTGCGGATCTCGGCGACTGGGTTTGGGTCGCAAAGCGAAACGCTGACAGCGGCTGCGACGGTGAAGCTGGAGCCCGCACGGGCCGCCGAACAGGTGACGGTGACTGCTTATCGGACGCCGATGGGAGAGCTCGATAGTCCGGCTACCACGAGGACATTGACACGAGCCGAGCTGGGAACCACAGCGGCGATCACAATGGACGATGAGCTGCGGCAGTTGCCGGGGGTGGAGCTGTTCCGGCGATCGAGCTCACTGGTCGCGAATCCGAGTTCACAGGGAATCAGCCTGCGCGGGCTGGGTTCGACCTCGGCAAGCCGGACCCTGGTGACGGAGGACGATGTGCCGCTCAACGATCCTCTGGGTGGTTGGATTCACTGGCAGGAGACGCCGGAGCTGGCGATTCGCGACGTGGAGCTGTTGCGTGGCGGAGCCAGCGATTTGTATGGATCGAGCGCGATTGGCGGCGTGGTGAACGTAATTGCCACACACCCCTTGTCGAAAGCGCTAGAGGTACGAAGTACCTACGGGGGTGAGGAAACCTACGATCAAAGCGCGCTCGCAACGGCGAAGCGAGGTGCGTGGGGTGGGCTGATTGCAGGCGGGTTGATCGGGACCGATGGATACATTCAGGAGGCTCCCAATCAACGCGGGCCGGTGGACCAGCCGAGTAATGTGCATAGCCAGAACGCGCTGGTAATGGGCGAGCATGAGAGCGGGGATTTGCGGCTGTTTGCGCGGGCGAGCGGGTTCAATGAGCTGCGGCATAACGGAACGCCCTACCAGTTCAATGGAACGAGGCTGGTGCGATATGCTACCGGCGCGGACTGGGCCAACGCGCAAGGCAATGTGCTCAAGCTGCGGATCTACGGCAGCGATGAGCGATACAGGCAAACTTTCTCGAGCATTTCAAATCTGCCGAATTCTGAGGATTTGGCCTGCACTTACCGCTGCGGCGAGACGCCGACGAAGTATTCTTACGTTCCCGATAATGAATTGGGTGCGGCGCTGACCTGGACCCAGTCGTTGACGTCGAAACTGCTGCTGGTGGCGGGGGCCGATGCGCACGATGTGCGCGTGTGGGACGAAGAGCAGTCGTTCGGAGCGAAGGCGGGATTAACAAATTTGCACGATCATCAGCGCGATTCGGGCGGTTATGCCGAGGCGATGGCGACGCTCGGCGGTTGGACGGTGACCGCGTCGGGGCGCGTCGACTGGTTCCAGAACTTCGACGGGCAGCAGTTGACGTGGAACGGAGCGGGATGGACGCCGAGCGCTGCGCAGCCTCCGCAGTTTGGCGAGAGGCTGTTCGATCCGCGAGTCGGAGTCTCGCGCAAGATTGCGGAGCGTTGGGCGGTTTCGGCGAGCGGATTCCGTGCGTTTCGCGCGCCAACTCCGAATGAGTTGTACCGCGCCACGCAGGTTGGCAACGAGTTGACGCTGGCGAACGGAAATCTGAAGAGCGAACGGGCGACGGGATGGGAAACAGGGCTGGCCACGCATCAACAGTGGGGCACGATCAGGGGGAGTTACTTCCTCACGCAGGTGAACCGGCCAATTACCGCACTGACGACGAACCCGAATTCATCGCCGATCCTGCTGATGCGCGAGAATCTTGGGCAGATTGAGAGCCGGGGATTTTCTCTTGACTACGAGATTGCGCCGCAACATTGGTTGAGCGTGGACGGCGGTTATCAGTACGCGCACGCAACGGTTTCGCGAGGTACGCAGGATTACGGCAAGTGGATTCCGGAGGTGGCGAGGAACCTGGCAACGCTGAATCTGCGGGCATCGGACGCGCACCTGGGAACGTTGAGTTTGCAAAGCCGGCTGAGCGGGCGGATGTACGACGACGATGCGAATGCTTTTCTGCTGCATGGATACTTCAGGCTCGATGCTTACGGTTCGCACAGATTCGGGAACCGGCTTGAGGTGTATGCAGCAGGAGAAAACCTACTGGGTCGTGCGATTCAGGTTTCGGAGACACCGACTACGACGCTTGGGCAGCCGCGCGTGGCGCGCGCAGGGTTTACAGTGAAGCTCGGCGAAAGATAGTCGGTGCGGCATGAAGTTGATTCGAGAAAATCGCGAAACGCGGGCAGCCACATTCAATGAGATTGCCGAACTGTACGATCTTGGACGCCGCGAGAGCCGCGAGCAGCTCTTCGAAGACCTGTTTGCGAACATTCCTGTCGATGCGGCAGATGCCGATATTCTCGAGATTGGATGCGGAACGGGACAGGCGACACTTCCGCTGGCACGGCGCGGATGCCGGGTGCTTGCGGTGGAGATGGGAGCGAACCTGGCGCGCATTGCGCGGGAAAAGCTGGTCGCGTTTGAGAGAGTCGAGATCGTCAATGCACGATTCGAGGATTGGGTACCGACGCGGCGATTCGACTTAGTCCTGGCCGTGACATCGTGGCACTGGATCGATCCCAAGGTCCGCTATGCGAGGGCTGCGGCAGCACTCAAACCTGGAGGTACGCTTGCTTTTACTGCCAACGACCACGCGTTTCCACCAGGATTCGATCCGTTTTTCAGTGCGATTCAAGACTGCTATGCAGAGATTGGGGTCGGCAGGTTGGAATTCCCGCGATTGTTGCCTGAGGAGATTCCTGACGCGAGCGACGAGATTGAATCGAGCGGATATTTTGAGAACGTTTGCGTTATCCGGCGGCTGTGGACGCAGGAGTTTACCGCGAATGAGCATGTGGCGATGATGACGACTGCCTCAGACCACCGCCTGCTGGAGCCCGAGAAACGCGAGCGGCTGTTTGCCGAGATGCGACGGCTGATTGCGACGCGCCCTGAAGGCCGCATTACAAAACACAACTTGACCATGTTGCATTTGGCGCGGGTGAAAGCATAGCCGCCTGCTACCGATAGAATTCTCTGGTGAGCCTCAAGTTTGAAATCATTTCGGAGAGAGCCGGCGGCGGGAGGCGAGCGCGGCTTGACTTGCCGCACCAGGTGGTGGAGACGCCTGTGTTTATGCCGGTGGGTACAGCCGGCTCAGTGAAGGCCGTGGCGCAGGATGTGCTCGAGAGTCTCGGCGCGCAGATTATTCTTGGCAACACCTATCACCTGTATCTGCGGCCCGGACACGAAGCCATCCGGCGCATGGGAGGGCTGCATCGCTTCATCAGTTGGCCGCGCGCGATGCTTACCGATTCGGGCGGGTTCCAGGTTTTCAGCCTCAGCCAGTTGCGCAAAGTCACAGACGAAGGAGTGCAGTTTCGATCGCATCTGGATGGGAGTTCACACTTCTTTACTCCGGAGCATTCGATCGATGTTCAGATCGCACTGGGCGCGGATATTTCGATGGCGTTCGATGAGTGCACCGAATACCCGGCAGAGCGCAAGCGGGCGGAAGAGAGTTTGCGGCTGACGATGGCGTGGGCGAAGCGGTCGCTTGAACATTTCCGCGCCCATCGCGGCGAGGTGGTCTGGCGCGACGAATTTGACGGCCGCACGCAAAGTCTGTTTGGAATTGTGCAGGGCGGCATGTACGGCGATCTGCGGCGCGAATGCGCGGAGCGGCTTGTTGAAATGAATTTCGACGGCTATGCAATCGGCGGGCTAAGTGTAGGTGAGCCGCGCGAGTTGACGCTCGAGATGATTGCCGAGGTTCTGCCGCTGCTGCCACGCGACAAGCCGCGTTACGTGATGGGAGTTGGGTATCCCGACGAAATTGAGCAGTACGCGAAACTGGGCGTGGACATGATGGATTGCGTTCTGCCTACGCGGGCGGCGCGGCACGGGCTGCTGTTCACCAGCGAAGGGCGCGTAAACATCAAGAACAAGCGGTATGCAGAGGACCAGAATCCGCCTGACCCGAATTGTGAATGCATGGTGTGCCGGCGCTACAGCCGCGCCTATCTGCGTCATCTTATGCAGGCCGGGGAAGCGCTCTCAGGTACGCTGAACACGATTCACAACCTGGCGTACTACCTGGGGATTATGGAGCGGGTGAGAGGAGAGCTGGCGGGGGGAACTGTTTGTTAGTTCTACGCTCGTGGTTTTCTGCCCGGTGTTGGTGAATCGAGAATCGAGGTATCCCACCCTAAACGCAAAGTGCGCGTTTAGGATGGGGCACCCATCCTGAGGAATGCGAGCAACCCGTCACATGGCTGCGCCCAGCAATTGCTTCAGAGCCAAGACGTATTCCTGCAGAGCCTCGCGGCCCGCTTCGGTCATGCGGTAGATGGTCTGCGGCTTGCGCTGCACGAATTTTTTTTCGACAGCTACGTAGCCCGACTCTTCAAGCTTCATCAGCTGCGCTCCGAGATTGCCGTCGGTCGAGCCGGTCTTGGCGCGAAGCCAGGTGAACTCCGCTTCTTCAACCCCGGCGAGAAGCGAGAGCAGAGCCAGTCGTAGTTTGCCGTGTATCACGGGATTGAGCTCCGGAAGTTCAGGCATGGCGCGCGACCTGCCGGCGCTCGCGCGCCTCGAGCACCATCATGTAAGCGCCAAAGACGATCTGGCAAAGGAAGATGGCGATGAGAAAGGCGACGACGGTTGTTACCAGATTGCAGAAGCAGGCGATCACGGCCGCGGCCCACCACACGATTGCGCAAAGGAACTCGACTTTCCACCTGAGGGTGAGGCTGCAGGCAGCGTTTGCAAGGCCGATCATGGCCGAGGCGGCGGCGAAGAAGGCGCGCGGTTCAGCCAGGCGCAAGCCAAAGCCCAAGGCATCGAAAAGGATGAACATCGAAACGCCAGTAGCGATCCAGATGGCGGCAATAGCGCGGCCCATGGTTGTTTCCGGAACCCGGTGCGAGGGGCGCGAAAATCCGATGAACGTCAGAATGCCGCCGGCGGCCATGGTGATTGGCCACGCAAGCGGGAAGCCGGCCAGCCACGCCCAGAAAAACGCAACGTAATACGCGATGCCCCACAAGACGAAGGTCCAGCCCCAGCTCTCGTGCTTGCGGCGGCCTTCGGCGATCATTCTTTGCATCAGGTCGAGGCGCTCTCTCAGATCCATCTCTTCGGCGTTTGCGTTCATGGGTTTCTCCTTTAGGTACGGGGCGATGCTCTGGATTGCTGACGGCTCAGGCATACTCCCAGCGCCGGGCTACTCTGCGCGCAACCAGGAAGAGCACAATACCGGCGGCCACCAGCACGCCGACCTGGGGGACGAGGCTGGTTATGGGAAGATTGCGCCAGAAGACCTTAGTGAATCCATCGATGGCCCAGGCGTTGAGCGTAAGCAGGCCGGCCTTTTGGATGTTTTCAGGCATGAGGTAGCGCGGAAACATGCTGCCGCCGATGGACGACATGATGAGGATGAGCAGCGTGGAGAGCGCGCCAAGCTGGGCGCGGGTGTGGCAGGCGCTGGCCAGCAGCAGGCCGAAGGCGGCGACGGAGAATGCCGTGGCGATGCCCATGATGGTGAATCCGGCGATGTGACTGAAGAAATCGAGTTTGAAGACAGCCCACCCGAAGAGAAACATGGCGACGAGCTGTGTGAACGCGAGCAGCGTGTTGAAGAGGAGCTTGCCGGCAAGCAGGCGGGTCATGGATATGCGGGAGCTGAGCACGCGATCGAGGGCGCCGCTCTCGGCTTCATCGAGAAGCGCGCCGGCCGAACCGCTGGCGGTAAAGAGCAGGAACATGACGCCGATTGCGGCAGCATAGAAAGAAATCATGGAATTATGCGTAGTGTCGCCGACCACCGAGCGGGTATTGATAGCGATGATGCTTGCGCTGAAGTCGCTGCTGCTGCTGGATGACGACGAGTTCTCGAGGTTGCTTTGGATTTTCTTGAGGTCGTCGAGCGAGGATTGCATCTTGGTGCGCTGGGAGGGCGTGAAATCGCCGAGGTAGCGCTCTGAATACTTCATTCCCTGTTCAGCCATTACCGCTGGCATTGAGGTGAACGCGGCCTTTTGCAGCATGCCGATGACGACCTGAGGAGCGATCATGTCGCTGGAGTCGTTGAGCAACTGGATGGGGGTCGCTTTGGAATCGGGTCCGAAGCCGACAGGGTGCTGGCTGAATCCGGAGGGAATGACGAGCGCAACCGGAACGTCGCCGGCCTTGACCGCGGCCTCTGCAGTTGCGGCGGTGTAGTCGGGCGGTGTGGGAGCGTTTTTGCCACTGGCGTCGGGATGGGTGAGCACGATGAGCGAGCTCTCGCGCGAGAGGCCGCGGACCAGATCGCGCGAGGCTTCACTGTGGTCCTGATCTACGAGAATGACTTTGACGCGCGGCGTGGAGTCGTGCTGGCCGCCGAAGATGACGGCGAAGATGGAGAAGAACGCGATCGGCAAAATGAAGCTGAGCACAAATGCCGCGCGATCACGGCGAAGGGCGAGTAATGAGGTACGGACGACGCTGAACATTAGTCTCGCAACTCCCTTCCGGTGAGGTGAAGGAAAACGGATTCGAGATTGGGGCGGCGAATCGAGACGTCTTCGAGGACGAGGTGCGCGTTGGCTGCGCTTTCGAGCAGCGTGCCGATTTGCGAGGACTGCTCAATGGTGAACTCCGCTGTGGAGTCGACGAGGCGGCCGGAGTGAAGCTTCAGTCCAGGCCGCGATGCCGGATGGTGCGCCGGAAAAGCGTGCCAGTACCTGGCTGCGCTGGCCAAAGACGTCGCGAACGAGCGAGTCCCTGGTGCCCTGCGCGATCACCTTGCCATAGTCGATGATGGCGATGCGGTCGCAAAGGCGCTCCGCCTCTTCCATGTAATGGGTGGTGTAAACAATCGCAGTACCTTCGGCGCGGAGCGACTCGATCATCTCGAAGATGCGATTGCGCGATTGGGGATCGACGCCAACGGTGGGCTCGTCCATGAGCACGATGCGGGGACGATGGACCAGGCCAGCGGCCATATTGAGGCGGCGCTTCATTCCGCCGGAAAGGGTTTTGGCAATATCTCCGGCGCGGTCTTCAAGCGCGGCCCAGTTGAGGCACCAGGCAACGGACTCATTGATTTTGCTTCGGGAGAGAGCGAAGTAGCGGCCAAAGGCGGCAAGGTTTTCGCGGACAGTGATGCGCGGATAAAGCGCAATTTCCTGGGGGATCCATCCGAGCGCCATGCGTGCACCCATTGAGCCGGCGGCGAGGCCAAAAACTTCTACGCTGCCGGAATCGGGGAGGACTCTGCCGACGATGGAGCGGATGAGCGTGCTTTTACCGGCGCCATTGGGTCCGAGCAGGCCGACGCACTCGCCGGCGTGGACTTCGAGGCTGATTCCGTCAACAGCGACGGTCTGGCCAAAGCGTTTGGCGAGCGCGTTTACGCGGAGGGGCAGTGCGGTAGAACTGACAGATGTGGAAGGGGGTTCGATTGCTGACTCGGTCGGCGTCATAAGGGGTTCTCGGTGGAAGTGAGATGCGGGATTTCAATTACAAAGAGTACTCTATTTTATAGAGTATAACTTGTCAAGAAGAATCTGCGGACGGAATCAAGCACAGGAGTTTATTGAGATATGTGATTTAATTTCAGATGGCTATCGCATTTGCGATGCATCGGCGAGGTGAGTTAAATCGCGACTTTACGGCCGCATTTACCTAGAAGAGCCGGAAGTTGACTTCGATGGTGACGCGCGTGGCGACGGGATGGCCGTCTTTCATTCCGGGCTTGAATCGGTAGTGGGGGATGGCTTCAAGTGCCTTCTCGTCAAGCCCCTCGCCGAGACGCTGAACGACGATCGGGTTGCGGGGAATACCCTGGGCATCGACGACGACTGCGATCATGCAGATGCCTTGATATTTGTTGCGGCGAGCTTCGTCAGAGAACTCTGGCGTCGGGGCAAAGATGAGAACGGGAGCCTTGACGCCGTTGCCGGGCAAGAGGCCGTCGCCCGAACCGGGGCCGAAGGTGGCGCCTGTGCCGTTGCCGTATGGGCCGTGATTGCCTGAACCGATGCCGGCGCCATCACCTGGGCCGTTTGAAATTATGGTGACGTTGGGCGAGTTCAGCATGCCGATGTTGGGCAGCGATGGATCGCTCGGCAGCGTGACGGTCTGCTTGACGATCGTTGGTTCAACCGCGAGTTTCGGATCGACGATGGTGGGAACGATCGCAGGCGCCAGCGGCGTAGCGGCGAACCTGGGCGGGTTGCCGCGGGTTGGGTCGATGAGATCGTGGGCGCCGCTGCCGCTGCCTCCGTTGTTGGCCTGCGGCGTGAAGGGTGCGAGCAGCGGAAAGTCGCTCAGATCGACGGGCCTCAACGGTGTGGCGGGAGGGAAATGAGCGCTTGTGGTTTTGAGGCCGAGGATGAGCAACAGCGCGATCAGCGCGCCGTTGACGGCGGTTGAAGTGCCGATGGCCCACGGGTTGGTGTGGGTGTGTGATTCAAGCGTCACGGAGGCGAAGAAGCGTGCGCTGTCAGGAACAGCAACATCGGAATTGAGGTGCGTGGAATTGGGCAGAGCCATTGTCACCTCTGGTCGAAAACACTTCTTCACCGCTGGTCTGAAGCGAGGGATGAATCGCAACAGAGATCGTTAAACACTGGCGGATAGACGCGGCGGGTGGATTGTGGTCAACGGCGAGCGAGAAAGAAAAGCCGGGACAGCAACGAAAAAATCGGCTCCGAAACAATTAGTAGTCAATCGAATACCGGGCTCCCAATACCCGCCGGAAATCCCACAAGCGGCTTGCAGTTAATTTCGTCCCTCCGGCGCACAATATTCAATAAGAAGGAATGTGGCCAGGGAACATGAGAATCATAGCCCCGGCTCCTCCTCCGTTGCGACCCTGAACTTATTCGCCGAAACAATCAAAAGGTGGCTGTCTAACTGTCTAACTGTGCAGCTTCCCCCTGGGCTCAACGCCAAAAATGCGAACACAACTCGCCAATGACGCGATCGAGAACTCCAGCCCAATCGCCCGGAGAGGGTTGACGGAACAGGCGGGCGGTGGGATACCACGGGGTTGATTCGAGCTGCTGCATCCAGCGCCAGTCAGAAAGATGGGGAAGGAGAATCCAGACAGGCTTGCCGATGGCGCCAGCAAGATGCGCAATGCATGTGTCGGTGGTAATGACCAGATCGAGTGTGGCCATGAGGGCGGAGGTTTCAGCGAGATCACCGTCGCAGCTTGATCCATCGACGATGTGAAGATTAGTGCGGAAGCGTTGTGACCGCGAGAGTTGCAATTTGCTCGTCTGCAGGGCCTTTCTGGAGCGAAATCCAGTTGGCGGGAATTGCATGCAGAAGCCGTGAAAACGTCCGAAGATGCATGGAACGATGAGCATCGGCGCGGTAGCGCGGATTGCCGGCCCAGGCGATGCCGATGCGTGGGCCGGCGTGTGAACTCGGAAACTGAGTGCGCTTGGCACCAATGTCGTTTGCTTCCGCGCCGAGATAAGCTCCCGGCCAGGGAACGGTTTCGACAGTAGTCGCAAAGACAGCGGGGAGACTCATGAGAGGGCATTCGAGATCGTAGTCATTGCGGGGCGTGCCGAGCGCGCGGACTTGAGCAAGGCCAGCACGGACGATGGGCAGCGAATGGAGGAGACGCTCCACCGGTGGTTGGACTTCGAGAATCGGGAATCCGCCGCGTGCGACGACGAGGCAGGCATATCGGGAGAACTGAATGGAGTCGCCGAGGCCCTGTTCGGCGTGGAGGAGGATGCGCTGGCCTGTAAGAGGCTCGCCGCGCCAGCGAGGGCATGTAAATGTGTGAGGAACGCGATGAACTTCGCGGAATTGCCAGCGGGATTCATAGGCTCGCCATCCGCTGCGCCATTCGCCGAGGCGGAGTTGAGTGAGTGCGAGATTATATTTTGCGCCGGCGTTTTCGGGATCGAGATCGACGGCGCGCCGGTGAGCTTCGAGAGCCTGGGTCACGCGGCCCAATTCTAGGAGCGAGTTGCCGCGATTGGATGCTGCACCCTTGCTGCCAAGCGATTCAGCGCGCTCGAACTCGACGATGGCTTCAGTAAATCGGCGCTCATTGTGGAGAACGATTCCGCATTGGTTCACGGCTTCAGCGTGATTGGGATCGATGGCGATGGCCCAGCGAGCCCACTTATGGGCGCCGGAAATGTCGCGGGTGGCGAGTTGAAGCTGGCACCATGCGATCAGGGTTTCGATCTGCGCGGAATCGAGGGCAAGGGCGCGGCAGAGACATTCGCGAGCCGCGGCGAAGCGTCTGCGCTCGCGCTCGAGGGCGGCAAGGTTGAGCCAGCCGGAAACAAGGTCGGGACGAAGATGAATGGCGCGGCGCAAAGCGGCTTCGGCCGCCAGGTCACGGCCGTGTTCACGAAGCAGGCTGCCAAGGTTGATCCAGGCCGGGGCATACCGGGGTTTGAGAACGATAGCGCGGCGATAGCGAGCTTCAGCTTCGCGGGTTCGGCCCAGGCGATTGAGCGCGAAGCCCACGGCAAACTCCGCCTCGGCATAGCGGGGCCGAATGCCGAGAGCGCTGCGGTAATGATCGAGCGCCTGGATGAAGTTGCCGAGAATGGCGAGGGCATTGCCGAGGCAGAGATGCGCGCAGGCCAGCGAAGGCTTGCTGCGGAGGGCAATGTCGAATTCGGGAATTGCTTCAGCGGGGTGACCGGAAGCAAGTTTGAGCTCGCCCAGGCCCATCCGGGCTAACGGGTTGGCTGCGCCGAGACGCAAGGCCTGGTGATAGGCTTGCTCGGCGTCAGCGAACCGGCCCGCTGCTTTAAGAGCTTGACCGAGCGCAATCCATCCCGAGGCGATTCTGGGATTCACAGCGAGAGCGGCAGAGGCCAAGCGGATTGCGTGCTCGGTCTGCCGTCCAGCGAGAGCAAGAAGGCTCATTCCGATAAGAGCGGGGGCATTTGTGGGGTTGGTAGCGAGAATGCGCTGGTAAGCGAGCGCAGCCTGAATGATCTGCGGAGCGCGCCGGGGGGCAGATGGTTTTTGCAGATTGTTCAAGGCCGGAAGCAAGAGCACCTCAGACGGATGCAGTTGCACGGACCGATGCAGGGTTGGGCAAGGATTTCTTTGGGGGATCTAATGAAGCGACGCTGGCCCGAGCATTCTGGTAGGAGTTAGACGGGAATTCGGTTTACGAGGCCGTTCCATGGCCCTGGTTTTGCCAGTTGGAGAGAGGCTTCGCGCTGAAGCGGCCGCGAATCTGGTTGACCGCAACGAGCCACGGAACTACTAGCGAAAACATAAAGCGCGCCAGGATGGCTTTGAAGCCAAAACGCGGAAGAAACCGCCAATCGCGGTGAAAAGCGTACCAGGCTTCGAGCAGAAAAACGATGAGAAGCGGCCAAAGGGCCCAGGGGGCGGCGACCAGGGCAGCAAGCTCGAGAACACAGCGCGCCGCATTGCGGAAGAGGCGCGACCAGCGGACTCCAGCCTGGCCGTCGCTTATGGCATAGCGCTTCATCTGGTGGCAGGCGGAACGAAAGGTATTGAGCGGGCGGTAGAGCGCCTTGGCGTTGAAGACGAAGTCCGGTTGAGTCTGGCGGCGTGCTTCGAGGTCAAAGAAGGTGTCTTCGCCGACGAGGACGTTCTCAGGGAATCCTCCGATGCGCTGCCATAGGTCCTTGGTAAAGGCCATGGACCGCGCTGTGCAAGACTTGGTGGGCTCGAGGGGCGAGAGTCGGACGGAGAAAAAGGGCGCGGAGGCGAAGTCCCAGACGGTGTGCTCGGCCGGATCGAGGCAGGTGCCGCCGAGAGCGTATTCGGCCTGGCCGGCGGCGATGCGGGCGGTGAGGTTGCGCATCCAGTGAGGGGCATAGGTGCAGCCGGCGTCGGCACAGGCGATGATGGGGGATTTGGCGGCGGCAATGGCCACATTGCGGCCGCGTGAGACGGGGCCCCTGGAGTGCTTGAGGCTGCAGGTCTCGTCGCGAATTGCGATGAGGCGTGGATTGCGGGAGGCGGCCCTGGCCAGCCACTCCCAGGTGCCGTCGGTTGAGCCGCCGTCGACGATGATAATTTCGGCGGCCGGGGGTTCCTGCGCAAGCAGGCTTTCGACAACCCGGGCGATATCGCCGATCTCGTTGAGCTCGGTGGCGATGATACTGACGGGCTGCATGGGATGAGTATAACGAGTGGAGCGTATTGAAGCGGTTGAACATTGGGTATTGGGTGAATTTGTAAAAGGCTTCCCCCGGGGTCTAAAAAGTGTGCGTGAGAACCTCCTGTCGGAGCTTAAGAAGGTTCGGTTTTGAATCGAAAGCAGCAAGTTCGCGTCCACTTCGCGGACGTGGCAAGTTAGCAGGTTGGCGGGGTGAGTTTTCATGCAGACAGTAAAGCCGACTGGCCTTTTTTGTGCGCATTGTGTACGAGCTAAAGCCCACCTGCTTCAAACTGCCCAGCCACCGGGCGTTGACCCAGGGTGCGGTTTGACGATAGAATCGTAGAGTTTGGCGCTGCGCCCCGAATTGGGGTGCGCGGGAACGCGCCGGGTTCACCGCCAGAATTGGGTGTGTGTGCGGCCCGCCTTCCGATGCAGTAAGAGTTCTGTATCCGCCCCACCGCAAAACCGGAATTAGGTGAAGTTTGTGCGCTGTGAGTTCTGCGCGGCGCTGGAGGATTTGTTATGTACGCAGTGATTCGCACAGGCGGCAAGCAGTATCGGGTTGCGCCCGGGGATGTGGTAAAGATTGAGAGCGTCGGATCGAAGGATCAGACGGTCGAGTTCAGCGATGTACTCGCGGTATCGGGTGAACCGGGCACGATTGCCAAGCCATCGAGCGCGAAAGTGACAGCCGAGGTATTGGGCGAAGGCCGCGGCGACAAGATTCTGGTGTTCCACCTGAAGCGGAAGAAGCAGTACAAGAAACTGCAGGGACATCGCCAGAATTTCACCGAGGTTCGCATCAAGGCGATTGAAGCTGACGGAGTGACGTACACGGCGGCGAGCTAACTCGCCCTTAGCTGCTAGCTTCAAGCCTCTAGCTGCTAGCTTTTTCGAGTGTAATCGATATTTCGGGTTTCGGGCGGTAGAAGAGCTAGAGGCTAGCAGCTAGAAGCTGGAAGCTGAATTGAGAAGGGGATTGAGCAAATGGCACATAAAAAGGGCGGTGGCAGCTCAACAAACGGGCGCGACAGCAATGCGCAGAGGCTGGGCGTAAAGGCGTTTGCCGGCGAACTGGTTTCGGGCGGATCGATCATCATGCGGCAGCGCGGCACCAAGATCAAGCCGGGCGCAAATGTGGGCATTGGTTCCGATGACACGCTGTTCGCGAAGGTTTCGGGACGGGTGAAGTTCAGCGATCATGGAAATCGCGGACGTTACGCTTCGATCGAGCCGGTTGCATCGGAGTAAGCGGGGCCGAATCAGAAGAATTGGGCAGTAAAAAGGCCATGGCGAACGCCGTGGCCTTTTGTTTTTTTGGGGTTCCACCTTCTAAATTTCTGACTCGTGGCTCTTCATGTTGCGATTCAGAACCTTTTCCACAACCTTCTCAACATCGGTGAGGAAGAAGCTGTTGGAGTGCTGAACGGCGACCTGTGTACCAGTGTGTCCGAGCGCGGAGGCGATTTCGTTCCAACGATAGATGGTCGAGTTGGCGGGCATGACGACCGGCTGATTGGCCGGCTCAGGGGCGGCGCAATAGGCGATCCACACGCCGAGACCAAACAGGATGACACCCTCATAGACAAACTGCAAGGGCTCAGTAAGCGAGGTGAAGCGAGAAGCGAGCATAACATGGGTGAGGTCGTTGGCGGCCATAAGCCCGAAACCGAAGGCCATCCCGAACGACATGTCGAGGGGTGATAGGCGCAGGGCGTTCATGCAGAGGCAAAGGAAGCCAAGCAGACAGAGCTCGAGGATGCTGACCGAGCGCATAAGTCCGTGGGCGATGTCGGGCATGACGAGGATTCCCCGGTTCGCGAAGGGGACGGTCGAAAAGGTGACAATAACCGAGACGAGAGCGGCCCAGCGGAAGATGACCACGCCGAACTTCATGAGGCCAGGCAGTGCGGCCAACGCGGAACGGAAGATCTCAATACATACGAAGAAGAGGATGACGGCACTTGCAATATAGCCCGCCCAGAACGTGTAAAAGTAAGAAATCAGCCAGAGCTGCGATGGAACAAGGCTGTCACCGTTGAAGAGTAACAACAGCACAGGTATGTAAACAGTGCGCAGCAGAAGGTAGTACCCCATAGCGGGGAACCTGGTGTTGAGCCTTTTCCGCCAGAAGAAGAAAGTGAGGGTTGCGGTGAGCAGGAACTCGACCATACCCATCATCGACATTGCTTGAGCTGAGGACATAGACACCCGTACGGCAATTCTGAGAGTTCTATCAGAATAGCGCCAAATGGCGGAAGCCTCAACAGTAAAAGACCGAACTAATTTGGCACTTTCGTGCCATTACTTTAGGTAGTTACCTGAGCCCAAACTACTTAGCTGGGCAGGTCGGCAGTCCGGGAACGCATGCAGGAACTGGCATCGAGGCGGTAGCCGATTGGTGACTATTGATGGCGGGAGCGGCCTTCGGAGTAATTGCAGCGGCGGCGCCACCGGCAACGACGAGAGAGAGGGCGAGAACACGAACGGCAAGTTTCATAAATAGTAACCTCTGGTGGAATGACTTATGCTGGAGGTGGTTCCCCATACACACTAGGGATCATAACCAAAAGGCGATGTCAAGTCCAGATTTTTCATCAAGATCAACAGTTTATTACGGCTTTGGTTACTGATGTCACATCACCCATAGGTAATCACTTTAGGTAATCGGTTTTCGAGCAAAAGCGGGCGAGCAGCACTTACCGGCCGCATGGTAAAATTGTTCTTAGAGTGACCTCTAGAAAAGCCCACTGATTTCAAGCGTTTAATTCCCAGTCCGTACTCGGGATCGGCCCCCAAAAGGACGAAAAAACTGGGCGGAAAACGGGGTCGAAAGAGAACAGGATTTATGGCAACCGAACCGATTGACAGCTTCCCCCCACCTGACGATTCAAACTATACGGGCGACAGCATCCGCGTCCTGGAAGGACTGGAGGCGGTAAGGCTGCGCCCCGCCATGTACATTGGCTCGACCGGAGAGATGGGTTTGCACCACCTGGTGTACGAGGTCGTGGACAACTCAGTCGACGAGGCTTTGGCGGGTTACGCCAAGAAGGTCGACGTCACGATCCACGTCGACAACTCCATCACGGTGGTAGACGATGGCCGCGGTATACCCGTGGACATGATGGACCTGCCGAACGGAGTTCGAATGCCGGCGGTTCAGGTGGTGCTGACGAAGCTGCATGCGGGCGGCAAGTTCGACGCATCCACTTACAAAGTGTCGGGCGGGTTGCACGGCGTGGGTGTGAGTTGCGTGAATGCGTTGAGCCAGGAGTTCAACGTTGAGATCTGGCGCGACGGGCACACCTGGGAGATGGATTTCAGCTGCGGGTTACCTACAAGCGAGTTGCGGCAGTCGGGAACGAGCAAGAAGCGCGGGACGAAGATTCATTTCCTGCCCGACAGGTCGATTTTTGCCACCATCGAATACAACTACGACACCCTGGCGCAGAGGCTGCGCGAGCTGGCCTTTCTCAATAAGGGACTGGAGATCTCGCTCACCGATGAGCGCACCGCGGACTCGAAGACCGGCGAAGCCAAGCGGGCGGAGTTCCGCTACGCGGGCGGGATCTCAGAGTTTGTGAAGCATCTGAATCGCGGCAAGCAGGTATTGCACGACAAGCCGATCATGATGGAAGCGTCGCGTTCGGGCGTCGAGATCGAGATCGCGCTGCAGTATAACGACAGCTACTCCGAGACCGTCTTCAGCTTTGCCAACAACATCAACACGGTCGATGGCGGCTCGCACCTCTCCGGCTTTCGCACATCGCTCACGCGCACCATTAATGCGATCGGCCAGCAGATGGGACTGTTCAAGGACCTGAAGGAGTCGTTGAGCGGCGACGACGTTCGCGAGGGCCTGGTGGCCGTAGTAAGCGTGAAGCTGCCGCAGCCGCAGTTTGAAGGACAGACCAAAGGCAAGCTGAATTCAGACATTGCGGGAACCGTGCAGGCGTTTGTAAATGAGCGCCTGGGGGGGTACCTCGAGCAGAATCCGCCGGTGGCGCGCAAAATCATCAACAAAGCGATTGAGGCGGCGCGTGCGAGAGAAGCGGCACGCAAGGCACGGGATCTGACAAGGCGCAAGGGCGCGCTCGACGGCGGTGGCTTGCCGGGAAAACTGGCTGATTGCTCCGAACGTAATCCTGACCGCTGCGAACTCTACCTGGTGGAGGGCGAGAGCGCAGGCGGGACCGCGAAGCAGGGCCGCGACCGGCGGTTCCAGGCGATTCTGCCGCTGAAGGGCAAGATTCTGAACGTCGAAAAGGCCCGTTACGACAAGATGCTGGGGCATGAAGAAATCCGCGCAATGATTACTGCGCTGGGCACCGGAATAGGAAAAGACGATTTCGATGCGAGCAAGCTGCGCTACGGCAAAATCATTCTGATGACTGACGCCGACGTGGACGGTTCGCACATCAGGACGCTGCTGCTGACTTTCTTTTTCCGGCACATGACAGAGTTGATCAAGCGCGACAATGTGTACATTGCGCAACCGCCGCTCTACAAAATCAAGAAGGGGCGCTTCGAGCAGTACATCAAGGACGATCGGGATTTTGTGAAGGTGATGGTGAGCCGCGCGTCGGAAGGCATGGTGGTACGGCACGGCGAAAACGCGAGCAAAATCGATGGCCCCGACCTGACGAAATTCATGGGTACGCTGAATGAGTATCTGGGCTTTGTGGAGAAGGTAGACAAGCGTATCCGCAACGAGCAGTTGACTGAACTGCTGGCGCGTGCCGAGCTGACTTATCGTGCGGACTTCACTTCGAAGACTGAAAGCGATGTGCCTGAAAAACTGGCCGCGCTTCATGCGCAATTGACTGAACTGGCCGATCAGTTCCAGATCAAGGTGCACGCCGCGGTAGAAGATGAGGAACACCACACCTGGTCGATATGCTTTACGGATTCGCAGGGCGCGACGCGTTGCGTCGATTGGACGCTGGCATCGAGTCCCGAGTTCAGGCAGATGATGTCGAAGCACTCGCAAATCAAGCAATTCCTCGAGCCGCCATTCCTTGTGGAGTTTGCAAAGGCGGCCGCGGCAGAGACCAGTGTCGACGAGGAAGAAGCTGACGCCGAAGGTGCGGCCTCGCCGGGAAGCGTGGAGACCAAGGCAGCGGCAAAGCGCGGTTCGAAGATTCCGCGCGAGCCGGTCGAGAAACAGACGGCGCGCGACCTGTTTGCCTACATCGTGGAGCAGGGCAAAAAGGAATACCAGGTTCAGCGGTACAAAGGCCTGGGCGAAATGACCAGCCCGCAGCTTTGGGAGACAACGATGGATCCGGAGCGGCGGACGCTTCTGCGCGTAAAGCTCGAAGACATTGCGGAGACCGACGCGATCTTCACCACGCTGATGGGCGAGGACGTTGAGGCGCGGCGGAAGTTCATCGAAGATAACGCGCTCGACGTGAAGAACCTGGACATCTAGCTGCGGACCATTGTGAAGCGATCAGGGGTCAGCGTGGCGTTCACGGCCGACCCGACGCCAAAGTCAAGTCGAAATCGCTCCAATTGCAATCGTTAGGCTGCTACAATCGGTGCAACTACTCGCCAATCCCCTGGTTCCCCTCTCGCCATACGTTCAGACCGATAGACAAGTCTGGATTTGCTGCAGAATCACCTTCTATCAAGAAATCCCGGGCTACGACAATCTGGTTTCACCATAAAGAAAGGTGCAATTTATGCCTCCAGGTCTAGACGCCTTGAAACACATTGTGGTGCTGATGATGGAGAATCGATCGTTTGACCACATGCTCGGATCGTTGAAGGCGGTAAACCCTCAGATTGACGGAGTGGACGGGACGCAGTGGAACTCCGACACCCAAGGCAACCAGGTTATGGTGCAGCCGCTTGCCCAGTATCAGGGCCAACTAGATCCCGATCCGGATCACGCTTTTCCTGCCGTCGACCAGCAGATATTCAATGGCGACCAAAGCAATCCGCGCGTCGCGAGCATGCAGGGCTTTGTGCAGAACTATTACGTTCAGCAGCAGGATGTGGCGCACTCGCAAAAGATCATGTACCACTTTACCCAGGATCAGTTGCCGGTGCTCACTTCGCTGGCGCTCAACTTCGCCGTTTTCAACCGCTGGTTCGCATCCATTCCAGGGCCCACCCTCTGCAATCGCGCCTTTGCGCACTACGGGACATCGTTCGGCCAAGTCGGGATGAATGTTTTTTATCCCCAGGGCAAGAGCATTTACGAGCGCCTTCAGGACGCAGGCCACACAGCCAAGCTCTACTACTTCGATCAGCAAAGTTCGAGCCTGGAAGTCGTGAACCTGCTGCAGCATCAACCGCAGCTATTTGCGACCTATGACCAGTTCATTGCCGATTGCAAATCCGGCACTTTGTCCGACTACAGTTTTATCGAGCCCAACTACAGCGATCACGATAACGACGACGGCTCGCAGTTGGCCTCAGACCAGCACCCGGACCATAACGTCCAGGCGGGAGAGCTTTACATTGCCTCGGTCTACAACGCCATCCAGTCCAAACCCGCACTGTGGGCCAGCACGGCTCTGCTGGTGGTTTACGACGAGCACGGCGGCATCTTCGACCATGTGCCACCGCCTGGTTGCGTGCCCGATGGCTATTCCGCCGGCCCCGCCGATACGCAATTGAGCTTCACGTTCAACTTCGATCGCCTCGGCGTCAGAGTGCCCGCCATTCTTATATCGCCGTGGGTTCCGAAGGGCACGGTGGTCGGTACCGACAGGGTGTTTGAGCACGCCTCCATTCCGAACACAGTGACCAACCATTTCATCGGCCCCTATCCCGCGGCTACACTGCGCGAACAGGCTGCACAGACATTTCTCGATCTTCTGTCGCTGCCTGCCATGCGCACCGACAGCGTGGTCTTCAGCACATAAACCCAAGGAGCTATTGCCATGAATGACTCTGGACACAAGAGGACGAAAACGACAGGCAAGCGCGGGCCGAGGGCAACGAGCCAGAGCGATGCTTCGCTTCCCGGGGATTACCTGTCGATCCGGGTTCCGATGCCGCCCGCTTCTGCCTTCAACAAGGATCGCCCTGCCGGGTGCTTGCTGCAGGCGCAAGTGCGGCACTTTCACCACGCCGAGAGTGCGCGTCTGCCCAAAGAGAAGCGCGATGGCCGCCGCCCTGAAGAGATCCGCACTGAAGCCGATGCCGCAGCCTACATCGCCAAGATCACCAAGCTGCTTCATCCGCAGCGGCGAAGGAAACCCAGAGCGGCGAAATCTGTCTAGGACTGGTTGCACAGGTATGCCTGGTGCAGCCAAGGAGCGTCCCTCAGGGGCTAAAGCCCAATGTTTTTGCGGCTTTCAAGGCACGGCTAAAGCCGTGCCCTTTCAAAGCCGGGTTTATGCAACCAGTTCCAGGAGGACCGATGCGAAGACTGATCCTCATCCTTGCGCTGCTAACGCTGTCGACGGCCGCCGCGTCCGCTCAGGAGAGCCGAACCCACGCCGATTTCCGCGGCGAAGCTACGCGCTTCAAACAAAGCTGCGAAGGCTTCACCGTCAAGAAAATTCCCGGATGCGCCAGCCTGCTCTTCACCGATCATCCTCTGCACATCGCCGTGGGGAGCATCGCGCCGCAAAATGGATTCGGCGCGGGCGGCGCCTACGTGGGCCACTACACGCCCAACCAACTTTGGCGCACCAGTTGGGACGCCGACGCCATTGCCTCAAATAACGGATCGTGGCGCGCCGGTTTCTACTACAAAGCCATTCACACGCCCATCGAGAAGATCAAGGTCATCACTACCACCAGCGGGCCACCGGCGCACTCCAACCTCAGCGTGCATCCTTATGCCGTCTACAATCTCACCGCCCAGTCCATTTCGCTGAACCAGTTATTTTTTTACGGACTCGGCTCCAACTCGCTTCAGAGCAACGCCTCGGTCTTCGGCATGACGGAAACCATCGCTGGCGCCAACGCAATTGTGCCCGTGCTGCACAGCTTGAATGTATCGCTTCTAGGCGAAGTCAACGGGCGCTTGGTCAATCTTCGCGGAAACCACTCCGAAGCCAGCCCGTCGATTGAGACGATTTTCACTGAAGCCACTGCCCCAGGCATCGCCACGCAGCCGGCTTTTGTCCAGCTCAGCGAAGGTGCGCGTATCGAGCCCACGCTCTTCAACGATCATCTGCAGATCGATTACCTGGCGCAATTTCAGCAGTATTTGGCCCCGTCCGACAGCCACTACTCTTTCCGCCGCTACACTTTTGATCTCGATCACACCATCCCGCTCTACCATAACGCCGCGTCGTATGGACCCAAGCCCACCAATGGACCCGACGAGTGCGCTGCATCTCTCGGCGCCACCAAGTGCTCTGCCATCCAGCGCAATCGCGAAGGCTCGGTTGAACTGCGCCTGCTGATAGCGGAGTCAATGGCTTCGGCCGGCAGTGTTGTCCCCTTCTACCTTCAGCCAACCGTGGGCGGATCGGACATCAACGGAAATTCCGGGCTCTCGAGCTATCCCGATTACCGGTTCCGCGCGCCCAACACCCTGCTGCTACGCGAAGCCTTCGAGCACTCGATCTGGGGACCGATTGGTTTCGCCTTCTCCGCCGATCAAGGCAAAGTAGCGCTCACGCGCAACGACGTGGACTTCAATCAACTTGCGCACAGCTTCTCGGCCGGCGTTACTCTACGTGCCGGAGGTTTGCCGGCTCTGTCTCTCGCATTCGCCTGGGGTGGGCCTGAAGGCACACACACGATTGCCAACGTGAATACGTCCCTGCTCGGAGGATCGACCCGGCCTTCGCTTTTCTGATTCCGAGTCATGCGTTCTCGGGCGCGGGTAAGCGATACCTGTAGGCCTCTGCTCCTTTCGGGGCGAAATGCATTGGAGCGAGGCTTACAGACCGGGCGAGGCGCTCACCTGACCTATGCCTGGCGCATCTAATTCAGAGTGGTAAATCAGAGGTTCGTTGAAAAGCAAATGCAGGTCCTTCGACCACGATCGCTAGCTCGATCTCCGCTCAGGGCGGGCTTTCGACTCGTTCGTCCGCCGAGGAGGATCAACTCACTCAGGAGCATGCATCGGAAGCGCAGATTGTGGACCGCGTCGATGCTGTGCGTTGCATGTGCGGCCGGAAGGGCGGCACATGCGCAAGCGGCGCTGCTGATGGAAGCTCCGTTTGGGTTTGCGGGCGCGCTGAATCCAACCGGCCACGACGCAATTTATTTTACGCGCATTTGTGCCGCGACACCGGTGAAGCTGCGCCGCTGCAGGCCAGGTGAAGACGGCGCAGTGATTGCGCGGTATAACAAGGTGGGCGGATACGATTGGCTGGCCATTCCGCTGGGGCCGTATCTCTACGCGGTCGAGCACTTGTCTGCGGCGCCGAAGTGGGCAGATCGCGATGAGGTTCGCAATATGCGCAAGAAGTATCTTGAAGCGCATTTCAATGGTTTCCCTGTTGAATCCCCGGGGAAGCCTTGGCCTGAGGGGTACTGGTATCAGCTCGTTGGTTCGTCGTATGACCGGCGAATCTACGCATTCCGCTTCAACACGACTGAAGAGCAGGACGACGCATTGATCGCAAAGCTGAACAGCGAGCCGAACAGGACGCGCTTCAGCCTGGTGAGAAACAACTGCGCCGATTTTTCCGCGATGGTTCTCGACTTCTACTTACCGGGAGTGTTTCATCGCAGGGTGTTGCCTGACGCGCGGATTACCACTCCGCGGCAGAACTCCTGGGAGCTGGTGAACTATGCGAAAAAGCATCCGGAGATTCAGTTATCGGTTATGGAGATTCCCCAGGTTCCCGGAAGCCGACGCTCTCTGCGACGATCGAGGAGCATAGCTGGAGCCCTGCTGATGAGCGGAGACCTTGCGCCCGTTGCTTTACTTTGCCCGCCGCTGGCTGCCGTAGTGTGCGTGGATTACCTGGTGTGGGGTCGTTACCCGATTCAGCTCAAACATGTGCCTAAGGTGACGGCCGAGGAGTTGGTATCTGCCACAGGGAACGCGGCGGGTGGGAGTGATAGGCGAATGGCACACGACGACCGTGCATCCACAGAACGATAGTGTTCTAATTGCATTTCTCACAACCCGTCGGCCGGGAGGGACTCGATGGCAGAATCGCACCCCCCCATATATACCCCCTTTTAGGGATTAAGCGGCTTGTTTTCATGGGCTTATGCCTTTTACCTTTTGGCGTAACCCAATGAAAATGAATGACTTATGGGGCAAAATAGTCATGAATAAAGGGTTACGGCAAGTATTTTGCATCGATTATCGGGCTTCCGCCTTCCCCGGCTAGCTTCTGCACGCAATTGAATGTATCGCAGGGAGGAGTAATTATCGGCAATGCCGGCGGAGTTCTGGTTGCGGAAGGCCTGCGCGCAGAGACCCGTGGGAGGTTCAAGGTTGTCGTATTGGGCTGGCTTAAGACGGACTTCTTACGGCCGCAATCGCGGACGGGGTGCGCGACGGGCGCCATTGTTTGTGGCTGGCGAGAAGGGCAGGCTAATTGCGCGTTTTATTCGCGGAGGGGCTAGAGAGTGTGGGCGAGAGCGGACTTTCGACACATGGTGAGAGCCTGTCTGGGATCGAAAAGTAGAAAGTTGGGGCCGTGCCCAGAGGGTCCCCAGCGGCGCAGCGAGCTAGCAAGTTGGCGGAAGGGCCAGTTCTCGCGCTGACCACTTCTAGAAAGAAACAAAACCGGCTGCTTGCAACCTGGGCTACGTGGCGTCCCACCCATCGAGCAAAAGACGCTCGATGGATGGGGCACAGTTTCATCTCCCTGCGGGTCGGTGACGCCGGTGGAGGACTGATAAGAAACAAAACCGGCTGCTTGCAACCTGGGCTTCGTGGCATCCCACCCATCGAGCAAAAGACGCTCGATGGATGGGGCACAGTTTCATCCCCCTGCGGGTCGGTGACGCCGGTGGAGGACTGATAAGAAACAAAACCGGCTGCTTGCAACCTGGGCTACGTGGCGTCCCACCCATCGAGCAAAAGACGCTCGATGGATGGGGCACAGTTTCATCCCCCTGCGGGTCGGTGACGCCGGTGGAGGACTGATAAGAAACAAAACCGGCTGCTTGCAACCTGGGCTTCGTGGCGTCCCACCCATCGAGCAAAAGACGCTCGATGGATGGGGCACAGTTTCATCCCCCTGCGGGTCGGTGACGCCGGTGGAGGACTGATAAGAAACAAAACCGGCTGCTTGCAACCTGGGCTTCGTGGCGTCCCACCCATCGAGCAAAAGACGCTCGATGGATGGGGCACAGTTTCATCCCCCTGCGGGTCGGTGACGCCGGTGGAGGACTGATAAGAAACAAAACCGGCTGCTTGCAACCTGGGCTACGTGGCGTCCCACCCATCGAGCAAAAGACGCTCGATGGATGGGGCACAGTTTCATCCCCCTGCGGGTCGGTGACGCCGGTGGAGGACTGATAAGAAACAAAACCGGCTGCTTGCAACCTGGGCTTCGTGGCATCCCACCCATCGAGCAAAAGACGCTCGATGGATGGGGCACAGTTTCATCCCCCTGCGGGTCGGTGACGCCGGTGGAGGACTAATAAGAAACAAAACCGGCTGCTTGCAACCTGGGCTTCGTGGCATCCCACCCATCGAGCAAAAGACGCTCGATGGATGGGGCACAGTTTCATCCCCTGCGGGTCGGTGACGCCGGTGGAGGACTCAAAAGAATACGATGTGTGCGGCCATTAAACTGAAGAGATGGGGACCGGCCTGATTCTGGGCATTGAGACATCGTGCGACGAGACTGCCGCCGCGGTGGTAGAGCGAGGGCGAAGAACTGTTTCGTCGGTGGTTGCGTCTCAGATTGCCACGCACGCGCGCTATGGCGGAGTAGTGCCGGAACTGGCGAGCAGGGAACACTTGCGTGCAATTGTGCCAGTGGTGCGAGCGGCAGTGGAGCAGGCTGGACTCGGATTCAAGGGTCTGGACGCGGTGGCTGTAACCGCAGGGCCGGGATTGGCCGGCGCACTGCTGGTCGGCATCACCTACGCGAAGGCACTTGCGTATGCGAACCGGTTGCCGCTGATTGCGGTGAATCATCTTGAGGGTCACATTCATGCTGTGCTGTTGCGAGAGCGGGAAGAATGCGATGTACGGCAAGCTGAAGAGCCGGCGCTCGCGCTTGTGGTGTCAGGTGGGCACACGCACTTGTTTCTGGCGCGGCCGAGCGGCGGATTGTGGAGTTATGAGCTGATTGGGCGTACGGTGGACGATGCCGCAGGTGAGGCATACGACAAAGTGGCAAAGCTGCTCGGGCTTGGCTATCCCGGTGGGCCGTGGATCGATGAGCTGGCTCGATTCGGAGATCCGGATGGGGTACCGTTCTCGTTTTCGCAGGTGAAGGCGAAGGCTCACTTGCGCGGGAAGACGCCGAGAACGAAGGGCGCGAGTACGTCGCCAATTGCCGATCTCGATGCGCATTTTCTTTTCTCATTTTCGGGAATCAAGACTGCAGTTCTGCGCTATGTGGAGTTGCAGGGATTGCGGAACGAGGCAGAAGGAAGAGCCGATCTGCTTTATCCGGCCCGAGCGGAGAGAAATGGACGAGACATGGGCGGCGCGGTGAAACTTCCGCAGACGAAGGACGAGGCATTGGCGCTGTGCACAGAGAGCACGCTTAATCTGATAGCGAGCTTTCAGCATGCGGTGATCGGGGATTTGATGAAGAAGACCTTCGGCGCCGCTGAACGGCTGGGCGCAGGGCGAATCCTGGTAACGGGCGGAGTCGCGGCGAACCGTGAATTGCGTGAGCGATTCAGCCAAGAGGCTGCGCAGCGGGGGCTCGAGATTTCGTTTCCGACAAAGGCGCTTTCAACCGACAACGCTGCGATGATTGCGGCAGCGGCATGGCCGCGCTTTGAAGCCGGTGAATTTGCGCCGGCAGATTTGAGCGGCGATCCGGCGCTGAAACTGGCATAGGGCATTTCTGACAGAGTGTGCGTGGGGTCGCGAATTCAAGCATTGCGAAGATTCCTGCTGGCCTGGATGCCCGCAGGGAGAGCCGGTCTGGAGACCGGCGCTACAGGCAGCGGTGCAATTGTCAAAGAGAACAACCACGCCATTAAAGCCTAAGTGCCTGAAGAATCAATCCTGCAAGCGAGTTCGGATGGTTGCATGCAATTCCGCAAACATTCGATAAGCTAAGGACATTCATACCGAAGTGTGTGGAGCGGGGCAGATTCCTGCGGGAATTCTCCGCTCTTTTTCTTTTGAAGCGGTTTGTGCGGATCGTGTTTTCAAGAGCGGTGTCCGCAATATTTCACGCCTCTAATCGAGGCAACCGACTGCATAAATCACTCACGAGTTTGCGCAGCGGGCGTGGCTTCAAGTCCGCGCCGCCAGCGTATGTGTGCGCTCAGAAACCGGAATGGGTGAATCCCGGTGAAGAAGAAGGACGAGACAGAGATGAAACTCACGAACGACAGATGGTTACGCAATGCCAGGCTGACGGTGCTTTGCCTGGTCGCATGCGGGATGGCGATGGCCGGGCTCGGGCAGGCGGTGACGACGACGACCGTTCAGGGCACAGTTTACCTGGCGAATGGGCAACCGGGCGGCGGAACACTCACATTGAGCTGGCCGGCATTTACAACCGCGTCCGGACAATTGGTGGCGGCAGACCGGACCAGCGTGACCATCGGCAGCGATGGGTTTGTGAGTATCAACCTGGCGCCGAATCTTGGCGCGCTACCTGCGGGCGAATACTACACGGCAGTGTTCTACATGAGCGATGGCACCGTGAACACGCAGTATTGGATAGTGCCCGCGGCCGCGCAGGCAACGCTGGCACAGGTGCAGGCACAGGTGATGCCGGCTGCGCAGGCGGTGCAGTCGGTGAGCAAGGCGTATGTAGATCAGTCGATCTCAGAGTTAGCGCAGACCCTGTTGATCGCATCGGGGGGTAGTTTAAGCGGGCCGTTGTATTTGAATGGCGATCCGACGCAGCCGCTGCAGGCAGCAGACAAGCACTATGTGGATTCGCAGGTGGCGACGGCGGTACCGCTGACCGGCGGCAGTATGGTTGGACCATTGAGCACTCCGGCGGTGAATGGGGTTGAAGCTCCCGCGGTGAACAGCCAGCAAACAACGCTGCAGGCAGCGATGAACGCAGCGGGGTTGAACGGCGCGATGGAGATTCCGCCAACGTATGCGGGAACGGATTCGTTCGCTAATCCCAACGGAGTTCGCGTGACGGATATGCGGACCTCGGTGGCACAGCAGATTGAGCGCAGCGTGAAGGAATTCGGCGCGGTCTGCGACGGGGTGACAGATGACACGAATGCGCTGCAATCGGCGATCAATTACGCGCAGACGCACGGAGTGGCTCTGACGATTCCGGAAGGAACGTGCAAAACACGAACGCTGAACTGGCATGGGGAATCGATCGGTGGATTGGGGAAACAGGTTTCGGCGCTGATGGGATTTCCGGGGCAGGATGTGCTGGCAACAACGCCTGACAGTCCCAACATCCTGAGTTACACGCGGCTGCATGATTTGACCATCTACGTTGACCAGAGCGAGGACGTGAGCTGTTCGCCGGTCGAGGGGCGGGCGGCGGCCGGCAGCTGCCAGGTGAATCGACCAATGGAAAGCAACACGATTTTTTCGCCTGGCGGAAACGGACTGAAAGGAACTGCGGGAAGCGGTGCGGGGTGGGCAGTTGGCAACTGCGCCATTGCCATGCAGGCGACAACCGGGGCTGGAGGCAATGGGCTCAAGAATGCGCAGATTGAAAACGTGGAGATTGTTTCGACCGGAACCGACCCGATGGCAGCGCAGTATCCGGGCGCACACTCAACCCACACGTGCGGACTTTACCTCGCACAGTGGCCGCAATGGAGCGATTTCAAGAATATCGACATTCGCGGATTGAATACTGGCGTAGCGATACCCGCACTTCCCGGAGCAATTCCCGCGGGATTGCTTGCCGATTCCAATCGCTGGCAGAACATCACAATTCAGGCGACGCACGGATTCACAGCGGCCGCCGGTTGTAACGGCATTCTGGACGATGTGACCGCGATGGCGGGGAACTCAGCAGCGACGGGCGAACCTCCTACAGGAATCGTCCTGGACCTTCCAAATACACAAGAGGGATGGACCGTACGCAACGCGGTGGTTGTGCCCAACTGGAATGCGGTGCAGCCTGCTCTCACGGTTACGGCGGCAAGCGGAGCAGTGATTGCCGTAACGGTCGGCGCCGATCACGGGCTGGGCTGGGATCCTTACGGAACCACAGTGCCTCTGGCATTCAGCGGCAGTTGCACTGCACAAGCGAATGCAACTGTAAACAGCAATGGATCGATCGGCGCGATCAATGTGACACAAGGCGGCACTGGCTGCTCTTCAACCACTACGGCAAGCATTAATGCCCCCGGCAGCTGGGACACGGCGGCGCCTGTGAATCTGATCGGCGGACAGAATATGACTTTCTTTGCCGGCAGCTTGTTGCGGGGCCACGGCGGTTACACAGTGTGGAACGCAACCGGCGCGCAGAGTTACGGAACGCAGGTGAATGGCGGCGGAGGAAATCTGCCGGGCGGAGGAAGCTATCCGGCCTTTATCGCGAATAACAGCGTGGGCTCGACGCTCCAGGTGGATCAGTTCCCGGGCGCGAATTTCGGCGCGATGCTGCAGGCGTGCGTAAGCGCCGTCAATACAAGTTATGGCGGGACCTGCGATGCACGGAACTTCACCGGCAGCCAGACGATGAGCGCGAATCTCACCATATCCACGCCGAATACAAACATCCTGCTACCATGCGCGACCATCACCACTGCTAATCAGGTGATTGTTACGGCTGGTACGCGCAATGTCGCTTTGCGCGGTTGCGCGATGCGCGGAGGGTCGGCGGCGAGTGGAAGCCAGGGCGGGACGGCATTCGCCTATTCGGGAACAGGGGCAGTCGTTCAAGTGGGCGACCCAACCTATGCCCTGGATACGCCGGGATTCCACATGGACAACTCCGTGATCAATACGACTGGTTCCACCAGTGCCACGACGCAAGGACTGGCCGCATACAGAACGCAGGAAATCGATCTGGAAGACATGTACTTCCTGGGCAATGCAAATCAGACAGGCATAACGCTGGACGGAACCGGGAACTACGCAGGTGGAACGATTCGCAGCGTTCAAATCGGCGGATTCAAGACGGCGGTGAATGCAATTGGCCACCAGGTAGCGAATCCGGCCACAACGGATTGGATGAATGCGAGCACATTTGTGCGGCTGCACGTCGATTGCCCGACCAGCAATGGCAATCCGATAGCGGGAACAGTTGGAATCAACCTGCAGCAGGGCGACGGCAATACGTTCACGGGCGGCGACGTTGAGGGATGCGCGACGGCTTTGCATCTTGGGCTGAATGCGCAAAACAACACAATCATCGGTTTGCGAAATGAAAACTCAACGAGTCAAGTGGTGGCAGATGCGGGGAGTTCGTATAACAACTGGATTACCGGCGGCACGATGTTCACCGGTCAATTGACCGATAACGGCACGCGCAACAGTTTCCAGGACACCTTCCATCGCAGCTTTAACGGGATCAATGGCGACTGGTACGGAAGCCAGCAAGATGCGACGGTGACTAATCACTTTCGCCTGGGAACCGGCGCGGGAAACGAGCGCGGTCTGTTGAACGAATATCAAACGGATTACGGTTACCGCTGGACAGAAGGATTGAGCGATGCGACGGGGGGCGAGCAGTTCTACCAGGTTCTCGATCAGTTGAACAACGTCTACAGGCTTTCAATAGGACAGTACAACAATGGGCAGTCGAGCACAAACGATCAGACGGTGATGAATTCGGCCGGGACTGGCGCAGTGGTGTTCAACGCCACGTCGAATTCAGGGACCGGAGGCGTGATCTTCGGGTCGGGCGGCGCGAGCCCGGCAACGGTAGCAACCATCAACAACAGCGGCAATGCGCAATTCAACGGAACGCTGCTGGTGGGCGGGACTTCGCAATCGACAGGCACGATGACGGTGCGGAATAACGCCGATGCCGAAGTGGACTATTACCTGTGGCCGGGATTGACGGCAAGCCAGAAAGGGTCGTTCACCTATAAGGATTGGAACGGCAACAGCCAGTGGTACATGGTGAAGGACTCGAGCAATAACTGGGCCTTGAATTCGGCTCTCGGCGGCCTGGACAGTTTCAAGGCATATCAGAGCACGAACAGCGGCGACACGTACATCGGTGCAAGCAACGCAAGCGGACATATAAGGCTGAATTACGAGACCGGCTCGGGTGCGGAGACAGATATATACTCGGGCTCGAGTGCGAATCTGGTGGCTTCATTTCTTGGACCCACTTCAATCAAGCTGCCCGGATTGGCGGCAGGCTCGGGACACTACTGCCTGCAAATCGACAACTCGGGATACATCACGAACACCGGGTCGGCTTGTGGCTCAGGTTCGGGAGGCGGAAGCGGGACCGTAAACTCCGGCAACCTGGGACAGATTGCTTACTACACATCGAACGGCACAACCGTCGGCGGAATGAATGCAGTTCCGGTGACGGCGGGCGGCACCGGGGCAACGAGTGCGGCTGGAGCGATGACGAATCTGCTGCCGGGTGTGGCGACGGACGGCAACCAGGGGGTCACTGTGACTGGTAATGTCGCGGCGAACTCAATGACGACCGCGAATGCAACCAGCACTAGCCCGGCAACCGAAGTAACTACACTCAACAACCTGCACAATGCCACATGGGTGTCGGTGACCGAGTATGGTGCTGTGGGCGACTGCACGCAGAGCGGTTCGACCTCGGGCTGCACCGTCAACGTAACCGCGGTGCAGAATGCCGTGAATCACTGCCAGACGGCCGGATGTGCTGTTTACTTTCCAGCGAACCCGGCGGCAACAGGCGGCTCTACAGTTTATTACCTGGGCGGCACGGTCAATCCAAAGGGTGTCACACTGTTTGGGCCTCCTGGAGCCGGTGGCTTTCTACAGGCAAGCCCAGCTTTTTCTGTTGCGGTGCGCGGCGCACCTGGTTTGGATGTATTTGCTGTTGGCGATCCCTCATCGGTCGGATTTATAAACCCGAATCAGAGTTTCAGAGATGCCGATCTCGGATGGATCGTCGATGACTCGGTAGATGTGTCCTGCGGCACAGGCTCTTGCGCAGCCTTCGTCCGAAATAGACTGCCTGGCAAAACTGTGTTTGACGCGGCTATTGCTTCTACGGTTGGCAACGCGGTTGTAACCTCTGCCACCGCGATGTTCAGGCCCGGTGACGCCACAGGCCAAAGTGGGACTGGCCAGGCAATGGAAGTGTGGGGTGCTGGAACGCAGGCTTGCACAGATGGTTCCGGAAGTACATGCCTCATCACTACGATTCAGAGCTACCAGTCGGCCACTCAGGTCACGCTGGCGGCAGCGGCGTCTTCTGTAGTCTCCGGGGTTCATGCCTACGTCTCGGTGATGAATCTTGCTGCAGGGCAGAGCATTGGAAACTGCGCCTTTGCTTACGACAACGCGGCCAGCGGGATGAACGATGCGGTAGTCGGTTCTGAGTTTAATAACATCAACATTCTGACAACCAGCGGGACGAACTACGAGAATTCGAGCTGTGGTTTTCTGTTTCAGGGTCAGTCTGAAGTCTACAAGACTAACTTTACGCATGATGGAATTCAGGCGCAGTTTGCCTTTGAATTCCTGAACTCCAACCAAACTGTATCTAATTCTATTAACTCCGGTATTAACGGTTTCGCCGTCTTCGATCACCTATGGATTTCCTCAGCCTACCCATGGCTCTCGTATCAGGGCGCACAGGTCACGCTTAACGATTGGCAGTTAAGTGGTGTAGAGCAAGGCCCAAATATTTTAGGGATGACAGGCATTACCGGACTCCCGGCCACATGGAAGATCGATATCCCAGAGAATGAGCAGCATTATCAAACCGGCTATGCTTGCAATGTTGGCTGGACTGCATACAGGATCGACGGAAACGGGCACACAATTACCCATCTATATTCCCCGGCCTGTCAGACCAACTCGATGTTACTTCAGTGGGATGCAAGTAATTCTACGACAAAAGATATATATCTGGCGTCCCTGAATCCGATAAACATCAGCGGGAGTTTAAACGACTTTCGTTCATCCACTTATTCCCCGTACTCGATTACTTGGAATAATACCGGTGTAGGGAACACATGGGAGACCTGCAGGTCGACTAGCCCCCTCGGAGGAGTAGAGCCGGCACGCTGTCAGTACGGTGCGCCGGGCAGCATCACGCCTCTTATTGGCCCACCGGATATGGCCCGCGACAGAAAAGCTTTTGAGGTTAACAGCGATTTCATCGCTACCGGAGCCACTAACTACTACCGCAACAAAGAAGATTTGTGGCTGTGGCCGGGAGATGTAGCTGGCTATAACGGCATCAACCCGACGATCGTGAAAGACTCGAACTCAGAAACCACATGGGCGATCAGCCTCGCAGCGGGATCGAGCCCTAACTACTACATATGGCAGGAAGACGGAACGCCGCTGATAATCGGAACGCAGATTCCGGCAGGCGAAGTGCGAATCTACTTTTATGCAGAAGCTACGTCGTCACAGAATTTATACGCCGATGCTACTTACGGCACGAGCAGTCCTGGCACTACTTCTCTGAATTGCTCCTTCAAGACGACGCCGATGGCGCTCACGACGAGCTATGCGCAGTATTACTGCGATGTGAACATTTCCACGTCTCTGATCGGCGACCGCTTCGCAATCAGGCTCGGCAACAGCACATCGATCACGAACGGCGTATCAATCGGATGGATCGCAATAAAACCGTGGAACAGCAACCTTACGGCCACGAGCGCAACCATCGGCGCTGGTGGCACACCGATGGCTTCCTCTTCAGGCACTGGAGGTATTGCTCAAGAGACAACCGCAGCCGCGAAAACCAATGGGGACCTGGCCTGGTATCAGAATGGTAATGTCGACGACAGCGGCATCCCGTCTTCTTTTATCTCCTCCACGCCCAGTATTAATGGGGGTGACTTGATATGCGCGCACGGTGGAGACCAAACTATCCGCGCAACCAGCATCACGGGTGGATCGGGCACAGGCAGCGCCTACACACTTTCAGCTGCTTCCCTGTCTCCCCCCATGTATGTTCCGGGGCAGAAAATCGGTGTGATCGGCTCAGGGGTTTCAGGTTTGGATGGCGGTCCTTATACGGTAACCGCGTTCACCACTACTTCGGTGACCTTTGCAACGACAGCCACCGGAACTCCGACGGGAGGTACGTTCTACCTGTGGTGCGAGAATGCAACTGATGCAACAGTGGCTTTCACCTCGGGATCGGCTTACTTTCAATACAACCCGCTGCCCCTTTCACCGTTCGTTGCCGGCAGGCCGCAAACGCATACGGCGGTGATGAGCTACTACACTACCGCGTCCGCTCCTGCTGTTCATACCACGGCGACGATCAATACCGGGTCATCGCCTGGATTCACCTACAACCTGTACACGTCTGGCGCGTTGACGCCTGCAGCCAGCTTGACCGGACAAAGTGGTCAGTTGTCTGTTACTGCTCTCCCGTTGGCGGTCGGGAGCACCGGCCCGTTGGAGGTCTCGCAGGTCTTTCAAGGGCCGTTTACCACAACCTCGGCGCAAAGCACCCTTGGGGCTCTGCAATCAATCAACACCTCTTCGGTATGGAATTCCTGGGTCTCCGTTTACTTCGCGGCAATAGGTCTTGGTTCGATCACATCGGGAAGTGGTGGAACGATTACCGGTCAGACGACATGCACGCTGGCAACCTTTAATGATTCCGATACAGGGGCAACCGCTACAGTCAACTTCCCCACCGCGGGGAGCTGGACGAGCGCGACCTTTGTAGTGACCAACACTGGCTATGGCGCGACCGCCGCGCCTACTTCGGCCACGCTGGGCGGCGGTTGTTCGGGTACCGCGACTTTGGTTACGGTGCTCGGCGGTGCGCAGGGAAATGCCGTGGAGTTGATTTCGATTCAGTGACCGAGCAAGCCGATCAACTGCCTGGAGACCTCATTGAAGAGAGTGGATGCTACAGTGCCTGCAGAGGCCGTAAAGCAATGCGTATGTCCTGGCTCAGCGGAACGTGAGTCGCGGGAACCTGCCGCGGGAGTCCCAAACCTGAATGCCGCAAACCTGAAGATACAGCCGCTCGATGCCGCGGAGCTGATCCGGCTTGGTTCCATGCTGGATCAGCGGCCGCCCATGCTGCAGGGAGAGACCGTCGCAATGGCGCTGGCCCGCATTCTGCTGCGGGTGAGAACCAAGGAAGGCAAGACGGCCCGGCTCGTGGCCAATGCTGCACAAAGATCGTTTGAGCAGAGGCGAGGCCGGCACAACATCGTACTGAAGGCACGCCAGCTGGGAATGACAACCTGGACCGCGGCGCGCTTTTTTCTCAAGACCATTACCCAGCCGGGCACACTGACGCTGCAGGTGGCGCACACCCAGCAGGCGGCGGAGGAGATCTTCGGCATCGTTCACCGTTTCGTCGATCTGCTGCCCGAACACCTGCGCAAGGGGCCGCTGCGTACCGGACGCGCCAACGTACGGCAGATCGTGTTCCCCGGGCTCGACTCCCAGTATCGCGTGGTGACGGCCGGCGACCGGAATGCAGGCCGGGGGCTGACCGCGCAGAATATGCACTGCTCGGAGCTGGCGCGCTGGCCCGGCGATCCCTCCGAGATTCTTGCCGGTCTGCGCGCGGCGCTCACTCCGGAAGGCGAACTGATTCTGGAATCGACTCCGGACGGCATCGGCGGATGCTTTCATGAACTGTGGCTCAAGGCGCCTGAGACCGGCATGGTGCGGCACTTCTTTCCCTGGTGGATGGAGAGCCGCTACCGCGACGCGGCCGTGGACGCCGCCACGCTCACCATTGAAGAGAGCACGCTGATCGAGAAGCAGAAGCTCGATCTCGAACAGATTGCGTTTCGCCGCAAGCTGCGCGCCGATTTTCGCGGGCTTGCGCGGCAGGAGTTCGCCGAAGACGACCAGAGCTGCTTTCTGGCCAGCGGCGAGTCAATCTTTGAGATCGACGCGCTTGATGAGCGTTCGAAAAACGTCTCGGAACCAGTCGAGCTCCGCAAGAATGGCGATCTGACCGTCTGGCTGCCAGCGGTCGCCGACAAACGTTACCTGCTCGCGGTCGATCCCGCAGGAGGCGGCAGCGACGGCGATTACTCCGCCATCCAGGTGCTGGAGCTGGACGCCGGCATGCAATGCGCGGAGTACGCCGGCCACGTGGGCGGACTGGAACTGGCACAGATTGTCACGGATCTTGCCCGCGAATATAACCGCGCCTGGGTGGTGGTGGAGCGGAACAATCACGGCAGCGGAGTGCTGGCCTATCTCGAGTCGCCCTGCGGGTGCGAACGCATCTACTGTCAAGGCGGGCGGCAAGGCGGGCAGCCCGGCTGGCTGACAACTTCATTGAGCCGGCCAGCGGCGCTGGGCCGCCTGGGAGCAGCGCTGGTCGATGAACCGACGCGATTCCAGAGCCGGGGTCTGCTGGCCGAGTGCCGTACGTTTGTCCGTCTGCTCAATGGAAACTCCGGAGCGCGCGCGGGCACGCACGACGACCGGGTGATGGCCATGGCAATCGGCCTTGCCGCGCGCGAGGAGTTGGTGGGGAAGAAAAGCAGCTTTTAGCTGCCAGCTGTCAGCCCTCAGCCTTCAGCTCTCAGCTTTGGCTGTGCGGCACTGCAGCCAAAGTCCATAACCGCAATAGTTGCAGCGAAGGGTCCAAAGCCTCTTGCCCACGCAGGATGGAGCTGAAAGCTGTGAGCTGAGCGCCGATCTTCCCCATCTCCCTATAGAATTTCATCAGAACCAGAAGAGGCAGGTGCGGTTTTGGCGGTTCTGGCAGTGCAGCAGATCCGGCGGATGCGGGGCGGCGCGCAGGGACAGTTGATGCTGGGCGCCGACGGGCAGGTCTACGTTGTCAAGTTCCAGAACAACCCGCAGCACACGCGGGTGCTGGCCAATGAGCTTGTGGCTTCGCGGCTGGCCGCTGCCGCCGGGCTGACCGTGCCCCGCGCCGAGCTCATCGAAGTCTCCAGCTGGCTGATCGAAAATACCCCCGAGCTGGAGATCGACCTGGGTCGCACGCGCGAGCATTGCCGTCCGGGCCTGCACTTCGGCTCCCTTTTCGCGGGCGGGCTCATGCCCGGCCAGGTCGTCGATTATCTGGCCGAAGAGCAGCTGACCGAGGTGAAGAATATCGAGGAGTTCGCCGGTATCCTGGCCCTCGACAAATGGACCGCGAACGCCAATGGCCGCCAGGCGGTCTTCACGCGCCGTCAGCGGGAGCGCCGCTACCGGGCAGTCTTCATCGACTTCGGGTATTGCTTCCATGCCGGCAGCTGGAGCTTCGAAGATGCGCCTCTGCGCGGGGTCTATTATCGCAACGACGTTTATCGCAATGTGACCGGGTGGGAGTCCTTCGAGCCTTGGCTCAAAAGCATGGAAACCATGCCCGCGGAGACGATCTGGAGTGCCGCCAATGAAGTACCGCCCGAATGGTATGGGGGCGATCTCGCCGACATGGAAGCCCTGGTCGAACAACTGCTCGCCCGCCGCTCCCGGATCCGGGAACTGATCGAAGCATTCCGGGACTCGGACCGCAGACCGTTTCCGAATTGGGGAACGAGTGAGAGAGAAATTAGCGGCCCCGCGTGGGACCAGCCCCGATGGGGCGATACGATGTCAGGGAGGGTGAATTGAAGAAGCAGCTTTCAGCTATTAGCTCTCAGCTTTTAGCTCCGGGCGTGCAGCCCGAAGCAGCCCCGCCAGAGACGAGACCCGGATCTTGGAGGTCTTTAGCTAGTCTGTCTCCAGCAACATTGGCGCGAATGAGCTAAAAGCTAACAGCTAATAGCTAAGGGCTCGTCTTATGACTTCAGCGAACCAACGCCGCGCCTGTCAATTCCGGCTGCTCCGGTATGTACCGGACGCGGTGCGCAACGAGTATGTCCATATCGGCGTGATGCTGCGCGAAGAAGGGAATCCTCACACCGAGGTCCGCTTTACCCGCGACTGGCGCCGGGTGCGCTGCCTCGATCCCGATGCTGACACCGGCCTGCTCGAATCGATGGAAACCGAGCTGCGCCGGCGGCTCTCCGGCGAGCCCGACCAAAGGCTCATGCGCATCCTCGAAGAGTCGCTCTCGCTGGGCGTGCAGATGACCGAAGCCAGGGCCTATCTGGCCGAAAGCATTCCTGCCGGCGTCGAAGAGCTGATGCGGCTTTACGTGGACCCGCCGCCGCGCGAGAAACTCCCCCGGCTGGCCGGCCGCGCCGCTATCCAGCAGCGCATGCGCACCGAATTCGAACACGCCGGGGTGTGGGACCTGCTGCGCAAGCGCATCACCGCTTCCGACTACACCCGGCCCGGCGACCCGTTGCGCATCGACCTCGGCTACCGGCCCAACGGAATCATCCGCATGTTCCACGCCGTCAGCCTCGAACCCGGAGTTGAGATGGCCAAGGTGCTGGCCTTTTCGGCTCCCGCGCTTCGTGTCGGCGTCGAGCGCGTCGAAAAAACCGAGCTCGAACTCACCGCCATCATCGAGCCCGCCCAAAAGCTCGGCGCCACCGATGAACAGCCGGAACGGCTGGCCCTCTACCGCTTCGGAGTTGAAACCATGGAGGAGCACCAGATCCGCGTGCTCACCACCTCCGACATGGGCCGCGTGGCCGAAACCGCCCGCCGCGAACTGCGCGTCTAAGTGCCGGTTATTGCCTTTCCCGCCCCCTCCCATAACCCGCGCCTTCTTCCCGGCACTTCAACCCGCAAACCGCGCTGCTACAATCGAAAAAGGCCAAAAACTACCGAATTTAGCTGTTTTTATGACGATCTGTTTTATGACGAACTGATTTGATGACGACCCAGGAACGATGATCCTCCGCCTCTTCAACACTCTCTCGGGACAACTGGACCCGCTCGCCCCCGCCGACGGACAAACGCTCGGCATGTACGCCTGCGGGCCCACTGTTTACGATTTTGGCCACATCGGCAACTTCCGCACGTTCTTGCAGATCGACGTCCTGCGCCGCTTCCTCAAGCTCTCCGGCATCCCAGTCCGCCATGTCATGAACATCACCGACGTGGACGACAAGATCATTCGCAACGCCGCGGCCGCTGGCGTCCCCATCGGCCAATACACGTCACGTTTTGAGAAGGCGTTTTTCGAGGATCTCGATGCCCTGCGTGTCGAACGTCCCGAGCAGATCGCCCGCGCCACCGAGCATATTGCCCGCATGGTTGAGCTGGTCCAAAGGCTGGAGAAAAAGGGTGCTGCCTACAAGACCGAGGACGGGTCGTGGTATTTCCGACTGGCTTCGTTTCCCGCCTACGGCAAGCTCAGCAAAAAAGACCTGACCGGCATCGAGGACGGCGCGCGCGTCGACCTCGACGAGTACGAGAAGGACTCGGCCCGCGACTTTGCGCTCTGGAAGGCCCCCAAACCCGGCGAGACCTCGTGGGATACGCCCATCGGCGCGGGGCGTCCCGGCTGGCACATCGAGTGCTCGGCCATGGCCATGGAGTACCTGGGCGAGAGCTTCGACCTGCACGCCGGTGGCGAGGACCTGATGTTTCCGCATCACGAGAATGAGATTGCGCAGAGCGAGACCGCGACCGGCAAGCCCTTCGCGCGCCACTGGATGCACGTCCGCTTCCTGCTCGTCGACGGCAAGAAGATGTCGAAGAGCGAGGGCAACTTCTACACCCTGCGTGACCTGCTGCTCAAGGGCTACAAGGCCTCCGCCATCCGCCTGGCGCTCATCTCCGTCCCCTACCGCCATCAGCTCAACTTCACCTTCGAGGGGCTCATCGAGGCCACCAACGCCATTGACCGGCTGCGCACCTTTCACCAGCGGCTCACCGCCGGCGTATTCCCCCCGGGCTCAAATCCGGCACTTGAGTCTGCCGCGCAAAAAGCGCAAACCGAATACCGCGAAGCCCTGGCCAACGATCTGAACACCGCCGAGGCCCGCGCGCCCATCTTCGACCTCATCCGCGCCGCCAACACGGCCATTGATCAGGGCCAGTTCTTCGTTGGCGACCGCGACCGGATCCTCGCCGTCCTCCGCGACTTCGACGCCGTCTTCGACGTAATTGAAGACCACGACGCCGAGCCCACCCGCCGAGCCCTCGAGTGGGCCGAAGCCGAGGGCCGCTTCGGCCGACGTCGCACCCGAGCTGCTCCAAGCGCAGTCGATCACCGATGCCGAGGTGGACGCCCTGGTCGCCGAGCGCACCCTGGCCAAGAAGCAGCGCAACTTTGCCCGCGCCGACGCCATTCGCAACGAGCTCGCAGAAAAGGGCATCGTGATAGAAGACTCAAAAGAAGGTGTGCGCTGGAAGCGGAAGTAACAGAAGCCGCTTCCAGCTTCTAGCCTCTAGCTGCTAGCTTCTAGCTATCGGCGAACCAAACTCAGGGCAAAGCAGTGGGCCCGTACCAGGTCAACGCACTGCATCGCTTAGACGGAAGTGAATCATGGAAGGCGACGAAGCAGGCGAGCTTAAAGAAAACGCGGAAAAGGGATCTGAGAACCAGTCATTGCGCCCGGTGGCTTTCACCATGAGCGTGCTGGCCGTGCTGGTGGCCGTTACCACCGTCCTCGGCCATCGCACCCACACTGAGGCAATTCTCTTTCAGACCCGGGCCGCGGTCGAGCAAAACCGCGTCTCCGACGATTGGGCTCTCTACCAGGCCAAAAAGATCCGCGACAGCGACACCGACCTGGCCGCCCGGCTGTTGCACGACCTCACCGTTGCCGACAAGGACAGCGCAAAAAGAGACGCTGCGGACTGGGCGGACCATCGGAAAAAGTGGACCGAGGATCTGAAAGAAGGCGAAGATCAGGCGCGCGCGCAGGAAGAAAAGGTCCACGAATTCGAAAAGAAGGTCGACGAAGCTGAAGCCCGCGCCAACCGCTACGACCTTGCCGAAGCCCTGCTTGAGATTGCATTGGTCATCACTTCGGTCACGCTGCTCACCCGCAGCCGCATTTACTGGTACTTCGGCTTCGCCTTTGCCGCCGCCGGCATCGTGTCGGCGCTATTGGCCATCCTATCCATATAGCGCAGTTGAAAAGTGACCAATGCGAACCGCCCTCCCCGCATACTTTATCGCTCTCGCTTGCACGCCGCTTTCCGCGCAATCCCCGGCGCCTGCCGCGAGCCAGTCCGATACCCACACGTATTCGAACCCTCTGGGCTTCAGCTATGCACTTCCCGCCGGCTGGCAAGTCGACGAAGCACGGCCTTCGCCGCCTCCGGTGCAGGTGAAAGCCACTCCCATCCCCGCCGGTGAAGCAGAAAAGAAAGGCCTGGCCTGCATTCAGATTGGCCTCACCGCGCGTCACGGCGATCCGGTCTCCAGCATCGTCCAGGTTGCGCTGCCCTTCGACTGCTACGGCCAGCCGCTTGCCCCTAACGATCTGCCGTCCTTTGCCGCCGGTGCTGCCCAGGGCATCAAGCAAAACTTCGACGTGGGCGATCCTCAGTCTGTCTCCTATGCCTTGGGCGCGCACAGCGTGTGGGCCGAGCGCGCTCAAGGCACGCTCAAGGGCCAGCCGGACAAGCATTACACCATCGAAATCGCGTGCGCCCTGCTCAGTACGGCCGCTGTCTGCTGGCAAACTTTGGCGGCAGACCCGGCTGCGCTCGCCGCCTTCGAACAGGGACTCGTCACTCTCGAAAGCGATTCTCCCGTGCCGCTGGTTCCCACCGGAACATTTAAGCAATAACCGGCGCTCCCTGCCGCCCCTACGGGGCTGATGTCATTTTTGTCTGCCCACCCAGGACTACGTCCTGGGCTAACTTCCTTGCCTCCCCCCGGGAGGCCTTGCACAGTTCCCTTCGCTTGCCTGCTTCGCGCCCATCTTCGCCGTCGTCAGCAGAAACACCGCAAGCACAATGGCCGCCATTCCGCCGAACTCCGACGGCGCCGGCCGTTCGCCCAGCAAAACAATGCCCAGCAGCACCGCGATTACCGGGTTGACGTAGTTGTATGAAAGTACGATCGCGGCCGGCAGATGCTCCAGCAGGTAGATGAAGCCCGTGTAGCCCAGCAGCGATCCGCCCACTACAAGGTAAGCCAGGGAACCCACGACAGGCGCGTTCATGTGAACGCCCGGCCACTCGCCCAGCGCCGTTCCCAGCAGAATACAGAAAACTCCCGCAATCAGCATCTGCCAAGACGCCGCCACAAAGCTGTTGGCCTTTTCACCAGTCTCGACGCGCGCGTGCCGCGCCACCAGGCTGCCCAGAGCCCACGAAAGCGTCCCTCCCAGCATGACGGCATATGCCCACAACAGATCGCGGCTCCCCGCCATCACGCTCTCGATCGAGGGCCACACCAAAACCGCGAGCCCCGCGAAACCCAGCAGCATTCCCAGCCATCCGCGCCGCGGCAAAGGCTCCCCCATGGGCAAGAACATCTCAATCAGCGCCACGTTCAGCGGGGTAATTGCGTAGATCAGCGATGCCAGTCCGCTGGGCACCGTCTTCTCCGCATAAATCAGGCTCACGTTGCCTCCGCCCAACAGCAGCACGCCCACCACGCTGAACACCAGCATCGTTTTTCCCGGCCACAGCAGCCGCAATCCCCGCGATCGGCACCAGCCCAGCAGAATCGCGCCGGCAATCGTGAACCGGATTCCCGCCAGCAAAAGAGCCGGCATGTAAGCCGTCGCGACTCGGATCGCAGTATAGGTGGAACCCCAGAAAAAGTAGACGCTCGCAAAGGCCAGAACGATGGTAAGCCGCGTCGCGGCCTTCGGTTGGAACAATTCAGTTGAGGGCGTTGAGCCGGCCATGAGTGCTACTTCAATACTACGGCGGCCAGAGTGGGCGCATGAGTGACTCGGTTGCAGTGGGTTGGCTGGATTCAATACTGGGTCAAGCGAAGGGCGTTTCCCGGCAGGCATGCCAGGGCAGCGGGACTGGGCTTGATGACCTTCCGATTGTTCAACTTCGGCGGTATCCTCTAGACACAGGGTATGGAACAGCCAGAGCGAGATTCAAAACCGGAATACATTGTGCCTGCCGCCGGGCAACGCGGGATGACGGAACTGCACTACGCAGCATACTGCAACGACCCAGATGACGTTCGCGCACAATTGTCGCTGGGCGTTCCAGTCGACGTTCGAGACGACAACGGGTGGACGCCCCTGCACTGGTCTATTGACATGGCACAAGCGTGGGGCGAACCGGAGCAAGTTGTATCTCTGCTGCTTATGGCTGGCGCATCTGCAAACGCTGTTGACAACTCGGGCTTCTCGGTCATGATGATGGCATGCGGCAGGAACAATGAAGCGATTTTTGAGCAGCTCATTGCGGGCGGGGCGAATATTGCGGCACGGAGTGTAACGGGCACAACGGCTCTCCATGAGGCTGCGGGATGCAATTTCACGGAAGCAATCCGACGCTTGCTGAAGCTTGGAGCAGACCCACGTCAGAGCGACAATGGGGATCAAACCCCACAGCAAATAGCCGAACTGTGCGGCTTCACAGAAAGCGCTAGCGTTCTCAAAGGTGCAACGCATTAAAGCGGTAATTCATTCATCGATCACAGACCGCCGAGTCTATGGCTAACAAAATGTCGGCCAGTGTTTATTGATCGGCCGTCAGTTCGACGAGCTGGCGGGGGGCCAATCGCCCAGGACACTCCGCCGTAACAAACGTTCCCCCGCCAATGCGTAAGGTCTTTCTGATTCCCGCCCCCCCGAAAAATGATCCCAGCCTTTTGCATGCAATTAACCCCATTCGCGCTACTCTCAAATCAGGGCAAAACCTTCTCTTGCATAAACGGCGGCCCGGAATCGCTGGCTCACACCAGCCAGTGATTCCGGGCCGTCGCCGTTTTCACAGGCGCGTTTCGCCCGCCAAATCGTCGTTTGCACCTCCAACGGTGCAAACAACCGCAGCTAACTCATTTGTTTTGACGACTTTGATTTGCAACCCTTTTGCTTTCATCGGGATACCCGAAAAGGTGAAAGTTCAAACGCCACAAAACACAACCACTTAACCCCAATTAGGGGTATATAGGGGGGTATTATGTATCTCGTTTGTCGACACGTCAAATCCAACGGCCTCCGTTGCGGGTCTCCCGCCTTGCGCGGCAACGCATTCTGCTATTACCACTCAAAATCTCACTCCGCTTCACGCATCGGCAGCATGGACAATGTTTTCCTCCCCATAGCCGAAGACCCCGGGGCCATCCAGATCGCCCTCTCGCAAACGGTCCAGGCCATGTTGGCCCACCGTATTACCACCAAAGAGGCCGGCCTCATGCTCTATTCGCTCGGTGTCGCCTCCTCCGTCCTCAAGCGTAAACGCAAACCCGAACCACCCTCTGCCTCCGTCCGCTCCACCACCCAGTCCATTGAAGGCGAAGACCTTGCCCCGGAGCTCTGCATCGACGAAAAAGGTGTTTCGCACACCGACTGCGGCACTTGTCCAAACCACGACCACTGCGACCGCATCCTCGAAAGCGATACGCAACCCGAAGAAACCCATACCGATGCCAAAGTCACATCGAACTACCGAACCGGCCGCGTACGCCTCGACCCAGCCGATCTAATTCCGAAAAATGAAGCCGAGCTCGTCAAACGATACGGCTCTGACCCGCTCATCAAAAGCTACTTCCAGCCTGCCCTCGAAGCCGCAGCCGAAAAAGCAGAAGGCTGAGTCAGGTAAGCTGCAAGTCCGGGGACCAGCGGTACATGCCGACTCGCCGACTCGCTAAGCCACTTTCGCCCATGCTATCCTCACCTCAGCGGAAGATCTCAGATGCAGGCACATCACAGCAGCGGAACGCGATTGACTCCAGCTACAAAACGCTGGTCGCGGGCCCGTGCGCGCATCATCTGCCCGCGCCGCCATCTTCGCGTGCTGCCTACCCGCACACGACCTAGCCTCTTCGGCGGCGACTAAGCAACAAATCCGCCGGAGACCCTCGCACACCCTTCGACCCTGCGCCGGGTCGACGCATCTGGACGGTCCCGCTTGAACGGGATCAGCGGCAACGCTACATCGGCTCGAAATGGACAGGAAAGCAGCGCTGCCCGCATGGCAATTGCCCGAGGAGAAGGCTCTATGAACAAGCAAGAGTTGCACGCAAAATTCGGACCCAAACTGAATGGTCCTCTGCCCGGCCCCAAGGCCAGGGCCGCCATTGCGGCCGACAACCGGCTGATCTCGCCAAGCTACACGCGTTCTTATCCCCTCGTCGCCAAACGCGGCCGCGGCATACGCGTTGAAGACGTCGACGGCAACGAGTTTCTCGATTTCGCCGCGGGCATCGCCGTCACTTCGACCGGCCACTGTCACCCTGAAGTCGTCGCCGCCATTCAAAAGCAGGCCGCCGAGCTCATTCACATCTCGGGCACCGATTTTTACAATGAGCATCTCACCGATCTCGCCGAGCGGCTTTCGGCGGTCGCGCCCATGCCCGGCCCGCATCGCTTCTTCTACGGCAACTCCGGCGCCGAGGCCATTGAGTGCGCGCTCAAGCTGGCCCGTTATCACTCCGGCCGCCAGCAGGTAATCTCGTTCTTCGGCGCCTTCCACGGCCGCACCATGGGAGCGCTCTCGCTCACCGCCTCAAAGCCCCAGCAAAAACGCCGCTTCTCGCCGCTGGTTCCAGGCGTCACCCACGTGCGCTATCCCTACACCTATCGCGGCTGCACCGGCGGACTCGACGAGCAGGAAGCATTCAGCCTGGGTTGCGCGCGCTACATCGAAGAGAAGCTCTTCAAGACTGTCCTGCCTCCTGAGGAAGTCGCGGCCATCTTTGTCGAGCCCATCCAGGGCGAAGGCGGCTATGTGGTCGCGCCTACCAACTTCCTTCGCGAGCTACGCAACATCTGCAACCGGCACGGCATTTTATTGGTTGTGGACGAGGTGCAGAGCGGCGCGGGCCGCACCGGCAAATGGTGGGCCATCCAGCACTCCGGCGTTGAGCCCGACATGGTTTGCATGGCCAAGGGAATCGCCAGCGGCATGCCGCTCGGCGTCTGCATGACGCGCGCCGAAATCATGGACTGGGTGCCCGGCTCACATGCATCCACGTTCGGCGGCAATCCGGTTTCGATCGCCGCTGCGCTGGCAACAATGGATATCCTCGAGCGCGAAGCCATCGCCAACGCTGCAAAGGTCGGCGAATTCATGCTCGATCGCCTTCGCGGTTGGGCCAAGACTCACCCCATGGTCGGCGAAGTGCGTGGCCGCGGCCTGATGATCGGCATCGAGCTGGTCAAAGATAAAGCCACGCGCGCACCTGCCGCAGCCGAACGCAACCGAGTTGAGACCCTCGCCTTCGAGCGCGGCCTCATGATTCTGGGCTGCGGCGAAAATTCAATTCGTTTGGCCCCGCCTCTCATCCTTACGGAAGAAGAAGCAACCGTGGCTCTCGATATTCTCGAGGAATCCCTGACCATTGTTGAGAAGGAACACGAACACGCTGCGGCTGAGGTGGCAACCGCCTGAGGCCTCGCCAATCCGTACCAACAAAAAGGGCCGGCATCGCATGTGCCGGCCCTTTTGCTTGAAAACAGGAGGTCTCGTTATTCTTGGGCCTCAGAGCACGAAGTATTTGCTCGTTCACTCATTCACTTTTTCACTCTTTCACTGCTTCGCTTCAGCAGACGCCTGTCTAACTCCGCCTACACTGTCAGCCGCATGCTGGCAATCTCGCTGGTCCGGTGAGCCGCGCGCTCAAGATTCTGCGCCATCTCCTGCGTAGCCAGGTGCTGCTCTTCAGCGGCAGCCGCCATCTGATGCGATACCCCTGAAAGCTCTTCAGTATGGTTGGCAATGCGGTCGATCGCGGCAACCGCCGTGGTAATGTCGGAGCCGATTGCCGAGACCTTGGCTTGAATCTCCGCGGTCGCTTCGGCTGTCTGTTCGGCCAGCTTTCTTACTTCGCTCGCCACAACGCTGAAGCCCTTACCGTGCACCCCCGCTCGCGCCGCCTCAATATTCGCATTGAGCGCCAACACGCTCGTCTGCGTGGCAATCGAAGCAATCAACTCCGCAACTTTCGCCACACCGCTGCTCGACTCTTTCAGGCTCAGGATCGAATGCTTGCTCTCGTCCGTCGCGGTGCGCGACTTTTCCGCGGCCTGGGCCACATTCTCGGCATTCCGCGCAATCTCACCAATGCTCGCCTCGATCTCATGCGTGGCCGTCGCCACCATTTGCAGATTTCCGTTCAGGTGTTCGATGTCGGTCCGCTGCGCATCCTGCGCATGACGCAACGCGTCGATCGTCTGCTGCGTGCTCACACCCCAGATCACGACCGCGCCAATGTGCTCGCCTGCTTCGTCGGTCATCGCCTCCACCTGGAGGTCGAGCTTAACAGGCCCCAGCGCGATAGTCGCGTTGTGCGGCAGCTCATGTTTGCCCCGATCTTTTGCTTGCCCCAGTATTCTGTCAATTCCCTCCTGCGACTTGTGAAAGACATGGATCGACTTGCCCACCATCTGATCCACCGGAACTGGCAAATACTGCTGCAAAGTCTTGAGCGTCTTGCGCGACGACCGGTTAAGGTAGCGAAGAATCAGTTCCCGGTCGCAGAACATCGCATTTGCGGGCAGCGCATCAAGCGCGTACTCAAAGCTGCGATCCACAGCGTCCTCAATGGCAACGCTTTCTTCAACCTCTATCACCGCTGCGGCTGCGCGTTCCTGCTGCCGCCCAAACAAACCTCCCAGCAATCCATGAGACATTTCGAGTTTCTCCTGTGACACGCAATCTCAGTTTCGAGCAACTCTGCGCCGACCCTCGCAGAAAGAGTCGATCGATCCGCATCACATTCCCAATTGCGAATTCCTGGTTTCAATTCAGGAAATGCGCAACCGGCTTTAGTCTCGCTCGTGAGACACGCCATTTGCGTCGCATCGCCTCGAAGGTTGAAAATGGTTTGCCATGCAATCCCTGAGAGACCTGCGCGTGAGCGCAATCCGGCTCGCAATCGATGGGCTCGATCGCGTTTCGCGTCTCGGCGGCCGCAGCCCCGGGCTGCCGCCCCATCTCGTCACCGGTCTCGAAGGCGAGAAGGAAGCGTACTTCTATCTGCTGCGCAAGGGCTATCTTGTGGTGGCAACGCGCTGGTCGGCAGGCAATTTGCCCGGCGACATCGACATCGTTGCGTGGAAAGACTCACTGCTCTGCATCATCGAGGTGAAGGCGCGCACCGCGCACGACATCACGCCCGCCGAAGTTGCAGTCGACAACCATAAGCGCTCTATACTTCGCCGCCTTGCGCAACGATATGTGCGCCAACTGCCACAGGCCACCGGCTCGCAACCGGTTTTACCTCAGGTGCGGTTCGATGTGATCAGCGTTTATCTGCTGACCGGCACAAAACCCGAAATCACACACTTTGAAAATGCCTTCGGCTGGAGCGAGCGCCGCTCGGATCAGGATTAGATTTTCCGCGCTGCGCTTTTCGCTTTGCAGCCCACCCAATCACGGATAATCTGTCACTGGCAGTGCCCAGCGGAGGTCTCATCGATCGAGTCGTCACATTCCTGATTTCTACCAACGCCGATGCGACGCTAGGCTTCTATCGCGATACGCTTGGCCTGAAATTCATCCGCGACGACGGCTTTGCGCTCGTCTTCGATATGGGCGGAGTAATGCTTCGCATCGGCCGGGTTCCCGAGTTCACGCCGGCGCAGCACACAGTGCTCGGATGGGAATCGGAGAATATCGAGGCCACCGTCGTCCAGCTTGCGGCAAAAGGCGTCGCCTTCACTCGCTATCCCAACATGGGCCAGGATGAGTGCGGCATCTGCACATTTCCGAACGGCGACAAAGTGGCGTGGTTCAAAGATCCCGAGGGAAACGTGCTCTCGATCTCGCAGCACGCGGCGTGAGAGAATCGCAGAAGCGGAACTTTAGAGGCTTCGGAAAAACTCATTGAACGAAGCAACTTCGCAAGAGTAGATGCAGCAGGGGCTGAAGCCCGCACTCATTTTGTGAGCTTTATCGGCCCGACTAAAGCCGTGCCCTTGTTACAAAACGTCCGAACACGAGTTTTTCCGCAACCTGTTTACCCCTGCGCGTCCTCAAACTCCTCGTGCCAAGCCATCTGGATGGCCTCGAGCCGCGACTCATTTGACTTTGTCGGGTCGTCAGCGAAGCCCTCGAGCTCGGTCACGTAGCGATGCAGATCGGTGAACCTCACAGTCAGCGGATCGATGTCAGGGAACTTCTCCTGCAATTGAATGCCGATCTCCTCGGCATCGGTCCAATGAATCTCTTGCGGCATCGTTACTTACCCTCCGCCAACGCCAGTGGTTTACCCTCTGAAGTGTAGTTGCGATTCCACTTGGGAATCTCGACCACGTAGTTGCCGGGCTTTGTAATCACAGCCTGGCAGCCCAGCCGCGAGTACAACTGCTGATCGGCCGCCATGTCCATGCGGTCAATCTCGTCGTCGTCCGCCTCGGTGATGCCTGCCTGGTCCTTGATCCAAAGATGGCAGGTGGTACAGGCGCAAACGCCTCCGCACGCATGGTCAAGAAAGATTCCAAAGTTCTCCGCCACATCCAAAAAGCTCATCGGCTTGCCGTGATGATCGTACGGCAAGGTGCCGAATTCAAACTCAACCGTTTTACCTTCGGGCATAAACGTTACCCGGACCAGTTTCTCCGGCGGGATTTCGTTTTTTGTTGCTTCGGTCATAAATTTCTCTCTCGAAATCGAGGAACACCGCGAATTTCGCGTCGCCCCTACGGGGCGGCGGGATCTTTTAATTACGCCTACCCAGGACTGCGTCCGCCGCGGCGGACTTGTTCTGGGCTAAATTCGTTGCCTCTCTCCGGGAGGCGATGCGTCGGGACGATCAAAACAGCTTGGTGAAAAAGTAATTCTGCGTGCGCGAAACGCAGCAGGGGCTAAAGCCCCGAACTCATATTGCGGGCACTGTCGGCACGACTAAAGTCGTGCCCTGATACAAAACTTCCCCCGCAGAGCCCCCAAGGCTTTCTAACTCCGCTAACGCCGCTAGCTCCGCTTTCATTTGAATTCCGCCGGGGCCATTGCATGCGGCGCGCTGATATTGTCGCCCAACTCTTCGCCCGCTTCGTTCATCGTCTTGCCGCGAATGGCTTCCGTCACCGCGGCGTCCATCATCAAATCGGCCAGGCGCCGCGTCGCCATGTCGAGCGCCAATCGCGCATCGCGAATCGCCGCCGCGTCCTCGCCGGCCTTCACCTGGATCAGCCGGTCTTGCGCCGCTTGAATTGCGGCCTGCTCTTCGCCCTTCAACTGCTGCCACGCGGGATTCGACCGCGCCTGTTCAACCTTCGCCAGATCCGACTCCGATTCAACCCGCGCCTCAATCAACAGCCGCTTGGTAAAGTCCTCTTCAGCATGATCGAATGAGTCGAGAATCATGCCCTCGACCTGCTCGTCTGTTAATCCGTAGGTCGGTTTCACTTCAATCTCGGCCTGCTTGGCGCTGCGCTGCTCGCGCGCCGACACCTGCAGAATTCCATCGGCATCGATCAGGAACTTGACCTCGATGCGTGGCAGCCCCGCCATCATCGGCGGAATGCCCTTGAGATCGAAGCGCGCCAGCGATCGGCAATCGGCAGCAAGTTCACGCTCGCCCTGCACCACGTGAATCGCAACATTGGTTTGGCCATCCACACCGGTCGTAAAATGTTCCGTCGCCGACGCGGGAATCGTCGAATTGCGTTGAATAATTTTCGCAACAACTCCGCCCAGCGCTTCAATCCCCAGCGACAACGGAGTCACGTCAAGCAGCAGCAATTCTTCCGTTGACTTCGACGCCCCGGCAAGAATGTCTGCCTGCACCGCCGCGCCCAGCGCAACCACTTCGTCGGGATTCAACTCGGTGTGCGCCTTCTTTCCCCGCGCGCTCAATTTGAAGAGCTCATCCACCAGCCTGCGCACCGCGGGAATGCGCGTCGACCCACCCACCAGCACCACTTCGTCAATCTGCTCTGGCGTAATGTGCGCGTCGGTCATCGCCTGCTTGCAGGGCGCAGTCGTGCGCCCCAACACCGGCTCGATCAGCATCTCGAAAACTTCGCGCGGAATCTCGCGCTGATACCGGTCGCCATTCGGCAACTCGATATCGAAGCTCGCCGAGGATTCGGCCGAGAGCTTGATCTTCGCGTCGATCGCGGCCTTGCGCAGCGCCTGCACCGCTCCGGGATGCGACCTCAAATCCACTCCGTGCTCCGCGTAAATCTCATCGAGCGCGATCGTTAGCAGCAGATTGTCGATATCGTCGCCGCCAAGGTGCGTGTCGCCGTTGGTTGACTGCACTTCGAAGATGCCGTCGCGCAGTTTCAGAATAGAAATGTCAAACGTTCCGCCGCCAAGGTCGTACACCGCAATCGTGCCCACATTGGTGCGGTCGAGCCCGTAGGCCAGCGCAGCCGCGGTCGGCTCATTCACCAGGCGCAACACATCCAGGCCCGCCATGCGTCCGGCATCCTTCGTCGCCTGCCGCTGCGCATCGTTGAAGTACGCCGGCACCGTGATCACCGCCTGCGTAACCGGAGCGCCGAAGAATCTTTCTGCATTGCGCTTCAACTGCCGCAACACGTACGCCGAAATCTCCGGAGGAGTAAAGCGCAGCTCGCCCAGTTGAATGCGCGGCACCTCGCCGGCTTCAACATCGTCGGCGAGCCGGAACGGAAAAAGCTTGAGCTCATTCCTCACCTCGTCGAGGCTGCGCCCCATCAATCGCTTCACCGAATAGATCACGCGCTCCGGAGTTTCAATCAGCGACTTGCGCGCGCTGTTGCCAACAGTCACTGTTGGCCGGCCGTTGCTGCCTGCATTAACCGGACCCGGCGCAACTGGATCGAGCGCAACCGGATCAAGTGCAACTACTGACGGAACAAGATTCGACCCGTCCACGCCGGGAATCACCACCGGCTTGTCGCCCTGCATATACGCGACCAGCGAGTTGGTTGTCCCCAGGTCGATCCCGACTACTTTTGCATCCGCCATAATGCTGTTAAATTCCCTCAGGGGCTAAAGCCCTAATTATTCTGCGGTCTTTCGGCGCGAGTAAACTCGCGCCCTGATACGAACCTCTTTCCGGTCATGGACGAGGAGACGGAAATGCGCACCAGCGGCATCGGTCAGGCTCCCAGAACTTCCGTTACGTCGCGGACCAGATTATTCAAATAACGTCGGCGATCGAGCAGCCCCACCATTGCATTCTGCGCCACCTTGCGCTGCGTCTCATCGCCCTCGTCCCACGCGGTCCACTGCGCGCGCAAATCTTGATCGACCTCTTCAAGCAGTCCGTCGAATTTCTTCTTCGCCTCGGTCAGGTTCTTTTCAAGTTCCGCATCGGTTTCTCCCGAGGCGCGCGCCATGCGCATCTCCTCAAGCTGCATGTTGAGATCGAATACTTCTTCGAGCAGATCGGCGGGGGCGCGCGAAGGATCGCGCCGGGCACCCTCCTCTTTTCGGCCGCTGTGCTCTTCGCCAATCTCGGCGCCGCTCCGTTTCAGTAGATACTCGGTGCGCCGCAGCGGCTCCTTGAGCGTGCGATAAGCGTCATTCAGCAAAGCCGTGTCCGCCAGGCTCCATTCCTTCTCGCTTTCGGTCGCACGCGCAAAGCGATCGGGATGCAGTTTCCTGCTGAGGCGATGAAACTCCTGCTCGAGCGCGGGCAGATCGATATTCAGCCTGGGTTCGAGGCTGAAAACAGTGAAGTAATCGCCGCTGGGTGGAGGCTGAATCTTGGCGCAATGCGGGCAAAACAGCGTGGACTCATTGTGACCCACGGAGCAGGACCAGCACGCAATTGGTACGGCGGAATCGAGAACTTTCATCATGATCCAAACCCTGCGTAAGAGAAACGCCTACGACGAGAACGAGGAACCGCAGCCGCAGGAGCGCGATGAGTTTGGATTGATGAAGTTGAACCCCTGCCGCATCAGCGTCTCCTCGTAATCCAGCGTCATGCCATGGAGATAGAGGAACGACTTGGGATCGACGAAGATGCGCACCCCGTCGAACTCGTAAACGCGGTCGCGTTCGCGCGGCTGCGTGTCGAACTTGATGGAATATGAGAGCCCGGAGCATCCGCCGCCCATCACGCCCAGGCGCAGTCCGCCCTCGGTGGGCGAAATACCTTCTTTGGCCATCGACGCGCGAATACGCTTAATCGCGCGCTCCGTCACTTCGACGCCCAGCACCGGAGCTTTCGGTGCGATTGACGGCGGCGTTTGCTGGTCCGCGTTCGATCCGATAGTGACGAAGTTTGCCATGTCGATTCTTTCGTTCAGCCGGCAGTCAAGGCTAAAGCCCTGACCTACCAGTCTTACCCTTACACTTCGTGCATTCCCTGGTCCCCAAATGCGAGGGACCGGGGGCACCCAATATTCCTGGTTATTGAGCGGCTTGAGCCGCGGCCGCCTCTGCGGTCTCGGCCACGCCATTCTTCTTCTTCCAGTCGCCGATCGCCGCGCGGATAGCGTCTTCCGCCAGCACCGAGCAGTGAATCTTCACTGGAGGAAGCGAAAGCTCCTTCACGATGTCGGTGTTCTTGATGGTCATCGCATCGTCCACCGTGCGGCCTTTGATCCATTCCGTTGCCAGTGACGAACTCGCAATTGCCGAGCCGCAGCCAAAGGTCTTGAACTTGGCTTCCTCAATCACCTGCGTCTCGGGGTTCACGCGGATCTGCAGACGCATCACGTCGCCGCACTCCGGCGCGCCGACCAAACCCGTGCCCACCTCGGTCGAGCCCTTGTCGAGCGTGCCCACGTTGCGCGGATTGTTATAGTGGTCAACTACCTTGTCGCTGTATGCCATTGGTTCCGTCCTTCTGCGGGGAAGCCGCGTTTCTTTCTGAGCTTTTAGCTTTCAGCCGTCAGCTTTCAGCTTTTCCTCCCGGCCTTCGCATTCATTGGATGCTTGAGCCGGCGACTGGTAGCTGAAAGCTGAGAGCTGTTTTAATGCGCCTGCCACTCGATCTTGGTCAGGTCAATACCATCCAACACCATCTCGTAGAGCGGCGAAAGCTGGCGCAGCTTTTTCACAATGTCAATCACCTTTGCCGCAACGTAATCCACTTCAGCCTGCGTATTGAAGCGTCCCAAACCAAATCGAATGGAACTGTGCGCCACATCGTCACCCAGGCCCAATGCCTTCAGTACATAGCTGGGTTCAAGCGTGGCAGACGTGCAAGCCGAACCGCTTGAAACCGCAACATCGTTAATGCCCATCAGCAGGCTCTCGCCTTCCACATACACGAAACTCATGTTCAGGTTGCCAGGCAACCGATGGTCCATCGAGCCATTCACGTGAACGTAGTCCAACTCCGACTCGAGCTTTTCCTTCAGCCGGTCGCGCAGCCCGCGCAGATACGCCGCCTCTGAGTCCATCTCTTCGAACGCAATCTCGCAGGCTTTTCCCAATCCCACAATTCCGGGAACATTGAGCGTACCTGAACGCATCCCGCGCTCGTGTCCGCCGCCGTCGATCTGCGCTGCAATCTGCACGCGCGGGTTGCGGCGCCGTACATACAGCGCGCCCACGCCCTTCGGTCCGTAAACCTTGTGACCCGAAATCGACGCCACATCGACGTTGTCCGCCATCACGTTGAACGGAACCTTGCCGATGATCTGCACCGCGTCGGTGTGGAAGATAACGCCCTTCTCATGGCACAGCTTGCCGATCTCACGTATCGGCTGCAGCACGCCAATCTCGTTATTCGCGGCCATGATGGTCACAAGAATCGTCTTGTCGTCCATCGCCCGCTTCAGATCTTCCAGATCGATCAACCCGTCTGCCTTCACCGGCAGATAGGTCACGCGGTAGCCGTACTTCTCAAGCCGCTTGCATGTGTCGAGCACCGCCTTGTGCTCGGTCACCTGCGTAATGATGTGGTTGCCGCGCTCGCGATACATTTCCGCTATACCCTTGATCGCAAGGTTGTCGCTCTCGGTGGCGCCCGAAGTAAAAATAATCTCCTTGGCGCTCGCTCCAATCAGCTTCGCAATCTGCTCGCGCGCCGTCTCGACGGCCTGTTCCGCCTCCCATCCAAATGAATGGTTGCGGCTGGCCGCATTTCCAAACTTGCTGGTGAAATAAGGCATCATCGCTTCCAGGACCCGAGGATCGATCGGGCTGGTGGCGTGATTGTCCATATATATCGGCAGGTTCACACCCGCTGGAACCTCTACCTGGCTGACAACTGTGCTCATCGTATTCTCCATCCTTCAGCGGTGCTAGCGGAGTTAGCGTTGTTAGCGGAGCTAGTAAATGCATCGGACTTGCCTGGTACCGCTAATTCCACTCCTATAGCGTCAACGTCACCAGGCGATGCGTTTCGGCTTGCCTCACGGCAGGCTGCGCGGTTTCCGCCAGATCCTGAATGCTGATGCTCTTCAGCACCCCCGCAATTGTGTCGTTCACGCGCGCCAACGGCTCTTTGATGGTGCAACTCGGGGTCAGGTCGCACCCTTTCGCGCCCTTTGTGCACGAAGTAATAAAAAACGGGCCGTCGATGGCGTGAATCACCTCGTAGGCCGAAATCTGTCGCGCATCCCGGGCCAGCGCATACCCGCCATTCATTCCCGCATGCGATCGCAAAAGACCGGTCTTTGTCAGCCGCTGCAGAATCTTGGCCAGCAGCTGGGCCGGAATCCCATACGCGTCCGCCACGTCTTTGGCGCTCAACGCAGGCGTTTCGGGATGCTCTGCCAGATACTTGAGAGCCATCAGCCCGTAATCCGCCTTTTTTGTAAGTTTCAGCATGGAATATCCGACTGGATCAGTCCGCTTTCAGTATACGACCGTTTCTGTCCGAGATTCAACTATCTGCGGCCAATATTGCGCTGCCGTCCGGGCAACCCTCCATTGATCTGAAGATTCAATAAAATATGCTTTCGCAATTCACGAAAAACGGGCTACAATCCCGCCAAAGCAAGCTATTTCCTCTCGAATATCGAACGATGGCTACCGCCTGCAAACACCCCAGGGTTCGTATCGTATCCCGCCACGAAGACAGTGAATTCGTCGAGTGCCTGGATTGTGGCGAAGTTTTTGATTCCGAAGAGTTTCGCGACATGGAAATCGAAGACTCCGTCGAGACTGAAGACATCTCCGACGACTCTTAGAGCATTCTTGCCGAAGGCAGGAATGAGGGTGCCCCACCGCTCCGGGGCCGACCGAGTGATTTGTATTCGGTGGGGTGGAGGCTCGCCGTCTTCGTGTCTTTGCGGCTGGATTTGGGTGCTCAATCGGTTATTCCGATTCAAGTCCGGGCGAGTGCAGCGCACCCCCCCATATATAGCCCCTTTTGGGGGTTAAGCGGCTTATTTTCATGGGCTTATACCTTTTACCTTTTCGCGTATCCCGTTAAAATCAAATGACTTAGATCGTAAAATAGTTAGAAATAAGGGGTTACGGAGAGCGTTTTGCAGCGTTTTTGGACTCCTGTCTTCCCCCGGGCTGATTTCCTGACTCCATTGAAGGTAGCGCGAAAGCAGGAAATTGTATGCAAAAAGACTGCGCGATCAGCGGAGTTAGACATCGGCTTCGTCGAGCCACGGGGATGAAACAGCTCTTCCGATTCTTCGCAGGTTGGCGTCGTACCCAGTGGGTCCCCAGCGGGGTTGCAAATTGGCGGGTTGTTTCGTTAGGGAAGTCGGGCGGTCTGGCGCGACGGAAGCGAATCCCACCCTTTCCGCACAAAACGCGGGAAGGATGGGGCAACCTCTGTTGGTATGTGGTTGAAACGGCGGGCTGGTACTGCATGATACCGAATCCATTTTTGATATGGTCGAAGGAATTGCTTGTCAGGCAGGCAACGAATTTAGTCTCGGCTCGCGTTTATAGCATCGAAACCTAAATCGTCCCATGCAAATGCATGGAGCATCGTCGGGAAGACGGGCTGCAGAAGCGAAGAGGTCCAGGCAGGAGCAGCAGCGGGATTGAGTGCGCCGTCTGGATTCGCGTTTCGAATTTCCAAGTAGATTCAGTAACCTTGACACCTCAGTGCGGTGCGGGGGTAGAATTTGCGGCATGCATGGAAACGCTACCATCCCTTAATAGTAGCGTTTCCATGGACCAACCCCTCATTTCGAATCCAGAGAGAGCAAGCGGTCAGACCCGATGTAGGCTAGACAGCACGTTTTTGGAGGAGACTCATGCGAATCAATTCAATCAGGCGGATCGCTGTGGTCTGCTTAGTGGCCGGCTTCGCAGTTTGGAGTGCAATGGCGCAGGAATTCAGGGCCACCCTGTCCGGGCGGGTGACGGACTCTACAGGCGCGGTGGTAGTGAATGCCACGGTTACCGCCGTCAACGTAAGTTCCAAAACAACGTACACTGCCCAAACCACGCACGATGGCACCTATTACATTCCTTATGTGCTTCCCGGCGATTACACGGTCACCGCCGCGGCCAAGGGATTCAAGACCGCGATCCAGGACAATGTGCGTTTGTTTGCATCGCAGGGATTCGGGCAGAATTTCAAACTTGAAGTGGGCGCAACCGCCGAGCAAATAACGGTCACGAGTGCTCCCCCTGAGCTTGAGACGACAACTGGGTCCGGCGACAACACAATCCTGGAGAAGGAACTGGAGGCAGTCCCGCTCAACGGGCGCCAAGTCTATATGCTGATCGGGACCACGCCTGGAAGCCAGTTCCTGCAGACCCAGTTCGGAGCCTCCGGATACTCCGGGACCCGCGGCTGGGATGTAACGAACAATTACAGCATTGGCGGTGGTGGAACCTTCAATCAATTCACCCTCAACGGCATCAACATTACGCAGCAGACCGGCTTTATGAATCAGTCTTCCGGGGCTTGGGATGTCTCACCCGATCTCGACACCATTGGTGAAGTCAATGTAATGACCACCAACTACAACGCCCAGTTCGGCAGAACGGCCGGCGGGACCGTCAACGTCGTCAGCAAGAGCGGCGGGAACCAGTTCCACGGCGATGTCTTCGAGACTTACTCAGGCACGATCTTTGACGCCAATACCTTTCAGCAGAATCTTTACGGCCTTCCCCGTCAAGGGTACGTTGAAAACCAGTACGACGGAACCTTTGGCGGGCCGGTCAAGAAGGACAAGCTCTTCTTCTTTTTCGGATTCGAAGGCTACAACGAGTCGATCACTCACGGTGTTTCGATGAATGTGCCACCGGCCTATCTGCGACCGGGATACAGCAGCAATCCGAGCGGCGTTAATGGCGTGGATTTTGGGCTTGTCTCGGCAATGGATCCCACCCATTTTGGCCCCACGTCAGGTGAACCCGCCGGAATTCCGATCTATCAGCCAGGCACGTCGGCTTGCCCCGCCAGCGAAGGCTCCTCTGCGGCTACCTGCAGCAACAGCAATGACCTTTATCAAACTCCGTTTGCGAATGACACGATCCCCACCGCCCAGTTGAACGGAACCGCGGAAGCGATACTAAAGGATATTCCCTTGCCGAATATCCCGAATGCCGCGAATTTCGCGGCTGGCGACAACTACTATCTGCCTGCGCCGGATCTCTATCACTATTACCAGCCCAGTGTCCGCGTGGACTGGAACCTGACCGACAAGACCAAGACGTATAGCTATTACGAGTGGCAAACCGGCCAGGAAAACCGCATCACCAATGGCCTGACCGGACTGGCGGCCAACGGAAACATCGGCCAAACCCGTGAGAACTGGTCGGCGGGGCAGGACTTCACCCATACCTTTTCGCCCACATTTCTGCTCGACGCAAAGGTTACGTTTGCCCGCTTCGTGGATATATCGCCAGATGGTGATTTTTCTGCCGCGCAACCCGCCTCGAGCCTGGGCCTCACCATGCCGCTTCCGGGCAACACCAATGTTCAAGACGTTCCCGAGATCAGGGTCAGCGACGGCTATACCGGCGGCATACTTGGCCAGAGCACGAGCGGCAACAACACGATCTTCGGGAATAGCGTGGGAGCCGACGCCACCACCAATATGGAGCTGGATGTGGATCTGACCAAGATCAAGGGGTCGCACAGCATCCATGTAGGTGGAACTATTGCGGACTTCAGGTATGGCGATTGGAACCTCGGCGGCCACGCCAATGGCGACTTCCAATTCGGAACGGGATTCACCCAGTACAATCCCACCAACAGCGGCTGCTGGGGCAGCGTTCCGGGGTCAACCGGAAACGGATGCAACAGCAGCGAGGGGAACGGTTCATCACTGGCAAGTTTTTATCTGGGATATCCAGGAAGCGGTGGTATCGACTGGTACGGTACCAACGCAGAGGGTGAGCCGGTCTATGCGATCTATTTCCAGGACGATTGGCGGGTAACCTCGAAACTGACATTGAACCTGGGCATCCGCTACGATGTGCAGCGTGGCCTGCGCGACCGGCACAACGGTCTGGACGCGGGCTTGTGCCTGACCTGCGTGAATCCGGTTAGCAGCGATACGAACTATATGGCCAATATCACCAATGCCAGCAATATTGCCGGATGGCAGGCGGCGGGCATTACTCCCCCGACCCAGGTGCTCGGCGGCCAGGAATTTCCCGGCGTCAACGGCAATTCCCGCGATGCCTACAACACGGATTGGAGCAACGTTGGTCCGCGCATCGGGTTTGCCTATGCCATCAATCAAAAGACCGTGGCCCGCGGTGGTTGGGGCCTGGTCTATCAAGGCGGCCTGGAAGGTGGGAGCAACGGCGGCTTTGCCGAAACAACGTCCTACGTTTCCTCCCCGAATAACGGCATCACACCCAGCCCTTCATTCCAGTCGGGATCTCCCTTCGCCGGCGTGAGCCTTATTGTGCCACCGGGGAGTTCGCAAGGGCTTTTGTCGAATATCGGAATCGATTTTAATGCATACGATTTTCCCCAACGCAAGCTGCCCCTCGGGGAGGTTTTCTCGTTTGGCTTCCAGCGCGAGTTGCCGGGAAGGTTTGTCGTCGATGCGCGTTACGCGGCGAATTACTCTTACAGAGACCGCACGTTTCTCTGGTTGACCGCGGCCAATACGACTCTGTCGGATTGGAAGGCGGCCATCGCCAACCCAAATTTATGGACAGCGCAGGTGCCCAATCCCTACTACAACGTAGCCGCCGCAATTCAGGGAGGGAGCGGCTGTGGAATATCTCCAACCGTATGGGCTCTCGATTTGCTGCAGCCTCTTAGCCAGTACTGTTCTGGAGGAGGCACCGCCGCACTGGTGGGACAATACAACAAGCCTATCGGCAGGAACTGGTATAACGGCCTGGAGATTAAGGTCAACCGACACATCTATGGGAGCAGCCGGGGGCTCTTTCTCCAATCCGCCTACACCTGGTCAAAGACGATCAGCGGAGACGGTTACCCATTTGGATGGCCCTTCCAAGGCTCGGCCGCTGCCGTTCCGGGCGGCATCAGCACGAACCAGCAGCACGTGATCGCCAGTAGCGATCGCGATCAAATCCTGTCGGTCACCCCGGTCTGGGACCTGCCATTCGGCAAGGGTTCGCGGCTGTTGTCGAATCCACCGGCGGCGGCTGGGATATTTATCAATGGCTGGACGCTCAGCTCGGTAATCACGATACAGACTGGACAGCCCGTTGGGCTGAATAACGGCTGGGTGGACAGTTGTCCGCTGAGCCAAATACGCCCCTCTGGGAAACCCGGCGTGGGAGAATGGCTCAAGAACGACGCCGCCACCATCAGCAGTTGCTGGAGTCAAATCCCGAACGTCGAGGGATTTACCTGGGGACTGCAAACTACGCCCACGCAAGACAGCGCCGTACGTCAACCCAGCGTCCCGAACATTGACCTATCATTGCAGAAGGTTACGCCGATTGGTGAGAGGCTGAATTTCACTCTTCGGCTGGATGCATTCAATTCATTCAACTCGCCGCAATTTGGGGGACCCGATAGCTGGCCAGGGGATGGTCCACCGGTTTACACGCCGGGGAGCGGCTGGAGCGGTTTTGGCACGATCGGCCCAACGCAGCAGAACTTTCCAAGAATCGTGAAGGTTTCAGGGAAGATCAGCTTTTGAATACGGCTTTAAAGTGGTTCTCGTTTTGCTGTAGTGCTATCCCACCCTAGTGTGGTGTCTCTGAAGTTCATGGAAGAACAACCGCAGATCCTTCGACTCACCAGCCCCAAACTGAAGAGCGTTTGGGGCCCCTTTCTCTCAGGATGACAGGCCATTTTTATGTTATGGACTTTAGAGACAGGACCCTAGCGACAAAAACAAATACGTCGCGAGGGTGGGCACCCGGCCGTTTATAACAAACGACGCAGGTAACCGGAGATAGACAGATCATGGGACAAATTCGCGTTCGTGCGTGGTGGACGCCGGCTCTGCTGGCGTTTCTGGCTTTTACTTTTGTTGCCCGGGCGCAGAGCACGGAGAGCCCCGACCTCTCGAAGCAGCCGACGCTATACGTGGTGGGTTATGCCCATCTCGATACGGAATGGCGCTGGGAATATCCGCAGGTGATTGACGAATACCTGCGCAAGACGATGGAAGAAAATTTCCCTCTGATCGATAAATATCCGCATTACATCTTCAACTTCACGGGCGCGAATCGTTATCGCATGATGAAGGAGTATTTTCCGGCTGACTTTGCCCGGCTCAAGCAATATGTTGCCCAGGGGCGGTGGTATCCTGCCGGATCTTCAATGGAAGAGGGCGACGTGAATGCCCCGAGTGCGGAAGCGATTCTGCGGCAGGTTCTCTACGGCAATGAATGGTTCCAGCGGGAGTTTGGCAAGTCGAGCGCCGAATTCATGCTGCCCGACTGCTTCGGATTTCCGGCTTCGCTGCCGACCATCCTGGCTCACGCGGGTGTGAAGGGATTCTCGACGCAGAAGCTGACGTGGGGATCATCGGCCAACGTGGGCGGTCCGGATTCAATTGAGAACACGCCTGAGGGAACGCCGTTTAACGTGGGCGTTTGGGTCGGTCCCGATGGAGAGAGCGTGGTGGCGGGATTGAACCCTGGGTCGTACAGTGGCGGCATCGATACGGACCTCAGCAAGCCACTGCCGCCGCTGCCGCCGAACTCCGCAGTGGCCGATTTGCAGAAGAAAATCGGGGCGATGCAACAGAGTCTTGAGCAATCGAGACACGAGCATCAGACGTATGACCAGAAGGATCTGCAGCAATACTTTGCGCTGCGCGGGGAACTGGAGGCGCTGGATTACGAAAGGACCCAGGAGGAGGATGAGCGATACCAGGGCGACTGGGCGGCGCGCGTGTTGAATAACGGCAAGGCCACGGGCGTATTTACCGACTATCACTACTACGGCACTGGCGACGTGGGCGGAGCACCCGACGAAGAGTCGGTGAAGCGGCTCGAAGCGATTGTGACCGGAGGCGAGGTCAGCCTGCCACCAGCGAATGGATTTTATTTCAGGGGTGGACAGCATGAGGCGTGGCCCGAGGTGAAGGTGGGCGATGGACCGGTGCATGTGATCTCGTCGCCAGCAGATCAGATGTTCCTCGACATTACGCCGGAGGCGGCCGCAAAGTTGCCGCGTTATACGGGCGAGTTGGAGTTAACGAATCATTCCGCGGGCTCGTTGACTTCGGAGGGGTACCAGAAGCGCTGGATCAGAAAGGAAGAGTTGCTGGGGGACGCGGCGGAAAAGGCATCGGTGACCGCAGCGTGGCTGGGTGGGCGGCCGTATCCCATGGATCGGCTGAATGGGGCGTGGACACTGGCGATGGCAGCGCACTTCCACGATCTTGCGGCCGGTACGGCGACACCCAGGGCTTACGAGTTCGCGTGGAACGACGATGTGATCGCGATGAACCAGTTCGCGGGCGTGCTGAAGAGCGGGGTTGAAGGCGTTGCGGCCGCGCTTAATACCGAAGGCCGGGGTATTCCGCTGGTGGTTTTCAATCCGCTCAACATTGCGCGAGAGGATGTGGTGGAAGCGGCAGTGCATTTCCCAGGAGGACAGCCGCAGAGCGCGCACGTGATTGCGCCGGATGGGCGCGAGCTTCCGGCACAGATTGAAGATGGCAAGGTGCTCTTTGAGGCTAGCGTTCCATCGGTTGGATATGCGGTCTATTTCGTGGAAGCCGGCGAGGTGAAGTCCGGAGCGGCCGCGTCGTTGCTGCGCGTGAGCGACCGCGAATTAGAGAACGAGTATTATCGCGTGAAGCTCGATGACGATGGCGATGTCTCCAGCATCTTTGACAAGAAGCTCAACCGTGAGATGCTGGCCGCGCCTGCGCGCCTGGCTATCTCATACGACAATCCCAAACAGTGGCCGGCGTGGAATATGGATTGGGATCAGGAGCAGGCCAAGCCGCGCGAGTATGTCAGCGGACCGGCGCAGATTCGCGTGGTGGAAAACGGGCCGGTGCGTGTTGCGATCGAGGTCTCGCGTGAGACTGCGGGGTCGCGGTTTGTGCAGACGATTCGCCTGGCCGCTGGAGATGCGGGCAAACGGTTGGAGTTTGGCAACGTGATCGACTGGAACACGCGTCAATCCAATCTGAAGGCGACGTTCCCGCTCACTGCGTCGAACGAGATGGCAACTTATAACGGGGATATCGGGACTATTGAGCGGCCAACCGCGCAGCCAAAAAAGTTCGAGGTGCCATCGCACCAGTGGGTCGACCTGACGGATATGAGTGGAAAGTTCGGCGCGACAATTTTGACCGACTGCAAAAACGGGTCGGACAAGCCAAACGATCATACGATCCGGCTGACTTTGATTCGCACGCCGGGAACCGATGGCGGATACCCGGACCAGGGCACGCAGGATATTGGGCACCATGAGTTCGTCTACGGAATCGCAGGACACGCAGATGGTTGGCGCGACGCGCAGACCGATTGGCAGGCCGAGCGGCTCAATGCGCCGCTGATTGCTTTTGAGTCGCCGAGGCACGCGGGTGCGCTGGGCAAGAACTTCTCGCTGGTAAAGGTCAGCAATCCGCGGATTCGCATTATGGCTTTGAAGAAAGCCGAAGCGAGCGACGAGGTTATTCTCCGCATGGTGGAACTCGACGGCAAACCTGCGCCTGATGTGCGCGTCTCCTTCGCGGTGCCCATTGCCGGCGCGCGCGAGGTGAACGGACAGGAGCAGCCGCTGGGAGCGGCCACCGTGGAGGATGGCGCGCTGGTGACATCGTTTGGCGCGTACCAGCCGCGTACGTTCGCCTTGAAGCTTGATTCTTCAGCCACGAAAGTCGCCGCCGTACACTCGACGCCGGTGGACCTGAACTACGATCTGTCGACGGCGACCGACGCTGGAGACCGTTCAACGAGCGGCTTTGACGGCAAGGGTGATGCTCTGCCTGCGGAGATGCTGCCGGAGCAGATCGCCTACCACGACGTGATGTTCCGGCTGGCGCCGGCAAAGACCGGATCGCCAAATACGATTGTTGCGAAAGGACAAATCATCAAGCTGCCTGAAGGGAACTATAACCGGGTTTATCTGCTGGCCGCATCGACGGATGGCGATCAGAGGGCGGTGTTCAAAGCCGGCAGCGACAGCACCGATCTGAACATCGAGGACTGGGGCGGATTTGTGGGGCAGTGGGATGACCGCGTCTGGAGCTCACCAAACGCTGCGCACGACGACTACGGACAGATGATCGGCTTAAAGCCGGGCTTCATCAAGCGCGCCGGTCTGGCCTGGTATTGCGATCATCACCACGATCCATCCGGGACGAATGTCGCGTATTCCTATTCCTATCTGTTTGGTTACGGCATTGACTTACCGGCAGGAGCAAAGACGCTCGAACTGCCGAATAACGATAACATCCGCATTCTGGCGATCTCGGTCGCCGATGAGAATCCCGTGGTGAAACCGGTGCAGCCGCTGTATGATGTGCTGCCTTCGCCGAACGCCGGCGCGCCGGACTTTACCATTTCGACCGTGCCATCGATCTCGATACCGCAGGGCAGAAGCACGACGACGGCAGTCTTCACCATGCCACGGGGGAGTTTCAGCGGCCCGATCGCGCTCAAGGCCACCGGGCTTCCCGCAGGCGTGACGGCAAGTTTCGACCCAGTCACAACCACGGGCGGCAGCACGATGACGCTGACAGCGGAAGATTCCGCTGCTCCTGCAACGGGAACAGTTACGATCAGCGGCCTGTCGGGGAGCATGACACGCGACATCACGCAGGCGGTGACTGTCACTCGCGTTCTGAAAGACACGATTCCGGTGAACCTTTCGTCAGCCTTCAATGTCAGCGGCATTGTTGCCGACGGGACGAAGTTCGTCGCCGATCACAGCTTCGATCGCGGCGGCTACTCTCTCTCTGCGGAGACACTTGGAAAGGAGCAGGTGGGAGACGGGGTGGTGTTTCATCTGGGGCCGCAGAACGCGCCGGACGCTGTGACCGGCACGACGGTCGACCTGCCAGCAGGCAGGTACAGCAGCGTGAATCTACTGGCTGCGGCGGTAGAAGGCAACCAGAGAGCGCAGGAGTTTCAGGTGAATTATGCGGATGGCACATCGACGACCTTCAGCCAGAGCTTGCACGATTGGGCGATGAGCGGCAATTTCACCGGCGAATCCACCGCGGCTGAGCTGCCCTATCGTGTAACGGCGGAAGGCTCAGAGGACGGCGGCCTGTTCTTCGCTCGCGCTTACTCCTTTAAGCTCGACCCTGGCAAAGAGGTGCGGAGCATCAGCTTGCCTGAGAATCGAAACGTGGTGGTGCTCGCCATTACCCTGGTGCCGGTTGGGCAATAAATATAATCCGCAGAGCTCGCATGCGAGGGAACGGGATTCTTAATCGAAGCGGTGTCAAGAATGATTGTGCTCAGTGAAAGGCGTCCCGCAGGGGCTGAAGCCCACACTCATTTTGGAGCCTCATCGGCACGAGTAAACTCGTGCCCTTTCAAAACGGCGTGGAGTTAGGGCACTATCTGATTCTCACGGGGGAAAGAAATGAATACGCTGAGTAGCTTACGAGCCGCTTTTCTTCTTAGCAGCTGCCTGGTGTCACTTTCGCTGACGGCGCAGCAAACTGCAGCAACGCACAAGCAGCCGGTGGACTATGCGAATGGCCTGGTGGGAACGGCGCCGCTCGATCAGCAGAAACTGATTGGCAATGCGCCGCCGCCGGGCGAGCAGCTCTACTCCGGGTTTACTTCTCCGGCCGCGATGCTGCCGCACAGCAGTACGCAGGTCGGACCCATCAACGCCAATCTCGATCTCATGTATCCGGCCGGTGTACGCGCCGACTACTTCTATCCCAACCGCAGCATCTTCGGCTTTACCAGCGGAGCGGACGACGGACCCACTGTTATGCCCATGGTTGGAGACTGGACGGTTCCACCAGAGCGGAGTTCATCGGTATACGACAAGAAGCTGGAGAAATCGTCTCCGGGTTATTACAGCGTCTACCTCGACGACTTTCATACGAAGGCCGAGATGACGGCAACGCTTTGGACTGCACTCTTTCGCTTTACATTTCCGAAGACGGACAGAGCCCACATCCTGCTCGATCTCGGCGATCAGGGAAGCGACGTTGAAATCTCCGACGACCACACGGTGCGCGGAAAGGTGCAGGATCGCGACTTTTACTTTGTGGCAGAGTTTTCACGCCCGTTCCAGATTTTCGGCACGTTCAAACAGCATCCTTCGCAAGGGGCGGGCTGGCCAATCATCGGCTTCAGCGAAGTCGATCCCGGAACGAAAAGCATCAGCGGACATTTCGCGGGCGCGTATCTTCGCTTTTCCACCACAGAAGGCGAGCAGATTCTGGTGAAGGTTGCTACGGGCCCGAGTTATGACGCTGCGCAAGCGAGATTGCTGGCGGAAGATCCGGGATGGGAGTTCGACCGCATCCACCAGGAGGCACGCGAAGCGTGGGCCGCGGACCTGAACAAGATTGAAATAACGGGCGGCACGGAGGAGCAGAAGATGCTTTTCTATTCCTGCCTCTATCACTCGTTCGACAGTCCACAGATGCTTGCCCGGAAGGGAGACGAGTTTGTCGGGGAAGACAAAAGAGTCCATACGGCGGAGTTCGATCGGTACAACCAGGTGCCACTCTGGGATACCGGACGCAACCAGATTGTGCTGCTGATGATGCTAGAGCCCGGCGTGATGGAGAACATTCTTCGCTCGCAGCTCGATATTGCGCGCGAGACCGGCTACATGGGAACTTCGTTCCACGGAGATAATGCCGACCTGCTTTTTCTTGGCGCCTGGCAACGTGGTCTCGAGTTCGACTGGGCTTCGGCCTACGACTATCTCCGCAAGAACGCGACCGATCCGAAAGGTCCGCGCGGCCATCTGGCGGAGTATATGAAGCAGGGCTGGATATCGGATTTTATTCCCGACCGCAATCCAAGCCCACCTTATGCCGGAGGCAAGGCCGGAGCAGCCACCACGCTCGAATACAGTTGGGACGATTATGCTCTGGCTCTCTACGCAAAGAAACTTGGCCACGAAGACGATTACGAAATGTTTCTGAAGCGTGCGCATAACTACGGCAACGTCTTCGATCCGAGCGTCGGGTTTATGCGCGGAAAGACCGCGGATGGCAACTGGATTTCGCCTTTCGATCCACGCGAGCCTTATTACAACTTCATGATGAAGGAAGCCTCAGGCTGGTCGACGCTGTGGCTGGTGCCGCACGATGTGCAGGGACTTATCGACCTGCTGGGCGGGCGCGAGAAATTCGACGCGAAGCTCGACGCGTTCTTCAGTACGCCTTACACGGCCAAGGGTATTTGCCGCGATTGCACGGGAGTGATCGGACAGTACGTGCAGGGCAATCAGCCAGATCAGCAAGCGGCCTACTATTACGATTGGGGCGGCCAGCCGTGGAAGACGCAGAAACTCGCGCGGGAAATTCTCGACCTCATGTACGGCAGCGACAAGTCCGGTTATGCGTTCCCAGGGATGGACGATCAGGGCTCGACGGCGTCGTGGTATGTGATGAGCGCACTCGGATTTTATCCAGTCGATCCCTCCAGCGCGGAATACATCATGGGCAGCCCGATTTTCGATCGCGCCACCATCCACATGGGCAACGGGAAGGACTTTGTTATTGTTGCCCGGAATAACTCGGCAAAGAATATGTATATCCAGTCGGCCACTCTCAACGGGAAGCCATGGAACAAGCCGTGGTTCAGCTATTCCGACATTGCCGGCGGCGCAGAACTGGTGCTGACCATGGGACCCCAGCCGAATCCAAAGTGGGGCAGCGCCATCGATTCGGCGCCGCCGTCGATGACTGCAGCCGGTCATTAGCCAGAGGGGAAGATGCCATTGGATTCCGGCTATTGCCTGCGGCTGCCGGCAATAATTACAAGATCGACAACGCTTATCTAAGCAGTTGATTTTAGAAAGACTGGTGCCGAAGAAGGGACTCGAACCCCCACACCCTTGCGAGTACGTGGACCTGAACCACGCGCGTCTGCCAATTCCGCCACTTCGGCACGGGAGAGTCGCTCAGCGCGGATACGCTGAACAGGCAGCAACTTTGAGTCTCGCAAATGCCGCCTGTGGTGTCAAATTTCTGGCCCTTCGGCGAAGCCCCCGAAAATCTTTCGAATTATTCGGCCTCATCGGCTCCAAACCGCTCTATCCGGGCGTCTTGATCCCCGCCTTCAGCATCTCAACGCATTTGTCCAGGCGCCGCTGTCGCGTCTCTTCCTTTTTCGCCTCATCTATCCATCGGACGTACTCCTTCTGATGGGTGTAGCTCAGCTTCTTGAACCCCGCCAGCAGGCCCTCTTTCTTCAGTAGCTTTTCTAAATCCGGCGGGGTTGCAACGGTTCTCACCTCTTCATCTCGCCACACCTCTACGTCAACCGTATCTCCAACACCCTTGCCGATTTGCTCGCGAGTGCCTTTCAAAACGCCCAGTATGTGGTGAGGCGTTCCGCAGTTCATCAGCGATCCGGTATAGGGTACTCCGTCCACAGTTGCCTTCACTGGCACATTCGCCTTTGTGCCAAACTCCTTCTCCACGTCATAGGGGAACGACACGCCGGCTCCTCCGCCGCCCCCGCCTTCAATCGTCGCTTTGAATTTGTACTTTTTCATCGCAGCACCAAAAGCAAACATCCCACCCCGCGTCGCTCAAACTCAAAGCGTCAGGGGAAGGGATGTTTGCCGCAGATTCAGAATGACGCCTAGACGAGCTTTGCGTCCAGCGTGATTTCGGTGTTGTTCGCGAACAGCTTTGAGATGGGGCAGCCGGCCTTGGCGCCCGCAGCCGCAGTGTCGAACACTTCCTTGGTTGCGCCAGGAACCTTCGCCGTGGTGGTCAAAGCGATCTTGGTGACGGCGAAACCGCCTTCCACCTTGGCCAGCGTAACCGCCGCGTGGGTTTCAATCGACTCGGGTGTCAGGCCAGAGCCGCCCAGCGTGGCGCCGAGCGCCATTGAGTAGCAGCTCGCGTGCGCCGCTGCGATCAGCTCTTCGGGTGTGGTGCCCGAGTCAGCGCCCTCGAACCGCGTTGCAAACGAGTAGTTCGCGTTGCTCAGCACGCCTGTAGCTGTTGAAATCGTGCCCTTGCCTTCCTTCAGTGATCCGTACCAAACCGCACTTGCCTTGCTCGCCATATTCTCTCCTTGGGGGATTCGATAATCCTGGTTTCTTTGAGTTTTTAATTGCCGACGTAACTCGTGGGATTAATTTGCCGGGCCCGCGGCATCCGTGCCACATCAGTCCGGCGGGGAAGCCCGGCACCTGTTGATGCTTCTGGCGCCTGCCAACTTTCCGCGGGCAGGTTGTCTTGTATCCATGCTAATCTGTCGGGCATGCTGCCGCATCTTCCCCAGGCACTCAATCCCGATTTTGCCGCCGAAAATTCATCTTTCGGGGCAAACTGCGCCCCTCAGGACGCACAGTCCATCGAGGACTCGCGCTCCATTGCGCACCACTGCCAGATCTGCCCCACCTGCTCCAATCGGCTCACCGGTCATCGCTGCAAGCTGATTTGCACCAACTGCGGATACTATCTCAGCTGCGCGGATTACTATTGAGCCTCGCTCATCGTGAGCGGCGGGCGCGCCTGATAAGAAACAAAACCGGCTGCTTGCAACTTGGGCTTCGTGGCATCCCACCCATCGAGCAAAAGACGCTCGATGGATGGGGCACCCCGTTGTTTCATTCATCGCGGGTCGGAGACGCCGGTGGCGGGCTGATAAGAAACAAAACCGGCTGCTCGCAACTTGGGCTTCGTGGCATCCCACCCATCGAGCAAAAGACGCTCGATGGATGGGGCACCCCAATGTTTCATTCATCGCGGGTCGGAGACGCCGGCGGCGGGCTAATAAGAACTTGGAATCAACTGCATACTCAAATGAGATCCTCGTCGTGCGCCGGCGTAATAATGTCGAGCGGCGCCGTTGGCAGCAGATGCGCTCGAGTGAGCACTTTGCGCGCCAGGCCGGTCAGAGCCATAGCCGAGGCATCGCCGAGCGCGACCCATTGCCGCTTGCCGTGCGCCACCGTCAGTCTTGCCACGTCATCCTCAAACACAATGCGTATGCGCACGTAGTAGTTGGTCTGCATAATTGCGTGACGCACTGTCATGCGCAGCTCTGCAGGTGGCACCGTGGCGTCGTTGAGTTGCGGCAATTCCCACATGCCCGGCATTACGCTTACCGTTGCAGGCCGCTGTTCCAGCAGCACTTCGCGCCCTCCGCGATCGTGCGCCCTTTTTTTCATAGATGAACGCACCGAGAGCGCGTGCGCGATCTCCACGCTCTTCATCGGCGCGCGTTTTTGAGTCTTGTGTTCGCCGCGCGTATTGCAGTCTATTTTCAGCGGGCACTCAGAACATCGCGGCGAGCGCGGCAGGCAAACCACAGCGCCCAGTTCCATCGTTGCCTGGTTAGAGTCCCCGGGCCGCTCGGGATCCACGAGCCGCGCCGCAAGCTCGCCGACCTTTTTCCGCAGTTTGGCGCTTTCGTCCCACCCGGCGAGCCGGCACAACACCCGTTCCACGTTGCCATCCACCACGGCCACAGGTTCGCCGTGGGCTATGCTCGCAATTGCGGCAGCGGTGTACTCGCCAATGCCGGGCAACTCTTTGAGCTCCTCGGCCTTTCTCGGCAGGCTGCCGTAATAATTCTGGGCCACGAACTGCGCGGTTTTGTGCAGCATTCGCGCCCGCCGGTAGTAGCCCAACCCGCTCCAAAGTGCAAGCACTTCTTCTTCGCTGGCCAGAGCAAGCGACATGAGCGACGGGAATCTCTTTAGAAATGCCTGGTAGCGCTCAACGACCACTGCAACCCGGGTTTGCTGCAGCATGATCTCCGACACCCAGATTGCATACGGATCGCGGCTCGCGCGCCACGGCAAGTCGCGTTTGTTTTTGTCGTACCACGCAAGCAGACGCCTGCGCAGCCGTTCAATTTTGAATGAGCTTTGTCTCAACGAATCCGGCTCGCGCCTTGCCATGCGCCCAGATTACGGCATTTGTTCTTCGCGCGCACCGCTTCAACCAGCTGGACATAGCACTAAAGCGTATTGCCGCGCGACTTTTGTCATCTTGATTCACTGCTGCGTCCCTGCTAGCATCGGCCTACTCTCGGGAAATATGCAGTTTTCGCAAATGGCAATGCCCATTGCCAGCTTGCGCATTCGTTGCAAGACTATTAACAAGGGCGCGTGACCGCAATCTCCGCGCCGCAGCCTGATCTGCCAATCACTCAGGAGACCGACCGATGCAAAAGATTCTCTTCCTGGCTCTTACCCTTTTGGCCGTGTCGCCGGCCGCATTTGCTCTCACCAGTCCATCCGCCGATCCTTCTTCTTCCAGTTCGGCTTCATCAAGCTCTGCCGCTGCGGAGGGTTCGGGTTCAGCCTCGCGGACTGCGGTCGCTTCACCGAGCTACGCCGGGGCTCCGGCGCCGTTTTCCCGGTTGGGTCTGAGCGCCGGCATCGGGGCCGGCGGCATCAACCTGCAGGCTGCCACCAATGTGAACCGCTACATCAATCTGCGTCTTGTCGGCAATGTCTTCAACTACAGCGTCAGCAACGTCAACACCAATGGGATGAATCTGAACGGCAAGCTGAACCTTGCCTCCAGCGGCCTTTCGGTCGATCTCTATCCCTTTCCTAATCACGGACTGCGGTTCAGCCCCGGCGTTCTCGCCTACAATCAGAACTCGGCCAACGCAACGGTCACTGTGCCGGGCGGAACGTCATTCACGCTCGACCACGTCAACTTCTACTCGTCGACCTCAAATCCCGTGACGGGCAATGGAACCCTCGGCCTGAATGCGCAAAAACCCGCCTTCACCATGACTGCGGGCTGGGGCAATCTGATCTCGCGGCGCGGCGGGCATTTCTCGATTCCTTTTGAAATTGGCGCGGCTTTTGTAGGTACGCCGAAGCTCAACCTCGCTCTCACCTCGGGCCAGGTCTGCACCGATCCGCAGGGCACCGCGAATTGCCAGAATGTTGCTACCGATCAGTATGTGCAATCGAGCCTGCAGGCTCAGATCGCCAAGTATCAGAACGATCTGAATCCGCTCAAGATCTATCCCATTGTTTCGGTTGGAATCGGGTACAACTTCAAGATCCGGTAGGCTGAGTCATCAGGAGCTCCGCTTCATAGCCGGAACTGTCTAACTGTGCCAGTTAGTCCCGCTAAGTAATTGATCCCATTGGGAGCACAGTTAGACAGTTGCACAGCCCCCCTTTTTTTGGGTGGGCGGCTCCGTTCTAGGCCCTGGCGCAAACGGGAACGGTGAAGTTCATCATGTCTCCCAACCTTCTGCCTACTATTGTGCGCCTGAAGGTCCAAATTACCTGCAATCGAAAACAGTAGCTAATCGCAATGCTGTTCACTTAAGGTCCCAACACGCCGGAAGGAGTGTCGGCCAATCCCACCCTTTTCGCAAAATGCGCGAAAAGGATGGGGCAACCACTTCGTTCTGACTGCGAACGGACCACTTAAGTGGACAGTATTGTAGCTAATCGGCAATTCTGAGAGCGCGCACGATAGAGCGAGAATTACGGTCTGGTGGCCTCGTCGGCGGGTCCGGAGACCCACCGTACAGCCGGTCAGGAGACCGGCGCTACACTTTTGGGTCGCCTGCGTGAAATCCTGGCTAAGTCCTTGGAATGCAACGTGAACAAACCTGCGCCTCTTTACCTCCAAGCTGATTGACCCGTCGCCTCGGCGCCGGCTCACCCCAGCAGGTCGCCCGTAATACCGGGTGCAGCCTTCAGCGCCGCGTCGATTTGCGTTTGGTCTTTGCCGCCGGCCTCGGCGATCTCGGGTTTGCCTCCGCCCGATCCACCGACGAGTTTGGCCACCGCTCCCACGAGCTTGCCGGCCTGCACGCGCTTGACCAGGGCAGGGGTTACTCCGGCGATGATGGCGACCTTTCCCTCAGGCTGCGCCGACGCCAGGACTACTACGCCCTCGCCCAGCTTCTGCTTCAGGTTGTCGACGAGAGTACGCAACTGCCCGCGCTCCAGGTTATCGGCGCGATGCGTCACAACTTTCACGCCCTTTACGTCGACTGCGCCGGCAAGCGCTTCGTCGAGCGCGCCCGCGGCACTCTTCATCCGCATCTCTTCGAGCTCGCGCCGCAGCTTCTTCAGCTCGTCTTCTTTGCTGGCCATCGCGAGCCGCAGCGATTCGGCAAGATCGCCTTCAGCGGATGGCGTGTACTGCGCGGCTGCCTGCGCCACTTCAAAGTCGCGACGGAAAGTATCGAGCGAACCCAAGCCGCTGATCGCTTCGATTCTGCGCACGCCCGAAGACACCGACGTCTCGCCGGTAAGCTTGAAGAGGCCGATCTCGCCCGTCGCTTTGGTATGCGTTCCGCCGCACAATTCGGTCGAAAATCCGTCGTCGAGTTTCACCACGCGCACCTTGTCGCCATACTTTTCACCGAACAGCGCCATGGCGTGATACTCGTTTACGGCCACGTCGATGGGAACATCTTCGAGGGTTTCGACACGCGCGTTCTTGAGCACCTCGCGGTTGACAATGCTTTCTACTTCCTGAAGTTCTTCGTCGGCAACTTGCGCAAAGTGCGAGAAGTCGAAGCGCAATCTGTCGGGATGCACGGCCGAACCGGCTTGCTTTACATGCGTGCCCAGCACCTGGCGCAGCGCGGCATGCAAAAGGTGCGTGCCGGTGTGGTTGCGGCGGATGGCGTCGCGCCGGTCGCCATCGACCACGGTGTTTACATGATCGCCAACAGTGAGGCCTTGCTTGAGGACTGCCTTGTGGGCGCGCACTCCCTGAACGGGGAGAACGCAGCCAATGATTTCGGCGACAGTGGTGTTGCAGTCGGTTGAAGTGAAGAAGCCGGTATCGCCGACCTGGCCGCCGGAGTCGCCGTAAAAGCTGGTGTGGTCGAGAACAACTTCAACGGCTTCGCCTGCGTTGGCCGCGGGAACGCCGAGGCCGTCTTTCACAATGGCCAGCACTTCGCAGTTGGTGGAGTTGAGCTGGCGGTAGCCTTCGAAGACGGTCTTGGGCAAATCGCGGAATGCGGGGCTGGCGGATTTTTGCGAGCCGCCTTTCCAGGAGGCGCGGGCGCGGGATTGCTCTTCGGCGCGGGCTTTCTCGAAGCCCTCGTGGTCGAAGGCGATGCCGGCGTCGCGCGCAGCATCGACCATAAAGTCGAGGGGCAGGCCGAAGGTTTCGTAGAGGTGAAAGAACCGATCGCCAGGTATCTCACTTTGAAATTTGTAAGCATCCAGACCTAGCCCAGCACTTATGGCGGCCTGACGGTTGTTGGCCTTCACCGATTCAAATTCCTTGAACAGCTCGTCCAGCTTTGACATTCCGATCTTCAGCACGCGATCGAATTGCTTCTCCTCGGCCTCAACAACCTTCGCCACGCGATCCGCAGAGTCCTTCAGCTCCGGATAAGCTCCCTGCATCAGGTCGCGGACAGCAAAGACCATTTCGAATAGGAATGGCTTCTCCTGTCCTAGCAGCCTTCCATGCCGAATGCCGCGACGGAGGATTTTGCGGAGCACATAGCCGCGGCCTTCGTTTGAAGGAACGACACCGTCGTTGATGAGGAACGTGGCGGCGCGCGCGTGATCGGCGATGATGCGCAGGCTGGCGTTGCCGACAAGGCTTCCCTCAGGGGCTAAAGCCCCGCTCTTTTTTTCGCTGCTTCCGGCACGACTGAAGTCGTGCCCTGATACTTCGTGCTTGCCCGACGCATTGGCGGCAGGGGCTAAAGCCCCTTCATGTTTTGGGGTAGGCGTTTCGGCACGACTGAAGTCGTGCCCTGTTACAAGACCCGCTGATGAAGGGTTTTTGGCGGATTCCGCCGACTCGTTAAATCGATGGCGTGCCAGCTCGCCGGCTTGCTGACTCGCTGGCTCGCTGACCTGCCCCGTCAGTTCGGCGGCACGCTGAATTAGCGGTGTGAAGAGGTCGGTTTCGAAGTTGCTGATCTTGTTTTGGAGGACGGCGGCCACGCGCTCAAGGCCCATGCCGGTATCGATCGAGGGTTTCGGCAATGGGGTCAGAGTGTATGTGGTTGCCTTGGTTTCGGGATTGACGATCGCCGACCGATCAAACTGCATGAACACCAGGTTCCAGATCTCGACGTACCGCGCCTCGTCCTGCCCGAACGGCAAGTCCACACCCGGCGTCTCGGCGGCCTCAATGCCCATGTCATAGAAAATTTCGCTGCATGGGCCGCATGGTCCGGTTTCGCCCATCTGCCAGAAGTTGTCTTTGAGGCCATATTGGAAAATCCGCTCTTTCGGCACGCCGGTCTCGATCCAGAACTGCTCGGCCTCGTCGTCGCGCGGGACCCCGTCGGCGCCCTCGAAAATCGTCACATAGAGACGGTCTTTCGGAATGCCCATCCATTCCTCGCTCGTGACCAGCTCCCAGGCATAGGCGATGGCGTCGCGCTTGAAGTAGTCGCCGAACGAGAAATTGCCCAGCATCTCGAAGAAGGTGTGATGGCGGCGGGTAAAGCCAACATTTTCGAGGTCGTTGTGCTTGCCGCCCGCGCGAACGCACTTCTGCGAAGTGGTTGCGCGCGAGTACTCCCGCTTTTCGGCACCCAGAAACAGGTCTTTGAACTGGTTCATCCCCGCGTTGGTAAACAACAGCGTGGGATCGTTGGCAGGCACAAGCGACGACGAGTGCACACGGCGGTGCCACTTCGTCTCAAAAAAGCGCAGAAACAGCTCGCGAATCTCGTTTCCCGTGCGGTATTGCATATCTATTTCAGTGTAATTGGCGGGGAAGGCGGGCTGAGAAGATGCGATGCGGAACCGGAGCCAGTCAGAGACTGTAGTCGAGGCCCGCAGGGGCTAATAAGAAACAAAAATGCAAGTACAACAAAACAAAGGATGAGTTCTGCGGACTCCCACCCATCGGACAAAAACAAAAACGTCCGATGGATGGGGCACAGTTTCATCCCCCTGCGGGTCGGCAACGCCGGTGGACGACTAAAGCCTTCTGATTTTTTTGAGCGATATTGGCCCGGCTGAAGCCGTGCCCTTGTTACAAAGCGGCCCAAAGATGCGTTTTTCAGCAAGCTGTAAAGCCGTGCCCTTATTACAGAGCCCGTTTCGTTAGCATTCGTCAGACAGCACCTGGTTATTTGACCGCGTGATTTTGTGCTTTCCCATCCTTTCCGCGATGGAACTGCAGAAAGGATGGGGCACCCACATTGGTGCAAGTTTAAGCGGTCAGAGACCTGGTCCCGCGGATGAAGGACTCGTCAATGTTGCGTTTGTTCGGAATCGGTTCTACGGGGGTCGCATCTTATAGAAGCGTCGAAGAGACCTGGAGGTCCAAATGGACAAATTCGCAATCCTTGCGTTGTTGCACGCTAAACCGGGAAAAGAAGCAGAAGTCGAAGAGTTTCTCAAGTCTGCTCAGCCGCTGGCAGTTCAGGAGAGCGGCACCACGACGTGGTATGCGGTGAAGCTGGGGCCGGCAAAATTCGGCATCTTCGACACTTTTCGCAACGAAGAGGGCAGAAAAGCGCATTTGAATGGCCCCATTGCGAAGGCGCTGATGGCCAAGGCCGGCGAGTTGCTGGCCGAGCCGCCGCAACTGGAGATGCTTGATATCCTCGCCTCAAAGGCCTGATCGTCCCTCCGACTTGATCGTCCGTCCAACCTGAATGAGGGTTGAATGGTTCAGCGGCGCCGCATCCAATTATTGATCTCACTTGTTGCCTGCTGGTGCATGCTCGCGGCGCCGTGCGACACTGCCTCCGCGCGATGGCCTGATATTGCGCAACGGCCAGGATGGAGCAGCATGCCGATTGCCGAAACCGACGAAATCAAGGTAGACACCTCGACCATCGAGGTCGATTTTGCCGAGGGTCCGTTCGATCTTCCCAAGGCGACGGTTCTTGCGCACATTCAAGCGGCTGTCTCCGCGGTAGCCACGTACTATGGCCGTTTTCCAGTGGACCGGGCTCGCGTGCTGGTGATTCCGGTCGAAGGCCGACAAGGCATTCTGCAAGGGACCACGTGGGGCGGCATGCGCGGGGTTCCGGGCTTTACCCGCATGCGCATTGGAGAGCACACCACGCAAGCCGACCTGGCCGATGATTGGATGATGACGCATGAGCTGGTCCATATGGCGTTCCCGACCATGCCCGACGATCAGCATTGGATTGAGGAGGGCCTGGCAACTTACGTGGAGCCTATTGCCCGCGTGATGACCGGAGAACTCTCCGCAAAGAAGATATGGGGCGATATGGTGCGCGATATGCACCAGGGTGAACCCGAGTCGGATGATGAGGGCCTCGATCGCACGCACACGTGGGGCCGCACTTACTGGGGCGGCGCGATGTTTTGCCTCGTTGCGGATGTCGAAATCCGGCGCGAGACACATAATCGAAAGGGCCTGCAGGATGCGCTGCGCGCGATTGTTGCCGAGGGCGGCACAATTGACCACGATTGGGAATTGCCCAAGGCGCTCGCCCTCGGTGACCACGGGACGGGCACGCATGTATTGACGCGAATGTACGCGGAGTGGAAAGACAAGCCTGTGACCGTTGATTTGCCCGCGCTGTGGAAAGAACTGGGAATTCAATTTACTCCGCAGGGGATCGAGTTCATCGGCAATGCGCCGGAAGCGAAGATTCGCGAAGCGATTACGAAAGCAAAAGGAGAGCCCGCTGCGGCAACTGTTTTGCCGCGCCAGGCGAATTGAACGTCATTCCTCCGAACCTCATTCCTCTGGGGAATGTTCGCCAACGTCTTCTGCGGCTAGATTGTCGAGCGCCGTCAGCGTTTCTTCGGGAACGTCCCACCGGCGCAGGATCTTGTAAATCGTCCCGGTCGCGAATCCCGCCGCCACCAGCCGCCGCATTACCCGCGCTGTTTCGCGCTCATTCTCAGGCTTCTTGATTCGCTTCCGTTCCAGGTGCTGCCGCGCCAGCGTCTCTTCATTAGTGGCGCCGTAGCGCGCCTCCACGGTCTCATCAATCAGCTCGGCCTTCAGACCTTTTTGCGCCAGGTCGCGCCGAACCCTCCGCTCTCCGAGTTTCTCGTTTTGCTGCCGCAGGCGCGCGTAGGTCTCGGCGTAGGACTGATCGTCAAGATAGCGCTGCTCTTTCAGCTTTGCGACAACAGCGGCAATTGCCGCTTCGCCGCGGTCGCCAAACTCCGCGCGCTGCTGCATCAGCCGTCGCAGCTCCACTTCGGTACGCATGTGCCGCCCCAGCGCCTTCACCGCGTATTCGTAGAGCTGGCTCTCGTTCAACGTTGCTTTTTCTTTCCGAGCCTTCGACCCGAGGGCCACCTTACCGCCTCCATTCGCCCGCTTCAGACCGGATTAGGAATTTACGTAAGGAGTTTGAAAGCGTGCAAGGTGCCGTTTTCTTAAGGAAAACGGCACTTGAGATCATCAACCCTCCCAATGCCAGTTCCTAATCCGGTATCGCGCCGATGCGACGAGCGCTCAAGCGCCGCCTACGCCTCGGCCACGAGCTCGATCTCAACGAGGGCGTCTTTCGGCAGCCGCGAGACCTCTACGGTGGAGCGCGCCGGCGCAATGCGGCCTTCGCCGCCAAGGTAATCTTCGAAGACTGAGTTCATGAGCACAAAGTCGCTGAAGTCTTTCAGAAAGACCGTTGCCTTGACTGTGCGGTCGAGGCCGCTGCCGGCCGCCTCAAGAATGGCCTTCAGATTCTCAAGCACGCGAGCAGTTTGTTCGGAGACTCCTCCGGAAACAACGATGCCGGTGGCCGGATCGAGGGCGATTTGACCGGCCGTGAAGATGAGGTTGCCGGAGCGGATGGCCTGCGAATAAGGGCCGATGGCTGCGGGTGCGGCGTTGGTGGCGATCGCCTGCTTGGTCATAGACCGATTGTAGAGCGGTTCCAGAATTCATGTGCAGTCTTGGGCGTTGTGAAGGGTGGCATTTTCTTAAGAAAAATGCCACTCAACCCCTCCGCTCCGCGGTACAGCGATTCTGGAACCGCTGCAATCGGAGCCAAAACGCCCCGGCTGCCAGTTTCCTGAACCGTGCAGTCGGGAGTGTTGAGTATTCAGGTTCAGCCGACGTTGAGGTTGGAGAGAATGCCGCCGCCAACCATCATCGCCAGCAGCCAGTAAGAAGCATTAATGGCGAAGAGCTTGGCCGGGCGTCTTTCAAAGATGTGCTCGGTAAACAACAGCGGGGCCATAAAGCCGGCCCAGCAAACGGCGCCGATATAGAGGCCGCCGATGAGACCCGCCGCCCCGCTCCACTTGACGAGGTGCGCCAGCATCATGGAGAGAATCAGGTCGGCAATGAATGAGGTGACCATTGGAAACCACGCGTTTTTGGGTTTCTCACTCTCCGGAATCCCAACCAGCGCTTTCCAGCGTGCTTTAAAGACATACCCGTACCAGAGAGCGCCCAGCAGCCACTGCGCGATTGCCGAGTAAAAGACTGCCAGGGGACTGACATGGAAAATCTGCATGCGAGAGAACCTCCGATTTCGTGTTTTTGATCCGGCTCCCTGAGACAGATGATCCAGGGAAAGTTTAGCCAGCGCGTGTCAGTCTAAAAGGAGTCGCGTGAACAATTTGATGGAGGGTGGTAGCGAAAGTCAAGGCAAATCGCGTTGCAGGTGCCGGAGTTGAAATAGTGAAAAGCGTAATGAACCGGTTTTTGATTCAACGTTTCTTCAGAGCTTCAAGCTCTTCGAGCGTGCGCGGCCAGTCGGAACCGAGCAGGCGCGAGAGACTGCGGTCAGCCAACACTTTACCTCGGGTCTGGCACTGGGCGCAGTAATTGGTTTCGTTGTCGGCATAGCGAATGCGCTGCACGGGCTTGCTGCAACGCGGGCAAGGCAGGCCGAAACGGCCGTGCACCGCCATCTCCGGACGGAATGCCGTAACTCCTTCAGGAAATGTTTTTGCCGCCTCTTTGTTGAGCCGGTCGATCCAGATGGCGAGCGTTTCGCGCGTCTTGGTGAAGAGACGCTCCCACTCTTCGTTTTTGAGTCTGTGGGTTAGCGTGATGGGAGAGAGCTGTGCGGAATGCAATATCTCATCGGAGTAGGCATTGCCGATTCCGCTGACGATGCGGGGATCGGTGAGGGCGCGTTTGAGGGTGCGATTTTCAGCAGTCAACGCGGCGCGAAATCCAGCGAGGTCGACTGAGAAGATTTCGACTCCGCCGGGGTCGAGCGACTGTAATCCTTCTTCGCCGCGAACGACGTGCAACGATGCGCGGCGCTTGCTGCCGGCCTCGGTGAGGACGAGAGTTCCCTCCGAAAAATAAAAGCCCGCGAGGGCGCGGCCGGCGAGTTTGGCATTGGGCGCCTTCCAGTGCAGTCGGCCGGCAATCATCAGGTGCAGCACGAGCCAGAGATCTTTGTCAGAAGCGGCTCCGGCTCCGCCTTCGACGCCGATGGCGATGCGTTTGCCGATGCGGCGGAGTGCGGTCACTGTGCGGCCTTCAGTGCTTGAGAGCGGCGGTTCGAAAGTGCGCAGTAGAAACGGGCTGACGATCACGACCCGCTCCAGCACGCGGCCAACAATGCGCGCTTTGAGCGCGGTGATGTAAGCCGTGATGTCGGGAAGTTCGGGCATCTGATTACAGCTTGCAAGGCGGGAACGGAATTGCGCAACGGATTTTTACCGCGTGGCACAAGTCTTAGAGTGAGAACCGGCATCCTTTCATCAACCTGTTAGTCGAGAATTGTGTTGTCGATGAGGCGGGTTGAGCCGACATACGCGGCGAGGGCGAAGAGCGCGCCGGAAGTTGCGGTTTCAATTGGTTCGAGCGTTGACCAGTCGACGAGTTCGATGTAGTCGATGCGGACTGCTGGCTCGGCTGCGAATTTGTCTCGCGCGGCGGCGATCAGTGCGGTGGAGTTGCGCTCTCCGGCTGCGAAGAGCGATTCAACTTTGCGGATTGCGCTGCTGAGGACGAGCGCCTGCTTACGCTCGGCAAGGTTGAGATAGGCGTTGCGCGAGCTGAGGGCGAGGCCGTCGGGTTCGCGAACAATGGGACAGACGACGATCTCTGTTCCGAGGCGCAGGTCGAGAACCATTCGGCGCAGGACTGAAACTTGCGCGGCGTCTTTCTGGCCGAAGAAGGCGCGGTCGGGCTCAGCGGCGATGAGGAGCTTGGCGACGACGGTGGCGACACCGCGGAAGTGGCCGGGGCGCGAGAGTCCATCGAGACGACTGCTCAGGCCTTCGACTTCAACGAATGTTGCCGCGCCTGCCGGGTAGAGTTCCTCAACCGTTGGAGCGAAGATGACGTCGGCACGGTTGGCTTCGGCGAGGGCGCAATCGGCTTCGAAAGTGCGCGGGTAGCGGCTGTAATCCTCATTCGGCCCGAACTGCGTGGGGTTGACGAAAATGCTTACCGCAACGAATCCGCATGATTCGCTTGCCGCGCGAATCAGCGAAGCGTGGCCGGCGTGCAGCGCGCCCATGGTTGGCACCAGGCCGATGGTGTTGCCGCCGTCGTTGCGTTCGCGGCGCGACCACTCGCGGAGCTCAGTTACCGTGCGAAGAATCTCCATCAGCCGCGTCTCAGTTTGTCCAATCGGGGAGCGAGTCGCGATTGACGATTTCGTCGGCTGAATCGAAATCGGACGTGGGCGCGGGGAGCGGTGCGAGCGCCTGGCGCGCGGCCTCGCCGAGGTGGTAGCTCTCTTCGTCGGACGGGAAGGCGCGATGTTCGACGTCTTCGCGGTAGTGCTCGACCGCCGTGCGGATGGCAGTGCCGAGATCGGCGTAGCGGCGGACAAACTTGGCGGCGGGCGCGAAGGTGAGGCCGACGAGATCGTGGAAGACGAGGATCTGTCCGTCGCAGCCAGGGCCGGCGCCGATGCCGATGGTAGGAATCGCGAGATCGGCAGTGATTGCCTCGGCGACTTCGCGCGGCACACCCTCAAGCACGATGGCTCCGGCGCCGGCCTCAGCGAGGGCGCGGGCATCGGACTGCAGCTGGCGAACGGTTTCCGCAGTGCGGGCCTGCACGCGGTAGCCTCCCATGCGATGCACGCTTTGCGGGGTGAGGCCGAGATGGCCGATGACCGGCACTTCGGAATCAACGAGGGCGCGGACGAGGTCGATGCGCGGGCCTTCAATTTTGACCGCTTCGGCGCCGGCTTCTTTGACGAAGCGGACGGCGTTGGCCACGGCGTCAGAGATCGATCCGTGATAGCTGCCGAACGGCATGTCGGCAACGACGAGCGCGCGGCGGACGGCACGGCGAACGGCGCGGGTGTGGTGCAGCATCTCGTCCACGGTGACGGCGAGGGTGTTTTCGTGGCCGAGGACGACCATGGCGAGCGAGTCGCCGACCAGGACGAGGTCGATGCCGGCTTCATCCACCAGGCGCGCGGTTGCGTAGTCGTACGCGGTGAGCGCGGAGATGAGCTTCGACTGTCGCTTCATTTCAGCGAGCGCGGGCACCGTAACTTTTGTGAGAGGGAGACCGGCGAGGCGAGCGCCTGCGGAGAAATCGGTAAGACTCATGGTTGACTCCAGTGCCGCTCCGAAGACTCAGGATGCGGCCCGAACAAGATGAGTATACGCCCGGTGGACAATGGCCGCTGCGCACCTCCCCATATATACCCCCTTTGGGGGGTTAAGGGGTTTGTTTTCAATGGTTTCAACCTTTCACCTTTTCTCGTAAACGACGGAAAATGAATGGTTTATGGGTCAAAATAGTCATGACAAAGGGGTTATGCACTGGTTTTTTGCCTCCTCGATGGTGCAAACGAGCAGTCGGCCGGCCATTAGCTGCAGACGTTCAATATGAACGTATCCGAACGGGATGAAATTATCGGCAAGGCCGCGGGGTTGGAGTTGGGGGCATCGATTTCGCGGGTTGGCGAGTTGGCGCGTGGGATCCGTGGTATCCCACCCTAAACGCAAAGTGCGCGTTTAGGATGGGGCACCCCGGCGTAGGTGGGCACTCGGCGGAGCTAGCCTATTTGGTACACGTTGGAGCAAACTGGATGCATGCTTTCTCCTCTGGCTACAGAGATTTGCGCGGGGCTCGGGGTGGCAGGCGCTGCGGGATTGACGGCGGGCGGGTTTGCGTACGCGTCGCTGTGGCCGGGTTCGCGGATTTTTGGAACGGCGCTGACGGCTCCGCGGCGGCCGGGCGAGATTGCGATGACCTTCGACGATGGACCGAATCCCGAGTGGACGCCGAGGCTGCTCGACATTCTGGCAAAGCATGAAGTGAAGGCGACATTCTTCATGCTGGGCAAGTTTGCCGGAGCGCAGCCGGAGCTGGTGCGGAGGGTTGCGGCCGAAGGGCACCTGATCGGCGATCACTCGTGGAGCCATCCCAAACTGTCAAAGTGCACCGCGAAGCGGATTGAGGAAGAGCTGAAGCGGACGAAAGATGCGCTCGAGCAGATCGTTGGCGCGAAGGTGAAGTTCTTCAGGCCTCCGTTTGGTGCGCGGCGGCCGGCGCTGTTTCGCATAGCGCGGGAGCTGGGGCTGGAGCCGGTTTTGTGGAACGCGATGACGACGGACTGGAGCGAGACCTCGGCGGAGAAAATTGCGGCGACGCTTGGTAAGAAGGTCGGTGCGCTGACCTTGAATGGGAGCGCGGCGAATATCGTTCTGCACGATGGGAATCATCGCGAGACGGTGGGTAAGCGCGGACCGTCGGTGAAGGCCGCGGAGATGATTGTGGAGCGGTTTAAGACGACGCACAAGTTTGTGACGCTGGACTTCTGGCTGTAGGAACCCGGAGGTTGGCCAGTTTAGGTTCGTGGTATCCCACCCTAAACGCAAAGTGCGCGTTTAGGATGGGGCACCCATTTTCGTGTTCAGATCTGCCGCGCCAAAGGCAAATGCAAGTTCAACCGCGGATCCTTCACTTTGTTCAGGATGACAAGCTTATTTGAATTTGAGGAAACGGCGGGAAGAACGCTAGCCTGCTGCCAGTACGGCTGTGAAGGCTTCATGCGCGGCGGCCAGGGTGGCGGCGATTTCGGCGTCGGTGTGCGCGGCGGAGACGAATGCGGCTTCGAATTGTGAAGGCGGCAGCCAGACGCCGTGGTCGAGCATGGCGCGGTGGAAGCGGCCGAAGGCGGCGATGTCGCTCTTGGCGGCTTCGTCGTAATTTGTTACCGGATCGGGAGTGAAAAACCAGGTACCCATGGAACCGATGCGATTGAGGGTTAGCGGAATGCCGGCTGAGCGGGCCTCGATGGCGACGCCTTCAAACACGGCTTTGGATGTGGCTTCGAGCCTGGGATAGATTTCGCTCGCGTGGCGCTTGAGATGGCTGACGGTGGCGATACCCGCGGCCATGGCGAGAGGGTTGCCGCTGAGCGTGCCGGCCTGGTAGACGGGGCCGAGCGGCGCCAGCATATCCATCAAATCGAGTTTGCCGCCGAAGACGCCTACCGGTAGTCCGCCGCCGACTATCTTGCCTAACGTTACGAGGTCGGGGTCGAGCGAGTAGAGCTGACATGCGCCGCCGAGTGCAACGCGGAAACCGGTCATGACTTCATCGACGATAAGCAGTGCGCCCTCGCGGCGGGTGAGATCGCGGAGGCCGTGGAGGTAGCCGGGCGCAGGAGGAATGCAGCCGGCGTTGCCGACGACTGGCTCGACGATGATGGCGGCGATTTGATCGGGATGGGCGTCGAAAGCGGCTTCGACGGCGGCGAGATCGTTGTATGGCAAGGCGTGAGTAAGCCGCGCGACTTCTTCGGGCACGCCGGCCGAGCCGGGGATTCCGAAGGTGGCGACGCCAGAGCCAGCTTTGACCAAAAGGCCATCGGCGTGGCCGTGGTAGCAGCCCTCGAATTTGACGATGATTTTGCGATTGGTGGCGGCGCGGGCCAGGCGGATGGCCGACATTGTGGCCTCGGTTCCGGAGCTGACGAAGCGCATTTTTTCAATCGCAGGGTAGCAGGAAACGATGAGCTCGGCGAGATCGGCCTCGGCGGCGGTAGAAGCGCCGAAGCTGGCCGAGTTGCAGGCCGCGCGCTCGATAGCTTCAATCACGGGCGGAAAGGCGTGGCCGAGAATCATGGGGCCCCAGGAGCCAACGTAGTCGATGTAGCGATTGCCGTCGGCGTCGGTGATATGGGCGCCCTGGGCGCTCGAGACGAATGGAGGGGCGCCGCCGACCGCGCGGAAGGCCCGCACCGGGGAGTTCACGCCGCCTGGGAAGAAGCGCTCGGCGCGGGACTGGAGGGCGGCGGATTTGGCGTGAGTTCGGTTCGAGGGCGGCTGGGACATGATGGATCAAGTATAGAAGGCCATGAGAAAGCGAGTCAGCGAGTCAGCGGGTCAGCAAGTCGGCGAGTCGGCGGAAGCGCTGCGGCGGGCAGTGAATACGGAGCCGAGATCGCAGGCCATTGTTGAGAGGCCTTCAAATGCGATCAACTTTGAGTCTGGCCTGGGCGGCAGCGACGCGCTGCGCGGAGACAGTAGAGGTTGATGGTGACTGAAAGCCCCATGCAAAATCCGCAGTAGGCATCGAGCCAGGAATGGCTGATATGGATGTATTCGCGAAAGATCCACGGCACCAGTCCGAGAACCAGGGCGATGTTGGCAATTTTGAAGAGGCTGCGTGATTTGGGGTCGAGTTGACGGTAGTAGGGATGCATTGAGGATCTCCTATTTGGAGTTAGTCGTTGAAACGATACCAGGCGAACATGGAGATTTTGACCACGCCGAAGGCGAGAATGACGGCGACCATCTCCCAATCGACAACGTTTTTGAAGAGCAGGCGGTACTCGAATATGCCGAGGGCCAGGAAGAGAGTTGCGAAGCCGGCAATGCTCGAGGAGCGGCGGCGATGATCGAGAAAGCGCTCGTCGACGAACCGGTTGAGGATGGGAATGCGGCTGAGGATGGGGTGGGGCGCGTTCGTCAATTTATTCATTGGGGGTTGGTCTCCAGCTTGAAGATGTCGTCGGTGGGGCAGGCAAATACGCGGGCAAAGATGAGGGCGAGCTCGAGCGAGGGGACGTAGCGGTCGCGCTCGATGGAGTTGATGCTCTGGCGCGAGACGCCGGTGGCTGTGGCCAACTGCTCCTGAGTCATGCCGCGGGCGGTGCGGAGCTCTTTGACGCGGTTTGTGATGGTGGTGGCCATGTAAAGTCGGCTTTACGCATGAGAATGACATGAGTTGGGGCTGATGTCAAGCCGGCTTTACGTTTTTATTGAGATTTGTTGAAGGGCCGGAGCAATCGCATAGATGAGGCGTGGGGTTATCAGCCGGGTTCGCATCGACCCTACGGGGCGGTTTGTGTCTTTTCTGCGCTTTCCCAGGGTTCCCTCTTCCCCTTACCCTTCGACTTCGCTCAGGGTCAGGGGCAGAGTCCACCCTGGGCTACGCTCGATTCATGCCTCCGGGACGATGTTCCATTACGAGAGGAATTGAGCCCGTTGCACGGATGAGCGAGAAGAGGTAAACCATTCTGTCGGTGGAAGACGTTCAAGCGATTGCGGCGGACGTGATTGCGTTGTGGATTCGTGGCGCGGGATTCCTGCTAGAATTCAGGTTTCAAGACCTCTGACTCCTCGATTCGCGGCGAAATCGACAGCCATTCGTTGCTCTCAGCGCCGAAAATTCCAAACCACGAGAAAGCTCTGACTGTGCCTGAACAAATCAAGCAAAAACCCGTCACTTATGCCGACGCCGGGGTTGACATCACAGGCGGCGACCGGGCCAAGGAACGCATCAAGTTCCTGGCACAGAAGACGTTTAATCGCAATGTGCTGGGAGGGATTGGCGGATTTGGGGCGCTGTTCCGGCTCGACCTGCAGCGGTGGAAGAACCCGATCCTGGTGAGCTCGGCTGACGGGGTGGGCACCAAGTTGAAGGTTGCGTTTGAGCTGGGGCTGCACCAGACGGTGGGCGCCGACCTGGTGAACCATTGCGTGAATGATATTGCGGTGCAGGGCGCAACGCCGTTGTTTTTTCTGGATTACTTTGCCAGCGGCAAGCTTGACGCCGATGTTACAGAGGATGTGGTGACGGGGCTGGCCGATGCGTGCCGGGCCAACGGGTGCGCGCTCATTGGCGGCGAGACGGCGCAAATGCCGGGCTTTTATGCCGATGGCGAGTACGACCTGGCCGGGTTTATTGTGGGCGCGGTCGATCGCGACAAGATGGTGACGGGCGCGAACATCAAGGCCGGAGACGTGCTGATAGGGTTTGCGTCGACAGGGCTGCATACCAATGGCTACTCGCTGGCGCGCAAGCTGCTGTTTGAGACGGCCAAATACAAGGCCACGCAATATGTGACGGCGATTAAAGAGAAGGCCGGCGCGGCGCTGATGAAGACGCACCGCAGCTATCTGCACGTGATTCAAAAGCTGGTGGCGGCGCAGGTAACGGCGGGCATGGCGCATATTACGGGCGGCGGAATTACCGAGAACCTGCCGCGGATATTGCCTAAGAATGTGACCGCGCAGGTGGAGCTTGGCTCGTGGCCGGTGCTGCCGATCTTTGAGCATCTGCGCGAGATTGGCCAGGTGAGCCAGGAAGAGATGATGCGCACGTTCAACATGGGCATCGGTCTGATCGCAGTGATTCCGGCGGCGAAGTTTACCAAGGCTAAGGCGATGCTGGACCGGGCCGAAGAGAAGTTTTATGTGATTGGCCGGGTGGTGAAGGGTGAACGGCGGGTGCAGTACACGTAGGGGCAGCGAGTTAGCGAGTCAGCAAGTCAGCGGGCATAATTCGCATGGTTAAATCTCGGCAACATTTCTGACTTGTCATCCTGAGCAAAGCGAAGGATCTGCGGCTGCTTCTCGGAATTCAAACCCCGGCGTGACTTCCGGATTGGCGACGACACGACCCAGGGGTCTCCGCCACTCAGAAGGCTGTTCTAAGGAGGAGAAAATTGGAGAATATTGGTGAAACTTTGGTTGGCGACTATCTCAAAGTCGTACTCGGTTGTGATTTTGTGGAGTTCAATCTATACACGCCGGATGTTCAAGGTGAGATAGATGTCGTTGGTATCAACGCAAAGAAAAGGGAAATCTTTATTTGCGAAGTTGCTACGCATTTGGTGACTGGTTTGAGGTATGTAAACCCGAAAGAAAAAACCTCTGACAACATGGACCGTTTTGTCAAAAAATTCACCAAGAACATTAACTATGCCAATAAGTATTTTCCTGAATATCAGAAGCGATTCATGCTCTGGTCGCCAATAGTCAAAAAAGCAAAAGCTGGCGCCAAATTTAACCAGACCGACGACATTACCAAGATTCAGGCTGAAGTGCTTAAAGGGCATAAGGTAGATATTGAAGTCATCAGCAATCAAAAATATTGGGACTGCTTGGAGAGACTGCGGGACTATGCCAGAAAAGAAACCAAGGAATTGAAATCTCCCGTTCTCAGGTTGTTTCAAATTGAAGAGAAACTATCCAAGCACCTGAAGAAACTATCTTGATTGGCGGGTGCCCCCGGTAGCTCGCATTTGGGAACCGGGGAGTCCTCGTACTCTAACCGGCCAACTCCTAGATTTCTGACGTAACGGGTCTATCACCGGCTACCCGGAAGGTACCATCTATTAGGCAGTCCGGCAGTCCCTGGCTGACGCCGTAATGCCACGTCGCTCCGAAAACCGCAACGCTAAGGAAATCTATTGGAACTCGCACAAAAAGATCGTCCCCAAAGGCTGGGCATCCTGCTCTCCGGCCGCGGCTCCAATTTTCTCGCGATCGCCGAGTCAATCCGCACAGGAAAGCTGCCGGGCGTTGAGATCGCGGTGGTGATCTCAAATGTGGCCGATGCGCCGGGCATCGCGGCCGCTGCGCAACTTGGGTTACCGCACGCTGTCTTTGAATCGAAAGGCCGCAAGCGCGCAGAGCACGATGCCGACGTTGCTGCCTGCCTGAAGGCGCATGACGTAGACCTCGTTTGCCTCGCCGGCTACATGCGGTTGCTGTCGCCGGAGTTTGTGGCGGCGTTTCCCAATCGCATTATCAATATCCATCCGTCGCTGCTGCCGGCGTTTCCCGGTCTCGAAGCGCAGGAGCAGGCGTTTGCATACGGCGCCAAGGTGGCCGGGTGCACCGTGCACTTTGTGGATGAGGAGCTGGATCACGGCGCGATCGTGGTGCAGAGAGCGATCGAAGTGCTGGAGACGGACGATGCGCATTCGCTCGCCGAACGGATACTGGCCGAGGAGCACGTTGCGTACAGCGAGGCGATTGCGCGGGTGGCGAGCGGGGAGTGGGGGATTCGCGGTCGGCGGTACGTAAAGACAGTGGTCAGTGGTCAGTGATCAGTGATCTGTGGTCAAAAACTTCTTCTTGCCTCGCGGAATTTGGACTGAACCCCCAAAGTGAGACAAATTGCATCTTGACAGTTTGCAGGGAGCAGGAGGAACTGCAAATGGGTCAAAAATATCTGAAGTACAGCAAAGAGTTCCGGGAATCGGCACTGCGCCGTCTGGCGCTGGCGCCGAACGTGGCCCAGTTGTGCCGGGAACTGGGCGTCTCGCGCCAGCTGCTGCACCATTGGCAGGCCGGACAGCGGCGCGAGCAGCAGAAGCAGTTGCACAGTGTCGAAGGGCGCCTGCGTCAGGAAAATGCACAGCTGAAGAAGGCGCTGGTGAAGAGGACCCTGGAAGTGGATTTTTTGAAGGCTGCCTGCGCAAAGGTCGAGGCTCTGGGCCAGGCCAATACCGGCTCTGGCGCAATGGCATCTGGGAAGCAATTCGGGAAATGATGCCGGCCGCAGACAGCCTTGGTATCGAGCCGATGTGCCGGCTGGCCCAGGTCAGCCGCGCCGGATTCTACCGCTACCTCCAACCTCGCCACCCCGGCGAAGAGGACATGGAAGTGCGCAACGCCATCCAGCAGATCGTCCTGGAGCATCACCGCCGTTACGGCTATCGGCGCGTCGCAGTCGAACTCCGCCGCCGCGGCATGGCCGTCAACCACAAGCGTGTCCTGCGGCTGATGCGCGAAGATAACCTGCTCGGCATCGAGCCCAAGGCGTTCGTCGTCACCACCGACTCGGACCACGACCAGCAAGTCTATCTGAACCTGGCCAGGCGCATGAAGCTGACCGCCATCAACCAGTTATGGGTGGCCGACATCACCTACATCCGGTTGGCGTCCGAGTTCGTCTATCTGGCCGTGGTGCTGGATGTGTTCTCGCGTAAAGTGGTCGGCTGGGCGCTGGACCGGACCTTGACCACGCGCCTGCCGCTGCTGGCTCTGGAGCGCGCCATCGCCCTGCGCCAACCCGCGCCCGGGCTGGTGCACCACTCCGATCGCGGCGTGCAGTATGCCTCCCAGCAGTACACCAGCTTGCTCGAAATCCATGGCATCCTGCCCAGCATGAGCCGCCCCGCCAACCCCTACGACAACGCCTTCTGCGAGAGCTTTATCAAGACTCTCAAGCGCGAGCAGATCTACGCCCACAAGTACCAGTACATCGACGAGCTGAACGCCCACCTGGAAGAGTTCATCGAACAGTACTACAATCGGCTCCGGCTGCACTCGGCGCTGGGATACAAGACCCCGGAGGAGTTCGAAGCCGCCCATGCGATCCTCGAGACCGTCGTGCCTGCGCCGACGGTGAGTTTTCCAAGGCATGAGGAAATCTATCGATCCTGGACACGGCGCAGAGGCCGGCCGCCCAAAGCAAGCGGGGAGCTGGTTCCACCCAGCCCCCCAACTCACCCGATCGACGAGTCACCAGTTGGCTATTCCTTGACAGGTTGGTCTCCACCAGAGCCTGTCTCCGCTTCACCAACCGAAACCGAGTCTGCCCCAGAGGCAACAAAATGAACAGCACTTTACAGCAAACCGTGAACTGTCAAATCACGAACTGTCTCACCCGAGGGGTTCACCCCATGGCGGTGTCAAAGAATGGCGGAGGTGCGTGAGGGCGCAACTCATTGAAAACAGTATGTGCGCGAGGTTCTGAGAGATTTGCAGGGAATAATTTGAGTTTTCGATAAGCTTAAAACATTCAGAGCGCAATAGAAGAGATGCCTAAAGAATGCCGGTCGCGCAAGGATGATTTGGATTTGAAGATTTGAGGTGCTGAGACCGGGAAGATTACGCACCGAATTGAATAGCAAAGGAAGGCATGGCCGAAAGGCTGTGCCTTTTCGTTTTTTGAGCAAGATCGACAAAGCGCGGAAAAGCGAGCTCGAGTGGCGCCGATGAGGGTGGTTGTGGTGATCAAGCGGCGCTGTTCTGAAACGTACTGAGGTTGGTTGGCAGCGGGGTTGTGGAACAAGGAAGGTGCACGTGAGGGTAGGAGAGCAGTTGAAAGAGATCTGGCGGCAGGCCACCGGAAACGGAGTAATACGAGCCGGCGAGCGGACGCGGCCGATGGATGTGGCGGCCGAGAGAGAGGCAGCACGGAAGACACTGGCGCTGCCGGCGATCCTGAGTCCGGCGCACTTTCCGGGAAGACATTTGCCGAAGCCTACGCCAGCGAATCTGCGCAGGTTTGCTGAGACACCACTGGTGAGGCGAGCGATCAATGTGATCAAGGATCGCATTGCGGCGATGGATTGGCAGGTGAGGCTGCGTCGGGGAGTGAAGCCGGAAGATGTGGCATTTATGCCGCGGAAGCTCCGTGCGCTACGTCTGTCTCTTGAAGAACCGAACCAGGTGGAGAGCTTCAGAACCCTGATTGAACAGGCGATCGAGGATGCGCTGACGGGCGGCTTTGGTGCGATTGAGATGGAGCCTACGGGCAATCCCGAGCGGCCGGCGATGATGTGGGCGGTAGACGGCGCCTCAATCAGGATCAATGCGAAGTGGGACGGCAGCGATGACGCTCCGCGGTATGCGCAGGCCGTGCCGGGACAGCTGGAGTCGAGCGCTGTGGAACTTCGAGACAGCCAGCTTATTTACATCCGCATGAACCCGCGTAGCTTTACGCCATTCGGTCTAGGTCCGCTGGAGGTTGCGTTTGAGACGGTAAACCAGTTTCTGAGCGCGCATCGATTCGCGGGCAAGCTGGCGGCAAACTCGGTGGCCCAGTATGCCCTGTGGCTGAACGAGTCCACACCCTCGCAGCATGACCGGTTGATCCGGTGGTGGCAGGACGAGATTGAAGGGACCGGAAGGGTCCCATTACTGTCGACGGAGCAAAAGCCCGAGGTGCTGCGATTTGCGCAGGGCACGGACGCGGATCTGCGGCTGGCGTGGCAGGAATTCCTGATCAGGATGGTGGCGAATGCTTTTGGTTTGCCGCCGCTCATGCTTGGACTAGAAGCGGATGTAAATCAGTCGACAGCTTCAGAGATGGCCGACGAGGCGTTCCGAGGAGCGATTTCGCCGCTGGCGATGCTGCTCGCGCAACACATTACACGGGATCTATTCGGGAAGTGCATCGGCTGGCCGGAGTTTGAGTTTGCGTTCAATGAACTCACGGCGCGGGACGAAACGACGGAGCTGGCAGTTCAAGTGCAGTTGCTGCAGGCCGGGGTTTTGACGGTGAACGAAGTGAGAGCGATGAGAGGCCTGGCGCCGCTGGAACAGGTCAAGGAGCAGGGACTGGGCACCGGGGATTAGAGACTGGAGAAAAGCTCACGAAGTAGAAAATGCTTTTAGGCTAAGGTTCGGAAGCGAATTCTGGCGTACGGACTTTGCAGGTGGCAAGCAGCGAACTGGTTGCTGTGAACTGCGAGTTGAGATCGAAATCTGGGTGGAGAATATATGCGATTGGAAGCGATGGCGGTGCAGTTTCCTCATGTGGAAGGTCATCCTAACAGGGTGCCGTTTGAGGGAGTGCTGGCGATGGTGAACGCGCCGAGCGACAAAGCGCCGGCGGGCGCGCGCGGACACCGGGTAATGTTGACGCGCGAAGCGGCAGAAAATGCGCTACCTTCGCTGCTGGGAATGGCTGTGGATTATCGCCCCGGCTGGGATGGGCACGATGCGCGGCGCAAAATCGGACTGCTAACTGAAGCGAACGTTCTTGGACAGCGGCTGGTGGTGAAGGGTTATCTTTACGCTCGCGACTTTCCCGAGGTTGCCAAAGCGATTGAGGCGCATGCGCCTGAGGCTATGGGCATGAGTTATGAGCTGGCCGACGCCCGCGTGGAAGATATGCGGGCGAATATCTGGAAGCTGACCCGAGTTACATTCACCGGAGCCGCGATTCTGCTGCGAGAGAAAGCAGCATATCGATCTACAAGTTTTCGAATGGCAGCTAACAATAGCGGAGTTAGCGCGGTCAGCTGAAACAACGAATTGGTTATCCAACAATTGACAAAGTAAGCCGGTCCTATAAAAAGGCTCCGCTAGCGGAGCCTTTTGTTAGCACGCAAGATAAACCGGAAAAGAGAGGAAGAGCATGGAGAACAACGGACAGGAATTAACGGAGCGGATTGAAGCCGCAACCGCTCAGCTCGAAAAGGCAATGCGCTGGCTTGAGGAACGGGCTGCGGCAGCGAATGCACTTTCAGGTGAGGTGGAGAGAATCTCAGCGACGGTGGAACAAAGCCGCCGTGAGACGGAGCTAGCCGACAAGCTGGCTACGGTGGAACAGGAGCTTGCCGAGTTGAAGGCCGCCGGCGCACAGAGTGCTCTGAATCCGCTGCGGAGGACAATGCCGGCGGCAACTGCAGAGATGCTTGCCAAACACGGCATTGGTGACGGGCCGGTGGACGTGCGGACACTCGATGCCGCGTTGAATGGCCTGAGCCTGGAACAACGGATTGCAGTCAAGACGCAGCTACTGCGGGCCGGGGCGATCTCGTAGAAGCTGTAAACGGTGGACCGTACGTCGTAAATGTGAACGGCTAACCGCTGCGAACGAACAACGAACGACGATTCACGAAGCACGAACCTCGATTCAAGGCCCCATGGAGGGGGCGGAAAGTATGAACGCAACCTTTACTGATATTCATGCGGCGGCAGATTACATTGGGCCGGGCGCGATTGAAGTGCCACTGTACCAGACGGAGATCTTCGACATCTGCCGGCGCTCGAGCGCATTTGGACAACGCATCAAGCAGGTTCCCGCGACCGGCCATCCGTCCCGGTTCTTTGAGCAGACGGCAATTCCGAATCCGGGAACGGCCGGCTTCGTGAATCCGCGGAGCATCAATCCGACCGTCGTAAGTCCGACGCGGATTGAGTTGAGCGTTCCGCTGAAGGCCATTGTGGCGCAGATCAATTACAACCTGTTCGACATTGAACTGGGCGACCAGCAGAAGCAGTTTGCATATCTGCAGGCCAAGGACCTGGTGGACACGGTGAGCGGCGTAATGGTGACGCACGATGTGGCACTGTGGCAGGGCAACGACACCAGCCTGAGTGGGCCGACGACCACGCAATACATGGGCTGCGCCGCGCAGATTGCAGCCGGCGGCAACAGCGTGACCGTGACCACTTCGATGAAGATCGTGGATACGATCAAGACAACCATTGCGCAGATGTGCGCGAGCACCGGCTATCATGTGCGGCCGACTGCGATCTATGGCAACCCGGTGCTGCTCGATCTGATCGACCAGGAGATGAAGAGCGAGTACAACGTGGTGCTTAACACCGATCAGATTACGGCAGGGTTCCGCGTGAAGATGCTCTCGACGCAAGCGGGTGACATTCCTTTGATCCCCGATTGGAGCCTGAACTACACGGGCACGCCGGGAACCGGCAATGCGGTGCTGCCCGCGTACATTGTGACCGAAGACCTGATCGAATACCACTGGCTCGGAGATCCGACGCCGCGCATCTTCCAGCTCGGCCTGCCGAACTCGCTGACTTATCAATACGTGGCGGTCAAGTTTGGCGCACCAGTAGTAAAGGGCGCAAATTTTGCGCATTACCAGATGCTGGTTCAGAGGTAGAAACGACAGCGATCGTTTGTCAGTGTTCGGTGATTAGTTTCCGATTACTCGTGTTCAAAACGTGCTGGACCCAGTATCGGAAGCTGATCACTGAAATCTGGCACTGACAGCTTTGAAAGGACAAGTTATGCCCTATCTGCAGCCAACAGACTATCCCAATTACGGACTGCCGGCCGGAACAACAGCGGACTGGATTACAACGGCGACTGCTCTTATCAACAGTTACTGCAGAAGGCCGGACCTGAATGTCATCCAATACACAGAACGGCTGCGCATAACTACCGACGTGCAGACGGTGCACTTGAGTTATCTGCCTTTGTCAGCGCTGACGCCTGCGACAACGCCCCTGGTCGGAATCGAGGCGCGATATGCGAAGCCGCGCCGCGGTGAGTTACCTAATCTGCCGATGCTTGAGATCGCTTACGCATTCTCCCTGCCCGGCCAGTGGAGTGTAATCGATCCGAGCCAGGTGGATTTTGACCCTAATACCGGCGAACTGACCTTGCCCTGGAATCTGCTTGGGCTGCCATACAACGAAGTTCAGGTGACTTATACAGCGGGGCTGGCGACAATCGGCGACGACGTGAAGTCAGCCTGCGCACAGATTGTGCGCAACGCCCAGGCTACACCGGCCCTAAATGCAAGCATGAGCAAGATTGACACGATGCAAGTGAAGTACTTTTCAAGTTCGCTGATTGACGAGACGGTGCAGGCCTGGCTGAATCCGTACGTTGCGAACAGGCTGGGGTGAGCGATGAGCGATACCGTGGCGCGCAATCCCGTGGGAGCTCCGCAGTTGCTGGCCGACGCGCTATTGCGTAGCGTGGCTGGCACGACGGCTCTGTTGCGGGTGACGAGCGCAAATGCAGATACAAGCATGTCGGAAGTGGGACTGTTGCCCACTAACTTTGCAGAAGTAACGATCAGCCCGGTGCTGATGCGCAAACTGCGGCCGGCGTGGCAGGAAAACGGAGAGTCGAAGTGGGAACTTCTGGCGTCGGCTACAAGCGTTGAAGCCCAGTTACAAGCCCTCGACCTGGCATCGGCGCAGGCATTGTTCGCAATGACGCTGGCAGTTACTGTGGGCGGGCAAGATTATCTAATCGAGTCCGTCGCATCAAACGAAGCCTTCGGAACAGTCTACTTATACCGGTTGTTGCTGCGTGAAGCCAGGCAGCAAGCGCTGTGAGATACAGGGTTCAGAGAATCTTTGAGAGCACCAGGTTTTCAAGGAGCAAGTCAGGTTGACGGGAGCAGATATGCAAAATGCGAAGGATTCTTTCTATATGACTTTGCGGACCAGATTGGCGACAGTCAATCCGGAGCGGACCATCCTGCTTCGCGGTACTGTGAGACCGGGAATTCTTGTCGAAGAAGCCGAAGCACCCATGAATCAGCTGCCCAGCGACGTGTTTGTGCTGAGATGGCTTGGGCTCGGAACCGACACCGACCTGCCGGCAACGATGGCAGGCGAGCAGTGCGAAATCATCTACCAGACATGCGGCACACAGAGCTTCGGCGGCCTTGACCGCGGTCGCTCGCTGAGTGAGATGGATGAGGAATTGCTTGCGATGATTGCTCCTTATCACACTCCGAAGTTGAATTTCACAGCCACGCCCCCAGCAACGATGTTGACGCAGGTGTTTTGGGACGAGCCGGCATTTGCGCCGACTGTGAGCCAGCGTGACCGGTTGAGCCGGACCGCAACGGTGTTGGTATACAGCTACCAGGAGCAGGGAGAGTAAATGTCAGCGACATGGTTTCAGGCGCCCGCACCGGCGGCACGGAGAGTTCGCGCATTCTTTGCGCCAGTGAATCGCTGCGCGCAAATTCCGGTGCTTTTCGATCCGGCGCAACAGGGCCGATTCAGCCTGGATTCTCCGCCGACTCCGTGGATTAGCCTGGGTTGGATTCAGAACTTTGTAAGGAAGCCATTGAGCAAGAGCGCGCCGTTGCTGACTGGAATTCCGGCCGCACCACTGGAGCAGGTTCGCGAGACGCTTGAAGCGCAGGTGAGTTGTGAGTTCTTAAGCTGGACCAAGTTGACGATGGCTCTCGCGACCGGCTCGCAGCACATGAACGTGTTGGCAGCGGCAAGCGGTTCGGCTGCCTCGGCAGATGGCGCCCCAGCCGTACCGGCGGTACTTCCACAAAGCGGCTCGAGTGCAACGCAAATCATGTTGGCTGCCGCCGACGCTGCAAAATTCCAAGTTGGATCGATCATTTCAGTTGACCTGGACAATACGGGGCAGACTGGTTACGTCGGCTCCCCTGTTGCGGGCGCGTATGTGCGGCAAGCGATCACTGATGTAGATTACGTGAGGCGCATTAGCTTCAATGTCGCACTGGTGTCAGCGGTAAGTAACAGCGGACTTACTCTTGCGGAGCCGCTATTAGGTGGCGCCCCAGCTGCGGGAGCAAAGGTGCAAGCCGTAACTGGATTTGTGGATCGCGAGGGCGGTAGCTTCTATCAGGAGTGGTCCGCTCTGTTTGTGACCGAAGGCAGCCAGGGAGAGCGGATCTTCTTCCATTATCCGAGGCTGCAGCCCTCGACTGGCGCGGAAGAGACGGTAATACCACTCAGCAGCAAACAACAGAATGGACATTCACGCGTGCTTCTCAACGGGAAGTTTACCGCGCTTCCAGTTACAGATCCTCTGGACAACGAGAGAGTCGTTTGTTATCGCAGCTTTTTGCCCGCGGCCAATGCGCTGGTGTAATGATGCATCGAGTCGGAGTTATTGAGAACCAGCAACGGGTGATGGAAGAGATGATATGAAGATTACGATTCAGGGGCAGGACTACACGGCCATGCTCGATGCATCCCGCCAGCTAACGATTGAACGAAAGCTGAATGAGCCGTCGGTGTGCCAGCTCTGGCTGAACATTCCCGCCAATAATACGTTGCCTGAGCCGTCGCGATTTCAGGCTCTTGCAATTGCGGGAGATAACGGGACCACTTACTTCACGGGATACATTGCAGTAAGCCCGCTCGCTGAGTATGCAGGGATAGGGGTAGAAGGTCCAAGATACAGAACTCAAATTCAAGCGGTGAGCGACGAACTGATCCTTGACCAGTTACCGATGCCGCCAAGTGCGGGAAGTTCAGGAGAAACTGCAGGAGCTTTGATTGCCTCGCTGGTCAACCACTCCGGATCGACCGCACTCTCGGTGCAAGGACTTACGCTCAACACCAGCATCAGCAGCTTTGTTCCCGAACCTGGCAGCAACTGGAGCCGGCGCGCAGGCCAAATTGCGAATATGGCGCGCGCCGCTTACAAAGCCCTCAATGCCGCTCTCGCGCTCTCACCGGTCCAGACGCAGGTCCACCCGCTGAATGAAACTGACGGCAGCCTGAGCCTCGCAAATCTTGCGTTTACCGCGAGCGTAAAGCGTGCACTGGCCAACGACGTAACAGTATGCGGAGAAGATGAGCCGGTTGCCTATGTAACCGAGTACTTCCTGGGTGACGGCGTCACGACAACGTTCAATCTCGCTGCGGATCCGTTCCTGCTTTCGAGCGCGAAAGCAAGAGTCATCGACGAGTTGTTTAATGAGCCGCAGATAAATCAGACTGTGTGGAGCTTATCCGGCGGTCAGGGTTACCTGAGCCTGGGGCCCGCGGGCTTGGCCATGAACGGCGGAAATGGCATCGATGGGCAGACTGCGCTGATGTGGATCGATGCGGTAGAAATGGGCGGTACTCTGCTGCTTGAGGCAATTGGTGTAACCCTCTCGCCAGGCAGCACCGGTGTATTTGCGGGTTTCTTCAATGGTGGCGCTGCCGCTGCCGATTGCATTGCCGGTTTTCAAGTAACTGCGCAGCAGGGCTCGGGCGCAGTGACTCTGCAGCCGTTAATTGATGGCTGCGCGGCTGGAACGACTTTCGCAGTCAATCCGCAGGACAGTTACACGTTGCGAATTCGCGCGCACTGTCCTGAGTTTGAGCGTTCACGGGCGATCTATTACGCATTTGGTGACAGCGGGTCGATTTCGGCCGGCGGTCAGGGTGTGCTGGCGCCGTGCTCGATCCAAATGGAAGTTCAGCAGTTTGTGAATGGTATTGGCGCGACTCCGGTGACAGTCTATAACGGCTCACTTATAAATCTGCCCGGTGCTTGTCAGGTTGTGGCCGCAAGTAGCATCAACCTTATTGGATCAATACGCGCGTTGAGCCTGAATAATCTTGGTTCGGGATGGGTAGTGAGCACGCCGCCCAATGGGACTGCGTACACGCGGCGCATCGGCACAACGGCAGAACAGGCTGAGTGCCATGTTGAGGGCAGCGGGAAACTGGCATTCTATACGGGTTATGTGCCAGTGGCGGGCGAAGAGATTGCAGTGAGTTATCGCACCATCGGCAGGGCCGTTGGGCGCGCCGTGAATACGGCCAGCCAGCAGGCGCTTGCACAGGCAGGATCGCCCTCAGTGGCTGCATGGATTGGAACGGTAATCAGTCCACCGGCGCGCAGTTCCGCCGATTGCCGGACCGCGGCACTGGTAATGGAGCAAACTGCGGCTAGTGTAAGTGCGCTATGGAGTGGGAGCTACCAAGGTACCGGCGCGAGCTTTGCCACTGATGTGTGGCCGGGCGATGCCCTGCAGCTGAATGCACCATCGGCGAATCTAAATGCCCAGGTCGTAGTACGGGCAGTGAAACTAAGTTATACGGCGAGTTATCCAGACTTAGTGGTATACAATATTAGTTTCGCCAATGACTGGGCCGATGACTTAGCCATTAAGACCAGCGCAAGAGTGCCGGAGAACACCTGGCTACCTGCGCCGGTGTCGCCGACAGTGCTCCAGAACCTGAACGGATTGACGGTAACTGCACTGAATGGGAGCACGGCGACAGTGAATGCCGGGGTTACACCACCAAGCGGTGGAGGGTTTGAAATCCGGCTGCGGGATTTTGCGTTTATGCCGGGCGAAGATCCAACGCTGGTGATGCGCGGCAGCCAGCAAACGCTGACGTTCTCGCGGGTGTCGGCCGCAGACCGTTTTTACATCAGGATGTACGACGGGTCGACGCCGCCCAACTACTCAGAGTTTTCTGCAGCGTTGTTTATCAATTTACCGCTGAGTGCGTGAGCGGCGGTCGAAGTGGAGAACCGCTCCGATGCGGATGATGAATGAATTCGAGGCGCAGGTGCTAAGCGACCTGAGCGTGCTGAAGACGCAAATGACGGGCCTGATGGGCGACGGAAATGGCGGGCGGCTCGCGGAACTGGAGCGGCGTATGGCAAGGCACGAACAAAACTGGCAACGGGCCAAGGGATTTGCAGCGGCAATGAGCGTGTTGCTGGCGGTGCTTGAGGTGGCCTTCGAGGCGTGGCGCAGGCGATGACGCCTGCCCGGCATGTGCGCTGAATTTCACGCATGAATCGGTTGCGCTAAGGGGCAGCGGAACTTCATCCGTTGCAGCGGGAAGCACTGCGTCCAAATCAACTACCATCTTGGAATTGCCGGTCCTTATAATGGACTCATGAGCAAGCAACCGCTGGTGGGCGTAGTGATGGGCTCGAAGAGCGACTATGAAACGCTCTCGGCCGCGGTAGAGATTCTGCGCGAATTCAATATTCCTTTCGAAGCAAGAGTTGTGAGCGCGCATCGAACACCGGACCGACTCTTTGAATACGCTGAGACGGCGCGGGAGCGCGGGTTACGCGTGATCATCGCTGGCGCCGGCGGTGCGGCGCATCTACCTGGAATGCTGGCCGCAAAAACGCTGGTACCGGTGCTCGGCGTGCCAGTAATGGCGACAGTGCTGAATGGGATGGACTCGCTGCTTTCGATTGTGCAGATGCCGAAGGGAGTGCCGGTAGGAACGCTGGCGATCGGCAAGTCTGGTGCGGCGAACGCGGCGCTGCTGGCTGCGGAGATTCTCGCTGCAACGGATACATCGCTCTATGAGCGCCTGGCCAAATGGCGTGCCGCGCGCACCCAGGAAGTGCTTGACCAGGAGCTGCCAGGGTGACGTTCTCTTCTTCCCCAAATCCAAATGACATTCCAACGATTCGCCCGGGAGGCCTGCTTGCCATACTCGGTGGCGGCCAACTGGGCCGCATGATGGCCATGGCTGCGCGCACCATGGGCTATCGCGTTCGCGTGATGGATCCTGAAGTGAAGTGCCCGGCAAGTTTTGTGGCGGACGAAACGATCGTGGGCGAGTGGGGAGATGTGGACGCGGCGCGGCGATTGGCAAGGGGTGCCGATGCCGTCACGCTCGAAATCGAGCAGATTGGCGTGGATGCGCTGAATGAAGTCGCGCGGCTCGCGCCGCTGCGGCCGGGCGTCGAGGCGATCCGCATCATTCAGGACAAGACGCTGCAGAAGACGTGGCTCGCGGAGCACGGATTTCCAGTTGGCTCATTTGCTGTTGTAAAGAGCGAGGTCGAATTAAACACAGCAATACATGTGCTTGGCGGCGATGTGTTTCTCAAAATTGGGCGCGGCGGTTACGATGGCCGAGGGCAGGCGCGCATCGGTGCTGCACACGGCGCCGATTTTGGACGAGTGTGGCAGGATCTTGGCGAGCGACCCTGCGTTGCCGAGAAGGCATTGGAGCTTGACTGCGAAATCAGCGTGATGGCAGCGCGAAATCCGGCTGGTGAAGTGAGAACGTATCCGGCGGCGAGGAATTACCATGAGAACCAGATTCTTGCGTGGAGCGTGCTGCCGGCAGGCGTGCCCATCGAGTTGGAGCGTCGCGCCGAAGAAATTGCGGCCGGAATCGTGGCCGGTCTTGGCATTGAAGGAATGCTGTGTGCAGAGATGTTCGTTACGCGTAGCGGCGAGTCTGCTGGTGAACGAGTTGGCGCCGCGTCCCCACAACAGCTACCACCAGAGCGAGCGCGGCTGCGCAACCAGCCAGTTTGAACAGGCGGTGCGAGCCGCATGCAATCTGCCGCTCGGATCGACAGAGCTCATTTCTCCGTGCGCCATCGTGAATCTACTCGGTGACGTTTGGCTGAACAGAACGAGCGAGCCGGATTTTTCCGCGGCGCTGAAAGTGCCGGGTGTACGCCTGCATTTGTATGAGAAGCTCACTCCGCGCTCGGGCCGCAAGATGGGGCATCTATCGAGCGTGGGCGCGACGGCCGAGGAAGCGCTGGAGCGGGTGCTGGAAGCGAAGCGTCGGCTTTAATCGAAAATCGGGAATGAACGTGTGGGTATTTTGGGATCGTAGCGAACTTTCAGTTCGCTACCTGCCGGATGATGTCGAACATAGGCTTCTGCATAGTTCGTGGCGTAGGCGTAAGGCTTATTCAATATACCGTGATATCGCTCCCAATTCGCCTTGTATTTGTATTCGATCACCACATACATGCAGCCGAAGCCAGGTTTCTCAAGATGAGAGCGGACAACCGCGCCGGATACGGTCGGCCAATTACGGCTTAGTCCCCGGCGCCAAAAGATGATTATCCATCGCACCATAAAGGCGATGAATATGTCCAAGACGAATCCGGCCATAGTTTGTTGAAAGTTTAGCAGACAATCAGCTGTGCCGCAGGGTGACTGAAAAGATAGCTGCAGATCCTCGCTACGGCGCGTCCCCAGCTTCGGCTCCCTTTCCTTCCACTGCAATCAGGGTCCGGTTGCTCAGGAGAACTGCTCCGCCTTCTCCCAGCGTTTCGGCCGGCGATTCTGCTGCAGAATCTTCTTGCGCAGGCGCAATGATTTCGGCGTTACCTCGACAAACTCATCGTCGGCAATGAATTCGATGGCCTGCTCGAGATTGAGCGTAGTGTAGGGCACCAGCCGAATAGCATCATCGGCCGTCGAAGCCCGCATGTTGGTCATCTTTTTCTCGCGCACCACGTTCACGTCGAGATCGTTGTCGCGCGAGTGCTCGCCCACGATCATCCCTTCGTAGACTTCAACGCCGGCGCCCAAAAACAGAATGCCGCGCTCCTGCAGCCCGTTCAGCGCGTATGTCGTGGTCGCGCCCAGGCGATCGGCGATGAGCGCGCCGGTGGGCCGCTGCGGAATCTCGCCCTGGTAGGGAATGTAACCGTCGAAGAGAGAATTCATCACGATGGTTCCGCGCGTTTCGGTCAGCATCTCGCTGCGTAAGCCGATGAGCCCACGGCTGGGTACGCGAAACTCAAGCCGCACTCGGCCCGAGCCATGATTGTGCATCCTGGTCATTTCGCCCTTGCGCGGTCCGAGCTTCTCAATCACCACTCCAGTAAACTGCTCAGGCACGTCGATGGTGAGATGCTCCACTGGTTCCAGGCGCACTCCATCCACAACCTTGGTTACAATTTCAGGCCGCCCGGCCATGAGCTCGAACCCTTCGCGCCGCATCATCTCAATCAGTATGGCCAGCTGCAGTTCACCGCGGCCCAGCACCTTGAATGCGTCAGGGGAACCGGTCTCTTCAACCCGGATCGATACGTTAGTGAGCAGCTCTTTTTCTAGCCGCTCGCGCAGGTTGCGGCTGGTGACGTACTGGCCCTCGCGGCCGGCAAAGGGCGAAGTATTCACGTTGAATTGGATCGCGATAGTCGGCTCGTCAATCACGATAAGCGGCAGCGGCTCGGGATTCTCAAGACTGGTGATCGTTTCGCCAATTGTGATCCCCTCTACGCCTGCGACGGCAACAATGTCGCCCATCGTAGTCTCTTCAATTTCGGTGCGCTTGAGCCCCGAGAAGGTAAAGAGTTTGGTGATTTTTATTTTGTACAGCGAGCCGTCGCGGCGCGAAATGTTGACCTCGTCGCCTACGCGCAACGTTCCCTGAAAAACGCGGCAGATGGCGATGCGGCCAAAGTAATCGGAGTAATCGAGATTGGCCACCAGAATTTGCAGCGTAGCTTCGGCGTCGCCCGTGGCCTCGGGAATCGTGTTGACGATTGCCTCAAACAGCGGATGCAAATCGGTTCCTGGAGTGGCGGGATCGGTCGATGCTGTGCCGTTCTTTGCGACAGCATAGAGTACGGGAAAATCGAGCTGGTGTTCGTCTGCATCGAGATCGATGAACAGATCGTAAATCTCGTTCAGCACTTCCTGCGGGCGCGCATCGGGCCTGTCGATCTTGTTGATAACCACGATGGGCGGCAGCTTCGCCTCGAGAGCCTTTGAAAGCACGTAGCGCGTCTGCGGCAGCGGTCCCTCGGCTGCATCCACCAGCAGCATCACGCCGTCCACCATCTTCAGCGCGCGTTCCACTTCGCCGCCAAAGTCGGCGTGGCCGGGCGTGTCCACAATGTTGATCTTGCCTCCGCCGTAGTTGATGGCCGTGTTTTTGGCGAGGATCGTGATGCCGCGCTCGCGCTCGAGCTCGTTCGAGTCCATCACTCGCTCGGCCACCTGCTCGTTGGCGCGGAAGGTTCCGGCCTGGCGCAGCATGGCGTCAACCAAAGTAGTCTTTCCATGATCGACATGGGCGATGATGGCGATATTGCGTATCGTCTGGCTCACAGGTGCATTGTCCTTTGCCTTGAGTGCGGCCGCGGGCGCAATTACGGCGGTTCCAGGATAGATGTACCCTATCCGGCTTGTGCGAAAGGTCGCTCCTCCTTGGCGTCGGATCGACTCTGCGGTACTGCCTCCGGGGTATAACAATCCTGGAACCGCAGTAGGAAGATGAATGCGCGATGAATATCCGCGCTGCGCGGCTTCTTTCATTCTATCAGCAGACACGCCGTAAAATTGCTGAGCCAGCGATACCATCATCGGCCGGCTGCTGCGTGCCTTGTCGGTTTTGATGCGTCGCGGCCGTCCCGGTGCGTGCGTTTGCGCGCGCGCAACCCCTCTTCAAGGTAATAAGCAGCATTAACAAGCGCAATGTGCGAAAATGCCTGGGGGAAATTCCCCACCATGCGCCGATGCTCGGGATCGTATTCTTCAGCGAGCAAACCCACGTCGTTGCGGAGCTTAAGCAGTTTCTCGAAGAGCGCTTTTGCGTCGCGCGTGCGGCCTATCGCTTTAAGCGCGCTGACCATCCAAAAACTGCAGGCAAGAAAAACGCCTTCGCCCGGCGGCAGTCCGTCGCGTACTTTCCGGGTGTCGTAACGCAGAACCAGGCCCCGCGGCATCAACTCGCGCTCAATTGCTCTTACCGTTGCCTTCACTCGTCGATCGCTGCCGGGCAAAAAACCGACCGCCGGCATCAGCAGCAAGGCCGCATCGAGTTCGTCGGATCCGTAGGCCTGAACAAAGCACTTCTTCTTTTTGTTGAAGGCGTTTTCGCAAATCTCCTTATGAATCGTGTCGCGAATAGCCTTCCATTTATCAACCGGGGCCTGATACTTTAACTGCTCAGCCAGCAGCACTGCGCGGTCAAATGCGACCCAGGCCATCATTTTGGAATAGGTGAAATGCTGGGGTTTGCCCCTCATCTCCCATATTCCCTGATCGGGCTTTTGCCAAATAGATTCAAGCCGATTGAGAAGCAATGCAAGCACGCGAAAATCGTCTTCGGTGTGCCGGTTCATGCCATGCTGGGCGTGAAAGAACGAATCGAGCATTTCCCCGTAAATGTCGAGTTGCATTTGCTGCGAAGCAGCGTTACCTATTCGTACGGGGCGCGAGTTTTCATATCCAGGCAGCCAGTCCGCCGTCCACTCCACGAGTTGGCGCTCGCCGTAGAGACCATACATGATCTGCACTTGATCCGGGCTGCCGGCCAACGCGCGCAGCAGCCAATCCTGCCACCCTTTTGCCTCATCGAAGTAGCCGGCGTTGATCAAAGCCAGCAAAGTGAATGTGGTGTCGCGCAGCCAGCAATAGCGATAGTCCCAATTGCGTGTGCCCCCGATGCATTCGGGCAACGAAGTCGTGGGAGCTGCCACAATCCCTCCGCTGGGCCGAAAGCTAAGCGCCTTGAGCGTAATGAGCGACCTCTCAACCGCGTCGCGATGCTTGCCTTTGAACTTGAGGCGACCGCTCCACTCGCGCCAGATGCGGACTGAATCCTGAAGCGCTCGACGAGCGTCAATCTGCTTCGGATCTGGTTCGTTCGATGATCCATAGGTCAGTGTGAACCACACTCGCTCGCCTTTGCGCACGGAGAATTCGGCCACTGTCTTCAGGTTTTCGCCATGCACCGGAACGGAAGCAAGAAAGATTGCCAGATTTGGGCCGGCAACGGCGCGGAAACCATCCGTTAATCCCGTCACCCATGGAACCGTGCGTCCATAATCGAATCGCAACACAAGCTCCATGCACACAGACACACAGCCACGAACGCCCTCCACAATTCGCACCAAATCGGAATGCCTGCCGCGCGGAGGCATGAAGTCGACGAGACGAATGGCGCCGGAAGCTTGCTCGAATGTTGTTTCCAGAACCAGCGTGTGATCGAGGTATCGCCGCGAACTGTGAAACGTGTCGTCTGTGGGCGCAATCTTCCAGTAGCCATTCTCCTCGGTCCCCAACAGTGCGGCAAAACACGCAGCCGAAGAAAAGTCGGGCCAGCATAGCCAGTCAACCGATCCGCTCTTATCCACCAGTGCGGCGGTTTCCATGTCGCCAATTAGCGCATAATCTTCAATTCTCGCTGCCATCGTATTATTGCTCGTGGTAATTGCGCATCAGGCCGCCGTCCACAACAATCGTTGCGCCTGTCACGTAGTCTGCGTCGTTCGATGCAAGAAACGCCACCGCTCCGGCAACGTCTTCGGGCGCGCCCAGACGCCCGAGCGGAATATTCTTGAGCAGCGCATCGAGTTTGGGTTTGTCTTCGAGCAGAGCTTTGTTGATCGGTGTTGCGATGGCGCCGGGAGCGACGTTGTTCACCGTAATTCCAAGCGGTCCAAGTTCCATAGCTAAGTCGCGCATCAACATTCGCAGCCCACCCTTGCTCGAGCAATAGGTTGAAAATCCCGGAAACGCCATATCCTCGTGCACGGAGCTGATGTTGATTATGCGGCCGGGCTTCCTGGCGTCGCGCAAACGCCGCACAAACTCCTGGGTAAGAAAAAACGGCCCGCGCAGATTCACCGACATAACTTTGTCGTATTCCTCTTCGGTCGTGTCCCAGAAATCGGCTTTGTGTTCCATGCCCGCGTTGTTCACCAGGATGTCTGCCGAGCCGAATCGCGTCCAGGCTGTATCGACAAGCTTGCGCACGTCGTCGAGTTTCGTGACGTCGGCTTGAAGTGTCTCCGCATCGCCGCCCGATTGCGTGATGGCGCTGCGCGTCGCTTCGGCGCCTGCCGGGTCGCCGACATAATCGACGACAATCTTCGCGCCCTCCGATCCCAGTCGCTCAGCGATGCCCTGCCCAATCCCAGTGCCTGCTCCGGTCACAATGGCGACTTTTCCTGCAAAACGCGGCATTCCCCAACCTCCTGTCTTCGCTATCAGCTCTCAAGTCAATAGGATGCAAATTGTCGGCGATTGACGGCTGCCTTTCTCATGAAAATCGTTGCTTTGGAGCCCGGCTGCCGTTTTCCGAATCCGGGCTGGTCGATTACACTGCGGTTGCCATGAAATGTTTTACTCATTGCATTTCGAAATTGTTGGTGCGCTCAATTGGTCTGAATTCGCTGCTCGCCTGTGGTCTTGCGCTCTTCTATTTCATCGCCCCGCAACTCGGCCGCGGTCAGGGCGGCAATCGGCCTCTGCTCATTTACTTCATCGACGTGGAGGGCGGCCAATCCACGCTGCTTGTTTCGCCCACCGGCAAGTCTCTGCTCGTAGATACCGGTTGGCCGGGGAACGATGGTCGCGACGCCGGCCGCATCCAGGCCGCGATGACGGATGCGGGCATTTCGAAACTCGACTATGTGCTCATTACCCATTTTCACGTTGACCATGTGGGCGGAATACCCAACCTCGTGCAGCGAGTAAAGGTGGGCGAGTTTCTCGACCACGGCGTAAATCGCGAAGACAGCGACATCACTCGCCACGATTACGCCGCGTACATCAAGGCAATCGGCAACACGCCGCGTCGCGTCGTTCATCCCGGCGATACCATCGACATTCCCGGCCTTACGACTATCGTTTTAACCGCGGACGGCGAGCATATCTCCGCTGTGCCCGGCGTTACGCCGCAGCCCAATCCTTATTGTGCGAGCGAGCCGCATTGGGATCTTGACTCGACTGAGAATCCACGCTCAGCAGGCATCCTGGTGCGTTACGGCAAGTTCCGCTTTCTCGATCTGGGCGACCTCACCAAGGCGAAAGAAATTCCACTAGTGTGCCCGAATAATCTGATCGGTCATGTCGATTTGTATCTCGTCAACCATCACGGCATGAATCTCTCGAATTCGCGCGCGTTCGTCGATGCAATCCATCCTCGCGTCGCCATCATGAACAACGGCGCGCACAAGGCCGGCAGCCCCGAGGCATGGCAGACCGTTCATGAGAGTCCGGGCCTCGAAGACCTCTACATGCTGCACACGGCCGAGGGCAACGATGCCGCGCACAACAGCGCCGAGGATTTGATTGCCAACCTGAAAGGCGGAAGCGACGGCGCCTACTTTAAAGTGGCGGCGTCGAAAGACGGCAGCTTCAGCGTCACGAATAGCCGGACCGGCCGGACCAGGAACTATCCACCGAAGTAATGCGACCTCTGTGCACAATGTTCGAGTCTTGGCCCGCGCAAACAACCTCGGCATGCTCGGCGCTATAATCGCAACCGCACGCCAAACGCATTTCCAGCACGCACAAAATCAAGGAGAGAATCATGTCCTCTTCACGCCGCGCATTTCTCGCCGGCCTTGGCGCAGCAGGCGCGCTCACCGCTGCGCCCCAGGCGCTCAGTGCTCTCGCAAGCTGTCCATTCCGGCTTTCGGTCATCAACGACGAAATCTCCGATGATTTTGATCACGCCTGCAATGTGGCTGCAAACGATTTCGGCCTACACTGGATCGAGATTCGAGGCATGTGGGGAAAGAACATCGCGCAGATGGATGACAGTGAGGTGGATCGTGCGCGCGGAATCCTGAGCAAATACAAACTGCGCGTCACCGATATTGCCAGCCCGCTTTTCAAAGTTCACTGGCCGGGCGCGCCGCAATCGAAAGAGGGGCCGCGGCGCGACCAGTTTCGCGCCGACTTCGACTTCAAGCAACAGGATCAGGTGCTCAGCCGCTGCATTGAACTTTGCAAATCGTTTCAAACCGATCGCATCCGCTGCTTCGATTTCTGGCGGCTCGAGAATCCAGCACCATACCGCGACGCCATCAACGACAAGCTGCGCCAAGCCGCGCGTGAGTGCGCAAAGCATGACATTATTCTGCTGCTCGAAAATGAGATGGACTGCAACACCGGCACCGGCAAAGAAGCGGCCGTAACGCTCAGCCAAATCCAGGAGCCAAACTTTATGCTCAACTGGGACCCCGGCAATTCCGCTACGTTTCCCGGAGATACGCCGTACCCTGACGATTACAATCTGCTGCCGAAGAATCGCATCGGTCATTGCCATTGCAAGGATACGATTCGCAAACCTGGCGGAGGTTTTGATTGGGCGCCGGTCGGCGGCGGCGTCATCGATTGGGTCGGGCAGTTTCGCGCATTCGAGCGCGATGGTTACCATTACGCCGTCAGTCTTGAAACGCACTGGCGCGGCGCGGGTACGCCCGAGGCCTCAAGCCGCGTAAGTATGGCCGGTTTGAAAAAGTGCCTCGCGCAAGCCGGGGTCAAGTGCTGAACGAAGCGAGTGACAAGAATCAGGCCGCGTTCTCGTTGCCCGAAAATTGTCACTCGCCCGGAATTCAAAATCGACACTCGATTGTAGCGCTGTCTATCGCGCAATGCACTTGGCCGCCGCTGACTTGACCGCCGTTAATCCGAGCTCTTTTCGCCCAACGCCAGCGAAATGCGGCTGCCCGTCCTCAATTTCATGTCGCTTTTGTCAGTCGCCACCAGTGTACCCGAATTCGAGCCCCCGATTGTACTGTGCAGGTCCACGTGCGACAGCACGCCGATATCGTCGTATTTCACCGTGGTGCCGTTCCACGGAAGGGGACCGTCATAGTTTCCGTAGCTATCTCCCGACTCCGCTGGCCCGCTGATCCCAACAATCGTGGCGTCAATCGGAACGGTCTTGCCGTCTTTCAGCTTTGCTTCGGTAAATTGCAGGGAGAGCCGGGAAGCTCCGTCGCTCCGCATCTGATCGGTTGTCACCTGGCCCACAAGCATGGTGCCGTGTGGCAATTCCGTTCCGTTTTTCAGATGCACCGTCCCGTCAAGTCGCGCTTCAAACGTCGAGCCTGCCTGGTCCTTGCGGGCATCGAGCGTCCGGGTAAGATCGACCACCGCGGGCACCAAGTTCTGAGCAGCCTGGTGTCCGGCCGTCAACTGTGTACTGTTGTTTGCGTTCGAACTCGACGATGGCGCTCCTGAACTCATACTCTGAGCCGCGCAAATTTGGGGCGCAAAGCAAACCAGAAATGACGCTGCGATTGAAAGTGGCAAGCTGTTTGCATATCTCATTGAAGTAATCTCCTGGGGTTGAAAATTGCGTGCGCACCTGCTCGAGTCTTGTCGATGGGGAGCCGATATGTACACCTGGTTAGACGAGGCGGGGAAGGGAACCATTCGCGATATACCCGGATCCGTTTTCATTACGAGAAAAAAACCCCCCGGCCATGGAACTCATTCGATTCGACCAATAAGTTAACCGGCCCGCAGAAAAAGCGCCCCAGCTCATAAAGCCGGGGCCTTGTGATCGTCAATCAATTGTCTTTTCGCCCAACCCTCCAAGCGCCAGCGACATCCGGCTGCCTGCGTTCAGCCTCATATCGCTCTTGTCGGTAGCCACCAGCGTGCCCGAATTTATGCCTCCAATTCTGCTGTGCAGGTCAACCCGGGATAACACGCCAATATCTTCGTATTGCAAAAATCTTCCATTCCACCGAAGCGGACCGTCGAAGGTCGCAACATTCTCAGTTAACGCAGCCGGACCTGAGATGTCCACGATAGTCGCTTCAATTGGAACGGCATGGCCGTCTTGCAATTTTGCTTCGGTAAATCGCAGAGCCAGGCGGGAGACGCCGTCGCTCCTCATCTTGTCCGTCGTCACTCGCCCCACAAGCATGGTGCCGTTCGGCAGTTCGGTTCCATTCTTTAAATGGACCGTCCCGTCAAGCCGCGCTCCAATCGCCGAGCCCGACTGGTCCATTTGAGCGTCGATGGATCTGGTAAGGCTGGCCTCCGCAGGCACCAGTTGCTGAGCGTCCTCGCGCTCTGAAGCCAACTGTGCGCCGGCGTTCGCGTTTGAACTTGCAGATGGAGATTCTGAAATCGTGCTCTGTGCCGCGCAGAATTGCGGCGCGAGACAAACCGCAAATGCCGCTGCCAGCGAAAGTGCCAAGTTATTTGAAAATTTCATCGAAGTAATCTCCTTTAATCGAGACTTGATTGCGCCCGGCTCGAAGTCGATTCAGGCAGGGCAACATATACCCTTGCTTAGACGAGTTTGTGCGGAGAGCCGACGAGAAGGCGCGCGGATGCATTTTCATTACGAGAAAATCCTGCGACTGCGATTGGAAGAGATTCGATGCGGTCAATAGATTATTCGCCTCTTGAGAGCGGCGCGGACAACCTTGTCTTAATCTCACCGCACACTCGCATGTTGCAGCGGCGTCGCGCGCATAAGCGATCGAACCCGCGCTGAGAGCGCGGTGCAGCGATTCATTTACGATTGCTATCGCTCTATTTCTTGATCGGTGCCTGCCGACAGATATCGATATCGATCTTTCATACGCAGGCAGCAGCAAAGCCGGCCCACATCCGGCTCGCGGAGAAGCGCCCCGGCTCTTTGCGCCGGGGCCTCGTAACGGTTAGTTTGAGCTCTTGTCGCCCAGGGCCAGCGACAATCGGCTTCCCGAGCTCATTTTCACGTCGCCCTTGCCCGACGCAACCAGCGTGCCGGAGTTTTCGCTGCCGATCGTGCTATGCAGGTCAACGTTGTCAAGCGCGCCGGTCAAATCGAACTGCGTTGCGCTGCCGTTCCACGGAGTCGGACCATCGTATGAAGAGTTGGAATCGGTTCCGATCGCCGGATCGGCGAGCCCCACGATCGTGGCCTCAATTGGAACCACCTTGCCGCCTTTCAGTTTCGCATCGGTAAAGACGAGTGAAAGTTCCAACGCGCCCTTGCTCTTTGCATCGGCTGCAGCAACCTTACCCTCAAGTAAAGTGCCCTTAGGTAATTCGGTTCCGTCCTTCAAATGTACCGCCGACTTGAGCGTAGCCTCGAAGGCTGCGCCAGGCTGGTCCTTGCGCGCATCGAGTGTCTTGTTCAGTGCCACTTCTGCGGGCACCAGGCCGGCAGTCGCCTGGCTGCCGGCGGTCGCTGAATCAGTACCTGCACTTGGACCTTGCGCCCCACTCAGCTGTGCACCCGCGAAAACCAGGCAAGCGGACGAAAAGGAAATAATCAAGCTGTTTCGAATCTTCATATCGAATGTCTCCTGAAATAAAATGGCTAGGCCCTGCAACTTTGCATGAGGCAGGAAGTGGAATGACCGATCTCTTTTATATGACGAAAACGTGCACAGGAGAGTTCCAGCTCAATCGAGCCGCGAGGCACATTCGTTTTATATGGTGAAATCAGGAGAGGCTGTAGACGAAAACGAATCCGATGATTCGACGTCTATCGTAATGTAGTCTTGCGCCGGTAGAGATCTTCGAGCGCGGCGCATGCGGTCGATGCACCATTCTCGCTTGCGATCTCCTGCGCCGCCTTCTGCGCTTGTTCCTCAAATTCCGGTTCAGCCAGCATCGAGCGTAGATACCCCGGCCACTCGTTTTGCCGAATAACGCGAACGCAAAATCGCGCGCGCCGCACCCAGCCGTCTCATGCGCCGCGCATTGTCGGGCTGGTCGTGCGAATAGGGCATGATGAGCATCGGGCGTCCTGCGCGCAGGCATTGCGCGGTGGTCCCTACGCCGCCCTGGTGCACCACCAGCTCAACGCGAGGAAACAGCATCGAGTAAGGCGCGTACTGCGCAACGCAAATCGCATCGGGCAATGGCTGCGCGGGGCGATTGCGCGGATCGTCGCCGATTAGCAGCACCGCGCGCGTGCCAAGCATTTTCGCGGCCTGCGCAGAAATCTCGTAGAACTCGCCGGCAGCCAGCACCGCGGCTGAGCCCAGCGTGAAAACGATCGGCGGCTCGCCTGCTTTCAGAAACTCTTCCAGTCCGGGCTCGAGCGACGAATTGCCGGCATTGGCGTCGTAAAAGCAAAATCCGCTGATGAGCACGTTCGGCGGCCAGTCTTTTTGCTCCACGCCAAGCGCATGCGAAAAAAGTGCCAGCACAAGGTCGGGCGAATGCTTGGCGTCGAAGATCGGATTCGGGCCTTTGCCAAGCCCCAGTTCGCGGCGCAGTTCCCAGATGGGCTCGGGCCATTTACGCGTCACAAACCGTGCCAGCCGCCGCATCGCGCGTCCCATGCCCGGCGCCTTATCGGCGCGTGCGAGCCTGGGATACGGTGGCAGCACCGGCGGATCGAAGGCCGAAAAAAATGAAAACGGCGCTAGCACATAACTGGCCCACGGAATTCCTGTGGCCTCGGCAACAATTGGCCCGGCGTAGTTCAGTTCGCCCAGCAGCATCAGGTCGGCGCGCACCGGCTTGGTCGCAGCATCGAAAAGGTCGGCGTAGGTTTCGCGCAACACCGGAAACAGAAACTTGCGCAGACCTGTCTCGGTTCCCTTGTTCACGTCGTAGATCATCTCCACGAGCATCGTGTTCTTGGGATCGATATCGGGCCTTAATAAGTGAAATTCCAAACCGAGCGGTTCGATCCTGGACCGATACACACCGGGCAGTGTCATTACCGGTGTATGGCCGCGGCGCTTCAGCTCAATCGCAATCGCGATCAACGGGTTGATGTCGCCTAAGGTGCCAATGTTCGACAGAACGATGCGCAAAGTTCTTCCCCTGTGCGGCAACCCCCGCTCATATGAGGGTAAAGCATTCATCTCCGGTGATTCGCGGGCCGGACCAAAATCGGCAATCGATGCCGGCCATTTATCCGGAGGCCTTTTTTGGGGGGCAATGTTGACTCGCCATTCAGCTTACCTTCAGCCTCGTATGGCAAACTTCTTAGGGTGTATTGAAATGTACCCGCGAACCGCTTCTATGCGTCCAAACACTCGCAGCACGAAATCCCATTTTGCCAGCACGACGGAGTCTGTCATGCATTCTAAGAGCGTCATCCGCCAATTGGCTTTGCCCTTTGCCGCAGCCCTGCTACTCGCCGGCCTCGCCCAGGCTTCTGCCCTGGCTGCCGACTCGTCTGCGGCGCAGCCTTACCATGTCATTACCCGCTGGCAGATTGGCGGCGACGGCGGTTGGGACTACGTAACAGTCGACGGCCCTGCGCACCGGCTCTACATTGCCCGCTCCAACCGGGTTGAAGTAGTGGATACCACCACCGGCAAACTGGTGGGCGAAATCGGAGGCATGCACCGCACCCATGGCATCGCGCTTGATCCTTCTGGGAAATACGGCTACATCTCCGACGGCGATGGAAATGCGGTGATTCTCTTCGATCGTTCGACGCTGGCGACGGTTGAAACCATTCCCGGCGGCAACGGGCCCGATGGCATCGTCTTCGAGCCTGCAACAGACACTGTTTGGGCGTTCGATGGCCATGGCCACACCGCGACGGTCATCGACGCTGCAACCCACAAGGTGGTCGCAACCGTCCCGCTTCCCGGCAAGCCAGAAGCCCCGGCCGTCGACGGGCAGGGCATTGTTTACGACAACATCGAAGACAAAAGCGAAGTGATTCGCATCGATGCCCGGACCAAAACCATCACCGCGACCTGGTCTGCAGGCTGCGACTCACCTTCCGGCCTTGGAATCGATGCGGCCGGGCATCGCCTCTTCCCCGTATGCGACGGTAACAAGATGTCGGTGATCGACACCAATACCGGCAAGCTGGTGGCCAATCCCTCCATCGGCGACGGACCCGACGCGGCTGGTTTCAGCGACGCTCATCGTCTGGCCTACGCAACCAGCGGCGACGGCATTCTCTCCGTTGTGGATGCCTCGTCTCCCAGTTTCCCGACCATCGAGAGCCTGCCCACGCAAAAGGGCGCGCGTACCATGGCCTACGACTCAACCACCGATCGCATATATACGGTGACCGCCGAATTCGGTCCTCGCCCCGCGCCTACGGCCGACAATCCGCGGCCCCGTCCACCGGTGCTGCCCGGCAGCTTTGTAGTCATCGAGATTGGGCGATAATGCGCGGCAGTGAGTCTTTTCCAATTGAAGGATGAGCCTGAAGGTAGCGAAGGTCAGGCGAACTGGGGAAGGTCCTTTCGGGTTTTGATTTTGAGTCAGATTAACAGTCGCATCCGGGGCGGAGGGAATGTGGGAATCGGCTTTCTCGATTTCCAAGGTCCTTGGAAAAGCCGTAGGGAGTTTTATCCCCGCAGGCTTTTCCTTGGACCGCCATTTCCTCCGCCCTCTGCTCCAGCCTCGGGTGCTACGCGGTGAGCCGCAGTTTCTCAAATAGCCTGTTCTTGGCCTGTTGCATGCGTCGTGCTGCCTCTGTGTCGCTGAGCGCCGCGGCGATGCGTTTCAGGGCGTTGATGCTGAGCCCCTGGCGCAGAAACTGTGCCGGTTTATCCAGTGCCAACAAGGTTTCCAGCGGAGTCTGGTAGCGCCGGTAGCGAACGCGTTTGCGGCCCTTCTCATCGATCTGGACATCGGCCTGGGCGCAAGGGCGATGGTAGTTCAGATACGGATTCAGAAACTGCCGATAGAAGCTGTTGATGCGGTCGGCATGGCCGGCATCGATGTAGCCGTAGCCGATGTGTTTGCGGATGACTGCGCCGTTCTTGGTCTCCACCAGGCCGTTGTCGCCGCTCTGCCGGGGACGGCTTTTGGTCTGCTCGATCAACAGCTTGTTGAGCAGTTCGGCGACCGTGTGGTTGATGAACTCCTGCCGTTGTCGGTGTGGAAGCCGCGAATGCGAAAAGGAAACTGGCGCATCATGGCCTCCAGCACAGGCTCCAGATAGGCTTCCGAGATGCGCGGCGTCGCGCCGACGACCTGCCACTGCAAGACCTCGTCGACGGCGTTGATGTGAAACACGCCCTTGGCTTCGGGCTGGTCGCCCTGATGCACCGTATCCAGGCGCAGATAGCCGGGCTGGCCCCGCGGATCGGGCTTGCGCCGCTCGCCGATCGACACTGCCGTGGGCCGCGTCTTGACGTAGTTCAAGCGCCGCTCGCGGTAGCGCTGGCTCTTGCGCAGGTTGTACAGATGAGCCACGGAGATCGCCGCCAGCCGCGCGTACTCCTGCTTGCCGTAGAGCTCGAACCTCGCGCTCCAGAATGCGCCGCGTCGCCGGGCCGCTCAAGGTCTCGTGCGCCTCATCGACCGAGGCCAGCAGCTCGATGTCGGCCCGCGTGTAGCGCTCGGGAAAACGGCGCCGCCGGTAGACGGTGGGCTGGACCCGGCCGGTGGCTGTGTAGCGCGCGATCAGCCGCGTGACCTGCGCCCGGCTCAATCCGGTCATCTTCTCGATGTAGCGCCGCACCAGGCCCCGCGCCGCCTTGCCCTGTTGGCGATACTCCTGCTGGACCAGAACCTGCTCCACCCAGCCATAGACTTGCTGACGGTTCTCGCCCTCGAACCGGATCTCCTCGCTGGCCTCGACGAACCGGCCAATCGCTTCCAAACTCAACTTCTCTGCTTCGTGCACGCTGATGTTCAATCTCCAGCATGCCTAACCCTTCAGGCTCATCTTGTGTTGGAATCAACTTCCGCCTTCAGGCTCATCTTGTGTTGGAAGAGAGTCAGTGAGGCCTCTCAGGACCAAGAGGCGTAGACTGGAGGGGTCTGGCGGGGCCAGTCTGTTTTCATCCACTCCGTCAAGCATCTTCACGCTCCTCCATGGGCGCCGGCAATGACCATTGTCCGCATTGACGATTTGAGCGAAATTCAACGGTTGCCCGGCTGGTTCGGCCGTTATTTCCATACCGAACGTATGACCGTGGCGCACTATCGGTTTCTACGCGACGCCTCAATCCACGAGCACTTTCATCCGCAGGAGGAAGTGTATGAGGTCCTCGAAGGTGAACTGGAAATCACCATCGACGGCGTGGTCAACTTGGCGTGCCCCGGAGTCGCGGTTATTGTGCCGCCTGGCGCGAAGCATTCTGTCAGGGCATTGACCGGCGGCCGCTTGTTCGTCGTCGACTGCCCTCGCCGGCCTGAGTTCGACGGCACGCCCGATGCATCGGAGAGCAGAACGCGAGAATTTTCCCGCTGACGAAAGTCTATGAAGCTCATCCTCGCCATCATCGTCATCGGCATCATCGCCGGCTCCTTTTACGCCGACTACAAATGGCGCAAATGGATGGCCGCCCGTCGCCGCGAACGCGAGTAGCCGGCATCTTCGACCCACGATGGATGAAATAATGGGTGCCCCAGGTCCCTCGCATTTGGGGACCTGGGATAGCACGCACCTCAACCACCCCGCCCCAATCAAGCATGAACGTGGGTGCCTCATCCTAGCGACGTCTTTGTTCTTTGTCGCTAGGGTGGGAAACCACAAACCTCGGGATATCCACAGTCGGCTTTCTTTCTTCCCAGGGCACGAGTTTACTCGTGCCGACAAATCTCCGAAACGGAGGGCGGGCTTTACAGGCTGCGGAATAACTCGGCTTATGGGCACGAAGTGTCAGGGCACGACTTCAGTCGTGCCGATAAGGGCAATAAAGATGCAGGGTTTTAACCCCTGCGGGGGGCTTTTCGGGAACTTCACTCCACTCAATGAGTTTCTGCGCAGCCTGCTTAGGCCTTGCGGCGTCGACTGTGGCCAAATTGCTTCGTTCAATGAGTTTTTCCGCCGCCTGCCCCGACCGGCTGTCCTGAAAAGGTTTCCCGGCTTTCATAGACGCCGCTAGCGCCCGTTTTCCTGCCCCAATTCATGCCTTTACAATGGCTTCAGGGGGGCTCAAAAATCGCTATGCCCAGTGTTTTTGCTTCGTTCCGCCAAAAGCATCTTCCCCACCCCGGCCTCGCTCTCGGCCTCATTTCAGCTGGGTTGCTGGCCGCCGCGGCCAATAGCACAATCGCGCAGTTTGGCGCGCCTGAAACCACAAAAGTCAACGATCCCGCCGCGCTCAAACCGCCCCCGGGCGCACGCGTGGCCATCATCGAGTTTGAAGACCTTGAGTGCCCTGACTGTGCCCACGCGAATCCGTTGCTGATGGAAGCTGCGGAAAAGTACAAGATCCCCTGGATAAGGCACGATTTCCCGCTGCCATTTCACAACTGGAGCTTTCAGGCCGCGGTCAACGCTCGCTTCTTTGACACCAGGAACAAGCGCGTGGGCGATGACTACCGGAATTTCATCTTTGCCAGCCAGCCGCAGATTGAAACCCTCGGAGACCTGGCCAGATTCACGCAGCAATTCGCCGAGGCCCACAAAATCGCCATGCCCTTCGCCGTCGATCCCATGGGAAGACTCGCTGCGGAAGTAAAGGCCGATTACGCGCTGGGCCAGAGAGTCGGCATCGAACATACGCCCACCATCTGGGTCGTCACTGACGGCTCGCATGCGGCTCCGTTTGTCGAAGTCGTCGATCGCACCAAGCTCTTTCAACTCATCGACGCGGCGCTGGCCGCGACGCAACACTGATCCCCGGCTCCAAACTTCATTTGGGAGAAGCGCGTCTAACCTCCATGTCGAATAAGATGATCGACCTTCCCCTGAATCGAGTTGGTCAATTCCGTTCCCTGGCTCTGGCCGCAGCAATCGTTCTTGTTGCGCCAGTTTTTTCGTTCGCCCAGTTCGGGTCGCAGGCAGCCACGAATGTTCTCGATGCCTCGCCGCTCAAGCCGCCGCCGGGCGTTCGCATCGCCATTTTTGAATTCGCCGACCTCGAGTGCCCCGCCTGCGCCCGCGCTAATCCTCTGCTCAAACAGGCCGCGGCGCAGTACAAAATTCCCTGGTTGCGCCATGATTTCATCGTCCCGGGACACGTCTGGTCGCTGCAGGCCGCCGTCAACGCCCGCTGGTTCGATACCCAGGTCAAAGGCCTCGGCGACCAATACCGCGACCAGGTTTTCGCCAATCAGCAGTACATCGAGACTCGCGCCGACCTCGACCGCTTCACTCAGAAATTCGCTCAGTACTGCAAAATCAGCCTGCCCTTCTCGATGGACCCGCAGAACAAGCTGATGGACGAACTGCAGGCCGACGTCGCGTTGGGCAAACGCGTAGGTATCGTCAAAACCCCCACCATCTTTATCGTAGTCAATACTGCTGGCGGCCCACGCTACTTTGAATCGCGCGACCCCGACCACGATCTTTACCACACCATCGACCAGGCCATGGCCGTGGCGATTCCCGCGCCTTCAAAGACCGCACACAAGCCGGCGACATCCGCGCACAAATAGCGTGCATTTCCCGCACAAGTTGCCGAAATTCATCAATGTTGGCCCTTCCAACGGTCAAGCTCGTCCTTTGAAGAATTCCTTCAACTTGCCGCTCTTCAACCACTTGCGCCACTCATCCTTTTGCTGGTTTTCTCCGCCGATTCGCTAAGCTTGAATGCAGGTGATTCGACCGGGCAACGCCTTCTACGGCAGCAGCCCGCGGTCATGCTCATTCAGTTCCATTGCAAGTCCTTTAGTTTGAGTAGGTTGAGGCTCATATTCTTGAAAGGAGCCTACTTAAGGTAGATCCGTGCCGGCAACACTCCTGAATTCACGAGCTTGCAGAAACCACCCGGGGGGCGGCGGGGGGGTAGGGGGGTACCCACAATCCTTGCCATTTGGGAGAAATGCATGATAGTGCGGCCCACTATTTCGCGGTACAGTTGAAATCCGGGGTCAGCCCCGTTCCATTCAGCAGGAAACAGGACACTCCGTTTAAATCCGTGCGCAACGTGCGGATCTGCGCGGCCTGCAGTTCTTCAAGCACTTCCTGTCGCGGGTGACCGTAGCGGTTGTGGAGTCCGCACGAGATCACCGCCCACTGCGGCGACACCCGAGCCAGAAATTCCGGCCGCGTTGAAGTAATGCTGCCATGATGCCCCACCTTGAGCAGCGTGCTCGCGAGGTTCGGTTCGGCAAGCATCGCGTGTTCAATGGGAGACTCTGCATCTCCCTCCAGCATCACCGATGTGGAGCGGTAGACCACATGCAGCACCAGTGAGTCGTTGTTAGTAGGCATAGGGCCGGGCTCGTAATCAGAAAACGGCGCCAGCACCTGAATCTGCGTTGGACTGAACTCAAACGCATCGCCGGCGTGGAAGCTTCGTATTCGCGTATGCAGGCTCGTGGCTTCATCGAGAAGCGCGTTGTAGGCCCCGAAACGCGGGTTCTTTCCAACCCATAACTCATCGGGATGAAAGTTGCGCAAAACCGCGGGAAGGCCGCCCATGTGGTCGGAGTGTGCATGGGTGAGCGCGACCGCATCCAGGTGGCGAATGCCGCGCGCCCACAGTGCCGGCGACACAACCTCCTCGCCAATATCGAAGTCCGGCGCGGCCTGGCGCGGACCGCCTCCAAAGCCCCCGCCATCCACCAGCAGTGTCTTGCCGTCAGGAGTGATCAGCAGAATGGAGTCTCCCTGCCCAACATCGATGGCTTCGACCAGCAGGGCGTTATGCGGGTGGTCGATCGGCCTCGGCGCGACCGCAACCAGCGCCGCAAGCAGCATCCCCGCCCACGCAAGACGGCGTTGCCACCGCGCGCCGCGCGCCAACACAATCGCTGCGGAAAGCAGCAGACAGAAAGCCGCAGACTGCCATACAAGTGGCGTGGCCACACGCACGTCACCAAATCGCAACCCGCCGAACAGATGCACCAGGCCCACGCCAACGTGAAGAACCACAGCAACCACAACGGCCGGAATCGTTGCGGCAGCGGGCCACACCGCCAGCAACAAAATTGTCAACAGCGCCGCTGGCATCATCACAGCCAGCAGCGGCAGAATGACAATATTGACGGGCAAAGCAAAGATCGTGATGCGGTGAAAATATACAGCCATTGGCAACGCCATAGCCAGCTCAACAATGCACGAAACAATCACCAGTTCGGCGACGCGGATTGAGAAGCGCACCGCCCACGGAATCGCTCGCCGCGTGAGGAACGGGCTAGCCGCGGGACACAGAACTCGGATGTAGCGCAGCATGTGGCGCAGGTGGGCAACTTTGGGCGACAGCTTCACGTCGAGCGCCGTAATTTCGAGATTGCGCGTGGCTTCAACATACGGATGAATCGTGTTCTGAAGCAGCGGCGCGGCAATGCCGGCGATGACCACCACCGCCAGCAGCGTCATTTGAAAACTGGAGTCGAAGAGGCTGCGTGGACTGGCCGCAAGCAGACAGAGCGCGGCAAATCCAATGGTATTAAGCGGGCTCTTTTCGCGGTAGATGAGCCGGCCTAGCAGATACAGCGTGATCATCAGCAACGAGCGTTGAACCGGCGTTGCAAAACCGGTGAAAAGCGCGTACGCAAGCGACGCGCCAATCGTAATCAGCGTTGCGGGCACGCGAGGCAGGCGCAGACGCTTGGCGACGAAAAAAATGCATGCCGCAACAATCGCCAGGTGAAAACCTGAAACCACCAGCATGTGAAAAGATCCGGTGCGCTCGAATCCCACGCGAAGGTTGTGGTTAAGATAGGTGCGATCTCCCGCGACCATTGCGGCCAGCATGACCGCGTCATCCTCCGATAGCCGCAGCGGCGCGGGCAGGCTGCGCATGGCAGCCGGCAGAGCCAATAGTCGAGCCGTTGTAGCGTGTTGCCAACCTGCTGTTCTGCACCCAAGTGACGCCAACCACGGCAGGCGAGCGGCGCCGAGTCGCATGATGCGCGCAAAATGAACCGGTGCAGTCGAAGTAATGCCCTGGTCGAGCAGATAATCGGCGCGGCTCCAGACGCCCGGGTCGCGATAAACCTCAGGCGTAAGCAGGCGTACATCGGCGCTTATGCGCTCACCGCAGCTAAACGGCTGAATCGCCTGAGCGGCAGTCCCCGAAGGCCAGCGCACCGTCAATCGTACCGCGCCGCTGACTGGAATCTGTCGATCTTCTGCGTCGGTCACGTACTCGACCGCCGAAACTCGCACATCGATGCGCTGCGCGGGCGAATCGACAGAAGGCTCATCGACATTTGGTTCCAATTCGCTGCGCAGCGGACCCGTGTCAATCACCGTGCCTTCAACGGTGCGCAGCAAATTGTCAGAGAGCGCAACGAGCCCGGGCGATGGCGCAGGCTGCGGCTGCATCAGCGCGCACCACACGCCGAGCAGAAGCCAAATGGTCGCCAGCGGCGCCCAGGCGATGCGAGGTGCGCGCAGATTCGCAAATACGCTCAGCCCCGCAATCAGCGCGACGGCGACGAGAACCAGGCTTGGCCGCAACCATAGATGGCTGGCCACGACGATGCCGCAGGCAAACAGCCACGCAGCGTGAAAAAGCGGCACTGCGCCGAGGCCAGCTCCTGTACGCTCGGTGGTTGATTCAAGTTGCATCGAGGCCCGTCGCAAAACCAGAGTTACCCTAACCCGGAGCCTCGCCTGCTGAGTTGATGCGACCAGCAGGGATCAGCAACATTAGAAGAACCTTGACAGAGCACGCCAACTCTGGTTTTGCCGTAGATGATTTGTTGTGCTTAAGGGTAACAGGAATGATGGACCAGGCGCAGGTCTTCGCCCCGTAGGGACGAACTGATGTTAGCCCAGGATGGAGCGCAGCGGAATCCAGGGAAGGCCGAATCGAAACACAATGCCGCCCCGTGGGGGCAGCGCGACCGGCAAGCCCGCGAACCAAAACTCTACCGCGACAAGCAACGATCATCGCCGCAGCCGCACGATCGACTCCAGGTGAAACGTCTGCGGAAACAAATCCGCCAGCGTAAGCGATTCAATCGCGTAGCCGCTCGCAACCAGTGCGCGAAGGTCGCGTGCCAGTGTCGCCGGGTCGCACGAAACATAAACTACCAACGGCGCCGCAACCTTCGCCAGCAGTTTTCCCGACTCAGCATCCAGCCCGGCGCGCGGCGGATCAAGAACGATGAGGTCGGGCCGCTGTGCTTTCTGCGCGCGTCGCAGGAAATCGAGCGTGGTTGATTTCACCGCCGATGCGGTTGTGCCAGACAGATTCTCAATAAGCGCCGAAGTCGAGGCAGGCGACGATTCAACCGCGACTACGCGGCCGAATCTTCCAGCCAGTCTCCGCGCGAACAGACCAACCCCGGCGAATAAATCCCACGCCAGCGATCCCGTTTGCCCCTCGGTCACCCGATCGACAAACTCATCCACCAGCCACCGATTGACCTGGAAGAATGCTCCAGGATCGACGCGATACCCGAATCCTGCGGCGTTATAAATGAGCGATTCCGCGCCCCAGCGTGCCACGGTTCTTCCCGGCTTGCCGTCGTGCCCCCCAGCACTCAACTCGGCGCTCGCAAGCTGCGGTATCTGCGCCGCAAGTCCACCGCAGACTTTTTCAAGAGAAAATCTCGCCGCGCCAGACGAAAAAAATCCCGCGAGCAACCGCGCCTCGTCTCGATCGCAAAAGAGCGAAACCTCATTCACGCGCGCACCTGGCGCCAACTTGCGCATTATCTCGCCAACCGCCAGCGCCGCGCGCACCAGCAGCGGCGCAGCGATGAGGCACTCGGCAATCGGCACAATGTCATGCGATCGTCTGCCTCGGTAGCCGGGATAGCCATTCGCGTCCAGTGCCAGCCGGATGCGGTTGCGATAACCCCACGGCTCGCCGTACAGCAAATCAATCCGTTCGGGCGCACCCACTCCGGCGCGTTCCAGCGTTTCGCGCAAAATCGCTTGTTTGAGGCCCAACTGCGCCTCGTACGTCGCATGCTGGTAATTGCACCCGCCGCACACGCCAAAATGCGGGCAGGCAGCCATAATGCGATCAGGCGAGGGCGCAACAATCTCTTCAGCTTCAGCAACCGCGTGACTGCGCTTGTCCTCAACAATGCGCACGCGTGCTTGCTCGCCGGGCAGCGTAAGCGGAACAAAAACGGCTTTGCCCTCATCGCGCGCCAGAAACGCGCCGCCGTAAATAGGCTTCTCAATTGTGAGGAGCCTCTCGGGCGTCAGCAGTTTTTGGTTGGTCGGCTTCATTGCTGGCTCATGTAAAAGAGGCTTAGCCGCGGCAAATTGTAATGCACCAGCAGTTGTTTCTGCACAAACTGGCGCTCCACCTGCCGCAACTGCACCACGCCCATGCGGCTGCGGTAAGGCGCCAGCTCGCGCGCCGCATGCTCCTTCAGCCCCACCAGCAACTCCTCAGGCGCGGCTGCCGTCAGCGCGGCAAACAGTTTCTCTTCCAGCACCGTTAACGATCGCTCCAGCGATTCAAGGTCCGGGCCCTTGTCCGCCGAACCACGCACTTCGGCTGCCAGTTCTCGCAGCCGCAAAGCCGTCGCTTCGCACGCCTCGGGCGCGGCTGCCTTCGCTTGTTCAAGCGCCGCGGCTGCCGACGCAAGATGTGCTGCCACGCGCTCGTGCTCAAAGCCCGTCTCACGCGGAGTCGCGCTATCCGTTGCCGATCCCGCTGCGGCCTCGCGCATCTCTTCGGCGGCATCCATCACTGCCTGCGCGCACCAGGCCAGCCCATTGATGCGGCGCATGCGTGCGCGCTTCTGCCGAGACTCATGCTTGTCAAAGGCCGCATCAATGCCGCGCAGAACCGCCTCCAGCGGGATGCCCGCCTCGCGCCACGTTTCAATCAGCGCCCAGTCCAGCGTCGAAAGCAAAAGTATCGATCCACGCCGCTGCTGAAAGCGCTCTTCGATCTCGGTGAAATAGTTGAAATAATTGAGCACGGCCGCCTCAGTGCGCCCTGCCCCGCGGCTTTGCGTTTCGGTTGCGCTCAAACAGAATGCGCAACCCATCTATCGTTAGCCGCTCGTCAATCTGCTGAATGTAGCGCGAGTCGGACGCGATCATCTTTGCGAGGCCCCCGGTGGCAATAATGTGCGGCACCGGGCTGCCAAACTCGGCCAGCATCCGCTCGATGATGCCGTCCACGAGCCCGATGTAGCCGAAGTACAAACCGCTCTGCAGGTGGCCCACTGTATTTGTGCCGATCACCTTCGCCGGCCTCTTGATATCTACGCGGCTCAACCGCGCCGCCCGGTTGAACAGCGCGTCGGCGCTCAGCCCAATACCGGGCGCAATGGCCCCGCCCAGGTACTCGCCCACCGCGCTGATCATCTCGAATTTAGTAGCCGTGCCAAAGTCCACCACGATGCACGGGCCGCCGTAGCGCGCAAACGCGGCCACGCAATCTGCGATGCGATCAGCGCCCAACTCGGTTGGATTGTCGATCAGCATCGGCATTCCGGTCTTGATGCCCGGCTCAACAAACAGCGGCTCAATGTGGAAGTACTCTTCGCACACGCTGCGAAGAGTGGTCTCAACCGGCGGCACCACCGACGCGATAATGATGTGCGTTACCTGGCTCGTCGCCATGCCGTGCATCTCAAACAGGTTCACAAAAAATACGCCGTACTCATCCACCGTCTGCGCGCGATGTGTGGTAATGCGCCAATGCGCCGCGAGCTCAGGCGCGGCGTCTTTGGGCGGTACATGTTCCGAACCGGTCTGTTCGCCCGTCCCCTCGCCATCGAGGCGGTAAAGGCCGAGCACGGTATTGGTATTGCCAACGTCTAACGCGAGCAGCATTAAAACATAGCTCCTAGCCTCTAGCTTCTAGCCTCTAGCTATACCCTGTCCAGCTTCGGGACGGGACTCCTTGGGGTCCTGGGGGCGGGGCACTCCCTGCTGCATTCTACGGCGCCTCTTCCGATCCATCCGAATCCGTATTGAGGCCTCGGGCCGATGGCCAAAAGCTAGAAGCTAGGAGCTAGAGGCTAGGAGCTGCCTCCCGTATCCCCCCGGTCTGGATGGTCACAAGGCCACCAGCAGTTGCAACGCGAAGGAATCCGTTTGCATCCAGCCCTGCCGTTGTCCCCGTGCACGCCTGCGGCCCGTGCACCTCAACCCTGCGCCCCCGCACCCAGCTCGATGCGGCCTCAACCCGCGCAGGGACCCGTTTCGCCAGTTCCGCAACAGCCACTGACCCTGCTTCCCGCTCAAGCGCGCGAAGCAAAGCCACCAGCAGCGCCTGCCTGCTCACGCGGCGTCCCGTTGCAATATCGAGCGACGTGGCCGGCGTGGCCAGGTCCTCAGGAAACCCGCGCTGGTGCACATTGATTCCAATCCCAGCTACCACCACTGCGTGGGCCGGTTCTTTGGAATCATTTCGCGCCTCAACTAAAATGCCGCCGGCCTTCAACGGTCCGATGAGCAGGTCGTTGGGCCAGCGAATGTCGACCGCAAGCCCCGTGACTTCGTCCGTCGCCTGCGCCGCCGCCAGTCCAACAGCGAGCGGCAAAAGCAGAATTCGCTCGGCCGGCACCGCGAGCCGCAACAACACGCTGACGTAAAGCCCGTCGCCCGCCGCCGAGAGCCAGGAGTGGCCTCCACGGCCCCGGCCGGCAGTCTGCTCATCAACAAGAAAGACCGTACCGTGCGCGGCGCCGCTTCGCGCGGCAGTAAGCGCATCGCTGTTTGTTGAGTCGGTAACCGGCGCGTAGTTGAGTTTTCCGGCGTAGATGCTGCCGGCGAGCGACGATTCGAGACTAACCAGATCGAACACGGCCCTAACTCGGCTCCGCGTCGATCGCCATGGAGATATCGGCCGCGCGCGCCGAGTGAGTGAGCGCGCCCACGCTGATGAAGTCGACGCCGGTCTCGGCGTACGCGCGAATGTTTTCGAGCACGATGCCTCCCGAAGCCTCCGTCGGAATCCACCGGTTCTCTTTCTTGATGCGCTCTACCGATTGCTTCACCTGTGCCGGCGTCATGCTTGCCAACAGAACAGCCTCGGCCCCGCCCGCAAGTGCCTCATCGAGCTCCTGCGACGTGCGCACCTCAACTTGCACACGCTGGCCCGGCTTGCGCGACTTGAGCGCGCGCTCCAGCACCGTCGGAATGCCGCCGCCCAGTGAGATGTGGTTGTTCTTGATCAGAATGCCGCTGGCCAGGTCGATGCGGTGGTTGGTGCCTCCGCCGCACAGCACTGCGTATTTCTCCAGCGCCCTCATGCCCGGCACGGTCTTGCGCGTATCCAGAACGCGCGCGTGCGTGCCCTGAATCGCGTCGGCGTATTTGCGCGTCAGCGTGGCAATGCCGCTCAGGTGCTGCAGCAGGTTCAGAATCACGCGCTCGCAACTCAGCAGCACGCGGGCGTTGTGGCGGATCACGGCCAGCACTTGCCCTGCATGCACGCGCACCCCGTCGAAGATCTCGGGATGGCTCACAACTTCGAAACGGGTCTGTGCCTGAGGTCTCGGGTCGAGCCGTGCGTAGACCTCAAAGAATCGCGGAATGGAGCCCAGGCCCGACACCACCAGCTCTTCGCGGGCGATGATTGAGCCCGCCGCGCGCAGTCCTGACTCGATTGTCAGGTTGGTCGTGGCATCGCCGGCGGCCTTGTCTTCCTGGAGCGCCTGCTCCAGGATGACATCGATACGGTGGCTCTTCCATTCCATACGTTTTCCTGCGGAAAACAGCTGTCAGCTATTAGCTATCAGCCATCAACAATTTGTACATTGCCGAAAAGTGGGAGACCGCGAATCTTAGATCCCTCTTTCGGCGAGGCATCGAACGCCGGGTGCCGGGTCCCCACCCTCTGCCGCCTGTCATCCTGAGCGAGGTCGCAAAGCGACCGAGTCGAAGGATCTGCGGTTGCTTGTTTTATTCCTCCGGCAGCCCATTCAGCGCGGCCCTCGCCTTTTCCAGCAGCAGGCGATTTTCAGCCAACTGCTTCTTTCTTCCTTCAACGATCTTCGCAGGAGCCTTCCCGGTAAATCCCGGATCGTTCAAAGCCCGCTCATCGTTCGCAACAACTTTTTCAAGCTTCGAGCATTCCTTTGTCAAGCGGTCCCGCTCGGCAGCCACGTCGATCGGCTTTCGATAGCTAATTGCGATGTCAGTCAACCTGGTTGGGCGGAAAGATAAATTCAAATGCTCGTAATCGGGATCGTCCGGTCCAACTAATTCGAAAATAGCGGACACCTTTGCAAGTTTCTTGATTACGGCTTCGTTTTGTCTAATCAGATCGTCGGCCGACTCATGTTGATAGCCCGCCTCCCCGTAGCTCCCAAGCCCAACTTCGTACAACTCCACCAACTCATTCTCCGGAACTCCTCTGTCCTTGCGATAGGAGCGTGTCCCTTCAATCAGGTCCATCAAATACGTGATTTGATTTAAGGCGTGGTGGTCTATTTTGGCTTTATTGCCATGCGGATAGCTCGCGAGCGCAATCGATCTTGCCGGAAGCTCCTCACCCACATAGATGGCGTGCCAAAGTTCTTCAGTAAGAAAAGGCATAAAAGGGGACAGCATGCGCAGCGCCGCTTCGAAGCTGCTCATCAGCGTTGTCAGCGCCGCCGTTGCTGCATCCTTATCTGCACCCTCTGAAAAATCTAGCCGCAGCTTGACGATCTCCAGATACCAGTCACAGAAGTTGCCCCAAAAGAATTGATAAGTGAGGCTTGCGGCGTCATCGAAGCGGTAGTTTTTTAGAGCGTCGTTGACCAACAGCGCTGTATTTTGCAACTCGGTCACGATCCAACGGTCTTCAAGTGGGGCGCCATCCGGGACAGTCGGCATTCCTCCAAGAATCTTGTGGTCAACTTTGATCCCAACTTCCGCCGCCCGATCCACATTCATAAAAATGAACCGCGCTGCATTCCATATCTTGTTGGCAAACGCGCGATACCCCTCCGTCCTCGCCACGTTGAACGCGATATCCGTGCCCGGCGAAGCCATCGAAGCCAGCGTGAAGCGCACCGCATCGGTTCCGTACTGCTTCACAATCTCGATCGGGTCGATCACGTTGCCCTTGGTCTTCGACATCTTCTCGCGGTTGGCGTCTCTAACCAACGCATGAATGTAAACTTCGCGGAACGGCACCGACTCGGCAAGCGGGCGGGGGCTCCCATCCGGCATCGGCACGTCTCCGGCAAACCAGCAGCCCAGCATGATCATGCGCGCTACCCAGAAAAAGAGAATGTCGAAGCCGGTCACCAGCAGCGAAGTGGGATAGAACGCGTCGAAGTCGGCGCGGCTTTCGGCGGTAATCTTCGGCCACCCAAACACACTCACCGGCAGCAGCCCCGACGAGAACCAAGTGTCGAGCACGTCGGTCTCCTGCGTAATCTTGTCGCTGCCGCAGTGCGCGCATTGCATTGGGTCACCCGTCGAGCCGGGATTGGGCACCGTGATCTTGTGGCAAACCCCGCAGTGCCACGCGGGAATGCGGTGCCCCCACCACAACTGCCGCGAGATGCACCAGTCGTGAATGTTCTCCATCCAGTTGAGGTAGGTCTTCTTGTACATTTCCGGCGTGAACCGGATGTGGCCCTCCTCAACGGCCGCGATGGCCTTATCGGCCAGCGGCTGAATCTTGATGAACCACTGCGTCGAAAGTCGCGGCTCAACCACCGTCTTGCAGCGGTCGCAGTGGCCCACGTTGTGGGTGTGGTCCTTGATGCCGGCCAAAAGCCCTTGCGCCTCGAGATCGGCGACGATTTTCTTCCGCGCCACGTAGCGATCCAGCCCCGCATACACCCCGCCGTTCTCGTTGATATGCGCGCGATCGTCCATCACGTTGATCGATGGCAAGTGGTGCCTCTCGCCGATTGCGAAATCATTCGGGTCGTGCGCCGGAGTCACCTTAACCGCGCCGGTACCGAACTCGCGGCTAACCCACTCATCCAGCACAATGGGAATCTCGCGATTCATTAATGGCAGGCGCAGCTTTTTGCCGTGCAGATGCGTGTAGCGTTCGTCCTCGGGATGAATCGCCACCGCCGTATCGCCCAGCATTGTCTCGGGCCGTGTCGTGGCTACAGTAATAAACTCGCCGGAGTCCGTCCCATTCTCATTCAGGACCGGGTACCTGATCTCCCACAGGTGCCCCTTATGCTCGTCGTACACCACTTCGAGGTCGCTGATAGCCGTCTGGCAGCGTGGGCACCAGTTCACGATGTACGCGCCACGATAGATCAGCCCCTGATCGTACAGTCGCGTAAACGCCTCGCGCACCGCCACTGAAAGCCGCTCGTCCATGGTGAAGTATTCGCGACTCCAGTCCACACTAGCGCCGAGCCGCTTCATCTGGTCAAGGATCGCGCCGCCGTAGTGCCGCTTCCACTCCCACACGCGCTCGACGAAAGCCTCCCGGCCCAGCTTCTGCCGCGACGTGCCTTCCTCGGCCAATTGCCGCTCCACCATCATCTGCGTGGCGATTCCCGCATGGTCGGTGCCCGGCAGCCACAGCGCCTTGCGACCGCTCATCCGCCGCCAGCGCGTGAGAATGTCCATCTCGGTCTGGTTGAGCATGTGGCCCATGTGCAACCGGCCGGTCACGTTGGGCGGAGGCAACAGAATCGTGAAAGGGGACTGGCCGTCAGACTGGCCGTCAGACTCGCCATCCGGGCCCTGATTTTGGACTGATGTCGCGGCGGGCTCAGGCGTGGGAACGGTAAACAGCTTCTCGCGGACCCAGTATTCGGCCCAGTGATCTTCAATGGCCGTCGGGTCGTAGGCTTTAGGAAGGTCGTGAGGCATTTTCGTGTCGAATGAGCCCCATGAATCTCGGGAAAACTCCCGCCGAAACAGGGGCTTTCAACGCGAAGGGACTACTTTTCAGGTTAGCAGATTCAGTGCGGGCGTTTAGCGCCCGATATGACGCGGATCCCGCTGAAACGCAGAGGCCGCATCCGGCATCGGATGCCGCCCTTTCTCCATTTCCCTTGTTCCCGGCGTTTAGAACGGGTTGAGCTTGGCCAGCCCCTTCTTCTTTTTCTTCTTGCTCGAGGACTCGTCGCTCAGGTCGGCCTTGGGCTTCTTCTTATTGCTGGCGTCGGCGGCCGAGGGTTGAGGTACTTCGCCGGGCTTTACGTCGTTCACCTGGTCCGGCGCCTTGGCCGGTGCCTCGGCTGCGGGTAAAGCTGTGCTGACCGGGCCTACCGGTTTCACCAGTGCGTTTGGATCGGCGGCAGGCGTTTCACCTGCGGGCGCCGCTGGCCCGGTGGCATTCGGCGCGCTCACAATCTCAGCGCCAACACCGGTTCCCGATCCGCTGGGCGGAGCCATCTCAACCGGCGCCTGCGATGGCTGGTCGCTGCGCGGCGGCTCATTCACTCCTATGGGCGATGCCTCAACGGCAGGCTGCGGCTTGCCGGCGTTCTCTGCGCTCGTAAATAGCGCCACATTCTCCTTGGTAATATCGGGGGCAAGCACCCGGTGAGGATCGGCAAGCGTAGGCTCGCCAACGTGGGTAGCTTCAACCACGGTCGGCCCATGCTTGATGATCCCGAGCAGGCTGTCGGTAAAGTGCAGAGCTTCGTGGCTGCGCACCTCCGCGTCGCTCTCTGCAACCGCCGCCTCGGTCGGCTCGGGTACCGGACGGTTCATGGCCACCAGACGATCGCGCGCATCCTCAACATGCGGATACATGGGGTACCGCGTGATCACCTTGTCATATGCCTGCGCAGCCTTGTCCTGGTAGATAGCGACCAGCCGCTCGCGCACCGCACCCGGCATGCGCGATGTGATTGAAATGTTGTGCGCCTCGGTGGCATAAGCGTCGCCGATGCCGATCAGCACCTGGTCGCTCTTCGAATACAGAGGATAGGTGTCTGAAACCGTTTCAAGCCGGGCGACGGATGCGTTCAGATTCTCGCGGCTCTCGTAAAAGAATCCGATCTCTGCCTCGCGCTCCGCCAGCACCTCCTGCACGTCGCGCAGCTTCTGTTTGGCGCGCGGCACCAGCGTCGAGTCGGGGAACATGTTGATCATGTTCCGGTACTCCTGCTCAGCCTGCTGGGCGTTGGTAAAGTCGCGGTCAGGCTTCTCCATCTGCTGGTAGTAAATGTCGGCCACCTTCATCTGGGCCTCGGCCGCTTCAGGCGCGTCGGGGAAGAAGGTGATGAAGTCCTTGTACTCGGCTTCGGCTTGCATCAGCGCCGCGGAGCCGCCTTCTTTGAACCAGGTGTCGCCCACGCTGAGCTTGGCCCTCATCCGGTACTCCGACTCGGGATAGGTGTTCAGCAAGGTCTGCAGGTCGAGCCGGGCAACGTCATAGCGGCCCTTCTTCATGGCCACCATCGCCTTGTCGTACAGCTCCTTGTCAGGCTGCTTCGATTGCACGCCGGCCAGCGGGTTCGTGTTGAGGTCGTAGGCTTTCTTCTTCTTCTTCTGCTTCGTGGCCGCATCAGCCGAAGCGCCGGCAACAAAAAGTACGGCCAGCGCCACTGCACTAACTCTTATCAACAACCGGTTCATACTACCTCGATGCCGCCGGCGGGTGAGGGGAGTAGCCGCCCGCGCTTTGGCTTGCTGTTCCTACTGAATCTTACGTCGTTGCCCTGTCTGACCGGCCACCCGGCACTCGTGCCGTTTCGACTATGAATTGGGTGCCCCATGCTTTCGCGCCCTTTGCGAAAGGGTGGGAAACTCAACGCTCTCCGGCCGCTTTTTTTGCCGCCTTGAGAAGTTTCCTCGCGTCCTGCTCCGGCTTCCCGGCTCCAAAAACGGCGTTCCCGGCCACCAGCAGCTCCGCACCTGCTTTGACGACCTGGGCCACCGTGTCGTGAGCCACGCCGCCGTCCACTTCGATTCTAAATCCCAGCCCCAGTTCCCGGCGCAACTCGGCCAGCCGCCGGATTTTGTCCAGGCTGAAGGGGATAAACTCCTGCCCGCCAAACCCGGGATTCACGCTCATCACCAGCACATGGTGCACCATGGGCAGAATCTCAATCAGCAAGTCGACACGCGTGGCCGGATTGATCACCACCCCTGGCTTCATGCCGTGGCCAATAATCATCTCGAGCGTTCGATGCAGGTGCGGGCAGGCCTCGTAATGCACGCTCACCCAGCTGGCGCCAGCCTCGGCAAACATCCCGATATATTCATTCGGATTGTCGATCATCAGGTGGCAGTCGAGCGGCAGCTTGGTAAACTTGCGCAAGCTCTTCACCACCGGCGGCCCAAGAGTCATGTTGGGCACAAAATGCCCATCCATCACGTCCACGTGGATGACCGTGCCGCCGCCGCGTTCGGCCGCCGCCACCTGGTCGGCCAGGTGCGCAAAATCCGCTGAAAGTATCGATGGACAAAGCTCGACCATGGCCGTTGCTCGCACAACTCCTTGCGGGGACAGTTTATCAGGGGCTGGGTTGCATGTGCTTGGGTGGAGACTGGGGCTTCGGGCTGACTCAGGGTGTGTGAACGGCGAGCCTCGCCGGTTTGCACCGGGTTCGACTTCGCCCCCTTCGCGGTGTACCTTGTTTGCAATGCTCGAAGATACGGTTGTTGTTCCAGAGGCTTCGCTTGCCGAAGCGCCAGCCGCGCCCGCGCCCGACGGTAGGCGAATGCGCTGGTTTGAGTTGTCGCTGGTTATTTTCGTGGCCTTTGGTCAATACTTCATCGCTAGCATCTACATGTTGAATGGCGCGAACGACCCCCGCCAGGGAGAGACCCCCTTCCGCTTGTTTTCGATCTTGCAGGAGGCTACATGCCTGCTGCTCCTTTGTTACGTGCTTTCGCGTCGCAAGCTACGCTTTAGCGACCTCGGCTTGCGCTGGTCGATTCGCGACCTGTGGACGGGCTTGGGAGTAATTGTCGTATCGTATGCGGCCTACTACGCTGGTTACTACCTTATCCAAGTCATTGCGCTTACCGTATCGCCCAAGTCGGTCGCCAGGCAGACATTTCACTGGGGCTCATTCGGGTATTATGCGATTCCGCTCTTGTTGCTCAACCCTTTCTTTGAAGAGCTGATTGTCCGCGCCTACCTGATGACCGAGATACGCGAACTGACCGGATCGCCGATTCTGGCTGTGGTGCTCAGCGTTGCCGTGCAGACCTCATATCACCTTTATTACGGTTGGAAGGGCGCGCTTTCACTCGCATTCCAATTTCTGGTTTTTTCGCTCTACTACGCCAAAACTCGTCGCATCACGCCCGTGATTCTCGCGCATGAGGTATTCGATCTCGCGGTCCTTTTTAATTAGCTGCAAAGCGCGCACTCATACTTGGCGCGCCTTCCCCTTCAAGTCCAGCCTATTTCGCAGCCGCCAGCCGTAAATGCCGAGATTCAAGCCGCATATGGCCACGCCGGCAACCGTCACCACCCATCCGGGCAAGTTGGGATAAACGATTGCATCGAGGTAATGAAGCAAAAAACTTCCGTGATAGGCGCTCCAGCCGGCCCGCGATTCAAAGTATTGCTCTGCCAGCGTCAGAGGACAGGGCCACGGTCCCGCCTCAACAGCGATCCCCCAGAGCAGCGTCACGATGTGCACTGCGCTCCACGCCGGACGCCCGCGCGTCCAGAAGGCACCGAAGATGACCACCGCGATCCACACCAGGTGGATTGTAAGAATGAGGCACGCAGCCAGCACCATATCAAGTTCGACTCCGCTTGGTCCGAATCTACTGGGTATGTTTCTCCGAGCCGACCACCAGCGCCTTTGCCGCGACGCGCCCAATCCCACGCAGAATCGGCCGGATCGGCCAACCCTCTTCGCCGTCGGGGAAAAAGATCTCGCCGGTGCGCTTTGCCTCGGGCCGGTAATACCAGCGCTTGAGCAGAGCCAGATGTCCCTGCCGGACCGTCGCCGAAGGAGCCTGATGCGAACCCGCAGAAAGCGCCGCCAGCACCTCTTCAAGCCGCGCCTCCAGCATCGTGCGATGCGCCTTCGCCGCCGCCTTCGTCCCTGAGTCCCTGAGTCCCTCAGTCCCTAAGCCCTGCTCTTCTGATCCCTGTTCTTCGACCACTGGTTCTATCGCCAGCGGCTGCGCAAACAGCGATGTCGAGCCTGATTGCTCGTTTTGAATCCTCATACCCACGGTTGAAAACGCCGCCGGCCCGCGCAGCGAGCCATGTTCATAAAGGAAAACCGAAACCTCGCCCGGGTTAGCCGCTGGCTGCAGAATCGCAACCTTCAGCCGGCTCATGGGCTTCACCAATTCCGCCGCCAGCGCTCGAACTCCCTCGACCCTTTGCACCTGCGCGTGAATCGCCGCCGCCGTTTCAAACTCCATATCGGCCGAGGCCTTATCGCGCTCGGCCTTCAGCGTCACCAGCCGGCTCTCGCCGCGCGTCGCAAAAAAACTTTCCACAGCAGCCGACTCCCCCGCGTAGCGCTCGTCCGTGCAGCCTTTGAAGCAGGGCGCCAGGCACATCTTCATCTCCGAGTAAACGCACCCTGGAAATTTGGGATCAGGGTTCAGATCGTCCGTGCATCGACGCAGCAGAAACAGCTTCAGCGCTTCATCAACATATCGCTCGGCCGCCGCGCGCGATTGGAACGGCCCATAAGCCCAATCGCCCTCGCGCTGGCCGGGCCGGTGCGTAACCACCACGCGCGGATACTCATTCGTCCCCAGAAACCGCACAAACGCCGGCGCCCGCAGGTGCATCCGCTCCAGGCACTTCGTGCCGTATACCTCTTGGAGTAATTCAAACTGAAGGAGCAGAGACTCAAACTCCGACCCCGTTGGCTGCCACGCAATCCGCCGCACGCGCCCTGCCAACTGCAGCCGCTTCGGATGTTTGGCCGAAGGCTGCAGCAGCCGCTCCAGCCGCCCGCGCAAATTGGGAGTGCGCCCAATATACGGCTCAGCGCGTTCATCCGCGCCATACAGCGCAAACACCGCGGCAGTGTGCGGCAGTTGCGCGAACGCGGCCTTCGGCTGGGCCGGATCGAAGGCAATCTCGCTCATCGCCGCGTGAGACTGCGGTGCGCAATTCCGCCGCTGCAACTCGTCACCGGTCTGCGCGCCTTCACCCATCCTGCAAAAAGCTTACTAGCACCACGGGATGTGGGTGCCCCGGATCTCGATTTTGAGACCTGGGAGACGACAAATGCCAATTCGTTGGCTGCTGAGTTGCCGACTCGCTGGGTGCCCCATCCTTTTCGCAGCTTCATCGCGAAAAGGGTGGGATACCTCAAACGCCGGCCCGGGCTCTGCCGTCTCGCTGACTCGCCGCTCTCAGCTTCCTCCAACCGTCATCCCGTCGATCCGTAGCGTCGGCGACGCAATCGAAGTCCGAAACTCCAGGTCGCCCCCAATTGCCGTAATATTCTTCAGCATCTCGCCCAGGTTCCCGGCAATCGTCACCTCTTCCACCGCATGTGTCAGCTCGCCGTTCTCGATCCAAAGCCCCGCCGCGCCGCGCGAGTAGTCGCCGGTCACCACGTTCACGCCAGTTCCCATCAGGCTGGTCACATACAGCCCCGCCTTCAGCTCTCCGAGCATTTCCTTTTCGGAGTAACTACCGGGCAGCACATACAAGTTCCCGCATCCAATCCCCGGCGCACCCGCCAGCCCACGCGCCGCGTTATGCGTCGACTTCATACCCAGCTTGCGCGCGGTATAGGTATTCAGCATGTAGCTCTTCAGCACTCCGTCTTCAATCACCACGGTCCGCCGCGACGGCAATCCTTCGGCATCGAACGGCGACGTCCCGAATCCGCCCGCTCCGTTCGCCAGCACCATCAGGTTGTCGTCCACCACAGTCAGCCCCGGCACCGCGATCGTCTCGCCCAATTTGCCAGCCAAAAACGACGCTCCGCGCCAGATCGAGTCACCCGACACCGCCTCGAAGATCGACCCGATCAGCGTCCGTGCCGCCTCGGGCGAAAAAACAATCGGCACCCGTTGCGTGGGAACCCGCCTTGCACCTAGCCGCCGAAGCGTTCTGCGCGCTGCCTCGGCCCCAACCGCCTCTGGCGACTCCAGCAGCGCGAAGCTCCGCGCGCTCGACCACCAGCCGTCCCGCTGCATCTTTCCGTCGGCATCGGTTGCCAGTGGCGCCGCGCTCACGCCCGCGTAGCTCGACCTGTACCCGCCCGCAAATCCGCGCGAGTTGGCCATCGCCTGCCGTCCTGTCGATGCATCAAAGCTGCCCCCGTCGGAGTTGTTAATCCTCGGGTCCACAGCCAGTGCTGCAGCCTCGCATCGCCGCGCCCATTCAACCCGCTCAGTCGCAGGCAGTGAGTAAACGTCGTCGTAGTAAAGGTGGAGATCGTCAGCCCAACCACTAAGTCTGGGTGCCCCCAGTTTCGATTCTGAGACAGGGGAGACCGGGTCCGAAGACGAACCCGCCCCCGCAAACTCCTCAGTGTCCGACAGCCCCGCAAACGGATCCTCCTCAGTGATCCGCGCCAGCGCCATCGCGCCTTCCACCAATTTGCGAATCCCGGCCGCCGTCAGGTCGCTGGTCGAGGTCGAAGCCGACCGCTTGCCCAGGAACACGCGCAACCCCAGCGCCCGCGAGCCGGACTCCTTGATCGTTTCCACCTCGCCCATGCGCACGTTCACGCTGAACTCGTCGCCCTCACGCGCCACCGCTTCGGCGTCGGTAGCCCCAGCTTTCACAGCCAGTGCCACCACGTCCGTCACAAGCGATTGAAGATCGATATCGGTTTCAGCCGGTGTTGGTGTGGTTTGCGCCATGGGTCAACATTAGCAAACCCGGGGGCAACAAACCGGCTCGATGCTCTGATCGTAACGTCTGTAATTTCTCTACGACTGTCATCCTGAGCGAGTTCGTCCGCCACGGCGGGCGAGCGAGTCGAAGGATCTGCAGTTGTCCTTCGGCCTTTTCTCGCCCCAGCACAGCCGGAAACCCACCCAGAGGACGGGTCGCTTACCGCAAATGGCCGAAAACAAATGAGGGCTTTGCATACATTATTTGCGCAATATCTTCCGGTAGTCCTCCCGGTTGTAATCATGCGGGGAGTCGCACATCCACCCAAGGTAAGATTGCCCGCCGTCGCGATCCCAGCAATAGTTGTTATTCCAGGGGCATTCAAGTGGGTGGGGCAGAAGCAGATTCTCGTAGTCGGCGCAGGTTTTCAACGCCAAATTCTGTTTGCGGCGGACACCACGATGGGCCAGACGCTTATCGTCTTTCGCGCTGGCTGTGCCCGTGATCGCCGCGTAAGGGCGGCGCCAGGAACGGCTCATGACAAACTCCAGGTCGCAGTTGCGTACCTACGTCATGGCGGTTCCTCCTTGCTGCTTTATTCTACGACAAACTTCAGAGCGGCTGGCATTGCATTTCAAGGGCTGAAGCCCAGACTATTTCTTGGCTGATTGCGGCACGGCTGAAGCCATGCCCTGTTACAAAGCGGGGCGAGATTCGTGGTTTCCCACTCTTTTCAAGATGGAACCGTTAAAAGTATGGGGTATCCGACCAAGCCGGGTGCCCAATTGCCTTGGTTATCTTAAAGTGATAACCTAATTGAGATATGCGGAAGCATGATCCCGCTCTTGATGCGCTGCTCGACCTCAATGGCATCACGCTGGTCGTCGATCCCGAAGGCGGGCATTGGGTCAAGATTCGTGGTCACGCAAGTTCCAGTCGACGCCGGAGAAGCCGCATGGATTGGACTACTCGCTTACGCTGCATGGACCAGGACGGCGAACGTCTGGTCGGATTCGATAATGCCCACCCGGAGGGTAAGCAGAAGCGCGGCGATCCGCAGGACCATCGCCACCGCTTCAGGACGGTAAAGCTGTACGAGTACAGCGACGCCGCGACGCTGCTTGCCGATTTTTGGACGGAGGTGGACGCGGTACTGAAAGAGAGAGGGGTTCTGTCATGAGCACGCTTAGAGTTGGAATCGCCAGTTACGACGAAATGAAGGCGCTGACAATGGCCATCGCGCGCGGCCAGCGCAAGCTCGGGCCGCGGGAGCCGCGCATCTGGTTTCCGTCCACGGAGTCCTTCGCCAAAGTGCTTTCGGCAGGGAATCGTCAGCTCTTGCGCGTGATTGCGGAAAAGACGCCGAGCTCTCTCGATGAATTAGCCGCACTGACTGGACGCAAGAAGTCGAACTTGTCTCGCACGCTTAAGACCATGGCGAATTACGGTCTGGTGCGCCTTGAGCGCGGTGAACGCGGACGGATCGCGCCTAAAGTGGTGCACGAGAGGATTGAACTGGAACTGCCGCTGCTTGGGAAGGAAAATGCGGCGTAGGGGTTGCATTATATATTCAATTGGATATACTTAAATTATGAAAGTATTGCGGTTTCTCGGCGACTCGCATAAAGCCTTGTGCGAATTCCCCAGAGACGCGAGACAGAGCGCCGGCCGCCAGCTTTTGAAAGTGCAAAGAGGCGATCTGCCGGATGACTTCAAGCCCATGTCCGATGTCGGCAAAGGAGTGGAGGAAATCCGAGTTTGGGATGAATCGGGAACCTTCCGTGTGATGTACTTGGCGAGATTCGCTAACGCGGTTTACGTTCTTCATGCATTTCAAAAGAAGACGCGAGTGACTTCCAAACGGGATAAGGATATCGCCAAACTGCGATTCAAACAGTTGATGCGAGGTGAGGTATGAGCAAACTAGAAATGCATGAATTTGCGAACGTCTGGGATGCGATTGCGGAGACGCCGGAAGAGGCGGCGAATCTGACTCTGCGGTCCGACTTGATGGACGAGATTGAGGCGATCATCAAGGCGAGTGGCTGGACGCAGAAGGAAGCGGCGAAACGGTGCGGAGTGTCTCAGCCCAGGATCAACGATTTGCTGCGGGGGCGCATCTCGCGATTCTCGCTCGACGCGCTGGTGAATATCGCAGCGGCGCTTGGACGGAAGGTTCGGGTGAGTTTTGAGGATGCGGCGTAAGGTCCGCTGTCGACGTTTATGGCGATGAAACCTGAGACTGCTTTCATCCGCGCCTGCAGCACTGGCAAACCTGACATCGTGCGTGGACTGGTTGACGGCGGGTTGTCGCCGGATACTCGAGACAAGTACGACCTCACTGGGTTGATATGGGCGGCGAGAAAAGGCCAAATTGAAGTGGCGAAGGTGCTCTTTGCGGCCGGCGCCGACCTTGAAGCAAAAGACCGGCGCGGCCGCACTGCCATCTTTCACGCCATCGCTTATAAGAGATACGCATTCGTCGAGTACCTTATTGCGCAAGGCGTCGACCTCACCGTCATCGACCTTCACAACTGGTCTCCGCTCGACGTAGCATCGCTGCCCCGAAACGACCGGATGGTAGCGATTCTGGAGTGTGCCGGTGCGCAAAGAAAATCAGCCAAAGCGCCAGCGCCTGTCGATCCAGCGAAGCGCAATTCCTTCGGTGCGGGCGGAGCCGTCGGCGGCCCCGATCTACCGATTGAGGCTGAGCGAATTCATATTCAGCTCAACACAATTCTGCACAAATGGCGCGGCGGTTACACAAATGTGATCGAGCACTTCGCATTTCCGCACTACGTGGATGGCTCAGTAGTCCGATATACCCAACAGATGGGATTTGTAGGCGCACAGCCAGCTAGAAGGAGCCTTGACTGGCTCACCGTCAAGATTGGAGTTCCAGAAAGCTGGTGGCGGGAATCTGAAGCTGGGTACAAGAAACACCTGACTGAAGAAATGGACCGAGGATTTGGATCGATGATCGCGCTTCTCAAACGAAACAACCATGCAATCGACAGCGATTCGCTTCTGGCTGATTGGAAGAAGGTGAAGCAGGAGTTTCTTGAAACGCCTGCTCCGCCATTTGCTGCGGAGAAGCAACGAGCTGGCTTGATGGCGGCTGTTCTTAACGCTCAACGGGCGTTGGCAGCCAAGAAGCAACCTTGACCTGGGGTGCACCAACTCCAATTGAGCGCATCACCTGCCCGTTCCCCCCACCGTCATCCGGTCCAGCTTCACCGTCGGCATGCCCACTCCCACCGGCACGCTCTGCCCTTCTTTGCCGCAAGTCCCAATGCCCTCATCCAGTTTCAGATCGTTGCCCACCATCGACACGTACTTCAGCGCCTCGGGCCCGTTGCCGATCAGCGTTGCGCCGCGCACCGGTGCGGTCACCTTGCCGTCTTCGATCAGGTACGCCTCGCTCGCCGAGAACACAAACTTGCCATTGGTAATGTCTACGCTGCCGCCGCCAAAATTCACGGCATAGAGCCCGTGCTTCACGCTGCGAATGATATCCTCAGGCGAGTCGTCGCCCGCCAGCATGTACGTGTTCGTCATTCTTGGCATGGGGATGGACTGGTAATTCTCTCGCCGCCCCGAACCGGTATTCGCAATCCCCATCAGCCGCGCTGAAAGCTTATCACTCAAATATCCCTTCAGCACGCCGTTCTCAATCAGCACCGTCTCCTGCGTCGCCGATCCCTCGTCGTCCACATTCAGCGAGCCGCGCCGCCCGGCCATCGTCCCGTTGTCCACCACCGTCACCTTCGGGCTCGCCACTGGCTGGCCAATCAGCCCCGCAAACGCCGATGTCTTTTTGCGATTGAAGTCCGCCTCAAGCCCGTGGCCCACCGCCTCGTGCAGCAGGATTCCCGGCCAACCCGGCCCCAGCACCACCTGCATCTCGCCCGCCGGCGCCGCTACCGCGCCCAGTTGCAGAATCGCTCCGCGTGCCGCTTCGCGCGCCAGGGCCTCCGGCCCTTTTGAGCCTTGGAATTGATCCAGCCCGGCTCTACCCCCGCCACCAGCCGACCCCCTGGTTGATACCGGACCGTCTCGCGCCACGACAATTACATTCAGCCGGCACAAGGGTTGCGTGTCGCTGCTAAAAGCTCCGTCGGACGCGGCGATCAGAATCCGCCGCATCTCCTCGGCATAACTGGCGCGCACTTGCACAATCCGCTGGTCGAACGCCCGCGCGGCCCGATCGGCGCGCAGAATGAGTTCGAGCCGTTCAGCCAGGTTCACGTCGTATCCGCCCAGCGGTACCGGATAAAGGTTTCTTGCCTCAACCTCGGTGAATCCCTGCACCGGCTGTTTCGCCGGTCCCGATGCAATCATCGCCGCCGTCCGCGCGGCCTTCAGCAACCGTTCGGGGCTCAGATTGTCAGTGTATGCATACCCGGTGCGCTCCCCGCTCACCACCCTGATGCCGCAACCGGCGCTCGACCCCTGGCTCGCCGATTTCACAATCTGCTCGTCCACGGCCAGAGCCGTTGCCGTAACGGCCTCAAAGTAAAGGTCGGCATAGTCGCCCCCGGCGCCCAATGCCTCACCCAGGCAGCGCTCCAGCAGCCGCTCGGTAATGCCGAATTCTTCAAAAAAGTAGCGTTTCTGGCTCGCGGAAGGAGAAGTTTTTGTAGGTCCCATCGTCATCCAGTTTATGCTTCCCCCGTCGAATTACCTAGACCTCCAGACCGCCGGATGCAAAGCTTGAACGACGGATGAAAGGTTGGAACGGCATTCGTCTCCCCGTCCTGTCTCCCCCCTCGTTGTTCTCTTGATGCGAGGTGCGGCAAGGCGCTTCCGTCACCAATTCAATTCTGCTAGGATGCCTCTCATGAAAAAGATTCTCGCGGTAGTTCTGCTCCTGACGGTGTTCGCCGGCCCAGCGGCTTTTGCAGCCGGTCACCATCATCATCACCACCACCATCATCACCACGCGGCGTAAAGCCATCGCCCGACTTCCCGCGGATTTGCGTCCGCCGCAGTCGCCCGATCGTCCTTTGCCAAACGGTTCGACAATATCGTTTGGTCCCAGTCAAAGGCGTGATAGGATTCTTGCAATGAAGAAACTGCTTGCAACAATTCTGCTTATGGCTGCGGTTGCAAGCCCGGCGTTCGCCTCGAACCACAAACCCAAGACCAGCCATCATCGCATTAGCCATCGCTACAAAGCCCCCAAAAATTACAAAACACACTTCCACCGTCAAAAGCAGAAACACCACCACCCCGCTTAACGCTCACCCGGCAATCACTCTCCACGTCATTGGGCCACCTTCAAGCTGCACCCGTGTCGGCTGGTGTCCCGGTGTGCACCCGTGACATTGACCATCCATCTACGGCTACAGACCACGAGCCGCGAGTCATGGTAGTGTTTTGCCATGGCCGAAATCGATCCTCGTTATCCCATTGGAAAATTCAAGGCGCCCGAGTCGTACACGGCAGCCCTCCGCGCCGAACAAATTGAAACCCTCCGCCAATTGCCGGAGCGCCTGCGCGCCGCGGTGAGCGGCCTCAACAACGCGCAGCTCGACACGCCTTATCGCGACGGCGGCTGGACCGTTCGCCAGCTCGTGCACCACATCGGCGACAGCCACGCCAACAGCGTGATCCGCTTCAAACTCGCCCTCACTGAAGATTGGCCAACCATCAAGCCCTACGATGAAAATGCCTGGGCCCAGCTCCCTGACAGCAAGTCGCTGCCCATCGACGGGTCGCTGGTCTTTATTGAGGCCCTCCATGCGCGATGGGTCGCGCTCCTTGAGACCATGAGCGAATCCGATTTTGCGCGCGGCATGAATCATCCCGAGCGTGGCCGCTCCGATCTCGCCCACACGCTCGCTCTTTACGCCTGGCACTCGCAGCATCACGTCGCACACATCACAACGCTCCGCGATCGCATGGGCTGGTAGCGCGAGATGGAAGCCGGTCCGAGCGCTGATACTTCGCCGGCCGCGCGCCTGGCGCAACAAATCGAAGAGTACATTCTCAAGCATCCCGCAGCCGCCATTCTTGAAGACGGCCGCGTCCTTTTCGACATGCGTTCGGCGCGCTACTCCACCAAAGACTCGCACGGCCGCTGTCTGCTCGAGCTGTGGAGCGACGAGCGCAACCTGGTGCGCACCGTTGTCGAGGTGCACGAGCGCGCGGCCAGCCTTCGCCTCATGACCCGCCGCATGGGCGCAACCAAACCGCAGGCGTTGGAACTGGTTGCATCGAGCGACCGCCGCACTCCCACCGCGCGCGATGCCGCTCGCCGCAACTACCAGCGCCTGCTTGAACGCGCCCTCACCCGCCACTTCATCGGGGCCAAGGTCGACGGCCTGCGCTCAGCCATGGATCTCGAGCACAGCTTTGGCCCGGCCTACATCCGCGGCCGTCTGCTCAAAGGCACAGCCGCCGACGCGGTCATCGGCGTAGGCGCATGCGAGTCCGGCGCCATGGTCGACGGAATCCTCACCCTCGGCGTGCTATGGCTCGACTACTGCCGTCAGCATGTCGATGCGCGCCGCCACTTCGGGGGGCTCAAGGTAATCGTGCCTGCCGGCGCGTGGCGAACGACGGCAGAGAGAATGGCCTGGCTCAATCACGCCGCCGCAAATTTCGAGCTCTACACCCTCGACGAGCGTAGCGAAGAGCTCGCTAAAGTCGACATCAACGACACCGGCAATCTCGAGTCGCGGCTCATGCATGCTTTCTCGGCCACAGCCGCAATCGAGCGCTGTAAAGCCGGAATCGACCGCCTCATGGAGCTAATCCCCGAAGCCGCGCAGCATCGCGTCGAACTGCGCGCCGGCACGCCTGCCGAAGTTGGCCTGCTCCTGCATGGGCTCGAGTTCGCGCGCGTCCGTCACGGCGCTGCTTCTCACTCCTTCACTGCTAAAGACGAAGCAACCTTCGGCGCGGGGGCCAATGAAACCGTGCTCACTGAAGACAATGCCGACGCTTGCCGTGAGCTTTTCGCGCGCCTTTTCCAGAGCCGCCACGCCGCCGGGGCCCATAATGACGCGCTTTTCCGTATGCAGCCCGAGCGCTGGCTTGAGAGCGAACTGCGCATGGGGATCGGCAATCTGCTGCCTGAGATTCGTGGCGAAGCAGTCTACTCGCAGGTGCCGGCAATCTCCTCCGGCGATCGCGGAATGCTCGACCTGCTCGCACTCGATCGGCGCAGCCGTCTCGCGGTCATCGAAATCAAGGCCGACGAAGACCTGCACCTGCCCATGCAGGCTCTGGACTATTGGATCCGCGTGCGTGCGCTCAACGACGACCGCCAATTGCCCGCCGGAGCCGCGCGGTCTCTTTCAGCTTTTGAGCGCGCCGGCTATTTTCCCGCCGCTGAGGTTTCCGAGCTCGAGCCGCGCCTCATTCTCATCGGCCCAGCCCTCCGCATTCATCCCGCCAACGAACCGGTGCTGCGCTACTTTTCTTCAAAGATCCAGTGGGAGCTGATCGCTCTCAACGAGGACTGGCGCCGCGAACTCAACATCGTGTTCCGCAAGCGCAGCGGCGGTTGACCACCGTTCACCGTCCACCGTTCACCGTCCACCGTCCACCGTTCACCGTCCTTCCGGCTTCCACCGCAACACCGGCTTGCGCGCCGCCTGCACCTCGTCGAGCCTCGAAACCCGCGTCGAGTGCGGCGCGCTCTTCACCAGCTCCGGTGATTCCTCTACCTCTCGTGCAATCGAGCGCATCGCGTCGATAAACAGGTCAAGTTCTTCAACCGATTCGCTCTCCGTCGGCTCAATCATCAGCGCGCCATGCACAATCAGCGGAAAACTCACCGTGTAAGGATGGAAGCCATAGTCAATGAGTCGCTTGGCGATATCGCCGGTCTTCACCCCCAGCGCGGCCTGCCGCCTGTCGCTGAAAACCACTTCGTGCATCGACGGCGTTTTGTAGGGCAAATCGTACAAGTCCTCGAGCTTTTTGCGAATGTAATTCGCATTCAGCACCGCATCTTCGGTGGTCTGCCGCAGCCCATCGGGCCCGTTGGCCAAAATGTACGCCAGTGCGCGGATAAACATTCCCGTGTTTCCGTAGAACGCGCGCACCCGCCCCACCGACTGCGGCCGATCATAATCCCAATGCAGCGCTGACTCAGAACTGGGTGCCCCAGGTCCCTCGCGTTTGGGGACCTGGGAAGCGCCGCTTGAACGACGCACCAGAACTGGCGTAGGCAAAAACGGCTCCAGAAACTTCTTGCACGCCACCGGACCCGATCCCGGCCCGCCGCCGCCATGCGGAGTCGAGAAAGTCTTGTGCAGGTTGAGGTGCATCACGTCCACGCCAAAATCGCCGGGCCGCACCTTGCCCACCAGTGCATTCATATTCGCGCCGTCCATGTAGAGCAGCGCGCCCCTGGCGTGCAGAATATCGGCAATCTTGTGAATCTGATTCTCAAAAACCCCCAGCGTCGACGGATTCGTCAGCATCAGCGCTGCGGTGTCGTCGGTGACCTGCCGCTCCAGCGCGTCGAGATCGATGCCGCCATCCGCATTCGATTTCAGGTTCTCAACCTGGTATCCGCATATGGCCGCGGTCGCTGGGTTCGTGCCGTGGGCCGAGTCGGGAATCAGAATCTTGTGCCGCGGATTGCCCTGCGACTCGTGCCACGCGCGCACCAGCAGAATGCCGGTGAACTCGCCATGCGCGCCGGCCGCCGGTTGCAACGTAATCGTGTCCATACCGGTGATCTCAATCAGGCACTTCTGCAGCAGGTCGATGATTTCGAGGACCCCCTGCGCCAGCGACTCGGGCCGATAGGGATGCGCCTCAGCCAGCCCCTCGATCCGCGACACAAACTCATTCACGCGCGGGTTGTACTTCATGGTGCACGAGCCCAGCGGATACATGCCCAGGTCAATCGCATAGTTCCACGTCGAGAGCCGCGTGAAGTGGCGAATAAGCTCGATCTCGCTCAGTTCGGGCAGCAGCCCCGGCGTCTTTCGGTGCGCAGCGCCAAGCAGAGAAGAAGCGTCGACTAACGGCACATCTAGCGGCGGCAGCTTGTAAGCCTTCTTCCCCGGCGACGACTTCTCAAACATCAGCGCTTCGTTCTGCGTCTGGTGGGGACGGACTTTGCCGGTGGTGCGTGGTGCGGGGAATTGTGAATTAGTCGCCATTTGTTGTGCCTCAATGCTGCTTCGTGAACCGGTTTTGTAATAAGGGCACGGCTTTAGCCGGGCCAAAAAGCGCAAATAATGAAAGGGCTTTAGCCCCTCCCAGGTTGCGAGTTTCTCAGAGTTTCTTCCCTCTCGCGAGCCAAGAATCGAAAACAAAGCCGGGCCGACTAAGAACCTTAGAGCCTTGCTTTGTAATAAGGGCACGGCTTTAGCCGGGCCAAAAAAGCGCAAATAATGAAAGGGCTTTAGCCCCTGCCAGGTTGCGAGTTTCTCAGAGCTTCTTCCCTCTCGCGAGCCAAGAATCGAAAACAAAGCCGGGCCGAATAAGAACCTTAGAGCCTTGCTTTGTAATAAGGGCACGGCTTTAGCCGGGCCAAAAAAGCGCAAATAATGAAAGGGCTTTAGCCCCTGCTAGTCTCTGCTGTTCCCGAAACCTTCGTCTTCTTTCTCGCCAAGAATCGAAAGCAAAACGGATACTCATCCACCGAAACGGCGAACCCTGCCTTCACCGGATTGTTCGCGATATAGTCTCGATGGGTCTCGAAACTTTCCTTATTCATCACTTGCTCTTCCGTGAATCCGCGCTGCCAAATTTCGCCTTTGTAGCCAAGTTCATGAGACAGCCGATGCGAGAATCTTCCCTTGACCAACTGCATCGCCTTTTCCACGGTCATATCATCCTCGACAGTCAACAAAAGATGAACATGGTCCGGCATGATCACAAAATCATGCAGTTGAAATTTGCGCTCTGCAACCAACGAGCGCAATACATCGATCAGCAGCCCGGCGCTGCGCTCCGATTGCAATAGCCTGCGTCCCATGCTCGTCTTCGTCGTCACAAAGAACGTGCGCGCAGGATTCAGAATGGAGGTTGGCGATGAATTCCGTGCTGGGTGCGCCATGGCAGGGGCTAAAGCCCACTCTCCTCTTCGTTGCTGTTTGGCCCGGCTGAAGCCGTGCCCTTGTTACAAAACCTTTCGCACTACACACGCGTCAGTTTCGTCGCATTGGGTCGATTCATTGTCGAAAGCGATGCTTGAGCGCGATCCTTCCACTCGGGTCTCTTGCGAATCTCGGTCCAATACTCTTTGCGGGCATCTTCATCAATCTCGACCGGCCAGTTGCTCTTGTAGAGCCGATCGGCGCCGTCACGCCGTGGCCCGGAAACCCAATAGTGCTCGCCGGTCTCAATGTCAATATAGTTCGCTTTGAAGCCCGTTCCGCCCAACTTCCCGAAGGTCTTTGATCCGTAATAAAGAGTTGCGCCTGTTCGGCTGAAAGTCACCCTGCCGATGCGCGCCGATCCGTGCAGACCATCGCCCTTGTACTCGATGTACATGATCCGCGGCGGATAAGTCTGCTTGGTCATGGCAGGGGCTGAAGCCCACTCCTTTACTGCTTGTTGCGGCACGAGTAAACTCGTGCCCTTGTTACAAAGCGTTCAGACCCCTATGCCTCCACCGTCACGCTAGCCAGCACCTTCGCCGCCTTATCGATCGTCTCGCGCGCCATCAACTCCGTAGCGCACCACAGCGTGCAGTTTTCGAGCTCGGGATACCAGCGGCTCAACTCCACGCCGCCCACAATCTTGTTCTCAAGCAGCCGCGCGCTGAATGCCGAGGGCGCTTCGTCGGTCTGCAATACGAATTCATGGAAGCGCGGCGCGCCCGTGAAGCGCAGCTTTGCCCCGGCCTGCGCGCCCAGCGTCTTCGCCGCGTAATCCGCCTTGGCCAAATTGTGCTCGGCCAGTTCGCGAATCCCTTCCTTCCCGTAAACCGAAAGAAAGATCGTCGCCATCAGCGCCACCAGCGCCTGGTTGGTGCAGATATTCGACGTGGCCTTCTCGCGCCGTATATGCTGCTCGCGCGTGGCCAGCGTCAGCACGAAGCCGCGGTATCCATTGGAATCCACAGTTTGGCCGACGAGTCGCCCCGGCATCTGCCGCACGTATTGCTCCTTGGCCGCAATCACACCGCAGAACGGCCCTCCATAGCTGAGCGCCACGCCGAACGACTGCGCCTCCATCGCAACAATGTCGGCCTCGACCGGCGGCCGCACAATGCCGAGTGAAACCGCCTCGGCAATCGACACAACCAGCAGCGCGCCCTTCTTGTGCGCCATTTCCGCAATCGCAGGAATGTCCTCAACCACGCCGAAGAAGTTCGGGCTCTGCACCAGTACGCACGCCGTCTCGTCGGTAATCGCGGAGTCAAGCGCTTCGAGATTCACGCGGCCCGTCTCGGCGTCATAGTCCACCAGCGTCGACGGCAGCCCCTGGTGTTTGGCGTATGTCGCCATCACCTCGCGATACTCGGGGTGCACAGTGCGCGCCACCACCGCCTTGTGCCTGCCGGTCACGCGCACGGCCATCATCACCGCTTCCGCGGCTCCGGTTGAACCGTCGTACATGCTGGCGTTCGCCACGTCCATGCCGGTCAACTCGGCAATCATCGTCTGGAACTCGAAGATCGCCTGCAGCGTGCCCTGCGTAATCTCCGGCTGGTAGGGCGTGTAGCTGGTCAAGAACTCGCCGCGCTGCACTAGCGCATCGATAATCACCGGCCGGTAATGGCGATACGCGCCCGCGCCCAGGAAACTCGCGTAATCAGTCGCGTTCCTGTTGCCGGCAGCCTTGAAGTAGTCCACGATCTCGCTCTCGCCCATCTGGCGCGGCACATCGAGATCGCGCGCGAGCCGGTACTCGGCGGGAATTGTCTCAAATAATTCGTTAATCGATGCCGCGCCGATCTCGGCGAGCATTTTGGCGCGTTCGGCGTCCGATTTGGGGAGGTAGCGCATAATTCAGCCTTTAGCTTTCAGCTTTCAGCTTCCACCTGAAGCCGATCTACGAGCCGCAATGGCTCACTAATGGAAAGTGTCATTGATCCAACGCCGACCCTCCCAGCACAATCAAGCAGATAGCAGATAGCAGATAGCTGATAGCTGAAGGCTGAGAGCTGAAAGCTCGCATCAGTTTCACTGTTCCGCCGCAATAAACGCCTCATACGCCGCCGCGTCCAGCAGCGAATCAACCTCGGCCGGATTCTTGAGCTCAACCTTGATGATCCAGGTCTCGTGCGCGGATGCATTGATCTTGTCGGGCTCGGTCTTCAGCGTCTCGTTCACTTCCGTCACCGTCCCCGAAACCGGCGAGTAGAGGTCGCTGACAGCCTTCACGCTCTCAACCGATCCAAAAGTCGCGTTGGCCGTCACCGTGTCCCCAATCTTGGGCGCGTCTACGTACACAATGTCGCCCAGCGAATTCTGCGCGTAATCGGTAATGCCAATGGTGCCGATGGACCCCTCAACCGAGATCCACTCATGCTCGCGGGTATAGCGGAAGTTCGTGGGATAAGGCATCTCTGATTGCACCTCGATGAAACTGATCGAAAGAGTAGTGTAAGGCCCGAGGCAGGGGGAAGAAAACCTGTGGATCACGAGAGGAGAATTCCTGAATTAAGCGGCGTGGTTCGCACCTGCGCGGCATGATCGTCCCAAAACCGCCCACAAACACAAAGGGCGCCTGCCAATTCGCGGCGGGCGCCCTGACTCCTGACTTGACCGAAGCTAAACGAAGTGCCCTGACTGCTGATCTACCCAGTACTGCATCTGGTCGCGAAGCTGCTGTTTCTGCTGCTCCATTTGCCGGCGCATCTGCTCCATCTGTTGGCGCAGCTGATCTTTCTGCTGCTGGTTCATCTCGAACTGCTGTTTGAATTGGTCAATATTGGAGTTCTTCTTCAGTTGCTCCATCTGCTGTTGCAGCTGCTGCATCTGCTTCGGGTCAACCCTGAACTGCTCCATCTGCTTTTCGAGTTCCTGCATCTGTTTTGGGTCGACCTTGAATTGGTCACCCTGAAGCTGCTGCCTCAATTGCTCAGCCTGCTTTTCCGTCAGGCTCTGTACCTGGCTCTGGACTTGATTGCGCAGCGCGTCCGCCTGGCTCTCAATCTGCTTCTGGAGCTGCTCATCTGCCTGCACCTGGGCCTGAACCTGGGAATCAATCTGCTCCCGGGCCGCAGCCGCGTCGGCCTCCAGCTCTTCCGGAATCACAACGTCATTCTCAGCCACCAGCGCCGGATTGAAATCGCCGAACATGTCGTACCATTCCAGTTCGCTGTGCCGTTTCGAATCCACCTGCATGCTGAGCGTCTGCTGCTTCTTTTCGCGCAGAATAGTTACCTGTACCTGCTTGCCCACGTTCGAGCGCAGCGCACGCTCCCAGTCGGCCGAAGTTGTAATAGAGTCGCTGCCAACCTTCAGAATCACGTCGAGGGCGCGAAGCCCGGCTTTGGCCGCCTCCGTCCTGCGCCCAACCTGCTTCACCATCAGCCCGCCGTTCACTCCCAGGGCCGCGGCCATCTGCGAGGTCAGCGGTTCAACCAGCGCGCCTACGTTCAGGTTAGTACCAAAAAACGGCATGTGGAATCCGGTCGCCCCGGCCACATCGCCATTGGCCCCCAGGATTCCCATCCCCGGCGCCGGCGAAAGCAGGTCGCCATCCTCCTTGTCCATCTTGTCCCATACGTCATGTTCCATGGCCGCTCGATCGGCCAGCTCAACAGCAATCGTCTGGATGTTGCCGTCGCGGCTGATCTCAAGACTCACCTTGCGGCCCGCGGGAATCTCGTGCAGCATCCGCTTGAACTGCTCGGCGCCTTCAACGGTCTGGCCGTTGACTGAGATCACGACGTCGTTTACCTTCAGGCCGATCTTTCCGGCCGGCGCATCGTGGTCGATCAGCGTAATCACCGCGCCACGAACATCCTTGAGTTTGAGTTGCTGGGCCTTTTCCTGGTCCACGTCGGCAATCTCCACGCCCAGGTAGCCCTGCGACGTGTGCGAGAGGGACGGAAACGGATTGGCGAAGAAGTCCATCACGCTCTCGGCCTGCGCGTGCATCGCGCGTGGCGCACCGGCCAGGCAAAGTGCCGTCACCAGCAGCGCGATTGAACCCCAACGAGAAATATTTTTGTACGGCCTCAAAAGGTGCTTCATTGTTTTCCTCTCCGAAACTTCATCTCTCCGGTCTGGGCTCTAAATCTGGCCCGTGGCCGGCTTCGAGAGCGTCATTGAATCTCATTTACCCGTCTCAAAACTTGCCGGGATACATCGCGAATCTGAGGATTGTTATCCGTGGTCGACACCGAGTATAGTACCTGGCGCACGCTGGTGTCGGCCTCAACCGGTTCAAGCAGGCTGATGGCCGCGGTGCGGATCCGTGGATCGTTGTCGTTCATCAGTGATTCGAGAACCGCGTCACGAACGCGAATGTCTTCTGAAACGTAAGGCTGCAGTCCTTCCAACGCCTTCTGCCGCACGGCCGCGCTCTTGTCGTTCCGCAACACATACATCAGGGCGTCGCGAATACCCGAAGGCTGGCAGCTGTGGCCGGCGCGGCATTCGGCCGCCAGCAGGCCCACCGAGTCGTCGCGGACGCCGGGACTGCTCGCATCTTCAGTGGCCAGCATCAGCAGCTGGCGGATCTGCGGGTCGTCGAGCGAACCCTCAATCTGCCGCGGCACAACCTGGGTGTAGCTCACGTCGACAATCTCGCTGTTCGGCTGCCGCACAATCCCTGACACGCTGGCCACGTTAGCCAGTGCCGGCCGCGCAGCAGTCCCTTGAGCTTTGGGCGCGCTGGCAACCTGCGCCGCCGCGGCATGGGCCACGCGGCTCTGGGCATACTCGTATCCGCCCAGGCTGCCGGCTCCGCCGCCAATCACCAGCAGCAATACCGCCGCCACCGGCGCACTCTGCAACCGCGCAAAGTTGTTCCAGGCCAGCGTGCTCCAGCGCTCATACCAGTGCTTCGGCGGCAGGCTGTCGAGGGCCTCGTCCAGCCTGAGCCGCGCCCGCGCAACAAGGTTCGGAGCCGGCTCCTGCACTGGATTGGCGTCCATCAGCACCTTCAGCGCAAGCACTTGCTCGCACTCCCGTTGGCACTCCGGGCACGCCGCCACATGCCGCTCCAGCTCATGGGCCTGCTCATCCGACAGCTCCTGGTAGGCCGCCGCCACGATTCGCTCCCCTGCTACTTCGCAATTCATAAAGTACGTCCTTCCAGCCTCAAAAAGCAGCCATTAGCTTTTAGCCACTAGCTGCTAGCTCGTCCTTGAGTCTTCGGAGCTTTTCGTTCTTTCATCGGGCCCTTCCCTTATCAAAAGGGTCCCACTTTCCCAAAAACCAGCTAATAGCTAACAGCTAATAGCTGTCCTACCGCATTTCCGCCAACTGAACCCTCAACTTCTTCGTCGCCCTGAAAAGCGTATTCTTCGCCGTCTCCTCAGTGGTGTTCAACATCTCGCCAATCGTGCGCAGCCGCAGTCCCTGGTAATGCTTCAGCTCAAACACCATCCGTTCCCGCGGCGTCAGCTTCTCAAGCGCGTTCTGAATCTTTTCCGCCAGCACCTTGCGGTCCAGCTCCCGCGCCGGGTTTGAAAACGAGCGATTGTCCGACACCGCCGCCAGCAGGTCAACCTCGTCACCCGAGCGATCAACCACCACGGCGTGATCTTCACGGCGGGTCTTGCGCCGGCGCAGCTGATCCAGGCACAGGTTGGTCACAATCCGGTAAATCCAGGTATAAAACGAGCACTCGAACCTGAAGTTGCCGATGTAACGGTAGGCTTTCAAGAAAGCCTCCTGATAGATGTCTTCGGCATCGTGTTCGCTGCCCGTCAAATGCAGCGCCAGCCGCAGCACCTGGTGTTCATATTGACGAACCAGCGCGTCAAACGCCGTGCGCGAACCCGACTGGGCCTCGCGGATCAGGTCCATCTCGCTCTGCCGGGCCAGCAGCCGCTCCGCCGCGCCCGCCGCACCCTCGCGGCCAGCATCGCCGGACTTCGCTCCGCCCATTGCCCTCGTCGCAGCCATTCCTGGAAAGGATTGTACCCTTCCGCTGGCTGGCCAGGCTAAACCGCGTTGCGCGGGCGTACCCGCCAAACTCGCAGCGTCTGCTCCCATTCCGATCTCCGTTTCCCCACCGCGGAGGTTGGATCCCTGTGCTTACTCGGATGGACGCGAACTGAGCCATTTGGTAACAGGCCCAAACTAAATGCCTTGATTACCTCCGGAAGGAGCACTTTTCGGACCCCGTCGGAGGGAGCAGGGCCTTCAGGTCGACCACCCTCAACCCGCCACGAAAATTGGGTGCACCAGGTCCCTTGCACTTGGGGACCGGGAGAGAACTAACCCCAATTCACCCCCCGGCCATTAAACTTGAACTCCATGGACCGATCCCTTTTTGACGAAACCCCGAGCCCCACCGCCGCCTGGTTCACCGCCCACTGCGACGGCGGCTCGCGCGGCAACCCCGGCCCCTCTGGCTACGGAGCGGTCATCGAGGACTCCCACGGCCAGACCGTCGCCCGACTCAGCCAGTTCCTCGGCATCCGGACCAACAACTACGCCGAATACTCTGGCCTCCTTGCCGTCCTCGAGTGGGCCCTCCAAAACGGCGCGCGTCAAATGCGAGTCGTCTCCGACTCCGAGCTGATGGTCAACCAGATGAAGGGCCGCTACAAGGTTGGCAGCCCCGGTTTGCGGCCACTCTGGGAAGAAGCCAAACGTCGCGCCGCAAAGCTTGAGCGCTTCGAGATCACTCATACTCTTCGCGGCGGAAATAAAGAAGCCGACCGCCTCGCCAATGAAGCCATGGACAAGGGAAAACAGGGATCAGGGTTCAAGGATCAGGGGTCAGCAAGTCAGCAAGTCAGCGGGTCAGCGATTCAGCTGGGAAGCGAAGTTAGCGGAGCGAGCGGAGTCAGAGCGAACGCCTACGAACGGGTGCCCCAGGTCCGGGGTCCCCACGAACAGGTCCCAGTTCGTGGGGTGGAGATCCCTCGCACTTGGGGACCAGGGAAGGAATCACCTTCGAAACAACCCCAACAAATCCTCGACGGCTATGTGAAAGACGGCGTCGTCCATCTGCTCAATGGCGAACTCCCCGAAGGAACCTTCGTCAAAATCACGCGGGAATAACGCTGGTTGCCCCATCCTTCGAGCGCTCTTTCCTCGAAGGGTGGGATCGAATCGGTACCCCACCGCCCGTGCCATACTCAGGCATGCTGCTACGTCCAGCCAAAGTTCAGGATGCAATGAATGTTGCACGCGTCCACGTACGCTCGTGGCAGGCCGCCTATCGCAATCTTCTCCCCGCCGAATACCTCGACTCGCTTAGGCCCGAGGATCGCGCTGCCCGGTACACATTCGAGAACCCCGATACCGCCAAGCCCTGGACAATCGTGGCCGAAGATAACGGACTCATTGCCGGATTCGCAACCACCGGTCCGGCTCGCGACGAGGATGCGCAAGGCTGCGGCGAACTCTACGCAATTTATGTCGATCCCGATTACTGGGATCGCGGAATCGGCGTGGAACTGATGAAGGCCGCCAGTGCGCGAATGGTCGAGCTTGGATTCGAGCAGGCGATTCTATGGGTCATGAAAGGGAACGCACGCGCCGAACGCTTCTACACAATCGACGGCTGGCAGCCCGACGGCCAGGAGCGCGCCCAGGTCGTGTGGGGAATATCGGTCAGCGAGCTGCGCTACCGGCGCCGACTGTAGCTCCGGTTTTTCTGATCCCTGACCCCTGTTCCCTGATCCCTATCTTGTTACGCCTTCCTACCCAGCTCGTTCCGCCACACATGTCCGCCGCCTTCCAGCAGCCGGTCCGCGCACTCCGGGCCCCACGTGCCGGCAAAGTAGTTGGGAAAGACCTGAGGAGTCTTCGCCGCCCAGCCCTCGAGAATCGGTTCATACAGCGCCCAGTTCGTCTCTACTCCGTCGCGGTGCGAGAACAGCGTCTGGTCGCCCAACATCGCGTCGAGCAGCAGCCGCTCGTAACCGTTGGCGCTCGATTTGCCGAAAGCGGTCTCGTAGTCGAAGTCCATGTACACCGGGCACACCGACATCTGCGAACTCGTTGGCACCTTGGCGCCCATGCGCAGCGCAATGCCCTCATCGGGCTGGATGCGGATGGAGAGCAGGTTCGGCTGAATCTCCTGGCAGGGGCCGGTCGATTGCATGCGGTTAAAGATCAACAGCGGAGGCTGCTTGAACTGGATGGTGATTTCCGTGGCCCGTTTGCGCATCCGCTTGCCGGCGCGCATATAAAACGGCACGCCCGCCCAACGCCAGTTCTCAATCTCCAGTTTGAGCGCGGCATAAGTCTCGGTGCCCGATTCGGGGTTCACGCGCTCTTCGTCGCGATAGCCGATCACGTGCTCGTCGTTGAACGATGCCCGGCCCGTACTGCCCGCGCACCGCATTCAATATTGGAATCGACGGAATGGCCTGCCATACCTTCAGCTTTTCGCGGCGCACGCTTTCGGCCTCAAAGCTCGAGGGCGGCTCCAGGGCGACCAGAGACAGCAGCTCCATCATGTGGTTCTGCACCACATCGCGAAGCGCTCCGGCCTTCTCGTAAAACGGCCCGCGGCCTTCAACGCCCAGCGTCTCGGCCACGGTGATCTGCACGTGGTCAATGTAGTTGCGGTTCCACACCGGCTCAAAAATGCCGTTGGCAAAGCGGAAGACCAGGAGGTTTTGAACCGTCTCCTTGCCCAGGTAGTGATCGATGCGGAAGACCTGGCTTTCATGGAAAACCGCGTTGACTTTGTGATTGAGGTCGCGAGCCGAGTCCAGGTCGTGACCGAAAGGCTTCTCGATCACGATGGCGGTGAGGCCCGCATCCGGCTGCGCCATGTCCTGCGCGCCGAGGTTCTCAATGATGCCGGCAAAGAACTCCGGCGCGGTAGCCAGGTAAAACAGGCGGCTGCCTCCGATGTTCTTTTCCTTGTCGATGCGGTCGAGTTCTGTCTTCAGGCCGGCGTAGTCCGCGGGATCGTCGAATTTAAGTGCGTGGTAGCTGATGTGGCTCACGAATTCGTCGAGGATGGGGTCAGCCGGGTCGGCCCCGCCAAATTCGACAATTCCTTCCTTCATGTCGGCCGCGAATTCGTCGCCCAGCGGCCGCCGCGCCACGCCAACAATGGCGAAGTTCGCAGGCAGCAGTTTGTTCTGGCGCAGATGAAAGAGCGCGGGGAGAAGCTTGCGCTTGGTCAGGTCTCCTGAAGCGCCAAAAATCACCAGGATGCCCGGGTCGGGAATGCGTTCGCCCCCCTTTTGAACCTGGGAAAGATCCTCGGGCCGCACCTTCATCTGAATCGTCGCCATCTTTTTCCTCCGAACTGCTAGCTTCTAGCCTCTAGCTTCATCCTGCAACTGCGAAATCCCTCGCGCAATAACGGGGCTCCTCAAAACCTCGCAGCGGTTGCTTCATCGCTTCGTTGATGAAGTGCGATCTACTAGCGAACAAGCTAGGAGCTAGAAGCTAGCAGCTGCTTTCAGCCCTTCTTCACCGCATGGCCGCCAAACTCGTTGCGCATGATGGCCAGCATGCGGTCGGTAAAGTTGTTCTCCTCGCGCGACCGTATGCGCCGCATCAACGACTCGGTGATGATGGGCGCAGATACATTCAGATCGATCGCCTCGATTACCGTCCAGCGTCCCTCGCCGGAGTCTTCGACAAAAGCTTCAAGCCCTTCGAGCGTAGGATTCTTGGCGAGCGCGTCCGCGGTCAGGTCGAGCAGCCAGCTGCGCACCACGCTGCCGTAGCGCCATATCTGCGCAATCTGCGGAAGGTCAAGGTCGAACTCTTCCTTCTTCTCCAGAATCGTAAATCCCTCGGCGTAGGCCTGCATCATTCCGTACTCGATGCCGTTATGAATCATCTTCACAAAGTGCCCCGAGCCGGCCGGGCCAACGTGTCCCCAGCCTTTATCCGCCGCGGGCGCCAGCGTTTCCAGAATCGGGCTCAGGTAATCGACCGCGTCCTTGTCGCCGCCAACCATCATGCTGTAGCCCTCTTTCAGGCCCCACACGCCGCCCGAAGTGCCCACGTCGACAAATTGAAATCCCTTGGCGGTGATTTCCTTGTAGTGGCGCATGGAGTCTTTGTAGTTCGAGTTGCCGCCGTCAATCAAAATGTCGCCGGGATTCAACAGCGGCTCAAGCTTGGCAATGGTGTCATCCACCGGCTTGCCTTGCGGCACCATAATCCAAATGGCCCTCCGGCCTTTCAGGTTTTTCGCCAGATCTTCAAGAGACGAAACCCCCACGTTGCCTGAATCGGTGAGTTTCTTTACCACTTCGGCGTTGAAGTCGAAGCCGACGACCTGGTGACCGCCCAACCGCAACCGCTCCGCCATGAAGCCGCCCATCTTGCCAAGACCGATAAGTCCGAGTTGCATGAAACCTCCGTGTGTGACGAGCTTACAGCTTTCAGCCTTCAGCTCTCAGTTTTGTTCTCGCTGGGGTGGAGATCCCTCGCGTTTTGGGACCTGGGAAACCACCAAATCAAGCGGCAATGAACCGGACCCATGAGCTTGTCCGGGGAAAACTCCAAACCTCAAAACCTGCGCATCCGAGCTGACAGATGACAGCTGAAAGCTCCTTTACAACACTTCCAGACCTCTCAACTTTTCCCGCAGCAGCTGCTCGCCTTCAAATCGAATCCCCTTCATGCCGGCCTGCAATGCTCCATCCACATTCTCCTGCCGGTCATCGATAAACAGTATCCGCTCGGCCGGGAGCCCAAGAATGTCGATCGCGCGGCGATAAATCTCCAGGTGGGGCTTGCGCAGCCCCACATAGCATGAACTGAAAGCAACTTTGAAGTACTGGCGCAGACCGAACGTCGCAAAGCGATAGTCGTTGGTTTCGCGGGCTTCATTATTAAGGCAGCCAACCATATAGGATTTTGATGCGGCCAGTTCCTCTAGGATTCCCAGGGCCCCGTTGGGCAGGATCTTTGACTGAGCCAGGATGAAAGCGAAGAATTCGTCGCGCGAGAACGCCCGCGGCTCGTTGAAGACCGTGGCGTCAAGATATGCGACCCGAGAGATCTCGCCCTTCTCCCATGCATCCACCACAGTTTCGTGGCGGGCCTCGAACGACGCGCGATCGAGACCGAACTTCTCAACTGCAGCCGCACGCTCGCCATGGTCCCAGCCGTTGGTCAGCAGGACCCCGCCCACATCGAAGAGGATTCCGTCGAAAGGAAGCATAGAGAGCAAATCAGCAAATCAGCAAGTCAGCGAGTCGGCAAGTCAGCAAGATAGCGAGTCGGTAAGTCAGCGATTCAACAATTTCTCACCTTTAAGAGTTTCTGAAACAGTCGATGTTTTGAAAGGGCACGGCTTTAGCCGTGCCGCAAATACCAACAAATCAAAATGGGCTTTAGCCCCTGAAGGATGCGTTTGCAAATCAGCATGTTCAAATCGAGGGGGAAGCCCAAAACCTGCCGCAAGACACAATCAGAAACTGTTTACGTTTCGTTTTGATGAACGCGACCCAAAGGGATCTTGGGGCGCACCGGTAGCGATCTATGCCGGACTGTTTGAGCCATCTCCGCAACGATACCTGGCCTCAATTGCCATCACTTTGTTAAAGCGGCGCGTAAAGCGTGGTTCGTTTGAAATGAACTTGGCGCCGATAAAGGCATTCACCACCTCGAACGCCAGCGCCGACCCGATGATGCGCGCGCCAAGCACGACCACGTTCATGTCGTCGTGTTCCACGCCCTGGTGCGCGGAGTAGGTATCATGGCACATTCCCGCGCGAATGCCGGGTATCTTGTTGGCCGCGACGCAGACGCCCACACCCGAACCGCAGATGAGAACTCCGCGTTTGGCCACGCCCTGCTTGATGGCGTCACCCACCTTTTCGGCAAAATCGGGATAGTCGTCGGGCTGGTCGCCGGTGTACGCGCCCAGGTCCACAACCTCGTGCCCGGCGTTACCCAGATAAGTGCGCACTTCTTCCTTCAACTGAAAGCCGGCATGATCGGCACTGATAACCAGTTTCATGGTGCTCCTTTCTGATAAGCGAGTCAGCAAGTCAGCAAGTCAGCGAGTCAGCAAGTCAGCGAGTCAGCGAGTCAGCCTTCGTCAAGCGAATGAAGCAGGCCGTTCAGCATTCGAGCGATCTCTTCGCTAGCGTCCATCAAATCCTTCACATCTTTTTGATCGACCAGTTTCCGACTTCCCGCGATTTCCAGCTGTGTTTGCAACTCGAAAAGTGAACCGCGCGCGGACGCCAGAAACTGTCTGAAATGACCGTCGTTCAGTCTTCCGTGTCCCTCGGCAATGTTGCTCGGTACCGAAACCGCGGCCCTTCGCATCTGTGATTGCAGTCCATACATTTCGCTCTTGGGAAATGCATCCGTAACGCTGTAGATGCGCTTCGCGAGCTCCATTGCCTTTTGCCATACCAGCAAATCTCGGTAGTGGCGTGTTCTTGTACTGTTTCTCACTCCATTGCCTTGATTCATAGCGCAATCTTGCACTTTCTCGCCGACTCACCGACTCGCCGACTCACCGACTCGCCGACTTGCCGACTTGCCGACTCGCTGACTCGCTATTTCACCAGCTTCTTTGCATGTGCCGCCACGTTCTCCGCGCTGAATCCAAGTTCCTTCATCACAATCGGCCCCGGCGCCGAAGCGCCAAAGCGCTCGAGGCCAATCACGTCACCTTCCGAGCCCACGTACTTCCACCAGCCCAGCGGCGCTCCCGCTTCAACCGCGAGCTTGGGCACACTCGCCGGCAGCACGCTGGCCTTGTACTCGGCCGTCTGCTCTTCGAAGATCTTCCAGCTAGGCATCGATACCACGCGAACTGCAATCCCCTCGGCTTCAAGCAGCTTCTTCGCATCCATGCAGGTTGAGACTTCTGAGCCGGTGCCGATCAGAATCACCTTCGAGTCGGCCGCATCGGCCAGCACGTATGCGCCCCTGCTCGTTCCGCCCAATACATCCACTTTTGATGCATCGATCACCGGAAGGTTCTGCCGGCTCAGTGCAAAAAAGCTCGGACCGGTACGCTCGAGCGCAATGCGCCAGCAGGCCGCGGTTTCATTGGCGTCGGCAGGCCTGAAGTCGGTAAGCCCCGGCACCGCGCGCAGCATCATCAGGTGCTCAATCGGCTGGTGCGTGGGCCCGTCTTCGCCCAGGCCAATGGAGTCGTGCGTGAAGACGAACAGCGAGTGAATCTGCATCAGCGCTGCCAGCCTCATCGCCGGTTTGCAGTAGTCGGTAAAACAGAAGAATGTCGAGCCGAAGGGCACCAGCCCGCCGTGAGCCGCCATGCCATTCACTGCGGCACACATGCCAAACTCGCGCACCCCGAAAAACACATTGCGGCCGGCTGGATCGATGTGGAAATTCGCGCCCGGCTTGAAGATGGTTCGCGTGGAGCTGGTCAGATCTGCCGCGCCGCCAAACAACTCCGGCACAACCTCGGCAATCTTGTTCATCACCTCGCCGCCGGCGGCGCGCGTGGCAATCGGCTTGTCAACGGGGTAGCTGGGGATCAGCTTCTCCCATCCATCCTTGCGCTTGCCCGCCTGCGTGCGCTTAAACTGCGCCGCAAGTTCAGGAAACTCCGCCGCGTAAGCGTCGAACAGTTTCTTCCAATCGGATTCGAAGGCTGCGCCGCGATCGATGGCCTGGCGCCAGTTTTTTAGCGCGTCTTCAGGCACATAAAAGCTCTGGTCCTCGGGGAAGCCGAAGAATTTCTTGGTCGCGGCAACGGCCTCTGCTCCAAGTGCTTCGCCATGCGCCTTGTTGGTTCCGGCCTTGGGGCTGCCGTAGCCAATCACCGTGCGTACCGCGATGAACGAGGGCTTCGAGGTTTCTTTCTTCGCCACTGCAATGGCCGCTTCAATCGCGGCCAGGTTGTTGCCGTCTTCCACAATCTGCACCTGCCAGTTGTAGGCATCGAAGCGCTTCAAAACATCTTCGGTGTAGCTCAACTCGGTGGGTCCGTCGAGCGAGATCAGGTTGTCGTCGTAAAGCAGGATCAATTTGCCAAGGCCCAGCGTGCCGGCCAGCGAGGCTGCCTCGTGCGACACGCCTTCCATAAGGTCGCCGTCGCCGCACAGCGCGTAGGTGTAATGGTTCACCACCTCGTGGCCCGGCTTGTTGTAAACGGCGGCCAGATGCTTCTCCGCAATCGCCATGCCCACTGCCATGCCAACGCCCTGCCCCAGCGGGCCGGTGGTTACTTCAACGCCCTCAGTATCGCCGTACTCGGGATGGCCGGGCGTTTTGGAATGCCACTGGCGAAAGCTCTTCAAATCGTCGAGCGTAACGTTGTAGCCGGAAAGAAACAGCGAACCGTAGAGCAGCGCCGATGCATGGCCATTCGACAACACAAACCGGTCGCGGTCGGCCCACTTCCAGTTCTTGGGGTTGTGCTTCATCAGCTTGTGATAAAGCAGGTAGGCAATGGGCGCGCAACCCAGCGGCGCGCCGGGATGGCCGCTGTTGGCCTTTTCAACGGCGTCCACAGCCAGCAGGCGCAGCGTGTCGATTGAAAGCTGATCGAGTGAGAGTGATGCAATGCTGGAACTCATAATGGCTTTAAACTCGTCCTTTCGGCTGGAGTGCTGTGCGCGGTGCTGAAATACTTTGCGCGGTAATTGAGGAATTTGAATCCAGACAGGGCTGTGCGCCCCGCGTTAAGAGGCGTCGATCTTGACCTTCACATTGTATCCAAGCCAGGCATCCTGCTCCGTCCAGTGGAGCGTCCATTCCAACTCGGTTGAACCCGGTGCGGGTGCAATGTCGGCGCTGAAACCGGCGCTGCCCAGGCCGCGGCTCGGCGTGGCGTTCCTGGTCTGCCAACCGTCCGACGTCCACACTACGTCAAATTGCTTTTCATCCAGGATTCGCAGCGTTCGGCCCGCATCCATGCTCTGGATGGGCCGGTGCCGAGTATAGATTTCCAAGTCATGTTTAACTCCGCCTCCCGGATCGCAATAGCGGTCGTAGACAGTATCGATGCGGTCAAAAACTTTGCCATCGACGGCCGATCGCAGCAGCTTCAGGTACTCGGCATGAGCCCACACCAGCGGAACCGCCGACCCGGCCGGCTTGCCAAACTTCAACCGTCGCTCGGGTCGATCGGCCTCGTCCCACACCTGTTCCGGCATCATGCAGCCGCTGGTAGCGAACTTTTCATAGGTCTCGATGTAGGTCGCAATGTCGTTGCCGGCGGCCAGTTCATAATGCGCTCGCTCACCACCCAGCAGCGGCCACACGCGCCCCTGTCCCCAGCCTTTGTACGGACCGCCATCGGGCCTCTGGCCATAACCGTCGTAGTTGTAACGCAGCCATCCGGCGCCCTGCGGCAGATCGCGTTTCAATACCGCATCCACCACTTTGAGCGAATCGATCAGCAAAGGGTCGTCGGCGCGGCGAATCCCGTACCGCACCAGTTCCAGGAATCCGGCATCGATAATCTCCCGCGCCTCAAACTCATATGGCGTCCCGGGCGGGCGATTGGAAAGCCGGATGGTCTCGGTGCCGCAGGCCTCGTGGGCGTAAGCTTCGCCACACTCCGGCGGACGAATGCGCATATAGTGCCGCTTGACCTCGGGAAGCAGTATCCCGGTTTTCGTCACCGTCCAGTCTTCAAGATGCCCCTCGATCCAGTCGGCGAACTCCTCTAGAAACACGCCCAGTTCGGCGGAATCGTGCGCGCGGGCTATCTCGGCTGCGCAAATCAACCCGCTGATTACCGCCGCCAGCGTCGAAGGCGAATAGCCTGCGTTCTCTTCCCAGCGCTCCTGGTGGGTAATGGGCGCCTGTCGAACAAGGCATCCGGCGGCGCGCTCTACAAACGGAAAAATCTCAAGATTGCCAAGGGCGTTAGCCTTCCACAGCCGCCATGCCAGGATAATCGGGAACGCGACTTCGTCAAGCTGTTTACCGCTCCAGTAGGGGGTGCCATCGATCCAGAAATTCTGCGCGAATCCGCCGTCGGGCTGCTGGGTGCAGGCCAGATACACCAGCGCGCGCCGGGCGGTTTCGGCGCGGCCACAGGCCAGCAGCGCCGAAGCTGTCTGCACCATGTCGCGGGTCCACACCAGGTGGTAGCCGCCCAGGTCGTCGTCGCCCTTGGCCTGGCCCCAGGGAATCGAAGCCGACGCAACAAACGCGCCGCTGAATGTCTTGTCTTCATGAGCCAGCAGCACGTTGTGGCTGGCGCGCATCAGCTTGCCACCATCCATCGCTTTCGCCGCCAACCATTCCGGGTTGGCCGCGCGATGCCACTGGTCAATAAAACGCTTGCGCATGTCGGCGTAGGGCGCCGCGAGAGACCCAAGTGTCTTTTGCGCCGCCGTATGGTGGCCGGCGCCAATGCCGATGGCCACGGTAAATTCGTAAGCCGCCATCCCATCTGGACTTTCGGTCAATTCCGCAGGATCGTCGCCGGTCCGCATCGCGTGGTCGGGAGAGCCGCATCCGCCAAGATTGATCTGGCCCATCATCGCGACATTGCCATTAATCGCCGAACCGAACTCCCAATCCATCTTGAAGTCCTGCATCAGGTCGCGCCAACCGTCGCTGAACCCCACAAAGCCGCAGCTCACATGCGAGAATCCGCAACTGGCCCCCATCACCAGCGACCACCCGTCTTTCCGCGCGGTAAGCATCTTGCGCCCAGCCACATCCACCGCCCAGGCCGAGTTGCCCGCTCCGCCGCCATTCAGGTGCGGCGCCAGCAGCGCGAAGACCTTGAGCCGCGGCAGCAGATCGGCATGCCCCTCGAGCCGCACTCGCTGCAGCACCACCGAGTGATGCGGATCGCAAATGATTTCTTTGATCAGGGCATAACGGCCATCGGGATCGCGATTAATGTAGCGAACCCCGAGCGCCTCCGAGTGAATGTACTCGAATTCCGAGATCAGATCGCGCTTTTCCTCGTGGACAAAGGACTCACCGTCGGTGACCAGGAATTCCATGTCCCGCACCTGGGCGCGGTCGATGGTGGGGTGATAGATCTCGTTGAGAATGCCGTGGGAGCAGGTAAACCAGATGCGGCTCGAGGCAGCGTAAGCCGTGCCCACTGCATCCTTCACGCTCGAGGTCCAGCGCGGTTGCATGCCGGGCCCGCCGAATGCCTCGCCCTGCTGGGTCAGGCACTTGTACAAAGGTTGGTCGCTCATAGGCTGAATTGATCGGGTGAAACGGGGAACCTGGCTCGAGTCCGTCCAAGCCTGGGAGTTTTTTGATCACCCCACAACTAGGACGCTCCGCACCATGGGAAAGATACTAATATCTCCCTCTGGCAGGCAAAGATTGACATTCGTTGATTTTTCGCACCCCAACGGAATGAAACGGCATCCAAGACACTGTGTCGACGCCGAACGCAGGCTGTTGATTTTGCACAATGTCCGGTCCGATGGCCGGCCCCCTCAACCACTACAATCTGATCGGAGGAGAATTCCCCTTATGGCATACGAACTTGCACCGCTTCCTTACGACTACTCCGCCCTTGAGCCCTATATCGACGCGGAAACCATGAAGCTGCACCACGACAAGCACCACCAGGCCTACATCAACAATGTGAACGGCGCGCTGGCCAACCACCCTGAATTGGTCAAGAAATCGGTCGACGATCTGATCAAGGATTTGAATGCCATTCCGGAAGACATTCGCGGCGTCGTCCGCAACAATGGCGGCGGCCACTCCAACCACACCGCATTCTGGCACCTGATGGGCCCGGTCGGCTCCGCTGGCATTGGCGGCGCGCCCAGCGGTGCAATCGCCGCTCAGATTACCACCGACTTCGGCGACTTTGACGCCTTCAAGAAGACCTTCAACGAGACCACCGCCAAGCAATTCGGCTCGGGCTGGGGCTGGCTGGTCTTTACCGGCGGCAAGCTCAAGGTGATTACCACCCCCAACCAGGATTCGCCGCTCTCGCAGGGCCTCTACCCCATCCTCGGCAACGACGTGTGGGAGCACGCCTACTACCTCAAGTACCAGAACAAGCGCCCCGATTACCTGGCCGCATGGTGGAACGTCGTGAACTGGGCAGAAGTCAACAAACGCTTCGTAACCGCCAAAGGCTGAGAAGAGCAGCTTCTAGCCTCTAGCTTCTAGCTACTAGCTGGTTTGTGCTTGACGATGGGCAGTGCTTGCGCGTGACGTTTGCGCATAATGCACTGCCCGTTGTGCTTTTGTAAGGATGAAAACGGAGGGGGAGAGGCCTTCAGGCCTCTGAATCGAGCGCGATTGCGATGCGGGGCTCTTAGCCCCGGCCATTTATCGAGCTAGAAGCTAGGAGCTAGAAGCTAGAAGCTGCTTCCCTGCAACCCAATCCCCAAAACCGTGTCTATACATACGGTATGTCTTTCGCGCGCCGATTTTTGTGGATTGCCCTGGCTCTCGCCTTCGCCGCCTCTCCGCTCGCCGCCCAATCCGGCGAGTTTGTCCTCGCCGAGAACGGCCACGACGTCGGTACAGCTTCGTTCCAGGTGACGGCGACAAACGACGGCTACGTTTCGTCCTCTGTAGTCCGCGTGGCCATGCAGGGCCTGGACTACGCGCTTTCAAAGACTGAGCGGCTGAGCCAGGGCAACAATCTCGTCCACGTGCTGCTGAGCGCTACGGTAAACGGCTCGGCGGTGACCGCGGTCTGCAAGCCAGACGAAGCGCAGCTTCTGCTCAACATTTCGGCCAACGGCCACAGCACCACCACGCGGCTGGCCAGCCACCATGGCGCCGTCTTTCTTCCCGACTTCGACCCCGGTGCGCTTGAGACTCTGCTGGCGCTTGCAGTCACGCAAAACAACCGCGACCTCTGGGCCATTCTTCCCAAAGATGCGGGTTCCATTGAGGCAGTAACGCTGGCAACCTACTCCGATGAGAAAGGAACGCTCGACGGCAAACCGGTCGTCGTCCATCATCTTGTTGCCACCATCGCCGGCGCCACGACCGATCTCTTCTCCGGACCCGAAAACCAGCTACTGCAAGCCGAACTGCCGCAAGCCGGCTTCGCGCTGGTGCGCAAAGGATTCGTGCTCACCCCGCCGGCAAAGCCGATTGCTCCGGCGGAATAGCTTCCGATTGGCCGGTAGCACGTTCATACCTTCATCAAATGCTGTCATCCTGAGGCGGAGCTGAAGGATCTGCGGTTGTTTTTCGTTGCTTGAAAGCCGATACCGCAAAAAGCAACCGCAGATCCTTCGTCGTTACACTCCTCAGGATGACAGTGTGTGGGGGGGATGGGAGCGACTTGCTGAGACCCGCTCGAACATTCGCCGAAACCTTTATTCACTTCCCGAAAAACTCCCCCCGCCCTCCATTCGCCCAGGGATCGTAGTGCTCCGCAAACTCCGCCCGCTGCTGCGTGCTGGGATGGCTGTAAAGCCAGAACTCGATGAACGGGCTGGGATTCGGGTCGTCGAGCCATGCCTTGCCCAGGTCGTTGAACGCAGCCACCGCCGTCTTCTGCGGGTCGGGCACAATGCCGTGGATCGCCTCCTGCCCGTAGAGGTCGGCCTGGTGTTCAAAGTACCGGCTCACGCCGTTCTCTACCGGCTCCAAAACGAATCCTACAATCGTCACGGCAAAAATCAACACGAGAAACCCCGTTCGCGAGCCCAGATCCGTCGCGCCCAATCGCCCTCCGCATCGCTTAACCATCCATGCGGCAAACCATGCGCAAAACCAATAGATAAAGAACAGTGCTCCCGCCATCAGCGCCATTCCTTTGGTCTCATGGTGCAGCACGTAATGCCCGCACTCGTGCGCAAAGATGAACATAATCTCGTCGTTGGGAATGCGGCCGGCCGTCGTATCCCACACCACAATGCGCTTGGTGGCTCCAATGCCGCTCACATACGCGTTCAGGCCGTTGGTCTTCAGGCTGGCCTTCATCAGGTACATGCGGCTCGGCGGAATTTCGGTACCGGTTCGAGTCACCACTTTTTCAAGATCGGCCACCAGCGCGGGATGATGCGCCTGGAGCGGTTCGTACTTCTCAAACAGCGGCTCGACCAGCGGTTCAACAAAAAAGGCAATGATCAGGATCGGCAGCGTGACAACCCACGTACCCAGCCAGTAGCGGCGCGGCCATCGGCGCACGATCCAGTTGAAAAGAGCAGCAGCGGCGTAGTGATGGCGATGGCAAATCCCAGACCCTTGGCATCGTCGCTGAACCAGCCGGCCCACGACTGTACGCTGATCTCGTAGCTGCGCTCAACGTAATGCCCGTACATGTCCAGCGGCAGCCCCGAGAGCCAGAGGACGATGAAGAACGCGGCAAAGAAAAACACTCCCTGGGACCAGCGGTGCGATGCGATCCGCTTGATTTCGGCTTCCAGCCAGGCCGCGAAACGCGAGGCCAGCAGCAGCCAAATCACGACGATCTGCCACACCGATCCGACGATATCCAGAATGTTGCGAATGCGGCTGAGGGCAATAGCCTTGGCCAGTTTGTCAGGCGGTAGCGAATAAGCCTGCTGGCTGCCCGCTTGCTGGCTCGTCGTTGTCGAGGCCGGAGCTGCACCCGCCGCCTGCTGCGCCTTTGCTGGCGGCGCGTACCACCCCGCCAGAAGCAGCGCAAATACGCCTATAACCAGCCATCGCTCAGCGAATCTCATCCCACGCCCTCCCATGACAGCCGTAAGTCTGCGACAATCGAGCATAAATGCAAATTGCGGGTTCCTGCCGTTTCATGTTCAAACCATCCCTCGTTCTCACGAAAAAACGCCGCTTCGGTTTCACGTCGTTCGTTGCCGCCGCTCTCTTCCTGGTTGTAACTTTGCAGATTGCGCGGGCGCAGCAGGCCACTCCCGTCATTCTTGACGCCATGACCCAGGAACTCGAACGCGCCTTCTCGCAACTGGGCAAGCAGATCGCCGGCAGTGCGAGCGCCGACAAGCAACTGCCGCCCTACTTCCTAAGTTATTCAGTCAGCGACGCGAGCTATGTCAACATCCGCGCGCAGTATGGCGCACTAACTTTAGACACCGCAAGTCGAATGCGCGTGGCCGACGTGCAGGTGCGCGTGGGAAGTCCCGCCCTCGACAACACGCACGGCGACCATCGCTCTTCCGCCGTGAACAGCCTGCAACTGCCAATTGTGGACGATCGCGAGGCATTGGCTCGCTCGCTGTGGCTGGCCACCAACACCGGCTACGGCAATGCCCTCGACAACTATCTGCGCGTCAAGACTGAAGCCGAGGTGCGAGCGAAGGAAGAAGATACTTCGCCCGATTTCAGCAAAGAAGAGGCTGAGACCCACATTGGCAGCGTCGCGCCGCCTGTCGTCGTCGACCGCGCGGCTTGGGAAAAGCGCGTCCGCTCTCTCTCCGCCATCTTTCGCGAGTTCCCCGACGTTTATCAGAACGCGGTAATCCTGACCGTGCAGAACGAGACCGACTATTACGCGTCGTCTGAAGGTTCAAAGATCGTCGCGCCGCACCTGCAGGCGCGGCTGGTAGCCGTCGCGGTTACGCGCGCCGACGACGGAATGGACCTATTCCGCGACCAGACCTTTGAAGCCCGGACCGTTGACGGGTTGCCTTCGCAGGAAGTGATGGAAGCAGGTATTCGCGAGCTCGGCAAGAGCCTTGAAGCGTTACGAAAGGCGCCCGTCACCGAGCCCTTCAATGGCCCCGCGCTGCTCTCAGGCCGCGCTGCGGCAGTCTTCTTCCACGAGGTGCTCGGCCATCGTCTCGAGGGCCAACGCCAGCGCGGCGACGAAGAAGGACAGACCTTCACCAAGGACGTGGGCCAGGAAGTCTTGCCCAAATTCCTTTCTGTTGCCGACGACCCCACCATGACCAAATACGGCAACACCTGGCTCAGCGGCCGCTACGAGTTCGACGATGAAGGCGAGAAGGCCCAGCGCGTCAACCTCATCCAGGATGGCGTGCTCAAAACATTTCTCATGTCGCGCCTGCCCATCGCCAGCTTCAGTTCTTCCAATGGCCACGGCCGCGCCGAGTCGGGGCATATACCCACCGGTCGCCAGGGAAACCTGATTGTTACTTCCACCAACATGGTGCCCGAGGCCAAGCTGCGCCAGCAGTTAATCGACGAGGCCAAAAAGCAGGGCAAACCGTACGGGCTCTACTTCGAAGACATTTCTTCGGGCTTTGCCGTCACCACGCGCGATTCACCCCAGGCCTTTTCAGTCGTCCCGCTCGTTGTGTGGCGCGTGTATGTCGATGGCCGTCCCGATGAACTGGTGCGCGGCGTCAGCATTGTGGGTACGCCGCTCGCCGCCATGAAGAGCATTCTTGCCACCGGCGACAAAGACGAAGTCTTCAACGGTGAGTGCGGCGCAGAGTCGGGAACCATCCCGGTAAGCGCGGTTGCGCCGGCGATACTGCTCAGCGATCTTGAAACACAGAAGCAGGCGCAAGGCACGGCACGACCGCCGATTCTGCCCAAGCCGGCGGAAGGACAGTGAACAGAGAAACAGTTGAGCAGTTGAACAGTGAAGCAGTGAAACAGTGAAACAGTGAAACAGAAAAACAGCGAAACAGCGAAACAGATACATCAAGAAAGGCTGCCATCTGTAGTGGTTTTGTAACAAGGGCACGGCTTTAGCCGGGCCGAAAGGGTTCACAAAATGTTCGGGCTTTAGCCCCTGGGGGATGTTAAATGAATTTCCTGCGATCGAAGTCCGCGCTGACCCTCGCCATCTTGCTTGCCGGTAGCCTATCTTCACCGCTCGCAACCGCCCAGCCCGCCCGCTCCGATGCCGAAAAAGATCCTGTGTTGAAGGCGATGTTGACGGAACTCGACCGCAGCATGAGCCAGCTTCAATTAAAGGGTTTCGCCAAGCCGTTTTTCATCCAGTACCGCATCGAGGGCCTCGACGACTTTGAAACGAGGTCGGAGTTCGGCGCCACCGAGGGCTCTTCGCGGACCCATGAACGCGTTGCGCGCGTAACTGTACGCGTTGGCGATTACAAAACCGACAGCTCAGGCGGGCGCGGCGACGGAGCAATCGAGTTGACCGGACTCGATGACGATCCGATCGCCATCCGTTCTGTGCTGTGGATGGCCACCGACGAGGCATACAAAAATGCGCTCGCTGCCTATGCGCAAAAACAGGCCGCGCTCAAGCAGGTGCAAACGCCGCCGCAGGCCGACGACTTCAGTCACGAGAAGCCGCTCATCTCGCTGGCTGACCCCGCTCAGCTCAACATCGACGAGGCCGCGTGGGCAGAGCGCGTTTCCCGCGTCAGCGGTCTTTACAGCTCTGACGCCGCTGTAAAGGCGAGCCAGCGCGATGTTCAATACTGCACGGCCGGCTATCACGCGCGCGCCGTCACCACCTGGCTGGTCACCAGCGAGGGAACCATCGTGCGCAAGTCAATGACCGAATACCAGGAGTCGTTCGGGGCCGGCACGCAGGCCGACGACGGAATGCGCCTCGATCGTTCCTATTCTTCAGCCGGAACTTCGCCAGCCGACCTCGAACCCGAAGATGCGTTCAACAAGCATGCCGTGGCCGAGATCGCCTCGCTCGGCGATTTGCGCAATGCGCCTCTCGTCGACGAGGAGTACCACGGACCGTTGCTGATGAGCGCCGACGCGGGCGCCGACACTTTGCGAGCGCTTCTCGCCGGCTCAGTAACGGCCACTCGTCCTAAACTCGGCACTGAAGCACGCACCAACGGCCCGCTCGCCTCCAGTTTCCAGTCCCGCATCCTGCCTGAGTCAATGAGTGTCGTTGACGATCCTACCCTCAAAACATTCGAGGGCAAGGGCCTGCTGGGCGCATACGATATCGACGACGAAGGCGTGCCGGCGCAGGCAGTCAAGCTGGTAACCGACGGCCGCCTGGCGAATTACCTGATTGGCCGCGAGCCGGTCAAAGATTTTCCGGCATCGAACGGCCACGGGCGCGCGTCGCTTTCAGGCGGGCCGCGGCCATCGATCGGCGTTTTGAAAATTACCGATGCGAACGGACTGAGCGACGCTGAGCTCAACCAGAAGCTCCTCGACATGGCTAAGCAGCGCGGCCTGCCAGGCGTTTACTACGTTCAGACTCTGGCCGGCGCCAACAACCCGCGGCTGCTCTTTCGCGTTACTCCCGACGGCAAACGCCAGTTGGTGCGCGGAGCAGTGATCGACGACATCGACCTGCGCGCGCTGCGCTCAAGTGTCGATGCGGCCGGCAAAGATCTCTGGGTCCAAAACTCCTTCGGCGAGGTGCCGACGACAGTCATCGCTCCCGCGCTGCTGTTCGACGACGCAACCGTAAAGCGCGCCAACGAAAAGAACGAAAAGCTGCCGTTTTATCCGCCGCCGGAATGATAAAGACAGGGACCAGGGAACAGGGAGTGGAGAGCTGAGAGCTGAGAGCTGAGAGCTGAGAGCTGAGAGCTGAGAGCTGAGAGCTAGAAGCTCCTGCAGGAGTATCCTTCTTCTTCTGGACTTTTCTTGTGCGGGGTCTTCGATTGTGATGAAACAGATTCTCATTGGGTTTTTGATTGCGATGCCTTTCGTAACACTAACTGCAGTCTCCGCGCAAGCGGCAAAGATTCCCGTTGCCATCGTCGATGGCCAGAGCGGCGGCGCGTACCACAACTGGAAGCTGACCACGCAGGTGATGAAACTCGAGCTTGAAGAGACGGGCCTGTTCGACGTCACGGTGATCACCGCGCCGGAATCAGGCGGCGACTTCTCGAACTTCAATCCCAACTTCGCCCAGTACAAAGCCCTGGTGATGAATTACGACGGCCCCGACTGGCCTGCCGCGCTCAAGTCAGCGTTTGAACAATACGTGAGCAACGGCGGCGGGCTCGTCATCGTGCACGCGGCCGACAATTCATTCCCAAATTGGCCTGCCTACAACCAGATGATCGGCATCGGCGGATGGCGCAACCGCAACCAGGATGCCGGCCCTTACTGGTACTTCAAAGACGGAAGACTCGCCTCAGACCCCAAGCCCGGCACGGCTGGGATGCACGGTGCTCGTCTGCCGTTTCAAATCACGCTCCGCGACAACAAAAACCCGATCACTCGCGGCCTGCCGCCGGTGTGGATGCACGCCAACGACGAGCTCTACGGTATGTTGCGCGGGCCGGGCAAGAACATGACGGTGCTGGCCACCGCGCACTCCGACTTGATGAATCACGGCACCGGTTACGACGAGCCGATGATGATGGTGCTCAGCTACGGCAAGGGACGCATCTTTCACACGCCGATGGGTCACGATGTTTTTGCGTTGAGCTGCGTGGGATTCATGACCATCTTTCAACGCGGAACCGAGTGGGCGGCCACCGGCAAGGTCACGCAGAAAGTCCCGGCCGACTTTCCGACCGCAAAGACGGTGAGCTATCGCGTCGACATCGCCGAGATGGATCCCACGTTTCTGAATGGCGCATCTGAAATTATTCAGAGCGAAGCAAAATAGCCGTTGCTTCACTTCGCCCCGCGCTCAATCTCTTCCGCAGCCATCAGCCAAGCGCCCACTCCATACACGTAACTCGACGTCTCAGTGTATGCGTCCGGCGCCGCGCCTACCGGCTGAATGCAGCCGAGCCGTCCATCGGCATAAACGTGACTCATCATGCCCGCCCACGCTTTTTCGACAGCAGGCCAGTATGTTGCGCGATCGAGAATGCCCTCGTTCACTCCGTAGGCAAGCGCGTAGGTGATAAACGCGCTGCCTGAGATTTCAGGCAACGGATACGAATCGGCGTCGAGCAGTCCTGGGCGCCACATGCCGTCGGAGCCTTGAATCGCGACCGTCTCGGCAGCCATCTCTTTGAGCAGCGCAACATACTTTGGCCGCAGCGGAGAGTCAGATGGGAGTTCTTTCAACACTCGCACGATTCCGCCCATCACCCATCCGTTGCCGCGCGACCAGAAAATCTTTTCGCCATTCTTCTCATGCTGATCGAGGAACGTCGCATCGCGCGAGTAGAGATGTTTCGACCGGTCGTAGAGCAGGTTGGTCGTGATCTGCCACTCGCGGTCCATGTAGGTCAGATACTTCGTATCACCAGTCGCCTTGGCCATGTCGGCAAATACCGGCGGCGCCATGAACAAGGCGTCGCACCACCACCAGAGCGGCCGCTTCGGGTCCGTCGGATCGGGTGTGGTTAGCTGGGCGTCAAGTTCCGCGCGCATCGCGGCCATCATGCGCGGGTCTTTGTGGATGAAGTACTGCTCCATGTACATCTGGCCCACGGCCTGGTCGTCCGCATGCGTCACGCGCGGCCCCGGCTGCCACTCGAGCGCATTGCCAACCTGCTCCATCGCGCGCTGGTATTTGTCGCCGTTCACCTCGCGCGGCACGGCCATGAATCCGGCGTAGAGCGCGGCCCACGTCCAGTCGTACTGGGCCTGCTCGGGCATGCGGCTCAACTGCCAGTCGGCGACAAGACGCACGGCCTTCCTGATGTCGCGCCGATCGAGCTTTGGTGAAAGATGCGCGAGCGGGCCCGGCGCGGGCAGCGAATCGCCGGGAGGCGCCGTCGGCTGTGCGGGCCGGGCCGCAGTTTGGGCGAGGCAGGTTGTGCCGGCCAGCAAAGCCAGAGTGACCAGGCGCGCGGCCCTTGAGGCACCCCCCCATATATACCCCCTTTTGGGGGTTAACTGGTGCTTTTTCAATGGCTTATACCTTCTACCTTTTGGCGTAACCCTCGAAAACCAAAGGGGTTACACGCCATAATAGTCATAACAAATGGGTTACCTGCCAGTTTTTGAGGCGTTTTTGGCGTTCCGAGCTTCATGAACCGGACCTTCACCTCTTTGAATGTAGCGCATGAAGAGGAAATTGGACGCAAGCGGTAATCTCGTTGCCTCTTTGCTGAAGGCGGATTTCGAGCGCGTGACGGCGCGCCCTCCCGAGCAACTCACGATGAACTCGACGGCTCCTCCGAGCTGCTCGTGGCGCTTTCGTTGAGGCGCAGATAGCAATAAAGCGGCCAGGCGTGGGCATGGGCGCACCAGGGTATGCCGGTAGACAGTCCGGCGGTGGGCAGCAGCGAGGAGTCGAGGCTGTCGGACGCGGACCAACGCCCGGTCCAATAGTCGGGAAAGTGCGCGGCAAAGTTTGAGAAAGTCATGCGCCGAAGCAAGTCACGCGCGGCGGCGGTGTCGAAGGTGGCCACGCCCAGGACGACCGGGCCGTTGAGTGCGTACCAGAAACCTCCATTTTCGCGCGAGCCCTGGGGAGTTCCCGAGCGCGGCGTGGGTTTTTCGATCTGGCGCGGGCCGAGAGCCTCATTGGCGAAAAGGCGATTCTGAAGCTGAGTGAAAAGTCGGCGCTTGCGCTCAACGCTGAATTCGGGAATGAGCAGAGTGTAGCCCTGCGGCTCAAGCCACATGTTGTCTTCGCCCAGAGGAGTGGCTGCATCCATCCACGCGCGGCGCGGAAAGTCGCGGCTGCCGAGGTCGCGGTTCCACGCAACGTGTAACTCGGAGCGGTATTCGAGCATGGCGGCGGTGAGCTCGGCAGCTTCGGGTAGCTCGAGCGCGTCGATAGCGTTGGCGACGTCGCCGAGGATGACGAGGGCCATGGCGGAGTTCATGTGGCTTTCACCCACAGTGAACTCGGTGTTGAACGGAATGTCGCTGGGCCACCAGCCGAACATGTCGTTCCAGTCGGAGTTCCAGCGGCAGATAATGCCGTGCGAGGCGGTGCCGACGCGGTCGCGCAGAAACAGGAACGCCTGGCGCACGTGGGCGAGGCCGGTGTCGTGGCCGGAGTTATCCAGCGGATAGTAGCCGATGGGTTCGGTGAGAATGCGTTCGTCGCGCGTTGCGCGCAGGTATTCGGCAAGCAGCAGGAAGAAGTAAAGTTGCTGGTCGCTGGTTTGCTGCCCACCGCTCGGGCACCACCCAAAGCCCTCGTCGTTGAGCTGGACGGTACCGTCGGGAAGCATGCGCTTCATGATGAAGCGCAGGGTCGAGCGGGCGATGGCTGGATTGGTGTGGCAGAAGGGTAAAGCCTGCTGGGCGAGGTCGCGGCTTGAGGCCATATTTCCCCACAGGTAGTCGTAAATGGTGCCCTGGGGGATGACGGTCTCGTCGTAGTATTCGCGCCAGGTGGCCATGGATTCGAGTGCGGCGGCGTTCCAGACCATCTCGCGGCGAAGGATGGCGTCGGACTCGGATGAGAAGTTGGGAAGAATGCTCATCCAAACGTCGCCGAATGCGGAACCAAGCGGCTTGGCAGATGCGGGCGGCTCGAGCGAAGCCGAGAGAGCGTCGATGGACGCAATGTCGCGGGTGTATCCGGCAACGAAGATGAGGGTTCGGGTTTCAGAAGGTGCAATGCTGAGCTCGCCAGTGACGCCGATGTTGCGCTGGCCGGCGGGGTCTGTGTCAGAGACGGCAGTTAAATCGCCGCTGACGGCTTTGACGAAGAGTGTGGGCGGGAACTGCTCGTAGCGCGCCATTTCGCCTGCTGGCGGGAAGGTGAGCCGGTGTTTGCCGTGCGCGGCGAACGAGGCGGTAACGGTTCCGTTGACTGGAGCGGTTGCGGGTTGGACGGAAAAGGTGACGCCGCGCTGGTCACTATCCCATGCGGCAAAGAGCTGCTGATACTTTGCGCGGGTCAGCTCGGAGTAGCGGAGTTCGAGCGGAGCAGAACCGGTGTTGCGCAGAGTGACCTGCATCAAAAATGCCGGCGTGCCTTCGCCGATATTTGTGGATGGCGCCGCCGAGAGCAGGCGCGTGATCGAGAGCGATGGGTCAAGCGAGTAGTCCCAGCGCGCGAAGCCGACTCCGAAGCGCTTAGTGGCTGCAACCGCGGCGGGAGCGTCGAGTCCGATAAGGTCGTGACGCTTGCCGGAAATTTCAACGGTGGCGGAGTTGGCTCCGCCCCACGGGGCATCGCCCTGGTTCATGCGGCCCCATGAGCGCTCACCGCTGACGATCTGGTAGAGTCCGCTCGAGTGGGTGAAGACGGTGAGACGGTAATTGCCGGTGAGAAAGAAAGGATCGTCGGGAATCATGGGAGCGCCGTCGCGCATTGGGCTGTGTGGAAAACGCATCGGCCCCGTGTAATGGTAGGCAGGCAGCCCGTAGTCGTCTTCAATCCAGTCACCCAGCGACGACTCAGAAGTCCCGGTCGCGGCCCAGGCCGGCGTATTGGATGCGGCGAGAGAGGCGGCCGCGAGCGCTCCAGCTCCGGCAAGAAAGGTGCGGCGGGTGAAGCGGTCGTCGGCGTCTGACATGTAATGCCTCCACGGGGATATGTTTCCCCCGATGAATTTTACGTCTGTTGAGCGGGCCACACAGGCTGCGGAAAAACTCAATACGGATAGGTTTTGTAACAGGGCACGACTTTAGTCGTGCCGATAAGACGCCCAAAATGAGTGAGGGCTTTAGCCCCTGCGGACCCGTCTGAGGCGAAATTGCCTCGCTGGATGAGTTTTTCCGCAGCCTGTACAGCGGAACCAGAGTCGATGTATCCCGAAACCACGGCGTTCAAGTCTACGCGACCACCAGGGAGCGGCGACCCTGAACAAAACTCAAAAGGACACAGTCGCTCTGGTTCCGCTCTTGGTTGATCGAAATAGTGCGGGCTTAATGCGGCAGACTTAATACGGCGGGCTTGTCCGGCGCTTCATTTCAAGGGCCGCTTCGCTGACTCGCTGACCCGCCGACTCTCTGTCTGGCTGACCCGCTGACTTTCCGACTCGCCGACTCGCTGACTCGCTGACTTGCTGGCCCGCTCGCCGGTTAGAACTGCATCCGCATGCCGAACTGGATCTGCCGTTCGCGCAGCAGATCATCGCCATTAATCGAAAGCGGCTGTCCGAACGCCGTTGTATTGGTCTTCAATCCCGTCATGAAGTTCAGCGTGGGATACGGGCTGCCGGAATCGATGCTATAGCCGTTGGTTTCAATCTCGCTCACGTTCTGGTGATTGAAGAGGTTGAAGCTCTCGGCCATCAGCTCGAGATCGCGCATCTTGCCAAGGTCGAATCGCTTGGCGAGCCTCATGTCGGCCTTCCAGGTGTGCGGATAGCGAAAGGTGTCGCGGCCAATGTTGTAAATGATGCCGTCGTTGCCGACGCCGTAGACGCGGTTGTCGCCGCCCGAGCCGTTCATTCCCGGGCCGAGTCCTTCGATTACGACGCCGGTGGCTTGATCCACCAGTTGGGGCAACGAGCCTGAGGTGTGCATCGTGTAGGGCAGGCCGCTGCGGAACTGGCCGATACTCGAAAGCATCCATCCGTTGCCGAGCATTCCGGCAAAGTGGCGCATCTTCCATGGCGTTTCGTATATGACCATGGCCGCGGCGGAGTGGCGCACATCCAGGTTGCTGGTACCGTATTCCTGGCTGAAGTCGGAGATCGGGCCTGACTCGGTCGGGTTAAGCGGGCTCGCGTCCGGGTTCCAGTCCATAGCGTGGGCGTAGGTGTAGTGCGCGTGCAGGCTCAGGCCCCTCCGGCCATAGCGGGTGACTTTGACCATCGCCGCCTCGTAGGTTGAATTGGCCTTGCTGGTGATCTGGTCGATCCGTTGATAGTCCGGGCAGAGCCACCCGGGAACCGGCGCGGTTGTTGGCGAATAGTACGGGCAGGTTCCTCCACTCGCCGGCCAGGAAGCATAGAAGGGCACGGTGATCTGCGTGGCCTTGACGGGGCCAAGCCCGAGGTTGCCGCACCGGCCATTGTCGGGGCCGGAGGGAATCTGATCGCACACGTCGTAGGTGATCGTCTGCATATCGGATTGCGACGGGGGATTGAGATTGGGATCGATGAAGACAGGCAGCCGGCGCCCAAGACTGGCAATGGCCGCACCGGTCACTTGGATCTGGCCGGGCAGCGCTTCTTCTACCGAAACCACCGCCTGGTGAACCTCGGGATTACGGAAGTTGGACGCGAACTCAACCGCTCCGGGCTTGACCACGCTGGCTGGAGTGCCCTCAAGCACATACGGGAACGGCGGCGCATCGCTGGTATTGGTAAGGGGGTTCATGCCGTCGGTCGGCCGGATGAAAAAGTTCAGGTCGCCCTTGAGCGAGCCGGTCTGGCTGAGTGCCGTTTCAAGCGTGGCGTTCTCGGTGCGGCCGTAGTACATGCCGTACCCCAGCCGCAGTACCGGCAAGTGCGTGTTGCTGTTGCCGATGGCAATGCTCACGCGCGGCCCCCAGTTGTTACCCAGATCGGGCAGCTTTTCTGTAAGCGGCAACTGAGGATTGTCGACCGCGGCGATTGGCGGCGGCAGTTTTTCCCGCTCCCAGCGCAGGCCCAGGCTGACCACCACCTGGTTTGCCGGTTGCCACTGCGCAGTCGCAAAACCCGCAAAATCGCTGGTGCTCAGATTCCAGTTGCTCGGCCCAAGGGTTTGCGAATAATGCGAGTAGCATGGCAGCGCGCCCAGGCCGTTCTGCTGAGGATTGCAGTTGTGAGGGTTCTGGTCGTTAAAGAGATTTGTGAGGCCGAATTTCTGGAAAGCCAGCGCGTCTGAGATGAAGTTTTGCACTTTCGAGTAGGAGTAAGTACCCGTCTGGTTGCGAAGCAGGCTGATCGAGTCGGCATTATGATCCACCTCGACCCCGGCCTTGAAGAGCAGGCGGTTATGAACCCAGTCCAACATCTGCTGCGCATGATAGAGCTTCTCGTCTGGGTAGCTGCCCTGGCCGAAGCGCGAGGGATTGCCGATGGTGAACCCGTACCGCGAATCGACTACGATCTGCGGAAGCTGGCCCCACGCGTTCCCGCTGAGCAGCGTGTTCTCAAATGCCGATGGCGCACTGGGCTTGGCGCTCAGAATGTCGCGGCCGGCCGAGCCTTGCGTCGTGGTTAATAGATTGGGTGTAAGGTACGCCTCCCAGCGCGCCAGCAACCATTGCTCGCCGGCCTCGCTCGAGCCATAGCTGTGATTGCCATAGTTCTCTGAAAGGCGCGTCAATCCGCCGCCGGGCGCGTTCCAGCTTGCGCCAATGCCCTCAAGCGTGATGCGATGCCGCTCCGCTGCCTGCCAGTCGATGCGGCCAAACCCCACCCATTGCGCCGCGCTGCGGGGAGCCGGTCCCAGCAGGCCGGCCAGCATTTCAAGCATTTGCGAATATGCCGTCAGCCCCTCGACCTCGGGATTGGCGCTGCTCAAGCCAAGCTGCGCGCTCAATAACTGCAACTGCGAGGCAGAGGGCGTGGCAAAAAAGCCGGTCGTTGTCGGGGTACATCCCGAGGTGGTTCCGCATCCGCTGGGCGTATCGACGAGATAGGGATATTTCACCATGGACACGCCCGGGTCATTGCGGTGGTAGCTATCGAGAGCGGCAAACCAAAACAGCTTGTCGCGGCGAATGTGGCTTCCCAGTCCGAGGCCCCACACCATCTCGTGGTCGGGCGGCGTATAGGATTCCGGCGCCCCGGTCGGGCCGTTATCGAAGATGGGAACAGAGAGCGGAGCTCCGGATGGATTGTAGGTAAGCGTGGCAGGCGCGGTCTCTGTCACCCACTGCGAAAAGGGATTCTGCGCCCCCCACGTGTTTTGCCGGTCGAAGAGAAACGCCTGCCCGTGAAGCTGATTTTCTCCATGCGCGGTCTTCACCGCGATGCGACCGCCGGTTCCGTGAGCCGCTTCGGCCTCGACGTTTCCGGCAACGGTTTGCACCTCGCGAACGCCGGCCTCGCTTACGCCGAAACCCCGGCCGCCATTCCACGCCTGGCCCCCCAATCCCTGTATTGCCGCGCTTCCGCCGGGCGTGCCCGAATCGGGATTCGATGGCCGGGTATCGGCCGCTGAGCCAAAGGCCAGCCGCGTCGGTGCTCCGTCCACGGTGATTTCCGCCGGCGCCTGGTCTTCGCCGCGGTAGACCGGCTGCAAAGATCCCGCAGACGCTGAAGTCGCGGGAGTTTCAAGTGCGAAGTTCTGCCAGTTGCGGCCGGCCGCGGGCAGCGCTGCCACTTCGGCGTCGCTCAACGTAGTTGCCAGCACGGGAACCACCGTCTCGACGCGGGCAATTGCGGCTGCAATCGGCAGCAACTGCAGAGGAACGGCTCTGATCATGGGCTCAACGCCGCTCGCTGTCGAAACGTTCGTTGACGGGCTCGTTACAAGGCTGGCTGAAAGTTCAGGCGCGGGCGCTGCCGCCGGATTTGCCGGAAGTGCAACTGGTGCTGCTATAGACGCAGTCTCGACCGCCGCGGGTCTCTCGGATCGCTCCGGCTCAAGCGCTTCAACCTCGACGGTCGGCTGCCTAATGGGAACTGGTTCGACTGCAGCGAATTGAACCGGCGCTGACTCGGCAACCCGAAGCGGCCGTTCCTGCGCGATAGCCAGTCCAGCAATGGGCCCAGCAACCGGCCCTGAAACGGGCCTTGAAACGAGCGTAGACGAGATCGCTGTCGGCGTTCGTGTTTGCGGAGCTTCCGTCGTCGCCGCTGCTTCAATCGTTTGCGGTACCACCACGCGTACTGCGGCGGGATCCTCGTGAGGCTGCTCCAGATCGATTGCCGCCTGAACTCGCGCTTCGTGGCCGGCGGAGATCGCCACCCCTTCGAGCTGCCCGCGGCCAAGTTCCGCGCTCTCAGCCGTCAACGTGTATTCGCCCGCATCGAGCGAAGCAAAGCGGTAGCTGCCGTTGCGCGTCGTCAGGGTACGCATTTCCGCGCCGGTTGACTCATTGCGCAGTACGAGCGCAACCCTCGCGAGCGGCAAAGAATTCAAATCGGTAAGCCTGCCCGCCAGCGAGCCCTGTGAGGCGTCGCGTTCAGTCGGGGCATTTTGGGCGAAAAGCGACGTGCGCGCGGCAATAAACAGCGCGGAGACCAACCACGGCGCAAACAGCCAACGCCTCAAAAAGGCCATTTCATGAGCCAATCACAGGCTCTAAAGCCTGTTTCCGGCAGAGCCAGGACAAGTCCATCAGCCTCCGAAACCGTCCAGGACTTTTTCCGGTCCGGAAGAAAACGTGAATGAGAGGCGCACCACGCCTCCAGCACGAACGTCATTAGAAATTTGCAATGATTCTATGCACGCAGCCAGTCCACAAAACGTAACGCACATCACGTCTGCTGCAACTATCCGCACCCACACAGATTTGAGGCTCAAGAACAACGGCAAAGCCGCCGGTAGCAGCCAACTGGCCGCACCGAAAGCAATTGAGCCTCCTCTCATCCGATAAACTGGAGGTACCGGCTTCCAAAAGCCCTTGGGATCGCTCAACATGTTCATCGATGAAGCCAAAATCCGCGTAAAGGCCGGCGACGGCGGCAACGGCTGCATGGCCTTCCGGCGCGAGAAGTTTGTGCCGCGCGGGGGCCCCTCGGGCGGCGACGGCGGCCGCGGCGGCGACGTCGTAATGGAAGCGAGCCAGCGGCACAACACGCTCATCCACTTCCGCTTCAACCCCGAACACAAGGCGCAACGCGGCGAGCACGGCATGGGTTCCAACTGCACCGGCCAGGACGGCCATTCGATCGTGCTGCAAGTGCCTGTCGGCACCGCGCTTTACGATCAGGAAACCGGCGAGCTGGTGCACGACTTCCAGCAGCCCGACGAGCGCCTGGTTGTGGCCAAAGGCGGTCGCGGCGGCCGCGGCAACCAGCACTTCGCCACCAGCACCCACCAGGCCCCGCGCGAGCACGAACTCGGCCGCGCAGGCGAGGAGCGCAGTTACCGGCTCGAACTCAAGCTGCTCGCCGATGTGGGGCTGGTCGGTTTTCCCAATGCCGGCAAGTCAACGCTCATCTCGCGCATATCGGCGGCCCGGCCCCGGATTGCCGATTACCCATTCACCACTCTCGAGCCCAACCTCGGCGTGGTGACGGTGGGAAAAGAACCGGACGAGCAAAGCTTCGTGGTTGCCGACGTGCCCGGGCTGATTGAGGGCGCACACCTCGGCCACGGCCTGGGCACGCAGTTTCTGCGCCACATTGAGCGCACCCGGCTGCTGGTGCACCTTGTCGATGTTTCCGATGCTTCCGGCCGGCCCGATCCGGTTGAAGACTTCAAGGTCATCAACAAAGAGCTGGCCAGCTTTGGAAACGGCCTCGATCAGAAACCGATGATCGTCGTCGCCACCAAGATCGACGCCCCAAATCCTGACAAGCTCAAGAAGCTATCCACTTACGCCAAAAGGCGTAGGCTCGAGTTCCACGCCATCTCGGCCGTCACCGGCGAAGGAATCGACGGCCTGAAGTGGGCGCTGGCCGCGCGCGTGCAGCCGGCGGTCGCGCAATAATTCCGCCGGGTCAGGTTACTAAACGGGTCAGGCTACTAAATTAGACTCAACAAATTCTTTTCACTGAATCCAGAAAAACTCTGGCCCTGAATCTGCGTCTTAGCTTATATCCGCGGCGATGAACTGCCGCAATTATTGGTTTTATCTCGAACGCCGTTCTGGCGCGGCCCGCGCGCTTTGTCGCGGCCATCGATTTCGACCGGGTTTCAAGAAAAATTGAAAACCCAATCCGCAGAACCAACAAGGATGTGTTTATGTCGTCGAAAAAAACTTCGATCCAGCGCGATTTATTCTTTGGAGTCCTGGTTGCGGCGCTCGTTTTTGCGTGCGCCCTCATCATGGGGGGCCCATTCCTCTCCGCGAGTTCGTCTGCGGCGGCCTCGGCGGCGTCAGCGTTGCAAATGCCGCTTCACACCACAACCGTCAATGGCACCGTCAAGCGCAGCGGCGATCAGGTTTACCTGAACGACGGTTTCGGGAAAGTCTATCGGCTCGACAATGCCGAGCACATGCGTCCATTTGAGGGCAGGCTGGTTACGGTTACCGGCCAGCTCAACTCGCAGTCCATGCTTATCCATGTGGAGAAGATCGAAACCATAGACGCATAGATAGCGCGCCCGCTTTCCCGTTTGGACACTTCTCAAAATCTCCCGGCTGCACTCCAAGATCAAAAAATCCCCGGCTACTGCCGGGGATTTTTTGTGGTGCGCCAGGCATGGCGCGTAGCGCGTAAGCGCAAGCGAGGTGACTGTGGTGGTCACTTCGTGGACTTGGGGGTGAGAGTCCCCTGCAGGCCCTGATGGTGGGAACTGCTAGCCGAACAGCAAGGGTGTCCATCGTGAGGTGGAATCTGAAGGAAGCTGTAAGCAAAACTGCGGTCCGACGAACAGCCAGCGGATATAGGCGGTCCCATCTGGGCGAGAGGGCCACAACACTCAAAGCCCGATACCATCCGGAAGGTGGGGACGTAGATCCGACGGATATATGCAGTGAAGGTCGCGCGAATTACCCTGGGAAGTCTGTTAGCCTGCCTCGGGCTACTGACGCCGTAAGGTGTTGGGATGGGCTGGCAGATTGCAGCAGAGGTCGTAGTAGCCGCTCGGAACCGGAGCGGCGAAGGACCGAACATGAAACACGGAAGTAGGAGAGCAGACCTCGATGCGAGACGATGACGCAGAAGCATACGCAAGTATGGCCAGGACAGAGGGAGGCGGGCGGAACCTGCTTTGGGCTGTTCCGGTGCCGAGTATTCGCACGGCGGCTGTTGGGTTGCCGAAAACGAAGGTGATGGGAGCGTTATAGCATCCATCGCCGTTTCATGAACCGCCGGATACCGAACGGTCCGTCCGGTGGTGTGGGAGGACGGCGGGAGCAATCCCGCCTCCTACCCGATCGCACATTCGGTTGCCGCTCCCTGGTTCGACGCGGCGCGACGCCCCCAATTTACGTCATCTTCTCAAACGATGTGTCCATTTTTGTCTGATTCAAGGCCCCTCCCGCTGCTTTAACGATTTATCGCATCAGGTGATCTGCAAACCAGGCGGCGCACTGCGCTTTGCCGCCAGTCGATCTCGACTGGGGCCCGGCAACTTATGTCGAAAAAACGAGTCTAACGAGACAAGAAAAACGAAGTCTTATTGCAACGTGTCTCTTCGTTTCGAATTTGTATCAAAACAAAAACAGAACAGCCCAAACCCGCCGGAGCGCATGTTCTGACCCGACTCAGGCGCATCTTCGCAGTCAAGCTGGGAGATTCTTCGGTGAAGATCACTTTTCTTCAGTTCATCAAGCGCGATTTGACTCTGGGACTCATCCTGAGCGCGCTCGTTTTCGTAAGTGCGCTTGCATTCGGTGGCCCCTTCCTTTCGACAAGTCAACAGCCCACGGCATCGACTGCTGCAACGTTCCTTGCTCAAAACGCAACACTCCAGGGCACGGTCATGCGCGACGGCAGCAATGTTTACCTGAGCCTCGGAACAGGAAATCTGTACGAGCTCCAAAACGTGCGCCACGTGCGCAGGTTCGACGGCAAACTTGTCAGGGTAACCGGCCAGGTGGATTCGCGATCGAAACGGATCGTGGTGGAGCGGATGAGGCCGTAACAGTCCACCACCGGTGTTTCCGACCCGCGATGGATAAAACATTGGGGTGCCCCATCCATCGAGCGTCTTTTGCTCGATGGGTGGGATGCCACGCAGCCCAGGTTGCAAGCAGCCGGTTTTGTTTCTTATCAGAATTAAAGCCGCGCCGGTAATCGTCCGGTAGCAATCGATCGTCAAGAGTCCTCGGCGGCATCGGCCTGCCGGGGATTTTTTGTGCGCGCCTTCCGGTCGCGCTTCCTGGTTCGACGCGACGCGACCCTCCGATTTAGCATTAGGCGGTTTGAAGTCGCGGCCCCGGTTGGTTACGAAACAGGCGCGCCGCATTTTTACCTCAAGAGGGCCTGAACGACATGATTCGAAATGCCTTGGTGAGTGTTGCGCTGGCCGTGCTTTGTGGTGGGTTGGCAATGGGCCAGAACGCACCGGCGAGTGCGGCGACGGCGCAGGCCGCGCAATCTGCAACTCAACCGGCGCTGCCCAAAGAACAACCCCACGAGTGGTGGCGCGGCCACTACTTTACCCAGACATGGAACGCGCCTGACGGAACCAAGCTGCCGCTGATCTCGGTCAAGGGCAATCGATTTGTCGATCCCACCGGCCAGCCGATGCTGTTTCGCGGCGTCAATATCGCCGATCCCGACAAGGTTGAGAGCGAAGGCCACTGGAACAGGGAGCTCTTCGAAAAAGTGAAGGCGACCGGCGCCAACGTGGTGCGGATTCCGGTGCACCCGGCGGCGTGGCGGGGCCGTGGCCCAAAAGAATACCTCGCGCTCCTCGACCAGGCCGTCGAGTGGTCGACCGACCTCGGCATCTACGTCGACATCGACTGGCACTCGATCGGCAACCTGAAAGAAGGCGTCTTCGAGAGCCCCATCTACGAGACCAGCCTGCCTGAGACGCTCAACTTCTGGCGCACCATCGCCGCGCACTACCGGGGCAATCACACGGTGGCGTTCTTCGAGCTCTTCAACGAGCCCTCGGTTGCCGGCGGCCGCTTCGGCACCATGACCTGGGAGGAGTGGCGCGACATCAACGAGGAGATGATCGGCATCATCCGCGCCTGGAACAAAGACACCATTCCGCTGGTGGCCGGCCTAGACTGGGCCTACGACCTGACGGGGATTCGCACCAGTCCCATCCGCGCCGATAACATCGGCTACACGGCGCATCCGTATCCCAACAAGCGCACCCAGCCGTGGCCGCCCAAGTGGGAAGAGGACTTCGGGTTCGCGGCGTCAAAGTACCCCATGATCGCCACCGAAATCGGCTTCGATTCCGGCCAATACGGGCCGAAAGAACTGGGCATCGTTTACGGGCACCAGATTACCAGCTACCTCGAATCGCGGGGCATCGGCTGGACCGCGTGGTGCTTCGATCCCACGTGGGGACCCACGATGCTGAAGTCGTGGAACTACGACCTGACCGACGCAGGCCAGCTCTTCAGCGACGTCATGCACGCACCTCCCACGCCGCTGGGTGGGCCAGTGAAGCAGTAGGACGGGGAAATAGCAATTCGGAAGATCAATGCGGGTGCCCCAGAGCGGGTGCCCCAGGTCCCTCGTACTTGGACTGGGTAGCCTCTCTCTGGGTGCCCCAGGTCCCTCGTACTTGGGGACCTGGGAGTAAGCCTCACTCTGGGTGCCCCAGGTCCCTCGTACTTGGGGACCTGGGAGTAAGCCTCACTCTGGGTGCCCCAGGTCCCTCGTACTTGGGGACCTGGGAGTAAGCCTCACTCTGGGTGCCCCAGGTCCCTCGCATTTGGGGACCTGGGAGTAAGCCTCACTCTGGGTGCCCCAGGTCCCTCGCATTTGGGGACCTGGGAGTCGAATCCGCGTGTTCCCTCTTCCAGGCGGTCCAAAATGATTCGATTTCGACTGCTCCTTCGATGCCTGTCGCATAATGGCGGAAACTCGACCACCTCCAGTCTTCAGGTTTGGCAACAAACCCCCGCGCCATAGGATTGCGATGCATGTAGCGGAGTTTTTCAACGCGCTTCTTGTCCGTAAAAACATTGAAGTCGTAGTAGCGCGGCTGCCAGAAGGGCCGTTCCTTTCGGCGCAAGGAAACAGAAAGCTTCAGCGCCTTGATGGCGTTGTCGAGTGTGGATCGGTCCGGCTCATTTACGAGCAGGTGGACATGCTCCGGTATGACAACATACCCGGCGACAACAAACCGGTACTTGAGCCGGCTTTGCTCCAGGGCGTCTTCGAACAGGTGCTTCGCCTGCGGCGATGCGAGGTAAGGGAGGCGGTGATAACAACTGAAGGTGAGAAAGTGCATCTCGCCAGTCTGCTGGTATCGCTTGAGCCCCGCGGTCATGATGGGGAGATTAATCGACCATTGATGCCGGGATCGGTGAGTCCGAGCACAGCTCCTTCCCAGGTCCCCAAATGCGAGGGACCTGGGGCACCCATTCTCAGGCATGCATGCCCAGCCTTTGCCGATAATTTGCCCGCCCCGGCCTACAATCATCCCGTAATCGAAATCCTCCGGGCGAGCCGCAAGCCGCAACTGCGTCTGTATGGAGCGCCGAAGGGATCGCGCGAAAATGTTAACTAAAGAGTAATAATCGCCTGAAAATCGGCTTCTAACTCTTTAATCTGGACTATTTTGCGCCATAACCACTTTAGTTTCAGCGTGCTGCGGCAAAAGGTAAAAGGTTGAAACATCTCAAAACAAACCACTTAACCCCGAAAAGGGGGTATATATGCCGGGGGTACTGAACCGTAAACAACAAAACCGTCCTCAGGAGATTGCCGCCGCGCTTCAATTATTCTGTTTACAAGCCTCCTGCGTGAGCAGTCTCATGCCGATGTGCCTTTGCAGATCCCGAAAGAGGAGGGATTGTGGCCAATCCCCAGAAGCCCGGCCTGTCTGACAATACGATTGGCGCAATTGCCTACCTGAGCCCCGGCCCGGCGTTCTTCTTTCTGGCCATCCGGCGCTACAACAAGCGGCCCTACGTGCGATTCCACGCCTGGCAGTCGATCGTGTTCGACGCCTTTGTTTTTCTCTTCGCCCTGGGCCTCAAGCTCTTGCTGCCGTTTACCAGGTTCCTGGGGCCGCGGGTGCTGCTCGGGCTCGGATGTCTTGCCTGCCTGGTCGTTTTCCTGCTGTGGCTTTGGTGCGTGGTGGGCGCGCTGAACGGCAAGCGGTGCAAACTGCCGATCATCGGGGCCTGGGCCGACGAGCAGGCCTACCGGTAGCTCGGCGATCGTTTCTTGACAAAACATTCTTGACATCCTTCAGGTGATCTTGCTACCTTCCGTATGTATTCCCGGGGGATTATTGAAGGATGTCAGATACTGAGAAAATCTCATTCAACATGAGCGTGGTCGACCTGGGCCAGGTGGATTTGCTGGTCGACCAGGGTTTTTACTCCAGCCGGACCGACTTTCTCATCGCGGCGGTGCGCCGCCAGATCGATAGTCACTCGCTGACAGTGCGCCAGGCCGTGGAGCAAAAAGTGATGACTGTCGGCATGACCGTCCTCAACCGCAAGGAGTTGGAGAACCGCGTGGCTGCGAACAAGCCGCTCGACATCCGCGTCGTGGGGGTGCTGAAGATCGAAAACGACGTAACGCCTGAGCTGGCCAGGGCTGCAATCAAATCGGTTTCGGTCTTCGGCAAAATCCGTGCCAGGCCCGAAGTGTTGAGCGCAATTCTGCTCAAGCAAAAACGAGACTAGGCTCCACGCAAAAAATGCCGCACCGGGGGCTCCGATGACCGCCTTGCATCGTCCGTTTGACCATCTCATCTTTGTTGTTCTGCTGCTGTTTCCGATTGTTGAATCGCGCTGGACGTGGCCGCGGTTCCTGGCGCGGCTCGCGACCGGCGAGTCCAGGGCGCGGCTCAACTTTTATAGCGGCATCGTTCTCGAAGAGTGGATTGCAACGGTCGCGCTGCTCGGCTACTGGGAATGGACGGGCCGGCCCTTGCAGGCGCTGCGGCTTGTGCCTGCGAGCCCGGTGCGCTTTGCCATCGGGATGGCGGTTGCAGTGGCGCTTTGCGCGCTGCTGGTGTTGCAGAACCGGGCAGTTGTGGCGCGGCCTGAGCTGATGCCGAAGGTGCGAAAGAAACTCGCGTATGGCGAGCCGCTGTTGCCACATATCCCGGCCGAACGTCGGCGCTTCCATGCGGTTTCAATCACCGCGGGGGTCTGCGAGGAGACGCTCTTTCGCGGCTTTCTGTTGTGGTATTTTGCCGTTTGGGTGGGGGTGTGGCCGGCAGCGGTTCTGAGCGCGATCGTCTTTGGCTGGGGGCACGTTTACCTCGGCGTGAGGCAGATTCCGAACACCGCAGCGATTGGGCTGGTGATGGCGGCGCTGGTAATTTTGTCGGGCTCGTTGTGGCCGGCCATGCTGCTGCACGCGGCTATCGATTGGAATTCGGGAGAGCTGGGATACCTGGTGCTGAACTCGCCGGAGCCGGCGGGCTAGCCTTTGCGGCGGTAGAGAATCTGGAAGTTGTAACCGGGATTGACGGGGAAGAGCGAGGCTACGTGACGCAGCCGCTCGGCCAGCGCGGGTGCGGCGAGCAGTGGATACTCGCGCTCGCGAAGATCGTGATAGTCGAAATCGACAGCCAGTGAAAGCATGTAGACCGCCAGCGCGTCGGAGAATGACGCTTCAAAGAAAGTGTTGCGCGCTCGCTCGTCGATCGCGCCGGGGCCAGTCTTTGTGCCGGCTCGCATCTCCAACGCCTTGCGGCGTGTCTCCCACGCATCCTGGCTGGTTTCGCCGCGCACCTGCGCCTCAGCCTGCGACCACACCAGCGATGAAAAGCTTTCGGGTACGCCGGTGGCCTCAACAAAGTTGTGCGCCACGTTGATAAAGAACTCAAAGGACAGGCCGAAACGGTCTTCAACCAGGCGCGTTGAAATAAAGACGGCCTCGGTTGAACCGAACGCAGCATTGCGATGACAGACGGCGCGGTCGCCGAGTTCGATGTTGTAGAGCGGAGCGATGAGGGTTTCGCCGGTGTCGGCAATGGCGAGGGGAATAAAGTAGTAGGCGCGGCTCTCGAGGGCCGGCGCGATGGTGGCCGGCACGGCGCCGACGAGCCGCTCGAGATCGCCCTCGGAGACGCGCGTTTCGCCCCACGCGGCGTAGCGAATGCCGTTCACCGCACGGGTGACGGTTACCTGAGTGGCGACTTTCTCCGCATGCCAAAGATCGATCTGCGCGCTGCTGGCCATCGCTTCATATTCTACGGTATCGGCGGTTAGACTAGCCCTGTGAGGCTGTGCGGCGAAGTCTCCGCGGGCCGCAGATGGAGCATTGAAATGAGCCGTACCTTGTCAATGGAGTCGGGTGAAGTGCAGCGTGGCGGCAGAATCTTCGGATTCCCGCTCAAGGGATTCAGCCTTTTTCAAAGCCTGCTGCTGGCCCTGGCGTCGGCATTCTTCACTTTCTTCTTTACCACGGCGGTCTCGATTTTCTCGCTGCTGTTCTGGAACGTTTTTGGCCACCACTCGGTGAACTACGCGGACACGTACAGATACGTGGGTTTCCCGGCGGGCATACTGGTGCTGGTAATGGCGCTGCCGTTCTTTTTAACGCTATGGGTGAGGGCGAAGGTGCGAAATTAGAAACGCCTTGCGACGTTGCCGCAAGGCGTTTGAGAGTCTCAATTCCGATTGAGCGCAATGCATTCGCGCGCTCACCTGCAGCCTTTACATTCCCGCGGGCTTGGGGTTTTCGCGATCGTACTTGGCGATCTGGATCTTCTTTGCGAGCCCGAGTTTTGAAAGTATCCAGATGCCGTAGAAGTTGGGGTCGACTTCGTACCACCTGAGGCCGTGACGCGCGCTTACCGGGTGCGCGTGGTGGTTGTTGTGCCAGCCTTCGCCGCCAGTGAGCAGAGCAACCCACCAGCTGTTGCGCGAGTCGTCGCGGGTTTCAAAGCGCCGGCTGCCCCACAGATGCGTGGCCGAGTTTACCAGCCAGGTTGCGTGCAGGCCGAGGGTGACGCGCAGCATGACTCCCCACAGCAGAAATCCGATGCCGCTCCACAGCCCGCCAAAAGCCCATCCCAAACCGAAGAGCAGCGCGCCGCTAGCAGTAAGAGGAAGCCAGTGATACTTGCTCAGCCAAATGTGGAAGCGGTCGCGGTGCAGGTCGGGCGAATAGCGCGCCAGCACCTCGGTCTGCGAGTGCAGCGCCTCGCCGAAAAGAATCCATCCTGTATGCGCCCACCATGCGCCCTCGCGTGGGGTGTGCGGATCGCCTTCCTGGTCGCTCAACTGGTGGTGCACGCGGTGCGTCGACACCCAGAAGATGGGCCCGCCCTCAAGCGCGAGCGTAGCGCAGATGCTCATGACGTACTCAACCCACTTGGGAACGTGATAGCCGCGGTGCGTGAGCAGACGGTGATAGCACATGCCGATGCCCACATTAATGGCAAGTACGTAGATGATGGCCGCAACTACCAGCCGCTGCCAACTGAAGAAGAACAGCGCGGCCAGTGCGCCCACGTGAAAAGCGGCGATCGTCCCCACCGTAATCCAGTTCATCCCCTTGCCGACTGCGGCATCGCGGCCCATTTGAACCTGCAAGCGCGCCGGAACTGCGTGCTGAGCCTGCGCAGTGGATGAAGCTCTTATTGCGAGTATTGGATTCGATTCGGCTGAAATTTCAGTTGAAGTCTCAGGGGAAGGTGCGGTCAGAACTGATGCCATTCGCTAATACGTCCTTCGGTTCAGTGGCTAGAGGCCCACTCATATCACGATTGTATAGGACGAAACGCATTTCAAACCAAACCTCTGGTTACACTTTTGCAGCATGACGAGATCACCGAAGAGGAATCCCATAGGGGTCAGCGAGTTGGCTGGAGCCTGTTATTAGCTTTCCCGCCTACGCGAAAGTTAATAACAGACTCTAGTTGTTTGCTTCGCTGGCGTCGGCGCCGCCGCTTACAAAAAGCTTCGCGATCTGGCCGCGCAGCACGCGGTAGAGGGCAAACTGCCGGCCGGTGGCGCCGCGCAGCTCGAAGAGCAACTCGCCGCGATTGTCGGCCATGGCGTCAACCGCATCGATCAAGCGCATTCTCGGGGTGTCGTCGAGGTGAGCGCCGTCGGTCGAGTTCTTTAGCAGCACCGCCAGGTTGCCGTAGAGATCGGGTTGTGCGACCAGCGTGACAAACTTCTCGCCGACGCCGGTTCCCGCGGTGTGCGCGGTCAGAACCAGGGTCGCGCCCGATCCATACGCCAGCTCGAATACTCGAAACTGCTCGTCCTCAAGCGGCGCGGGTTCGGTCGGTGGCGCGGGCGCCGCGGCCTTGGCGCTCTTGCGGGTCGATGTCTTTGCGGCGGACTTTTTTGCCGGCGCCGGCGCAGGAGGTGGAGTCAATCCCAGCGCGGTGCGAGCCAGGTCTTCGAGCTGGGCTTTGTACTTTTGTTCGTCGTCGGGGTTCGCCCAGGAATAATTCCACGGATGCTCAGGCGTGTTGCGGGAATCGGATACGGCAACGGTCTGATGCATCTCCGGCGGCAGACCCTTGAGGGTTGGCGTGGTAACACCGAGGTCGCCGCCGCCGTAAGAAACCTGGCCGCGCATCAGCTTGGGCCGGTTGGGATCGACGTTGTTGACCGAAGAAACGGAGGGCTCTTCACTGTCGGCTGGGTTGTTCTTTACGAGCTTGGGACGGTCGGGATCGGTGCTGCCGCTTCCGGAACTTGCCGTCGAACTGTCGCCGCTGTCGGGGCTTTTGTGCAGAGTTGGCCGATCGGGATCGGAGGCCGGTTGCGATCCCGAATTCGAACTGGAATCGGACCCCGAGTCGCTTCCTGTGTCGGGGCCCTTGTGCAGGGTGGGGCGATTGGGGTCGGGCGCTTCCGCAGGGTCGCCGCTGCCGCTTGGGGCCGAGTTGTTCGAGTCGTGTTTTCGATGCAGGACCGGCTGGTCGCTATCGGCATCTTCGTCCTTCCAGCTTTGCGCGTTCACCGGCTTGGGCGGCTTGGGCTTTGGCATTGGTTGCAGTTTCCCGTAGCCCACCCACGAGCCGTTTTCCTCGTCGGCGCCATAGATGACGAAGAGCCCGGCATTCTTGCCGTCTTCCTTAAGCTGATATTCAGTTTCCCCGTCGAGAGCGAGAGGCTGCGGGCGGGCGAGATAGATGCTTCCATCCTGCAATTGCTGGCCGTCGAAGACGGTGATAGGAATGATCCGGCTCCTGGAGGGATGCTCCTTGTCGCCGATCCACTCGAGCACGGCAACCGAGCGCAGCTCGGGAGCGTTGTCAGGCTTCGAGACCTGGCCAACGTACTGCGCGCGAGCCGGCGCCGCGCAGAGTGAGGCCGCGAACGCGAGCGCGAAGACAAATTGGACAACGAAGGGCAGAGGGCGCGATGGCACGCCGGAGTTGGCTCGAAGATAATCGAAACCTGGTTGCAAGGGTCGCATCCTGTAATGGCTGGGAACGGAAAGCTCGCGAAGAGATTGTGGCTCGCGTCCCGATAATGTTTTTTGGGGGGTCAAACGCCGTACCATTTCATATGTGAGGATAATCTCCATGGAACTGAACAAGAAAGTTGCCGATTTTACGCTCAAGACCGACGAGGATAAGGACGCCAGCCTATCCGATTATGCGGGCAAGCCCGTAGTGCTGTTCTTTTATCCGCGCGCCGACACCCCCGGCTGCACCATTGAGGCCTGCGGGTTCCGCGACCAGTTCAAGAAGATCCAGGCCGCCGGCGCCGTGGTTCTGGGCATCAGCCGCGACACCCCAAAAGACCAGGCCAGGTTCCGCGCTAAATATAACCTTCCCTACACACTCCTTGCTGATGTAGACGAGAAAGTCTGCAATCAGTTTGGCGTAATGAAGGAAAAGAACATGTATGGCAAGAAAGTGTGGGGGATAGCGCGGACGACGTTTTTGATCGGCCCGGACCAGACGCTGCTGCATGTTTTTGAGAATGTGAAGCCTGAGGGGCATGCGGAAGAGGTGCTGGGGTTGATAAAGGAGTGGAAGAAGGGGCAGAAGTAGGGAATACGGCTGTCGGGATTTCCGCGTCCCGGGTTCCCGAGACACGGAAATCCCCGAAAGCCTGCCTTCTTCACGCACATGGGTGCCCCAGGTCCCTCGCATTTGGGGACCTGGGAAGCCACAGCCCTATCCAAGCCTGTCATCCTGAACGAAGTGAAGGATCTGCGGTTGTCGTTGTTGTTGCGTTGGTAATTTCCGGGGTTGACGACAATCCGGAGTTCGCTAGAAAGAAACAAGACGGGATTTGCCGATGGTTGGCCTATGTGGTCTCCCACCCATCGAGCAAAAGACGCTCGATGGATGGGGCACCAATGTTTCATCCATCGTGGGGTCGGAGATGCCGGTGAAGGACTAAAAACAACCGCAGATCCCTCACTGCGTTCGGGATGACAGCCGCTTTTTGGGGCTCTGGATAAGAGACCCGCGTTCTGTCTCTTGCCCGGATTCAAGCCTTCGTCCTGTTTGCTACACTTCTCCAGTCATGACTGCGGCGCCGCCCGGCCAATTGCTTCAACGCGCGTTCTTCGAAGCTCCTCCGGAAGAGGTTTCGCCACGGCTGCTGGGCAAAGTTTTCGGTCGACGCACGCGCAGCGGATGGATCGCGGGCCGCATCGTTGAAGTTGAGGCATATCTTGGTCCGCACAATGCTACGCCCGATCCGGCTGCGCACTCGCATCGCGGGCCTACACCGCGCAACCAGGTTATCTTTGGAGCGCCCGGGCATGCGTACGTTTACTCGATTTATGGCCGGTATTTCTGCATGAACATTACGTGCGAGCCGGAGGGGCAGGCAGGCTGCATTCTGCTTCGAGCGCTGGAGCCTGTTGCAGGGTTCAAGCAGATGGCGCGCAATAGGGGACTCGAGAGATGGAGCGGCGCTGCGCTGACACTCACCTCGGGCCCCAGCCGGCTTTGCCAGGCGCTCGGGCTCACGCGGGCTGAGCACAACGGTCTTGATATGCTCGATCCGAGGTCGCCGCTGCAGGTGTTCGACGACGGGTTTCATGTGGGCGAAGTGTGCGTGTCGGTACGCATCGGGATTCGGCACGCCGTCGATTTGCCGCTGCGATTCAGCCTGGCAGGCAACGCGTGCGTTTCGGGGCCAAAGCGCCTCACTGGTTCTTTGACGGCGTGATTTTGTGCTTTCCCACCCTTTCCGCGATGGAACTGCGGAAAGGATGGGGCACCCACATTGGTCCAAGTTTAAGCGGTCAGAGACCTGGCCGAGTGGTTACACAATCCAAATGAGTTCAGCGCTCGGATGCGCCGCGTGCACGGGCTATTCCGCAGCACCGTCGCGCTTGTGTTCGAGGTATCTCCGCACCGCCGGATCGGGCTCCATGCCGATGGCGATTTCGTAAGCCCGCTGCGCCTCGATGTGGGCTCCGGTACGGGCCAGCAGTTCGGCACGCGCGGCCCAGTACGGTTGATACGATCGAATCCGGTCGTCGGTTTCAACGGCTGCCAGGGCATGCAATCCGGCGTTGGCGCCCGCGACTTCGGCCAGCGCTACGGCACGGTTGATCTGCGCCACCGGCGAGCCGGTCAGCTTGACCAGCGCCGCATAGAGCTCGAGAATCGCGCTCCAAGCCACTTTCCCGGTCCGCCGCCGCTCTACATGCGCCGACTGGATAGCCGCTTCGAGTTGGAAGCGGCCGATGCGCCCGAATCCGCATGCCCGCTTGAGCGCTGCTTCGGCCTCCTCGATCATCGCCGCATCCCACAGCGCGGTTTCCTGAGCGGTCAATGGCACAAACTCGCCTTCATGGCTTCGTCGCGCTGGCCGGCGCGCTTCGGCATAGAGCATCAGCGCCAGCAGCCCCCAAGCTTCGGGCTCATCGGGCAACAGCTCGGTCAGCATTCTTCCCAGATAAATGGCCTCGCCTGCCAGCTCGCGACGCGCCTCATCGGTTCCCGCGGCATCAACCCAGCCTTCGGTAAAACCGGCATACACGGCGTCGAGAACTCCCTCAAGCCGATCGGGCAACTCGCCCCGCCCGGGAACCCGGAAGGGAATGCCGGCATGCCTGATCTTGGCCTTGGCCCGCACCAATCGCTGTGCCATCGCGGCCGGCGACATTAGAAATGCCGAGGCAATTTGCGCTGCCTCAAGCCCCAGCACCACCTGCAGCATGAGCGGGGCCCGAATTGCCGCATCGATGGCCGGATGCGTGCACGCAAACAACAGCGCCAGCCGCCGGTCGGGAATTTCATCTGCATCCGGCCCACCTTCAGCGGCGGCCAATTTTTCCAGTTCTTCAGGGTCGCTGCTGTCGCGATCGTGGCGCATCCGGTCGATCAGTTTGCGCCGGGCCACGGTCAACAGCCATGCTTCAGGATTCTCGGGGCATCCCTGTCGCGGCCAGGTCACGAGCGCCGCTTCAAAGGCCGCCTGCAGCGCGTCTTCGGCCGCGGCCACGTCACGCGACTGCGCAGCCAGATATGCGATGAGCTTGCTGCGGCTGCGGCGGGCAACCGCCTCCGCAGCCGCATAAGCTCCATCGTCCTCTGCGGGATTCACTTTCATTCTTTGTTGGCCGCTCTGTTTTTGTTTCTGCCGTGACGAGGCGCTCATAGTCTTTCAAGTAGTTTGACCGTAACCGTCTCGCCCGGCGCTTTCCCGATTGCCTGCAGGATCTCAGCCTTTACGGGCAACTTGTGGATGCCGTTACCCAATGCCATAAACGAGCTTTGGAATGGGTGGCCATCGACGGATGCTTTCACCTTTACAAGCCCGCGCGTGCCGAAGAACACCGCCGACTCGGGCCAGATAACGTAGGTCCAGCCGCCGGGCTTGGGGCTTTTGAGCAGTTGCGCTCGAAACGATTTGCTTAATGTCAATGTCATCTTCGATCACATGCCCCAGATGGCCCGAACTTCAACAATGCCGTGCTGCACACCCGGGCAGCGGCCCGCCCACGTCATTGCCGCATCGAGATCGGGCACATCGATCAGGTAGTACCCGCCCAGTTGTTCTTTCGACTCGGCATACGGCCCATCCAGGACTTGCGTTTTTCCGTTGGCCGTGCGCAGTGTGGTTGCCGTGGCTGAAGGCCGCAGGCGGTTCGAGCTCACGTGAACTCCGGCGGACTTCAGCGCTTCAGTGTACGCCCCGTAGGCCGCAACACCCTGTTGCTGTTGCTCCGGTGTCATCTGGGTCCAGCCTGACTCGTCAGCGTATAGTGTCAACAAATACTGCATAATCTTCCTCCGATTTTGGATTGTAGGCGTTTGCCGCCTCACTCTCATGACGAAGTGCACCGCCGCCAATCGACATCGGCCCCGACTTTATTCTCCGCGACCTTGAAGGGGCTCAGTCGGTGGATTGACGTCGTGATGCGTCTCAATCGTCTAGAATTTCGTCCAACGGTTATACAGGTTGCGAAAAAGTCATTGAACGGAGCAGAACGCCCAAAATCATCCCTCCGGGGCTAAAGCCACGGGCACATTTTGCGGGCATTTAGGGCACGAATAAACTCGTGCCCTTTCAAAAACAGCCGCTTCCATTGAGTTTTTCCGCAACCCGCGTAACCCATTCCACTCCGCGAGGAACCCTGCACGTGAGAATCTCTTCCCTCCTGCCTCCGTCCGGCGCAGTTGCGCTTCTTGGCGCAGCCGTGTTCGTCTGCGCCACTATCGCCCAGGCTCCGAAAACACCGCCAGCCGGAGGACCCGGCGGCCCGCCGCGTTCATACCCGGCGCCCACCAACCTGCAGGTACTGCCCAAGAATCTTACCGGCAACCAGGTGCACGAGATTATGGAGGGATACGCGGGCGCTCTTGGCCAGCATTGCAATTACTGCCATGCCGCCGACCCCAAGAACGTCGGCCCCAACGGCCGTCCGCGCCTTAACTTCGCTTCCGACGACAAGGATGAGAAGAAGATGGCGCGGATCATGATCACCATGACCGACGACATCAACAAGAACTACGTGTCGAAGGTAGCGGCAATGGACGAGATGCCTGAAAAGGCGCCGCCGGTGACGTGTGGGACCTGCCACCAGGGGCACGAAGATCCACCGGAGTTCAAGCCAGCGCCGGAGCATTGAGGTTGACGGCGCGAGCGTGGGTCGGGAGACCCACGCAACAGCCGGTCTGGAGACCGGCGCTACTGATCCCTGCGTCTTAGATTTCAGGACGGCGGGGACGGGCGAGGAAGCGTGCGCCCAGGGCCCCACCGGCAACCGAGAAGATGAGCAGGGCTGCGGCCAATTCACCGGTCATGGTCAAGAACCCTTCTGCCCGTCCTTGCGGTGCAAGCATCAACGCCTTCAGAGACGCAGTGGTCTGCGGGTCAACCCCGAATGAACTCCATACCTCGCCAAGCTGCTTGTTCACCAGGTTGGTCCAGAATCCGTCAATGACTTTGCCGGCGTTGAACCAGTAGCGCGCGCCGTAAAGCAGCAGCCCGCAAATTGCGGATGCAGTCCACGCGCTCAGGATTCCGGTCACCAGTCCGAGGCGGGCACCTGCGCCGATGGTGATCCATGCCGGCTTCTGGCTCCGCATATAGAGGGCCACGACCCAGGCAGCCGCCGCCGCCATTAGAAATAGCAATCCCAAAAAGCTCGATTCATTCACAATCGAGTACAGGAAAAAAATGGCGAGGAGGGTTCCGGCAGGAATGGCCAGTCTTGCCGCCTGGCTCATGGCGGGTTTCCAGGCGATGCTGGCGGCGTCGCGTACCGGCTCCTGACGCCGCTCGGGTTGAGCCGCTCCGGCGCCGTTGTCTGCCTGGTACATCAGCTGAGGCAGACCGCACATCGGGCAGTAGGTAGAGCCGTCTTCGACCGCCTGATGGCAGCGTGTGCAGGTGATTTCCATCCAACTATGAGCCTATAGCATCGGGCGGGCAGGTGCGCCAGCGCGCGAAGCAGAAACACGCAATCAGGTTGCGACTGGGAGGCGCAGGCGTAGCTTCAGGGTCGAGCCTGGTTTGGGTGGATTGACGCGCTGCTCAGGATTGGGCGTGCCTGGGCGTGTGCGAAGTTTTGCCGGTGTTGCGTTTATGCCCGCGCTTGAGCCTGAGTGCTGCAAGCATAGACACGTAATCGCGATTCATGCAGGCGTGACAGCGCGCTGGAATTCTTAGTTTGAAAAGCTGGGCAAGATCCTTACGGCGAAAGCGAGTCGAATGCAGTTCGCCCGAACCGCATATTGAGCAGGAAACAGCCACAGCGAGCACCTCAATTTGACATTCAGAAGGTATCGAGTGGACTGATTATAGCCATTACCTTAGATTTAGCAAGGAGTATTACTTGAGAGTCCACTGTGAAGACCAAAGGCAAATAAGCGGCTATTTTTAAAGAGTTTGCAATGCTTACGGGAACGTTACGAGAGTTGTAAAATCCCTGTTTTGGGAGATCTTATCCACAGTCAGCCACCTGAAGAATCAACCACCTGAAGCCGATCCCTAACGATCGCTTCTGCCGCTGTGACCGCCTGCTCCAGCGACATGTTTGTGGAGTCGAGCAGCACGGCATCCGGAGCCGGCTTAAGCGGCGAATCGGCGCGATTACGGTCTCGCTCATCGCGAGCGTGGAGCTCGCGAATTACCTCCTGAGGCTGGACCTCGGGTACGTTGCCGCCCTGGCCGAGCTGTTCAAAGCGGCGCTGGCCGCGAACCTCGGGCGCCGCGTCGAGAAAGATCTTGACCTCGGCGTGGGGAAAGACCACGGTGCCGATGTCGCGGCCTTCCATGACCACCCCGCCCTCGGCTCCTAGCTGTTGCTGCAGTCGCACCATCCAGGCGCGGACGGCTGGAAAAACGCTCACGCGAGAAGCGGCATCGGTCACCAAGGGGTTGCGTATTTGACCAGTCACGTCTTCGCCGTCGAGCAAAACTCGATTTTCGTCGTCGCCGGGCTCAAGCCGGATTTGCGTGCCGTGGGCAAGCAAATCGAGGGAGTCGCTCGAGTCCAATGGAACACCGGCGCGCAGCGCTTTGAGCGCAAAGGCGCGATACATCGCGCCCGTCTCAAGGTTCAGCAGACCAAAATGACGGGCCAGGTGGCGCGCAATCGTACTTTTTCCCGCGCCGGCAGGCCCATCGATTGCAATGATGATTTTCCGGCCCGATAGAAAACTCGGCAAGCGGGATTCTTCCAGGTTCATCCGCGCTTTTTCGTCCTTTGCTTTGCCGGAGCAGTGAATCCGTAACGCTTGCTGTTGCCGGCCTTGGCGCCTGCAGTGAGCGCCGGCTTCCTGGAGCGCGCGTCGACACGCGAGTCAATGCGAACATTCTTCCGCCCCGCGCTGCCGCGCGCAGAGGACCCGGCCTTAGCTGCGATCTTGCCATTCGAAGCATGGCCGTTCGAAGCGTGCCCGTTGCGCTGCACCCGCGACTGTGAAGCCGCTTTGCCGTTACCGTTGCCGGCATGGCCGTTGCGCAGTTTGCCGTTTCCTGAGGCGTGGCTGCCGTTTCTGGGCGCGTGGCTGTCGTTTCTGGCCGCATGGCTTCCGTTCAACGGCGCACTGTGTTTTCCGTTGCCGTTTGACGGTTTTGCCCAGCGCGCGGTGGAGGAGACACGGTTAACGCCCGGACGGCTGGAAGTTCCGGGACGGCTCGAAGCTCCCGGACGGCTGGAGGCTCCAGAACGGCTGGCGGTTCCCGGACGGCTGGAAGCAGTACGGGCATCGCGTGCAGGCCGTCTTGAGGACCGGTTTGGTGAGGACTGAGCGCGTTTGCGGTCGCGCGCGTGAGCTGTAGTGCGGCTGAAGTGGGGCCGCGCCGCAGCAGGCTTGCCGTTCGAGACGGGCTTGAGTTCGGCCGAGATTCGCAGAGCGCGTTCCTCGGTCACCTCGGGCGCGGGAGCCGGTGCCTTCACTGGCTCTGGCTCGGGCCGGCGCTCGGGCACAAATGGATGGGCTTCGTCAAAACGGCCGGAGTCGAAGAAGTAAGAAGAAGCCATTGCCGAGCTGGCATAGATGTTTTGCGACACGGTGAATTCAGGTAGCGTGCCGGCTACGTAAAAGTGCGGCGCGTGACCCAGAGAAATAGTGTGCACCTGGCGGGTGGCAACCAGCCCGCGCAGCACTTCGCGTATCTTGCTGCGAGCCGTGAGCGGCGCGAGAAAGAGCTCTACATCTTCCATGCTGGCCGCAATCACGGCCTGCAGGTAGATGGAGGCGAGTACCGAGATCGCGGTCACCTGCGAGGTCGACGCGCCTTCAGCGATTGCCTTCTGGAAGCGGAGCCGCAGGAGCTGCCATTTGGCTTGCTGTCCCGGAGCCGAGATTACCGGGATAATGCGCAGTTGCTGCCACAACTCGGTGATAGCGCGCAGTACCGCCGACTCCGACACCTCTTTGCCGAGCGCATGCTTAAGCTGCGGAATGGTAGCGTCGCCTGCTTCGAGAAGCTTGTAGGCCTGGATGGCCAGCGGTGAAACCTGGCGCGAACCGGTCAGTTGCGGAGTTCGGCGCCAGTCGCGATCGCCGCGCAGCGCGTACACGTAGGGCAGAACCCATGCCGCAACCACAAAATCCGGGTGCTCGCCCGGCTGGCCAAGCAGGTTGAGGCGAACTGCGATGCCGTCAAGCTCAAGGCGAACCAGCAACTCCTCGGCGAGAGAAATGTGCTTTTGATCGGGGTTAGAATTGCGCTCGCCCGCGACGGCCTCGACGAATGACGGGGCCAGACCCGCGGAATACTGGCGGCGCGGAAGGAAGAGACAAAGACCTGTCTCCTCGATCCAGGTTCGGGCATCTTCAAGAGTCAGTGCTGCGTGCCCATTCAGGCGCATCCGTTCGGTGCGCGATGCTTCTAATTGCTCTGATGTCAAAGAAAAAATCCTCACTTCCAGGCTGGCGCTATGGCATAACCAGAGTTAATGCGTCCTGTTTTTGCCTCATTGCCAAGGTTGACGCTTGACGAGACCCACAGCCTGTACGACCGGTCGCGGGAACTTATGAACGATAAGCGTCAACGAATTACAAGCGTTCCGGGATATGTTTCCCGGTTTCGCCTTTTTTACGCCCGGCTACCCGCTCCTGAGAGCGGGGTCAGCCACCTTCCGAGGGTTCTAAATCCGGTGGAAGGCCCGCTGGATCTCTCTCCAAGAATACAGCAAAGCTATTGGACGTCCATGGGGGCAGCTGGTTGGATGACTCGTCTTTGCAAGTTCCAACAATAGCCACTCCATACGTTCCGGGTCAAGAGGGGTGTTTACCTTGATGGCGGAGTGACAGGCGATGGAGGCCGCGATGCGGCTACGAATGGCTGTAAGCTGTTCATTTTGATTATACTTACCATCTTGCCTGCCGAACTCTTCGTCACCGTCGCCCGCCGATTGCTCGATGACTTCTGCAAGCGTTCGCTCAAGCTCGGCTCCCTCAAGTCCGACCGGCGCGGCCTTGACTGCGAGGGTCTGCGGCCCGAACGGCTCAACTTCGAAGCCGTTTCGCTCCAACTCCTCGGCAATGCGCGCAAATACAATCATTTGTTCAGGTTTCAACTCGACGAGCAGGGGCATCAGCATTCGCTGGCGCTGCACGCGTTCCGTTTGCCTTTCGCGCAAAATTTTTTCAAAAAGTACTCTTTCGTGTGCAACATGCTGATCGATGATCCAGAGACCGTCTTCGCCGGTAGCCAGAATGAACGATTCGCGGAGCTGCCCTAGCGGCTTGAGCGACCCTAAGTGGTTTAGATTGTTCGCAGCCTGCTCGGCCTCGACCAATGCTGCCGCTACTCCCGCGCCAGCGGAGTCAGAGAGCCCCCCAATGCCTCCTGGGCTGCAATCGAAGGCGCCTGGCAGTACCGCAGGCTGGAACAGGGCCGCTGCCGCCTCGCCCCAGGCCGCACGGTCGCCCCAGATTTCTCGACCCGTCGATCGCGGGTCGAAACCGCCGAATCCCGCTCCGCCGCCCTCCCCGGCTCCGAAAGGCAGCCTGCCCGGTACCGGCGAGGGCTGGCGCGGCGTCAGTTGGAACGGCTCGGCATCGGCTTGGGCCGTTGAGAACGCTTCGGGGTCCGAATCCGCTAGCGGAGCCGGCGCGCCAGGCAGCGGAGAAGTGGCTGTTGGGATCAGCGACGGGCTGGCTGTCGGCTGCGATTGAAGCGCGTTCAGGAATCCCGCCGCCGGCCGCGCCTTGACCAGCGCCATTCGCAGGCTGTCGCGCACAAAATCGTGCACCAGGGTCTGCTGGCGAAAGCGCACCTCGGTCTTGGCAGGGTGCACGTTTACGTCCACTTCTTCGGGCGGCATTTCGAGGAACAACAGCACCACCGGGAAACTGGTGGGGGGAATGATGTTTCGATAGGCTTCAGTGATGGCGTGCATCATGAGCCGGTCGCGGATGAGCCGCTTGTTGACGAAGATGTAGATGGAGTTGCGATTGAGCTTTTGCAACTCGGGCTTGGAATAGAAGCCTGAGAGGCGCAGCGCGCCGGGGATCCGTTTGGGCGCGTCGGGGTCGACTTTCCATGGCGGCGGTTCGGGCAGTCCCGCGCGCTCGAGAGGCAACTCAGCAGCCACCGGCAAAAGCTGGCTCAAGGTCTCTTTGCCGAAGATCTGGTAGATGCGCTCCGCCGTTCGCGTTACGGGCGGCGCTTCAACCAAAGTGTGGCTTGCCGAGAGCAGCTCGAAGTGCTTTTCGGGATGGGCGAGTGCATAGTGCGTCACGAGTGCCGTAACGTGCGCCAGTTCTGTGGACTCGGCGCGCAGGAACTTGCGCCTTGCCGGCGTATTGAAGAAGAGATCGCTCACTGCGATGGTGGTTCCGCGGGGCAGGGCGGCGTCTTCGACGTTGCGTATCTTTCCTCCGGCAATTTCGATTCGAGTGCCAACAGCATTCTGGCTTGCCAAAGACGAACGCTCGCCCTCCGGGGAGGACTCAGACGCGGTTTCAAGCGTCACCCGAGCAACGGAGGCAATCGACGGCAGGGCCTCGCCGCGAAAGCCCAGCGTGGCAATGGCCAGCAGATCGTCGGCGCTGCGCAGCTTTGACGTGGCATGGCGCTCAAAGGCCAGCAGCGCGTCGTCGCGATTCATGCCGTGGCCGTCGTCGGAAATGCGGATGAGCTTGCGGCCGCCGCCTTCGACCTCAATGCGAATGCGGTTTGCGCCGGCGTCGATCGCGTTTTCAAGCAGTTCTTTAATCACCGAAGCAGGGCGGTCCACCACTTCGCCGGCGGCAATCTGATTCGCCACCTGATCGGAAAGGATCCGGATGCGCCCCATAAGGGATTAGAGTACCGCAGGACAGATATCTGCCCCGCTGTGGATTGGGCGGCATTAATTACGCAAAGGGTGTGAGAGCACGACCTCCAATCAATCCATTTCAATTACGCACGACCCGAGGTGCCCCATCCAAGCTCCGCTCAGGTGGAAAAGCACGAACCTGAATAGACGAACTTCATCTCGCGCAAACTGAGCACTAAACCGGTTTTCCCATCCTTCGTCTTTCAAGTTAACCGATTTTTCATACCGCAATATGGTATATTCCCCGGAAACGCCGCGGTTCTTGTTGATCAATAAAATATTCATTTTCTTCCAGTTGAAAGAAGACAGATGCAAACGTGACCATTTACGCTCGATTTGTGCAAGTTTCTGCTTGCATCAGGCAGGAATCCGCTATCTAATCGAAATAGTTGATTGATCACTCTATCAATGAAAACGGAAACGCTCAAACCGAAACGCCGGGACCAGGCGGAGCACACCAGAGAAATAATTCTGCACGCTGCCAGCCGGGAGTTTCGTCGTCACGGATTCGACGGAGCCAGCACGGTAGCCATTACAGAAGCCGCGGATGTGCACGCGTCACTGCTGTACTACCACTTCAAGAACAAGCTGGGACTGTACAGGGCGGTAGTAATGAGCGCCGTTGAAGAGATTGCTGAGCGCGCCAATGAAGGGCTTTCGTCTTCAGGAACCGCGGGAGAGCGGCTGTTGCGCGCCGTGGCGCTGCATTTTGACCGCTTTGTCACGCATCCTGAGGCAATGAGCCTGATGCAGCAGGAAATGATTTTGCGTTCGGATCGGACCGAGGAAATTCTGGGTGCGCTGGAGGCAGGGATTCTGCGTCCCACGATCGCGAAGTTCGGAAAAACGATTGCGGAAGGAATCGAGGCCGGCGAGCTGCGAAAGGTTGATTGGCTCAGGGCGCTGGGGGCGATTCTTGGCGCAAATGCAAATTACTTTCTCACGGCTCCGATATTCAAGATTGCATTGGAAACGGACCCGCTCTGCCGCCAGTCACTGGAGGAACAGCGTTGCGGGATCGTGAAATTTTGGGCGACAACCCTGTTTTCCGACCCCGAAAAGGGCGCGCAGGCCGCGGCGCTCGTGTTGGAGGAGTTGCCCTTTCCCGGAGAGTCAAGCGGCGAGGTTTGATGGATGTAACTGAAGGTAGAAACACAGATTCCCCTCGAAACAGAATGTTGGATTGCTGCGCAAGAGTTCTTCCCTGAAGCGCTTCGAAATCCCCAAATAAAGAGGACTGTGCATGGGCTCCCGGGTGAATCGGGCGGCTGCGGATTGTCGTGCGGCTTAACAAGCTGCCGGCAGGCCACAGATTGGCGATTGTGCGCCGCAACTCCGGAACGGGAAGTTGCGCCCGGGCATGCAGGCCGCGGATCTCAACCTGCTCTGCCCAGATAGATTGAATCGATTTTCAAGGAGAAGACAAAGGCGTGGGGTCGACCCGCGCGTTGAAAGCAAATCAATGAAGATGATGCAGGATGTACTTTTCAACACCAGCGATCCAACTAGGAGCTCCGAACCCGCGGAGTTCTATGAACTATCGCTGGAGGCGGAGGATTTGAACGGAAATGAAATCTTCGTTCTACGCGAGCGCCATGGATGGTGGAACTCTGTGCCGCGAGGTGTTTCGATCGACCAGGACGCTGAGGTCCGAATCGCATTTCAGTCTTACAGCGACGGGCTTAGGGGCTATGTCGAACGAATGAATCTGCACATGAGCCGCAGCTTCATTCACTCCTTCATCTGGCATCCAGCCAACGGGGAGCCTTCGTATAACCAGAAGTTCGAGAAGCGCTAAGAAATCTGCGAAAAAATCGAAGTTGCGAAAGTTCATGGCTTCAGCTGGGCCAACAGCGCTTCCTGGAAGCGCGGGGTTTGGTCCCGGCATGAGAAGCCCGCATGCAGTCTTGGGTTTAAATATGGCAGCTCGCCATGCCGCGTTTCTCAAGATAGCGCTGGTGGTACTCCTCGGCGCGCCAAAAGGTTTGAGCCGGCTCAACTTTGGTCACGATTCGCTTGGGTTTGTAGGCGCCGTTTTCGGTCAGCTGCTCGATTTTGGCCTTGGCCTGCTGCTCCTGCTCCGGCGAGTGAAAGAAGATGGCCGAACGGTACTGGGTGCCCCAGTCAGGGCCCTGCCGGTTGAGCGTTGTGGGGTCGTGCAAATTGAAGAATGCGTCGAGCAACTGGCCGTAGCTAACCTTCTCCGGGTCGAATTCGACCTCAACTACCTCGGCGTGACCGGACTTGTCAGTGCAGACGTCCTGGTATGTGGGCCGGTCAATCGAACCGCCCTCGTAGCCAACTGCTGTTGCCGTCACGCCGGGAATGGCCGCAAACGCGGCTTCGACGCCCCAGAAGCATCCAGCTCCAAATGTCGCCTTTTCAGTGCTCATAGCCATATTGATGCCTTTCCTTGAATTTGGTATCAGTCCGCCACCGGCGTCTCCGACCCGCGATGGATGAAACATTGGGGTGCCCCATCCATCGAGCGTCTTTTGCTCGATGGGTGGGATGCCACCAAGCCCAAGTTGCAAGCAGCCGGTTTAGTTTCTTATTAGGCAATTTGTGAACGCGCCGGTCATGTCTTGCGTCCTTCTCCGGCTCATTCAAGCGGGTTCCCGTGGGGTGATTACAATGGTTCCTCCCCCGTCTGGGCCATTGTTTTAGCTCGTTCTCCTTCCTATACTCGCACGAAGAGCGCGGTGTATCTCGATGGCGCCCGCTCACGCTGAATTCTATGTCTACTCAACCGTTGCGGAAACGCACCGCTTCCCCCGCCGAGTCACCCGCAATCCCGGATCGCCTGTACTTCAAGATCGGAGATGTCGCGCACATCTGCGGACTTGAAACCTATGTGCTTCGTTTCTGGGAGTCGCAGTTCCCGCAGCTCAAGCCCAACAAGAGCGGAACCGGTCAGCGCCTTTACCGCCGACGCGACGTAGAGATGGTGCTTGAAATCAAGCGCCTGGTCCACGAAGAGGGCTACACGATTCCTGGCGCACGCCAGGTTCTTGACCAGGCGTCTTCACACCGCAATCCGCAAAGTGCCTTGCCGTTAGCAGCCGATCGAGCCGAACACCGCGACAAACTTGCCGCCGCGATCGGCCAGGCGCGCGCCGAGCTGCGTGAGATTGCCGGTCTGCTGGCCTCGCCCGAGCCGCAGTTGCCGCGCCGCCGTCCCCGCCTGTCTGCCATCCCGCGCCCGTCCGGCTCGTTGTTTCCGTCGTAGCGCAATCCACGGGCCCTTTTCACTCTTCCTTCAGACCTTTACAGAAATCGTGCGCCTGCAGGGTGCTATTCAAGCTGAAACCGTGCTAGCTTAATACAGCCGTCGATCGTAAATCGACGAGTCACGCTTCCCTTGAAGTTCTTTTACCCCTGCACGTTGATTTCGGTTGCCTGAAGGAGTTGGAAGGCATGAAATGCACACTGTGCGGATCGGAAAGACTAAGACTATCGCGGATTCGCCGGGCTGATCTGCCGCGGCTCTTCCTGTTTTCCTACCCGGTCAGGTGCGCTGCCTGCTTCGAGCGCATGTTCGTGAATCCATTCGCTGCTTACGAGATCTATCGCAAGGCGAGCGCACGCAAGCGGGCTGCGCGCGAAAGCAGGCACTCCCACCCTCACGCAAAGACGAACGGCGCCTGAAGGGTAGGCGGATGCGGCAGGAACGAACTCCGTGTGACGGAGGCTTGCACGCGAAAGCACGGCCCGTGCGCCGTTGCTCTTTAATCAATCCTTAATGCGCGCATCGGATCAATCGACGCCGCACTTCGCGCGGGGACGATGGCGGCCAGTGCCGCGGCTGCCAGCAGCAGCACTACGCTGCCCGCAATGGCAACCGGATCGGCAACCGGCGTCTGGTAAAGCAGGCTGCGAACCCAGCGCAGGACCACCAGCGTCATGAGCAGGCCCGCGCCGGTTCCCAGCAGAACCGGCACAGCGGCCTGACGCAGAACAAGCTGCACCAGCGCCCCCTTGCCTGAACCGAGGGCGATTCGAATGCCGAACTCCTGCCGGCGCAGCGACACTGAATAGGCCAGCACACCGTAGACGCCAAGCGCGGCCAGCAGCAGCGCCACCGCGCCGAAACTGGTGAGCACAATCGCCTGAAAACGCTCTGGGGCCACCGATTCACTCACCTGGTCGTCCAGCGAGTTGATAGCAGGTATAGCCACCTTGGGATCGGCTTGCCAGATGACACGCTGAATCTCGGGAATCAGCGCACCGCCTGGCTGCGGGCTGCGAACCAGAAATGAGAGGGTCCAATGCGTGAACACCCAGTAAGGTATGTAGACCATGGCCGCCTGGTCGCGCAGGCCATTGATGCGCGAGTCAGCCACTACGCCAACTATGCGCACGTTCCCGGGTAAATCGGGCAGCAGATTGCTCATCTCTTTCCCAATCGGATTCTCGCCGGCGAACCCCTTGCGCGCAGTCTGCTCAGAGATGAGAGCCACCAATGGGTGGCTGCGATCGTCGGCGGTAAAGTTGCGCCCGGCAACCAGCGGAATTTGCATCGTTCGCAAATAATCCTGGTCGATCCATCGAACGTTAATGGGGAGCTCGTCGGCAGCGGGCACAGGGTGGTCGGGACGCTGCAGGGTGTCCACCCAGGTTTCGCCGGTGAGCGGCGCAGCACTGGTAATGCTGGCCGACTGCACGCCGGGCAGTTGCCTGAGCGCGGTCAGCACTCGATCGGCAAATGCCAGCTTTGCGGCCGGGAAGTTTGGCTGTTCGTCGCCATATTGCGGAGCAAACAAATCAACCTGGGCCACCGTGACGTGGCTGGTGTCGAATCCGCGATCCTGGTGCAAAAGGCGTGAGAAGCTGCGCAGCACCAGCGCGGTAACCACCAGTAACGTGAGAGTGCATGCAACTTGCCCGGCCACCAGCAGGCTCCGCGTCCGCCGGCCTTCGCGGTTGTTTGCCATGCGCGACGAGTTGGCCTGCAACGCAGATTGCGGAGGCACGCGCAGCGACCGCAAAGCCGGCAAGGTACCGAAAACAAGCGCAGAAACAACGGAAACGGCCGCAGCAAAGGCCAGCACCGGCAGGCTCACATGGACTTCGTCGAGCCGCGGAATGGTTTTTGGAGCCATGGCAACCAGCAGACGCACGCCCGCAACGGCCAGCGCCGCCCCGCCAACTCCTCCAATCCCGGCCAGCACCAGGCTTTCAGTTAGCCGTAGACGAAACAGACGCGCTCCGCTTGCACCTAATGCGGCGCGCACCGCCGTCTCATGTTCTGCGTTGGCGGCGCGAGCCAGTTGCAGATTCGCCAGATTCACGCAGACAATCAGCAGCACGCATCCCACGGCAGCAAGCAGCATCCACAACGCTGCGCTGATGCTTGCCGTTACATCCCTTGCCAGTGGCGTCACCGCAATTCCGAATTGAATCGGCAGATGAGCCGAGTGCGAGTAAGCCTGTTGCAGCCCCTCAAGCTCAGCGTTGGCCTGGGCCAGCGTGACGCCTGGCTTGAGCCGCGCAATCGACTTGTAATTAAAGTTCCCCATGTCAGTGTTCAAGTCGTGATCGGATGGCACGAACGGCGCGTACAGCAGCACACTGCGGGCAGCTTCCTCGAAAGTCATCCCGTGAGCCATTGCAATCTGCGGAAAACGCACCCCGGCCGGCAGCACTCCCACCACGGTAAAAGACTCGTCGCTGACCCGCACCGATTTTCCAACTGCCTCGGGGTCGCCATGCAAAAGTGTTTGCCACGCCTGGTAACTGAGAATCAGAACGTGGTCCGCGCCTGCACGTGCTTCGCTGGGCAAAAATTCTCTTCCCATCGCCGGCTGTATTCCCAGCACGTGAAAAAAGTTCGGCGAAACTTGCAGTGCTCCAACAATGTTGGGGCGGTCGCCGCTGGGCGAAACGCTCAAGCCGCGCGTTTGAAAAATGGCTATATCTTCCAGCGTCTTTGCGGTGCTCTTGAGCCGCATAATATGCCGGTAATTATCGGGCGCCTCGATTCGTTCCCCTTGCTTCTGCACTTCAACTTCGCGTATCACTACCAGCCTGTCCTGGTCAGGAAACGCGAACGGCTTAAGTAAAACCGTGTTCACTACACTGAACATTGCCGTGACCGCGCCGATGCCCAGCGCCAGCGTGAGGATTGCGGTGAGCGCGAATCCCGGCGAACGGCGCAACTGGCGCGAGGCAATTCTCACGTCGCGCAGAATCTCTTCGATCCGCGGCAGCCCGCGTTCGACGCGGTACTGCTCGCGAGTCTGCGTTACCCCGCCAAAGGCGCGCAATGCGGCGGTGCGCGCGTCTGCGGCGTTCATTCCTTTGCGCTGGTTTTCCCGGGTGGCAAGATCAATGTGGGCGCGCAATTCCTCATCGAGCTCGGCGTCGCGTTTGCCACGATTGAAGAGCGCCCGCACGCGGCTCAAAAGGGTGCGTATCCAGTCCATTGTCAGTTGGTCTCCTCAAGGAACCGGGCCATGGTGCCGGCGATGCGCTTCCAGTTCTGAGTTTCTTCCGCAATTTTTTTGCGGCCGATGCGGCTGAGCGTGTAGAAGCGCGCGCGGCGATTGCTCTCCGATGTGCCCCACTTGCCTTCGATCCAGCCTCTTTGCTCGAGCCGCAGGAGCGCGGGATAGATGGTGCCCTGGTTCATGCTGAGGGTCATGCCGCTCACCTGCTCGATGCGCCGCGCGATGCCGTAACCGTGCAGCGGTCCCATCGACTCAAGCGTTTTAAGCACCATCAGGTCCAGCGTGCCCTGCAGTACATCGGACTTTTGCTCGCCCATCGCCGCTCCTGTTGACAAACTGACTATACGATGCGCCCTGATAGTCAGATTGTCAACAGGAATGTGAGATGCTCCGCGATAAGACTGCGAACCGGGGATTGGATCGCGAACTGTGTGCCGTGGCACAGATTTGAGTGGCGTTGGAGCCAGCTAGTTCTTTGACCGCGTGATTTTGTGCTTTCCCACCCTTTCCGCGATGGAACTGCGGAAAGGATAGGGCACCCACATTGGTGCAAATTTAATCGGTCAGAGACCTCGTGGGCTGGCCCCCCAAGGGCGCAATTCCCGGCTCCATCGGTGTCAGGCTTTCAGATTCTGGTCGTTTCAGAACCGATCGCGACAAAATAGGCAACGATTCCCACGGCGATAGCCACCAAGGCAAGCATGTCGACAGGGCGGATCGTTCGTTCCACAAAGTAGTAGTGATGGACCTCGTATGTGGCTAGCAATGCCACGACGACCAGGTCAACGGCTCTGGCGAATTTCGGGAAGTACCTTTGCCAAAAGGCCCGGAATCCGGATGGCAGATTCGAAAGCCTCTCTGCCAGGTCGACGACTCCGCCGGCCAGATCGTCGGTTGCCTCCAGAAGCAATACTCTCCTGACCCAGAGCCGGGTGCGCTCGTTCTGGTACGCGGCTCCGGCAAGTGCGTCCCAAAGGACCGCGCAGAGCGAGAGCGCCAGCGAGATGACGACGGCCAGGACAATCCAGCTAATAAGCATCATTCACCTTCAGTCCCATAGTGCCTGAGCAGAAATAAACATTAAAGCGCTTACGACGCCCAGGAAAAAGCTGAAGAATTTCAAGAACTTTATGACGAACCACTTCTTTTTGGCGGTGATGGATGCAGCGATGCGCGCGGCGAGTCTCAGATTGAACATGTACAGGATGAGGTTGACGATGAAGAGACCGATGGCCAGTACAAGAACAGGGGTCTGAAACGGCCACCTTGGAAGAATTTTCCGCCCGTGCATGAGTTGGACAAGCAGGTCGGCCGCGAATCCGAACGTAGTGAGATTCAGATCGGATCCGACTGCCTCGGCGCTGTTCTCGAACCGTCCGAACCAGCGAATCAGATCGATGAAGAAAACGACCAGCAAGAGGCTTGCGCACGGCCAGACAATTTCGGTCCATGGAAGGTTGTCAAAGTGGAAGCTCAACCGCCCCTCCCCCAAATAGGCTTCTCTCCGTATTCAGTCCTTGAGATTGCGTGGTTAGGTTAGCCGAGTGCGAAAAGGGCGTCAACGATTTTTTTCGATAGGCTCCCAGCTCGATTGGCGTGATGGCCGCGCGACGGATGCGGTATCGTCGGTTAGGAAGAAACTTGGATGCGCGCCGCCGAACTCATCGCGCCTGAAACATTCCGGCTCGTCGAGATGCCGATTGAAGATCCCGGCCCTGGCGAAGTGCAGGTCCGCGTCGAAGCCGTCGGCGTCTGCGGGTCCGATCTGCACGCCTATCGCGAAGGCGCGGTCGGCAGCACACCCAATATCTATCCGATGGTGCTGGGGCACGAGCCCGCCGGCGTGATTGTGAAAACCGGAGCAGGCGTTTCAGGGCTGGCTGCGGGCGATCGCGGCGCGCTCGAGCCCGCGCTCTATTGCTATCACTGCGAGTTTTGCCTGACTGGTCACCACAACGTCTGTGCCAACATTCGCTTTCTGTCGAACCCCGGCCATCCCGGTTTCTTCCGCGAAGTGGTCAACCTGCCGGTCGCAAATTTTCGTCCCATCCCGGCGAACATGGGATTTGACGCGGCGACACTCGCAGAGCCTCTCGCCATCGCGATGCACTCCCTGCGCCTCACCTCCATTCGTCGCGGCGAAACGGTTGTGGTAATTGGTGCGGGCCCCATCGGGTTGATGACCATTGCCGCGCTGCGAGCCGCGGGCGCAGGGGGAGTCTGGGCGGTGGAACCACTGGCCCACCGCCGCGAACTGGCCTTGGCGATTGGCGCCGGCGCCGCGCTAGAGCCGGAAGAAGCGATCGAGGAGATCCTGATCGCGACCGGCCAGCGCGGCGTGGATTGCGCCATTGACTGCGCCGCCGGAGCGGAGACCGTCAACCAGGCCGTGATGCTTGCGCGCAATGCGGGCCGCGTCGCGATTACCGGCATCCCCTCTACCCGCAACGTGGCCATGGACGGGTCGGCAATGCGCCGCAAAGAGCTGACTATCTTCAACGTGCGCCGCTCGAACCACGAGACCGGCGAGGCTCTGGAATTGTTGCGCGCCAATGCCGCCTGGTTTACGCCGGTGCTCACACATTCAAGGTCAATCGACCGCATTGACGACGCCTTCGCAATCGCCAGCCAGTATTGCGACGGGGTAGGGAAGATGATCGTGCGGCCGTAGAGCTGCGACGCAAGTCGATCAACGATTGAGTCGCATAGAGCTGGCAATCAAGTCTGCAATTTCGCGCAGCCAAGCGTCGGATGCTGAGTCAGAGGCTACAACTAAATCGAACTCAGCCCTGCTGTAATGCGAATTTCCATCCCGGAAGAGGATCAAAGGAACTGTGGAGGCTCCCCGGACCAGCGATAGTGCATGGTCCGCCATGGTTTCATCGTTCTCTGCGATCACCACGGCATCGGTAGGCGGAATTCCCACCAAAGAGGCGTGAAGCTGGGTGAGAGAGATGCACTCGTCTACCGAATAGCCTCTGCTCTTCAGGGCGTCAACCCGATTCAAATTGTCTGAGCCAAAGTGGACAATTCTAACGGCCATTCTTCGTCCCTCCGAATTTGAAGTCATCAAAACGGCACTACATCACAAGAACAAGTGGGTGCAATTGGGCGTCCATCCAGCGGGCCGAACTGGATATTGGGAAGGAAATCTTGCTATGTGACGGCAGAAGAAGGGCTGGAAAAAGGAGTGCGAGACGATTGAAAATCTGCAAGCGTGTATTAATTACACAGACGTGTAAAAACCAACGCCTGGAGGTTATAGTTTGTACCGACGTAATATATCTCTCTCTATCGTGAGCCAACCCACCGCATATTTCTCAGCATCAGAGAGGATGTCGTGGTGTTGTCGGACCGTCCCAAAAATCTCGTAGAGATTCTTCGCGTTACCCTCCATGAGCTGGAACAAGCTGAAGATTTGCGTGCAGAGGACCCGGCGATTCATGAGTTGAAAAACTCTCTGGTTCGCGCAGTGGCTGAACTTTCGATCCAGCGTGCCCGCGCAAACGTCGAACCTTGCGGGCCGCTTGGCCTGCTCCCTGCTCCGCAAAGCTCGACTGTATCGGTCCCTGCGACGCAAGAACCTCCAGAACCGCTTCCCGATCTAATGCCTGCCCCGAAACTAGACCAGCAGATTTGAACTTGAGCCGTTTCGCGGGCGTCCGAGCCCGCAGGCGAAATCCTGACCCTGAACGCAGTGAAGGGGAAGAATTTCGGCCGCCTCGGGCCGACTCGCAGTCAGATTTGGTGTAATTCGCCGCAGCGAATTTGAGGTTGGGGTGCTTCGTAGGTCGGCAGTTCGAAGCCGAAGAGGTTAACGAGCTGAAGAGGCGAAGGGGAAGTAATTGGTCGGGACGGGCAGATTTGAACTGCCGACCCCTCGCAGTCTCGATTCGTGTCATCCGCTACGGCGGATGACAGGATGGGGTGCTCGGTGGTCGGCAGCTCACGCGAGGAGTGCCGGTGCGAGCGAATTCAACGGTGCGGAATGAATGGTCGGGACGGGCAGATTTGAACTGCCGACCCCTCGCACCCCAAGCGAGTGCTCTACCAGGCTGAGCCACGTCCCGACACAAGACGAACCGGCTCATTGCGAGCCGGTTTCTGGGGTCTCGATTAGTTTACACCGGTGCGCCGGCGTCCGCGGGTCAGTGGGTGGGAGGAACGTACTCGGATGGCAGCGCCGACCCGGCGCCGAAGAAGAAGTCCTCCATCTGCTCCACGAGGAACTGCTGTGCCTGGGGGGTCCAGGGCTGCAGACGGTACTCGTTCAGCAACATCTTCTGCCGGTCAAGCCACTCTGACCATGCGGCTTTTGAAACGTTCTTGTAAATCTTCTGGCCAAACTCCGAGTCGAAGGGCGGCTCGTCCAGGCCCTCCATCTCCTTCTTGTTACGAACGCAAAAAACAGTGTGCGCCACGCCTCACCCCCAAAGCTCCATTGTATTGGATACCGATAGGAATATGAGGCTCAAACTTGTTTGCCGCGTCGCCGCATCTACCCGCGATAAGGCCATTCACGAAAATTGGGAAGATTTTATAGCCGCTCCTGGGAAAGCGGGAGCACAATCGGCAGCATGTTGGACTTGGGTTAACCCGAGCCCGCGCAGCCCCTCCCCTCACCCCTTTGGAGCCCTCTAGGAGAAATGGCCGGGCACAGATGCCGCGCGAGCCCCCTAGGCCCCTTTTCCAAGGCCCAGGTTCCGGAGGAAGTCCCGTGCCTCAAGAAAGTGCTCAAAACGGATTGAGCGAGGCCGCCGCATCCGGCCTCGCCTACCTGACGTTCATTCCGGCGATCATTTTTCTGGTCGTCGCGCCTTACAACCAGAATTCCACTGTCCGCTTCCACGCCTGGCAGTCGATCTTTCTTTCTATTTCGTGGGCGGTGGTGTGGATTGTGCTGCTGGTGATCGGGGTGATCCCGGTGTTTAATTTCATTCTGCTCGTAATCACACCCATAGCGGCCATCGGTTTCTTCATCCTGTGGGTGTTTGTGCTGGTCCAGGCATTCCTGGGTAAGCGGTTGAAGATCCCCCTGGTTGGCGATTTTGCGCTGAGGCAGGCCAGCAGCAGCGGACTGTAACTCGAACCAGCCGCCGCAGCGCCAGGCGGCATCACCGCCTGCGACCTTTCTTGCCGAACCGGCGCTTTACCTTTGCAGCCGGCGGCGAGCTTGCGTGTTTTTTCGCCTTTGATTTGACCTTGCCGGGTTTGGACGCGGGCCTGGTTGGCTTACGGGTTTGAGCAGGCACGTCTTCAACAATTGAAAACTGCAGCTTGCGCTCCTGCGCCAGCACCCGGTCAAGGATCACCTGCACATGGTCGCCGGCGCGGAACCGCCGTCCCCATCGGTCACCGACGATTTCGTGCGAGTTTTCGCGCCACGTGTAGCGGTCGCCGGGCAGCGTATCAATGGGTACCAACCCTTCGACAAACAAGTCGGTCAGCTCAACAAACAGTCCAAATTTAGAAGGGTTAAGCACCAGCGCGCCGAACTCCTCGCCTACGCGGTCCTGCATGAAGCGCACTTTCTTCCACTCCACCAGCTCGCGCTCGGCCTCAGCCGCGCGACGCTCGGTCTGGCTGGTTTCTTCGGCAATCTGGGCGAGCTCGGTTTCGGGGATGGGCGGGTCGAGGCCGAAGCTCGTCGGCAAGGGAGAATGGCCTCCCACCTTAGGCCGCCCTTCGTGCGTCCGAAGATGGGGCACCCGCGTTTGTGGAATACCGAAGGAGCCTTCGTTGGGATGCGTCCACGGCGAGGCGAGCCGGTCCCTCGTCACTTCACCGCGACCTGCAACGCCGGCCCGCAGCAGGGCCTTGACGATGCGGTGCACAATCAGGTCGGGGTAGCGGCGGATCGGCGACGTGAAATGCGTGTAGGTAGGTGCGGCCAACGCAAAGTGGCCCTCGTTACCTTCGGAGTAGCGCGCCTGGCGGAGCGAGCGCAGCATCAGATAGCTCAGGATTCTCTCCTCGGGCTTGCCTTCGATGCGCGCCGCCAGCTTCTGGTACATCTTCGGTGTTACCGCGATATCTTCAACCACCTCGTGCGTGCGCGGCTTGCGTCCCTGCCCATAGGAGTCGCGCCGCTCGGCTTTGGTCTGGATGCGTTTGACCGGCAGCGCGCCCAGACCAAGCGAATAACCGAAGCTGGCTGCCAGCTCTTCAAACTGCACCACGCGCCGGGGCTCGGGCTTCTCGTGAATGCGATAGATCGACGGCACGCCCAGGTCCTCGAGCCAGGTGGCCACGCACTCGTTCGCGGCCAGCATGAACTCCTCGATGAGCCGGTTGGCCCAGGTGCGCTCGGCGCGGGTCACGCCGCGCATCTGTCCCTGCTCGTCAAATTCGATGACCGGCTCGGGCAGGTCGAAATCGATCGAGCCCCGCTCCTCGCGCCGGTTGTTCATCTTGGCGGCCAGGTGCTGCATCCGTTCAATGTCCGGCACAAGCTCCGCATAGCGCTCCCGCGCTTCTGCGCCCTGGTCGAGCTCGCCGGAAAGGATCGCGTGCACGGCGGTGTAGGTCATGCGCGCCGCCGAACGAATGACGCCCTCGGCGATTTCGTAGCTCTCAATGCGGCCCTCAGCGTCAAGCTGCATGATGCAGCTCAGCACCAGTCGGTCTTCGTTGGGCCGCAGGCTGCAGATATCGGTTGAGAGTTCCTGCGGCAGCATGGGAATGGCGCGATCGGGAAAATAGACGCTGGTGCCGCGCAGCCGCGCTTCGAGGTCGAGATCGGAGCCCTCGCGCACATACTCCGCTACATCGGCGATGTGCACCTGAAGCTCGTAACCGGCGTCCGCGCGCTGGCGCACCATCACCGCATCGTCGAAGTCGCGGGCCGTTTCGCCATCGATGGTGACAATCGGCAAGCCGCGAAAATCGGCCCTGCCGTCGGCAGCGTCCTGGTCAAAATGCGCCACTTCGCGAGCTTCGGCCAGCACTGCTTCGGGAAAGATCCGCGGCAGCTGGTGCTTGCGGATCATCATCTCCACATCGACGCCGAAGTCATCCGGGTCGCCGAGTACTTCGATGACGCGTCCGATCGGCGGTCGCGTCGGTGTGGGCCAGCTGGTGATTTCGACATCGACCACCAGGCCCTCGAGGCGCTCCGCGCTCTTACTCTTTGGACGAGCGATTGCTTCAGCGCCCAGCACCCGGTGCGGCGTGGCGGCCGCGCTATCCTTGGGAATCTCCGCGCCCGGCGGAATCACGATCGACTGCGTCATGCGCTCGTCGAAGGGAACCACGGTGTGACCCATTGCGCGGTCCGATCGCGAATAATGAAACACTCCGACGACGGTTGCATTGCGCCGCTCCATCACGCGCACGATGCGTCCCTGGCGGCGTCCGTCGGCCTTGGGCGGATCGAGTTCCACCAGCACCTGGTCGCCCTGCATTGCGCCGTTAATCTCGTTGGGTGGAATGAAGACGTCCTCGTCGACAGGCGCCGACGCCTGCCGCGCGTTCGGCCGCACAAAGCCGAACCCGTCGCGATGCAGGTCGAGCCGGCCGGCCATCAGGTTGTCGCGGCTTGCGGCGCCTGCTCCGGCCGGCGCTTTGGGAATGCCCCACATCTCGCGGTCGATCTTCACGAGCTGGCCGCGCGCGGTAATCCGGGCAAGCTGCTCCAGAAGCAGACGGCGCTCACGTCCACCGCCGAGGCCGAGTTCGCGCACCAGCTGTTTGTATCCCGCCTTGCCCCCCGAGGAGCGCGCAATCCGCGCCACCAGCTCCCGATCGGTCATGACTTAAGACTAGGGCATGAGGCTCCAGAGTGGGGCACAAGGCGGCAAAACGCGAAGAGCATTCCGGGCGAACGCCTGCGGCAAATATTTTGCTACATACGCGTATATTATTGTTTTTATAGATAAACTATCCGTCCAATCCGGATTAAAGGCTCGTCCAATCCGGATTAAAGGTGCGTCTATTTCGGATTGAAAGAGCAAATGCCGATTCGATTATCCCCACAAACACCCGAGCGGAGCGGCAAAAAAACGGTCGCCGAACGGCACCCGTCTCTCGCCATCGTAGAGCACCAGCCCCGATCTGAAAGCGGCGCCGCAGGCATCGGCCAGCTTGCGCAGGCCTTTGAAGTCGCCACTATTCACGGTGGCGCTGGCCTTCACTTCGATGCCTACCACGGAGCCTGCATCGTCTTCCACCACAAAATCCACTTCGTCCTGGTCCTTATCGCGGTAGTGGTAAAGCGCGCAGGCGTTTCCGGTCCACGCGATCTGTTTGATGAGTTCCGTGAAAACAAATGTCTCCAGCAGTCTTCCGAAGATGGTGCGGTCGAGGCGAATCCGCTCGGGCGTAACCGCCAGAAGCGCAGCCAGCAGCCCCGAGTCAAGAAAGTGCAGCTTGGGTGTCTTCACAAGGCGCTTCAATTGATTGCGGAACCACGGCTCCACGCGCCGCACCAGGTAGAGTTGCTCCATGATTCCGATGTACTTTCGCGTCGTCTTGTCGTCCAAGCCCACCTGGCCACCGATCTCGGTAAAGTTTGTCAACTGCCCGGAATAATGCGTCAGCACCTGCAGGAGCCGCGGCATCTGTGCCAGCTTCTCCACCTCGGCAATGTCGCGCACGTCTCGCTGCACAATGGCCCGCACATAATCGCGAGCCCAGGCGCGCCGCCGTTCGGGCTGTTTGCGGCGCAGCATCTCCGGGTAGCCGCCGATCAGCACGGCGTCCACGAGCTGCCTGCCGGTCATGGTCTCGCCGCAACGGCCGGCTTTTCCCTCAAAGGCGGCTCTCAGGAATCCCGGCTTGCGGCGATGAATCTCGGCCTGAGAAAGCGGCAACAGGTTGACGATCTCCATGCGGCCGGCCAGGCTCTCTGAGACCAGCGGCACAGCCAGCAGGTTGGCCGACCCGGTAAGCAGGAAACGACCCGGCCGCCGGTCGTTGTCCACCGACATTTTGATGGCCCGCAGAAGGTCGTGCGCGCGCTGAATCTCGTCGATGGTGGCCTTTTTAAGGCTGCGCACCAGCCCGGCGGGGTCGGTGCGGGCCGAGGCCAGAACGGTGTCGTCGTCCATGGTGATGAATTCGCGGCCGGCCGCAACCATCGAGCGAACCAGCGTGGTCTTGCCGCACTGGCGCGGGCCGGTCACCAGGACGACAGGGGTGTCTTTCAGCGCAGTCTGCACCTGGGCGCCGGCAAAACGCGGATAAAGGCTGTTCCTTGCTTCGTCCATTTCGGATTATTGGTTCGTCCAATCCGGATTATACGCCCGTCCAATCCGGATTTAGAGCTCGTCCAATCCGGAATGGACGACCGGGACGACGGCATCTCCGGCCCGCGTATCCCGGACCGGCCAGGCGTTGCCGCGGGCGGCTGTCCGCAACTCCATTTAAGAGCCGGGTTCCATCCTCCTGTTGTCATCCTTGGGTCATTCCGCTTCACAGGCCGCGCTCTCCGGCTCGGCGTTTCGATCATCGCGCTCGGACAGGCTAAAATAGCGGGGACGGAAGAAAACCGGTGCGGAGGCGGCTGATCGGTTTCAGCCGCCTGCCGCACCGCACGCGGGTTTGCCGGAGGCGTCAGGCAAGACGGCAGTACTCATTCACTTTTTACTGGCTTCACGCCTTTGACGCTGCCTTGGCAACTCCCCGGTCCCCACGCAGGGACAGAAAAGGAACTACCGTGAGTGCAATGTGGAAACCAAACCAGACCGGATCGATCAACACCAACCCCACGCCGGAACCGCCGCGCGCCGCGCCGCCGCCGCCGGTCGAGGCCCCCAGCCGCCCGCAGGCCGTCACCGGCGAGCAGGCCACCATCAGCAAGGGGCTCTTTATCAAGGGCGACATTTCCGGCTCCGAGTCGTTGTACATCGACGGCAAGGTGGAAGGCAGCGTCAATCTGACCGGCAACCGCGTGACCGTTGGGCGCAATGGCCAGGTGGTGGCCAACATCACTGCGCGCGAGATCGTGGTCCTGGGCAAGGTCAAGGGCGACGTCACGGCCTCGGACCGCGTCGATATCCGCGCCGAGGGATCGCTCAACGGCAACGTGGCGGCGGCCCGCATCAGCATTGAAGACGGCGCATTTTTCAAAGGCGGTATCGACATCCGCAAACCGGACGCGAAACCGGTCGCGGTTCCGTCCGCACCTCAAGCCGCGCCTGCGCATGAGCCAGTGAAGGTCGGTCAGTAGGCCGATCGGTACAACTGATTTCCGCTGGATCCGCGCGCTCCCTGACTATCTGGGGGCGTGCGTGTTTTGGCGGGGCCTGTCGCCGCCGGCGGCCGGCATCCTCAACGCGCCTTCAACCCCAGCCGCTTCAAGGTCACGCGGGGCAGCGCCGAGCCGGCTTTTTCGAGCACAACTTTCACCAGCAGCAGCCACAGCGTGGTTCCCGCGGCCAGAATCGCCGCGTCGGCCAATCGCATATGATGCGTCCAGTTGACAGCGCCCAGGTGCGCGCGCGTCCACGCAAAGCCCCGCCCCAGAAGCGCCGCGGCGCCCCCTCCGGCAACGCCTGCCAGCAGGCACCGGCCCATCTCGGCATAGTCCAGGCTGGCCAGCGAGACCATGTGCCGCTTGTGCAGCAGCACGGCAATCAGCAGAGTCTGCATGGCAATACCGATATCGGAGGCCATGGCCAGTCCCATGGCGCCGTGGGCATGGTAGAACGCGGCATAGACAGGCAGCGAAGCCACGGTCACAATTGTGCCTGCCACCATAGGCGTAAAGGTGTTGCCCGCCGCGTAGAAGGCGCGGGAGTAGATGGCCTGGGCCGACCATAGAAAGAGCGAGACGGAAAAGACGGCGAAATAGGCCGCGCACTGGCGCGCATCCGAGGCAGAAAAGCGGCCGCCGGTAAAGAGCATGTCCACCAGTGGAACCGCCATGGCGGCCATGGCCGAGGTTGCCAGCAGGCCGAGGCACGCAACCCGCGACACCGAGTCGGCGACACCCGTTGCGAACTCGTATTTTTTGTTCTGACTCCACAGGCTGGCGAAGAAGGGCATTGAAGCTACGCCCGCCGCCTGGGCGAGCATCGACATGGGTGCGATGAACAGCCGTTTTGCGTAGGTCATGAGCGCAATTGCGCCGTCGGTCGATGAGGCAAAGTAGTTGATGATCCAGGTATCCGCCGTTACCAGGGAAACCCCGGCCATGAGCGGCAGCGAGAGGCGCACCCACTCGCGCAACCCTTCGTCGCGCCAGTCTATGATGGGCCGGTAGCGTACGCCCGCTCTTCGCGCAAAAAACCAGTTCAACAGGAAGGGCCCGCAGAGTGCGCCTGCCACCGTGCCCAGCGCCAGCGAGGTAATGCCCAGCTTTTTTACCAGCAGCAGCCCGCCGACAATGGTGCCCAGGTTGTAGACGATGGGGGCTACCGCCTGCACGTTGAACTGCTTGCGCACCAGCAGCACCGCGCCAAACACGCCTCCGGCAAAGAAACATAACTGAGCGGGCAGCAGGATGCGCGTGAGGTGAACGCAGAGGGCCGCCTTTTCGCCGTCGAATCCACTGAAGAAACGGTGCACGTACCACGGGGCAAAGATCTCGGCCAGCGCAATGGCCGAGCCAAGCACGATGTACATCGTGGTCAGTATGACTGAGAGCGAACGCTCGCCCTGTTCTTCGTGCCCGGCCTCGCGATAGCGGGTGAGGATGGTGACGAAGGTGATGGACGCCGCGCCGCCCACCAGGAAGTAAGCAATCTGGTCGGGGAGCTGGAAGGCTGCCATAAAGGCATCGGCCTTCATTCCGCGCCCGAAGAGCCACGCGATGTACATATTGCGCAGCAACCCGAAGACGCTCGACAAAAACGTTGCCGCCATCAGAACTACGGTGGCGCTGAAAGCGGAGTGCGCGTGCGTCGGGTGCAGCAGCCCCAATCCGCGCGCCCACCACGATCGCGGGCGGGGAGAGGGTTCAGTTGAGGACGAGCTGGTCACTGCAGTCGATTTTATCGTTCGGTAACAACGCGTAGCGCTGCTGGAATCCCGATAGACACGCGGTATGCTGTCTGCATGCGGATTTTCCTTCGCTTCCTGGCTACATCCCTTTGCCTCGTCGCTGTCACAAACCTGTTTTCGCAATCCATTCGCAGCCGCGGCGGATTCACGTTGCCTCCGCCGCCCGAGGTCCAGACGAATCCCGTGACCGACGATTACTTCGGCACCAGGATTATGGACAACTATCGCTGGCTCGAGGACGAAAAGAGCGACGCGACCCAGGCGTTCATCGACGCAGAGAACGCATACACCGACCAGTATTTTCACCAGGACCGCATTTACTCCGAGATTCCCGATCAGCTGGGTGCGCTGATGGATGTTACCGAGACCGGCTTTCCAACTGAGCGCAATGGGAACTTTTTCTTCATGCGCCGCCTCGGCGGTGAGCAGCAGTACTCCATCTACTATCGTCACGGATGGACCGGAAAAGACGTGCGGCTACTCGATCCGGCGGTGATCAGCCGCGATCCCAACACTTCCATCACTCTTGGCGATGTCTCCCGCGACGGCTCGCAGTTTATCTACTCGGTCAAACAGGGCGGGGCCGACGAAACTGCGGTTCATGTTTTCGACGTGAAGACCAAAAAGACACTGGTCGACGAACTGCCCAGCGCGCGTTATTTTTCTTTGAGCTTCGCGCCCGACGGCAAGAGCTTCTACTACGCGCGCTACGGCAAGACGGGAACTTTGCTATACCAGCATGTGCTGGGCGACCGCCCGTTGCACGATCAGCTCATCTTCGGGCGCGAGTTCCGCGGCGAGTCGCTCGGCGGCCAGGACCTGTTCTCAGCACACATTACCGACGACGGCCGCTATCTGGTCATCCAGATCGATCGCGGAGTCCCGGCGCGCCGAGTCGACATCGTCTTCCGCGACCTGACGAAGAAGGATTCGTTCTTCAATATTCTTGTGTGGGATATCGACTCGCGCTTTTCCGCCATCTATGCGCGCGGCGCGTGGTATGTGAAAACCGACTACAAATCCCCGCTGGGCCGCATCCTGAAGGCCGATCCCGGCGTGATGCCCGAGGCCTGGACGACGATTGTACCCGAAGGCAAGGAAGTGATCGATGCGTGGACGATTGTGGGCGGCAAGCTGTACGTGAACCGGCTCAAAGACGTCCAACCCGAAACATCGATCTACACTCTCGACGGCAAACCGGCTGGCGAGCTTGCCTACGATGGCATCGGTTCCGCTTCGATACTGGTGGGCAGAACCACCGACCGCTATGGCTACTTTTCGTTTTCGTCGCTGATTGCCCCACCCACTCTGTATCGTCTCGATACAACGACCGGCAATCGCGATGTTTTCTTTCAGCCCAAGCTTCCCTTCGATTCCAGCCAGTACGAACTCAAGCAAGTTTTTTTCAAATCAAAAGACGGGACGGGGGTACCGATGTTCGTCGCCGGCAAGAAGGGCATGAGACAGGACGGCTCCGAGCGCCTGCTCATGACCGGCTATGGCGGCTTCAACTTGAGCGAGCTGCCCAACTGGAATCCCGAGTACGCGTGGTGGCTCCAGCAGGGCGGCTGGTTCGCTATGCCCAACCTGCGCGGCGGTGGTGAGTACGGCGAGCAATGGCACGAGCAGGGTATGTTCGAAAAAAAGCAGAACGTCTTTGACGACTGGTTCGCCGCAGCCCGGTACCTGATCGAAAACAAGTACACTTCGCCCGCACACTTCGCCATTCGCGGCCGTTCCAATGGCGGGCTGCTCATGGGCGCCTCCATTGTGCAGCACCCTGAGTTGTTTTCGGCCATCTGGTGCGGCTATCCGCTGCTCGACATGCTGCGCTACCAGAAGTTCAAGATTGGGTCATTCTGGACGACCGAATACGGTTCGGCCGATAACCAGAAGCAGTTTCCATATCTGCTCAAGTATTCGCCTTATCAAAACGTGAAGGTGAGCGACGCCTACCCTGCCGTGATGTTCTTTACCGGCGACAGCGACACGCGGGTCGACCCGCTGCACGCCCGCAAGATGACGGCGCTGCTGCAGTCGGCATCGAAGAGCGGCCGTCCCGTATTGCTCCACTACGGACGCGGAGGCGGGCATTCGGCGGGGGTGAGCGTGGATCAGGAGATTGACGACTACGCAATGGAGCTGGCGTTTCTTTGGACTGAAACCGGACAATCCGCAACACAGAAGTAACGAAATCCGCACTTTCGTACGGGTACCCGGGCTTATGGCCTTGGGTAACCTATTGCCGGCTTCGCCTTAACCGATAACTGAATTACGAGACCTGGAAACACAGGTCCGCTGCTTGCTTGGCGGCCGCAGGGCGTGACCCTGGGCGGGTGACAAGTCAATAGGTGAGTTTGAGGATGAAACGGGCCCTGCTGCCAGGTTGGGACCGTCAGGAATCGAGCACTTTTTTTGCGATCCGGAGCAGATGATTATGGCGCAGGCACAACTGGTGAGTGATAACGGCCGATACGGTCGCGAGGCTGAGCGGCTGGCCGCGCTCATCGAATCCGGCATTCTGGATTCGGAACCCGAAGCCAGCTTCGATGCGATTACCCGCCTGTGTGCGGACTACTTCAAGGCTGACTGTGTGCTGCTGGGCTTTGCCGATGAGAGCCGGGTATGGATCAAATCGTACTGGGGCGAACCGGTGCGCGAGCTGCCCAGAAGCGCCTCCATCTTTGAAATGGTGCTGGCGGAGGACGGCCCGATCGTTGTTTCCGACATTAGCGAAGATGAGCGCTTCGCCAGCGGACAGTTGCCGCTTCGCCGGCTGGCGCCACGTTCCTTCGCCAGCGTTCCAATCCGTTCCAGCCAAGGCCAGATTCTGGGCGTGTTGACGGCCTTCAGCTCCCATCCCCGCCGGACCATGGCCCGGGATGAGTTGCACATGCTTGAAAGCCTGGGCCAGCTTGCTTCAAACCAGGTAGAGCTTCGCCAGTTGCGCAAGAATTGTAAGGCGCGCGGCATGCGCGCGACGCGCCAGGCAGAAAGTCCGGCGGCAATCTGGCCACGCCGCGCCGACCTGCGCGCCGCACTTGAAAAACGCGAGTTCGTGCTCTTCTATCAGCCCGAGGTGGAACTGGCGACCCATCGCATCGTCGGCCTTGAGGCGCTGATCCGTTGGCGTCATCCCGAGCGCGGCCTCATTCCGCCCATGGATTTCATTCCTGCTGCAGAAGAATCGGGGCTCATCCTGCCCATCGGCGACTGGGGGCTGTCAGAGGTTTGCGGGCAGATCAAGGAATGGACGCGCGAGAACCCGAGCCACAGCGCGCTGCGCGTGTGCGTCAACCTGTCGGCGCGGCAGTTCTCTCGCGACGGCCTTGCCGACCACGTTGAAGCGCTGCTCTCACGCTTCGGCATCGCCAGCCGTCAGCTTGGCCTGGAAATGACCGAGTCCAGCCTCATGTCCGATGCCAGCACCGCCTTCGACGTCCTGGGCGATCTGCGCCGGCTGGGCGTTTCGCTGCTTATGGACGATTTTGGCACCGGCTACAGTTCGCTTGACCATCTGCATTCGTTTCCATTTGACGTGCTCAAAGTCGATCGCTCCTTTGTGACTCGCATGACCCAGGGCGACCAGGCCCTGCACATCGTGAAAACCATCATCGAGCTGGCTCGCGCGCTGGGCATGGACGTTGTTGCAGAGGGCGTGGAAACCCGTGAGCAACGCAATCTTTTGCGCGACCTCGGCTGCCGCTACGGCCAGGGATTTCTATTCTCGCGCCCGATCAGCGTCGAAGCCATCACCGAGCTATTGCGTCTGCCCGGCCGAATTCTGCCTGAACACATGTTGAGCTCGGAGTTCGACTGAGAGACCCGAGTTCCGGGGCGTGCGCGATACTTGCGAGGGTTTTTCGCCGCGACTTAGGGACTCGAATGGTTCCGATTCGGGAGCATTCTTTACTGCGTTCCCAATCTGAGATTCGCGCAATGCACTGGGCGGGGAAACTTCTCAAGCTTCCGCGCGCGATTGGATATCCTCGGAGCCATGCAGAGCCCATCGCAGCCGGTCACAGTCTCTTCGATTCCGGAACCGTCAGGTTTTGCAGGCTTCTTAGCCGCGCTGGCCTCGCCTGCGCCTGGATCGCCAAAAACTCAATGGAATGACAATGCACTCGCCGACGACGTGGCTACGCTGAGCTATGAAAGCGCACTCAAGGCGCACGCGCGCTATAAGCCGGCGGCTGAACCGCTCGCGGAGCCGTCTTCGGCCTTTGCTGCGGAACATGTCAACACCACGCCAGTAAGCTCGTTCTCAATCGCCGCAAGCGAGCCGCTTTCGTCCGCAACCGGTGCTGGAGAACACAAGTCCGCAAGCATCACCATTCGCATGAGCCAGGCAGAATGTTCGCAACTCAAGCAGCGCGCGGCCGAAGCCGGAATGACCATCTCAGCCTATCTGCGCTCCTGCACTTTTGAGGCGGAAGCATTGCGGGGCCAGGTGAAAAAAGCGCTGGCGCAACTCCGCGCAGCCGCAACAACAAACGACAAGAAGCCTGCGGCCCCGCTTGAGCAGCGGAAGAGATTCGACTGGTTGTCGCGGATTCTTCCGCGCGGTGGAGTGCGCAATTCAAGCGAAGTGAATTGAGATGAAAGCTAAAAGCTAAAAGCTAGAAGCTAGAAGCTAGAAGCTAGAAGCTTCCCTCTTCCTCAGTCCCTGTCTTTTTCCAGCACCAGGCACTTGAGGTACTCGGTTTCGGGAAGGTTGAGCACGACCGGATGGTCGGGTGCTGCGCCGAGCCGGTCAAGCAGCCGTACGCGCCTGCCCGCATCCGCAGCCGCAGCGGCAACTGCGCCTTCGAGATCGGCCCAGCTCACGTGATGCGAGCAGGAGCAGGAAATTAAAAGCCCTCCAGGCCGCAGCATCTTCAGCGCGCGCAGGTTCAGTTCCTTGTAGCCGCGCAGCGCGCCTTCGACCGCACGCTTCGATTTCGCAAACGCCGGAGGGTCGAGCACGATAGTGTCGAATTGCTGGCCCGCGGCAGACCAGTCGCGGAGAATCTCGAAGGCGTCTGCCTCGATCCAATCGACCTCGGCTTGAATGCCCGCCTTGGGCTGCGCCTGATTGGCCTTGAGATTCCGTTCCGCGACTTCGAGCGACCCGCGCGACGCATCGATGCCGGTGACGGTCTTTGACACGCGCGCCAGGTGGAGCGCAAACCCGCCCTGGTAGGTGCAGACATCGAGCGCGCGGCCGCCTGGAGCCTTCAGCCACGCGTATTTTTGCGCCGAATGGTAGTTCGCATGCTGATCGAGAAACGCGCCGGTCTTCTGGCCCGCGTTGGCGTCGTAAAAGAACGAGAGCCCGTTCAGGTGGAATTGCGTTTCGGTTTTGGGCGCTTTCGCGTTCGCTGCCCAAAGCGGCCCGGCTGTTGGCGCAGGCAGTCCTTCCAGCTCGCGAATACGCGGGTCGGGACGCTCCCAAATGGCCGCAAGACCCCCAGCCTCTCTCGCTGCGCCGTAATCCGGATTCAGCAACGTCTCACGCAGCACCTTGACACAGGTTTCCCGCACTGTTTCGCGGTCCAGACCTTTGGTGAGCAATTGCAGCACGACAAGATCGGCGTACTTGTCGATCACCAGGCCAGGGATCTGGTCGGCTTCGCTGAAGCACAACCGGCATGAGTCGCTCTTGCCTTCGAGCGGACTCAGCATCATCATGCGTACATCGATCGCTCGACGCAGCCGCGCAGCCAGCAGTTCGAGCCACTGCGGCTCGTCGATCGGCTCCCGCGAAATCATCCGCAGGCCAATCTGCGAGGCAGGGCTGTAGAGCGCCGTGCCCAGCAGGATTCCGCGATTGTCGGCCACGGGCAACAGTGCAGGAGCCTCGCCCGGACCCAGCTCGAGCGACTCAAGCTCGGACGCGTAGACCCAGACGTGACCGCTGCGCAACCGGTCGGCCGCACGCCGGCTGATGACCGCGCCGGGCAACACAGATTCTCTCTGCGCAACCGGCTTCACGGTCTGGCCAATCCGCGCGTCAGCTCGCGCGTCAGCTCGCGGTCCATCCGGCGGTCCAGCAGTTTTCCCAGGCCTGTTTGCGGTCAACCGGCGTCGACCAGTGTTAGCGCCGGCCTCGGCAGGCACACGCTTCTTGTCAGGAGCCGGGTTGTGAGATTTCTCGCCAAACCCGGCGCCAAACCCGGCAGTCGCCCGCGGAGATTTTCTCCCCGGCCCACCCCTTTGCGGTTCGTCCGCCCTGGCCATTCACGCCCTCCAAAGGCCCTCCATCCGGGAGGGCCGGGAGCGTCAGGCCCCGGGTCACCTTGTCTGGATGGAACGCAGATACTGGCTCAAATTGCTGATTCTGAGCAACGTCTGGTCAGGATGCTGCTGGTCCATTCTACCAAGCACCGGGCCCCACACCGGCATCTGCGCGTTTCCGTGCGCGGGCATCTCGGTGCCGTACTCCAGCACCGTGGCAATATGGCTTGACGGGTACTTGCCGCCGTTGTTCCTGGCAAGCGCCGTAAGGTCGGCTGGTTTCTGCTTCAACGCCGGAGCTACCGGACCACTGCCGCGCCCATCCGTGCCGTGGCACGGGGCGCAATAGCTTGTGTACATCTGTCTCCCGTTTACGGGACCGGTTTTTTGAACCGCGATAATCACCTTGGCGTTGTTTTGATCTGCATATCCAGCCGAAACCGCCAACATTCCGGCTATTGCGATGCCAGCTACTGCGAAAGTTGAGAGGCTTTTCAACATAACATTCTCCATTTCCGGGCCTCTACCCACAACCGTTCTCCCTGGGTCTTAACACGCGACTTTTGCTTCACGCGGCGCGCCGAAAAAAACGGGCCTTTGTTAACGGCCGTTTAACCCGCCCAATTTGGAGAACTGCCGCAATTGAGCATTACGCGCCTCTTCAAATAGGACAGGATGTGATGCGCAACACGTCGCTGAATGGGCAGGAGCCCAGCCAGTACCGAAACGGATGAGAGAAAGCAATGTGGGAATCGAGGATGAAACATCGCAAGCTTAAGAGGCCTCAGCAGGTTACTCCAGTTTTTGTCGGCCCAGTTTTCCTGCTTTTTGGTCGCTTACCTGATCCTCCATCGCCTCCCGATTCAAGAAACAAAAACCCAAGCGGCCTATAATGAAGCATGGCGACTGCCAGGCAGCCCGTCCCCGCTGACGTATCCCAAACGGTCCCGCCTGAGGCGAGTGACATTGAGGATGCGACTGCAGGCGTCACCGAACCCGCTGCTGAAACCACCCCCGCCGCAAAGCCTGCTGCAGTTCCCGCAAAAAAAACTCCGCCTGCCGGACCATCGGTGAACGAGCGTTTTGAGAATCTTCTGCGCCACGTTAAGGCCAATCGCCCCAATGAGGACGTTTCGCTGATTCGCAAAGCGTGGGAGTTTTGCGTCAAGCATCACGAGGGGCAGATGCGGGCCTCGGGCGAGCCCTACATTATTCATCCCCTCGAAGTGGCCGAGGTGCTGGCCGAAATGAAGCTCGACTCGACGGCCATTGCCGCGGCGCTGCTGCACGACGCGGTCGAAGACACGCCGGCCACCAGCGAGGAGATTGACGCCGGCTTTGGCGACCAGGTAGCGCACATCGTGGAGGGCGTCACCAAGATCGACAAAATTCAGTTTGCGAATCGCGAAGACCGCCAGGCCGAAAATGTGCGCAAGATGCTGCTGGCCATGGTGAGCGATGTGCGCGTGGTGCTCATCAAGCTGGCCGACCGGCTGCACAACATGCGCACGCTCGAGCATCTCAAGCCCGACCGCCAGGAGGCCATCGCTCGCGAGACTCTGGATATTTACGCGCCGCTCGCGCATCGCCTGGGCATGGGCAAGGTGCGCGGCGAGCTTGAGGATCTGGCCTTCCGCTACACCGACCCGGTGAGCTACGAACGCGCGGCCGCTGCCGTCGAAGCCCGACGCGTTGAAGGCGAGCAGTTTTTGCGCGGCGTTGAAGACACGCTCGTCGAACAGCTGCGCGAGAATGGCATAGAGGCCCGAGTCGAGTGGCGCATCAAACGCCTTTACTCCATTTTCCAGAAGATCGAGCGCACCAAGATCACCTTCGACCAGGTCTACGATCTGCTTGCCGTCCGCGTAATCACGCAGGACGTCGCGTCGTGCTACGCGGTCTTCGGCCTCATCCACACGCTGTGGCGCCCTGTTCCCGGCCGCATCAAGGACTTTATCGCCATTCCCCGCGCCAATCGCTACCAATCGCTGCACACCACCGTGATGGGCGAGGGCGGCCATCAATTCGAAGTGCAGATCCGCACCGAAGAGATGCATCGCATCGCGGAAGAGGGCATTGCCGCGCACTGGAAGTACAAGGCTGGCGAAGGCACCGTGTCCTCGCGCGATGAAGAACGGCTCAACTGGATCCGCCAGCTCGTCGAGTGGCAGAAGGAGATGACCGACCCCAACGAGTTCCTCTCCAGCCTGAAGATGGACCTCTATCCCGACGAGGTGTACACCTTCACGCCCAAGGGGAAGGTGGTTGTGGTTCCGGCCGGCGGCACTCCCATCGACTTTGCATACACCATTCACACCGAGGTGGGCCACACCTGCGTGGGCGCCAAGGTGAACGGACGCATGGTGCCGCTGCGCACCAAGCTGCGCACTGGCGACATTGTCGAGATCGTCACGCAGAAGGATCACAAGCCCAGCCGCGACTGGCTCACCTTCGTCAAGAGCCCGCGCGCCCGCAACAAAATCAAGCACTGGCTTAATGAAGATCAGCGCCGCCGCGCCGTGGAGATTGGCCGCAAGCTGCTTGAAAAGGAAGCGCGCCGCTTCAAGGTGCCCCTGGCGCAGATCGGCGATCAGGATCTGGGCCGCATTGCAGGCGAATATGGCGTGGCCACGGCTGCCGATTTGCTGGCGACGCTCGGCCAGGGAAAGCACACCGCGCATCAGATATTGAACAAGCTGGCGCCCGGTTACGCCACCCAGGGCGAACCCGAGGTTGCGCCTGAGGGCAAGCCCGGCAGCGAAGCCGCCATGTCCGATGCGGTGCGCAAGTTGCACCTCACCGGCTCCGACTCGCTGCAGGTCGAGGGGCAGAACGATCTGCTCGTCTATCGCGCGCGCTGTTGCAATCCCATCCGCGGCGAAGAGATTGTTGGCTACGTCACGCGCGGCAAGGGCGTGGCAGTTCATGCGCGCAGTTGTCCCAACGTGCAGAACCTGCTGTATGAATCCGATCGGCGCATCAACGTGGAATGGGCGCGCGCCGGCGACCAGACTCCTGGCGCGACACAACGATATCCGGTCAAGATTACGGTATTCTGCGACGACCGCCAGGGAATGCTGAAGGAACTCACCGCCGTCATCTCCGACGAAAACACCAACATCCGCAGCGTCGACATCAAGCGCGACGACGAGGGCGAAGCGATGATTGAGTTTGTGGTCGAGGCCGAAGACTTGCGCCACCTGAACAGCATGGTTCTTGGCCTGCGCCGCGTGGATGGCGTGCGCGCAGTGCAGAGAACGCAGAAGGTGTAAAGGCAGCTTCTAGCCTCTAGCTTCTAGCTACTAGCTACTAGCTTCGACGGCGCTAATGCCTGATCTGTTTCGAACAGGATGGGACTAAGTTTGTGGCCACCGAATTGATTTCGATAAATGGTCAAGAAGTGCGGACCTTGAAAGAGTTGTTGAGACCTGGTCTCAAGGCTATATTCGTCGGAATGAATCCCGCTCCACATTCTGTAGAGTGTGGCCATTACTACCAAGGAGTTCATGGACGCAGATTCTGGATCAGGATTCAAGAGCACCTCAGCGATCTGCGGCCATTGCCTGCTGGAGCGGAGGATGTGGACGCATTCGCCCAGGGTTTCGGATTTGCCGATCTCATCAGGCGGCCGACCAGGTCTATCAAAGATTTAAGGAAGGAAGAATGGCCGGCTGCCATAGCGTCCTTAATGTGCAGATTAGAGATACTCGGCGATAAGCCGAAAATCATATTTACATACAAGAAACCGTGGGAGTTGGCGAGGCGGGCTTTGACGGAAATGGGCCTCAATGTCCTTCGCATGCCTGGACCATACGAAAAGCGGGAGAGAATGCTAGGAATGATGGACGAACTACGACAAGCTTTGTCTTCTGACAACGTGAAGACCTAGCGCCAACCTGACAAACTTCCTGACTGATTCGACGATCTGTGGGGCGGAAGTGCTAGAGGCTAGAAGCTAGCAGCTAGAAGCTGCCTTTACACCAGTTCCAGTTCCGCCATCCCCTTGCGCGGCGGCATGAACTTTTCGGCGCGGTAGGCGATCTGCAGCTTCTCGCGGTCAAGCAGCTTGCGAATCTGGCCGCGGGCATGTTCGGCCCAGGGGCCGCGGCTGTCCAGCTTGACGTACGCCTGCCAATGGCGCAGCGCATTGCGCTCTTCGCCTTTGCGCTCGAAGGCCAGCGCCAGGTTGTAGTGGGCGTCGGCGTAGCGGGGCGAGAGAGTGACAGCCCGCTTGTAAGCGGCAATCGATTCTTCGAAGCGTTGGAGCTCATCGAGCACGTTGCCGAGGTCGAAGTACGCCAGCACGTAGTTGGGGTCGATCTCGGTCGCGCGCCGGTAAAACTCCTCAGCCCGTCCGAACTGCCGCAAGTGAAAATACACCGTCCCCAGGTTGATGCTTGCCGCCGCATAACGAGGTTCGATAGCCAGGATCCGCTCGTAGAGTTCAATGGCGCGCTGCTTTTGCCCGGCCTCTTCAGCCTGCACCGCAGCCATGAACTTTTCGTTGAGCCCGTGCGCCGGAGGCCGCAGAGGCGCGAGCTCAGCCGCGGCCGATCTCCGGTCACCGCTCTCCGCACGCTCAAAATCAAACAGCAGCTGGCGCCGGATAGGATCCACCATCTCGCCGCCATGCCTGAAGGCCAGCCGCGTGCCGGTGCGCACCACACACGCCTCGAGCAGCGGATTTTCCATGCCGGCCACGGCCTTCATGGCCATGATCGAGTCCCGGATCGATGCAGCGGGCACGTCTTCTTCGCGCAGCACGCGAAGGGTCCGCAGCTCGCCCAGATCCTGGAATGAGTAGGTTTCTTTGGGGTGGATCAATCGAGCTCGCTCCCACCCCTGCAACTGGCGGGTACCGATTTGAAGTATTCGCAATACATCCTGGCGGTTATAGCTGGTCACTTTGCAGTGCTCCTGGTTCAGCGAGGGACCGCTCTACATGCGATTATGCCAAGAGTATGCGTGGATAAGCAGACGCTTACTACCATTGAATTGAAAATATTGGTGGATAACCCGTGCCGTATTTGGTTCATTGAAGTTTCGCCCCTGCTCCGCTCGTTGTTCATCACAACACATCTGACCCGCCTGCTCACTCAATCGGCTGAGGTTTGCTTGACCAGGGATGGAATACCGTCACAATTCAAACCCGTGTACTTTGCTGTAAACTAAGTGCTATATTTCTTTCCTGTGGCGAAAGACCACGCACGAGGTCGGAGCATGGCCGAGCCCACTGTTGACCTTGCTCTTGGGGTCGGTTCAGACGGTTCAATTTCGGTGCAATCCGTAAGCGATGAGGTCCCCGCTCTGCTTGGATTCTCACGCAAGGATTTCCTTACCTCAAAGGTGAAACTAAATCACCTTGTGCATTCCGGCGATCTAGATAAAGCTGCGCCCCTGTTTTCTCCTCACATCAAGCCGCCTTCAGGCGACTTTCTCATTCGCCTTCGCCACTCCGACGGCCGCATTCGCATTTTCCAATGCAGCTTTTCGAAAAAGCCTGCCCAGTCGCCGGGTTTCGTCACCGTTCATATCGAACTTGCCGATGTTCGCAACGTCGTCACTTCCGGCGACGCCATTCTACTCTCCAGCTTCAAGACTCTTATTGCCCAAACCGACGATTACCTCTATATAAAGAACCGCAATCATGTGATTCTCGCGGCCAGCCGGCAGCTGGCAAAATTCACTGAGTCCGTCAAGAATTCCGCAGATATGGCCGGCAGGACCGATTACGACGTTTACCCTGAGGCCTTTGCCGATATCGGTTACGAACTTGAAGAGCGGGCGGTTGCTGAGGGGCGCCGAACCAACCTCATTCAGCAGCTCGGCGATCAGCAAGGCCAAAGATATTGGATCGACGACCGCAAATACCCCATCAATGGCCCCGAAGGCGACGTAATCGGCATCTTTGGAATCGCCCCCGACATCACCCGGCATCTCGAAAACGAGCATCGCGTTCTTGAGAGCAAAGCATTGCTGCACCTGTTTGTCGAGCACGCGCCCGCGGCACTGGCCATGTTTGACCGCGACATGCGCTACCTGGCGGTGAGCCGCCGCTTTCTCGAGATGTACTCGCTGACCGAAGCTGAGATCATAGGCCGCTCTGAATACGATGTGCTACCCGACATTCCCGCGCGTTGGAAGGACGAGCACATGCGCGCCCTCGCCGGCGAATCAATACACACTGACGAAGAGCTGTTCGAACGGGCCGACGGTAGCCGCCAGTGGATTCGACGCGAGCTTATTCCCTGGCGCAGCGATGACGGTTCATTCGGGGGAATAGTCCTTTTTGTCGAAGACATTACTGAGCGCATTGAGAACCAGAAGCGCATGAGCCTGGCCGCATCGGTCTTTACGCACGCGCGAGAAGGCATCACCATTACCGACGCCGAGGGAACCATTCTGGACGTCAACGATTCTTTCACGCGCATTACCGGCTATTCGCGCGACGAGGTGGTTGGTGGCAATCCCCGCATTCTGAAGTCGGGCCTGCAGGGCCGTGAATTTTACGAACGCATGTGGCAATCGCTGCGCGAAGAGGGAAGCTGGACGGGCGAGATATGGAATCGCGCCAAGAGCGGCAACATCTATGCCGAGCACCTCACCATCAACTCCATTCGCGATGACGGCGGAAACCTGCTGCAATACGTCGCGCATTTCACTGACATTACCGCGCTCAAGGAGCACCAACAGCAGCTCGAGCACATGGCCCACTACGACAGCCTGACCGGCCTCCCAAATCGTGTGCTGTTTGCCGACCGCCTGCGCCAGGCCATGGGCCACGCGCGACGCCGCGGCCAGATGATCGCCGTTGCTTATCTCGATATCGATGGTTTCAAGGACATCAATACTCGTTACAGCCACGCGGCCGGCGATACCCTGCTGATCACGCTCGCCGCGCGATTCAAAGATGCCCTGGGGGAGGGCGAAACGCTTGCCCGTCTCGGCGGCGACGAGTTCGTCGCCGTCATGCTCGACATTGGCGAACCCCACGCCAGCGATCCTGTGCTCAAGCGCCTTCTGGCTGCTGCCGAGCAAGATGTGACCATCGAAGGCCAGTCAATGAAAGTCTCGGCAAGCATCGGCGTTACATACTATCCGCAGAACGAGGAACTCGATGAAGACGGCCTCATTCGCCAAGCCGACCAGGCCATGTATTGGGCCAAGCTCGACGGCCGGAATTGCTGCCGCGTTTTCGATCCGAGCCAGGACCTGACCATTCGCGGCCGCCATGAAGGCCGCGAGCAGATTCGCCTTGCCCTGGCTGCCCGCGAGTTCGTTCTTTACTACCAACCCAAAGTGAATATGCGCACCGGCAAAGTCACCGGGGCTGAGGCACTGATTCGATGGCAGCACCCCGAGCGCGGCCTGATGGCGCCGGCCTCGTTTCTGCCCATCATTGAAGACCACTCCCTCGCCATCGAAATCGGAGAGTGGGTGATTGAAACGGCGCTCACCCAAATGGAACTCTGGCAGGATGAGGGGCTCGAAATTTCGGTCAGCGTGAATGTGGGCGCCATGCAGTTGCAGCAGGCCGATTTCGTCGATCGTCTCTTCGAACTGCTGGCAGCGCACCCGCGGATCAGACCTTCCCGGCTCGAACTTGAAGTAATTGAAACCAGCGCTCTGCGCGACGTTCTGCAGACCTCGCTGGTCCTCAATACCTGCCACAAGATCGGCGTCCTGGTGTCTCTCGACGACTTCGGCACCGGGTACTCTTCGCTCGCCTATCTCAAGCGCCTGCCCGCCAATGTGCTCAAGATAGATCAGAGTTTTGTGCGCGAAATGTTCGACGACCCCGAGAACCTCACTATCCTCGAGGGCGTAATTGGCCTGGCTTTGGCCTTTCGCCTTAACGTCATCGCCGAAGGAGTGGAAACCCCCGAACACGGATTGGTGCTGCTGCAGCTGGGTTGCGAATCTGCCCAGGGTTACGGTATCGCCCGCCCGATGCCGGCCGATGAAATCCCCAACTGGGTCGCCAATTGGCGCTCCGATCCGCGCTGGGCCCGCGTCAAGCCTATGAACCCAATCAACCGGCAGATGCTCTTCGCGGGCGTAGAGCATCGTGCATGGGTTGCGGCATTTGAGGCATATCTGCAGGGCAAGCGAAACGCACCGCCCTCGCTCGACTTCAATCAGTGCCGCTTCGGCGCCTGGCTTGACAATCAGGGGCAGGAAAGCAACGGACTCACCCCTGCTCTCGAATCGATCCAGCGCCTGCACCGCGCGCTTCATACGCTCGCAAACGAGATTTATGCTGCGCATGCGGAGTTTGGGGCAATTGGACTCTCTCGACTTCCGGCTCTACACGATCTCCGTGACCAGCTGTTGCAGCAACTTGAAATTTACGGCGCTCAAGAGGCGGAGCGGCCGGTGCAATAAGCGTGCGCAAACCATCAGCAAATGAACCCTTTGCCGAGCCGATCCAATTTGTGAAAAAGGAAATTGAAGGAAGTGAAAAAGCTGGAGCCGAAGATCGGACTTGAACCGATGACCTGCTGATTACGAATCAGCTGCTCTACCAACTGAGCTACTTCGGCTTGCTCTTCGATTGTAGCGTCAGGCGGTGTGTAGGTAAAGTCAGGCCGGCGTCCATCCGGGAACTGAATCGCCGCATCCAGTGTCTAAATAGAACAGTCATGAATATCCTTGCGCAAACTCTTCAACTGGCGATAAGAATAGCGATCGTGTGGTCCGGCGGATTTATTTTCGCCGTCTCCATCCGCGCCGCCCTTCCTGAAAAACTGGGCTTTAACATCACCACCCCGCAAAGCACGCTCTTCGTGCCGTTCGATCGCGTGGGCTTTTGGACCTGCGTACTGGCCGCACTGACGGTTACCGCACAAGTGGTGATCCGCGCCATGATCGCCGATCTCGGCTTCCATTCCTGAGAGCCCGCTTGTCGGCGCGCGTGGCCCCGGGATAGCGCGACTCTCAATCGACCAATCTCAACCCAACACAAAAATGGGTGCCCCGTCCAAGCTTCGCTTGGGCGGGATTGAACATCGCCAATCCGCCATTTCGCAGTGGCCCCGTCCTCGCGCCGCTTTTGTTGTTGGCGTTAGGGCGGGAGACCGGTTCCGCCGTATACTCCTGCTCATGCATTTCGACCACTCGAAGGAATGGCTGCGGCTCGCCCAGGAGTACCGCGTCAAGGGCGACGAAGAGTTGCTTGAGCTCAATCGCGATTTTGTCGATCTAACTGAAACTGCACAGCAGGCACTTACAGCCGAGTTTCGCAGTCGCGGCCTCGACAAAAAGATTGCTGAGCAAAGAGAAGCAGCGGAGAAGGCAGACAGATTCGCCGGGTCGTATGAGAGTCCCTGGGCAAGGCCCGCGGTCTCGCCATTTGTTGAACGGGCTGCGGCAGCCGGGCCCGGCGGTCTTCTTGGCAGCATCGTCGGCAGCAGTTCAGCGGAACTGGTCCCCGATGTAGAGGAAGCTGATTCCGAGTCAGGCGAGCCCGTCGAACTCAGCTGGAAGACCGTTCTGTGCGATTGTGAGGCGCAGGACCAGGCCTACCAGATCAGAGTGGTGCTCAGGCGCGCGAGAATCGAGAGCTGGACCGAATCTCGCGAGCGCGGACTCGACTACATCCGCATTCTCGTTGCCGCCGATGAGCTCGATCGCGCCCGCGTCATCATCGCGAACCCCATTCCGCAGGACATCGTCGATGAGTCGCACGAAACCGCGCCTGAGTACCAGGCGCCGCGCTGCCCAGGTTGCGGCGCAGAAGATCCCGTGCTCGAATCTGCCGAGCCCGTGAACGCCTGGAAATGCGAAATCTGCGGCAGAGAATGGACCGATGCGGCAGTCGAATCCAAGCCGACTGGACCCTTTACCTGAAAAGAGCTCGAAAACGGAAAGAGCCGCCCGGCAACAGGGCAGCTCTATCCTCAGGGAGAATAGTTCCAACGGAGGCAAGCCATCAGAACTTTCTGGCTGCATAGTAGGTGCGGGGAAAGGCAGTGTCAAGGATAAATATGTAGCAAAATAAATATAATATAATCAATAGCTTACGAGATGTTTTCCAGATGCTCGCCGGTCTGCTTCTTCGCAGTATCTTCGCCTTACCTGATTCGAATTTCTCCGTTTTTTTTCCGTGTTTCTTGGGGTTTATCTCCAGTTTTCCACAGTATTCAATACCTGTTAACCCCGTGGATGCGGCCCACGAATTGCTGTTGGATTCTCCACTATTTGTCCGCCCGCTTCGACAATGTCTTCCCGCAAGTCGAGATGGATGAACTCTTCGTCATACACCGATGAGGCCGGTTTGCCGCGGGCTACGCGATAGAGCGCGCGTCCACCGCCGAGGAAGAATCCAAGCAGAATGGCGGCCAGCGAACCCACAATCACGAGGCCTGCAATCCCCATCAGCAGCGTGGCCGTTTTCTGAATCTCCGATGGCTGCGGCTGCCCCATCGCGGTCAGGTTCGCCTCAAAGTGCACAAGCTCGATGAGCCGGTGGCTCTCATCGGGAATGGCATCGCCGCTCACCAGGACAACCAGTACGCCGCTGCGCCGCACCTCGAGCGACGCGGGGTCGGAATCCGCAAGCGGCTTGGGCCAGGCCGGCCGCGCAGTGCTGCCTGCTTTAATGTAAGCGCGAATCGCGCTCTCCTGCATCAGCGCAATCTGCGGAGTTGGGTATTCGATCACCGTGACCGTTGCAATTCCCGAGGCAAGGGAGTAGTTGGCCGTCGCGGTTTCGGCGCCCAGATCGAAGCGGACCAGATCCGGTGGCAATACGCCTCCCGATCCCGCGTAACCAGCCGGCCCGAGCGCGTAGTGCATGGTCTGTCCCTGCAGGTTCGCTTGCGGCAGATAACTCAAAACCGGTGGCGCAATGCTCTTGTTGCCGCCGGGAACCGGCAGCTTGCCGGCTATCTCTCTCAGCTCGCCGGCAGACATGGGACCGACATGAGAAAACGTCGCGTCCACCACAGTGTCGCCGCGCCAGAACAGCACCCGGTTGTTATCTGAGGTTGCTCCGGTTCCGATCGACTCCTTCGGCCAGCCGTTCTGCCGGAAGTAGGAGTACGCGCCGTACGCGCCGCTCTCATCCACAAAGCGCAGCGCACGCATGGCCAGCGTCTCGCCTTCGCGCTTGTAGTTCGCCACCACTGCAAATTTGAATCCGTATTCCGTTAGCGCGGCGGCATTCGCGGGGTCCAGCGTAGCTGCATCGTTCACTGTTTTGGGCGGTTGTGCTGCGACCCATCCGTCAAATTCGTCCGGCAGCAACGCTTCAGGCGACGGAGGAAGTGTAAGCGGTGTCGCAGCCTTTTTCTCTGCCGCAGAGGGCTGCCCCGTCTGCGACCAAACAATCTGTCCG